>CAWHNS010000001.1:0-273763 GCA_963830715.1 uncultured delta proteobacterium
GACGCTGCCGATCGGAATCGCGGTCGCGTTCTTCATGGGCGTCAGCGCCTCCTATGGCGCCGGTGTGGCATGTGGCTGGCGGTCAAGGGCAACGTCCGCAGCGCCAACGCCGCGCTCACGAGCTTCAAGGACGCGATGGAACTCGGCGTTCCAGGCGGGCGGCGTCTCCGGAATGTTCACGGTCGGGCTGGGGTTGCTGGTAGTGACCATCATATTCCTGATCTTTCAGGAAAACGCGATGAAGGTGCTGGTCGGATTCGGCTTCGGCGGGTCACTGGCCGCGCTGTTCATGCGCGTTGGCGGCGGAATCTACACCAAGGTGGCCTGATGTCGGCGGCGATCTGGTCGGCAAGGTCGAAGCCGGAATCCCCGAGGACGATCCCCGCAACGCCGCGACCATTGCCGACAACGTCGGCGACAACGTAGGCGATTGCGCCGGGATGGCGGACGTCTTCGAGTCTGACGAGGTCACGCTGGTCGCCGCGATTATCCTGGCCGTGGGATGCGTCAGCGACAAGGATATTTCCTGGCCCTGTACGGCGCTGGCGCGGGCGCCTTTGCGATGAAGCTGATCATCTTCGCGCTGATCCTGCGCGCGGTCGGCGTTCTTGATCCTGGGGATATTGGCGGTGAGGGTGCCGCTGGAACCGCGATGAAGGATCCGATGCGGCCGATCAACGCCGGATACATGACTTCAGCGGCCGCCTCTGTAGTCGGATTTTTCATCGTCAATTATTTCTATCTCGACGACCCTCGCACCGGCGCGCCGTATTTTGCGCTTTGCTTGCGCCGCGACCCTCGGCATCGTGCTCGCAGTCGTCACCCTGTGGCTCACGAACTATTTCACCCATCCCGATCGCGGACCCGTCACCGAGACCGCGACCGCCGCGAAGACCGGACCCGCCACGCTGATCCTTTCCGGAATGGCGGAGGGGCTGTATTCTTGCTGGCGGCGCCGGGGCGTTGGTGATGATCGCGCTCGCGATAATCGGGGCGATGGTGATTTCCACGAATCGCTCGCGCTCCAGTTCTATGGGATCGCGCTGACCGGTCTGGATTGCTCACGACCACCGGCTTCATCCTCGCGATGGACACCTACGGACCGATCACCGACAACGCCCACGGAATCTTCGAGATGAGCGGCGTACACCAGGAAGAGGCCTCGCGCACGCTGTCCTGGATGGACGCGATCGGCAACACCACCAAGGCGCTGACCAAGGGGCTGGCGATCGCGACCGTGGTGATCGCGGCGGTGTCGCTGTTTCGATCGTTCATCGACGAGGCGCATCTCGGCGCGATCGGCGTCCAGATCAATATGCCCACGGTCTTCGTCGGTCTGATGATCGGCGGCGCGGTGCCGTTCCTGTTCAGCAGCTTCGCGATCAAGGCCAGCTGCGCGGCCTTCCAGGTGGTTGTCGAGGTGCGGCGCCAGTTCCGCGAGCATCCGGGAATAATGGAGTACAAGGAAAAGCCCGACTACAGCCGATGCGTCGATATCGTGACCGCGACCGCGCAAAGGAACTGCTCGGCCCCGGCATCGGCTGTTTCGCCCCGTTGCTGGTTGCTTTCGGGCTGGGTGCGGGCGGACTCGGAGGATTCCTCGGCGGCGCGATTTTGACCGGCCAATTGCTGGCCGTATTCATGTCGAACGCGGGGGCCAACTGGGACAACGCCAAGAAGAAGATCGAAGATGGGTTCCTGGGGGGCAAGGGAACCGACGTCCACAAAGCCGCAGTGGTCGGCGATACGGTGGGCGATCCGTTCAAGGATACGGCCGGTCCCGCGCTCAATCCGATGATCAAGGTGATGAACCTGGTCGCCATCCTCGCCGCTCCATTTACTCCGAATCCTGATCTCTGAAGTGACCGCCGGACGCGTGATCGTTGTCGTGCTGTCGATCGTGCTGCTCGGCGTCGCGGTGATGTTCTCCAAGCGCGGCTCGATCGCCGAGGAAGGCTCGGTCGGCGCGACTGCGAAGGCCGCCGCTTAGCGACCAGAGATCACAGGCCGCAGGCCGGTGCGACAGGGGAGGCAAGCCCGTGGTAATCGCGTGGATCGGAACCGGCATCATGGGCGCGCCGATGGTGCGCCTGTGGCTCCACGCGGGCCATCGCGTGAAGGTGTTCAATCGCAGCCCGGAGAGAGCACGCGCGCTCTCCCTGGACGGCGCGACGGTATGCGCCGATCCCGTCGAGGCCGTGGCCGGTGCCGAAGCCGTTTTCATCATGGTGCCCGACACTCCCGACGTTCAGGCGGTCGCGGCGCGCATCGAGCCGGAAGCGCATCCCGGCCAACTCGTGATCGACATGAGCACCGTCGCTCCCGCCGCCGAACGCGAAATCGCCGGGCGCTTCGCTGGGGCAGCTGGCGATGTTTTGCCGCCTGGTCTGGCTGGTCTCCCGCCGGAGAGGCCTGCGCCATTGAGGGCACGCTGACGATCATGGCAGGCGGCAGCGAGGCGGCCTTTTCCATCGGCGCGCCCGCCCGCTCCTGGAGCGGCTCGGCAAGCGCGTCACCTGGATGGGTCCGTCGGGCGCGGGCCAGATGACCAAGCTTGCCAACCAGATCGCCGTTTCCCTGACGCTCGAAGCGGCGGCCGAGGCTCTGCTGTTCGCTGGCGGCGGACTCGATCCGGCGGTGTGTCGAAGCTATCGGCGCAGGCGCCGCCGCTTCCTGGCATTCTGGCAATCTAGGCCGAGATCGTCGCGCACGATTACCGCCCCGGCTTCTTCGTCAAACTGATTCGCAAGGACCTGCGCCTGGTTGCCGAAGCGGTGCGTCAGAGCGGCCTTGCGCTGCCCGGTCTCGCGCTGATGACCTCGATGTTCAACGCGGCTTCGGCGCTCGGCCACGATTTGGACGGTACCCAGGCGGTCGCTGCCGCCCTCGACAGCGTCGCGCGCCTGAAGTAGTTACGGAATCGAATCCAAACTCGCGGAGGATACTCTGATGTCCACCGGAACCATCTGCTCACAGAGCGGCGCGACGGCGTGCTGTATCTGACCATGAACCGGCCCGGACAAGCTGAACGCGCTCAGCGAGTCGATGGTGAGCGCGTTAGTCGAAGAACTCACCCGCGCGTCGGCCGACAAGGACGTGGGCTGCGTCGTGCTTACTGGCGCTGGCCCGGGGCTTCTGCTCGGTCGGCGATATCGGCGGGATGCGCGAGCGCAGCGAGGGCAGCGGCCGGCCGCTGGACCCTGGAGGGAAAGCGTCGCACGCCTGAGAAGAGGCGAGGAAGCATCGGCGCTGCTGTACGAAATGCCCCGCGTGACGATCGCTGCGGTCAACGGCGCCGCCGCCTGGCGCGGGAATGAGCCTCGCGCTCGCCTGCGATATCAGGATTGCTTCCGAAGGGGCGCGCTTCGCCACCGCTTTCGCGCGCGTGGGCTTCTCGGGCGACTACGGCGGCAGCTACTTCCTGACCCAGCTGGTCGGCACCGCCAAGGCGCGCGAGCTTTATTTCACGGCCGACATCGTCGGCGCCGAAGACGCGCTCCGACTCGGGATCGCGACCCGCGTCGTGCCGCAGGCGTCGTTCAACGATGAGGTCCACGCTCTGGCGAAGAAGATCGCCGCCGGTCCGCAAATGGCCTACGATATATGAAGGCGAACCTGAACCAGGCGCTGCGCTCCGACCTGCGCACGATGCTCGATTGGGAGGTGATGGGCCAGAACCTGACCGGCCGAACCGAAGACCATCGCGAAGCCGTCAAGGCATTCCTGGAGAAACGCGAACCCAAATTTGCGGGCCGGTAGGCGAGGGTACCAATGAACTTCGAGTACATCCTCTACGACGCGCGCGACCATATCGGAAAGATCACGCTCAATCGTCCGAAGACCTACAACGGCTATCACGAGCGGATGGTCAAGGAGATCGTTGCCGCGATTGATCTCGCGCGCCAGGACGACGACACCCGGGTGCTGATAGTCACCGGCACCGGCAAGGCCTTCTGCGCGGGCGGCGATATCAGCGGCTCAACCGAAACCAGGCCGCGCTTCCGGGGCCATCCGATGGGCCTGACTGCTCGATGCGCGAAGGATTCCATCCGTCTGGCGCTCTCCCTCAACCGCTTCGACAAGCCGGTCATCGCGGCTATTAACGGTGCGGCGGTAGCCGGCGGGCTTACGCTCGCGCTCTGCTGCGACTTCAGGATCGCGTCGGACCAGGCGCGGCTTGGCGATACCGCGCTCAAGTTCGGCTCCTGCCCGACGAGGGCGGCGCCTGGTTTTTCCCGCGCGTGATGGGAATGGATTCGGGCGTCGAGGATGACGTTGCTGACCGAGGTTTACGACGCAAATCGCGCGCTCGAACTCGGACTGGTGACCGAAGTCGTAGCGCACGAAAAGCTCGAGGACCGGGTCCAGGAGCTGGCGAAGCAGTTGGCGGAAGGCCCGCCGCTCGCGATCCGAATGGCGAAACGGATGATGTACAAGCAGCGCGAGATGACACTTGCCAACGCGCTGGAAGACGCCGCGCTGTCAGTGATGATCACCAATTCATCCGAGGACGTGCGCGAAGGCTCGCGCGCCTTCCGCGAAAAACGCAAACCCGTTTTCAAGGGGCGATAGCCGGAGATTAAGCACCGATGAACACTGACTAGTGTGCATCCGTGTTCATGGTGGTTGCTGATCGCCCGACTGCGATTCGTTTGTGGCGGCGGGCAGGTCCAGCAGGCTGGCGCCCGTGTTCGGGCGAATCGTGAGCGGCCCCTCGGCTCGCCGCTCGCCCCCTGCTCGTCGATCATCTTCATCGCCTTTTCGGGTTGGGGACCGCGGGACTGAGGCCCTCGCCGCGGCGGAACTTCTCGCGATCGTCGGGGGTCATCGTGAGCCGATCTCGCTGGCCTCGGCGGAGTTTCCCCGGTTGAGCGCGTCGAGGAATTTCTGTTGGGGGGTCTGTCCGTGGTGAAGGAGGGCACATTCGGCGGCAACGCCGATAAGCGCGAAGGCGAAGGCGCACAACCTCAGCTTGGATAATCGCGTCAGGCGTGAGATCGTTCAAGTGCGGCCCGAACACCGAGAGGAGTGCATATGTGCCGATGACCAAACAGAAGATCGACGAGTTGTTGCGCCAGCCCAACGTAGCGGTGGTGGCGGTCACGGCGCCGACGGCGCGCCCCACGCGGTCCCGACCTGGTACGAGTTGTATCGAGCCGGAGAGATTGTGTTCCATACCGGCAAGAACTCGTTCAAATATCGCTGCCTTGAGCGCGACCCGCGAATCACGCTTTGCATCGACACCAAAATCCCTCCGTACAAGGCAGTGGTTCTGAAGGGGCGGGTAACGATGGCGGAGCATGACGACAGCGCGCGGACGCTCAGGATGGCGGTCGCATACCTCGGCGAGAAGCTCGGCCGGGCGTACGCGAAGTCGCTGGAAGGAGAAAAGGTCGTGGTCGTGAGCTTTCGTCCCGAACGCGTCATTTCGTGGGACTACGCATCGGAGAGCCGTGATATAGGGCAACGGAGACAGTCTCGGAAAATCTACTCTGAACTTCACCCCTGTTCCGGGGGTTGGCGGATGCTCGGGACACGCATCTGCGATCTGTTCGGTATCGAGTTGCCGATCGTGTCGGCCGGGATCGGCGGTGTGGCGCTGGCGCGGCTGGCCGCGGCGGTCTCCGAGGCCGGAGGAAATGGGCACGATCGCGCTAGCGGGGTTCACGCCCGACGCGATCCATGAGGAAATTGCCGCCGCGCGGCGCATGACCAACAAGCCCGTGGCGGTGAATCTGCTCGCGCCATTCATCCTGCCCGGAATTCTGGGAGCCGTGATGCGCGAACCGATCGACGCCATCACGTTCTTCTGGGGCGATCCGGCCGAGTGGATACCGAGGGCGCGCGGCCGTGCGAAGATAATCTGGCAGTGCGGTCGTGCGGGAACCGAGCAGGCCGTGCGAGCGGGAGCCGACGCGATAATCGCGCAGGGCTTCGAGGCGGGCGGGCACGTGCGCGGAACCGTCACCACCGTCGCACTGATTCCGGAGGTGCGCGACGCGATCGGGGATCTGCCGATGCTCGCCGCAGGCGGGATGGCTGACGGGCGAGGGTTGGCCCACGGCGCTCGCGCTCGGCGCCGACGGCGCGGTATTCGGCACGCGCTTTCTGGCCTGGAGGAAGTGGCGCGCCCATCCGCTGTACAAACGGAGTGTGATTGAGGCGCACGCGGAGGAAACGATTCACACCACGCTCTTCGATATCGGATGGCCCGACGCGCCCCATCGCGTGCTTCGCACCACGATGGTCAAGGAATGGGAATCGGGGCGGGACGCCCCACGACGGGCAAACGTGCCGGCGAAGGAGAGGGGATCGCCACGATGCGCGGGCGGGTATCGAAGCCAATCTCGTTCGCTATTCCGTGATGACGCCGTCGGATTACGTCGAAGGCGGAGATCGAGGCGATGGCGTTGTACGCGGGCCAGGGATGCGGCCTTGTCCGCGAGATGCCTGCTCCGCGGGATCGTGTGGCGGATCGCGGCGAGGCGCGCGACGTGATCGCCGTCTCGCGCCGCTGGTGGGATAGTCGAGGCTCGCGCAGTTTCACGCCTCGGAACGCTCTGCGATAATCGCGTCGGTGCCGAGTATGGTTTGCCAGTTGATGCGGTCCTCGAGGGCGCTCGGCCGGGTCAAGTATTCCGGCTACGCCAGCGATATCGTCGCGCTAGGATGGTCGAGGAAGTCACGCCGATTCCCGACGGAGGGGGCTTACGCTGACGATTCGCCAGGCCACCTCGCGCGATGACGTGATGAGCGAGCTGCCGCGAGCACCGTCGCGAACTCACGCACGAGGCTCGGCGTCGGCAAGGTCGGGCAGCTCCGTGTCCGCCGCCCTGAGGCGGAGGCTCGGCGAGAAGACCGGCAAGGTCAGGCTCGAGGGCACGCGCTATATCGTGGCGGTCGCGAGCGGAAAGGGCGGCGTCGGCAAAATCGACTGTCGCGTCGAACCTGGGGGCCGCGCTTTCGCGACTGGGCTACAAGGTCGGCCTGCTCGACGCGGACATCTATGGGCCGTCGGTTCCGGATGATGTTCGGCGCCGCCGGCGAGCGTCCCAGATCGCCGGCGGTCAGAATTTTCCAACCGATTCAGAAGTACGGCCTCAAGCTGATTTCGATCAGTTTCTCGTGACCGACAAGAATGCCGGTTATCTGGCGAGGTCCGATGGTGATGGGCGCGGTGCGCCAATTTCTGAAGGACACGCTATGGGGCGCACAGGATTTCCTGATCGTCGACTTGCCACCGGGCACCGGCGACGCACAGCTCACGCTCGCCCAGCAGGTAGCGGTTGACGGCGTCGTAATCGTCACCACCCCGCAGGACGTCGCGGTGCTCGACGCGGAGCGGGCGATCCGGATGTTTCGCCAGGTGCATTGCCCGCTGATCGGAGTGGTCGAGAACATGAGCTACTTCATCTGTCCCGACTGCGGTGAGCGCGACGAACTGTTCGGCAAAGGCGGCGCCGACCGGATGGCCCAAGCCGAGGGCATCGAAGTACTCGCGCGTATCCCGATTCACATCGATGTGCGCGAGGCCGGCGACTTCGGGATGCCGATCGCGCTCAGAAACCCCGACCATCCGGCGAGCCAGGGCTTCATCGAGCTCGCCAGACAGGTCGCTGCCGCGATGCCCGAGTAGCTGTTGCTCCGCCGCTGAGGCGCGGATATTCTTTCGCGCGGCGAGTGGACAATTTGGAGCCCTCCGGATGGCGACGGTAATCACCGAGGAATGCATCAACTGCGGCGCGTGCGAGCCGGAGTGTCCCAACACCGCGATCTACGAGGGTGGCGCGCAGTGGGAACTCGACGGCCGGGTGGGTGCCGCGATCAAGGACGACATCTACTACATAGTTCCCGACAAGTGCACCGAGTGCGTGGGATTCTTCGATCAGGAACAGTGCGCGGCGGTCTGTCCGGTGGATTGCTGCATTCCCGATCCCAACATTCCGGAGACCGAGGACGTGCTGATCGAACGCGCGAAGAAACTCCATCCCGAGCAGGCCTTCAAGGACGATTTCCCGTCGCGCTTTCGGAAGGCGTAGCGCAGAGGGACAGATTAAAGCCCCGCTGCCGCAACCCAACCGGTCCAGCGAGAGATGTTCCAACCGGCCGGCGAACGGTCGCGGTCGTTCGTGAGCGCGTCCCTTTCCGCTACGGCGCCGCGGGCTCGACTGCGGGTGGCATCGTGGGAATAGCGCCCGGATGGCGCCTGCGGCGGATCGTCCGGCGCAGCATCGCGACCATCGCGCGCCCGAGGATTGGCAACTCGAACATCGCTCCCGGGGGCTTCAGCATGTTAAAGACCTCGCCGAGGCGCTCGCGCACCACCGGATCGTCGTTGCCGGCCTCGAAGATTCGTCTCATGACGGGGCCGAAAAGCCAGTTCAGGCGCGGCCGCTCGCCCGTCGTGCCCGGAACCGCGAAATCCGCCCCGGTCGCCATCGCCCACGGCCCGGCCGCGAATTGCGCGAGCGCCGCGAAGAAAGCGGACGGAAGTTCGGGACTGGACGGGCCGAGGCGGCGCAGGCAGTCGCGCAGGATGATCGCCGAAACCGCGCCGCTGGTCATCCCCTGACCGTACACCGGATTGAAGGCGCACACCGAGTCGCCGAGCGCGACGAACCCGTCGAGCCGCGCGTTCCATTTTTCGTAGTGGCGCCATCGGTTCGCCATCGCGCGATTTGAATAAACCGGCGAGATCGGCTCGGCCAGCCGCACCGCCTCCGCGAGAATCGGCGAGCGCAGCCTGTCCAGCATTTCCATGAAACCCTGCTCGTCACTGGGCGGATAGTTCTTGCCGAGTCCGGCCAGCGTGACCAGCCATCGATTGTTCTCCAGCGGAAACAGGACGCCGGCGTTCAGATATTCGGGGAGCTTCGGATCGATCCAGATTCCCTTCCACCACCATTCGCGCGGCCGCCGCTCGGGCGCCGGCGCATTGAACCATCGCGAGCTGTAACCGGCATACGAGTCGACCACTGTCTCCGGCGGCGGTTCGAGGCCGGCCTCGCGCATCCAGGCCGGCGATTTGGAGGAGCGGCCGCTCACATCCGCGACCAGGTCAGCGGCGATTTCCCGCGCGGCCCCGCCGTCGCGAGAACGAACCATCACGCCGCCAACCCGCAGTGCGCCGTTGCGCGTAGTCACCAGTCCGGCCGCCTCGTTCCGCTCAAGCAGTTCGACGTTCGGGAGCTTGCGCAGAAGCTCGCGGACTATCGCTTCGATAAGCAGGCGGCTGGCGAACAACGTGGTGATACCGTCGGCGCGCCGCGGCGCCCATCCGTCGGCCCTGAGTGCGGCGAAGTCGGTGCCGAAATTGATCAGATGAGCGCCCCGTTCGAGCATCGTGCGCTCGAAGCCCGGGAACAGCGCTTCGAGCTCGAACCGCCCCCGCGCCAGCAGCGCATGGACGTGGCGGCTCTGCGGCACTCCCGCGCGTTCGATCGCGCCCTCGGGGAACGAGTCGCGATCGATCACCGTGACCCGCTCGAAGAAATCGGCCAGGACGCGCGCGGTGCACATGCCGGCCATGCTTCCGCCAATCACAATCGCATGCGTGTTTGCCATCTTGATTTCCGCCTTTCCGGCTATGCGGTTTTCCGTTGATGACCTCTGGCTTCGCCGAGGCCGTTCAGAACCACGTCAAGTGTTTGCGAGATTGCTCCCTCGATGTCGAGTTCGCCGCCGCGCCGCGACCATTCGTAAACCAGCGCGAAAAACGCGGAAGCGATCGCGACCGCCGGGATGAGCGGCTCGACCTTGCGGCGAAACTCTCCCCGCGCCTGACCGCGCCGAATCACCGCGCCGAGCAACTGCACCATGGTGCGGGTCTGCTCCTCGTGCCCGGCGAGCAGCGGCGGATGCGTCACGATCTCGCGAGTCAGCAGCGAGATCACTTCCGGCTGGCGGGTCGCGCGCTCGGCCAGGGTCTTCAATGCGAGCCGCAGCGCGGAGGTCGCGCTGCCGCGCTGGATGCCGAGCATCGCGGCCAGGTCCTGGTTGGCGCGCGCGCCGTACTCGTAGAGCACCGACTCCTTGGCCGGAAAGTGCAGGAAGAAGGTGCCGCGCGCGACGTCGGCCGCCCGGCAGATGTCATCGATCGTCACGGAGTCGAAACCGTGGCGCAAAAACAGCTTCATAGCAGAGGAGTAGATCTCGCGGCGGGTGCGCTCCTTCTTGCGCTCGCGCCGCGAGACCGCAACGCGAGCCTCGGGCGCGGCTTCGGACTGCAGACCATTCATGTACTCAAGTCTAGTAATTAACCACGGTACACGAATCAAGCAGCCGGCAAGCTTTCTCGGTCCGGCGGCGTCGGATAGAATTTGCGTAATGAGGTGTGGACGTGGCGGGCGACCGCAATACTGAATCAGCAAAATTGCGCCGCGTAGTGGTCGATTTCGACCTGCTCCGCAAGTTCGCCGGCGCCAACTTCCGCGACCTGGGCGGCCACCCGACGCGCCACCGGCGCCGGGTGCGGCGCAAGATGGTCTATCGCTCGGCGCATCTCGCGGAGCTGCCGGTCGAAAGCCCCCTTCACTCGCTCAGCCTGCGCACGCTGGTGACGCTGCAAAGCCGGGTCGAGGTCTCCAACCTGGGCCGGCCCGTAGAGACGCTCCTAAAGTCAGTCCGATGGGAGCACATTCCGATCGGCGATCGATGGTTCGACGCGGACGATCCGGCGACGCTGTCGGACGAGCCCGGAGGCGAACACCTCGCGCTGGTGACCAAGTTCCTCGACGACTGGCGGGCATTTTTCAAAATCCTCGCCGAGCGCAACGTCTATCCGCTGCTCTTCCATTGCTCGGCCGGGCGAGACCGCACCGGGGTAGGCGCGGCGATGCTGCTCGAACTGTTGGGTGTCGATCGCGAGCGTGTCGTGGGCGACTTTCTCGAGAGCAATGCCGTGTTCCATCAGATGCCGCTCAAGCCGCGGCAACTCGAGCCGGTGTTCGAATCGATCGACGAGCGCGGCGGAATCGACAATTTCATGCGCGACGCGATCGGGCTAAGCGCGGGCGACCTCGACGCGATTCGCGCGGACTTGCTGGACTGAGAGGCACCTCACCCGCCGTCGCTACGCTCAGGCACCCTCTCCCTGAAAGGAGAGGGACGGGGAGAGATCACGCCGGCAGGTAGCCGTCGCGGAGCAGGGACTTCGCGATGATCATCCGCTGCACTTCGCTGGTGCCTTCGCCGATCTCGGTGAGCTTGGCGTCGCGCATATAGCGCTCGACGGGAAAGTCGGTCATATAGCCGTAGCCGCCATGAATCTGGACCGCCTTGATCGTCGACCACATCGCGGTCTCTGAGGCGTAGAGCTTCGCCATCGCAGCCTCGCGTGCGAAGGGGCGGCCCTGGTCCTTGAGCGCGGCGGCGCGGCAAAGCAGGACCCACGAGGCTTCGATTCGGGTCGCCATGTCCGCGAGCATCCACTGGATCGCCTGGAACTCGGCGATCTTTTTCCCGAACTGCGTGCGCTGGCTGGCGTAGGCGGCGGCTTCCTCCAGCGCGCCGCGCGCGATTCCGGCCGCGAAGCCCGCGATTCCGACCCGCCCCGCTTCCAGCACTTTCAGCGCCTGACGATAGCCGTCGCCCGGCTCCCCGATCAGGTTTCGCGCCGGCACGACCACGTTATCGAAGATGACTTCGGCGGTATCCGATGCGCGAAGGCCCAGCTTCTCGATCTTGCGCCCCGTCGATAGGCCGGGAGCGCCGCGCTCCACGATGAAGGCGGAGATTCCGTTGCGGCCGGCGCCCGAGTCGCTGAGCGCCATGACCACGTACACGTCGCCGACCGTGCCGTTGGTGATGAACATCTTGTTGCCGGTGAGCGAGTAGTCGTCGCCGACGCGGATCGCGCGCGTTTGGAGCGCGCTCGCGTCGGAGCCGGAACCCGGCTCGGTGAGGCACCACGCGCCGAGCTTCCGGGCCCGAATCATGTCGGGCAGCAGGCGGTCGCGATGCTCATCCGAGGCGAACCGCGCTATGTGGCCGCTCCCGAGCGACATGTGAGCGGCGCAGGTGAGGCCGAGCGCGGCGTCGTAGCGCGACAGTCCCTCGACCACGAGCACTTGCGAGAGCGTGTCGGCTCCGCCGCCGCCCCATCGCTCCTCGAACGCAACGCCGAGGAATCCCAGCTCGCCCAGTTTCTCCACGACATGGCGCGGGAAGGTTTCGGCCTTGTCCCACGCGGCCGAATGCGGCTTGACTTCGCGCTCGGCGAAAGCCGCAAGCGTATCGCGTATCCGCTGCTGCTCTTCGGTGAGGTCGAAATTCATCAGGAAAGAACCGCTCCCCGTCCCTCTCCCTTCATCGCCACCGGCGCGGGGGAAAGGGTGCCGGAGCGTCGCGACGGCGGGTGAGGTGTGCGCCTCATTGGCGGGGCGTGACGTTCTCGCGCACCCACTTCACGATGTCCTCGGTCGAGGCGCCGGGGGTGAAGATCTGCCTGACGCCGATCTCCTTGAGCTTGGCGGCGTCGTCGGCCGGGATGATCCCGCCGCCGAAGACCGCCACGTCGTCCACGCCCTTTTCCTTGAGCAGCCGGATCACTTCCGGAAACAGCGTCATGTGCGCGCCGGACAGCACGCTCAGCCCGACCGCGTCGACGTCCTCCTGCAACGCGGCCTGCGCGATCATCTCGGGGGTCTGATGCAGGCCGGTGTAGATCACCTCGAAGCCGCCGTCGCGCAAGGCGCGGGCGATAATCTTGGCGCCCCGATCATGGCCGTCGAGTCCGGGCTTCGCCACCAGGATTCGCAGTCGTTTATCCGCCATCTGTCAAATCCATCAAATCCATCCCGGATCCTCGTATATTCCGAACTCGGCGCGGAACACGTCGCTGATTTCGCCGACCGTAACCTCCTTGCGGACGGCTTCGCAAATCGGCTCCATCAAATTCTCGGTCGAGCGGCAGGCCTCGGCCACCCGCTTGAGCGCGTCCCTCACCGCGACCGAATTGCGCTCGCGCTTCATCTTGCGCACGCGCTGGACCTGGCGCTCCTCGATAGCCGGATCGATCTTCAGCACCGCGATCGGCATCTCTTCCGGCGTGGAATACTTGTTGACGCCCACCACGGTCTTGACGCCCCGCTCGAGCTGCTTCTGGTACAGGAACGCCGCCTCCGCGATTTCGCGCTGCGGATAGCCGGTCTCGATCGCGCGGACCATCCCGCCGAGCTCGTCGATTCGGCGGACATACTCCGTCGCCTCGCGCTCGATACGGTCGGTCAGCGCCTCGATCGCATAGCTGCCTCCGAGCGGATCGATGGTGTTGGTTACGCCGCTCTCCTCGGCGATTATCTGCTGAGTGCGAAGCGCGACCGTGACCGATTCTTCGCTCGGCAGCGCCAGCGTTTCGTCCATCGAGTTGGTGTGCAGCGACTGGACGCCGCCGATCACTCCAGCCAAGGCCTGCAGGGCGACGCGGACGACGTTGTTGAGCGGCTGCTGCGCGGTCAGCGAAGCGCCGGCGGTTTGCGCGTGCGCCCGCAGAATCATTGAGCGCGGATTGCGCGCGCCGAACCGCTCCTTCATCAGGCGCGCCCACATCCGGCGCGCGGCGCGCAGCTTGGCCACCTCTTCCAGGAAGTCGTTGTGCAGGTTCCAGAAGAACGAGAGCCGCGGCGCGAAATCGTCGACCGCGAAGCCGCGCTTGAGCGCCTCCTCGACGTAGCAGATTCCGTCCGCGATCGTAAACGCGAGCTCCTGCACCGCGGTCGAGCCGGCCTCGCGGATGTGGTAGCCGGAAATCGACACCGGATGGAACCGCGGCGCCCTTTGGCGCAGAACTCCACCATGTCGGTGACGATCCTGAGCGACGGGCGCGGCGGGCAGATCCATTCCTTCTGCGCTATGAACTCCTTGAGCATGTCGTTCTGGATCGTTCCGCCGACCTGATCCCACGGCACCCCGTTCCGCTCCGCCACCACCAGGTACATCGCGAGCATCACCGAGGCCGAGCAGTTCACCGTCATTGAGGTGGTGATCCGCCCGATCGGGATTCGATCGAACAGCCGCGCCATGTCGTGAATCGAGGTGACCGAGACGCCCTCGCGGCCGACCTCGCCCCGGGCCCGCTCGTGGTCGGCGTCGTAGCCCATCAGGACCGGCATGTCGAACGCGGTGGAGAGTCCGTCCTGCCCCTGGCCGAGCAGAAAATGGAAGCGCGCGTTGGTGTCCTCGGGCAGTCCGTAGCCCGCGAACTGGCGCATCGTCCACAACCTGCCGCGGTACATCGAGCCGTAGACGCCGCGCGTGTACGGATACTCGCCGGGATTTCCAAGCGCGCTCTGGTAGTCGGCGGGGACGTCTTCGGGCGTGTAGAGCGGGTCCAGTTCCATGTCCGAGACGGTGGAGAATCGCGCCGGCCGCTCGCGCGCCTGCCGATAGGTGGTCTCGAGCCATTTGCGCTTGTCGCTCACGATTCTCTCACCGGTTGCCGAGCACGTGGTTCGCGATCACGATCCGCTGCACCTCGGAAGTGCCCTCGTAGATTTCTGTGATCTTGGCGTCGCGGAAATAGCGCTCGACCTTGAACTCCTTGGTGTAGCCGTAACCGCCGTGGACCTGGATTGCCTCGGTCGCCGCCTTCATCGCGGCTTCGGCCGCAAACAGCTTTGCCATCGCGGATTCCCGCGTGCAAGGCCGACCCGCATCCTTGAGCGCCGCGGCCTGGAGCGTGAGCAGGCGGGCCGCGTCTATTTCGACCGCCATGTCGGCGAGCTTCCATTGAATCGCCTGGAAGCTCGCGATCGGCGATCCGAAAGCGCGCCGATCGGCGGCGTACTTGAGCGACGCCTCCAGCGCGGCGCGCCCGATCCCGACCGCCTGCGCGGCAATCCCGATCCGGCCGCCGTCCAGCGTCTTCATCGCGACCTTGAAGCCCTCGCCTTCCGCACCGATCAGATTGTCGCGCGGCACGCGCAGATCGGTGAGACTGATCTGCGCGCTGTGCGCGGCGTGGATGCCCATCTTGTCCTCGACGCGCGTGACGCTCCATCCGGGCGACCGCGTATCGACGATGAAGGCGCTGATTCCATGATGGTGCCGATCGGGCGCGGTGCTGGCGAACAGGATAGCGATCGAGGATTCCGGGCCGTTGGTTATGAAATTCTTGGTGCCGTTGATTACGTATGAGTCGCCGTCGCGGATCGCGCGGCTTTTCTGCGCGGCCGCATCGGAGCCGGCCTGCGGCTCGGTGAGCGCGAAACATCCCAGATGCTCCCCCGACGCCATCTTCGGCAGGAACCGCCGCTTCTGAGCCTCGCTGCCGAGCCCGAGGATCGGCCAGGAGGCCAGCGAAGAATGCGCCGACACGATAACCGCGGTCGAGGCGCATTCCACCGCCAGCTCCTCGATCACCAGCGCATAGCTGACCTGGTCGAGTCCCGCGCCGCCATATTCACTCGGGATGAAGACGCCAAGCATGCCGAGCTTGCCGAGCTCCGCGATCGCCTCAGCGGGGAAGCGATGGGTCCGGTCGGCCTCAACCCCGACGCGCTCCAGGCGTTCGCGGGCGAAGCGCCGCGCGGTATCGCGCGCGCGCCGCTGATCGTCGCTCAGTTCGAGGTCCATCCCGCTCTCAGCTTAGCAAAACCAGGCGAATCAGCCACAAAGGCACGAAGTCACAAAGATTGAAGTCTTGCCTACGTGTCTTTGTGCTTCGTGGTCAGGATCTCCTACTTACCTTGCCACTTGGGCGGGCGCTTTTCGAGGAACGCCCGCGTTCCCTCGACGCGATCGGCGCTCGCGAACGCCACGCCAAATGCTTCCTGCTCGAAGCGCAGACCTGCGTCCTCTTCGACCGTCGCAGCGGCGCGAAGCGCAGCCTTCGCCTGGCGCAGCGCAAGTGCGGGCTTCGCGGCGAGCTTCCCGGCCAGCTTGCGCGCTTCGGCCATCAACTCGCCCGGCGCAACGACCGCGTTGACCAGACCCAATTCGAGCGCGGTTTTCGCGTCGATCATATCGCCGCTCATGACCAGCTCACGTGCGCGCACGTGGCCGATCCGATGGGGCAGCCGCTGAGTGCCGCCGAAGCCGGGAATCAGGCCGAGGTTGATCTCGGGCTGACCGAAGCGCGCCTTCTCGCTCGCGATTACCAGGTCGCACGCCAGCGCGAGCTCGAGTCCGCCGCCGAGCGCGAAACCATTGACGGCCGCGATTACCGGGATCGGCAGGTCCTCGAAGGTCTGCATCACGCGATGTCCCAGGCGGGACAATTCGAGACCCTCGACCGCTGACATCTCGGCCATCGCGGCGATATCGGCGCCGGCGACGAAGGCCCGATCGCCCGCGCCGGTGACGATCAGGACGCGCACGGCGGGATTATGGCGAACGTCGCGCAGCACCTGGGCAATCTCTTCGAGCACGCGCCGGTCGAGCGCGTTGAGCGCCGCCGGCCGGTTCACGGTCATGGTTGCGATCGCGGCCTTGTCGAAAATCAGGTTCTTCAGTTCCATTGGCGCCCTCCGCATCGGGGACGCCCAAAGCGTCCGCCGCGAACGCATCAGATGTCAAGTTGGACCGGCGAGCGCCATCACTTGGTCGGCTCGCGAAGCGCCGCGGGCAGGCGAAACGAACCGTCGGGCCGGCATGGGAAATCGACCACTCGCGCCACGGAGTCGAGATTGAGCGGGCCGTGGATATGGGGGAAGCGTTCCGCCCGGCGAGCGTCGTCAGGAGTGACCGGCGCCTCGTATTCGAGCCGCGCGGTGAGGCGATGCTCCTCGATACAGAGCAGGACCAGGCCGCTCACTCCGGCAAAGAAGCGGCTCGCGGTTTCGAGGATTTGCTCGCGCGTCGAGCAATGGATGAACCCCTCTGCGTCGAGCGTCGCCGGAGAATAGACTCCACGATCGCGCGCCCGGTCCCACTCACTGCGCTTCACGATATGGAAGATCACATCTTCAACCCGATTGCTTTGAATGCGCTCCGATGGACAGCTAGCATTCTCTCCATGTCCACGAATCCTGGCGATCTCGTTCGCGAGCAATACAAGACGAGCGCGAACCTGAACGCGCGAATCCGGCTCCATTCGCGGTTCAGCACCAACCGCTACGGGATGTTCCGCTGGATCTTCGACAGATTGCAACTGCCGGACAACGCCAGAGTCCTCGAACTCGGGTCCGGAACCGCTCTGTTGTGGACGCGCAATGCCGGACGAATCCCACCCGGATGGCGAATAACCCTCTCCGATTTCTCGCTGGGGATGATCGACGAGGTGCGCACCAACATCGCCACGATCGAGCGGCCGTTCGCGCTGATGCAACTCGACGCGCAGGCGCTTCCCTTCGAGGCCGGCAGCTTCGACGGCGTTATCGCGAATCACATGCTCTACCACGTGCCCAATATCCCGCGCGCGCTGAGCGAGATTCGGCGCGTGCTGGCGCCGGGAGCGCCCTGCTACGCTGCGACGTTCAGCCGGGCGAACATGCAGGAGTTCAACCACCTGGTACGGCGGTTCTTCGGCGTCGCCGAGGTGGACAGGGCGGCGACGCGCTTCGGCCTCGAAACCGGTTACGACTTGATGCGCGAGTGCTTCGGGAGGGTCGAGGTCGTCCGCTATCCCGACTCGTTGGTCGTCAACGAGGCGAAGCCGTTGATGGACTACGTGAACTCAACTTCGGTGCGGCGTACCGCATCGGACGAACAGGAATCCACGCTGCGGAGTTTCATCGAAGCGGAACTCGCGGCGCACGGTTCGATTCGGATCACCAAGGACGCTGGAATTCTGATCGCGACGGCGTAGGGTCACTCGGCTTCCTCGAGGAACCCGCGATATACGGCGATCAGCGCCTCTTTCTGGCTCGCGGTCAGGCGCGGATCGGTTCTGATCGCGGTCTCGACGCTATGCTCGTCGCTCTCGCTCGCATCGAACCAGCCCGCGGCGGCATAGAGCTTTTCGGGCGGGATGCCGAGCGCGGACGCGATCCCCTTGAGCACGCTGGCGGAGGGCTGATAGAGCCGCGCTCGATCTGGCTCAAGTAGGGATTCGAGATGTGCGCGAGATTGGCGAGTTGCCGGAGCGACAGCCGGGTGATCTCGCGCTGGTTGCGAATGAAGTCTCCCAGGTAGTGCCGGGACTGTTTGCGCGCCATATCAGCGAATATAGCACGTGCTAGGTCTATCTAGCGAGAAGCCCCGCGGCCGCGCAACATTTTTTATGCGGACTGCTTGATTTACCAAGCAGGAGGCATTATATTCCGAACAGCAACCATCAAGGAGGTCCGCATGGACTACGTAAAGACTGTTGAGAGCGCAGTGGACGATCTGATCGATAACATTCATACCGCCCAGGATTGGACGGTCACGGCGATCGAGCGGGTAGCCAAGGCCTTCGGCGCATCGAGGCCGAATTTCCGGCTGCCGCTGCCGATCGATCTGCCGCGTTCGCGCGCGGTCGCCGAGTCGGCGTTTCGGCTCTGGGGCCGCGTGATCGAGAACCAGAAAGAGATGACCTTGCGGCTGCTCGACGCGATCGAACCCGTCAACGGCGCCGGCAAGAAGAACGCGTAACCCGTCGATCGGTATCGCAAGACTTCCCGCGCGAGTCGGAGAGCTGAGGCTCTCCGGCTCCGCGCTCATCCCGGCGCATCGCGCATATCGGCTTATCCGAGCTGCTTCTCAACTTCGGCGCGGGTTTCATCGACCACGATGAAGTCCTGGTAATTGAAGTAAATCTCACAGTCCTTGCCCGCGAAGCCGTCGTCAATTTCACGCACATAGAGGATAATGTCGCTGTTCACCAGGATGTGACCCTTGCTCTTGTGCGTCAGCCGCAACCACATAATTCCTCCACCAGCTTCCCTCTACGGCATTGCCGTGGGTCTCTCCGGATCATGCCGGGCAATTGGGGTCCGCTGACCCGTCAGGGCGAGACTTCCAGGATTCCCGACAGCGACAGCAGGACCTCGCCGTCGTCGCTGTCGCCGCTGAGCGTCAGGGTTCCGGTTCCCGAGCCTCCATCGCCGCGCCCCGACTTGCCGTTCAGCAGGCCGAACGAACCTCCCGATCCGCCCGTTACAAAGAAGCTCCCATTGAACGTCACCGGACCGACAGCGGGGCTTGGCGGCGGTCCTCCGACATCGCAAAAGTCGCCGACGAAACCGAGCGTGATCGTCGCGCCCAGGTTGCACGTGATCGTCATCACGCCGCTCGTGGGCGTGCAAGTCCCGCCGCTGCCGTTGTTCGGCACGTTCGGCAGCGTAATGGTGTTCACCACCACGGTAAAGCTTCCTCTCCCGATCGGAGTGCCCACTACCGGCCCGCTGAGCGAGTAACAGGTATCGCCAGTCGGGCATCCGGTCGAGACCGGAGTTTTGAATCCAGCGCCCGCACCTGAAGCGCTGAAGGTCTGGAGATATATCGGCGGCGATGCCGCGAGCGAACTGCCGCCGATGGCAATGACGAGCGGCATCACAAACAGTGCGATGGCCGTTACGCCGAGTCCGAAGCTGAAACACTGCGTCTTCATCGACCGGGCCTCCTCAATCGCCGAATACGGTCCCCGCAGGCAGGTGTTCAAAAAGGCGGGCCGGGAAGGAGGGGCGGGTTGCCGACTTCGGCAGCCGCCGACCTGAGCGGTGCGGAGACTACACCTAATGCACTCCCGGATCCGTGCGAAGTCAAGCGAGAAGATTCCCTCTCGATTGAAGTCCCGATCTGCTGCGCCGGCGGTTCTCACCTCCACGGGCGCGGCCGATTGCCGCCAACGCGCCGTCAGTGCAACGCGGCGTTTGCGATCTCTTCGGCCACCAGCTTCTTCACATCGCGCATATCGTCGCCCGGATGGGCCACGGCCACGACCGTGAACTGGTCGCGCCGATCATTCACTGTGACTCGAGCCACGAGCACGCGGTCGTAACCCTGATCCTGCATCGATTCGGGGGCGTCAGCAGGCCCGCCCCTGGCGAGGCTCTGTTGAAACGCCTGTTGCTCCCGCAGGGCCTGGGTTTCGGGATCGTCCGGCCTGGTCGCCTCCAGCCTTGCGGCCGTCTCGTACGGGTCCGCCTCGGCTGAGCCGGTATCGGCCACCGGCGGAGGTTGCGCGCCGGCCGCCCGCAGCATCGAGACCACGCCCGGGTCACCCGGCGCGATCTCATTCAGCGATACGCCGGGCTTCAGCACGTGCTCCGCGAGCGTGATCGTCAGCGTCGCGGCGTTTGATCCGTTGGCGCCGCCGGCGGCAGCGCGCCGGGCGGCATAGAAGTCGTCGTTGAGTACGCGCTGGACAACCGGATCGGTCGAGACCGCGACCAGTGGACTGCTCACTCCCACGTCGATCTTGCCGCGAGTCTGGACCTTGGTTTCGCCGGCGATGGCGGACGCGACACTCAACGCGACGAGTGCCGCTGCGATGGAGATCGGAGCAAAGCGCATCCGATCCATCTAAACGCGCGCCCGCCGGGCGTTGCAACAGGGACTGCCGGCACTCGCTTCGCGCTCTATCGATATGCGCGCGCGGCTTCGATCGGCCACACGGCGACGACCTCGTCGCCACGCACAACGTAGTATTCACTGTGCAGGTTGATCGTGGTGTCGTTGTGACTCGGCACGATCTCGAGCTTCATTCCCGGTTCGATTTCGGCGTCGCCTACCGACAGATGAGCGTGCTCCTCGGAGAGCCGCGCCACTTTGACCGGCGCATCCTTGCCCTGCGGCGCACCGAACTCGTTGGTCAGCGACTTCATTCCGGCGTCGGCGATCGCCCACTCGCCCCGGCGAGCGATTACTGTCGTGAGCAGCGTCAGGGCCGGAAGCCCCAGGTCGGGCCGGACGATCCGATACGCTCCGTCCATGAAGACATACGAGCCGGCCTGCACTTCGGTCACGCCGGGCCACGACCCCGCGATGTCATATGTTCCGGTGCCGCCGGCGCTCACGATCTCCGGCGCGAGTCCGTGCGCGCGCAACGCATCGACGTGCCGGCTCAGCACGCCCAGCGCCTCGCGTGCGATCCGACCGCGCTGGTCCGGGTCGGGGACCAGCACGGCGTGCCCTTCATAGCCCATCACACCGCGATAGCGAAGCGGGCCGCGCGCGATTCGCCTGCGCGAGCTCGACGGTTTCCTCGGGGCTGGCCGTGCCGCATCGATGCATCCCGGTGTCGATCTCGATAATGACCGCGGCGCCGCGGCCTGCGCGCGCAGCGCCTTCCTCCAGTTCGCGGACGTTGAACTCGCTCTCGACCGCCACAGTTACGTCGAAGTCTGACGGCAGGCCAAGCAGCCGATCGACCTTTTGCCGCCCGGCTATCTGGTTCGCGAGCAGCACCGGACCGAGGCGCGCGCGGGCGAGCACCTCGACCTCGCCGAGCTTCGACGCGGTTATTCCGATCGCGCCCGCTTCCAGCTGTCGGCGGGCAACTTCGGGAGTCTTGGGCGTCTTGAAGTGCGGCCGGAGCTTCTGTGGCCGATCGGCAAAGAACGCCGCCATCGATCGGATATTCTCCTCGACCCGATCCAGGTCGAGGATCAACGCCGGCGTATCGATTTCGTGCTTCTTCATAGGCAGAAGAAGATTAACCACAAAGGCACGAAGGACACCAAGGTTTACTAGGGCAGCTTCTGCGCCAGGAGTTCCTTGGCGCGCGCGGCGCGCCATTTGGCCAGGCGTTCGCCGACTTCAGGGTCGCCGATCGCGAGAATCGCCGCGGCGAACAGCCCCGCGTTCGCGGCGCCTGCCTTGCCAATCGCCATCGTCGCGACCGGTATGCCCTTGGGCATCTGGACGATCGAGAGCAACGAATCGATTCCGTTGAGCGGCGCGGTCGGCATCGGCACCCCGATTACCGGGAGCAGCGTTTTCGCCGCGATCAGTCCCGCCAGATGAGCCGCGCCGCCGGCGCCCGCGATTAAGACCTTGAGCCCGCGCTCGTGCGCGGTCGCGGCATACTCGAACGTCTGGTCGGGGGTGCGATGCGCCGAGAGAATGCTGACTTCATGCGCGACCCCGAGCTCGGTCATCACTTCGCAGGCGCCGATCATGTGCTCGTAGTCGCTTTTCGAGCCCATTATCACCCCGACAATCGCGGTCCGTCTGGAAGCCATCGCAATGTCCTCTCACGCGCGCATCGATCGGAACAGGATTGCAGGCTGATTCGCCGAGGCGCCGTTGTCAAGGCGGCGTTAGTCAGGCGTAATCTGTGGGGCAAGGTAGATCCGCAATGGCCACGCCGATTCCGCCAAACGCATGCCCGTTCACGCTTGCCGAGCTTGCGAGCGCAACGGCCGGCACGATCGGCAATCTGGCTTCGGAAAGCATCACGGTTCGCGGCGTGAGTATCGACTCGCGCACGATCGAGGCGGGCGCGCTGTTCGTCGCGCTCAAGGGGGCGACGCATAACGGTCACGACTACCTCGCCGACGCCGCACGCCGCGGAGCCGGCGCCGCGATTGTCGAGCGCGGCACGCGAGCGTCCCCGCTTCCATCGGTCGAGGTCGCCGACACGCTGTCGGCGCTCGGCGATCTGGCCCGCTTCCATCTGGACCGTCAACGCGCGGCCTGGCCCGCGCCGTCGATCGCGATCGCTGGATCGGCGGGCAAGACCACGACCAAAGAAATCGTCGCGGCGCTGGCAGGCGCCTTGTTCGGCCCTATCCTCTCTACGCCGGGCAATCTCAATAATTTGATCGGCGTCCCGATGACGCTGCTGGCGCTTACAGGGGAGCATCGTGCGCTCGTGATCGAATGCGGCACGAACACTCGCGGCGAGATCGCGCGCCTCGGCGCGATCCTCAGGCCAGACGCCACACTGGTGCTAAACGTCGATATCGAGCACAGCGAGGGTCTCGGCACGATCGATGAAATTGCGCGCGAGGAAACCTCGCTTTTCAAATTCACCGCTAGCAAGGCGGTCGCTCCGGCAGGCGATCGGCGAATACTGTCGCGAGTTCCGCCACATCTTCAGTGCCTCACCTTCGGTCGGTCAGCCCCGGCCGCCGTGAGGCTCGCGCGCCGATCGGTCACCTCGCAGGGTCGCTCCAGCATTCGGATCGAGCTCGCGCCCGCACTTGTGGAAACGGGTGTGGCGCCGCAGATCGAAACCACGCTGGCCCTGCTCGGCGCGCAATCCGCGCTCAACGCAGCCGCCGCGGTCGCTTGCGCGGCAGCGCTCCGCGACCGGCCGTTGAATGACGCCGAGCTCAGGTCAATCGGCGACACGCTGGCCACGATCGGACCGGTGCCCGGCAGGCTCTCGAGGCTGACTATCGGCGGCGTCGTCGTCATCGACGACAGCTACAATTCCAATCCCGGATCGGCTCGGGCCGCGCTGCAGGCCGCGCGCGAGATCGCTTCCGTGTGCGGCGCACGGCTGGTGGTCGCGATGGGCGACATGCTGGAGCTCGGCGCGCTGAGCGCGACCGCTCACTCAGAGCTGCTGAGCGAGGTGGCGCAACACCGACCGTCGGCGTTTGTGGCGGTTGGAGGTGAGATGGCCGCGGCGTGCGAGTCCGCGAACCAGGCGGGCGCGCGCGATGCAGCCACAGCCGCCCTCGCAGCCGGCGCCGCGCTCGCGCACGACAGCCAGCAAGCGTCGCGGCTGATTCGCGCGATCGTTCGAGCGGGAGACGTCGTGCTGGTCAAGGGATCGCGCGGCATCCGGATGGAGCGGATTATCGAGGCGCTTCGCGCCGGGTGACTATGCGCGGCCGCGTTCGCCCAAGCAAGCTCGGCCGGCGGACCAGGCGACGAGGCGGCGTCAGGACTGGCCCAGGCTGCCGGCGACCAGCTTGATCAGAGCGGCGCCGAGCACCGAGGCCATCGCGGCCGCCAGGATTATGACCGCAAGCTGAGTCAGCGGCGACTCGTAGGAATTGAGGAATCTGTCCAGGACCCGGAGTCCCGTCGTGATTTTCCTCGGGATCTCGATTCCTTTCGCGCGTACCGCGGGCGCCGGCATGGTTCCCATTGTGGTCTGCTCCCTTAACGACGTTCGACCGTCTGTAGGATATTATATCTGCTTGTTATTGTCCAGAGCGGGCAGACTGCCGCATGGGGCAGCCGGCACAGAGGCGGGCCGGGCACCGATGGAAGGCCGCTGAAAGCTCTCGGAAACGAGCGGCTCAGGCCACGGCCGACTTCACGCGGTCGAACCACGCGGCAAGCTTGGTGCGCTTGCGGACCTCGTTGGCGGTATGCTTCGTGAACGGACTGGTCAGCGAGGCAAGCTGGGCCGCTACCGCGATATCGGCAACGGTCAAATCCTTGCCGCAGAGGAAGGTGTCGCCGGCAAGCACCTCCAGCGAATCAAGCTCGACGCCGAGTTTGCGGCGATGCTCTTCGAGGCTCAGGCGCCCGAGTCCCTGGCCCCGTATCTGGGCGCGCAGCTGGCGCCTCGCGAACGCCTTTACCAGCGGTCTCAGCGGGGCCGGGATCCCACCGAAGAGGTGGGAGGCGAATTCCTCGAATTGATCGTCCACCAGCCAGCCCTCATAGACCACGTGCCAGTAAAGCGATTCATCCGCCCAGTCTTCGAGGATGACCGCGTTGGCGCGGGCGCGCGGATCCTGGGGATACAGGCGCGGCTCCGGATGACGCTCCTCGACGAGCCGGATGATATCGGATGAATCGCCGACGGTTGTACCGTCATAGGCCAGCGCCGGCACTTTACCGCGCGGGTTGACCTTGCGTATCTCCATCGGCGTCTGCAAGTTGACTACCTCGAAAGGCAGATGCTTGTAGCGAAGCGCATAGTGAATCTTCACGCAGAACGGCGATGCAGACTCGCGCCCGGGGACGGGACCGAATTGGTAAAGTTTTATGTCGGCCATGCTGGTTGTCTCCCCTGCAAGACAGCCCGGATGGCTGCCTCTGCCAGTTGCCGGTCAGAGGAAGCTAACACAAACCGGCGGCGATGCTAATCGCGGAAACTGCGCAACGATCATGAAGCTTGACTCCTCTGCCCTCCAACGAGGCAGGCGCAATCGGCTCCAATCGACCGTTACGTTTGCAAGCGGTTGATACCGTCGAAGGCGGCATTCTTGTAACACTCCGCAAGCGTCGGGTAATTGAAGACCGTATTGATGAAGTAGTCAATTTTTCCTTCGAGCGACAAAACGGCTTGCCCGATATGGACCAGCTCGACCGCGCCCTCGCCGATAACGTGAACGCCGAGCAGCTTGCGCGTGTCGCGATGGAAGATCAGCTTCAGCATCCCGATCGTATCGCCCAAGATCTGCCCGCGCGCAATTTCCCGGTACTGCGCCTTGCCTATTTCGTAGGGCACTCCCTGCTCGGTCAACTCGTCCTCGTTGCGTCCCACGAATGAAATCTCCGGGATCGTATAAACGCCGTACGGAAACAGCTCGGGCGTGTGATTCGCTTCCACCCCAAAGGCGTGGCAGGCGGCGAGCCTGCCCTGTTCCTTCGAGGTCGAGGCGAGGCTCGGAAAGCCGATCACGTCTCCGGCTGCATAAATGGTCGGGACCTCGGATTGAAAGAACCCGTTGACCTTTATCCTCCCGCGATCGTCGGTCGTCACGCCCAGCGCGCCAAGGTTGAGCGTCGAGGTCGCGCCGGTCCGGCCGGTGCTGCACAGGACCTTGTCGCTGACGATCTGCTTTCCGCTGACCAGGCTGACTCTTACTCGCTTGCCGTTGGCGTCCTCGATCATCTCGATGCGATTGACTTCCTCGCCCAGCCGCAGCGTCACGCGACTTTCGCGCAGATGATAGGCCAGCGCTTCGACTATCTCGGAATCGATGAACGGGAGGAGGCGCGGACGCTTCTCGACCACGGTCACGCGAACGCCGAGCGCCGCGAACATGCTGGCGTACTCGCATCCGATCACGCCCGCCCCGATCACCGCCAGGGTTTGCGGCACCGCGTCCATCTGAAGGATGTCGTCGCTGGAGAACGCGCAGTGGCCGTCGAGCGGCATCCTCGGGTCGCGCACCGCTTCCGTGCCGACCGCGATGACGACCTTGTCCGTCGTCACGATCCTGGCGCCTGCGCCCTCGGGGAAAGCCAGCTTCATCCGGTGCGCGTCCTCGAACGAAGCCTCCGCGTGCACCAGCTCGACGTTGTTGCGCAGCAGTTGATGACGCATGATGTCGATCTCGTGGCGGACGACCGGCTCGACCCGGAAGAGCAGGTCCGCAAGCGTGATCTTTTCCTTCACCTTGTACGATTCGCCGTAGATCGCATGCTCGCGGTATCCGGAAAGATAGAGCACCGCCTCGCGCATGGTCTTGCTTGGGATCGTTCCGATGTTGATGCAGATGCCGCCGACGATCGCCTTGCGCTCGACGAGCATCACGCGCTTGCGGAGCTTGGCGGCCTGGATCGCGGCATGATGGCCCGCCGGACCGGAACCGATAACCACGAGGTCGTATTCGAAACCAGCCATTCGACGTCCTCCGCTGGATTGCTGCGGATCGGCGATAGCCCGGCAGAGGGTCTCGCCGGTCAAGCGAAGAGTCTATCAGCAAATTGTGACGTGAGGGGTGCCGGATGGCAGATCTCGCCGGGCCTCTCTTCACGGTCAATCAGCCCTGTCCCTTTTCCTTGCGGCGAAGCCGCAAGAGTTGCTTACTGGGCTTGCGCGGCGAGTTATAATGGCCAAAGGCCGGAGCGAGATGGCCATCCACGAAGGCCTGAATCCGAGGCCGGGAGAGCGAAACATGGGAACCAAGGTTTCAGCGATCCTCAAGCAGAAAGGTCATCGGGTCATCACCGTAACGCCGCATCAGACCGTCGCGTCGGTCGTGAAGGTGCTCACCGAAAATCGCATCGGAGCCGCGCCGGTGATCGACCATGAAGGGCGGCTCGCGGGAATAATCTCCGAGCGCGACATCATCCGCGCGATGTCTCAACACGCGGAAGCGGTGCTGACCCTTCCGGCCGAACATCTGATGACCCGCGACGTTCGGACATGCACATCCGAGTCCGAACTTGTCGAGCTGATGCAGGAGATGACGCTCCGGCGTATCCGGCACTTGCCGGTCATTCAGGACGGGAAACTCCACGGCATCGTCAGCATCGGCGACGTCGTGAAGCAGCGGCTCGAGGAGATCCAGTCCGAAGTGGACGATCTCAAAAGGTACATTTCCTCGCCCTGACGGCAACTGCCGGTCCCGTCCCCGAATTCTGCTAAAATTCTCTCAGGCGTTGGAGAGGGGTTGCCTGATGAAACGGCGGATGGCGCTTGGCGATTTCCTGGTCGCTTATCTGCACAAGATAGGCGTGACCCACGTCTTCGGCATCCCGGGCGACCTGGCGCTCAAGCTTTTCTTCGCGCTCGGCAAAAAACACGACCTGAGGATCGTCACCTTCTCACACGAGCCGGGCGTCGGCTTCGCCGCTGACGGCTATGCGCGCGCGACCGGCCGGATCGGCGCAATCTGCGTGACCTACGGCGCGGGTGGTCACAACATGGTCAATCCGGTGGCGGGATCGTTCTCCGAGCGCGTGCCGCTGCTGATCTTCTCAGGCGGTCCCGGCGAGGAGGAGCGCAAGCTCGGCACGCTCATCCATCATCAGGCCCGCGAGATCGAATCGCAGCACCGCATCTACCAGGAAGTCACCTGCGCCGCGCGCGTGCTGACCGACCCGCGCCGCGTGGCGACCGACCTGCACGAGGTCGCGCTCGCGGTATGGGCCGAGCAGCGCCCGGGCTACCTGGAGATTCACCGTGACATGGTGGATCGCGAGATCGAGGTGCCCGATGAAATCATCAAATGGGACGGCCGCCTGCACTTCCACGAATCCGACGCGCGCAAGGTCGAGGAAGCGGCGCGCGAGGCCGCCGCGATGTTCAACGCGTCGTCGAAGCCGGTGCTGATCGCGGGAATCGAAATCCATCGCTACAAGACCTCGCGCGAGCTGGTCGAGCTGGCGGAAAAGATGGGCGCGCCGGTGCTGACCACGGTGCTCGGCAAGGGCGCATTCCCGATGGACCATCCGCTGTACATGGGGGTCCACGTCGGGCCGATAAGCCCGCCGCCGATCGTCCATCGGATGGACGAGGCAGACTTCGTGCTGAACCTGGGATGCCTCAAGACCGACATGAATTTCGGGAATCGCCCGCCCCATATAATTCAAGAGAAGACGGTATGGGCGGTCGATCGGCGGGTCGATGTGAAGTATCACACCTACACCGACGTTGGCGTGCGCGATTTCGTGCGCGCGCTGCTGCGGTTGGATCTGAAGACCCGCCACGAACGGGTGCAATACGCCGACAACCTGCGCGGGCTCGTTTCGCGTGACGGCGTTCCGGTCAAGGTCGGCGCGATGCTCAGCGCGGTCAACGATTTTCTCGCCACCCATCGCCGCTACATGGTAGTCGCGGAATCCGGCGACATGCTGTTCGGCGGGCTCGACGTGCGCGTGCCCCACGACGGCACCTACCTCGCGCAGGGCTTTTACGCCTCGATGGGCTTCGCGGTGCCGGCCGCGATCGGCGCGCAGATCGGCAACGGGCTTCGGCCGCTGGTGCTGTGCGGCGACGGCGGCTTCCAGATGACCGGGCCGGAAATCTCCCACGCGCCCAAATCCGGTGCGAACCCGATCGTGCTGCTGATCAACAACGGCGGCTGGGGCATCTTTCGGCCGATCGCGGACCGCCCCGATCTGCTCGACCTTCCGCCGTGGCCCTACGCGAGGCTCGCCGAGGATTGGGGCGGCGTCGGCTTCGAGGCGCGCACCATCGCGCAGTTGCAAAGCGCGCTCGAGGCGGCGCATCTGAGCAAGAGCTTCGCGATAATCGACGTCAAGGTGGACCGCGAAGACCTCTCGCCGGTGACGATGAAGTACATCAGGGCCGCCGCGAAACGATCGCGGGTCGCGCCGCATCGTAGCAACGCTCGCAATTCATCGCGGTAGGGCGCGAGATGGATCCCGCATCCGACAAGCTGCTGCGCAACTTCAGATGGGACGTGCCGGAGTATTTCAACTTCGGCGACGTGATCGATCGCTACGCCGCCGACGCGGCGCGCGTCGCGCTGCTGTGGGAAGACGAGCGCGGCAATCGCGCGCGGCTTACGTTTGCCGATTTGCGCGAGCAGTCCAACCGGGCCGCCAACGCGCTGGCTGGAATCGGCATCCGGCGCGGCGATCCGATCCTGCTGGTGCTGCCGCGAATCGCGATGTGGCAGGCGGCGTATATCGGGGCGCTCAAGCTCGGCGCGCTGGTAATCCCGTGCACCTCGATGCTGCGCGAGAAGGACCTGGTCTATCGCGCCAATCATTCCGGCGCGCGCGCGATAATCGCGGCGCCGTCGGCCGCGGAAATGGTCGGCGACCTGCGCAATCAGTGTCCGACGCTCGAGCACTTCATGCTGGCCGGCGCCGCCCGCAGCGGATGGGCGAGCCTGAACGATGCGATGCTCCAGGCCTCGGCGCGTTTCACTCCGCTACGCACGCGCGCGTCCGAGCCCGCGATTTGCTTCTACACCTCCGGCACGACCCGCGAACCCAAGGCCGTACTGCACAGCCACGCCTACACGTACTGCCATCGTTACACCGGGCTCAACTGGCTCGACCTTCGCGAGACCGATCGGCACTGGACGACCTCCGACACGGGATGGGCCAAAGCGGCATACGGCGTCCTTTTCGGCCCGTGGATGAACGGCGTGACGACCTTCATGTACAACGGCCGCTTCGAGCCGAAGAAGCAACTCGAACTGTTGCGGCGTTATCAGATCACGACCTTCTGCGCGCCGCCGACGGAATATCGGATGCTCGTCAAGGAGGATCTGTCGCGCTTTCCTCTGCCCTCGCTCCGGCATTGCGCCGGCGCCGGGGAACCGCTCAATCCCGAAGTGATCGAAGTATGGCGCGACCGTTACGGACTTACGATTCACGACGGCTACGGCCAGACCGAGACGATCATTCTGGCGGCGAACGTTCCGGGGATGACGGTCAAGCCGGGCTCGATGGGTCTGCCGTTTCCCGGCCACGACCTGCGGGTCGTCGACGACCAGCTCAACGAGACCAGGGACCGGGAAGTCGGCGAGATCGCGGTGCGTATCCAGCCGGATCGGCCGCCTTCGCTATTCCTGGAATATTGGAAAAATCCCGACGAAACCGCGGCGGCATTTCGCGGCGGTTATTACCTTACCGGCGACCAGGCTTCTCGCGATTCGGACGGCTATCTGTGGTTCGTCGGACGCGCGGACGATGTGATCATCTCCGCCGGCTACCGAATCGGCCCGTTCGAGGTCGAAAGCGCACTGCTGGAGCATCCGGCGGTGATGGAATCCGCGGCGGTTGCGAGTCCCGACCTCGATCGCGGCGCGATCTGCAAGGCGTTCGTGAAGCTCAAGATCGGGGTCGAGCCGAGCGAGGCGCTTAAGCGCGAGCTGCAGGACCACGTCAAGCGGGTGACCGCTCCGTACAAGTATCCGCGCGAGATTGATTTCGTCGACGAGCTGCCCAAGACCGTAAGCGGCAAGATCCGCCGCGTCGAGCTGCGCAAGCGCGAAGAGGAACGAAAGCTCCGCGGCGCTCCCCGATGAAACTGCCCGCGCAGCCATCGACTCAACATGAGGTCGCGATGAAAATCGACCGGCGCACTGAAGTGCCGCAGTGGATTTTGATTGCCGCCATGTTGCTGATTGCCACGATAGTCTGGCCGTCGGCGCCGGATCGGATACCCGTGCACTGGAATGCTTACGGCGCAGCCGATCGCTTCGGCGGCAAATTCGAGGGCTTGTTGCTGATGCCGCTCCTTTCGATCGGCATCTACTTGCTGCTGCTGCTCCTGCCGAGGATAGACCCGCGACGCGCCAACTACGCGCAGTTCGCCGGCGCCTACAACGTTTTGCGCATCGCGATTCTCACCTTCCTCGCCGCAGTTTACTTCCTGATCATCCTCCTGATCGAAGGGCACAAGGTTGACGTCTCGAGCGCAGTAAGCGCGCTGGTAGGCGGGCTGTTGATCGTGATCGGCAGCCAGCTGGGAAAGGTGCGGCCGAATTGGTTCGTCGGCATCCGCACCCCGTGGACGCTTTCGAGCAAGCTCGCGTGGAACAAGACGCACCGGCTCGGCGGATGGCTGTTCATGCTGGCCGGAATTGTGATGATCGCGAGCATCGCCGCGCCGGCGCCCTGGAGTCTCGCGCTAAGCATGGGCACGATTTTCACCGTCGCTGCGTTTATGCTTGTCTATTCGTATTTCGTGTGGCGCAGCGACCCCGACAAAAGCTCGCCTACCGGCTAGCGAGAGGATTCAGTCGCTTCGCGTGGATCCTTCGGCTTCGCTCCGCTCGCTTGAGGACGACAACTTGGAGACGCCTTTGATTGTCATATATGCACCTGGGCGACAGCCGAACGCGAAGGAATCTGCGCAGAGCGAGAAGCATCGACTAACCCCGGGCCGGCAGGTTCAGCACCAGCATCCGCGGCTCGGTCATCGCCTCCATCGCCCATCGCACGCCCTCGCGTCCCAGCCCCGAGTCCTTGACGCCGCCGAACGGATAGGTATCCACGCGGAACACGCCGGTGTCACCTACGATCACCGCGCCTGCCTCGATTTCGCGGAAGGCCTCGAAGGCGTGCTCCAGGCTGGAGGTAAACACGCCCGCCTGTAGTCCGAAAGGCGAATCGTTCACCGCTTCGATTCCTTCGGCGAAAGACTCGATTGCCTCGACCGTTGCGACCGGGCCGAAGACCTCCTGGCACCAGACGCGCAGCGAGTGGAGCTTGCGGTCCGACAGCCAGATCACGGTGGGCGCTACGACCGCTCCCTCGCGGCGATTGCCGGTCAGGATGTCCGCGCCCGCCGCCTGCGCTTCGCCGATCCACTCCATCACGCGTTCGGCCGCCGCGACGCTGATCATCGGGCCGACGACAGTCCTGGGATCCATCGGGTCGCCGACCGGCAATGCCCTGGTGTGATCGACCAGGCGCTTGAGGAAGTCCTGATAAACTCCTCGATGCACGAAAATCCGCTGCACCGAAAGGCACACCTGGCCCGCGTGGACGAACGCGCCGCGCGCGGCGCGGGCCGCCGCGGTTTCGAGGTCCGCGTTCTCGTCGACGATCAGGCCTCCGTTGCCTCCGAGTTCGAGCGCGACGCGTTTCTTGCCGGCCTTTGCCTTCAGCAGCCATCCCACCGCCGCGCTGCCGGTGAAGCTGAGCATCTTCAGGCGCTCATCGGTGGCCAGCGTCTCGGCCACCGGCGGATCGGCGGAGACGACGTTGAACGCGCCGCGCGGAAGCCCGCTGGCGGCGGCGATTTCCGCCAGCATCAGGGCAGGTGCGGGGCACTGCGGCGGCGGCTTCACGACCAGCGTGTTGCCGGTCGCGATTGCCGGCGCGACTTTGTGCGTGACCAGGTTGAGCGGGAAGTTGAACGGCGCGATAGCCGCGATCGGCCCGATCGGAAAGCGCTCGACGATCCCGATCGCGCCCGGTCGGGCAGGATCGAAATCCAGCGGCTCGAAGTTGCCGCCGAAGCGCTTGACCTCCTCGCCGGCGAGCGCGAACACGCCGATCGTGCGGCCGACCTCGGCGCGCGAATAGTCAATCGGCTTGCCCGTGGACATCGTGATCGAGCGTTCGAACTCGTCGCGGCGCTCGGCGATACCGCGGCTGATCTCGAATAGAATTTCGGCGCGGCGGGCGCGCGGGAATCGCCGCGTCTCGCCGAACGCGCGAACGGCCGCGGCGATCGCCGCTTCCATCTCCGCGTGTCCGGCGCGGGCAACCTGGCCGACTACGCCGCCGGTATAGGGGTAGCGAAGCTCGTAACGGTCGCCGGTATCGACCAGTTGTCCATCGATGAAGAGCTTATGCTTGAGGTTCGACACGGATCAGGCCCCAGCGAGTCAGAGTGCGGAGTCGGCCGCCGACATCGCGAGGTAGCGGCGGTACGAGGCGGACTTCTTCAGCAGCTCGGCGTGCGGTCCCGATGCTGCCAGCGTCCCGCCGAACAGGAAGTGCACCACGTCGCATGCGGCCAGCGTCTCGGGGCGATGAGCGATGAGCAGGACGATACGATCGTCGGCGATTTTCCGCAGCGTGCGCATCAGGTTTGTTTCAGTCTCGGGATCGAGCGGCGCAGTCGGCTCGTCGAGGATCAGCACGTCGGGATGACGAAGCAGCGCGCGGGCGATCGCGATGCGCTGCTTCTGGCCTACCGACAGGCGCGCGCCTCGCCGACCGAGCATCGTCGCGTATCCGTCCGGCAGCCGCTCGATGAATTCCGCCGCTCCCGCCATCGCAGCCGCCGCGGCGACTTGTTCATCGGTCGCTGTTGGACTGCCGTATCGAATATTGTCGGCGATGGTCGCCGAGAAGAGCGCCTCGTGCTGAAATACGAATCCGATCCGCGCGCGGGTCGCCGTTAGCGGGAACTCGCGCGAATCGATTCCGTTGAACAGCACCGCGCCCGAGCGCGGCTCGATGAAACGCGGGATCGAGTAGATGAGCGTGCTCTTGCCCGCGCCGCTCGGGCCCGCGATCGCGGTCATCTCGCCGGCGCGCAGCGTGAGCGTGACGTTGCGTACCACTGGAGCGGCGTCATCGTACGCGACGCTCAGATCGCGAAGACCGAGTTCGATCACCGGCTGCGAGATCTCGCGCCCGTTGCCGTTCGGACGCTCCTCGCCGAGGCGATCGAGCACGCTGTGCATCCGGCGAAGTCCGGCAATCGGCACCTGAATCCTGGCCCACGTCGAGCCGAGCGTCGCCATCGGCGACGCCAGCATCCCGGCGTAGGCCGCGAGCAGCACGACGTCGCCGAGCAGGAACTTTCCCTCGATAACCTGGCTGAGCACGCCGTAGAGCGCGGCCCCGACCAGCATCCAGATGGCGGGCGCGAGGAGAAGAAACACCAGCATCGCGATCGCGATCAGCCTGAGCGTCGCGGCGAACGAACCCCAGCTTGCCGCGTCGACCGCGGTGCGCTCGCGATCTTCCTGGCCGAAGGCCTTGATCAGCTGCACCTGCGCGATTCGCTCCTCGAATGCCGACATCACGTCGCTGCCGCGCTCGCGCATCTGCTGGCCGCGATCGCGGAACACCCGGCCGAACAGCCCGCTGCCGATCGCGACGATCGGCAGGACCAGCGCGGCAAGTATCGGGATGAGCGGCTCCTGGGGAAATTGCAGCACCAGAATCAGCAGCGCGAGCAGGAATGCGGACAGGGAAAGGATCGGCGCCAGGATTCCGTCGTAGAGAACGCTTCCGATCGCAGCGCTGTCGTTCATCACCCGAAATACCGCGTCGCCGATCTTCTGGTCCGCGAAGAGTTTGAGCGGAGAGCGCAGGAAGCGTTCATAGACCGTGGTGCGGACGCCCTGATTGATTCGCTGGGTAAGGTTGATCGTGATCCAGACTTCGAGCAATCCGAACAAGCCGTTCGACAGGCTCCAGCCGTCGTTGGCATTGTTCGCGGTCGAGCCGGACTGATCGAGTCCGCCGCTGTCTATGTTGGCGCTGAGATCCTGGCGGCGGTCGTCGACCATGCCGTTCAGTAGCCCGATCAGCAAAAGGAAGCCGGCGACGATCGCGAGCAGAGCCGCGCGATTGTCGCCCGCCAGCGGATAGAGGAGAAGCCTCGGGCCGCCGGTCAGAGGATGGCCGTTGATGACGTTGTCGATCACGATCTTGAGCGGCCAGGGCGTGACCAGGAAAAAAGTCAGCGATACCATCGACAGCGCGAATTTGGCCGCGAGCAGACGCCGATGGACCGCGATGAACGGCCAGGATTTCGCGATCAGCCGAACCGCTTCGCGCATCGACAGTGAAGGGCGCTCGTGCGCATAGAGCGCATCGGCGCGAGGATCCTCCGACGCGACGACGGGCTGTGGCAAAGCGGCGGCCATCAGCTTGCGCTCCCGCTCGCGAGCCGGGCCTCGGGTTCCTCCGCGGCGACGAGCCTTCCAGCCTCGATTCGATAGGCGCGGTCGGCGCACGCCGCGGTTCTCTCGCGATGCGTTGCGATGAGGACCATCCGGCGGTCGGGGTGCTGCGCGACCCATCGCCGGAGCGCCGCTAAAAAACTCTCCTCGGTCGCGGTGTCGAGCGCCGAGGTCGGCTCGTCGAGCAGCAGGATCGGCGCGTCGCGCAGGATCGCGCGCGCGATACCGATTCGCTGCGCCTGGCCCTCGGAGAGCTTGGCGCCCTTCTCGCCCAGCATCGTATCGAGTGCGGCCGGCAGTGAGTGCGCGAAATCGGACAGCTGCGCAATCTCCAGCGCGGACAGAACCTCTTCGTCGGACGCCTCGGGACGGCCGTAGGCTACGTTCTCGCGAAGCGTTGCGGTGAACAGGGGATTCTCCTGAAGCGCGACCGAGAATTGAGCGCGGTAGGAGACCAGGTCGAGATGGCGGATGTCGCGACCGTCGAGCAGGATTCGGCCCGAGGTAGGACCGAAGAATCGGAGCGCCAGCCCGATCAGCGTACTCTTGCCCGCTCCGCTATGTCCGGCGACTACCGTCACCTCTCCGACCCGCGCCAGCAGGTTGAGGTCCGAAAGCACCTCGACGCGGCCGTCATAGCTGAAGGCGCATCGCTCGAATGCCAGCGATTCGCGAACCGTCCCGACCGGATCGCGCCCGGTTGCGACTTCGCGCTCGGGAATCTTGTCGAGCATCTCGAAGACTCGCGCCAGGGCGACGCCGACGTCCTGCAGGCTGCCCCAGAGGTCGGTCAGATGGCGCGTGCCGGAACTCATCCAGCCGAAGGCCGACATGGCGGCCTGAAAGAGGCCGAGCGTGACGACGGCCCGGGTGATGCCGCCGCGCCCTCCGGTGAGCACCTGCTGCGCGCCGACGTAGAGCACTGCGATGTATGCGCCGGCACGAATGCTGTTGTTGAGAATGCGGTAAGCGACCATCAGCATCCGGGCGCGCCGCGCGGCCAGAAAAGCGCTCCAGTTGTCGCGCGCGTAGCGATTGCTCTCGGCAGCTTCGGTGCCGAACGCCTTGACCGCCGGGATGGAGGCGAGCGTCTCCTCGATCGTGGTGGTAGCCAGCGCGGTCGCTTCGCGCGCGTGGCGGAAAGCGCGGCGCAGCGGGCCGCTGAACGCCCAGGCCAGAATGAGGTCGGCCGGAATGACTGCAATGGCTATCAGTGCGATTACATAGTTGGAGAGCGCCAGCCATATGAGTATTGCGATCGTCACCGGCAGCAGGCGTAGCGGCTGCACGACCAGGCCGTTTATCACCTGCGGGATCGCGGCCGAGTCCTGAAACATCCTGAAGATCGCGTCGCCGATCTTCTCCTCGGAATGGAAACGCATGCTCAGCTCCTGCATCCGGGTGTACAAATCGACCCGAAACAGGTTGCTGATCCGCTGCAGGATCCAGATTGCGTAGCCGATCGTGACGAGCGCTGCCGGAAGCGCGACCATCGCGAGGATTCCCGCTACCACGCACGCCCGCCACAAGACGATCCGGCGCGCGGCGTTCAGCGGCACGTGCAGGAGCGCCGCCTGGCCCGCGGTCAGCGCGTGTCCGTTGCCGACCACATCGAAGAAGACCGGCAGCAGGTATAGCGCCAGCAATCCGGCGGGTATTCCGGGCAATATCGCCAGCCACAGGTACAGCAGGTGGCGCCGGTAGGGCCGGATAAAGGGCCAGGTGCGGCCGAGAAGGCGAAGTATGTCGCGCGAGCGAAGCTTCTCCGGCAGAGCGAAGGGGCGGATGTTTGGCACGATATTTTTGCGCTTCTGACGCGATGATAGCGACACCCGATATGGCCGGTAAAGCCGCCTGATGCTAACCTTCAGACGCGATTGCGCCGCAATCGCCCCGAGGGAGGTTCCGCGATGCCGTCACTGCTCTACGAGAAGCGCGACCATATCGGCTACGTGACCTTCAATCGCCCACAGGTACATAATGCCTACAATCCGGAGATACTGGTGCGGCTGGCCGAGACCTGGGCCGAGATCGACCAGGATCCCGAGGTGCGCGCCGCGATCGTCACCGGCGCCGGCACGGTCGCATTCTCGGCGGGCGCCGACCTGGGCAGGCTGATACCGCTGTTCACGCGCGCCCGCGCGCCGGAGGATGAATGGGATCGGAAGCTGCTCGCCAATCGGCGGCTGGGCGACATCGCGATCATGCGCGGCTACAGTCTCAGCAAGCCGGTGATCGCCGCGGTGAACGGCTTTTGCATCGCGGGCGGGATGGAGTTGATTCAGGCCACCGATCTCCGCATCGCCGCCGAGACCGCCAGCTTCGGCTTGCAGGAGGTGAAGTGGGGCATCGTTCCCGCCGCGGGCTCGCTCGCACGCCTCCAGCGGCAGATTCCGTACTGCAAGGCGATGGAAATCCTGCTGACCGGGAATCGGATCGACGCGCAGGAGGCGTATCGAATCGGGCTGGTGAATTACGTATTGCCGGCGGATCAGGTGATGGCGAAAGCGGAGGAGCTTGCCGGCACGATCGCGGAGAACGGGCCGCTGGCGGTGCGCAAGATCAAGGAGGCGGTCGAGCGATGCTCCGGCGTGCCGCTGAAGGACGCGTTCAGGATCGAGAATGAGATCGCGGGCGAGGTGATGCGATCGGAAGACGCTAAGGAGGGCCCGCGCGCGTTCATGGAAAAGCGCAAGCCGAACTACAAGGGGCGGTAGGGCTCGGCGCCCGCTATGGTTCGAGTTCCGCCTTGAGACGATCGGCGACAAACATCTTGAGGAGCGACTGATAGGGAATGTCGCGTTTGTTGGCCAGGACCTTGAGCCGTTCGAGCATCGGCATTGGAAGGCGAAGTGAAATCGTCCGCGACGACGGCCGAAGCTCGGGCATGACGACCCTCTTGCCTCTGCGCCAATCGATGAACTGGGTCGAATCGTGCCTGGCCCAGAACTCGCGCTCTTTTTCCTCGCTTTTGAACTTGGGAATCTTCTTCATCACGACTCGTAAATTTCTCTCTCCTTGCGGTTCATGTCACGAGCAGAAATGACGCGGATCAAATGTCCCCGAATCGTAAACACGATGAAGAGCCGCCTGCCTGCGTCGGTCTGTCCCAACCCGTAGAGCCGCTCTTCCTTGAGCGAGTGTTTTTCGTCGAGGCCAACCACCAGCGGCTTGTTAAAAAAGGCCTCCTCGCATTCCCCAGGCGCGACCCGATGTCTTTTCCAAATTTTGTTGGCATTGCCGGTGTCCCATTCGAACCCGCCGCACGTTGCCAGCACGTCCTCCCATCCCATCGTTCACCATCGTATATGCATGCCATATACGCGCGCAACCCCTCCGGCGAACCTCGGGGGGCATTCCTTCACCGATACGCGCGCAGGCGGTCGGCGGATAGTTTGTAGTCGGGCTCGCCGCTGGTTGCGTTCAGCTCGCCGGTGGGCTCGAATCCCATGCTCTGGTAGAGGCGCGCGGCGTGATGGTTGTTGCGATGGCAGCTGAGCTTGATAGCGGCACATCGCGGGTAGGCGCCCAGGATATGCCGGATCGTCTCGGTGACCGCGGCGCGTCCGAGTCCTCGCCCCTGATGGCGAACGTCGATCATGATGTCGTCGATCCAGTAGTCCTCGCTGGTGTTCGGATCGCAGAGCGTGGATACATAGCCGACCAGCGATTCGCCTTCGTAGATACCCATCGGGGTGTATTCGTAGTTGTCACCGTACTGGCGGACGAAGGCGGCTGCGAGCGACTTTACCGGCGGCGAGACGAAACCCTCCTGGCCGTCGCGAAGCTTCAAGTCGATCGCCGCGCGCCAGTTGGTCCGATCGATTTCTCTGAGCGTCAGCTTCAAGTTCACGGCTTGGCTACACGCCCAGAAAGATCTCGCGGGTGCTCTCGGTCGTGAGCTTTTTCACCGAAGCAACCTTGTCGGCGAACTGCGCGAGTGTGGAAAGCTCGCTCGAGCCGATATCGACCAGCACCGCGAAGATCCTGAATTGGAGACGCTCCTTGCACCGGCGCAGATCGGAAAGCCATTGCGGGCTGACCTGCGATTCGCCGTCGGTGATTATCACGATGTCCGCGCGCTTGAGCTGCTTCTGCTCGATGAGGTCGATGGCCGCATTCAGCGGGCGTTCGAAGTCTGTGCCGCCGCCGGGGAAATACTCGGCCAGTTCCATCACCTTGGCGAGATCGGGCTGGTAGCGCCGCTCGCGATTGAGGTCGAGGACTTTAAGCGTGTTCTCGCCCGAGGAAAAAAGCACCGCGCGCACCAGGCGGCGCTGGCGCCGCGCGATGTCCGCCAGCGTGAGACTGACCGCCTTGGCCCACAGCTCTTTGTCGCCTTGCATCGAGGAGCTCACGTCCACGCACACGACCATCGGGCCCTTGCCCTTCTGCTCGTCATCGCGCAGCCGATACTGGAGCACTTCGCCTTCGAGCAGGCGACGGCGGAAATCGCGGACCAGGCCCGGATGGTGCAGCGCGAGCAGCTCGGCGGGAATCAGTCGGCCGATATCCGAGCCGCGATCCACGTCGTAAGCCTCAGCCGATCCATGGTCGAACGTCTTGCGCCGAATCGCGCGCGCGTCGAGCTTGAACCGCCCGACCATCCGGGCGAGTTCGCCGAGCTTCTTGTTGCGCGCCAGCCGCCTGCCAAGCTCGAGGCGCTCGCCGGCGGAGAGCCTTCCGCCCTGGCCGAACTCGAGGCTGAAATCGTGAGCGTCCTGCGCGACGCGATCGATCTCGTCTGCGAGCTGCGCGCTCCGCACTTGCATCCGTTTCAGCTCCGTCAGATCGCTGTTGCGGAGTTGCTCGTCAACCTGCCGCGCCTTCTGATTCAACCTTGCCTCAGAGACTTGAGCCGCCCGATCGGCGGCATCCTTGAGCCGCTCGATCTTCCGATCGAGATCGTCTTTAGCCTCGCCGCCTTCTTGCGGCTTTTGCTCTTCGCCCGGCTGCCCGGCCATCTCGGCCAATTTAATCGCGCTCTTGAGCGCCTCGGCCCGCCCCTGGAGATCTTCCTCCTGATGCTTCAAGTCCCACAGGTCCAGCATTTCGCGCCGGTTGATGAGCCGCTCCGAGCGGACCATCTCGATCACCTGTTCGCCGATCACGAGCGCGGCGATTGCCGCCTTGTCCTCTTCGAGCAGCGTGCGGGTCTTGAGCGCCTCGAAGGCGGGCGATGGGATGAGCTGGTTCAGGATCACGCGATTGAGGGCCGCGCTGCGCCGGACCTCGTCGGGCTTTTGCCATACGATGTTGTACTTGAAGAGCCCGAGGAAAAGGTCCTGCAGCAGCGAGGCGAAGTTGGGAACGAGGCGGTCGCCGGCGTCAATCAGATCGCCGATGGTCGAGGCGCCATGTACGACCTCGGCCCAGGCGCGCCGATCGTAGCTGTCGCTCTCGATCCATGACGCGCCGGCAGGCAGCAGCGGGACATACAGCTGCCTCGGTTTGACCGTCCGGGACTTGTTGATGCGCAGTCGTGACGTCATCGGAAATCGTGCCGAGGTTTACTGTATCGAGCTAACCTACCAGTCTGCCGGAAAGTCGCGCTAGCGATCGGGCTCTCCGAGGATCAGGTCGGCCGCCCGCTACGCGATCGCCATGATCGGGCCGTTCGTGTTGCCGGACACAACCCTCGGCATGATCGAGCCATCGACGACGCGCAGGCCGGCGACGCCGCGCACCCGCAACTTCTCATCGACCACGGCCATCGGGTCCTGTCCCATCTTGCAAGTCCCGGCGAAGTGCGCGCCGGGCGACCCGAGCCGCCGGCACACATCGACGATCTCGGCTGCGGACTGGTACTTTTTTCCCGGAAACGATTCCTCCCCGATGTAGGACCGGAGCGGCGGCTGACGGATCAACCGGCGGGCGTATCGCACCATGTGGACGGCGAGCCGCTGATCGTATCCTGCGGACAGGAAGTTCCCGCGAATCACCGGGGGCGTGGCCGGATCGGCCGAGCGAATGATCACGCTGGCTTGGCTCTCCGGCCGTAGTAATTTGACTCCGCACTGCAGCCCCGGCGCGGGCTCGATCTCGGAGGTGCCGGGGACAGCCGACTGCGGGGAGATCTGGAGACTCCGCGTCGGGACGACGGGCGTCGGGGCTCGCCCTGACGAAGGCGCCGACTTCGGCGACCGCGGAGGAGAGAATGCCTGTCCGGGAGACGAGATAGCGCAGCCGGCTTAGCCGCCATCCGAGGCCGCGGAGGCGGCGATTGTGCCCAGGCGATCGGAGCAGGCGATATTGGAGCTTCAGCCCCCAGTGGTCGCGCAGGTTTGCGCCGACGCCCGGGCTGTCGCAGACCACCTGGATGCCGAGCGCGCGAAGACGGTCGGCGGGGCCGATCCCGGACAGTTGCAAGATTTTCGGGGACTGGAGCGCCCCCGCACAGATGATGATCTCCTTGCCCGCCCGGAATTCCCGGAGCAGGCCGTTGGTCCCGCACGCGACGCCGACCGCGCGAGCGCCCTCGAAGAGGACCGTGCCGACGGTGATGTCGGTAGCGACGGTGAGATTGGCTCGCCGGGCGATCGGCTGCAGGAACGCCCGGGCCGCGCTCATGCGCCGGCCGCGCTTGATGGTGGCGGGAAAGTAGCCGATGCCCTCCTGGTCCAGTTCGTTGAGATCTTCCTTTCGCGGGAGCCCCATCGCGACACCGGCCTGGATGACGGCCTCGCATACCGGGTGGCGGTACCGCGGCATCGAGACAGCCAGAGGTCCGCCGGCGCCGCGGGTGACGCTCTCGCCGAGCTCGTGGTCCTCGAGCGCCTTGAAGCAGGGCGCCATCTCCGCCCAGCTCCAGCCGGGCGCGCCCAGGGAGACCCAGTCGTCGTAGTCCTGCGGCTGGCCGCGGACGTAGACCATGCCGTTGATCGAACTGCTGCCACCGAGCACCTTGCCCGCGATCAGCCAGTGTTGCCCTTCGCCCGGGTCGGCGGTGACGGGGAAGCACCAGCAGAGGCGCGGATCGCGGTGCGTCCGGAGGTAGCCCTTGGGCATCCGGATGAGCCAACTCGTGTCGGCCGGGCCGGCCTCGATCAGGAGGACGGAGCTGTACGGGTCTTCGGAGAGGCGATTGGCGAGCACGCATCCCGCCGAGCCGGCGCCGACGATGATGTAGTCGTAAATGCGCACGCGCGTCTCCTCTCTGGCTGCGCCGAACATGATCGCGCAGCCGTCCCGACGCCGTCAAGTTTGAGCGCGGATCGGGGTTGGTATTCAGAAATATACCGGGTCAACGTAAAGTCCGTGCTGAAGCGAATCTCCCGGTTCGGCGATGCCGGGACTCCACATGTTGAACGGCTCGATTTCGCGCGCGAGAGCGCAGATCCGCGAGCATCCCGGTGAAGGCTCCGAAGTAAAGATCGAAACGGTATCCACTTTTTCGGCCGCCAGGCGAGCGCACCAGGCTCGGAGCAGCGCCTCCAGTTCGTCCACGGCATCGGGCATGAATCCATAATCGAGCACGAGTCCGCGGCGCGATGCGCTTCGACCTGCTCTGGACTCCGTAATGACCCTGAGCGAATCGCCGGCTGGCCATACGCCGAGTACGGCGCGATCGGTCATCCATACCTGGTTCCATGAATACTGCTTGGGGGCGCGCTCAAGTCGAGAGGTCAGCGACTGTACTGTATAGGGAACGTACATTTCCTCGCGGTCGTGCGTGGCGTTGAGAATCTCGACGATCCGCGCGGCCTCAGCGGGAGTGGCTGCTCGCGCTGCCGGGGGCCCTGCAAGATCGGCAGTTGAGAGCTGAACGCGAAGCGCGACCGAACTCCATTTGTTGGGTGTGTTGATGAACCCGTGTTGCATGCCGGCGTTGTTCACGGAGATGTATGCATTGGAGCCGTCCACATCTTTCCAATAATGGTCGAAGGCGCGATTCACGGCGCCCCAAAGGCCCTTGCGCTGATGCTCCGGCATAACTCGCAGATGCACGACCGTCACGATCGGGCGAATCACTCCGCCGATTCTCACCCGATGCATCGCGCCGCAACTTACGGCTGCTGGCTGGTCGTCGACGAACGCGATGCCCACGGTAGCTTCCTCCATCAAGCGGGCAAACGCGAAGTAGTCATCGCCGCGGTCGAAGTATATTGAGGTATCATCCAGCACGATCGGACATCGCCGTTCGATCTGGGCCAGCGCGGCGGCATCGGCCTCAGTTGCCCTGCGCACTTCGAGTTTGAAGTCCACCTGACGTTGCCAATCGACTTTCGCGATCAGATGGGGTGGGTTGGGCTCGACTTCCAGAACAAACCACCAATTTCTGCCTTTCGCCGTTGCCACCAACGCCTTGATGGACACCTCCGTGCGGACTCGACGGTAAGGCCAGTGATGCCGCCCAGACGCGCCCAGAACCCGCGCCATCGCGCGCGTTCCTGTTCGGCGCTCGTGCCTGCCTGCATCGTTTTCCGCAGCTCGGGGGTGTAGCGATCGCGGTCAGCCGGTGACGCGCCCTCGCCCTCAGACATCAATCGCCCCAGGTACCATCGCATCTGCGCTCCGGCGGGAGAGTCGGGTATCTTCTCAAGCATCGATACGTTCATCACGAGCCTCGGAGTCGACCAGCGCTATTGTCTCCTATCGCCGGTGAAGCGGGCCAGCCGACTAGCGAAAGGCTTTCGCGCTAGTTACATCAATAGCAACAGCCGCGGCAAATTTCGCGTGCGTTCATCAGGGCGTTCGGCGCGACCGCTATGGCCGCGGCCATCAGCGATCGCGTATGCTCCGCAAGTGGCCGACGGCCAATCGAGGGAGGCGCGATGGCTTTCACTCTGGACGAATTGGCGACGATGGATGCGACCGGACAGGCAGAATTGGTCCGCCGGCGCGATCTCACGCCGCTGGAACTGGTCAACGCCGCGATCGACCGAATCGAGCGGCTCAACCCAAAACTCAACGCCGTCATCACGCCATTGTTCGACGAAGCCCGGCAATGGGCCGCGTCGAAGGACTTGCCTCAAGGGCCGTTTCGCGGCGTGCCATTTCTTCTCAAAGATCTGCTCGTGGAGCAGAAGGGTCAGCCCTATTACATGGGCAATCGGGCGCTGCGGGACGCTCGTCACACGTCAACGGCCGATACGGCTCTGGGCGCACGCTTTCGCGCGGCCGGATTGATCACACTCGGCAAGACCAACACGCCCGAGTTTGGCGGTCAGACCACTACTCAGCCGCTGGCCTTCGGTGCAACGCGCAATCCTTGGGATCTGGATCGATCCGTAAGTGGTTCCTCGGGCGGCTCCGCGGCGGCGGTCGCGGCAGGGCTGGTGCCGATCGCTCATGCGAACGACGGTGGAGGCTCCATCCGGCTGCCGGCGGCATGGTGCGGACTGGTCGGCCTGAAGCCATCTCGCGGACGGGTTTCGTTTCCTGCCACTGCGCGCATAGCGGCCGAGTTGGTGGTGAGCCGCACCGTCCGGGACACCGCGGGGATGCTCGACGCGGTTCACGGATCCGAGCCGGGCGATCTCTTTCTGATTCCGCCGCCCGCGAGGAGCTACGTGGCCGAAATCGGAGCCGACCCTGGCAAGCTCCGAATCGGAGTCCTGACCAAGGTACCTTCGGGAGTCCATCCTGAATGTCTCAAGGCCACGACCGATGCGGCCAGGCTGCTCGAATCACTCGGTCACGTAGTCGAAGAATCGTTTCCTGAAGCTCTGTTCGATTCGGATCAGATGCAGGATGGGATGGTGTTGCTAGTGGCCGGACTGCGCGCGGAACTCAAGCATCTGGCCTCGCTGCTGGGTCGTCAGGTGGTGGAAGACGACGTGGAGCCCTACTTCTGGTTTCCGACTCAGGGGCCTCCGGTAGCCGCAGAAGACTACATTGCGGCCGTGGAAGGGCAGCATCAGTGGGCGATTCGGGTCGCGCGATGGTGGTCGACGGGATTCGATCTGCTGCTCACACCGACAGTGTGGGAGCCGGCCGCCACGCTCGCCGATATGACGCCGTCGAAGGACAAGCCCTGGGAACTCGGAGGAAAGGTTGGGCGCCATTGCTTGTTCACGCAGCCGTTCAACATCACCGGACAACCGGCGATCTCATTACCACTGCACTGGACGCCGGAAGGGTCTGCCGGTGGGAGTTCAGCTGGTTGCGGCGATCGGGCGCGAAGACTTGTTGATTCGCGTCGCCTCGCAGCTCGAGAAGAGCCGCCCCTGGATCGGCCGGCGGCCGTCAGTCCACGCCTGATCGGTTGAAAAGTGTTTCGGAATCGTTCCTCTATTGCGCTTGAACGAACGGGTCGATGGAGCCAAAATTGGAGTAGAGAAGCCTAAAGGCGATACTGAGTAGATTGTCAAGTTATCGGATCGCGCTTCGCCGCCTTCGTGGCTCGCGATATTGTGACCGACGCCTCGAATAATGAAATGGCGCGGAGGCGGGAGGCGCTGCTCCTGGCCGCCGTGCAGGAGTTCATCGCGACCGCCTCGCCGGTCGGATCCCATCAGATAGTCTCGCACTATTCGCTCGGAGTTAAGGGCGCGACCATCCGCAGCATGATGGCCGAGCTGGAGGATGCCGGCTACCTCCATCAGCCGCACACCTCAGCCGGGCGCGTGCCCACCGACCGGGCGTTCCGCTATTACGTGGACCATCTGATGCCGAGCCGGGAGATCGGCTTCGAGGATCGCGCCCATATCGAGCTTCACTACTCGGCCGGCCCGCGCGATCTGAACGAGACGGTTCGCGACACCTCGCGCCTGCTTGCGTTCCTGACCGGACAGGCGGCGCTGGTGATGGCCCCCCGGCTCGAAGAGGTGAAACTCGAGGAGGTCCGGTTCGTGCGGGTGCGCGATCGGCAGGTGCTGGTGATTTTCGCCGCGGTCGGCGGAGTGCACAGCCGCCTGGTCGAGACCGATCAGGACTACGCGCAGGACGAGCTGGACCGAATGGGCCGTTATCTGAACGAGTCGATCCACGGCCGCACACTCGACGAGGCGCGGCGATGGATTGAGGCGCAGCTCAAGGAGGAGAGCGCGCTCTACGACCGTTTCGTGCGCGCCGCGCTGACGCTTGGCGGCGCAATCGCAATTCCGGCGGCGCCCACCGAGGTCTATGTCGAGGGCGGTGCCAAAGCCGTCGAGCAACCCGAGTTCAGCGATATCGGCAAGCTGCGCGAACTCCTGCGCGTGCTAGACGACAAGAGCGCGCTGCTGGATCTGCTCGAACAGACCCTCAAGTCGGGGAATCTCACGGTCTCGATCGGCTCCGAGATCCCCGATACGCGCCTCAACGCCTTCAGCGTAATCGCAGCCTCATACGCGAGCGGCTCGATGCCTCTGGGCAGTCTTGCGGTCGTCGGCCCGGTGCGAATGGACTACGGGCGGGTGATACCGTTGGTGGACTACACCGCCAAGGCCCTGTCGCGAATCCTCGAGTAATCGAGATCTGCTGGTCCGGATTTCCGGCGCGCCACTGGCATAGCGCCGGATCGTGCTTAATTTAACCGCAGGTCAGGGCGGGCCAGATGAGCAAACGCGACAGGGAAAGCGAGAACGATCGGAACGCGGCGGCGTCGCCGGAGATTCCGGGGGCGTCCGTTCCACCCAAGGACGCGCACGGCGGCAACGCCACCGATGAGGAGCAGATCGGAGCATTGAAGGCGCAGCTGCGCGAGAAGGACGCGGAGATCGCCGAGCTCAAGGACAAGTACCTGCGCGCGCTCGCCGAGCAGGAGAACGCCCGCAAGCGAATCCGCCAGCAGAGCGAAGAGAGCATCCGGATTCAGCGCGAGGGCTGGCTCCGCGATCTTCTCCCGATCATCGACAACCTGGAGCTTGCGGTCGGCGCCGCGCGGGGCGGCGGCAACGGGAAGCCGATCGTCGAGGGGGTCGAGATGGTGCTGCGCTCGATGCACGAGATGCTTCGGAATCACGGGCGTGACGCCACATCAGGCGGTCGGCCGTACCTTCGACCCGCAATTTCACGAGGCCGTCGATCATGTCGAGAGCCTCGAATACAAGCCAAACACGGTCATTGGCGAGTTCAACCGGGGCTATCAAATCGGCGATCGGGTGCTCAGGCCGGCGCGCGTGAGCGTGGCCAAGGCGCCGCCGCACAAGGACGGTTCCGAACGCGGCGGTCATCAAGGCAAGCCGGACGACATTGAGAACGATTGAAGACGATTGAAAGTGACTAAATCGTGCTTATTTATTGATCTAGTGCGATTGGATTTCGAATACATGAGCGGCCCGCGATCACCCGCGGGCGGCCAGGAGAGGCATCGAGATGGCAAAGGTTATCGGCATAGACCTCGGCACGACCAATAGCTGCGTTGCGATCATGGAGGGGGGCGACCCGGTCGTGATCGCCAACTCCGAGGGTAGTCGCACTACTCCGTCGGTCGTGGCCTTCACGGACGCGGGTGAGCGGCTGACGGGGCAAATCGCCAAGCGTCAGGCGATCACCAACCCGACCAACACGGTCTTCGCGATCAAGCGCCTGATGGGGCGCCGATTCGAGGATTCCGAGGTCCAGAAGGCGATCAAGGTCCTGCCTTACAAGGTGATTCGCAACGACGACGGTGCCGCGTGGGTGGAAATCCGCGGCAAGCGCTACAGTCCGGCAGAGATTTCGGCGTTCGTCCTCCAGAAAATGAAGCAGACCGCCGAGGACTATCTTGGCGAGAAAGTCACCGAGGCGGTCATCACGGTTCCCGCCTACTTCAATGACAGCCAGCGACAGGCGACCAAGGACGCGGGCCGTATCGCGGGCCTCAACGTGCTCCGGATCATCAACGAGCCGACCGCCGCATCGCTTGCCTACGGACTCGACAAGAAGAAGGACGAGAAGATCGCGGTCTTCGACCTGGGCGGCGGCACGTTCGACATTTCGATTCTCGAACTCGGCGAGGGCGTCTTCGAGGTCAAGGCGACCAACGGCGACACCTTCCTTGGCGGCGAGGATTTCGATCAGCGGATCATCGATTACCTGGCCGACGAGTTCAAGAAGGATCAGGGTATCGACCTGCGCAAAGACCGGATGGCGCTGCAGCGGCTGAAAGAGGCCGGCGAGAAAGCGAAAATCGAACTTTCGACGGTGACCGAGACCGATCTCAATCTGCCGTTCATCACCGCCGACCAGTCCGGCCCCAAGCATCTCAACATGAAACTGACGCGCGCCAAGCTCGAAGCGTTGTGCGCCGACCTGCTCGACCGGCTCGACAATCCGTGCATCACGGCGCTGAAGGACGCGGGTCTGCGCGCGAGCGACATCAATGAAGTCGTGCTCGTCGGCGGAATGACCCGGATGCCGGCGGTGCAGGAGCGCGTGCGCAAGCTCTTCGGGCGCGAGGGGCACAAGGGCGTCAATCCCGACGAGGTCGTGGCCGTGGGCGCCGCGATCCAGGCTGGCGTGCTCAAAGGCGAGGTCAAGGACGTCCTGTTGCTCGACGTTACGCCGCTTTCACTCGGGATCGAGACCCTGGGCGGCGTCTTTACCAAGCTTATCGAGAAGAACACCACCATCCCGACTCGCAAGAGCCAGACCTTCTCGACCGCGCAGGACAATCAGACCGCGGTCACAATCCGCGTTTTCCAGGGCGAGCGCGAGATGGCTTCGGACAACAAGCTGCTCGGCCAATTCGACCTGATCGGCATTCCGCCCGCGCCGCGAGGGATGCCGCAGGTCGAGGTCACCTTTGATATCGACGCCAACGGAATCGTCAGCGTCCATGCGAAGGACCTCGGCACCAACAAGGAGCAGTCCATCAAGATCACCGCCTCTTCGGGACTCAACGAGGAGGAGATCAAGCGGATGGTGCGTGAGGCCGAGGCGCACTCGCAGGAGGACAAGCAGCGCCGCGCTCTGGCGGAAGCGCGCAACAAGCTGGACAACCTGATTTACACCACCGAGAAGACGCTCAAGGACCACGGCGCGCAACTCGACGAGGCCTCCCGCAAGTCGGTCGAGAGCGCGATGGCGGAGGCGAAGACCAAGCTCGAATCGAAGGACGCGGGCGAGATCGATCGCGCGGCCGAGGCGCTGGCGAGCGCCTCCCACAAGCTGGCCGAGGCGATGTACAGCAAGACCCGGCAGGGCCAAGAAGCCGGTGCCGGCCAGGGTCCGCAAGCCTCGGCGACGGACGGCAATCAGGGCGCGCAGGGCGGCGAGGGCAAGAAGGAAGACGTGGTCGATGCCGACTTCAAGGAAGTGAAGAATTAGCTGAATTGACTGGTTAGATAGTCAGTTGCTACAATTAGTTTTGGCTTGGTGAGTATCTGGTGAATATTATTATGACCTTTTTAGGAGAAAATTATGAGAAGAGCTACGCTTTTCCTTTTCGAGCTTGTGTGTAGGGCTTTCCGAGTTCGGATTGTGCTCGCGAAAGGACAATCGGACCAAGGCCGCAGCGCGCCCGGAGAGGAGACGGCCAGTTCCCACGATCTGGAAATCAGACGATGAGCGAAGAAAGTCCTCGTGCAAAGCTGACGAACCAGGATCCTGAGGAGCAAATCGCCAAGTCCCTCAGGGAATTTGCGATAGTTCCGTCTATTCACGAAAAGCTGGCCGCTCTGGCGGAGATCTTACTTCGTCGCCCGCTCTCGACTAAGATTGGCTAGCGATGCCAACGGGCAACAAGCGTGACTACTACGAGGTTCTCGGTGTTATCCGCGGCGCCGGGGACGACGAGATCAAGAAGGCCTACCGCCGCCTCGCGATTCAGTACCATCCCGATCGCAATCCCGGCGACAAGCAGGCCGAGGATCGTTTCAAGGAACTCAACGAGGCCTATCAGGTCCTGTCCGATTCGGAGCGCCGGGCGCAATACGACCGCTACGGTCACGCGGCCTTCCAGGGGCCTCAGGGCGGAGGCTTCAGCGGATTCGATTTCACCCAGGGCTTCGAGGAAGTCTTTTCCGACATCTTCGGTGATTTCTTCGGCACCGGGCGCGGCCGATCGCGTTCGCGCACCCGGCGCGGCGACGACTTGCGTTACGACCTCGAGATCGAATTTGAGGAGGCAGCCCGCGGCGCCGAGAAGGTAATCAAGTTCCAGCGGCTGGCGACCTGCGACGGATGCGAGGGCAGCCGCGCTCGCGGCGGGGTCGGCGGCGTCCGCACCTGCCCCAATTGCCGCGGCACCGGCCAGGTGCGGACTCAGCAGGGCTTCTTCTCGATTTCGACCACCTGCGGCCAATGCCGCGGCGAAGGCACGATGATCGCCGACCCATGTCCCAAGTGCCAGGGCCAGGGGCGCATCCGCAAGCCGCAATCGATCTCGGTGAAGATTCCGGCGGGAGTCGATAACGGGTCCCGCCTCAAGCTTCGCGCCGAGGGCGAAGCCGGCTTCGCCGGCGGCCAACCCGGCGATCTCTACGTCGTAATCCACGTGCGCGAGCATGCGATGTTCGCGCGGCAGGACAACGATGTCGTGATCGAAGTGCCGGTCAGCTTCCCGCACGCGGCGCTCGGAGCGGAGATCGAAGTGCCGACGCTGGAGGGCAAGATCAAGCTCAAGATTCCCTCCGGCACGCAGTCGGGCAAGGTCTTCCGGCTCAAGGGCAAGGGAATCGTCGATCTGCACGGCTACGGGCGCGGCGACCAGTTGGTGAAGATTCTGGTCGAGACGCCGCGGCGGTTGACCCCCCGCCAGCGCGAACTGCTCGAGGAATTCGCCAAGCTCTCAGGCGAGGACGTCAACCATCCGATGGCCAAGGGCTTCGTCGACAAGCTCAAGGAAATGTTCGGATAAGCCGGCGGCGAATCTGCGCAAATGGTTTTGCGCAGAACCTCGGCCACGCTCGCGGCTGAGCACTCCGAAGCTCAGCCTCTTGACGCTCGCTACGCATGACCTCGAAACAGACGATCGCTCCGCGTAGATTCCTCGCCTTCGGCTGTCGCCTCATCTCAGAGTGACAATTGAAAGCGTTTTTTCGTTGTCATCGTGAAGCGAGCGTAGCGAAGCTGAAGGATCTGAGCGAAGCGATTCGATCCCCTGAACGCCCATTACTGAACCATCGCGCGTCCGGCCGGTCAGCCTGCTGCGCGCCCCAGATTTTCCATCAGGACGCGGCGCATCACCGCGACCGGCGGCGCCACTCCGTTGAACAGCTTGAAGGCGAGCACGGCCTGATTCAGCAGCATCCCGGCGCCGTCGGCGGATTGGCGATCTGCTTCGCGCGCGCGCTGCATGAACTCACTCGGCTTCGTGCCGTATAGCAGGTCGTAGAAGAAGCAGTCCGGCGCCGACGCCTCGTATGCCAGTTCCGGGAATCGCGCCGCGCCAAGCCCAATCGAAGTGGCGTTGATCACGAGCGCGGCATCCGAGAGCGCCGCGCGATCGGTCAACGCTTCGAGTCCGCGCACCGCGATGATTCGCCCGGCGCGGCCGGCGAAGCGCCGCGCCAGGCGCATCGCGCGCGATCGGGTGCGATTGGCGATCAGCACGTGGCGCGCGCCGAGCCGGATCGCGGCGAGCACCGCGGCGGCCGCTCCGCCTCCTGCTCCGACCACCAGCACCGGGCGGCGCGCGATCGCAACTCCGATCTCGCGCAGATCGGTCTCGAGCCCGGCGGCGTCGGTGTTGTCGCCATAGAGCCCGTCGCGGCGGTTTACCACGCAATTGACGGCGCCGAGCGATCGCGCTTCTCCGCTCAGCCCGTCCAGCATCCGCAACACGCGTTCCTTGTGCGGAAGCGTGAGGTTGACGCCGGCCAATCCCAGCGCCCGGATCGAGCGGATCGCGTCGCGCAGGTGCTCGCGCTTTACGTGGAAGGCGGCGTAAGCGCGATCCATCCCGAGCGCCGCGTACGCCGCATTGTGCATCGCAGGTGACAGCGAATGCTCGACCGGATCGCCCAGCACCGCGGTGAAGAGCGTCCGTCCACTGAGCGTCATGCCCGGAAAGCTCAGCCGCCTTGGGCGGCGGCGCGGACTTCGTCGGAGGTGAAGATCCAGGAGTAGAGGAGGCCTGCGCGCGCAAAGGCGTCCCGAGCGCCTTCGTTACGATCCACCAGCGCGAAGGCGGCGGTGACGCGCGCGCCCGCCTCTCGCAGCGCCGCGAGCGCGGCGAGGGTCGAGCCGCCGGTCGTGATCGTGTCATCGAGCACCGCGGTCACCCGGTCCTTCCGGAAGGCTCCTTCGATTTTCTGCTGGAGGCCGTGCGGTTTGATCTCCTTGCGCACGAAGAAGCCGCCCAGATTTACGCCGTGGCGATAGGCCGCCGCGATAATCGCGTCAGTGAGTGGAATCGCGCCGACGGCCATCCCGCCGATTTGCTCGATGCGATTGGCAGTCACCAGCTCCAGCATCAGCTCGCCGAGCCAGATAGGCGCCGCGCGGAAGATAAAGCGTGCGTTTGCAATCGACGTAATAGCCGAGGATCGGCCGGAAGTGAGCGTAAGTTCGCGCTCGAGGTAGGATTCGCGCGCGAGGATTTTCAGCAGTTCCGTCCGGTCGCCGGGGTTCATTGCCGCCTGCGCGCGATCTAAACCGATGGGGCGTTGCGGCACAAGAGCGCCTGGGGCGCTGCTCGCGATGCGTTCCGCCCGCCTGGATGGTATCATCGCGCAATGCTTTTCGCGCCCTTCGTCTTTATCTACATCGCCATCCTTTTCCTCGCGCTGATCGTCATCTTCACGTTGATCGAGATCAACGTGATTTCGTACGTGTTCCAGGCGATCGGTTTGCCGCCGGGCCTCGCCTTCACGGCGCTGCTGGTGAGCCTCGCCGGCAGCTACGTCAATATACCGATTGGCGAGATCGAGGGCGGCCCGCTGAATCCCGCCCAGTTCGTGACCCGGTTCGGAGTGACCTACCGGATTCCGATTCGTGCGGCCGGAGCGCGCACCAGGATCGCGATCAATGTCGGCGGAGCGATCGTGCCGATCCTGATTTCAGCCTACGTGCTGATATCGCAACCCGGAATCATCGTGTCCGCGATCGCCGGGACGGCAATCGTCGCATTGATCGTGAATCGGTTCGCGCGCCCGGTGCCCGGAGTGGGAATCGCGACTCCGATGTTCATCCCGCCGATCGTTGCCGCGCTGGCCGGCGTTTTTCTGGCGGGTGTGCACCATCATGCGGACGCGGTCGCATACGTCAGCGGCACGCTCGGCACGCTGATCGGCGCGGACCTGATGAACACTCGGAAGATCAGGGACCTGGGCGCCCCGGTCGCATCGATTGGCGGCGCGGGCACCTTCGACGGGATTTTCCTGACCGGCATCGTCGCGGTTTTGCTGGCGTAGCCTGCGACGCCGCGCGATTAGCCAACGATCCTGAATTTGACCAACGTGCGATCGGGCGTGACGTCGTCGAATATTGCCTCGACCGCGCTCCCGACGCGCACGTTCTCCGGCGGTCCGACGACATTGGAAGTCATGCGCGGGCCTTCTTCCAGCTCGACGATCGCGAGCACGTAGGGAGCGTCGGCGAATGCGCGGCTCGAGGCGCGCCGCACGACCGTATAGCTGTAGACGGTCCCGCGGCCGCTCACGCGACCCCATCCGAGCCGTTCCGAGAAGCAATACGGGCATCGCGGGCGCGGATAGTAGATGAACTTCCCGCACGCCTCGCAGCGCTGGAGTGTCAACTCGTGGCGCTTCGCCGCATCCCAGAACGCACGGCTGGTCGGCGAGGGCTTCGGCAATGGCTTCAGGTATTCGCTCATGATCGCCGCTCCAGAACGAGGCTCGCCTGCTCGCTCATTATTCCGCCGTTGCCGTTGACGTAGGCTAGCGCGGCGTCCCTGACCTGGCGCCCGCCCCGCGGCCCATCAACTGGCGAATCGCCTCGGTCACGTGGCTCATTCCGCCGGCCAGTCCCGGCTGCCCGAAGGAAAGCTGGCCGCCATGCGTGTTGCACGGCAAGTCGCCTTCGTAGCTGAGATCGTGATCCATCACGAACGGTCCGCCCTGGCCCTTCTTGCAAAAGCCGGCGTCTTCGAGCGTGACGATTACGGTGATGGTGTAGCAATCGTAGGGGCACACGAGGTCCATGTCCTTCGGTTCGAGTCCGGCCATTCGGAATGCGGCCGCGGCTGCGGGCCTGATCGGCGAGTCGGTGAGTGACGGCGCGTAGGTGATCGTCGAGTGGTTCGAGTATTCGCCTGCGCCCAGCAGCCATACCGGCGGATGCTTCGCGCGCCGGGCGACATCCGGCGAGGCGACCACGACTGCGGCGCCGCCGCTTACCGGGCTCACGATCTCATAGAGATGGAGCGGATCGACGATCATCCGCGAGTTCAGCACCTCATCGATCGTGAGCGGCCGATCGTTGAACATCGCGAGCGGATTCTTGAGCGCATTCTTGCGCTGATCGACCGCGACCTTCGCCATCTGCTCGGGCCTGGTGCCGTACTCGTACATGTGGCGATGCGCGATCAGCGCGTAACCGCAGTTGGCGCCGATATTCCCGTAGGGCGCCTCGAACTCGCGCTGCACCGAGACGGTGGGCGGGCGCTGATCGCCGGCTCGGTTCAGGTCGGCGACCAGGCATAGCACCGCGTCGCACATCCCGGCGTGAATCGCAGCGCTCGCCCGCCAGATCATTCCGGCTGCGCTGGCGCCCCCGATATCCACCTGGTTCAGCATCCTCGGATTGATTCCCATCACCTCGGCGGCGACGCCGGGGTAGATCATGCCGGGATCCGAGAACGGCACGCCGACCAGGAAGCCGTCGATGTCGTCCTTTTCCAGGCCCGCGTCAGCGATCGCCTCGGCGGCGACCGCGGCCATCAGGCCGAGCGCGGTGGCGTCGCCCGGCTCCTTGGTATGGTTTCAGTTCTCCGATTCCAATCGCGGCGGCGCTGCCTTTGAGACTCATGATCAAACTCCCGGCTGAGCTGTTGCGGCGTATCCGGTCCGCCCGATTCGTACCGATTAGCACAAAGTCCGCAGGGCACGAAGGCCGGCAGCGTGACACGGGCCGTGTCGTCGGCTAGGTTGGCTTCGAGGTGATTTGCGGATGGCCTTCGTAATCTGTGACGATCACAACCAGAGCGTCGAGGCTGACGGGATCGACCCGAAGACCGCGAAGCAGCTCATGCTGAGCGACGCGAAAGGCAATCCGACCCGGATCGAGCAGGAGCTGATCGAGTTCGGCAAGGTTCATCGCGATTGCAACATCCGGATTCTCGCCGACTGACTCGGCGCTGATCCGATCTCGCCGCGATCCGCGCGCACTCGTATTGACCCACTCTCAAGGCGCCGAATACACTGCGCTGGCGGGGTGGAGCAGTCTGGTAGCTCGCCGGGCTCATAACCCGGAGGTCGAAGGTTCAAATCCTTCCCCCGCAACCATCGAGTGCCCCCCCTTCACTGGCTGCCGATCTTTACATCGCCGGAGTGTACTGTCATTCTCGCGCGTCTGTTTGACTGGCGCGCGAGGAATCCCGGATTCCACCGCGGGCGGGGCGCCGGGATTCCTCACGCGCGCCAGACAAACAGACGCGCGCGGGAATGACAGAATGAGAAAGCGTGCGCGCTAAGCGCGTGAGGAACTCGTCGATCGCCCTGAGCGATTCCGGCTCGACCAATGACGGGGCGTGGCCGACGCCGGGGACCTCGGCAAGGCGGACGCCGGTCAGGACGCGGCACATCCGCTCGGCGGTCGCTGGCGAGAGTACGTCGCTTTCGGCGCCGCGCACGATGAGGATCGGCGCTGTGATGCGCGCGTATTGCATCCAGAGGTCCGGCATCCGTGCGGCTGCACCGGCGGCGCGCATCGATCGGCGCACCCGGGATCCATCTTCCAGACGAGGCCGGCCGTTCGGACCCGGCTTGACCGTCCACTTGACGAATTCGAGCGCCGCCGGTTCGGAGAGTTTCGCGAACGGCGGGTAGGTCCGGCGGTAGTAAGCCGCGACTTCGGACAGATTGGCGAACTCGGAAGGCGCCTCTCCGACGTAGTTTCCGATCCGCTTTGCGCCGGCCGGATCGATTTCGGGTCCGATGTCGTTCAGCACCAGCTTCACGACCCGGTCGGGATACCCGCCGGCATGGGCCATCGAGATGATTCCGCCCATCGAGGTGCCGATCAGCGTGACCTTGGCGATGTCGAGCTGGTCCAGAATCGCCGCGAGATCGGTCACGTAGCTGGGGACCGTGTAGTCCGTCGGCGGACCCCATTGACTATCGCCGCGCCCGCGAACGTCGATCGCGATCGCGTGATAGGCCGGCACCAGATGCGGTGCGAGCGCGTCGAAATTGTGCGCGTTGCCGGTCAGCCCGTGGATGCAGACCAGCCACGGGTTTCCCTCGCCGCCGTGGTCGATGTAATGAAGCCGGAGACCGTTCGCGGTTACCGATTTGCTGGTCGCCATCGGGGGAATCACTCTCGCTTGCGGATTTGAAAATCGCGATCGATGCTATCAGAAGGCGGTGGGACTTCCCAACTTCTCAGGCGAGTTCGGCTGGGGCGATTTTTTCGATTGGTTTGGCCGCCTGTGTCAGGCTACGCTAGAATGTGCGCCGGGAGGAGCGGGGAACTCTAGATGCATCAGGTCAGCCCGGCTCACATTAGTAGAGTCATAGCGTCGTGGGGCTACCTGGGCATCTTTGTATGCGTGTTCGTCGGCAATCTTGGCATCCCGGTGCCCGAAGAGACCGTGGTGCTCACCGCGGGATTCCTCGCGGGCCGTCAACTCCTGGACGTGAGGCTCGTTTACATCGTGGTCATCTTGAGCGCGATCGCCGGCGACAGCAGCGGATACCTGATTGGGAGAACGGGGGGCCAGAAGCTGCTCGATCGGCTCGGCAAGATGTTCAGCTTCGTGCGCCATCGGCGGGAGCGATTCGAGAGCTTTTTCCACGCGCACGGCAACAAGGCCGTCTTCATGGCGCGCTTCATCACCGGCTTGCGCTTCATGGCGGGCCCGATGGCGGGCGCGGCTGGAATGAGGTTCTCGCGATTCCTCAGATGGAACGTGATGGGCGCGATATGCTGGTGCACCTTGATGGTGAGCGGCGGCTGGGTGGTCGGCGACGAGTTGGACAGGATCGTCCGCGTCGTCCCCGCCGCCGGGTACGCGCGTTCGTGGATGGGTGTCGCCGTAACCCTGCTGATCCTCTTCTTCGCTATATTCTTGTGGCGTGAGCGCCATCCCGCCTCGTCGGATCCTCCTTCCTGAATTTCGCATTCCCGTTCTGATCGTGTTCGCGGCGCTAACGCTGGCCGGCTGCCGGCATCGCGCGCCAGTGCTCGATCTTCATTACCTGCCCGGTTTCGTTCCCGGAACACGAAACGTCTTCGCTCCCGTTATCGTGGCGATTGCGCCTCCCGGCGGGCTTGCGGTTCGGGACCGCCTCGAGCTCGGCGCGGTGATCGGCCCGGACGCCAGCGTCGAACGCAAACTCTACGCGGGAGATCTGCAGAAGCTGATCGCTGACGGGATCGCGCGCGCATTGGCGGACGCGGGGCTTCGGCCCGTGCTGATCGACGCGATGCCGCCGAACAAGAAGCCTCCCGGAGACGCCGAATTCCTTCTCGTTACCGCGCTCGAGGATTTGCGCACAGAAAAGCGTTTCGGCGCCGAGACCACCGTTCACGGACGTTACTTCACGATGCACTCCCGCGCCGCGATCGGCGTGAAGCTTCTCGACGCCGGCGGGCGCGAGCTGTTTTCGGGCACCGTCACCGGCGTCGAGGATGAACCGCCGGCGCCGGTCGGCGGCGAGGTCTTCCTGCCTCTGGAGACCGATCCGGCCGAGTCGCTATCGGTCGCGCTCTCCCGCGCGATTGGCGCGATAATCCTGGAGCCGGGCATCCGCCGAGCGATCGCGCATTCGTAGTGCGCATCGGAAGGGAAGGGCGGCGGCCGCGCGGTTTGCATCGGCGCGCTCCGCAATCTAGCGTGCATCTGAATCGGAGGATTTAACGATGGCGCTGATTCCCTATGTCGATGAGAAAAACGCTCCGGAGAGCGTGCGCGAGGTGCTGGCGCGAACGCCGGTGAAGCTCAACGTTACCCGGATGGTCGCAAACTCGGAGGCCGCGTTCCGTCCGTTCTCGCGACTGGGCAATGCGCTGCTGACCAAGGCCAGGCTCGACGCGAGGCTCCGCGAGCTCGCGATCCTGCGCACGGCGAAGGTGAGCAAGTCGGTCTATGAATGGACGCAGCATGTTCCGATCGCGAAGGGCGCCGGCGTCACCGACGATCAGGTCGCCGCGATCGAGAACTGGGAGAACGCGAAGTGTTACGGCGATCTCGACCGGCTGGTGCTGCGCTTCACCGATGAAGTCGCGTGCGACGTCAAGGGCCGCCCCGAAACGCTGGCGGCTCTCGCCAGGCATCTGGGATCATCCGAGCTGGTCGAGTTGATCCTGTCGATCGGGTTCTGGGGGATGGTCGCGCGGCTGCTGGAGACCACCGAGGTTGAACTGGAGGAATTCGCTGGCAAGATAAACCTGCTCGCCGGCGCGACGAGCTCGAGGCGCTGATAACTGCGGACGGCTATTCGCCGTGCCTGCTCGCCCAGAACTCGCTCGAAGTCACGACCGGAACGATTTCGAACTCGATCAGGTCGTCCCAGCGGCTGACCCAGGTGCTCAGTAATCCGGGATCCGATGTTTCCATGACCTGGAAGCATCGGGTGCCCGTCGAATCGATCCAGCTCGCGTGGTAGGCGACGCCCTCGGGAAGCATCCGCCCGCTATTCCGGAACCGATCGCCAATCGGGTTCGGGTCGCCGTGCCTGAAACGTTCAATGACCATAAACAGCATGAAATGGAAGCGTAACGCACTCGCCGCTGCGCGACTATATTTACTTGGCGCCTTTGCTCCTATAAAAGCTGATAAACTCCAGGCGGTGGTCGAAGTCACGGCGAAAGCGCCGCGAGTCTTCTTTGGAAGACGGTGGGCCAGGTCCAGCACATGACCAAAATTCGTCTCGCAATCGTCGGTGTGGGAAACTGCGCCTCGTCGTTTCTCCAGGGGCTGGAGTATTACAAGCATGCCCCCTCGGATGCGCGGCGCAATCCTGCCGGGCTGATGCATTACGAGCTCGGCGGCTACAAGCCCGGCGATATCGAGGTTGCCTGCGCCTTCGACATCGACGCGCGCAAGGTCGGCCGTCCGCTTGAAGAGGCCTGCTTCGCGCCGCCCAACAATACGATCACGATCTGGCGCGACCTGCCCAAATTCGGCGTGCGCGTCGATATGGGCGAAGTGCTCGACGGTGTCGCCGCGCACATGGCGAGCTATCCGCCCGAGCGTACGTTCGTGGTGGCGGCGAACGCGCCCGTCGATATCGAGCGGCGCCTGAAGGAGAGCGGCGCCGAAGTGATGCTGTGCTATCTGCCGGTTGGCAGCCAGGCGGCGGTCGAGCGATACGCGCGCGCCTGCCTCGAGACCGGCGTGAGCCTGATCAATTGTATGCCGGTGTTCATCGTCTCGGACGAAAAATGGGCCACGCAGTTTGCCGAGCGCAAGATTCCCGTGGTGGGCGACGACGTCAAGTCGCAGCTCGGATCGACCATCCTGCATCGAACGATCATGAAGCTGTTCGCCGATCGCGGAATCCGCGTGCGGCACACCTACCAGCTCAACACCGGCGGCAACACCGACTTCCTGAACATGCTCGATCGCGAGCGCCTGGGCTCCAAGCGCAAGTCCAAAACCGAGGCGGTGCAGAGCGTGTTGCCGGAGCGATTGCCCGACGTCGACGTGCATATCGGCCCGTCCGACTACGTCGCCTGGCAGAACGACAACAAGGTCTGCTTCCTCAGAATCGAGGGCGAAGGCTTCGGCGGCATCCCGATCGAGCTGGAACTGCGGATGTCGGTGCAGGACTCGCCCAACTCGGGCGGCGTGGTGATCGACGCGATCCGATGCGTCAAGCTCGGGCGCGATCGCAAGATCGGCGGCCCGCTATACTCGATCGCGGCCTATACGATGAAGCATCCGCCGCGTCAGATCGCCGACGATATCGCGCGCGATCGCGTCGAGAAATTCATCGCCGGCGAGATCGAACGCTGAGGAAGGGCTTTTACCACGAAGGCACAAAGACACTAAGGGAAGAAAATCTTCTTTGTGCCTTTCCGGCTTTGTGTCTTCGTGCCTCCGTGGTTGATTGTTTCCTATAATTAAGCCGCGATGAGCGCGCTCTCGGACAAGACGATCGTGGTCGGCGTAAGCGGCGGGATCGCCGCGTACAAATCCGCCGAACTGGTGCGGCTGCTCGTGACGCGCGGCGCCAGGGTCCGCGTGATGATGACGCGCAACGCCTGCGAATTCATCACGCCGCTCACGCTTCAGACGCTCAGCCAGAATCCGGTCGCGACAGACACCTTCAGCCTGACCCAGGAATCCGAGATCGGCCATATCCGGCTGGCCGACAGCGCCGACGCGATCGTGATCGCGCCGGCCACCGCCGATCTGATCGCCAAAGCCGCAGTGGGAATCGCGGACGACCTGGTGACCACGGTGCTGCTCGCCGCGCGATGTCCCGTCGGGTTCGCGCCCGCGATGAACGTACACATGTACGGGCATCCGGCGGTGGTCGAGAACCTGGCGCGCCTCAAGTCGCGCGGCGCCGTGATTATCGAGCCCGGCGAGGGCGAGTTGGCTTGCGGCTACGAAGGCAAGGGGCGTCTTGCCGAACCGGCAGTCATCGTCGAGGAGCTCGAGCGGATACTTTCGCGGCACGACCAGGCCGAAGAGCGGATCCTGGTGACCGCCGGCCCGACCCAGGAAGCGATCGATCCGGTGCGGTTCGTCTCCAATCGATCGTCGGGCAAGATGGGCTTCGCGATCGCGAGGGCGGCGTGGCGCCGCGGCGCGGCGGTGAAGCTCATCACCGGACCCTCGGCGATCGCAACGCCGCACGGCGTCGAGCGGATCGATACCGCCAGCGCCGCCGAGATGCTGGGCGCATTGTCGCGCAACTTCCCGTGGTGCTCGATACTCGTGATGTCGGCGGCGGTCGCGGATTTTCGTCCCGCGCGTCCGGCCGCGCACAAGCTCAAGAAGAACGAGGGCGGACTCAAGCTCGAACTCGAGGCGATCGCGGATCGGCTGCCGGCGCTGGCGGCGAAGAAGGAACGCCGAATCATGGTCGGCTTCGCGGCCGAGACCGGCGATCTCGAGGACAATGCCCGCGAGAAGCTCAAGCGCAAGAAGCTCGACCTGATCGTCGCCAACGACGTGACGCAGGAAGGCGCCGGCTTCGGCACGGACACTAATATCGTCACGATCGTGGGCGCTGACGGGCGCTCCCAGAGCCATCCCAAGCTGTCGAAGGACGAGGTGGCGGATCTGATCCTCGATCGCGTCGCTGCGATGCGCGCCGGCAAGACGAATCCCCGCGCGCTCAGCGCAGTGAAGTGACCCTGCTGCGGCGGGACCTGCGAGGGACGAAATCTATTGATATACTTCGCTCTGACGTTTAGGCTGATGACTGCGGCTGCGACGAGGGCGGAGCTGGTGAGGAGGCCAAGGGGCGGAGATTCCTGACCCGATTCGATTTGGCATTACGTTTCAGAATTTGCCACATAGTTAAATCATGGCGGAAAAGAAAGCTAAGACTGCGGAAAAGGCCGGCGAGGCTTCGCGCAAGCATCTGTGTCCCAGTTGCGGCGCCGAAAGTAAGGTTATCATGTACGCCGGTTTCGGCCGGCACGGCTACTTCTGGGTTTGCGACAAGAATTGCGGATACACGGCGCGCACCCGGTAGAGGAGGTTCGAGGCGATGGCAAGAGCTCGCAAGAGCAAGTCATCCAAACGCGACCTTTACGCGGGATTCGCGGACCCGGCAGACGAAGTCGAGGACAGCGACCTCCCCAAAGACGAAGCCGGCCGCCGCAAGATCAAGCGCCAGTACGCCGAGTTGCTCGGGATTCGAATCGAGAAGCTGCGCGGGCGGATCCTTAATCGCGAGCGGATCAACAAGACCATCGAGGGCATCTATTTCATCTGCGCCCGATGCCTCAAGGTCTGCCATTCGCTCGACGACGGCCTGGCCGAGGATCCCACCAACGAGCGCAACACCTGCACCAAATGCGCCAAGTCCCGGACCGCCGCCGCATAGCCGCCCGGCGCTTGTTTCTTTCCTCCTTCGGTCGCAACGGGCGTCGCTGGCGCGCCATTCATTCCAGAGCGCTTCGGAAGCCGCAACAGAAAACGAATAGCGCGGCCACGTTCAGGGTCTCTGCGATGGTGCTTTCCCGCCATATAGCCAGGTGATCCGGCTTGCGGCGGTTATATCAATGTCAACCTGTTTGGCGACCGCGAGAAACAGGACGCTGGGATCGCTGAGGCCCCATTCGACGTAAGGAACAGAGAAGTGCGCGGTCGCGACAAGATTATCGTCGATCAGCGTTCCATGCGCGTCGATCACGATGTCATGCTCCATGCCGTGTAACTTCAGCAAGCCCTCAAGTCTGGCCTGGAAACCACCTCCCCGGTCGAGGTGTCCATCAATGTGCAGCGGGCTGAAAGTGATCTCCGGATACTTCGCCGCTTCGAGGACGCCGTTCGTCATGCGATTGTCGCGCAGCGGGTTGCCGCTATCTCCGCTTGCGGCATCCACCACGATCGTGCCTTCGGCTTTGCCGGTGGCCGAGTCAGCTTTGATGATCCCGCCTTTGAGCTGAAATTTGCCGTGTGTGGTATGGAGCGCGCCGCCCAGCCTGAACTCCACCAGTGTCTTTGACGGTTCCAGGGTGACAACGCCCACGCGCGATTCAGCCACAGTTGCCGAGACGGGAATACCGGCGAACGCCGGCGAAAGCGCCATGACTGCTCCAAGTGCCAGGACGATTCGGCGAGCGGGCACCCTGAATTGAGGCTTCGAGAGTCGCAAACGCGGCATCCGGGAGCGATCTGGCCCGTTAATGCGCCGGGAGCGCCGCCAAAGCCCACTTCAGAACTGCTTGTCTCTGGTCGTCGCTCAAGCGCGCGGAGTGATCGAGGGCTGTGTAGTCACCCGGCGGCATCGAACCGGAGCTGACGGAGTTCTCGATGCTCTTCAATTCGGCCGCTTTCTTGTCGGTCATCGTAGGTTTGCCAGTCGGAGAAATTGAGCACCTTACGCGCCGAGTTGGCGGCCAGATACGTCGGCGATATAGCAGCGTACCAGGGCGCGCTCCCTCCCGTGGAATGGCAGGAATAGCAGGAGTTCTCGAGAATCGCGTTGACCTGAGGATCCGAACTGACACCGATGCCCTGCGTGGCGGCCTGGAGCCGGCATCTTCTGAGAGCTCGCGCAGCTCGATATCAGCAGCACGAGGAGAAAGAGTAACTGCAGCGAAAGTCGAGGCTTTGAAATCATAGGTTTGGTCCTGTTCGGTGCGACCGCAATCGGGTCGCACGAAAGCTGACTTTCGACGCGCGATAGTCTTGCCGCCGCCGTTCGGAACGAGGCTGCGGGGACTCGCCGGTCATTCGTCGATCTTTCAGATCGCGCGACATCATCATCCGCATCCCGCCAGCCATCGTCGCTCGAAAAATTTCCGGGTGCCTCGTCAGCGCGTTGATTATCTGTCGCCTCGCGCTGAGCGTGACGGGCGATCATCATTAGTCCGTTCGTCACGAACCAGTAGCCACGATACAGACGCCGCGCTTCACGTTCGTACGCCTGCATGCTCTCACGAGTCGCTCCACATTTCAGAATCTCATCGCAGGTGCTCGCCGAGTATGAGTGCGGAGTTGAATGCTATCGAAAGGCCTTCGCCGGAGATCGAATCCACAAATCCCGCCGCGTCTCCGACCAGGACCATCCGATTGACATTCCGGCGCGTTGCTCCGCGCGCCATGGGTCCGGCGCCCATCACTGACGATATCGATCGGGCACCGCTCAGCCTTGCGCCCAGCAACGGAAAGCGTGCTGCGAGCGTGGATATCGTCGGCCGCTCGGTGACCCCATCTTCCCAGGCGAAGCTGACGTTGACACTTCGGTTGGAAACCGGAGTCATGACGGCTTCGCCCTGCTCGTCAACATAGACTTCGACGAAATCAGTCCAGGGACGAAGCTGGTAATGCTGACGCAATGCGAATCGTCGCCGCCGGCCCGCAGGCGCTTCGAGACCCGACGCCTTTCGCAGCGACGAATGGAGTCCATCCGCCGCTACGACGAGACGTCCACGCACTTCGCCCTCGCTGGTGTCGATGATCGCCTCATGGCGTTGGTCTCAACGTTGTAGACCGAGCATCGATGACGCAGAACTGCGCCGAGCTCTTCTGCGCGGTGGGCGAGCGCGTGAACCAAGACCGTGCGCCGGATCCCCAGTCCGTTGGTGGGCATCGGAGATTCAGCGGCAGTTCCGTCTTCCTGAATAAAGCGGATTCCCGCAAACGGAAAAGAATTTGTGCAGTCAAACTTGCCGGCGATACCCAGGCGGGTGAGAGCTTTCACGCCCGGCGGCAGGACACCTTCGCCGCAAGCCTTATCGGCAGGAAAATCGCGGCGCTCGATAACGACCACTGAGAATCCCCGTTCGGCAGCGACGATCGCTGTTGCGAGTCCAGCCGGTCCACCACCAACTACGACGAGGTCCCACAGCATCGCGAGCCGGTGCGGATGCGTAACTACTGGCGACAGCGCTAGCCATCAAACGTCACCCGAGTCCTCCTGCAAAATACAGAGTGCGGGCAAAGCTCTGCGGTGGGCGCCACCTGGTCAGCGCGACCTTCAGCTCGCAGCGCTTTTGATGTTGTGCTTTCCCAACTTGTAGAAAACATCGCTTCGTGTGAGGCCGAGCCTCCGGGCAGCCTCGGCTTGCGCTCCGCTGGTTGCTCTGAGCGCTCGTTGAATGACCGCCTTTTCGAGCGAGGCCAGAAAGTCGCGGAGATCCAGAGTCTCGGGCATCATTTCGGCGAGCTCGTCCGGCGTCATCGGGCTCGCGCTGGCGGCGGTGCGAGTCTGGGCCGGCACGGGAAGATTGTCCGGGGTAATTTCGTCGCCGTTCGAGAGAATACACGCGCGCTCGACGAGATTCCTGAGTTCGCGAATATTGCCCGGGAAGTCGTAGGCCATCAGGATACGCATTGCATCGGTGCTGATCGCCCGCACCGAGACCTTGAGATCGCGCGCCGCCTGCACCAAAAAGAAGTCGCAGAGCGCCGGTATGTCTTCCCGGCGCTCGCGCAGGGCGGGCACCGCCAGCGGCACTACGGCGAGCCTGTAATAGAGGTCGTCCCGAAAGAGGCCGTCTTGTACCCGCTGCTTCAGATCGCGATGGGTTGCGACGATCAGGCGCACATCGACCTGGCGCGCCTTGGTCGAACCGACTCGCGTCACCAGCCCATCGGTGAGCACGCGCAGCAGTTTCGCCTGCGCCGCCATGGACATATCGCCGGCCTCATCCAGAAAGAGCGTGCCCTCGTGAGCGGCCTCGAAGAGACCCTCGCGCTCGCGGTCGGCACCGGTGAATGCACCGCGTTCGTGCCCGAACAATTCGGTTTCCAGAAGTGTCTCGATAAAGGCGGCGCAGTTGACGGCAACCAGAGGTTTTGAGGCGCGGTTGCTGCTGCGATGAATCGCGCGAGCCACCAGTTCCTTGCCGGTGCCGGTCTCTCCAGTGATTAGAACGGTGGCGTTGGTCGGTGCGACCCGCGCAATCTTTTGGCGCAGTTCACGAATTGCCGCGCTCGGCCCGGCAATTTCCGAGGAACCCTGAAGGCGAAGCACCGCGTCGCGAAGCCGGCGGTTCTCCCGCAACAGTCGGGTGTGCTCCACAGCCCGGGCTGTAGACGCAAGCAGCACCTCGGGCATAAACGGTTTGGTGATGAAATCGAAAGCACCGCGACGCATGCTCTCGACCGCCAGCTCGATCGTCGCAAAAGCAGTCAGGAAGACGACTGACAGGGCGGGATCCATCTCCTGCGCGACGCCGAGAACGTCCAGCCCTTCGCCATCGCTCATTTTCTGATCCGTTATGACAGCGTCGAATCCAGACTCGGCGAGCGCGCGCCGCGCCTCGCGCACGCCGGCCGCTTCAACGATCTCATGGCTTTCCCGCTTCAGATTGGAGACCAGGATCCGCCGCAGGTGCGGCTCGTCGTCCACCACCAGTATTTTGCCCATAGGTGTTCCCATCCGCGCGAATCAGTTGAGGGAATGCGCGGGAATTTCAAACGAAAAACACACTCGTCCCGGCTCGTTAATTCTCAGCACGATGTCGCCGCCATGCGCGTGGGCGATATTGCGGGCGATCGCGAGGCCAAGCCCGTTTCCGCCCTGCTTGGTCGTGAAGAGCGGTTCGAAAATGCGCGCGACCGTTTCGTCGGGTATGGGACCGGCCGGATCGATTACATCGATTCGTATCGTGGAGTTTCCGTTCGCTTCAGCCTTGAGGCTGACCATGTCGCCACGTTCGCACGCGTCGATAGCGTTCAGCACCAGGTTCAAAAGCGCTTGCTGAATCTGCGCCGCATCGAACTCGCTCTCGAGGTCGCTGTCCGCGACAATATCGATCGCGACTCCTTCGTTCGCAGCGTGAGCGCGGGCGACGGCGGCAACGTAGTTCAGCGTGTCGGCGACGTTCGCACGGGCAAGCTGCGTCGCGCGCGGGCGCGCGTAGACCAGGAAGTCCGTGGTCAGCCGCTCGAGGCGCGCCGCCTCCTTCTCCGCAATCGCGAACATTTCCCGGCGTTCCGCTTCCTCCTGCCCCGCACGCGCGGCCGTCGCGAGCGAACTGGAGATCATTGCCACGGGATTCCGAATTTCGTGGGCGATCGCTCTTGAGAGTCGTCCTACTGCGGCGAGCTTTTCTTCGGAGAGCAGTTGCTGGCGGGTTCGCTCAAGCTCCTGCAGATTCTCCAGGAAACGCGCCTCGCGCTCGCGAAGGTTGTTAACCAACAGCCATACGAGCGCTCCCATCACTGTATAAACTACTGACATCGCGCCCGCTTCGACGTACTCTCCAAAACGCATCCCATATGCTCCCAGGAAACTGATGAAGTCCGCCAAGGCGACCACTGCGACTGTGGCGCCCAGGCCAAGCCTGAATGCGGCCTCGAGCACCGGGAGCAGCATCAGAGCGTAATAGGCTGTGTCACCTCTTATGGTGATTGACGTGAGTACGAGCGCGAGCGCTGAGTTGAAGCCGAGCGACCAGAACGTGAGAACCCGCCGCTTTTGAAGCGAGAGCGAAGGCGTCCTCCGTTGCAGCCAGGCGAGGTAAACCCCCTGAACCACGAAGCCAACCGTCAGGATCGCAACAACGGATCCCGCCGGTCGGCCGCGCAGCGAATCTCGAGATCTCCTGCAGCACCAAGAGCGCGCCGATTAGCAGCAGATTGAGAAGCGCAAACAGGATCTCCTGGCGGCGAAAGGACTCGAAGTCATTTGCCACGAGATCGGAATCGCCGCGGCCGATTGTCATCGCGATAGCGCCGAGACCCATCGCGCGCTTATGTCCGGGCAATCTAGGCACTGCTGCAATCCGGCGTGCTCTGAGCAACTCGGTGGTTTCCCAACCGAGCAGCGCCGCACCGACCACGTCAGAGAAGCGTCGTTTCCCATCCGACCCATGCCGTGGAGCAACGCGAGCGACTAGATTGGTGCTGCCACATGCCAAAGGCAGGGCCAAGGAGCGCAACTGAACCTTTCGTCGCCATGATACTTTCCGGGTCGATGCTAGAAGCTGTAGTTCATTCCCAGCTCGGGGCCATAGCTGCACCAGCGGATGAAGTTGCCGTCTTCGTAGGAGTCCTCCAGTTGACTGTAGGTGTAAACGAAGAACCCCACCATCGGTTCGATCGGCCCGAGGTACTGCGGGTTGGAATAGTAGGCGCGCGCGTGGAATTCAATTCCATTCTGTGACGCCCACACGGTGCCGCCTTCGTTGCGAAGCGAGTTCCAGCGGTTGATCCAATTGCCCTCAAGCTCGGCCTGAAAAAGAAGGTTGTCAGACAGCTGGCGATAAGCCTCCAGCCCGATTGTCGGAAGGGGCATCGACTGATGGTAAAAGTCCTCTTTGGTTTCCTCGCCACCCGGGGCGAGGGTCGTCGGCGTACTGCCGCCGTTGATGGAGAAGTTGAGATAGGTGAACTCGATGCCGACGCGGGCTCGCAAGTCCCATCCCTGAAGCATCGCCGGCCAGCCGCCTTCGTACTTCTGCAGGAGCGGTGTAAGCCGGCGCTCGTAGTACAGGCCCGCAGAAAACCACTCCGACGAGTCGAAGCTATTGGTTCGGCCGCCGGGGATGATCGCGCCATTGAACTTTATGGGCGAGCTCGAGAAATGGGTGCCGCCGAGGTTGAAGTAGCGGAACCGGAGATGAATGGCGTTGAGCTCGTTGAACCAGAACCTCGCGTCGAGGGTCGGCATCTGCTCGGTGTTCATATCCATGCTGGAAAAATGCAGACCCGTGCCTTCGGTGTGGAACTCCCGAACCCGCGCGATGCTGCCCGGACCGGTAAATCCAAACAGGCTCGAAATCTGAAGATCTAATTGCCCGGGTTTGGGAGCGATTAAACTATAGGTTCTTCCCGCTGGAGGATCCTGAAGCAGCCTCGATCGTGCTCCTGCTGCTGCCGAGGCTTCGCCGCCAAGACCCGAGACGCCCGGAGACTGGGTCTCGGCCCTGACCGTCGGCAAGGGCAGAAGAAGCACGATAAGCAAGGTACAGACTGCACGCGCTATGGGCATCGTTGGTTACGAACCAGGCGAACCGTCAGCGAGCGGATCGCCGATTTGTTAGCGTCGCTTCCCGCGCAAGTGTAGTGCCACAATATCGAAGCGTCGCAGACTCAACTCTGTGAAGCAAACGAACATCTAATGGGCGCCTCCTCGGCCAATGTATGTTCAAATTTTTGGACATGATGTTCAAATTCTCGAACAAATCTCGAAGCCCCACGGTCGTAGGCAAACTTCCTCTTGCTTCGGCGCAAGGGACGCCATCTTTCCTTTGACGTCCGGAACGCTTAATTCTCATCCTGCGGCATCCGATGCCGTTCGAACGCCAGCCATGGAGCCAGAGTTCTTTTCGCCCGTTTCCCGCCAGCGATGGCAAGGCGTTTGCTGGCTCGTTCGGCCATGATCGGGCAGCGCTTCGCCTTGAACAGGGTAAGGGAAACCGTTTGGGGATCTCGGCAGGGCAGTTCGATCGGAAGCGCGGCCGGACATTTGGCGTCGGCGACACGATTCTGCGCCGGATCGCTCATCAAGACCCTTGACTGCACAAGCCTAACCTTGCCTCGCGGTATCTGGAGGTTCAGGAATTAGCTTTCCGATGGCAAGGTTGGGCTTGAGCCGTCGGGCGCCGACGGCGGCAGGCAAAGTCGGTTCTATTGGCGATCCGATAACGCGCGAGTTCGGGTGGCTCGACCGAATCGCGGAACCGCGCGCTGCGCTTCCCCTCCTCGTAGCTTTTGGAGGCGTAATTTTTTTCGTCAATCTGGGAGGTTATCCGATCTACACGCGGGGCGAGCCGCGCGAGGCGATACGGATTCTCGATATAGTCCACGGCGGGGGCCTGCTCTTGCCGACGCAGACGGGGATCGGACTGCCCTGGAAGCCGCCGCTGATGTATTGGCTGGGCGCACTTGTTTCGGTGCTGGCTGGGGCAGTCAATGAGTGGACAGTACGTTTGCCGTCGGCGATGCTGGCGGTCGCGGGAATCGCAGTCTGCTACTACTATGTCGGTCGGCTGTTCGACCGGCGAAGCGCTTTCGTCGCCGCGCTGATGCTCGGCACAAGTTTCGAGTACCTGCAAGCCCGGATCGGCCGCTCGCGTGGACATGACGCTGACCTTCTTTATGGAGGTGGCTTTCTTCGAGTTCCTGATGATTGCGGAAGGTCTGGTCCGGCGTCGATTGCTGTTTTACCTGGCACTGGCGGCAGCAATTCTGGCCAAGGGTCCGATCGGAGCCTTCCTGCCCGCTCTCGTAGCCTTGATCTGGATCCTGCTTGAGGGGCGCCTGCGTCTGCTCAAGGATCTGAAGTTGCCGATGGGAGCCGCGGTAGTCGCAGCTATAGCGGGTGGATGGTATCTGCTGGCCGGGTTGAAAGGCGGCCTGGATTTCGTACACCGGCAGATACTCGACGAAAATCTCTATCGCCTGTTCCCGAGCCAGGCCGTACAGGAGCCGCACGCGCATCCCTTCTACTACATGGAACTGATGCTGATCGCCGGCTTCACACCTTGGTCAGCGATCGTCCCGCTCGCCGTCATCCGGCTGGCTCGCAAGCCGCGAGCGTTGAATGCCAGAGTCAAGTATCTGTTGGTGTGGTTGGTAGTCGTGCTCGTTTTCTACAATTTCCCGCAAAGCAAACGCGGCGTCTATTTGCTGGCCCTGTATCCATCGCTCTCCGCGCTCGCTGCACTGCCTCTCAACGGGACGTTCTCGCGCTCCGATTCTGATGCGCCTCTGGTGCGCGGCCTGGAATGGGCGAGCGGGCTGCTCCTGCTTGCGGTAGCTCTGGCGGCACTGCTGCTCGAAGCTGTTACGGTCCTCTCCGGCCCGTGGCTCCTGGCGACAGTCGTCCGCGGCTTTCATATCGATGACGCCAGATTCGCGCGGGCGCTCATGGCGATGGTCGCGGCATGGCCGGCGGCGTCGGTTCTTCTCCCGCTCGCGGCGGCCGCTTCAGGCATCTATCTGCTGAGGTCGACGGCCCTGGTGGAAAAGCTCTTTGCTGGTACTCTCGTCGGATATTCCTGCGTTGTCGTCGCCGCGCACCTGGTGGTCGTTCCGGCGTTAGCCAAAACGCTGACACTGAAGCCTTTCGCGCTCGAGCTTGTCCGGATCGTTGACGGCAATAGAGTCGCCAGCCTCGCGGAAGGAGCCAACTTCGACGTTGCATTTTACTGCAAGCGCGACATACCGGTGGTCTCGTCCAGCGAGGCGGACGGAATCGATTACCTGCTGTGCTCGCGTCGCTCATACGATCTCCAGCCGAAGAAATTCCGAGAGCGCTTTGTAAGCGTGCTGGAGAGCGGACCGACCAACTTCAGAGGCGAAGGCCGAATGCTGCTTCTTCACCGTGTCGACCCTCCGGCGAAAGACGCCGGCTTGAGCATCTGATGGCGGAAGTGCGGAGCGCGCCGTCGGAACGCACAGGCCGCGTGTGGCAACTCGCCGCGATCGCCGGGATCGGTGGCCTGGTCGCGTTCCTTACTGTCAACCGGCTCGGCGCATCCGATGTGTGTGGAAGCAACGAGGCGGTCGAGGCGATCGCTCTGCGGCAGATGGTCGAGCATGGGCAATGGTTATTTCCCCTCGACAATGGAGCCGAGCCCATGTACAAGCCGCCGCTTTTCCATTGGACCGCCAGCGCGCTCGACCGACTCCTCGGTATCAAGCACGTGACGCCTTTCAACCTTCGCCTCACCTCGGCGCTTTACGGCGTCGGCGGTGCGCTTCTGACAACCGGATTCGCATTCGCGCGGCTCGGACTGGAGGGTGCAGTGGTGTCCGGCCTGGCCCTGGCCGCCTCCTATGAATACGTGAGTCAGGGCCGCATCGGACGGGTCAACATGACGCTGACGTTCTTCGAGATGCTCTCGCTCGTAAGCTTTCTTGCCTGGCTCGAAGCCGCCGAATCGTTCGAGGTCCGGCGCAACGCGCTGCGCTATCTGTTGGCGGCGTCACTCGGTCTGGGCGTGCTGGCGAAAGGGCCGGTGGGACTGCTGATGCCGGGCATCGCGATCGGGGTCTTTCTTTTTCTCGAAGGGCGATGGACTGATCTTCGCCGACTATTTACGCCGCTCTCCGCCTTGGTCACGTTTTCAGTCGCGTCGAGCTGGTACCTTGCATGCCTGCTGGGGCGGCAGTTCGGCCTTTTGGCTCGACAACTGGGCAGCGAAAATCTCGGCCGCTTCTTCGGCTCGCTCGGCCGAATGTCCGCCTGGTATTATGTACAGCCGCTTTTGCTGAATGCCGGCCCGCTGAGTCTCGTGGTTCCCGTGATCGTGGGAACCGCGCTCGTCCAGTATCGAAGCCCACACAATCGGCGCGTGGGACTCGCTCGCGGCGATGCTCCCGCGGATAGAATGGCGCGGCTTTTGGCAATCTTCTGGGTGGTGACGGTGATCTTCTTCGAACTGGCCGCTTACAAGCGCAAGTCCTATCTGCTGCCGTTGTCGCCCGCTTCAGGCCTGCTGATCGCGTGGTGGGTCTACCGCTATGGAGTCCCGCGATTCGGACGTATAGTCCCGCGCGCGACAATCGCGACGTGCGCGGCGTTGGTCGTCGCGAACTTCTTCTTTATCCCGTGGCGCGAAGTGAGGGAGTGCGGCGCCGTCCTCACGCCAGGCGAGACAATGCGATGGCCGTTCCGAGGCCGGCAGACGACTGAGCAGATCCGGTCTCGTCAGGCTGATTCATACCGGCAGTTGGCTGCGGAAACTAATCGAGCTGTGGGCAAAGATGGCTCGCTGTTCGTCTATGGCTTCGATCGATCGATCGAACCGTTGGTTTTCTATCTCGACCGCAACGTGGTAGCTCTCACCGGACCGCTCGGGAGTGCACCGCCGGGCTACATACTGGTTCCCGGCGGCGTCTGGGCTGGTTTTTCAGGCAGCCGCTCGCGATTCGCCGAACTGCTCGCAGTGCCCCACGGCGAAGGCGCCATCGTGCTCCTTCACAGCAACAGCGCGGGCGGGAAATCAGGGAGCTGACTCCCGCGTTCGGGGAAGAGGTACTCGATCCATGTGCGGCATTTGCGGCGTAGTAAGCGTCACAGCGGCGGAGAGGATCGATTCGCTGGTCATCGAGCGCATGCGGGACACGATGCTGCATCGGGGACCCAATGACTGCGGATGCTATGTCGGGCCGGGGGTTGGGCTTGGTCATCGCCGGCTGTCGATCATCGACTTGCGTCCTGAAGGACGCCAGCCGATGGCGAACGAGGCAGGCAGCCATCGGATCGTTTTCAACGGCGAGATCTATAATTTTGCCGAGCATAGGCGATGGCTGATTGACCGCGGCCACGTGTTCCGATCGCTCACCGACACCGAAGTGGTGCTGCACTTGTACGAGGAAGTCGGCGCAGAATGCCTCGAACGGCTGCGCGGAATGTTTGCCTTCGCGATCTGGGATGAGCGCCGCCGCGTGTTGTTTATGGCGCGCGACCGTGTCGGCAAGAAACCGCTCTTCTACTTCTGGGACGGGCGCCGGCTAATCTTCGGCTCCGAGCCCAAAGCGATCCTCGCTTTTCCCGGAATCTCCGCAGAGCCCGATCCCGAGGCCATCAACCTGTACGCGGCGCTCGGTTACGTGCCGAGTCCGCTCAGCGCTTTCAAGGGAATTCGCAAGCTGCCGCCGGCGCACTTTCTTGAATTCCGGGACGGTCGAATCGAAGTCAAGCGGTACTGGGAACTCAGCTATCTTCCCAAGCTCCGGATTGGCGCGCGCGAGGCCCGGGAGGAGCTCGTCCAAAGACTGACCGAATCGGTGAAGCTCAGGATGGTGAGCGATGTCCCGATCGGCGTGCTGCTGAGCGGTGGCATCGATTCGAGCGCGGTGGTCGCGCTGATGAGCCGGCTGACTCCAGGCCGCGTTAAGACTTTTTCGATCGGGTTCAAGGAAAAGGATTACGACGAGACCGGCTATGCCAGACTGGTGGCCCGCAAGTTCGGCACCGAACATCATGAGTTCCAGGTCGAACCCGATGCGCTCGAAGTGATCGATCGGCTCGTATGGCATTACAACGAGCCCTATGGAGATGTGTCTGCGCTTCCCACTTATTACTTGTGCAAGCTGGCGCGCGATAGCGTAACCGTGGCGCTGAACGGCGATGGCGGTGACGAAAATTTCGCCGGCTATGTCCGGCATTCGGTCAGCCTGCTCGCCAGTTATGTCGGCTGGATGCCACGCGTGGCGCGCCATTCATTGGGCCGCGCGCTGGCCGTCGCGTTCCGCATCCTCGGTCCCGAGGGGCGGCTCAAGCGTCATAGCTCGGTGCTTCCTGAAACCTTCCGGCTCGAACCCGGCGAGGTCTATCCGGCTCTGCTCTCGCAGTTCAACCGGGCGCATCGCCAGGCCCTCTACAGTTCGGATTTCGCCGCTCACGTGCGGTCGTTCGAGGGCGAGGAGCTGATCGCCAGATTGCAGTACCAGAGTGACGCGGATAACACCGTGGATCGGATGCTCGCCGCGGACGTGGCTCTCTACCTCCCCGACGACCTTCTGGTCAAGTTCGACATCGCCGCCATGGCAGTATCGCTGGAGACGCGATCCCCGATGCTCGACCACAAGTTCATGGAATTCGTTGCGCGCCTTCCAGCCCGGTGGAAGATGAACTCGATCACACGCAAGGTGATCCTCAAGAAGGCGTTCAGAGGCATCCTGCCAGATGAAATACTCCATCGGCGAAAGATGGGGTTCGGGGTTCCGATCGACCATTGGTTCAGAGGCGCGTTGAGCGACTTCCTGCGCGATACGCTATTGAGCCGTCGTTCACTTGACCGGGGGTACTTCGATCGAAAGTACATCGAGAAGCTGGTCGAGGAGCACACCTGCGGCCGCAAGCAGTGGCAATACCTGCTATGGAACCTGCTGATGCTCGAACTGTGGCACCGCGTCTTCATCGACTCGGCGGTGCAAGCCGCTCCTCTGGCGGCCAGCGCCATCTGAACGGCGCTGGGGTTCGGCGGCAACCGGCGGTCGATCCCCGTTTCCCGCCAATGAGCGCAACATCTGCACCAGGTGCGCCAGGTTCCGGGCCGCCGCCGCGTACCCGGTCCGTACTTCCATTTTCCTCGCCCCTTCGGGCGCAACGGACGCCATCTTTTCTTTGGCGCCGGGAACGGCTAATTCTCATCGTGCGGCATCCGACGCCGTTCGAATACCAGCCAGGGAAGCCTGATGTCACTACAGCTCATTAAGCCCGATATCAATCTCGATTTCGTCGGCAAGCGATACTTTTTCGTCGCGGTTTCGACCGCGATCAACATCGCGGCAATTCTGTTGCTGATCTTCGTCGGCCTGAACTACGGGGTCGACTTCGCCGGCGGCAGCGTCGTCCAGGTGCGCTTCAGTAAAGATACCACGGGCGACGTGATCCGCAGGTCGCTCGCGCCGCTCGACTTGGGCGAGATTACGGTGCAGGACTTCGGCAAGGCCGGACGCGAATTCCTGATCCGCTTCGAGAAGGTCAAGAACATCGCCGGCTTGTCCAGGAAACTGGAGGGCGCGCTGAACCAGGCTTACGGCAGCAAGGTTGCCGAAGTGGTGCGGGTCGAGACGGTCGGCGCGAAGGTCGGCAAGGATCTTCGCGAAGACGCGATTCTTGCGATCGTCGCCGCGACCATCTTCATGGGCGTGTTCATCGCCTTGCAGTTTCGCAACGTCAGTTGGAGTTTCGGCGCGGGTGCGGTGATCGCGCTGATCCATGACGTGCTGGTGGTGGTCGGCGCGCTGGTGGTCTCGCAGCTCCAGTTCGATCTGACCACGCTGGCCGCGCTGCTCACCGTGATCGGCTATTCGGTCCACGATACGATTATCGTGTCCGACCGGATCCGCGAGGACGCCGCCAAGCGCCGCCGCGAGCCGATCGGCGAAATCATGAACCGCGCCATCAACGAGACCCTCTCCCGGACGATCCTTACCTCCGGGACCGCGATGACGGTGCTGATCGCGCTGCTGGCGCTGGGCGGGCCGATCCTGAGGCCGTCGGCGTTCACGCTTCTGGTCGGCGTCATCACCGGCACTTATTCGTCGATCTATATCGCCGGCCCGGTGGTGCTGTTCTGGGAAGGCAGGGGCACGGGCCGTCGTCCCGTCTCTCGCGCCGCGTAACCGGATTGCCAAGGCGGGCGGGCTTTGGCGCGCGCAGAAGACCTCTCCCCCGGCCCCTCTCCTAAGGACGGAGAGGGAAGAAGAGTCCGGTTGCGGACGGCGCGTGGGACGTACGTTCTGAGCGCGGACGGGGAGCCTCTGCGATCGGAGTCGAGTGTCGTCGTCACGCTGACTCTTGAACACGCCGACGGGATCGAGCGAATTGCGTTTCGATGCGCGATCGCCGATCGGGGCGATCGCACCGGCGCGATACTTGAAATGCTCGCGCCGTGGATCGAGCGCCAATTCGAGCAGCTCCGCGAGGCGGCGCTCAAGTCGATACGCTCGGAAGGCAAGCTCTTGCAGGTAGAATTTCTACCCAACGACGATCCCGCATAGGCCAATGGACGTTCAAGTGAGGCCGGCGCGCGAGAGCGACATACCGGAGCTCGCGCGACTGATCGGCGCGATCGGCGCCTATCACGAGACGATCGACGATCGGGTGCGCGTCGATTGGGAAGAGATTCGCGACGCTCCCAACTGGCTGAAGCTCATCCTGAACCGGGACCATCACGCGATATGGGTCGCCGACCACGGCGACGGCAAACTGGTCGGCTATCTCTGGGTGAGGCTCCATCGCCAGCGCCAGGGGTACCTGCCCAAGGTCACCGGCTACATCAGCAACGCTTTCATGCAGGAAGCCTGGCGAGGGAAGGGCCTGATGAAACCGATGCTGGAGCTCGCCTACGACTGGTTCCGGGACAAGGGCATCACGGTGGTGACGCTCGGCGTGCTCCATCGCAACTGGATTGGCTCGTCGGCATGGTACAAGCTGGGCTTCGAAGCGTGGAACGAGGAGCGCCGGATGGTCCTCAAGCCGCGCGCGAAATAGCTCTGGAGAGCGCAGAATCGGGCGCCTCGAACCGCCCTGACCATCCGGTTCGCGCCCCTCCGTTTCCCCTTGACAATCAAGGGAAATCGCCTTACTTGACTTGATGAGTCTGCTATTGTGGACGCGGCGTTTCCAAGGTTTGACAACCACGGTTGGATGAGCAATAGTATACCCAGCCGGTCCACTAATATGGCGATGGGGAAAAGGGGACGTGGGTTAGAGGGCTGTAATGGTTAAGTTGCCGATATACATGGACAATCACGCGACGACCCCGATGGATCGCCGCGTACTTGATGCGATGCTCCCGTACTTCACGGAGAAGTTCGGCAATGCTGCCAGCCGCAATCACGGTTTTGGATGGGAAGCTGAGGAGGCGGTCGACAAGGCGCGAAATCAAATCGCCACGCTGATCGGCGCGAAGGCCAAAGAGATCATCTTTACCAGCGGCGCGACCGAATCGGACAATCTGGCGATCAAGGGAATCGTCGAGTTCTACAAGGACAAGGGCAATCACGTAATCACCTGCGTCACCGAGCATAAGGCGGTGCTCGACAGTTGCAGAGCGCTCGAACGTCAGGGCAAGGCGACCGTCACCTACTTGCCGGTGGATAAGTACGGGATGGTCGATCCGGATCAGGTGCGCAAGGCGATTACTGACAAGACCGTGCTGATCACGATCATGTATGCCAATAACGAGATCGGCACGATTCATCCGATCGCCGAGATCGGCCGGATCGCCAAGGAGAAGCAGATCGTCTTCCATTGCGATGCAACTCAGGGCGTCGGCAAGGTCCCGGTCGATGTCGAGAAGACCGGTATCGATCTCCTCTCGATGAGCGCGCACAAGATTTACGGTCCCAAGGGTATCGGCGCGCTGTACGTGCGCTCCAAGGGTCCGCGCGTGCGGCTGACGCCCGCGATGGACGGCGGAGGGCATGAGCGCGGGATGCGCTCGGGCACGCTGAACGTCACCGGTATCGTCGGGTTCGGCGCGGCCTGCGAACTCGCCGGGATGGAGATGCCCGAAGAGGGCAGGCGGCTTATCGAGCTGCGCGACAAGCTCCAGGCGGGAATCTTCGAGCGGCTGGACGAGGTGTACTTGAACGGCCATCCGACCGAACGGCTGCCCGGTAACCTCAACGTGAGTTTCGCCTATGTCGAGGGTGAGTCGCTGCTGATGGGTATCAACGATATCGCGGTGAGCTCGGGGTCGGCGTGTACCTCGGCCACCCTGGAACCGTCATACGTAATTCGCGCGCTGGGCGTAAACGAAGAGCTCGCGCACAGTTCGATCCGGTTCGGGCTGGGGCGTTTCAACACCGAAGAGGAAGTCGATTTCGTGACCGATCGGGTCTCGAAGGAAGTGAAGCGGCTGCGCGAGATGTCGCCGCTTTACGAGATGGCCCGCGAGGGTATCGACCTAAAGTCGGTCCAGTGGAAGGCAGAGTAGGGAAGCATTAATCGCGCGGAGGGGATCATGGCTTATTCGAGCAAGGTTCTCGATCACTACAACAATCCTCGCAACGTCGGCAGCTTTGCGAAGGACGAGCCCAACGTCGGCACCGGCGTGGTGGGCGCGCCCGAGTGCGGCGACGTGATGAAGCTGCAGCTCAAGATCAGCGACCAGGGCGTGATCGAGGACGCGCGCTTCAAGACCTTCGGATGCGGCAGCGCGATTGCCAGCTCGAGCTACGTGACCGAGCTGGTCAAGGGCAAGCGAATCGACGAGGCGATCGCGATCAAGAATACCGTGATCGTCAAGGAGCTGAGCCTGCCGCCGGTCAAGATTCACTGCTCGGTGCTCGCCGAGGACGCGATCAAGGCGGCGATTACCGACTGGAAGAAGCGCAGGGGCGCCGTCAGCAGCGAGCCGGACAAGGCGGCCGAAGGCTGAGCACAACGTGGCAAGCCTTTCGCTATCGGAGCGCGCGGCGAGCAGGATCAAGCAGCTCGTCGCCGATCAGCCCGGGGCAGGCCTGCGGGTGAAAGTCGTGGGCGGCGGATGCTCGGGATTGCAGTACCGGATGGAGATCGACGCGGCCAAGGATCGCGACAAAGTCTTCGAGCGCGACGGCGCGCGCCTGATCGTGGACAAGAAGAGCTTTTTGTACTTGAACGGCTCCGAACTGGACTACGCCGAGGAACTGATGTCGGCCGGGTTCAAGCTCGTGAACCCTAACGTCAAGCGCGCGTGCGGATGCGGGGAATCGTTCACCGTATGAACGATCGGATGCGGGAGCAGCGCAACCATGGTGCAATGTCCCTCGTGCGCACGGCCGTGCGAGCCGTGCCTGATCTGTCCCGATTGCGGATCGCCGATCGGGGCTGAGCTGGATTGCTTCGCCGCGCTGGGTTTGCCGCGCCGGCTCGTGATCGATCCTGGTTCGCTCGAACAGATCTACCACGACCTGGGGCGCCGCGTTCATCCGGACCGCTTCGCCGCGAGTCCCCCGGCGCTCCGCGACGCAAGCCTCAAGAGCACCGCGCTTCTCACCCGCAGCTATCGCGCGTTGCGCGACCCGGTGAGCCGCGGGCGCTACTGGCTGGAATTGAACGGAGAAAAGCTGGCCGAGGACAACAAGCAGGTGCCGCCCGAAATCGCGATGCTGGTGTTCGAGGTGCAGGAGCAGATTGGTGAGTTGCGCGAGGCGGCCGATCGGACCGGCGCGCGCGATTTCGCCGCGGCGATCGGGCAGCGGCGCGCGGAGCTTCATGAATTGATGGAACAGGCCAATGAGGAACTGGCCGCCAATTTCGCCCGATGGGATGAAGCCGATCCGGATCGCGACAAACGCGCCGCTCTCATCGGCGATCTGAAGCGCATCCTCTCCCGGATCGCCTATCTTCGCACTCTGATTCGCGACGTCGATCGGGGACTGGAGGCGGCCGGAACGGCGTGAAACGCGCGCCGGCGCGCATCGTAACGGGTAGCAACAGGGCAATGGATCGCATATTCGGCATCGACCTCGGCACCACCAACAGCCTGATCGCGGTGATGGATCGCGACGCGCCGCGGGTCATTGCCGGCCCGACTACCGGCAATCCGTTGCTGCCTTCGGTGGTCGCTCTCGCCCCTGACGGCCGCGTGCTCGTCGGTGACGCCGCGATCCAAGCGGAACCTCATCTGTCGATCGAGCGCGACGGCCGCGTGAGCTCAGTCGGGTTTCCCGGCGGTGACCAGGGCGCCGTGATACGCTCGGTGAAACGCTACATGGGGCTCGGCGGTGACGAACTCGCGCCCGAGGATCGCCGTCGCTATACCTTCGCCGACTTGAGCGCGCCGGTGGTGCGTTTCCAGGTCGGAAAGCGCGTCTTTACGCCGCCGCAGATTTCCGCCGAGATCCTGCGGGCGCTCAAGACACGGGCGGAAGCCGCGCTCGGCGAGGAGGTCAGGCGCGTCGTCATCACCGTGCCTGCGTATTTCAACGACGGCCAGCGCCAGGCCACCAAGGACGCCGGGCGATTGGCGGGGCTCGAAGTGATGCGCCTGGTCAACGAACCCACGGCCGCGTCGCTCGCCTACGGCCTGCAGCAGCGAGCGGCCGGCAACGTCGCGGTGTACGATTTCGGCGGCGGCACCTTCGACATCTCGATTTTGAGCATCAAGGGCGGAATCTTCGAGGTGCTGGCCACCAACGGCGACACCCATCTGGGCGGCGATGATATCGATCGCGCGCTGGTGGATTTCCTGCTCGAAGGCGAGCGCGAGGAAGTCAGGCACGATCGCCGCGTATGGAACAGCGCGCGCCGCGCGACCGAGGAAGCCAAGAAGCGCCTTAGCGCCGCAGATCGGACCGAGCTGTCGCTCGATCTTCCCGGACGCGCGATCCGCAAGACGCTGTCGCGCGCGGGATTCGAGGCCATCGCCGCCGGGTTCGTCGATCGGACCATCAAGTGTTGCAAGCTCGCGCTCAAGGACGCGAAGCTCGAGCCTTCCGCGATCGATGCGATCGTTCTGGTCGGCGGCTCGACGCGGATCCCGATCGTGCGGCGCCGGGTCAGCGAGTTATTCGGCAGCGAGCCGCTCTGCTCGATCGATCCCGACCTGGTGGTGGCGATGGGTGCGGCGGTGCAGGGCGGCGTCCTGATGGGCAGCCGCGCGGACATGCTGCTGCTCGACGTGGTCCCGCTCTCACTCGGGATCGAGACGATGGGCGGCGTGATGGAACGGATCATTCATCGCAACACCACTATTCCGACCAGCGTGACCGAGATGTTTACCACCGCGGTCGACAATCAGACCCATGTCGACGTGCATGTGTTGCAGGGCGAGCGCGAGCTTGCCGGGGACTGTCGCGGCCTCGCGCGGTTCAAGCTCGGCCCGATCGAACCGCAGTCGGCCGGGATGCCGCGAATCGAGGTCACTTTCCTCATCGACGCCAACGGTATACTTAACGTGACAGCACGCGATCAGCGCACCGGGCGCGAGCATTCGGTCGACGTCAAGCCGAGCTACGGGCTGACCGAGGAGGAAATCGAGCGGATGCTCGAAGAGGCGATCGACGTGGGCGAGCAGGACCTCGACCGCCGCCTGCTGATCACGGCCCGCAACGAGGCCGACCAGATGCTCGCTGCGGTGCACAAGCAACTCCGCGACTATCCCGATCTGGTGGAAGCGGGGGAGCGCGATCGGATAGAGGAACTATCGGCAAGCCTGGAAAAGGCGCGGGCCGGAGATGATCGCGATCTGCTCGCGAAACTGGCCGACCAGCTCAACGATCTGACCACGCCGTTCGCGCAACGGATCATGGAGAACGCCATCAGGCTCGCGCTGGAGAAGAAATCGGTCGAGGAGTTGTCGTAGAGGACCTGTTGAGAAACGATCACTGAGTGCTAGCCTCAGTATTGACAAAGGACTATACGGAGGGCAGAGCCGATGGGACTCAAATGGGATCAGGCCGAGGATCTCGCCGAAGTGCTGGCCGAGAACCATCCCGGGCTTAATCCGCTCGATGTCCGCTTTACGGATCTGCGCCAGTGGGTAGTCGATCTTGATGAATTCGACGATGATCCGGGGGCGTCAAGTGAGGCGAAGCTGGAAGCCATCCAGATGGCGTGGAACGAGTTGTACGAGGAGCAGAGCGAGGATGATGAATAGCCGGCAAAAGGCCGGCGTCTAGCAATAAGGAGGATGGGGCGGTGGAGAATGAGGTGGTAAGAACGGATCAGGGAGCTAAAATGCAGGAGAAAGAAACATTGGACGAAAGGCTGCCGGCGCTTTTTGAGCCCGACACCCTTTTGCCAATCCAATACTTCGAGGCGATGCGCCGCAAGCATCTGCTCGAAGGTGAAAAACGCCTGATCCTGAGCGTCCTGGAGGATGCGGTCGAATGCTTCATGAAGTGTATCGACTCGCCTACCAATAAGGGCCAGAGACTTTTCCGCGAGGCCGAGGAGTGGATCAACCTCGAGGACAAGCATTGGGTGTTTTCCTTCGACAACGTTTGCGACATGCTCGACATCAACCCCGAGTACATGCGCCGCGGATTGCGCGAATGGAAGCAGCGCAAGATCGAGGCGATGGCGCGCGCGGCCGAAGCCGCGGCGCAGGCTGCCGCGATGCCGCAGCCGCAGGTCGAGGTCGAGGCTCCGAAGCCTGAGCCGCAGAGCACTGCCGTCAAGTCCAAGTCGCACGAGGAGAAGGCGCGCTCGCGGACGCAGCAGAAGCGGCTCAAGAGGCGCAACGTCGCGGACTCGCGCCGCTCCGCCCTGCGCAAGGCCCGCGCGTAAATCCGGCTGCTCCGGACTCTCTCATCGACCGGCGAGCCGCCGGAGTCTTACTTCCAGCTTTCGCCGCAATCGGCGCCGTCGTGGTCTGCCTTGACCGCACAAATTCCCCGCGCGCGAACGATGCCAATCCGCACCAAGATCGAATGCCCTCACTGCGAGACTGATCTGGTCGTCAAGCGCGGCGGCGTATGCCCCAATTGCGGGGCGCAAATCGCAGAACATGTCGCCCGCATGCGCGCCCGCGAACGCCGAATCGAACAGGTAGTCGCGGTCGTCGCGACGGCGCTGGTGCTGGCGCTGTTCCTGGTCACCAGCGGAGTCAGCCTCCTTGAAGGAGTCGCGGTCTACGCCGCAGTCGGCGCCGCGATCTTTTTCCTCGCCCGCCGGACTTTTTTCTGAGTTCAGCCCGTGACGAGCCGTTCCATCGAGCGCAGGATCTTTGCGCGGCGTTCTTCGGGCGAGCCGGCGAGCGAGTTGAATTGCAGCGCGGTGGTCGTGACTCCCGCCTTTTCGTACTCGTTCAGGCGCCGCCGGCATTTCTCCGCGCTCCCGAAGACGAAGATCGATTCGACCATCTCGTCCGGCACTGCCGACACCGCTTTCTTGCGGTCACCCGCCTTCCACGCGTCCATCGCGAGGAGCGCTTCGTCCTCGTAGCCTATTTCCTGGAAGAACTTGTTGTACTGCGGGACGGTGAGATAGGCAGTCAGCGCGCGGCGCATCAGCGGAAGAATCAGCCCCTCGTCCTCGTCGACCGCGACCATAATCCGGCACACGACGTCGATCCGATCGGTATTCCGGCCGGCGGTTTTGGCGCCCTCGCGTACGCAGGCGAGCATCTGCGGCAGTTTCTCCGGAGTGATGAAGTTCGTGATCAATCCGTCGCCGATTTCGCCCGCCACGCGCAGCATCTTTTCCCCCTGCGCCGCGATATAGATCGGCGGCGGCGCGTCCACAGGCAAATCCATGCGGAAGCCATCGATCCTGACGGCCTTGCCGGCGAGGGTGACCTTCTCGCCACGGAAGATCGCGCGCAGCGCCGCCACCGTCTCGCGCAACAGCGTCAGCGGCTTGCGATAAGGGACGCCCATCCATCGCTCGACGATCGGCGGCGTCGAGATCCCGAGTCCGAGCACGAATCTGCCGCCCGAGATTTGCTGGACGGTAGCCGCCGACATCGCGATCAGCGCCGGCGGGCGCGTGAACACCGGCACAATCGCAGTGCCGAGCCGCATCTTCGCCGTCGCGACCGCCGCCGCGGCAATCGGCGCGAACGCGTCGGGTCCGAAGGATTCGTAGGACCACGCGTCGGTGTATCCCAGGCGCTCCGCATGCTGCGCCAGCTCGATCATGTGCCGGTTGATGAAGGGATCGAACGAAAATGTAATTCCAAGTCGCATGGCTGTGCCTTCGATTTTTCCGCAGCTTAACGCAATTGTTGCTCCCGAAGTAGTAGGGCCGGCGTCCCGCCTGCTGGGTCATTCCGCGCCGGAGAACTTCGCATTCAGCACTTGCGCGAGGTGCATCGGGCGGCGGCCGGGACAGAACGCCCTGATCTGCGAGCGGCACGAGAACCCATCCGCGATCACGATCGTGTCGCGATCGCTCGCGTTGATCGCCGGTACCAGAATCCGCCCGGCGATCGCTCGCGATACGTCGAAGTGGCGCGCCTCGTATCCGAATGCGCCTGCCATCCCGCAGCATCCTGCGTCCAGCACGTCGAGGCCAAGCCCGCGTATCCTGCCGAGGATCGAAACCTCGTTGTCGAGTCCCGCGATCGCCTTCTGATGACAATGCCCCTGCAGGAGCGCGTTGCCGGCGATCGGCGGCGGCGCAAATTCCGGTGCTTCCCGCGCGATCAATTCGTCGAGCATCAGGCTCGATCGGGCGAGCGCCCCGGCCCGCGAATCGTTGGGGAACAGTCCGGGCAACTCGTCGCGGAATGTCAGGATGCAGCTCGGCTCGAGGCCGACGATGGTCGCGCCGCGCTCGGCCCGCGGACCAAGAACCTCAAGTATTTCTTTAAGTCGTCGCTTCGCCGTGGCGAGCATCCCCTGGTCGTAGAGAGGCCGGCCGCAACAAAGGTCGCGATCCGGAATCGTGACCCGGAAACCTGCGCGCTCCATCACCTCGACCGCGGCGATTGCGACCTCGGGCTCGAAGAAATTGGTGAAAGTGTCGGGGAACAGGATGACCTCGCGTCCCGAAGACGCCGCGGCGCGGCGGCTCCTGAACCAGGACCGGAATGAGCGTGCCGCGAAGCGGGGGAACTCGCGCTCCGGATGAATTCCGATCGCGCGCTTGAAGATCGCCGCCCCGACCGAACCGTGCGAAAGCGCATTCGCGATGCGAGGCGCAAGCTGCGCGATACGCGCCAGTTGATGGATGCGCCCGAAGAGATGGGCCGACATCGCTCGCGCATGTCGCTCGTGGTAGTGGGCGAGGAATTCGGCCTTGTAGGTCGCCATATCGACCGTGGCCGGACATTCAGCCTTGCACGCCTTGCAGGAAAGACAGAGGTCGAGCGCCTCCGCGACCTCAGGGTCAACAAGTCCTCCCCGCAGCAGGTCTCCGCTGAGCGCCTCGAACAACAGCCGAGCGCGTCCCCGCGTCGAGTGCATCTCCTCGCGGGTCGCCATGTAGGAGGGGCACATCGTGCCGGCGTCGGTCTTTCGGCACTTGCCGATCCCCACGCATTTGAGCGCTGCGCCCGCAAGTCCGCCGTCGCCGCTGAAGTCGAAGTGAGTATCGACGGGACGGGGACGCAGAGCCGACAGGCGCAAGTGCGAGTCGAGCGGTTCGGGATCGACGATCACGCCGGGATTCATCATGCGATCCGGATCGAAGGCGCGCTTGAAGGCCACGAAGGCGTCCATCAGCTCGGAGCCGAACATTTTCGGCAGAAGTTCCGATCGCGCCAGCCCGTCGCCATGTTCGCCGGAGAGCGAGCCGCCGAATTCGACGACCAGGTCCGCGATCTCGGACATCGCAGCGCGAAAGTTCGCGATTCCCTCCGCAGTCGCAAGGTCGAAGTTGATCCGGCAATGGACGCATCCTTCGCCGAAGTGTCCGTAGTAGGTCGCGGCTTCGAAGCTGTCGCCGCTCGAGCAGCGCGGCGAAACGTCTTAGGTACGCGCCGAGACTCTGCGGCGATACCGCCGCGTCCTCTGCGCCCGGCCATGTGCGCGGGTAGCCTCGAATTACCGCGCCGGCGCCGAGGCCGGATTCGCGCAAACGCCAGACCGCCTGCTGGTCGGCGGGATCGGCGACCAACACCGCGCCGGTGCACTCGCGAACCCTACGGGCTTGATCGACCAGCGCCTCGCCGCGATCGCGAAGTTCGTTATCGCGATCGGCGCCGAGCTCTACGATCAGAAACGCGTGACCCGCGGGCATCAGCCGCATCGCCGCGCCCTGACCGCCCCTCGCTATTGCGAAATCGATCAGCTTGCGGTCGAAGCCTTCAAGCGCTTGCGGCCGATGCGCGAGAATCCAGGGCGTCTGGTCGGCGGCAAGGTACACGTCCTCGAAACCCATCACGACCAGGCAGAGCCGGCGCGGACGCGCGGCCAGCTTCAGCGTCGCGTTCAGAGTCACCGCGAGCGTTCCCTCCGAGCCTGCGACCGCGCGCGCCAGGTTAAAGCCGTTCTCAGGCAGGAGCTGATCGAGATTGTAGCCCGGATACTCGCCGCGGAATTTTCGGATACCGCTGCCGAACGAGGTCGCCATAGCGGTCGCGCAACTCGCGCAGAGTCGAGATGATCGCACGTCGCCTGTCGCCGGTCCGAGTGCCTGCGGCCGGATCGGCTCCGGCGATGTCAGCGCCATTCACTGCGGCGAGCCTGAGCCGCGTGCCGTCGTAGAGCGCGACCTCCATCGCTTCGAGATTGTCAACCGTCTTGCCGTAAGCGGCCGAATGCGCGCCGCACGAGTTGTTGCCGATCATTCCACCGATCGTGCACCGATCTTTGGTGGTCGGGTCGGGCGCGAAGAACAAGCCATGGCGTGCCAGGGCGGCATTCAGGTGGGCCTGCACCACGCCCGGCTCGACCACGGCCAGCTTCCGATCGGCGTCGATACTTCGGATCGCGTTCATGTACTTGGAGAAATCCAGCACGAGCGCGGTGTTGCAGGTCTGGCCGGCGAGCCCCGTTCCGCCGCCGCGTGCGAGCACCGGTATCGCGTTCTCGCGCGCCAGCGCGAGACAAGTCATCACGTCGCCCTCATGACGCGGGATGACGACTCCAACCGGCACGCGCCGGTAGTTCGACGCGTCGGTCGAGTAGATCGCCTTGGTTCCCTGATCGAAGCGCACCTCGCCGTCGATCCGGCGGCGCAATTCGTCCTCGAAGGCCTTGGTCGAACTCATCTGAATGCGATCTTAATCGATGAGCGGCCCGCGCGCCCATCACGTCGCACAGATCGCGGGCAGGCCCTCGATCAGGGCGCCACTGACCCCGACGCTGCACTGGGACAGTTTTTATCGCGAGTTGACGGCCTTGACCCTGTTCGCGACGCCCACTAAACAGGAGTTCGCCCGATTGATACGGTGTCCGGAGGACTTCTATGCCCCGTGCCTACACGATCACCGCTGATGCTATCGCGTCGGAGCGCCGCCGCGTTAACGATGACCTGTCGAAGTTCGACATTTCCCGGGTCCTCAGGATGGACCGGCTCGAGTTGCGCCCGATGGATCTCCACGACGTTCATCTCAGGATTCTCGCGGTCTCGGCGGAACACAACGTCGATCATGCAGCGCTCGCCGACACGGTGAACATCGTCCAGTTGCGCGGCGGAAAAATTTATCCGGGCAATAGCGCGGTCGGCGAGGTCCTGGCCGTGGGCGCCGATGTGCGCACGTTCAAGCCGGGCGACATCGTGATAACGCACTGCAACGGTGAGCCGGACATCTACGGATACCCGCTGCGCATCTGGGCCTACGATCAGCCGGATTCCGTCGGCTGGTATGGAGAAGAGGCGATCGTCGGCGACTGGCAGATCATCCCGGCGCCGCTCAAGTGCGGCCTGAATCTGTGGCAGATCGCGGCGCTGCCGCTGCGCGCGCCGACCGCGTACCATCTATGGCGCCGCGGCCACGATATCTTCCGCCTCAAGGTGCAACGGGAGAAGCTCGCGCGATTGAATGTGCTGGCGTTTGGTGGCGGGGTTTCGGAGTTCTTCCTGATGCTCGCGAAGGCCGAGGGACATAGTGGCTTCTTCTGCTCCGGCAGCCCGGCTCGCCGCGAGTAGCTCGAACGGATCGGAATCGCGTCGATCGACCAGAACGTTTTCAACCGCTTTGCCACTCCCGACGATGTAAAGAATTTCAGCAAGGAGGTGAAGCGGCTCACCGGCGGCGAAGGGATGCACATCGTATGCGACATGCTGCGGGGCCTGGTGTTCCCGGCGGGCGTCGCCGCGCTGGCGCGGGCGGGTGTCAACGTGAGCGCGGGCTGGCAGCTCGAGAAAAAGATCAGCTATGACTCGGCGGGACTCGCGGTGCGCCAGATCACGCTCGACCACACGCACTACGAGACGATTGACGGCTGCCGCGCGGCGACCGAGTTGTACGGGACCGTGTTCCGCCCGACCGTCCATCGGGAGATCTACGCCTTCGACGACCTCCCGCGATGCATGCAGGAGATGCTGGACAATCAGCAGACGGGCATCCCCGTGGTTCGCGTGGCGTCCGAGATGCCCCGGTCTGTCCAGCCCCTGATAGCATAGGCGCGTCGGGGGTTCGCGGCGCGGCGCCTTCGGAGCTAGAATCGGGGACCACAAGCGACGGCAGCAAAATTATGGCAGTGCGAAAAATCGAGCGCGGACACTACTTCGAGGATTTCGAGGTAGGCCACGTGTTCAAGCATCACTGGGGCCGGACCGTCAACGAGGGCGATAACAGCCTGTTCACCAGCGTGACGATGAACTTCAACCCGATCTATTTCAATCGCGAGTACGCGCGGAAGATGGGCTTCCGCGACGTGGTGGTCAATCACATGCTGGTGCTCAACGTGGTGTTCGGCCTTTCGGTCGAGGACCTCAGCGAACGCGCAATCGCGCATCTCGGCTACGAGAAACTCAAGTTCCTCGAGACCGTATATCCGGGCGACACGCTGACCTCGCAATCCGAGGTGCTCTCCAGGCGCGACACCTCGCGGCCGGACCGCGGCGTGGTCAAATTCCGAACCACCGGCTTCAACCAGAACGGCCGCAAGGTGCTCGAATACGAGCGGCCCGTGCTGGTCCGCAAGCGAACCGTGGAGTAGATGCGCGATGCCTTTTGTTACGCCGGAGCATGAGGAAATCCGCCGCTCGGTGCGCGAGTTCGTCGAGCGCGAGGTCAAGCCGATCGCCAACGGTCTCGACCGTCGCAACGAGGAGATTCCGGAGGCTGTGCTCAGGAAGATGGCGGAACTGGGCTACTTCGGAATCATTTTTCCCGCCGAGGACGGCGGTCTCGGCCTCGATTACATTGCGATGGCGATCGTGACCGAGGAACTGTCACGCGGATGGCTCTCGGTGGGGTCCGTGATGACCCGCAATCTGATCACGGGCACGCTGATCACCGCCAACGGCACCGCCGAGCAGAAGAAGCATTTTCTGCCGCGGATCGCGCGCGGCGAGTTGATGACGGCGGCGGCCTTCACCAGACCGACGTCGGCTCCGACACCGCCTCGATCAAGACCCGCGCGGTCAGGAAGGGCGACGGCTACCTGCTCAAGGGCTCCAAGATGTGGTGCACGTTCGCCAATCGCGCGCACGTGCTGACCGTGATGTGCCGCACGGACCCGGACCCGCAGAAGCGCCATCGCGGGCTCTCGCTGCTGCTTTTCGAGAAAAAGCCCGGCAACGATTTCATGCCGCCCCAGCTCACCGGCGAGCCGATTCCCACGATCGGTTATCACGGAATGAAGAGCTTCGGTCTCGCCTTCGACGACGCCTACGCGCCGGCCGCGAACCTGATCGGCGGCGTCGAGGGGCGCGGCTTCTACCAGCTGATGGCGACCTACGAGTCGGCGCGAATCCAGACCGCGGCGCGCGGCGTGGGCGTTGCGCAAGCGGCTTATGAATGCGCGGTCAAGTACGCGCGCGAGCGGACCCAGTTCGGGCAACCGATCGGCAACTTCCAGGTCATCAAGCACAAGCTCGCGCACATGGCCGTCGAGATCGAGGCGGCGCGCCAGCTCGCCTATTTCGCGGCCTCGCAGAAGGACACCGGCAAGCGATGCGACTACGAGGCCGGGATGGCCAAGGTGTTCGCGGCCGAGATGGCCGAGCGGGTGACGCGCGAGGCGATGCAAATCCACGGCGGGTATGGCTATTCGATGGAATTCGATGCGCAGCGCTATTGGCGCGACGCGCGCGTGCTCTCGATCTTCGAGGGGACCAGCGAGATCCAGCTCGAGGTGATCGGCCGCCGGATCATGGAACAGACCGAATAGACAGAAGTTACCACAGATGAACACAGACAAATATTTGGTGTCCATCTGTGTTCATCAGTGGTTACTGCTGTCTCTGTGAAAGGGCGCAATGGCTATTACCAGCGAAGGCAGCTATTTTGAGGACTTCACGGTCGGCGACACGCTCGTCCATGCGCGCGGGCGGACGATCACCGAGGCTGACAATCACATCTTCACCTCGCTGGTGATGAACACCGCGCAATTGCATTTCAACCAGGACATGGTGGACAAGGACCCAAAGAATTACTACGACGGACGCCGCGTGGTGTACGGCGGCGTGGTGCTGGCTTTCGTGGTCGGCCTCGCCTCGGAGGACACCAGCGAAAATGCGCTGGCCGAGTTGGAGATGGACCACGGACGGCATACCAATCCGGTATTTCACGGCGACACGATTTTCGCGGAATCGACCGTGATCGAGAAGCGCGACTCCGATCGCGCCGACGCGGGAATCGTCAAGTTCAAGCTGGTCGGCAAGAACGCCACCGGCCAACCCGTGGTCGAGATCGAGCGCAGCGTCCTCGTCAAGCGGCGATCGCATTTCAGGGAGTAGGAACATCCGGGGCCGTCGCGCGGTCGCATTGTAGCTATAGTCAATCGGGAGAACACTTCATCATGTACGTATTGGACAACGGCAACCGTTTCGTAATCCCGCGCACCGAGCTGACCTATCCCGGCCACAGCGCGAAGCTCCATCAGAATGCCGCCGACGCGATCAAATCGCCGGTCGATCATGTGATGGCGGATTTCGAGGACGCCTGCCCCTATGAGTTCAAGGGCGAGAAGAGCCGCAAGGCGATGGTCGAGGCGTTCAACACGCTCGACTTCGGCAAGAAGATCGTAACGGTGCGGCCCAACAACATCCACTCGCCGTTTTTCAAGGGCGACATGGAGGCGGTGGTGCTGGGCGCCCCCAATCGCTTTCACGGCATCGTGCTTCCGAAGGCCCGCGGCGCCGAGGACATCAGGAAGCTCGCGAGCGTGCTGGACGAGCTCGAGCGGCGCGGCGGATGGAAATACAAGATTCAGATCGAGGCCCTGATCGAGACTCCCCAGGCGCTGGTCCACGCCTACGACATCGCGACCGCATCGGACCGGATGTGCGGCCTCATCTTCGGCATCGCCGATTTCGCCGCCGGCATCGGAGTTCGCGAGATCGTCGAGAACCAGAACCAGAATTTCCACTACGCCAAGCAGGCAACGGTGGTCGCAGCCAAGGCCGCCGGCCTCCATGCCGTAGATAATGTCTACTTGCGGTTATGGCGGGCCGAGGACGCGCCGGATCGGATTGCCGAATTGCAGCGCGGACTTCGCGAGAAAAACACCGGCGCCGCCAATCTGGGCATGGACGGCACCTGGGTGATCCATCCGCAGCAGGCCGAAATCGCCAACGCCTGCTTTACCCCGACCCGCGAGCAGGTCGATGAAGCCCGTCGCGTCGTCAGGCTCTACCACGAGAAGGGCGGCGGCTCGATGGCCGACCCGAAGTCCGGCGAAATGATCGACGAAGCGACCATCAAAATGGCGCTGATGGATCTCGCCAAGGGCGCGCAGGCAGGTATCGTAAGCGACGAGGAACTGAAGGAGTGGTCCGCGAAGAGCCGCGCCGTCACCGGCTATGACATTCTGGAACTGATGCGCCGCGTGGCGTGACGCCGGTTAGTTCGGATATCGAGCGGCCTAGCCGTGTGCCGCAGCCTTGGCTTCAAGAGCCGCCAGGCGCTCCCGGATGTCCAGCACGAGACTCGCGTAGCGAGCGCTACTTCCCGCCGTTCTGGATGTACTGGCCGACGGTGCGCAGATTTCGCATCATGGCATCGACGGCGCCCTGTCGGCGTAGAAACTCGGGCGCGTCCATTCCCAACAGTTTGCCGGGGTTGGTCGACACGCTGGTGTAGTGGATCTCTGTCGACTTGCCGTCCTTTGACGGCGTGAGCGTGTATTCGGCGTGGAACTGGATGACTGCCTTGCCGACGCTCTCCGCGGTCACGGCGTTCTTGCCCGGATCGAATGTGTACTTCACTTGCAGCGACGGCGGCGCGTTCGGAATCGGCAGGGTTTGCCCCTTGTACTCGACCACTTTGCCGGTCGCGCTCTGCGAGATTACCTTGATGGCGGTAATCTGCGGGTTGTACTTGGCCGCCTTGTCTGGATTGCTGAGCGCGTCGTAAACCTGCGCCACGGGGGCGTTGAGGCTCGCGCTGGCTTCCAGGTGAAGCCGGTCCTGTTTGTCGATCGAACTTTTCTGATCCTCGAAGGACGGTTCGATGTTGACGGCTCCGGCGCGCGCGGCGGCGGAAAGGGCGATCGCCAGTGCGAGTATCGCAGTAGCTATTGAGTAGCCGGCCTTGTGAGACATTCTATTCCTCTCGGTAGTAAGTTCGCGCCGGTTGTGAACGCAAGATTGGACTCTGAAGAGCGGTTGCGCGGGGTCAGGGAACGGGGGCGGTGGCCAGCAGGCCGGCGGCCTCGTCGTATCCGAGCATCAGGTTCAGGTTCTGGACCGCCTGCCCGGCGGCGCCCTTGCCGAGGTTGTCGATCGCGGTCAGCACGCACAGCGTCTGAGAGCGCCGATCGAGCAGCAATGACAGCTCGCAGATGTTGGTGGCGCGCACGTTGCGCAGCTCGGGCAGCTCGCCGGCCTTGAGGACCCGCACGAAGCGCGCCTTGGCGAAGCTCGCCTCGAAGGCTGCGCGGACATCGTGCTCGGTCGTTCCGGTGCGCGGGCGCATGAAGATCGAGGTGAGGATGCCGCGCGTGACCGGCAGCAAGTGCGGCACGAACATCACCGCCACCTCGCGGCCCAGCGCGGCGCCGATCTCCTGCTCGATTTCGGGAGTATGGCGATGGGTCCCGACGCTGTAGGCGCGGAAATTCTCGTTGACTTCGGCGAAAAGCTGCTCGACGCTTGCCTTGCGCCGCGCGCCGGTAGTGCCCGACTTGGAATCGATTACGATCGACGCCGGATCGATCAGATCGCGCCGGATCAGCGGCAGCAGACCCAGCAAGACGCCGGTCGGATAGCATCCGGGATTCGCGACGATCCGCGCCTCGCGCAGTTCGTGACGATGGAACTCGCTCAGTCCGTAAACCGCTTCCTTCAGGAGCGAGGGCGCCGGATGATCCACGCCGTAAACGGCGCGGTACGCAGCGGGATCCTTCAAGCGGAAGTCCGCCGAGACATCCACCACCCTGGTGCCGCCCGAGGCCAGATCGGCGAGCATCTTGGTGCCGGTCGTCTCCGGCAAGCACGAAACCACGGCTTCGGCGCGCCCCCGCAGGAAGTCGGGCCGCATCTCCTCGAACGCGGGCAGATCGATTCCCGCCAGGTGGCGATACACGTCCGCCACCTCGCGCCCGGCGTAGTGCTCCGAGGTGAGGACGCTCAACTCGACGAAAGGATGGCCGGCCAGAATGCGTACGGCTTCGATTCCGGAGTACCCGGACGCACCCAACACAGCTACTTTGACCCTGTTGTTAGCCATTGGGGTTCTCTGGTCGCTTCCTGGAGTTCACGGTTCGATCACCACCGAGTAACACGAATCGCCCGCCCATGCCAGTTGGGGCGCGACTGACGCCGGTCCGCCTTTTAGTGCCGGCGCATCACTTGGTGTCGAATTCGAAGACCATCTCGGTGAGTTTCTCGCCGTTTCCGCTGGCCAGATAGAGGTTCAGGCTGTCGAGGTACATTTCTATCAGCCGGTCCTCGCTCCCGCGTTCCTTCATCCGGAGTTCCTTCAGCACCAGCAGTTCCTCGACCGCGCGCCGATGTTCTTCCCGCGCTATCAACTCACGAACGCCGGCGAAGCGGCGATAGAAAGCCGGATCGACGCCGTCGCTCGTATGTCCGACGACTTCCACGACCGGCAACTTCTCGTCCTTGCCCTTCACTTTCACCAGTCCTATTTCGCGGACGATGTAGCCGTCGGCGCCGGCCTCTTGCAGGGTGTTCTTGCTGGCCAGCAGATGGACATCGAATTTGCGCGTGAGGCCTTCGAGCCGCGAGGCGAAGTTCACGCAGTCACCGATCACCGAATAGTCGAAGCGCGATTCTCCGCCGAGATTCCCCACCACCGGGTCGCCGGTGGCGATTCCGACCCCGATGTCGAAGTCGGCGAAGCGCAGATCTTCCTTCCTCAGGCGGGCCAGTTCGGCGAACATCGCCAGCGCCGTATCGATCGCGTGCCTGGCGGGATTCTGAACTGCGGCGGGCGCCCCCCAGAACGCCATGATGGCGTCGCCCATCAGCTTGTCCACCACCCCATCGGCTTCCAGAATCAGGTCGAGCATGCGGGTGAAATAGACGTTCAACTCCGTGATCAACGCCTCCGGAGACTCGGCCTTCTCGGCGCGCGAGGTGAAACCCTGGATGTCGGCGAACATGACGCTCATGTGACGGCGATCGCCGCCCAGCTTGAGGCCCTCGGGATTGTCCACGACACTCGCGATGACCTCGGGATTCATGTAGTGCTCGAACGCGTGGCGCAGATGGCGCTTCTCGCGGATCTCGGTGAAGTAACGAAAGCTGGCGACCGCCACGTACACCGCGAGTTGGACCGTCAAGGGGAAAACGATGCCCAGCACGGCGCCGCCGTCCGCCAGCCGATACCTCGCATACCCGATGTAACCTCCGGCGGTCACGAGGAAGGCGAGCGCGGCCATCGCCGGGGGCAGATGCGCGACAGCAAAGCCGAGCGCGAGAGCCAACAGCAGCGAAACAATCCACTGCTCGGACTCGGTCGCCTTGGTGCGGCGGATGAAATCGCCGCGCAGGATATTGTCGATGGTGTTGGCGTGCACTTCGACGCCGGGAAAATCAGCGCCTACCGGCGTCACAACGCGGTCGCCAAGGCCGGTCGCCTCCAGGCCGACCAGGACGATCTTTCCGGCGAGGTCCGCAGCCGGCACGCGATGCGCGATCACGTCGGACGCGGAGTAGGTGCGAAAGGTATGCTTGGGGCCGCGGTAGTTCAGCAGCATCCTGCCCAGTTCGTCGACCGGAATGTCCTGATCGCCGACAGCCACGCCGACGACCCCGGTTTGGTTCATCAAAAGCGACATCGGAGCCTGACCGCGATAGGCGCTCACCAGCGCGAGGCTTAACGGAACCCAGTAGTGGCCGTGGAACTGCACGACCATCAGTTCGGTGCGCAACTCCCCGTCGCTGTCCTCATCGACAACGACATGACCCGTTCCGCTCGCGGCAGACGCGATCAAATCGCGAGTCGGCAGATAGGCGTCGGCCGTCACCAGTTCGGGAGGCGGCCCGTCCGATCGCACCAGGTTATAAGCGAGTGGCGCCGGCTTGCGGATGGCGGTGGTGAATCCGTTGAGGGTCTCGACGCTCCTGCGGCCGCTGAGATGATGACTCGCGAATGCATAGCCGATATAGGTCGAGCACCTGTTCGCGCAGCGCGCGCGCGAAAGCCTCATCGTTGTCGGGGCCAAGGCTGTCCTGCACCGCGGCGTCGCTTACGCCGGCGGTCTTCAAGCGGACCGCGATCGCATGGCGCTGGACATCCTGGTCGTCGGCTTCGCTGAAGATCAGGTCGAGGCCAACCACCGATACCTTGTAGTCCCTTAACGCGTCGATAAGCCTGGCGTAGACGCTTCGCGGCCAAGGGTAATGGCCGAGTTCCTTGATGCTGGCGTCATCGATCGCGACGACCACTACTTTCCCGGTTGTCGGCAGACTGCCCCGCGCCTGCATCCTTAAGTCATAGCCCTTCAGTTCCGCCAGCTCGACGCCTTGCCGATAACGCGATCCGATGGCGAACATCACGATCACCGCCATGACGCCCAGGATGGAAGCTCTCCAGCCTCCGCTGAGCCGCACTTTGCGTTTGGTAGCCGCCATCGGGGACTCCGGGATTAGGAGTCTAGCGTGCGGGAAGGACTCGCGCTAATCAGATCGGAAACGCGCTTTAGAACCGATCCGGGAACGCGCTGAAAGACCGATCCGGGAACGATAGCTACTCGGTCCAGCCGAACTGCTTGAAGATAGTTACCTGGCCGTACTGATGGGCGTCGCCGTAGCCCGCTTGTGCGGTGAACCCGATCGACCACGGGCGGTAGTAGAACGTCAGATCGGGACCGCCTTGGCCCTCGACGCTGGTGAGGAAGCCGCCGCCGTAGATCGCGCCTCCCGCGCCTGCCAGCACCAGGTATCTCTCGCGCGACAGCACCACGGCCTGCAGGTCAACCTCCCCGCTGGTGACGCCATTCTGATAATCGTGCAGCGCGCTGAAGGAAAAGCTGAGCGGATGGAGCGTGCGGACCAGAAGCCAACTGCTGAAATCGCCTTCGATAACCGAGGCGTCGCTGTCGCCTACGTCATGCCCGCCCGAGATGAACAGATGAACATTTCTGAGCGGCGCGAAATCGATCCCGCCCTGGAACCGGCCGAAGTTCAGACGGGGGAACGATCCTGCGGTGGGATCCAGCGGACTTTCGAAATCCCTGACCGATCCAGAGTTGATAGCCGGTAACCCGGCCGAAGACGCCGACATATCGGGTGAGGCTCTGCTCGAACTGCACGCCCTCCTGCGCGGTCCCGTATTTGTCGCTGGCGAAACCGCCCCCGAACATCGTGGCCTCGGCGTGGCCGGGGCTCTCGAGCTGGAAGAAGTCGGAGTAGGTACCGGTGGCCTGCGCGTGAGCGGTTCCGGCGGCCATCAGAGCGGCAAGCACGATCGCGACCGCACCCGGCGTCCTGAAATCACGAATAACACTCGCCAAGGGCTACACCTCCGCTACGGCGGGCAGGGCGGACACGATGGTGGCGGCGCGCCTACTGTCGGTGGCGATGTCACGCCAATCGGGCCGCCTCCGGCTCCGCCGCCTCCTCCGCCGCCTGCACCGCCTCCACCGGCGGCATGGCCTCCAGACGATGTGGTGCTCGCGCCGGTAAAGCCCAGCGGGCCGGGAGACAGAGGCGACAACCCGCACGGGACGCTGGTCTCGTAGCCGGCGGTAATCGACACCTCCGGCGCGTTGGGAACTCCAGGCTGAGATAGTCCGACTACGCCGTCGTACACAGCCACGTCAGTGAACCGGTTGCATCCGGTGAGGCCCGGGCGCGTGCTTCCCTCCTCGTAGCCGGTTGCGAAGTCGGTGCCACGCGCCGCGGCGACCGCGTTGGGGGTATGAACCTCGAAGTTGGGCGATCCGCCCGCGGTCAGATTGACGAACGAGCGCACGAAGCCCGTGAAGAGGCTGACCTGGGTGCGTGCCCGCCCGCCGCCGGCTCCCAGCACGTGCTCGTCGATTACCAACACGCTCGACTCGCCCATTTGAAGCTTGCTCGCGTCCGTCAGCGTGATCGTCAGGAAAGAGTTGGAGTCGGTATTGAGCCGGTCTCCGGTCTGCACCAGCATGTTCAGCGTCACGCCCGACCTCGCGGTTCCGCGCTGGAGGTAGGCGGTGCCGGTAAGTTCGGTTACCGATCCGGCGACGGTCTGCGCCGAGGCGTGAGCGGCCGTGAGCGCGATCAGGAGCGCAACCACGGCGAGCAAGTGCAGCGCCTTCGCGGCATCTCGCGTGACAGCGGTATCGAATTTCACCAGGGCTAAGGCCTCCCCCGCAACTCTTCCGCAGCTTTAGTGATTTGTCACGCGACTGTCAAATCTTGACCACGCGTGCTCGGCCGATGGAGAAGACATTCCCAAGGGGATTCGATTTTGCCTCAGCGCTTCGAGTATTGAGGCCGTTTGCGCGCCTTATGGTGCCCGTACTTCTTGCGTTCCACTTCGCGAGGATCGCGGGTGAGCATCCCGGCCTTCCTCAATGTCGGCCGCAAAGCCTCCGAGGCAGTGACCAACGCCCGCGATATCCCGTGGCGGACCGCGTCGGCCTGCGCGGAGATTCCTCCGCCGGTTACCCGCACCAGCACGTCGAACTGCCCCTTGGTCTCGGTGAGCTCGAACGGCTCCAGAATACGCATCCGTGCGGTGTCGCGCGGGAAGTAGTCTTCGAGCGCGCGTTCGTTGATCGTGATCGCGCCGCCGCCCGGCAGCATGCGCACTCGCGCCACGGCGGTCTTGCGCTTGCCGGTAGTCCAAATCGTTTGCTTTCTTTCAGGCATCGGTAGTCGAAGTCCTCGATTGGAGCTTGTCAGGTTCCGGCTTTTGCGCGACGTGCGGATGCTCCGCGCCGCGGTACACCTTCAGTTTGGTGAACAGACGCCGACCGAGCCGGTTCTTCGGGAGCATCCCCCGCACCGCCATCTCGATCAGCCGCTCGGGCTTGCTCGCCAGGATCTTGCCCGCGGTCGTGGTGCGGACGCCGCCCGGGTACCCGGTATGGCGACGGTAATCCTTGGTGTCGAGCTTCGACCCGGTCAGGCGGACTTTCGCGGCGTTGATCACCACTACGAAGTCACCCATGTCCTGATGAGGAGTGAAATCGGGCCGATGCTTTCCGCGCAGGATACTCGCAGCGCGCGACGCGACGCGGCCCAGCGCGCGCCCGTCCGCGTCGATGACCAGCCAGTGGCGGGATTGCAGGCCGCTCTCACGCGATACGCTTTTGGTTTGTTCGGTCAGCTTCAATGTTCCACACCATTGCGCCCGGCCGGATGCGTCCCCGCCGCGGGCGCTGAATCGTGGCGGGGCCGATGGGATTTGAACCCACGACTTCCGACGTGACAGGCCGGCGTTCTAACCGGGCTGAACTACGACCCCGCCGAACCATCCTTTGTTACATTTTCCCCCAGTCGGAGCAACCAAGCATCCGGGAGAGGAATGGCGGGCGGGACGCCGGCCACTGCGCGAAAGGGCCGTTTTCACGAACGGCCCCCACAAGGCGGCACACGCTGAAACGTGTGCCAATCGAGAGATCCGCTTCATTGGACTGGCAACCGAGAGCGCAAAACAGTTAGAATGCAACCGGTATCGGACGCGGCAGCACGGATCGAATCAAGACGGCCAGAGGCGATAGCGCTATTTCCCAGCTAGCCAGCGACGACTCGCTCGAACTCCATTTCGACGACCCTCGACATTTCACGAGTCTGGTAGGGCAGCACGACGCCCATATCCGGACGATCGAGAACGCACTCGGGGTCCGAATCGGGGTTAGCGGCGCCTCGCTCAAGATAACCGGCGGCCACAGTCAGCAGGCGCTGGCCGGAAAGCTGCTGAGCGAACTCTACGAGATGCTCAAGCGGGGCTATCCGATCTATCCGAGCGACGTGGAGTATTCGATTCGAATTCTGCGCGGCGATCGCAATATCGATCTGAAGGAGATTTTTCTCGACACGGTATACGTGTCCGCCCACAAGCGGGTCATCTCGCCCAAGAGCGTAAACCAGAAGCTCTACATCGACGCGATCCGCAATCACGATATCGTGTTCGGAATCGGCCCGGCGGGCACCGGCAAGACCTATCTCGCGATGGCGATGGCGCTGGCGGCGCTGATGAAGAATCAGGTCACGCGGATGGTGCTGTGCCGACCGGCGGTCGAGGCCGGAGAGCGGCTCGGCTTCCTGCCCGGCGACCTGGCGGAAAAAGTCAATCCGTATCTGAGGCCCCTGTACGACGCGCTGCACGACATGGTGGACTTTGACCGCGCGCGGCGGATGCTCGAGCGGGGAACGATCGAAGTGGCGCCGCTCGCGTTCATGCGCGGCCGGACGCTGAACGATTCGTTCATCATCCTGGACGAGGCCCAGAACAGCACCTCCGAGCAGATGAAAATGTTCCTCACCCGGCTCGGCTACAACTCCAAGGCCGTGATCACCGGCGACATCACGCAGATCGATTTGCCGAGCGGCAAGCTTTCGGGGCTCAAGGAAGCGCGCACCGTGCTGAAAAACACGCCCGGGATCGCGTTCGTGTTCTTCGACGAGCGCGACGTGGTCCGCCATCGGCTGGTCCAGGCGATCATAACCGCGTACGAATCGGCCAGCGGCGAGCGCTCGAGGCCTGAGGCCGGAAGCGACGGCACAACCGGAAGCTAGGCTGGCGGCGGGTCGGGCGGGCGGTGGCGGTCGAGGCTCAGATGCGAGAGCGCGTGCGGCCGGCGCTTTGCGCGCCGGTTGCGATCGGACGCGCGGGCGCTGATGCGCCTGCTCGGGCTCGAGTCGGCGGACCTGTCTATCATGATCGTCGGCGATCGCGCGATACGCACCCTCAATCGCGATTACCGGAAGACGGATCGCGCGACCGACGTCCTGTCGTTCGCGCAGTTGGAGGATCGCGATGCGGACGGGCCGGCAGATAGCGGTGGCACAGGCTTCCAGGGTGTGAATGGCGCGCCGCACGCAGGGACGGCGGGCCGTCCGGGTCTGATTCTGGGCGACGTGGTGATTTCCGTCGAGACGGCGCTGCGGCAGGCGCGCGCACGGCGCGTTGCGCCGGCGGCGCGTCTGCGCGCGCTCTTGATTCACGGCCTGCTCCATCTGCTCGGCTACGACCACGAGCGATCGCCGGCGGAGGCCCGGCTGATGTTCGCGCGCGAGCGCGAACTGGCCGCAAGGCTGGCCGCGAGGGATCGCACCACCGGCATCCGTCGTGGCGCCGGCAAGATGCCGGCGCCACGCAAAGAGACCCGATGAATCGCGGCGTGCGCGCCATCCCGCGGGCCGCGATGCTGACGCATTTCACGCGCGGCGCCGTCGTCTCGTCCGCGCTTGACAACCTCGCTGCCATCCTGCGCGAAGGCGTCATCCGCGGCTCCTCCCGGATGATCCGCGGCAAGCGCGACGCGGTGTGCCTGTTCGACGCGCCGCTGTCGGAACTCGACCAGCTACTTGACCGTCGCAATCGCCGCCGATACCAGCCATTCGGGATCGCGCTCGACAAACGGTATGCTTTCAGGATGGGAGCACGGCCGGTCTTCTACATGCCGTGGCTAGAGGCGCAGCGCCTGCTTCCGGCCGGCGAATTGTGGCGGGTCGTGGCGATCGACATGGACCGGGCGCAGCCGATTGACTGGAGCTTCGAGCGCGAATGGCGCATCGCGGGCGATCTGCCGATCGAGCCCCGGCGGTCGGTGGCGCTGGTCGAGACCTGGCGTGACGCAGACGAGATCTTCGATCGGTTCGGGGGCCATCCGCCATGCGGCGGTGTCATCCCGTTAAGCGATCTTTTCGGATCACATCGGCGATGAAATCTCACGTAGGACCCAAAGCTGGACTGGCGATCGCGAGCGGTGTCGCCCTCGCGCTTGCCTTTCCGAAGTTCGATCTGAATCTGCTCGCATGGGTGGCGTTCATTCCGCTTTTCTATGCGGTCGAGGACGAACCGCTGAATTGGGTTTTCGCGTACGCCTGGCTTCAGGGCCTCGCCTGCTACGTCGTTTCGCTCTACTGGGTGACGATCACGCTGCACGATTTCGCTCGCGTGTCATTGGTGGTTTCGGCTCTGCCGCTGATCCTGCTGTCGGCCGTGGTCGCGATTTACACCGCGGTCGGGATATGGGCGGGCGAATACGCCGCACGGCGCCTACGAATCCCGCTGTTCGTTACCGCGCCGATAGCGTGGACCGCGGTCGAATGGCTTCGAACCTTCTTCCCGCTCGGCTTTCCCTGGAACCTGCTGGGCGTCGCGGCCTATCGCAACCTTCAGCTGATCCAGTTCGCCGAGTTCACCGGGACGCTCGGCGTCTCGGCGCAGATCATGCTCTTCAACGCCGTCATCTATTGCGTGCTCACGTCGCGATACAGCCCGCGCGCGAGGGTCTGGAGCCTTGGATCGCTGACCGGAATCATGCTGGCCGCCCTGATCTTCGGGACGATCCGCATCGGGCAGCTCGATTCCGCGCCGGCCGAGGGCGGACTCAGAGTCGCGATGGTGCAGGGGAACATCCCGCAGGGCCTCAAGTGGAAGCCCGAGAACCTGGCCAACAGCTTCCGCATCTATGTGGAGCAGAGCCAGCTCGCGGCGCGGGAGGGCGCGGACCTGATCGTATGGCCGGAAGCCGCCGCCGAGTTTTTCTTCCAGCCCGACGACACCTACCCCGCGATGTTTGCCGATGACGCGGAGTATCGCAATCGGTTGATCGAACTGGCGCGAAAAAGCGGCGACGACTTTCTTTTCGGTGCGCCCGCGATCGGATACAGGGACGGAAGAGTCGGCGCGTACAATCGCGCCGATTTCGTTTCGGGCAGCGGCGGCTTGCGGGCTACTACGACAAGATTCAGCTCGTGCCGTTTGGCGAGTACGTGCCCCTGCGGCGCGTTCTTGGCGTCTTCGTCAACCGGATCGTGGCCGGCTTCGGCGACATGATTCCCGGCACGCAGCCGACCCTGTTCGATGTCAAAGGCGCCAGACTCGGCGTGCTGATTTGCTACGAGAGCATCTTCCCGGATCTCGCGCGGATCGAGGTCAAGCGCGGCGCCGACATCCTGGTGAACATCACCAATGACGCATGGTACGGCCGGAACTCCGCGCCCTACCAGTTGCTCGCGATGGCCGCGATGAGATCGGTCGAGAACAAGGTCCCGATGGTCCGCGTGGCCAATACCGGGATCAGCGCGGTAATTTCGCCGACCGGCAGGATCACCGCGCCCACCGATCTTTTCGTTCGCGACATGGAGATCGAAAAAGTCGGCTGGCGAAAGAGCGGCACGCTGTACAGCGCCGTGGGAGACCTGTTTGCGGAGATCTGCTTCGTGCTGACGGCAGCCGCGATCCTCGGCTCATGGCTCCGGCCGCGCCGACTCAAGCCGCTCGACCAATTCACCTCGGAGCTGTTCGCCCGCAACGGCAGACAGCGGATCGCGAGCGGCTCATCCAGCCCCGGCCCGTCGCAGGGCAACCACGAGCGCGCGCCGTAAGTCAGGGCTCGACATGCTGCTCGGAAGCGTGCTCGAAGCTATGTGGGCCACCTTGCGCGCCGCGTGCATTTTCGATCAGTGCTCGCCGTAGTTGAGCGCGGATCCCTTACGCTGCGCCAGAATGTAGGCTTCCAGCGCGCGCATTTTGGGATCGTTCGGGTCGAGGGTTTTCCCCTTTACGGGATTCTCGATGCACCAGTTGATCATGTCGCGCAGCAGCGCGACGCGCTGAAGCTGTACCTGATATTTGGGATAGGTCTCCGGATGAGTATTCGCGGCATTCGGATGGCACATGTCGCAGCTCACGCCGATAGTGCCGCCGAGCAGCTTGACCGAGTGAAAAATCTTGTTGCCCTCGTCCACGAAAGCGTCGGTCTGTGCTTTCCAGATCAAGGGATCGCGCGAGCCAAAGCTGGCGTACGTGTCGCCCTGCTGGCTCGTAAGCCTGGCTGCACCCGACGCGCCGGGTCCGGCGATACTTTCGTTGCCGTGCGCCGCTCCGCTGGTTTGCGCCGGCGATGAAGGAGTCGCGCTGCCGGTGTCGGCCTGCGCAGTCACCCAATGCTTGTCGGGATGCTGACGCTGCCATTCGTCCATCAGCTCGCTGGTGACTGCCAGAGCCTGCTTTCGGCTCATCGCTTGGTCCGGCTTGAGTCCTTTTACTTCCATGCTGGTCACGCCGTCGCAAAGCTGAATGACGACGCCGCCATCTTTGGCCTGCGAAACCTGATGGGTCGGCATCGGCTGGGCGAATGCGCCGGTGCGATTGCCGAGGCCGAGATAAATGGCCATTGCTCCAGCGAAGGCACCCAACAGCGCTGTCGCAATCAATTTCCTTTCAGGGTTCATTTCGCCTCGTCAACCGCATCGGATAAGCAACGAAAACCGCCGCGCCTGAGCCCCACTAGTAACTCGCGAATTGCGGCGCGGGAGGGCGATCGACTTTTCCTTGGCTGACCAGGTAGTCCGCCTTTACCGTCACGGGATTGCGATCCCAGAGGTTGTAGACAGTATCGACGAGACCATCGGTCCGCGCGGTGAACTGTCCATCGCCGCATCCGTCGAGTTGATCGAACGGGTCGGCGCGGTTCATCTGAATGGTCAGTGGCGGCAGTCCTTCCGGAGCGTACGGCCACGGCCACGCCGTCGAGAGCATTCCGTAAAAGCTGATGTTCCCGATCTGATTTTGCAGCATCTGATGGGTATGCCCATGGACGACGGTGACTTTGTCGTATGGCTTCAGAATAGCCTGTACCTCGTCGGCATCCTCGGTCCAGAAATTCCAGTTACGGTAGTATTTGTAGAGCGGCGAATGTGAGAAAACCAGAATCGGGGTCGCAGCCGGAACCTTGGCCAAGTCCTGCTTGAGCCAGTCGCGCTGCTGATCGCCGACCTCGAACCGCGACTGGATGCCGTTGTCGAGACCGGCGACCGTCTGCATCCGCTCCTCGGGCGTCATCCTGCGCGCGGTCCAGAAATCCTTCTCATGGACGCTCTGCAGCACGATCATGTGCACGCCCTTCCAGTCGAACGAGTATGTCGGATGACCGAACAATTCCTGCCACTTGTCGCCCAGGTCGAGAAACCAATCGTGCTCGCCGACCATCATTTTCACCGGCGCCTTCAGGCCGCTGAGTATCTGCCGGCCAAGTTCGAGCTGTGTCGCGCTGCCAAGCTGGGCAAGGTCGCCGCCGTAGAGCACGAAGTCGGGCTGCGGCTCCAGCGCGTTCACGTCGTTGACCGCCTTGACGATGCTTCGCACAAAGCGCTGGTTGAGCGCACGGTCGTACAGATGGGCGTCCGAGATATAGGCGAAGGTGAAGGGGCGGATACCCTGCGCGCCCTGGCCCGAAAAATCCTTGTTGACCGCCGCGTTCGCAATCGTGACGAGCTGGAAGGTATGCGGCGGCATCAGGCCCTTGGCGGCGACGGCACTCATCGTGGCCCCCGCGATCTTGAGGAATGTCCGGCGGTCGCAATTGCGCAGCGCCTTGAGCACGCGATCGCGATCTTCGTAAAATTTCGTTTCGATACTCTTGTGACGAGCCGCCATCGGATTATCCTCCCTCGAGTCACCGCGAGTATCAGTCGCCCCCCAGCAGCGCGGGATTTTCTTTCATCTGGGCCTGTCCCGGCCCGATGTCACCGAAGGGTCCCGCGAATCCGGGACCGTTGCGCCCCGCGAGTCCCATCGCGGCCGCGGTGTCGCGTTGCGGGCGGGTGGTCCGCGAAAGCTTGAACTGACGCTCGTACTCCGCTCGCGCTTGCTCCACGTATGGCGGGCTGGTCAGCGCGAGCAGGAACGCCGCGAGGTCGTCTTCCTGCCGCTCGCTCAGTCCCAGCGGCACGATTCCGCCGTCGAGGAAGGCGTTCTGCACGCCGCCCTTGTTGTAGTGGTCGAGGGTATCCCAGATCGTCGCCTGGGAGCCGTCGTGAAAGTACGGCTGCGTGACGTAGAGGTTGCGCAGGTCCATGGTTCGGAACGCCCCGATATCGTGCGGCTGCTTGGTGACCAGGAAGCGGCCCAGTCCGCTCATGTCGGTCTGGATCGCCAACCGATCGATGTCGAGCGCACTTGCTCCCTTGCTCAACTCGGCGAGCGCCTGACGGGCGAGCGGTACGAAGTCCGACTTGTGAGCCGACACCCCGATATTATGGAAGCGATCGTCAGTGAAGAGCGGGCGCGTCGGGTTCCATCCGTGGCACGACATGCAGCGGCCCTGACCGTTGAAGATCGCCCATCCGCGCTTCTGTTGCGCCGTCAGCGCGTTTTCGTCACCCGCCATATAGTGGTCGAAGGCCGAGTCGAACGCGACCTGCGTACGTTCGTAGGCCGCGATCGCTTTGGTCATGTCGTCGTAGTCGGGCGCGCTTCCAAAGACATCCTTGAACTGATTCTGATATTCGGTGATCGAATTAAGCTTGTTAACCACGGTCTGGCGGTCCGGCATTCCCATCTCGATCGGATTCAGAATGGGGTCGCGGGCCTGTGCCTCGAGCGTTGGCTCGCGGCCGTCCCAGAACTGCTCGACATTGAACATCGCGTCCAGGATGGTCGGCGCGTTGCGCTCTCCGGTCTTCATGCCGACTCCGTCCGACGTTGTCTGCTGGTCGGTGAAACCTTTGTGCGGGTCGTGGCAGTTCGCGCACGAGATCGTGTTGTCGGACGAAAGCCGCGGGTCGAAAAAGAGCGCCTTGCCCAGGGAGACTTTGGCCGCGCTCTGCGGGTTGTCGGGCGGGAGGACCAATTCGCAAAGTTGGGCGGGAAATCCCGCCTGATGGCTACTCTTGGGCTCGGCCAGCGCGTCCGGCTTTGGCCCCGGCATCGTGGCGATGGCCGCCCGATCTGCCGCAATCGAGACCGCCACGGTTACGAGAATCACAGCTGCTACTAGCTTGGCAGTCACCGCTTTCCTTCCGGCGCGAGCTTCCTCTAATCGTTCATCTGAATGATAGAACCATGCCACATTCCGCGTTCCGCTTGAAGGGAACTTGCTTGCAAGATTTTTCCTCGGCCTCGAGCGCGGCAGGCAGTAGTGAGGCTCCACAGCCGACTGTCGGACAAACGGCGGCCTGACTCAATTCGTCACGGGCGCACTTGCCGCGGACGTGTCGCCTGGTCCGGAGGGCGCCGCGGGAACCGGAGTCGGCGGCGTTTCAGAGCGCCAGAATTTCGGCCACAGATGCCATCGCTCCAGCAGCAGTTTTACCAGATGGCGTCGCCGGCTGGGAATTTCATAGACCACCTTCACGTTGAACTTGGTCGGGTCTTCGCTGTCGGGGTAAATCGAAACGGTGTCCTGTACGCTCGCCTTGCTGAAGTTGAGGTTGTAGGCCCTGCGGGCGGGAACCTTGACATGCGGACCCAAATCGAAACCGGCTTTCGGCAGTTCGGTGTTGTAGAAGTTTATCAAAGTATCGAAGTCGCCCGGCGAGTCGAACTCGACCGCCTGCACGATACCGACCGGCGGCTTGACCGTGGAAACCGTGGAGCCGGGCGGGATAGGAATCTTCTTGTCCCAATGCTTCGGCAGGCCTTCGGGCAGCTTCTTATGGCTCAGCAGCCCGGCCCTGGAACTGCCGGCAGGAGCGAGCAGCATACCGGCCGCGAGCGCTGCAATCAGGTAGAGCTTCAGCTTCTTCATGGCCCTTGCCCTCCTAGTGTGCCGCCCTTTCGAGGGCCTTGGTCGTGAAAAAATCCTTATCGACCGTGCCCATGTTGATATACCAGCCTTCGGTGTCCTGGGCGTCGGCGCCGGGGAAGTAGCACTTGGTCAGTACGCCTTCGCGCGTGTCAAATGAGACAGCCTCTGCGGCGAATATGCGTTTGACCGGATATACGGCCACGGTCGCCGATGGGTTCGATCGATCCGCGTACCCGAGCAGGTAAACGTCCTCTTCCTCCAGCTCACCGGTTGGCCTGTAGGTATCGAGATAGGGACTGAACCAGGCCTCCGAATCGATGTATACGATCGCTTTGGAACCTGAGACCCCCGGCTTGGGAGTCGCTTCGACGGCGTAGAGATTGCGCATCTCCCAGTTTTCCGCGCAGCCCGGATCGCTGCCCGAGCAGGCCGTTTCCGGCGAATGCGCGGCATGAAAGCAGCCCAGCATCGGCTTCTGTCCCACCAGTTTGTAGTCGAACTCTTCGATCTTCGAGTTGAAGCCCAGGTAGCGATCAGGGGCCCATCCGAGACCGCTCGGATCTCTGAGCATGTCCTCGCCGATTTCACGTATTCGCCGCGTGCCTGGATTCCAGGCCCAGGATGCGTCCGCTTTCGCCCCATCGGCGTAGCGGAAGCGGAGCAGCGAACCACCACGCAGCTCCGCGGGCTGGAGAATCGGATACAGTCCGAATAGCCAGTAGCGGTTGCTTTCCTTGAAGTCCGGATCGATCGGGGTCGGCTGCACCTCGGTGCGTCCGACCAGGCTGTAGCCCGCATAATGACCGAACTGGTACGACTCCAGGACCTGGCTGCCCTTGGAGACATCGCAACTGGTATAGCGCACGTCGTAATCATCGGTCAGCCCGGGACGGAATTGCGAGTTCCACATCACCTTGATTGCGGCGTAAGGATCATTGGCATCAATTTTAGGGAACGGCAGCCCGGCGACATAACCGACCAGGCTTTTGTGATCGGGGGACAGGCTGACCTGCCCGGAGTTCTTCTCGGTCGCATCTTTATATTGCGGCGGCCAATCGATTCGCTCGGTCGGCGTCACTTTGATCGATACGGCGCCGCTCGTCACCATCTGCAGAACCCCCGGGGACACGAGGTCCTTGATCTTTGACGCGTTGGCCGAGTTGATCACGTCCCCAGGGTTCACCTGGGCGGCGCTGCGCGTCGTCAAACTCCCGAAGAGTAACGCCATCGCCGCGATCAGTAGCGCTCTTGATGTCCGCAATCCGCCTTGCATGAGTGACACTCCCCGCGATTACGATCGTTCGATAGTTCCAAATGCGCGTAACAGAGCCGAAGGCCCCCGCCCTTTCGGGTCAAAGTGCGCTAAGAGGTATCGCAAAGCAGGAGGAAAGTGCAACCCTGACCCGCCGCCTGAAAGTGGCGGATCGCCAACCATCCGGGCGATTCGATTCAATTCGGGGCTGTCGTCTCGGATCGAGCGGAGCGGATCTGTGCGAAGCGCGCGGGAATCACTCAGAAATTCAGCAACAGCCGGCGGAAGCCTGGAGATCCGAGCGCAGCCTCGAAATCCGGGCTGCGTTTCTCGTCCACGACCGCGAATCCCGCTTTCTCGTACGCCCTCTGCGCGGGAGCATTGTCGATCAGGATCGTGATCTGCGAGAGGCGATGTGCCCGGCGACGCCCTTCCTCGAGAATCTTTGCGAGCAGAGCGTCGATCAATCCGCGTCGCCGGAACTCCGGCAGCGTCGCGACGTTCTCCACCACCCACGCGCCCTCGGCCTGGCCGGGGATACATGGCCATACGGGACTTGCGCGCTCCGCAGATTTGCGGAAGTCAGCCGGCGTCCATCCCAGGTGCTCGGCAATCCGGTCCTGATTCCGGCCCACGACCAACCATCCGCCCTGGTTCGGATCAAAGCCGCATAGCGCCGCCGCCGGACGCCCGTCGCACTCAGCGACCAGGAAGCTCGCGTAGTGGCAAAGAGAGATCGGCTCGGCCAGGGCGAGACGCAGGAGGTAATCGAGGCAGTATGCCTCATCGCCGCCGATGATCAGGTCCCAGACGCCGCGCCTGAGATGCCCCCGCGATGCGAGCAGCATCACCTGCGCCAGAAATGGCGCGTCCTCGCGTTTACCCTGTCGAATCGTGACCGCCATCGCCAGCGCCGAGCGTAGCACAAGGCACGCGGCGCGCGCAGATCAGAATCCCATGCGGACTCTCGACGGAGGCTCGCATTGATGATGATGAGGGCGGATCGCTGTTGGTCGCGAGTAGTGTTTCGGTTTCGCGCTGAGTCAGGTGCCCGCGTCCCAGCTTGTCAGGTAATGCCGCTGCTCGTCGGTGAGCGTGTCGATCTTTATTCCCATCGCGGCGAGCTTCAGGCGCGCCACCTCTTCCTCGATCTCGCGCGGTACGTCGTGGACCCTGACCTCCAGCCGCGACCGGTTCGCGGCCCATCGCGCGCTCAGCGCCTGAGTCGCGAAGCTCATGTCCATCACCTGTGCGGGATGGCCCTCGGCGCAGGCCAGGTTGACGAGTCGGCCCTCGCCCAGCAGGAAAATCCGCCTGCCGCTGGGGAGATGGTAGGCGTCGACATTGCGCGTGACATTGCCCTCGACCTTGCGGGCCATTTTTTTCAACGCGGCGATATCGATCTCGACGTCGAAGTGACCCGAATTCGCCAGGATCGTGCCGTCCTTCATCACCGCGAAATGGTCGGCGTTGATGACCTGCTTGTCGCCGCTCACGGTGATGAAGACGTCGCCGATCTTCGCGGCGTCATCCATCGGCATCACCTGGAAGCCGTCCATCGCGGCTTCCAGCGCGCGAATCGGATTGACTTCGGTAACGATTACATTCGCGCCGAGGCCGCGTGCGCGTGAGGCCACGCCGCGTCCGCACCATCCGTAGCCCCCGACCACGATAACCGAGCCTGCGACCAGGATACCGGTCGCGCGGATGACGCCCTCGATCGTCGACTGGCCGGTGCCGTAGCGATTGTCGAACAGGTACTTGGTCTGCGCGTCGTTGACCGAGACCACCGGAATCCTGAGCGCTTCGTCCCGCTCCATCGCGCGCAGACGGATCACGCCGGTGGTGGTCTCCTCCATGCTTGCCGCGACTTCGTGGGCCTGGTCGGCGAACTCGGTGTGGAGCAGACTCACCAGGTCGGCGCCGTCGTCCATCGTGATCGACGGGCGATGCTTCAGCGCGGCGCGAAGATGGCGGTAGTAGGTGTCGCGATCTTCGCCGCGAATCGCGTAAGCCGCGATCCCATAGTGCTTGACCAGCGCCGCCGCGACGTCGTCCTGCGTCGAGAGCGGGTTGGAAGCGCAGCAGACCACCTCTGCGCCGCCGGCCTTGAGGGCGCGCAGAAGATTGGCGGTCTCGCAGGTGACGTGCAGGCAGGCCGCGAGCCTGATGTTCTTGAGCGGCTGTTCGCGAATGAAGCTTTCGCGGATTCTCCTGAGCACCGGCATCTGCCCGTCGGCCCATTCGATTCGCCGCCGGCCGTCGTCGGCGAGGCCTAAATCGAGAACGTCATAGTCGCGATCGGCGCGCGGCGCGGCGGTTTCCTTTCGCGGCGGAACTGCTGCTTTGGGCTTGGCGGCTTTCGATGCCATAAGGGTCTACTCACTCCAATCAGAGATTAGCGAAATGTGACGTGCGGGGAGGGTTGCGATCGACCGCCATCAGCCGCGGCCGTTGCGTCCAAACGCGCTGCGCAGAGCGTTCGACCATGTCGATCCGCTCCCATGGGAACAGCCCATCCCGAGCGACGCGGCCGAAGTGCCCATACGCGGCGGTGGCCCGGTAGATCGGCCGCTTGAGGTCGAGCGTCTTGATAATCCCGGCGGGTCGGAAGTCGAACAGCTCGCGCAGCGCCGCCGAGATCTTCGCGTCGGGCACGGTGCCGGTGTCGAAGGTATCGACCAGCATCGATACCGGCTCCGCAACTCCGATCGCGTACGCGACCTGGATCTCGCACTGCCGCGCCAGTCCGGCTGCGACGATATTGCGCGCGACGTGCCGGGCCATGTAGCACGCGGAGCGATCCACCTTGGTTGGATCCTTGCCCGAAAACGCGCCGCCGCCGTGACGGCCGTAGCCGCCGTAGGTATCAACGATGATCTTGCGGCCGGTGACGCCGCAATCCCCGTGCGGGCCGCCAATCACGAATTTGCCGGTGGGATTGACGTGATAGACGGTTGACCTGTCGAGGTACTGCGCCGGGATGGTCTTTTTGATCAGCTCCTCGATTATGAACTCGCGGATGGTGTTGTGCTTTGCGTGGGGTGCGTGCTGCGTGGAGACCACGACCGCGCTCACGGCGACCGGTTGCCCGTCCACGTAGCGCACCGTGACCTGGCTCTTGCCGTCGGGTCGCAGGAAATCGACCTTCGCCTGCTTGCGCATCGCGGAGAGATTCTGCATCAGGTGATGCGCCAGCGCGATCGGCAGCGGCATGCATTCGGGCGTCTCGTCGCAGGCGAAGCCGAACATCAGGCCCTGATCGCCGGCGCCCTGCTCCTTGTGGAGGCCCTCGCCCTCGGTGACTCCCACCGAGATGTCCGCCGATTGCGGCTCGATAGCGGTCATCACTGCGCATCGATTTCCGTCGAAACCGATCTCTGGGTCGTCGTAGCCGATCTCGCATGCGACCTTGCGCGCGATCGCGGCGAAGTCGGGCCGCGCGTTGCTGGTGATCTCGCCGGCCAGCACGATCAGGCCGGTCTTCACCAGGGTCTCGAGCGCAACCCGCGATTGCGGGTCTTCCGCGATCAGGGAGTCGAGGACCGCGTCCGAGATCTGATCGCACATCTTGTCCGGATGGCCTTCCGAGACCGACTCCGAGGTAAAAAGGAAATCCTTAAGCGGCATTCGAGTTGGCTCCTCGCAAGCGCGTCTGACTGGCCGGCATCCCAGGGCGGTTTTGCGGCGAGCGCGGATCAGGCTGCAGGGATCTTATTTTCGTAGCTCTCTTCAGATCGGGGTTCGATCACCCCGACGGATTGCTGTATCTGCAAGAGCTTATATTTTCCGGCTCATATAACCAACCGGTCAGGCGCGGGTCAAGTTGGCCGCCGAGCGTTGGCGGCTCAGTTCGAAATCACGATATGCCGCCGAAGCCGAGAATGTAGCCCTCGGGATCCTCGACGTAAAAGTCCCTTGTTCCCCACGCGGTAGGCGAGGAACTGCGGCGCAAGCGAGGTGATACGCAGCCCAGGCGCTGGCATTGTCATGCGTCCTCTCATTCCTCGCCGAAGCGCTCTTCGAACAGCTTCTGCACGGTCGCCAGGGCCTCGCGCGCATCGGCGCCCTCGGCCCGGACTTTAAGCCTCGTGCCAAGGCCGGCCCCTAACATTATCAGCGCCGTCACGCTCTTCGCGTTGGCCTGGTCTTTGCCGCGGGACAGCGTGATCGACGAGTTGAACTTTCCGGTCGCCTGCGCGAGCGTGGAGGCTGCGCGCAGATGAAGTCCGAGCTTGTTCTTCACCTCCACAGTCGCCTCCGCCACATTCACGCGATACAAGATAGAGGTAAGCGCCGGGCAGGTAAACGATCGCGCGCACGAGGCGAGAGCGGTGCTACGCCGCTGATTCGCGCTTGACGGCGTTTCGGCCGTTGCCCGGCGGCTCGGCCTCGGCGTCGCCCTCGATCGCGAGAGTGAACAGCTCCTTAAGGCGCGGTTCGATCTCGCGGTCGCGCGCGCTGCCTTCCCTTTGCCGCCAGGCTCGCAACGGGATGATGGCCTTGGCCATGTTGCGATGGCCGCCGGCGGCGCCGATATCTGCGAACAGGCGGTGCACCACTTCGCCCGCGCTGCGCTGCGCGGTCCCCTGATTGCGCACCGCAATCACGAGCTTGTTGCCGAGCTTGCCGGCCACCGCGACCCATTCGGCGCCCTCGAAATCGAGGCAGAAGTCCGCGACTTGCACGATCAGATCGTCGCGTTTGACGCGTCCCAGATTGAGCACGATGAGACCGTCGGTCACCTGCAGCCGCTTCAGCGCCCGCGACAGCATTCGCGCGAAGCTCACTGGCAATTCCGGCCGCTCTATCTGCCGCAGCAGGCTGTAGTTGGCCAGCGGATATAGATAGGTGAAGGCCTGAAGGTCGTCGTCGGTGACCCGCCGCGACAGCATCAGCGTGTCGCTCTTGATCCCATAGAGCAGCGCGGTCGCCAGGCGCTCGCTGATGCGCTCGTCCGCAGTCACCAGGTACTCGGTCATCAGCGTGGCGGTAGCTCCGTAGCGCGTGCGGACGTCCTCGAACTGCGCCCCGCCGGGAGGGTATCCCGGATGATGGTCGATTACGATATCGGCGCGATGGAGCCGCCCGTTGAAATACGGCGGCTGCACGTCGACCATCGCGATCTTCTCGAAGCTTCGCAGTTGCTCGGTGTCGGCCTGCTCGATATCGATTTCGAGCAAGCGCACCATGTTGCGGTTTTCGGGCCGGGTGACCGGGCCGAAGCTGAAGATCGGGGTGGTGAGCTTGTTGCGGCCCAGTAACGTCCTGAGCGCCATCGCGCTGGAGATGCCGTCGGGGTCGGGATCGTCCTGGAGCAGGATCGCGACACGATCCGAGTCGCCGACCAGCGAATGGAGTTCCTTGATTTTTTGCTTTGTCAGGCTCTGGTCCATAGGATGGACACTCGCGCCGGCCCACCGCGTGGGCTCGGTATGCGCGAGTATCAGGCGCGATTCAGGAAGGGGACGGCGACGGGGGTGGGGACCGGTCCCGCGTCCGAATTGCAGGAAGGAAGCGTAGGCAATTTGCGAGTGACCATGCTCAATCCTCCGATAACACGTCGCGGAACGCTAAATCAATGATATCCTGTGAGTAGCCCGATTTAGCCCGGATTTATGACGATTTCCGAAGATCAGCACCAATGTGAAATTTGCCGGCGGCCCTTCACCGAGTGGCTCCTGCACCTGCGGGTGGAGGACAGCGCCGGCTTTCAGCAGGACGCCTTCATCTGCGCCAACTGCGGCGTCAAGCTCCGGCTGGCCTCGGAGAAGATGCGCGATCTTCAGATCGATCCCTGGCTGCACGAGGCGGTCGCGCGTGTCTTGAGAGGCAGGGAATAGCGCCGATGGCGACCGCGGCGGAGAGATCAGCCGAGCCGGCGCTCTGGCCGTACGAAGAGGCGCGCAGACTCAAGGATCGCGTCGCGGACTATGATCCGTCGCGGCCCGTGATCTTCGCGTGCGGCTTCGGCCCGTCCGGATTGCCTCATCTCGGCACGATGTGCGAGGTGCTCCGTCCGTCGTACGTCCGTTACGCGTTGCGCCGCCTCGAGTCGGCGCGGACCTCGCGCCTGATCGTCTTCATCGACGACCTCGACGGGCTCCGCAAGGTCCCCGAGAGCATCCCGAACCGTGAGAGCCTGGCCTCATACATCGGGAAGCCGGTCTCGAAGATCCCCGATCCCTTCGGATGCTGCACGAGCTTCGCGGATCACATGATCGGCTTGCTGGTGAAATTTCTCGAACCGGTCGAAGCGGATTACGAGATGATCCGTTCGAGCGAGATGTACGGGAGCGGCCGCTTCGACGAGGCGCTCAAGCTCATCCTGAGCAAGCACGCCGAGATTACCGCAATTGTCGCGCCGACGCTGCGCGAGGAGAATCGCCCCGGATGGTCGCCGCTGATGCCGCTATGCCCGTCGTGCGGGCAGGTCAACTCCAGGCGCGTGACCGCTTACCATCCCGAGCGCGGCACGATCGAATTCACATGCGAAGAGGCGTTCGGCGGAGCGCGCGGATGCGGCTTCGCCGGCGAGCAGAGCGTGCTCGGCGGACTCGCGAAGGCGCAATGGAAGGTAGATTGGGCGCTCAGATGGCACGTGCTGAAGGTCGATTACGAGCTCTACGGCAAGGACCTGATCGAGTCGGCGCGGCTCTCAAGCCAGATCCTGCGCATCCTCGGCGGCAGGCCGCCGCTCGGCTTCGCGTTCGAGATGTTTCTCGACGAGGAGGGGCGCAAGGTTTCGAAATCCGTCGGGCGCGGGGTGAGCACCGATCAGTGGCAGCGCTACGCGCCGATCGAAGCGCTCAAGTACTTCCTGATGTTGAATCCGCGGCGCGCCCGCAAGCTGTTCCTCGAATCGATTCCTCAATACGTCGATGACTACCTGGACGAGTTGCGCGCCTGGGCCAAGGCCGAGCCCGCCTCGGAAGCGCGCCGCAACTCGCCGCTGGAGTTTGTCTTTCAGAGCAAGAGCCAGCGCCGATTCAACTCCGAACTGAGCTTCGGAATGATCATGCATCTGGTCGCGGCGCTCGGAACTTCCGATCGCGGCCTGATATGGAACTATGTGAAGGTTTACGATCCGGGGGTCGAAGGCGATCCCGAGACGTGCGCCTTGGCCGACACATTGATCGATTGCGCGCTCAACTTCTACTCGGACTTCATCGAACCGGCGAAGCAGCAATACACGCCGACCGATGCCGAACGCGATCAGTTGCGCGCGCTAGTCGAATATCTGCGGGAGCATCTCGATGCGAGCGCGGAGGAGATCGAGAAAACGATCTACGAGCTCGGCCGCCTGCACTACGACAAGCCCGGCAAGATTTTCCCGCTGATGTACCGCGCGATCTTGGGCCAGGAACGCGGCCCCCGTCTCGGCGTGTTCATACGGCTGGCGACGCCGTCCCGCGTGGCGGCGATCCTCGAAGCCGGGCTGAAGTCAGAATAATCAGACGAATTCGGCGAACACCGAATCGGCGAGTTCGAGGCCCCGATCGCTGAGGAAGATTCTGCCGCCTTCGCGAAGCAGCAACTCCGACTCGAAGAGCCGCGCCGCGCGCACGCCGAAGACGTCGTCGAATTCGCGGCCGAATCGCGCATTGAAGCCCGCCAGCGCGAATCCCTCGCGCAGGCGAAGGTTGACAAAGACGAACTCGCCCGCCGCGGTGCGATCGTCGATCGCCTCGGAACCCGCCTCCGCGATTCCGTCGCGAGTCGCAAGCGCGATATATTGCGCCGGATTGCGCTCGTTCCACCATCGCCGGCCGCCCGTGGCTTGGCCCTCAATTCCGCGCGCGTCCTTATCTGTCATTCCGAGCGGAGCCTGCGGAGCGAGGAATCTCATGCCACTGAAGGTTGCTCTCGCCCCTTGAGCATGGCTGTGTGCGCCCGCGCCGAGCCCCAGGTAGCTCTCGCCACGCCAGTACGCCAGGTTATGCCTCGCCTCATGCCCCGGCGGCGCGTAGTTCGATATCTCGTACATCGGGTATCCGCGCGCGGGCAGCTCCTCGCGGACCGCGGCGTACATCCGCGCCTGCTCATCGTCGCTATGCGGCGTGATTCGCCCGCGCTTCATATCGCCGAAGAACGGCGTGCCCTCCTCGAACGTCAGGTTGTAGGCCGATATATGGTCGGGCCGAGCGCGGCCGCATTGCCGATATCGCTGCGCACGTCGTCGAGACTCTGACCCGGCACGGCGAAGATCAGATCGAGGTTGAGGCGATCGAAACCCGCCCGATGCGCCATCGCGGCGGCCTCGCGGGTCTGGCCGGCGTTATGAATCCGTCCGAGGAATTTCAGGATCGCCGGATTGAAGGATTGCGCGCCGAAGCTGATTCGATTGACGCCCGCGGCCCGCAGTCCCCGCAGCTTCGCGAGATCGACGGTGCCCGGATTCGCCTCGAGCGTTATCTCCGCGTCGCGCTCGATTCCGCACGAGCGATCGGCGGCCTCGATCATGGCCGCGACCGATCCCGGTCCGAAGAGCGAGGGCGTCCCGCCGCCGAAGAAGATCGTCTTCAGCGATTGCCCGGCCCACGGCGGATCTTCGATCCGGCGCGCAAGCTCGGTGGTTATCGCCCGGACGTAATTCGCCTCGGGCCATATCGCCGCCGCGTATGAATTGAAGTCGCAGTACGGACACTTCGACTCGCAGTAGGGAATATGGATATATAGCGAAAAGCTCATGTCCGGCGGCTACAAGGGTAGTCCGCGGCTGCGATGTAGGGAACAAGTACTCCGCAGGCCAATCAGACAGGAGCGACAGATGCAAGAAAAAATTGAAGTGGGATACCAGGCGTTCACTTCAGACGGCGGCGAAGAATTCGGCGCCGTCCGCGAGGTGGCTCCGAACGGCCGTCCTGAATTAGTCATCTATGTCGAGAACGCGGGAGACTTCACCGTCCCGATCGACGCTGTCGAGGCGGTGCATTCGGGAAAAGTGATCTTGAAGTGCGCCAAGCTCGATCGTCGTCTTCGCCACGCGATCGGCCACGCGCACGACGACGAGAAGCCCGGCGCATAAGCCGTGGCGAACTAGTTTGATCGCCAGAGCGAGTCTGTGTGAAACTATAGTGGGGAGAATTTGAATGAGGGATCACAAGAAAGCCACCTTCGGCGGCGGATGCTTCTGGGGAATCGAGTCCGCCTTTCGCCAACTCGATGGGGTTATCGACGCGGTGTCCGGCTACATGGGCGGTTCGGTCGAAAATCCGACCTACCGGATGGTCTGCACCGACAGGACCGGCCACGCCGAAGTCGTCCAAGTGGAATACGATCCATCACGCGTCTCCTACGATCAGTTGCTGGAGCTGTTCTGGGAGATTCACGATCCGACCACCCTCAATCGCCAAGGCCCCGATATCGGCACCCAGTACCGCTCCGCGATTTTCTTTCACGACGGCGAGCAGAAGGCGGCGGCGGAAGCCTCGCTCAGCCGGCTTGCGAAGTCGCACAAGTTCGGCAGGCCGATCGTCACCCAGATCGTGCCGGCCGGCGAGTTCTATCCCGCCGAGGAATACCATCAGCGCTACTACGAGAAGGCGGGAATCGAGCCGCATTGCGGCTTGCGGCGCTGATTGGGAACGCGATCGGCGCATGGGGAATCGCGAGGTACCGAAATGATTCTTCGGCGACTTGGGCGAAGCGAGCTTCGCGTGGCGGCGGTGGGGCTCGGATGCATGGGGATGTCCGAGTTCTACGGCCCTCGCGACGAAGCGGAATCGATCGCGACGATTAATCGCGCGCTGGAACTGGGGATCAATTTCCTCGACACCGCCGACGCGTACGGACCTTACACCAACGAGGAACTGGTCGGCCGGGCGATTCGCGGGCGGCGCGATAAATTCGTGATCGCGACCAAATTCGGGATCGTGCGCGGCCCCGATCCGGCCAGCAGGTCGATCAGCGGCAAGCCCGAATACGTGCGACAGGCCTGCGACGCGAGTCTCAAGCGATTGGGCATCGATCATATCGACCTCTACTATCAGCATCGCGTGGACCCGAACACGCCGATCGAGGATACGGTCGGCGCGATGGCGCGGCTGGTCGAAGCCGGTAAGGTCCGCTATCTGGGACTGTCGGAGGCGGGCGCACAAACGCTCCGGCGCGCGTGCGCGATTCATCCGATCGCGGCACTGCAGAGTGAGTACTCGCTTTGGAGCCGCGATCCGGAAGACGAAATTCTCGCGGCCTGCCGCACCCTCGGTATCGGGTTCGTCGCTTACAGCCCGCTCGGGCGCGGTTTCCTGACCGGGCAGATCAGGAAGTTCGACGATCTCGCCGCCGACGATTACCGCCGTTTTTCGCCTCGCTTCCAGGGCGAGAACTTCCAGAAGAACCTCGCGCTGGTCGATCGAATCAAACAAATGGCGGCGGACAAGCGATGCACCGCGGGGCAGCTCGCGCTCGCATGGGTAATCGCGCAGGGTGATGATATCGTGACGATTCCCGGCACCAAGCGGCGCAGTTACCTGGAGGAAAATGCCGGGGCGCAGAACGTGAAACTGACTGCGGACGATCTGAGGAAGATCGACGCGATCGCCCCGCGCGGAGTCGCCGCCGGCGAGCGTTATCCGGCCGCTTTCATGCGCCTGATAAATGCCTGACAAATGCGTAAGCGGTCTGCGCAAATGATCTTGAACGGAAGGCAGCTATCGTTGTAGTGAAAAGCCGTAAACCCGACAGCCGAGGTTCGATTCCAGATCGGATTCTCTTTGGAGGAGCGTGACATGCCCGAATATACGATGACTATCGATGGGAAGCCGGTCAGGGGATCAAAGACCACCGGCGTGATCAATCCGGCCACCGGCAAGGTCTTTGCCGAAGTTCCCGATTGCACGAAAGCGGAACTCGATCAGGCGATGGCGGCGGCGCAGCGCGCCTTTCCCGCCTGGAGCCGCGACCTGTCTGCCCGCCGCAAGGTGCTCAATGACTGCGCGGCCGCGCTCCGGACGCCGCCGGAGGGCCTCGCGCGGACGCTCACCCTGGAGCAGGGCAAGCCGCTGGACAAAGCGACCGGCGAAATCATGGGGACCTCGTTCTGGTGCCAGTTCACCGCGAGCCTCGAGTTCCCCACCGAGGTGATCCAGGACAACCCGCAGGGCCGTATCGAGGTGCGCCGCAAGCCGCTGGGCGTAGTCGCCGCGATCACGCCGTGGAACTATCCGCTGATGCTCGCGATGTGGAAGATCGCGCCCGCGCTGCTCGCCGGCAATACCGTGGTGCTCAAGCCCTCGCCGTTTACGCCGATCACTTCGCTGATGCTCGGCGAGATCCTTCGCGAGATCGTGCCGCCCGGCGTGCTGAACGTGATCTCGGGCGGCGACGAGCTCGGCGCCTGGATGACCAGCCATCCGGTTCCTCGCAAGATTTCGTTCACCGGCTCGGTCGAGACCGGCAAGAAAGTCGCCGCTGCCGCATCACCCGACTTGAAGCGGATAACTCTCGAGCTCGGCGGCAACGACCCGGCGATCGTGATGGCGGATTGCGATCCCGCCGCGGTCGCGCCGAAGATTTTCTGGGGCGCGTTCGAGAACTCCGGACAGATCTGCAGCGCGATCAAGCGCGTGTACGTCCCGGAAAAAATGTACCCCGCGATGCTCGAGAAGCTGGGCGAGCTCGCGCGCGCCGCAAAAGTCGGCAACGGCCTCGACCCGGGCACCGAGCTTGGGCCGATCAACAACAAGCCGCAATTCGAGCGCGTGACCGAGCTGGTCGAGGACGCGAAGAAGCACGGCGCGAAAATTGTCAGCGGCGGCTCGCGCGTCGGCAGCGAAGGCTACTTCTTCGCACCGACGATCGTCGGCGAAATCTCGGACGGTGTCCGGCTGGTCGATGAGGAGCAGTTCGGCCCCGCGCTCCCCGTGATTCCTTACAAGGACCTCGATGATGCGGTGCGCCGCGCCAACGCCACCCATTTCGGGCTGAGCGGCTCGGTATGGTCGAAAGATCCCGACAAGGCTGCCGAGGTCGCCGCCCGGCTCGAGTGCGGCTCAGCGTGGGTCAATCAGCATCTCGCGATTGCTCCCAACCTGCCGTTTGGCGGCGCCAAGTGGTCCGGAATCGGCGTCGAAAACGGCACCTGGGGCCTGCTCGGATTCACCGAGATTCAGGTGGTCAACGTCGCGAGGAATTGAGCCGGGCGCGATCGAATATCCGGTAGTTCCTCCTGAAGCAGGGGCGGGCGAACGCGCCTGCGGCGACTCGCCCGCCCCGAAGAGCCGAAACCGCCCGATATTCGCGAAGCCGCCCAAGGCCGGTGATCGGATCGACATAAGTCGCGACGAAACCGCGCTCGACCGTCACTGCGGCAGCAGCAGGAATGCGTGCTTCTGGCCCTTGATCAGTCCCTCACCGACGATCTGTCCGCTGTTGTTAATCCCGAACGCTTCGAGAAGGTAGAAACCGGAATTGGCGGGAATCATCGTGTTGAGGTCGTGCATCGTCCCGTCGAAGAGGAAGGCCCGATTGAAGCTCTGGTTGCCGGCGGCGCGCAGGTGGCGCTCGGGGCGGGCGCGCCGTAGTAGAGCTGCGAGTAGCCGACGATCTGCGGCCTCGGCGTTCCTTTGATGACGCGACCGTTCATGCATTCGCCGCCCTCGCGGTCGCTCGTGTTCACCAGCCGCTCGAGCGTGCTCACCCCGGTTACCAACCGGTTCCGGCCGGAGGGATCCTTGATCATCATAGGGAGCTTCGCGAAGGGGGTGAGGAGGTCCCGCATCTTGCCGTTCTGCCACAGGAAGGCGTGACGGATCCCCTTGCCTGAGCGGGATTTCAGATCGGACCAGCCGGCGACCTGATCGAAGTTGTTGATGCAGGTGGCCTCGCTCTGCAGCCCGCCGAGCGTGCCGAGGTCATCGGTGCTTTGGTCGAGCTTCGAAACGCCGAGATGCAGGAAGGCGTGCGACGGCCCGCTCGCCGTGGCGGCCGTGCCGACCACGTGTCGGCTGCCGTTGATGTCGTAGGCGAAGCTCACGTCGGTGCCGAAATTGCCGAGGTCGAAAGGCGCCCCGATGGCTGACGATGTGACGGGCTCGCCGCCGTTGAAGAGCACGGCGTGCGGATTAGGGTCGGAGGCCAAACCCGCAACGCCGACAATTATGCCGAGTCCATCACTGTTGTATGCGATGCTGAAAACGGTCTTGCCCGTCGGATCGAGCGGGGTGTCCGGAAAGAGAGTGGCTTCCTCGACCCCCGATGGATTGATCTCGCCAACGATGACGTTCGGCTGGTTGACGCTGAACGCGATGCTGTTCTGCCCAGGTGGCCCGAGCTTGGCCAGCATTGGGCTGGCCGTGGCGTTGCTCCAGACGACCGCCTGGAAATTGCTGCCGGGGGCAAGAATGGCTCCGGAGACATCGCCCGAATCGTTGATCGTGAACGCCACACTCTGATCGCCTGGCGCGAGGGCGCCGAGATCGACGACCCGGAATTGGCCCCATGCCGGCGATGACGCCGTTGCGCCGGCGCTGAAGGCGCACAGCGCGACGGCGCAGAGGCGTCGAAGACGGCCGGATGGCGGAGAACCCTTCGCGTCTCGCGCAGAGACGCCGCGCTGATTGAATATCGTGAAATCGCGAAACATCGGTGTCCCCCTCCTCCTCGCCCGGAGCCGGACGCGCCGGTGCCATGGCTGGCGTAGTACCACCATGGACGGGCATAGGCAACACGGAACCTGGAACGGGCCTCGTCAACAGACTGACTGCGGCGGCACCCCGAAGTTGCCGCGTCTGCTCTTTGCGATCGGGCTGTTCCCGGACGCCCGCGACAGCCAAAATCCTGATCATATGCTTGATGCACGAACCGCCGTCGCGCCTCGCGCGATTGGCCTCAACGAATTCCTTCTCACGCACAAAGGCGACCTCACGCTGGCGTTCTCGGCGTTGGTTTACGTTGCCAGCTGGACAGTCCTCATGTTCACCCGATGGAGGGCCCCGGCCGAGATCGGAGTCTCGATGGCGGAAGCGGCGCTGATCGGCGGGCTGTGCGACTACATCGCGCTCAAGATGATCTTCGAGCGGCGCTGGTACCTGCCGAATTCGGGCGTGCTGCCGCGCAACCGGGTGAAGCTGATCGACGGAATCGCGACCACCATCGAGAACGAATGGCTGACGCCCCAGATGATCGGGCGCAAGCTCAATGAGATGGAGCTGGTCGGACGTCTCGGCGTTTTCCTGGAGGACACGAAGCTGGATCTGCTGCTGGGCGAGGCGGGAATCGACCGGCTGTTGAACCGCGCGATCGAGTACCTCGAATCGCCGGCCCAGCGCGATCGCGTCGAGGCGGCCCTCAAAAAGGCGTTGCCGAAGACCTTCACGCGCATCTATGCGCTCATCAACCGGTTCGGGGCCGAGACCTTGACCGCCCGCATCGCGGCCAATCTCCGCAAGCGCCTGCCGGAGCTTCGCAACGACCCTGAACTAATCGAGGCGATCGAGGACGCAATCCACGAGTTGGGCCATCAGCTTCACGACCCGCAGAGCTACGCGCATCAGCTTGCGCGCAGGATGATCGACGCGATCGTCCGCCGCGCCGTCGAGGCGAGCCGTGGCCAGATATCGCACATGGTGCGGGAAAATCTGGCGCAGTTGTCCGACGATCAGATCAGGTTCCAGATCGAATCCAAGACCCGCACTCACCTGGACTGGATTCGCGTCAACGGCGGCATCTTCGGCGCGATCTTCGGGCTGTGCTTCGCGCTGGCGCGCATACTCGCGCATCATGGGCCGGCGTTGATCGGGCGGCTTCACGCGCCGATGTAGATCGGAATCGAACTAGGGGAACGCGCCCGCCTTTAGAGCCAGCGCCAGCGTTGTCCAGCCGCCGACGTTCATAGCGGCCGGATCTGCGGGTACGGTGCCGGCCGCGACCAGCGTCTTGTCGCCGGCGGCCGCGCCGTAGTTGACGCCGTTGCTATACTGCCGCACTGGAATACGCCCGGTCAGGTCTGAGGGAAGAACAAAGCCCTGGTTGGCGGCGGTGAAGAATCCCACGTAGGTGTCGCCGCTGTGCGCGGTCGTGAACGAGCACAGCGTGGGAGCGGTGCTGCTGCCCGAGTTGCCGCAGAAGCCGTCTTCGGGCGCCGCCGGATCCACTCCCCGATAGACCAGCATCCCGCCCGCTTCATAGGGCGTGCTGCCGCTGAACGACCATTTGTAGATCGATCCTGAAGCCTCATTGTTGGCGAAGCGGTACCACACTGAGATTACGCCGTCGCCGGTGCGGACCGCAGAGTTCATCAACTGCCATCCCGAGGGCGGAGTTGCTGTTGCGTATACCCAGTAAGAATAGAACGCCAGCATCAGGTCGCCGTTCTGAACGTTGGACGGGAGGGTCTGGTTGGTGTTGCTGGCACTCGAAGCGCCGACAAATGCGATCGCCCCGGCGATCGGAGTAGGGCTTGGCGTCGGCGTTGGAGTAGGAGTCGCGACCGGTGTCGGAGTGGGCGTCGGTGTCGGAATCGGAGTGGGCGTCGGCGTCGGAACCGGAGTTGGAGTCGGCGATGGGGGGGGGGGGGTTGGCGTTGGAGTTGGGGTTGATGTCGGCGTCGCAGTTGGCGTGGGAGTCAGAGTAGGTGTTGGCGTCGGCGACGGGGTCGGCGTGCTGGTCGGGCTTGGCGTGGGGGTTGATGTCGGTGCCGGCGTCGGCGTCGTTGTCGGAGTAGCGGTGGGCGTCGGAGTCGGGGTCGGCGTTGGAGTCGCCGATGGGGTCGGAGTTGGCGTCGGAGTGGGAGTTGGCGTCGGAGTCGGGGTCGGCGTTGGAGTCGCCGATGGGGTCGGCGTGCTTGTCGGGGTCGGCGTAGGAGTGGGAGCAGGTGTCGGCGTCGCAGTTGGCGTGGGAGTCAGAGTAGGTGTTGGAGTCGCCGATGGGGTCGGAGTTGGCGTCGGAGTGGGAGTTGGCGTCGGCGTTACGGCTGGCGTCGATGTAGGAGTCGGTGTCGCGGTGGGGCTGGGTGTTGCGGTCGGGGTGCCCGCGGCCTTTAGAGCCAGTGCCAGCGTTGTCCAGCCGCCGACGTTCATAGCGGCCGGATCTGCGGGTACGGTGCCGGCCGCGACCAGCGTCTTGTCGCCGGCGGCCGCGCCGTAGTTGACGCCGTTGCTATACTGCCGCACTGGAATACGCCCGGTCAGGTCTGAGGGAAGAACAAAGCCCTGGTTGGCGGCGGTGAAGAATCCCACGTAGGTGTCGCCGCTGTGCGCGGTCGTGAACGAGCACAGCGTGGGAGCGGTGCTGCTGCCCGAGTTGCCGCAGAAGCCGTCTTCGGGCGCCGCCGGATCCACTCCCCGATAGACCAGCATCCCGCCCGCTTCATAGGGCGTGCTGCCGCTGAACGACCATTTGTAGATCGATCCTGAGGCCTCATTGTTGGCGAAGCGGTACCACACTGAGATTACGCCGTCGCCGGTGCGGACCGCAGAGTTCAGCAACTGCCATCCCGAGGGCGGAGTTGCTGTTGCGTATACCCAGTAAGAATAGAACGCCAGCATCAGGTCGCCGTTCTGAACGTTGGACGGGAGGGTCTGGTTGGTGTTGCTGGCACTCGAAGCGCCGACAAATGCGATCGCCCCGGCGATCGGAGTAGGGCTTGGCGTCGGCGTTGGAGTAGGAGTCGCGACCGGTGTCGGAGTGGGCGTCGGTGTCGGAATCGGAGTGGGCGTCGGCGTCGGAACCGGAGTGGGCGTCGGCGTCGGAACCAGAGTTGGAGTCGGCGTCTGAGTTGGAGTCGGCGTCTGAGTTGGAGTCGGCGTTGGAGTGCGTGTCGGCGTCGGGGTTGGCGTCCGGGTGGGGGTTGGAGTCGGAGTCCCGGCCGAGGTTGGAGTCGCCGATGCCGTCGGAGTAGGGGTCGCCGCGTTCGTGTTCAACTCGGCGGTATCGAGTGCGAAGTCGGTGCAGGTTCCGACGCAATTCGTAAGGCTGAAAATCACACTGGTGATGTTGGCGCCGGTCTGGTCGCGCACGCCGGCATAGAGAGCGTCGCCGTTCGAGTCGCTGGTTGCGGTGAAAGAACCAAGCGAGCTCGCGCCATTGAAGGCTTGGATCTGGGCCGTGAATTGACCCGGTCCGTCCGCCTGAATCAGGGCCCCGCGCCCGATATGGATTTGCCGAAACTCAGAGTCAGAGGCCCGTTGCCGCCGTTTGCGGCATCTGACGTCCAGATGAGGCTATCGCCGGCGGTGAACCCCGATCCGCTCCAACTGCACGAAGCCGCCGGGCATACCACCGAGATGATGCTGTTGGGGCCGGCCAGCGTGACGGTGGCCGCCAGGCTTGCCGATGAAGTCACGCTCGCGCTGGATCCGAGGACAGTCAGGTTGGCGCCGAGTTGTGACCAGCTTATGGAATCGTTTGCGGACTGCCCGGCCTGGCTCGTCACAAAGACCAGGGAATCCGCGCTCGCATCACCGGCCGCGAGCAGGATTGCTACGACCAGAATGTGCAGCTTGTAGCGCTGCACCCGCAGCGAGCCAGTCGCCGCTCGAACGCGAGGGCCTACATGCATACGGGCCCGGCGCCGCTGGTGAAATGGCCATTGTCGGAATACCAGCCGTTGACCCCGATCGAGGGCGACTGGCGAAAGAACCACGAGAAGAAAGCCAGTTCCTGCAAGTGGTATGAATACCCATTAGGCATCGTAACCGCGGGAAGCACCGTGCCGGTCAGCGGATCTCCAACTTCGAGGTTGCCCTGACAGCCACTGACCTGGCCGACATGGCCCCAGGCGGGCGTTGCATTGCCGCCGAGCGGGTCGTCCATCCATTCCGCCACCTCGTGGCTCATCGCGGCGGTGTCTCTGAAGAGCCGAAAATTCCGGTGGTATCGAAATCGACGGGCGCGTAGAACTGGTAGGGGTATCCGAACGCGGCGTGATAGCCAATGATGCAGCAGTTTCCGCTCAGCGACGGCGTGCCGTAGGTCATGACCACATCGTGAAGCACGAAGACGGGGAAGATGGTCGGCCCGACGCCTTGCGAGGAAAGTGCGGGAATGAGCGTGCCTTCCAGGTAGGAGTCGAACCAGCCTATGTCGATTACCCCTATGTTGCCGCATCCTCCGTAAGGACTACTACTATTGGTGGAGCCGCTGCCCGACGGCACATTTACAGTCACCGGCGCAAGAGTAGTAATCGGACTGAGTACCGTATGATAGCTACTTCCGGCGACTGATACGTGGGTCCAGAAATTGGCGCGCTGGAAAGCATCGACGTACTGGGTGGTGCCCATGCTGGTGCCGCCGAAGGTGAAGCTGGTCGCGGTCAGCAGCGGCGATTGTTGCACCAGGGTAATTGCGCTGGAGGATGTGCAACCATCGGACACGGTCGGGTCGAACACGCCCCCATCCGGCATGTTGATCGCCAGCGGAACGACGACCGCGCCGACGTTCGTGGTCCTGGCTCCATGGAAGAACGGGCTGCGGCCAACCATCGTGCCCGAGTAGGAATTGCCGTCCAGAGGTGAGGTAACGGTGAAATTCCACAGCGGGACGGTGCCGCTGCTCGACGCGGTGCCGAAGCTCTGTGCCATCGGAGACGTCGAAGAACCGAGATCCTCTCTCAGCGGCGCGAAGGTAAAATATCCGGGCGGCGGCTTCAGCAGGGTGGCTTGCTGGCCGAACCCCGCGGCCGCGGTGGCGCAAAGGCCGACGATAGCGCCCAAAAACGCCCACCCGGGTTTGCCGCTCATCAAAAGCTTCCTTCTATTCGACCACACTGGGAGTTCCTGGGCGGGGCCAGCCTAATGGCAGGAATATATTACAGGCTGATATATTAGTTTGGGCGCGAGTTGGAAGCAATGCCAGAAATGCGTAAGAGGGCGCTTTGCGCCGCGCGGCGTCTGGGGAAAAGACCGGGGCCGATCAGTGAGGGCAGACGGGAGCGATCCATGATGGCCGTGAAAGCATTTGCGGATAGCGGAGCGCGCCCGGCACGTTGATCGCGGCGCCACTCAGGAGGAAGAGCGCGAGCGCGGCACGCGTCGATCGGCCGCCGGCGTTCCATGCGACCGCAACCGCGAGAGCCATCCAGGGAAGAAACGGCACCCAGTAGCGCGGGCCATAGCAGTAACCGGGTCCAAAGCCTGGCCGCAGCTACGACGGTGGCAAAGAGGACGAGAGGAATCACCATGTGACGCGCCAGGCCCGCGCCATTCCGGCTGTCGGGGCGCGAATGCAGCAGCGCAAGGGGCGCAAAGATCACCCACGGTGCGAAAAAAAGCAGGCCGTGCTCGGGCTCCAGGAAGGTTTCGTAGAGCGAGCTCAGGTTGTGCGCCAGCGCCGTGCCGCTCACGAGGTTGCCGGAAATGATCGGCGTGCGCGCCAACCAATAGTTGAACCCGATCAGGCCCGCGGCACAGATGGCCAGCGCGGCGCTCATCATTCCCGCCTGACGCCAGCGGCGGTCCCATAGCGTCTCCAGCACGAAGCCCGCGCCGACTACGGCGTAGGGCGGCTTCAAGATTGCTGCGGCTGCGGCGGCGAGGGCCGCCAGCAGGAAGCGCTCTTCCTCCATCGCCCACAGAGCGAGAATCAAGGTCAGCCCGATCACCGGCTCGGAGTAATACGATCGCGCATACGGCAGCCATGGACTGGCCAGTGCGAGGATTGCCACGCCCACGACGGAGCCGGCGCGGCTCATGCCGGCGCGACGCGCCGCCACGAAAGCCACGATGCACGTAACCCACGAAATGAGGACCATCGCCACACTTGCCTCGCCCTCCACGTCTTCAATCGACGGGCGAAAAGGCGCGATGAGCGCCGCAAGCAGGGCGGGATAGGCCACCGGATGGGCCGACACTTCGTACAGGTCGGGTGAGGGCTTGAGCAGAGTGGCCTCCGCCGGGCTGATGAGTGCCGGGTCGCCCTTGTGCAGATCCATCCAGGTTGCGTGCGCTCCGGTCCGCCGATTGACGATGATCGTATGATGATAAAGGTTAATCCCGCGGCAGAGGACGCCCGCTTCCAGGCCTGAATTGCCGACTCGCTCGTAGTCATCCTGCAACTCAAGATCATGGTCGAACAGGATGCTGTTCACGACCATGAGGTAGTGCGGCTCGTCGCCCTTCATTGCCATTGCCGGAACAATTCTCAAGTGCCGTCCTGGGACATGCGTGCCGTGAACATACATTCCGCACTCCAGCCAGAGGTGGGTCACTCCCCACATCGCGGCCAACAGCAGGAGGAAGAACAGAATCAATCCCGCCCGGCGCAACGATTCGGCTACAGCTTCCGTCAACGGCAACTCCATGCACTGCGGGTCGTTTCTATCAACACGGTTACGGAACTAAAATAGGCGCGCTCGCACTTGCGGAGTGGAGGATGCAGCGATGTTGAGAAAGACGATTCTCGTCCTGGCGATTTCGCTGGCGCTCTCCGGCGCCCGCGCTCGTGCTGCCGACACCGAAGCGATTGGTACGCGCGTATCGCTCTTCGATCCTCGATTCGAGGCGGCCGCCTTCCGCCATCTCGACCGGCTCTACCCGAGCCACAAAATCTCGCGGTCGGGGCCGGTGTCCGAGATTCCCCGCGCGCAGTCGCAGCTCGGCGCGGTCCGCTACCGATGGAAAGGCGGGGAGCGAACCCTCGACGACCTTCTGGCGCGCAGCAAAACCACGGGTTTCCTCGTCATCAAAGACGGACGCATCGTGATGGAGCGCTACTTCGGCGGCGCGAGCGATACTTCGACCTTCACCTCCTGGTCGGTGGGGAAGTCGTTCACCTCCACGCTGCTGGGACTGGCGATTTCGGATGGCAGGATCGCCGGCGTCAACGATCCGGTCACGAAATACCTTCCCGAATTGAGAGGCTCCGGATACGACGGCGTGCCGATCAAGGACATCCTGCAGATGTCGTCCGGGGTCGAGTTCAACGAGGAATATACCAATACCGAATCAGACGTAAACCGGATGTGGACACAATGCATGGCGCGAAACGCTTCCACCCTGAATGATTTTCTCAAGACGATAGGTCGCGAGGAAAAGCCGGGGACCAAGTTCGTGTATCGGAGCGCCGACACCCAGGTCCTCGGATGGCTCGTCAGGCGCGTGACCGGCGAGACGCTCGCCGACGCTCTCACGCGCCGGATATGGGGAAAACTCGGGATGGAGCACGACGCCACCTGGCTTACCGATCGGCCGGGGCCGGACGGGATGGAGGCGGCATTCTGCTGCATCAACGCGACGCTTCGCGATTACGGCCGTTTCGGCCTGCTGTTCCTCAACCGGGGCAACTGGAACGGGAAGCAGATCGTGCCCGCATCATGGATCGAGCAGGCGACAGTCCCCAGTTCGCCGCAGGTGCAGCCGGGCAAGCTCTACAAGGGAGATCCGCAAGGCTACGGGTATCAATGGTGGACGTTTCCCGGCCCGAATCGCGCTTTCTCGGCTGAGGGAATCTGCTTCCAGTTCATCTATGTCAATCCCGGCCGCAAGCTCGTGATCGTCAAGAACAGCGCATATCCGCAGCCGTGGGACGTCCAACTCGAGATCGAGCAGTTCGCCGCGTTCCAGGCGATCGCGCGGACTCTGGAAAGTCGCTGAAAAATTATCGAATTGGCGAACGATCCAGCGCGCGCGACGCTAGCTCGTGCGATCGGACGGGCCGATTTCCAGACTTACGCGCATCGTGCCGGACTCATAGGAATCGCGTACTCGAAAGCCGCTGTTCGCGAATACTTCCAGCATCTGCGTGTTGCTGCCCATGACGTATGCGACGAATTCCGTGATCCCGCCGGTTCGCGCGATCCGCGCGAGATGTTTCAGCAGCAGGGTGCCGACGCCCTGTCCCTGGTAGTCGTCGAGCACCGCGAACGCAACTTCAGCTCGATCCGGCGCGTCCCACCGCACGTAGCGTCCGACGCCGATAAATTGCTCGTCGCGCTCTCGCGCCCCGCGACCGTCGCCACCAGACCGACATGATTTACGAAGTCGAGCTCGGTGAAGCGGCGCAGATCCTGGTCGTCGAGCGACCGCTTGAGGCCGAAGAATCGATAGTAGACGGAGCGCGGGCTCAGGTGCGCGAAGTGTTCGAGCAGCCGTTGCTTGTCGTCGGGACGGATCGCGCGAATCCGTATCGGCCTGCCGTCACGCATCACTTCGCCGGCTGCATAGCTCGCCGCGGCTGGCACCGTGGTTTGTCCTGAATCCGGCATAACGCTCGATTGAGACGCAGATCAGAGGATCGGCGCGCATGCACCCGATCCTCGACCAACATAGCGGGTTGAGATTCCTGACGCAGCCGGGCCGATCGTGCTTTTGGAAGTTAGCGGTATTGCGGGTCAGCAAACAAAAGTTAGCAGTTTCGACGGTCTCCTGAGGCTACAATAAGTAGCAAAACTCAATGATTTGTTGACAGACTTGTCTGGCATCAGGTTTGCCATAGTCATTCTGCGAGAACGCGGTTCGCAGAAGAGGAATCGGAGAAAGGAAAGGACGGAGCTGAGACGACAATGACGTACATCGCTTTTTTCAGAGACGGAACGACGACCCAGGTTGACGCATTCTGCTACACGGAAGCGTGTGAGCTCGTTCACCGCAGCTCGCATAAACAGGCGGTCAGCATCCGTCCCGCGGGACTGCGGGATCTTGCATATCGGAGTTCGGAGCAGGTCGCAGACGAGGCCCGGAGCGTCCTTCCACCCAGGACATTGCGCGGAATGATTTGCAAGGAAGTCGTGGAAGTGGGCCTTCAGGCGGCATAGCCATAGCTGATTCCCACCGGTTCAACCCTCAACCCTCGGCGTCCGCGGCTTCCGCTGCCGGACCCAATCTGCGATTTCGGACTCCAAACGGCCCGACGACCGGCGCCCCGGCTCGCCGGGGGCAGGTAGTTCGGTCCCATCGCTGGGACCGGCAACCGACTATCGCGACAAGCCCCTCCAGCCGCGATCGCCGAACGGCAGCGCCGCGTGCGACATTGACAAACCTGCCGGACGTGCATAATTGAAAAAAACTGCCTGAGAAGCTGAATCAGGAGATTGCCATGCGCAAGCGCGCTCGTGCGGCGCTCCGCCCCCCTAGGGCGGATGATCGCCGGTTGTGGGACGTGATGCTCGGCATTTGGGGCTATCCCGCGGTGCTGGTCGCCGACGAGCTCAAGTTTTTCGAGATGCTCGCCGAGAAGGAGCTCGCGCTCGACGAAATCTGCAAAACCAGGCGGATTCCGGCCCGCTCGGCCCACGCGATTCTCGCGGTCTGCACATCGCTGGGCCTGATGTCGCTGCGCAACGGTCGCTACGCGCTCACGCCCATATCGCGGGAATATATGCTGCCGTCGAGTCCGTACTTCTTCGGCTGGTTCTACAGTGCCTGGCGACTCGTCATTTCGGTATGGACGCCGGACTCGCTGCGCGAGGCGGTCCTCACCGGCCGACCACAGGGCGTCTTTTCCGATCCCGGGGGCGTGTTCGCATCATGGCACTCCCGACACGCTGAGGATTTCACGCGGGCGATGCATAGCGCGAGCATGGCGCCCGCGATGGTGTGGCCGCGCAAGCTTGACCTGTCGCGAGCCCGCGTGATGCTCGATGTCGGCGGGGGGTCGGGAGCACACTCGATTGGCGCCGTGACCGTGCGGCCGAAGCTGAGGGCGATCGTCCTCGATCAAGCGACGATCTGTGCGATCGCGCTGGAGAGCGCGGAGAAATACGGCGTCGCGGACCGGGTCTCCACGCATACCGCCGACTTCTTCAACGATCCGTATCCGCCGGCTGACCTTCACTTTTACAGCATGATCTTTCACGATTCGCACGCCCGAGCGATGCCGGTTTTTCGCCCGCAAGAGCTTCGACAGTCTGCCCTCGGGCGGGCGAATCATCGTCCACGAGATGCTCTTCAACGACGATCGGACCGGCCCGTTCCCGGTCGCCGCTTTCAACGTAGACATGCTGATCGCGATGCCGGGGCAGCAGTATTCCGGCCGCGAATTCCTCGATGCTGAAAGACGCGGGCTTCCGCAAAGTCCAGGTCAAGCGCACGTTCGGATACTGGAGCATCGTGACCGGCCTGAAGCCGTAACTCGGCCGTCGAATCAACACCGCCAGTGCTTGAGGGCAGGGGCCGTGGCGGCCCACGACCGGCGCCCCCGGCTCGCCAGAGGCCGGTGGTTTTTGGTATCCCTCACAGGGACCACCATGGCAACCGCCTATCGCGAAAGCCCCGAACCGGAGGCTGCGAATGACGCCGTCAACGCTATCCTGGGCGCGAATCCGTTCGTCGGATTCGACGCGTTGAGACTCGCGCAGGCTCTCGGCCGTTTCCTCAAGCGACTGGCGATCCGGCCGGACGTGACCGGTCCGCGCCTCGCGCAACTGTCGCTGGAGCTGATGCGAATAGCCGGCGGCGAATCGACGCTCAAGCCGGAGCCCTCGGACCGCCGCTTCGCAGACCCCGCATGGTCGGACAGTCCGATCTACAAGCCCCTGATGCAGACCTATCTTGCCTGGCGCGGCGCGATACTTAAGCTCTGCGACGCCGACGGACTCGATTGGCGCGATGCCGAGCAGCAGCGGTTCGCCGTCACGCTGCTGACCGAGTCGCTGTCCCCGACCAACCTGCTGGCCGGCAATCCGGCCGCGCTCAAGCGCGCCTTTGAGACCGGCGGCCAGAGCCTGCTGCGCGGGCTTGCGAATTTTGTCGACGATTTCTTCCGCAACGGAGCGATGCCCTCGCAGGTGGATAAGCGCCCGTTCGATGTCGGCCGGAATATCGCCGTTACCGCCGGCGCGGTGATCTATCGCGGCGAGCTTTGCGAGGTAATCCAGTACGCGCCGAAGACCGAGCTGGTCTTCCAGCGCCCGGTTCTGCTGATACCGCCGCAAATCAACAAATTCTACATCATGGATCTCGCGCCGGGCCGGAGCTTTGTCGAGCACGCGGTATCGCAGGGGCTCCAGTTCTTCGCGATCAGCTGGCGGAACCCGACTCCCGCCGATCGTGCCTGGGACCTCGATCGCTACGTGGCGGCGTGCCAGCAAGCGATCGACGCGGTGTGCGAAATCACCGGCAGCGAGGACTGCAATCTGGTCGGGCTGTGCGCGGGAGGCATCACCGGCGCGCTGCTGCTCGGCCATCTCGCGGCGGCTTCGGATCCCAAGGTCCATTGCGCGACGCTGCTGGTGACGATGCTCGAGAGCGGCTCGCCATCGATGACCACGATGTTCCTGACCGAGGAGATGGTGGCCGACGCGGTGCGCCGCTCCGAGGCGAAGGGCGTGCTCGAAGGCGGCGAGATGGCGCGCACGTTTGCCTGGATGCGCCCCAACGATCTGGTCTGGAATTACTGGGTGAACAACTACCTGATGGGCAACCGTCCGCCGGCGTTCGATATTCTTTTCTGGAACTGCGATTCCACCTCGCTGCCCGCAGCGTTGCACGCCGATTTTCTCACTCTGCTGTTGAAGAACCTGCTGACCCGCGCCGGCGCGGCGACGGTGCTGGGCACGCCGATCGACCTCCGCCGCGTCAAATGCGACATCTATTTGCTCGCCGGGCTTACCGATCACATCTGCCCGTGGCGCTCGTGCTATAGCGGTACCGCGATGTTCGGCGGGCGCGTGGAGTTTGTGCTGAGCTCGAGCGGCCACGTCCAGAGCCTGGTCAACCCGCCGGGAAATCCGAAGGCGCGCTACTTCGTCAACTCCAGTCTGCCCGCGGATCCGGAGCAATGGTTCGGCGGCGCGAAGGAGCATCCGGGGAGCTGGTGGGAGCATTGGGCTTCATGGATATCGCAACGCTCGGGCGATCGCGCGCCGGCTCGCACGGTGCCGGGCAGCAAGCGCCATCCGGCGCTCGAGTCGGCGCCGGGACGCTACGTGCGCGAGCATCGATGAGACTGCGGCCGGGAGCAGCAACGCCATGAAAACGACCAGGACCAATCCCTATCAACTGGCGCTCGACAAGAACGCCGCCAACTATGCGCCGCTGACGCCGCTGACGTTTCTCGAGCGGGCGGCATTCGTATATCCCGATCGCATCTCGATCATACATGGCGATCTGAAATTCTCCTGGAAGGAGACTTATGCGCGCAGCCGCCGCCTCGCCTCGGCGTTGAGGCGTCGCGGGATCGGGGTCGGCGATACGGTGGCGCTGATGGCGCCGAACATCCCCGCCATGTACGAGGCGCATTTCGGCGTGCCGATGACCGGCGCGGTGCTGAATACGCTCAACACGCGGCTCGATGCGGAAGCGATCGCCTTCATGCTCCAGCATGGCGAGGCCAAGGTCCTGATCACAGACACCGAGTTTTCGCCCACTATCGAGCGCGCGCTCAAGCTGCTGCCCAGGCGCCCGCTGGTGATCGACATCGACGATCCCGAATACGACGGCAGCGGACTGCTCGGCGAGCAGGACTACGAAAGCCTTCTGCGAGAAGGGGATCCCGAGTTCAACTGGCCGCCGCCCGCCGACGAGTGGGACGCGATCTCGCTCAACTACACCTCGGGCACGACTGGCAATCCCAAGGGCGTGGTCTATCACCATCGCGGCGCCTGCCTCAACGCGCTTTGCAACGCCGTGAGCTGGGGGATGCGGCAACATCCGGTCTACCTCTGGACGCTGCCGATGTTCCACTGCAACGGATGGTGCTTCCCGTGGACGATTGCGGCGCTGGCCGGCACCAATGTCTGCCTGAGGCGGGTGGAACCGGCGCGGATCTTTGAGGCGATTCGGAAGTATCGCGTCACGCACTATTGCGGCGCCCCGATCGTCCATAACTCCCTGCTCAACTCGCCGGCGGAACTGCGTGCAGGAATTTCACACAAAGTGGCGGGATTGGTCGCCGGGGCCGCGCCGCCGATCGCCGTGATCGAAGGGATGGAGCGAATCGGGTTCGAGTTGACGCACGTTTACGGACTGACCGAGACCTACGGGCCCGCCGCGGTATGCGCCAAGCAGGAGGAATGGCAGGATTTGCCCGTACAGCATCGCGCGGAGCAGAACGGCCGCCAGGGCGTGCGCTATCTGCTCGAAGACGGCCTGATGGTGGCCGACCCCGAAACTCTGGAGCCGGTGCCGCGCGACGGCCGGACCGTCGGCGAGATTTTCTTCCGCGGCAATATCACGATGAAGGGCTATCTCAAGAACCCGAAGGCCACCGAAGAAGCGTTCGCCGGCGGATGGTTCCACAGCGGCGACCTCGCCGTGGTGCATCCCGACGGCTACATCAAGATCAAGGATCGCTCCAAGGACATCATCATATCGGGCGGCGAGAACATCTCGTCACTGGAGGTCGAGGACGTCCTGTATCGTCATCCGGCGGTGATGGCGGCGGCGGTGGTTGCGCGGGCGGACGAAAAATGGGGCGAGACGCCATGCGCGTTCATCGAGCTCAAGGACGGCGCCGGCGCCAGCGAGCAGGAGATCATCGCGTTCTGCCGCGACAACATGGCGCACTTCAAGGCGCCCAGGAACGTGGTCTTCGGGACGCTACCCAAAACCTCGACCGGCAAGATCCAGAAGTTCATCCTGCGCGATCGCACCAAGGACATCTGACCATCTGCGTCGGCGATGACTGGGCACTACTGTTTTTTGCAAATCGCCGACTTGGCCAAGTTCTCCTGTGTATTGACAGTCCGAATTTCAGACTTCGCGCTATCGATGACTATAGCCGAGGGGCAGCCACCGTTGCCGGTGCCAGGAAAAGAGTAGCCGGTGCCGTCGGAGTTTACGCAGTATGTTCCGGTCTCCGTAGAGAAGTCCTGGTAGGTGTTGCCGCTGGCGCTGTCCCCGTTGTGGGCGCTCTTGTTCGTAAAGTGCCCCGCACCATCGAAGTTTACCAGCAAGATTCCCACCTCATCCGTTCCGCTCGAATCAGCTGCGCCATTTGAGCAGCCGAATGCTCCCACCAGCCCCTTGAGTGTGGCGCTCGAACTCGAGGCACATTTCGGAGCCGGGCTCGGACAAGCGGCGTAAACGGACATGGCCGGATACGTCGACGCCAGCGAAAACAACACCGTAGCGACGACAAAGATCGTCTTCATGACTTCTTCTCCTCAACCCTCGCGATGCCACGCCGGGCGTCGTCTTACTGCTTTTTGCAAATGCCCGACCTGGCCTCGTTCTCATACGAACCGATCAGGCGAATTTCAGACCCCGCGCTATCGATGACCAATGCCGAGGGGCAGTCCCCGCTGCTGGCGCTGGGGAAATAGTAGCCGGTGCCGTCGGAGTTGACGCAGTAGGTTCCGGTGAACGCATTGTTGCGCGAGGAGAAGTCCTCATAGGTATTGCCGGTAGGACTGTCGTCGTTGTTGGCCTCCTTGCCGCTCACGTGCCCCTTGCCATCTATCGTCGCCAAGTCAATCTGCACTCCATTCGTTCCGCTTGACTCGGTTGCGCCGAATGAGCAGCCGAATGTTCCCGCAAGCCTCTTGAGGGTGGTGCTCGAACTCGAGGTACATTTCGGAGCCGGGCTCGGACAGCTAGCGGCGGCGTGAACCGACGTGGCTGGATAAGCCGACACCAGCGAAACCATCACCGTGGCGACAACAAAGATCGTCTTCATGACTTCTTCTCCAATCCTCGCGATGCGAAGGCTTAGCGTCGCCCTATTGTTTTCCGCAAATGGTCGACTGGGCCTGGTTCTCCTGTGTCTCGATCAGACGAATCTCAGACTTCGCGCTATCGATGACCATCGCAATGGGGCAGCTGTCACCGGCAAAAATGTAGCCGGTGCCGTCGGAGTTGACGCAGTAGGTTCCGCTGTCCGCAGAGAAATCCTGAAAGGTGTTGCCGCTGGCGCTGTCCTCGTTGCCGGCGCCCTTGCCCGTCCAGTGCCCTACGCCATCGAAGGTCACCAGCAGGATCGACACCTTATCTATTCCGTTCGGCTTGGTTCCGCTGCCCAGGCAGCCGAATGGCCCCGCCAGTCCCTTGAGCGTGGCGCTCGAACTCGAGGTACATTTCGGAGCTGGGCTCGGACAGGTGGTGGCGGCGTAAACCGACCTGCCCGGATAAGTTGATGCGATCGAAAACACTACCGCAGCGACAATAGAGATCGTCTTCACGACTGTTTCTCCCCAATCCTCGCGATGCGAAGCCTGACGTCGTTCCGTTGTCAGCGACGCAAGGCCTGATTGCGGATAGACTCTGCCCGGCGCTTCGCAGGCTGTCAACGACTCGTATGGGCCCGCGGATCGCGAGATCGACGCGCGAGTCAGGGCGGCGATGACTTGACGCTGACCGGCGCGGCGGGGGTTGCGCTGGCATCGGCACTGCCGCTCGAGGATGGCCTCTCAACCTGTTTGAAGTATATCGGCGGTTCAAAGAGTATCGGCGCCTGATTCCCCGGCTTCAAATCCTTCCACTGAATCCTGATCTGCCGGGACGGGTCAGAATCCCGGCTGATTAGCTGTACGGGAAAATCGGTGTCTTTGGTGACCCAGAGATAGAATGGGGCAGCCCCGGTGTCGCTTGGAGTCACCTGATACTTGTCGCAGGCCTGTTCCTCGATCGTTTCCGATCCCACCAGCTTGCGTTTGGCGCGGCGCCCGACCGCCTCGGAGATGAGCGCTGCTCGCGAGTTCCACGGCAGGACATAGAAGAGCCGCTTGTTCGGATTGATCTCGAAGATTTTCCGTTCCCCCGGGCGGATAATCTCCACGGTCTCGTAGCCGCCCGGCTGAGGTTCGATCTCCTTTCTGATTCTGCCGTGCGAGAAATACAGCAATCCGCGTCGCGGCGGGTTGTTTCCTTCCTGCCAGGTGAAGCTGGCTTTGAAGCTCTTCGGAAACTTGAGCTTCGGCGACTGGGCATTCGCTGTTCCGGTCGCCCACGCGGCGGAGAAGACCTCCGCCAATACCAACACGATGATTACGGAGCGCTTCCTGAGCATCCTCGCCTATCCTCCGGTATCCGCCCTGTACGACCGTGCAGACTATCGGACTAGCTATAGGGATACGGTGAACATACGATGACGGCCGTGTTAACGGCGATCGCGGCGGGAGATGTGGTGAATTGCAGCGCGGAAGCCGCGGCTCGACGCGAGCGGGTAGGTCGATTGTCTTCTCGATGGTGCCGAGGGCGGGACTTGAACCCGCATGTGCTTGCGCACGGAGGATTTTGAGTCGTATTTGTATTCTCGTAACTATGTGATTTTATTGGAATTATTTCAGACAAATGTGAAAATGTGTAAGTCATTGTGCAAGTTTTTCAAAACGCCCCTGTTTCGATGCGATTTCGGGGGTCCTGGATTACGAATTCTGCTCCTGATCGATATTCACTCACGTAAAGTATCAGAAAATGATACTTTACGCATGTGAAAACGGAATCCCGTCGTGATGTAAACGCCAGGGATTACGTCACCGGCCTCGCTGAAAACGGGCGCTATCACTTTACCTCTGGCGAGGCCCGATCGGCTCTGGGCGTTTCAGCCGATGCCGCCAGGCTCGCGCTGAACCGTCTCGAAAAGAAATCGTTCATCGCTTCTCCGGCGCGGGGTTTTTACGTCCTCGTGCCGCCGGAATATCGTTCGCTCGGCTGTCTTCCCGCCGACCAGTTTATGCCGGCGCTGATGAAGCGCCTCAATCTCCGCTACTACGCGGGCCTGCTGTCGGCCGCAGAGTATCACGGCGCGGCGCATCAGCGCCCGCAGGAATTCAAGGTCTTTCTCGCAAGGAACCGGCGGCCGATTCAGTGCGGCATGGTACGCGTCGGGTTTATAGCCCGCAAGCACATCAAGGACGTGCCCGTCCAGAGCGTCAATACGCCGCGAGGCACGGTCCTGGTGTCGTCTCCCGAGGCAACGGCGCTCGACCTTGTTGGTTACGCGGATCATGCGGGCGGACTCGGTCAGGTGGCGACGGTTCTGTCTGAACTCGCCGAGCAGCTCGATCCCGAGAAACTTGCGACCGCTGCCCGGACGGCGCCTGTCCCCTGGGCGCAACGGCTCGGATACCTGCTGGAGCATCTTGGCTTCGACGCAAAAACGCCGGCGCTCAAGGCCGACGTGCGCGAACACGCAAAGCAGTGGGTCGCGCCTTCGCCGAAAGCGCCACAGAAGCGCTCCTATCGCAACAAGGGCTGGAAGCTTCACGTCGATGCCAAGGTGCAGGCGGAGAAGGGTGGCGGGTGACGAAACGAAGCGCTCTCGTTAGAGAAGGTCACCGTACGGTTGACAAGTCTCAATAACAATCTGGCCCATTGACAATTGTCAGTACGCCTTATCAGACTGACCACATAGAATTCTTTGCCTATATTCCTTAATTATTCAAACGTGATGTTTATTGTATACCTGCTGCCGCAGCCTTTGGCGGAGCAATCACTGTTGTCTTGTCCATTTCAACGGTTATCTCAGTAGGATAGTCAAACCCTGCACCCGAAGAAGCATCAACGGCGTAGCCGATAACACCACCCGCCAGCACATTACCCCATACGGGGCCGGTGTTGTGAGATGTAATCCCGAATTACCTTCTGCTCCGTCGTCATTGTCCTCGTTCTCCTTTTCCAGGACCGGAGGACTCTACCGGGACCGTCACGTTAAGTCTTGGCTTTACAACTAAACGGAGGCCATTCAACCCCCGATCCCGTGCTCTCCGTCGCGCCCGGTCTAGCCGGCGCTTCGCGTAGCCATCCGAATCAGCTCACGGTTTGCCTCCTCGACCTTGAGTTGATATCCTTGCTCGCTACCCAATCTAATAGCGGCGACCAGCATTGATCGCGCTGCGTCCCAAATTTGCAACGCAGCGAGTACTCGGCCCATCTGTACCAGACCGGCCGTGACACGCAGCCTCATTCCCAGGGATGCAGCGCTCGACAGGGTGCGCAAGGCTAGGCGAGCTGCAACCTCGGTCTGCCCATTACCCAGTGCAATGCGGCTTTGGATGCTTAGCGCCTCGACTTCGAGCTTGGCGATGCCGAGTCTCCGCGCAAAATGCAACGCCGGAAGCAGCCCCAACTCTGCCGTGTCGTCCCCCTTCCAGAATTTGTAGTTTGCCTCAGCCACGCGAGCGTACTGCATTAGGTCGAGATGCCCGCCCGACTCTGCTGCCAGTAAGCTCAAAATAATGTCTTTTCGAGGCTCTCGCTCTCCCGTCGCCTCTTGCTTGCGTCGGAGGTCGCCCCGATGCCTGTAGAAGATACTCAGACCGCGTCGATTGTTGTGAAGCTCCAGCGCATTGATCGCCTTTGTGTACAGTCGTTCCGCGTTCGACATATTTTCCCGAGAGGTGATGCAACAGCCCCATGTATCCGTCGGCTCTCGCGCGCGCTTCATCGTCGAGTTTCTGGGCGACGCGGGTCGCATTCTCCAAATGGTAGCGAGCCCTCGGCAGGTTTCCGGCCTCTATATGCACACCCGCTAAATTAAGCTCTGACTGGAACCCTCGCGGGCCATGTGTGTTACCTTCGATGTAAGCATTAAAGTCCTGACCGGTCCTAAAGAGCGCGTAGGCATCGTTTACCGATCCTTGTGAATACCCTACCATCCCCAACTCGTTGTAAAGCCAACTCAATTCATCTGCGTATAGAACGGCGCGCTTATCACGAATCTCCCCCTCGTTTTTCCTACCAGAAAACCACAGCGCGTTTTGCTCTTCTTGAAGCACACGAATTGCGTTCGCTAGTCGGACCAAGCGTGTGTTAAAAACCGTATAGTTCTCGCGGCTACCGGCGGTTACATCGTCTGCGAGGTCGAATTGCTGCGGGATTGTATTGGCACGCCAGCGAGAACTGATGAGGCCGAATGCCGCTCGGATGGAGCGCGCTGTCTTCATGGAGGTGTCGGGAGCGATCGAGTAGTCTTTGTAAACTGCCCCATCGATGTTCTTCAGGAGATTCTCGGTCGTGCGTTCAATCAACCTCGCCCCTTCCTCGGTGCGTGGCGGCGGAATTGGTGGGACCGCCGACTCATCACTAAACGCGCTCAGCGCAAGGCGACCTAGCTCCGATGGGACTTCGCCAATTGGTCTTCCTAGTCCCCTTAAGAGATGCTGTCGCATCACGGTGTGTGCAGTCCATGCAGGATCTCCCGTCTTCTTTTCGACGACGAGAAGCAAGTTATTCCTCACAAGAAAATCAATGGCAGCGCGCGCGGCCCTTTCCGCCGACTCCGGAGTTTCAGGCTCAGCGGCCCTCAGGGTCCTCACATTGATGGAGGCAAGTAGTTCCTGGAGACGAACAGGTGTGGGGAAAAGTACGATCCGCCGGAGAATCGCCATCGCGTTGGCTCTGAGGGCGGGCGATTCTGAGCGAAGAATGACCGACGTTGCGGCTTCGATCGCTATAGCGCCGCGCCGAGCAAAATCGACCGCGGTAAGCCTTCGCAGAAGCTGATCGAACCACCTTTGTCGCGCTTCAATGCGCTTCGCTTTATCGTCAAAAGCCTGACCGATCAATTCCAAGGCTTTCTCTATGGTTGCCAGGGCGTAACACTGGCCGCGCAATGTCCTGTGAAGCTGCCGGACCCGTTCGACCGCCAGACTCATCCTGCTGAACACCACTTGTTCACCAATGATTCAACGTCTACGCCTTCGAGCCTGAGGATTTTGAAAAGCTCGCCGTCCAATTGACGAGAGTGGAGGCTGTGGGCAGGTGCGCGTGAGCTGACCAGGTCCGCTTGGCACTGACCGTCCGGTTGCGGGTTATCGTCAGCCAGAACAGGGTTGATCGAACTCGTCAGGACGATGTAGCTCTCGTTAATCCCGGCAAGGACTTGCAGGAGGTTCCGCACTTCCTGGTTGGAGGGCTGACCGATCTCCAGAGGATGCCCCGACTCGAGCCCGGATACCCTCGCGATGGTACTCCAGTGCGCTGCGACAAGGAGGCGCTCGATTCCACCAAGGACCAACAAGTGATTGCCGGTTTTCAGAGCATTCTCGAGGCGTGTAAGGGGGTGTTGGTCAACGGAGCCGCGGGGATCGAAGTGGTCCGCCGCGGCCTCGACCGTTGAGAGAATCTCGTTCGTGAAATGCGCTGTGCCGAAGAAGGCATCCTTACAACCTAGCGTATCCTTTGCGAGTACTAGTCCAAGCCCGAGGCTACCCTTCCCACTCCCGGAACCTCCAAGTACGAGGAGCGGCCGCTTTTTGGTGTCCTCCGGCCGACGGCGCCTCTCCATTCTCATCGTGGGTCGGCGTTTGTCGCGTGTCCCGCTCAGCGGGATCTCTCACGGGCACTTTCTTCGACGACACGACGGACAGTTCCTGCAGAACTCTAGCCAGATTCTGCGCATCGTGCTCCGCGCTTACCAGCGGGTTTTTAGCGGGGCTATAGTGATGCATCATCACGCCGTTTGGTAAGCCACACTGTGGGCCACACGGGAAGTCTGGTTGTCGGACAGATGGCTTCATCTGCCAGCCCAGCCACCACTCGGTCCAACAGTCGGAGATCTCATCAAGTTTTCTGCATAGCGCCTTCGTATGGTTCTCTCTGTTCCCGACATCACGTTCATTGTCGAGGTCGTAGAAACACATCTTAAGACCGTACCTCGCGTAATACCATCGTCGTTTGTATTCCGCCTCGTTCTCACGACCTCTGATCCTGTGGTAAAGAGCGAACAGTGGGCGTTCCGGTAAAGCTTGCTGGCGCTCGGAGACGAACTGCCGAAGTGGTCGGAGAAGATCGTCCTCCTCAAGTCCATTTCCCGAAAATAATACCGCGTTTGCCGAGAGCGCTAGATTCAGTGCATCTCTGTAAGTTCTGTGTGATGGCTCTTCTTTCAGGTAAACTCTTTGATAGTCCGCCTCGGCGATCACCATTGACTCCGGAGCGCTAGAGCGTCCGTGGCAATGGAAGACTCCCATTTCGTACCCAGGTGTGCTCAGGGCGAATTGTAGAAGGTGTTCTGGCTGCGGATCCGAAGGTTCAAGCGTGAGCGATCGAGCTACCGGATCCACCTGTTCGTCGTAGTCTGATCCGGACAGAAAGGGTTGGTTTAGTGGGCCAGCAGGGGAATTCAAAACGCGGACGAATGCGCGCTCAATCTCATCGTCATAGTTCGTCGTTAAGAATCGTCGGATCCGAAGGTCCTCTATTATCTTACGAAGCGGGTCATTTCTCGGGTCTGTAGAGGGGTCGAAAAGCTCCGATAGGTTTCATTGCAGACCAAGCGGTCTGCAACGGCGCGTGGAACGTCCGGCCTCGCTCTTTACGATACTCTTGTTCGCAGATTTCCAGCCGCTGGCGCGTGCCTACCGACTCAGGAGACTGATTGTCGGTATCGGCCTGAGGCGCTGGGACGCCGAAGACCGAGTTCCTCCTCGAGCTGACGCTAGTTCCTTCCAAGAGGCATATCCGTAAGCTGCAGAGATGCCGGAGCCCACGAAAGCGATAGTCCTACCGATGTTGAGCGAGCGGGCGAGCATCTGCATCGACCGTAGCTCGACCTCCTGGGGTTGGAGGCCTTCAAGACCGAGCAAGTGGAGGCCGAGGAGAGGAGTTCGCTTGCGGCAGGTGCTTAGTTGACCTTCGCGTCCGGGTGAATCCATTTTATCAACCGCCCGCCGGGTTTGACCAACCGCTGCTCCAGGCTGGGACAAGACCCGCACCATCTTCAAGCGTTACAACATCGTCTCCAATCCGACAAACTTGCGGCGGAATTGATTGTTTGTCTGGCTTTTGGGGCCGACCTTGGGTATCCAAAAGCTACAAGCGGTGTGCGCTGCACTTACACTGCCGATTCTGGCACTTGCCACACCAGAGGTATCCATCGGTGGGGTGCTTGAACTCGTTCCAAACGATATCTGAGAGTCTCAAATCTGCCGTTTGTCGCCCTTGGGTGCGGTTCGTGAATTTGGTCCCAGCTCCCAAGATATAATCCAGCTTGGATACCGAAGATGCTGTCCAACGAAGTATGTCAGCTAATTCTTCCTCAATGTCCTCTTCGAAGCCTGTCCCTACTCTTGGTTCCATCAGTTTCTCTTATCTCGCGAATACAGGAGGCGACTTCTCCGACCTCTTCCATGAAGTGCAAGACAATTGCCTCGACGGAAGAGGTCCAAGCCAGCTCCTTTGTACACGAAATAGTCTTCTCAGCGCCCGCGGAGTCCTGCTTATTATAGCAGAATTCTTGATTGAGGTGGCTATCGCCCACCCCCTTGAGGCAAGCGCCCTTGCGACCGCACCTCCCGCCCACAAACAAGCCATTGCCGTCACGCGCCAAGGCGCGTTCCCGCCTGCGCCATTCGTTTGTCGGAGCCGGGCGGCGCGGCTTGCCGCCTTGAAGGCTCGGACTTTTTGGCCAGACGGCGCACTGTGACGAAATTGAGTCGCTTCAAATTCGCGAGAGTGGCGATCCGGAATCCGGCGCGAAAAAGATAGCCCGACCCCGGTTCGGAGCCGCGAAATAGACGCGGAAACCAGTGCGAAGTGCGGTTCGGGTAATTCCGTATAAGCTCCCTCTTTGAGAACTCGTCGGCAGGCGAATTTCCGTGGGAATCCGCCGTCGGCGGGTCTGAGGGAACTGGCGGGGGAGAACCGCTTGCGCGATTCTGCCGGCGCTCCCGCGAGTTGCAGATTGGGGCGGGCCACGCGATCGGGAGCGACGCCGTGATCCCAGCCAAGGAAAATTGCAGCGTCTCCAACCTGATAAGATGCCAGTTGTTTCAGATCGGGGGCGGAAGCGATGGTCGCGAAATGAGCTTACAAGAGGTTGTGCGGTTCATTCAGGCGAGCTCTAGAGTGCCGCGTGTACGTGGCACCCAGAAAACCGGGCCTGACCCAGTGAAGAAGTCTTTGAGGTCGGGAAGAGAGCGGGGTTTCAGGACGGCGAAATCGGAGACGCCGTGGCGCGCGCGGCGAGCGCAACCGTATGGCTGGCAGAGCTTCTGCCTGAGCCGGCCATGACGGTGATGGCGTTGAGCAGCTCTCCACCTCGCGGGAAGAGCCCGAGTACCGAAGTGTTCGTCAGCGTTCGATTTTGTCGTGTCTCGGAACTCAACAGAATTGTACAGGCGGAGGGCATAGAGAAGGCACAGCTTGGACGAGACATTATGGTCGAGCGTGCGGTCGCAGAGGGTATCCCGCGACACGACACCGAGGTTGCGGTCACCATCCTCGTAATGTCTGGTCAGCTTACCGAAGAAAAGGGCGGTTTTCTACGCTTCTCGCGGGGCCGAGAGTATCAGACCTCCCGAGCGCCCTACAAAGGCAGGCGGCAGGTCAACCGGTGCGCAGAGACGCGCGTGCGCGTGCGTATCCGCTCGTGAAGGATGTTGTCGAACGACGCACGGACGGCAGGCCCAAGTACGCGGAACCCCTCGACGCGTTTGCAGACGAACTCGATAAACTAGGCTACGGGCCGTTTAGGCTTTGGTGGAAGCAGATTGTCGCGGAGCTTCGGCGTGGCGACACGCAGTCCTCTCCCGTTTCGGTATCGGCGTTGGCCGCAGCCCTTGTCGAAGGTGCGTTGACGTTCGTTGTGACGCACGCGCGCGGACTCGGCCTAGGCGCCCTTGGCTCGAAGACTTTTGATGAGAACCCGAGAACGTGGCGGATTGACGATCTCGTATCTAGTGCCGCCGCCGCCGGAAAAGACTCCGCAATACTTGATGCACCGGCGCGACAACGCGCCGAGCACCTTATCTCTGTTCGACAACGAATCCACGCGGGACGGACGCTCTCTGACTTTCCAGGAGGCCCGTCCGACCTCCGTCCCGAGGAAGCGCGAGAAGCAAAAGAAACCGCGGAGTTGGTGGTACGTCGTGTGCTCGACTGGCTACAGAAATATCCGCCCTCTGCAGCAAGCCGGCCGAAAACCTGACCTAGCGCACAAAAGCGCGTCAGAGTGGCTGGCTGTCAGGGCCGCATCACTTCCCAGCCTAATGTCGCCTGATGGCTACGATTCGTCTCGCCGAGGCACGGAGGACCAGCAAAACCCTTTATTTTTCAAATGGTGCCGAGGGCGGGACTTGAACCCGCATGTCCTTTCGGACGGAGAATTTTGAGTCGTATTTATATTCTCGTAAACCTACGATTTTATTTGAATTATTTCAGACGAATGTGAAAATGTGTAAGTAATTGTGCAAGTCTTCGCAAATCGGCCCTGTTTCGATGCGATTTCGGGGGTCACGAATTGCGAATCCTGCTCCTGAGCGATATTCGCGCGCGCAAAGTATCAGATAATGATACTTTACGTGTGTGAAACGAGAACCTAGCCATCATCCAAATGCCAGAGAATATGTCAGCGGCCTTGCTGAGAAAGGGCGCTATCACTTTACCTCTCGCGAGGTCGCAATCGGCTCTGGGCGTTTCAGCCGATGCCGCCAAGCTCGCGCTGAACCGTCTCGAAAAGAAATCGTTCATCGCTTCTCCGGCGCGGGGTTTCTACGTCACTCGTCCCGCCGGAATATCGCTCGCTCGGCTGTCTTCCCGCCGACCAGTTTATCCCGGCGCTGATGAAGCGCCTCGACCTCCGCTACTACGCGGGCCTGCTGTCGGCCGCAGAGTTTCACGGCGCGGCGCATCAGCGGGCGCAGGAATTCCAGGTGTTTCCTCGCAAAGAACCGGCGGTCGGGTCGCTGTGCGGCATGGTACGGTGTCGCGTTGCTATGGCGCGGAAGCGCCTCGCAGGAGCGTGGCCGTTGAGAGCCTCGATACGCCGCGGGGCACGGTCCTCGTGTCGTCGCCCGAGGCGACGGCGCTCGATCGTCGTCGGTTACGCGCGGTCGCGCGGGCGGTCTCGATCAGGTGGCGACGGTCCTCTGAACTCGTCGCGAGCGGCTCGATGCGGAGAAACTTGCGGCCGCCGCCGGGACGGCGACCGTGTCGCCTGGGCGCAGCGGCTCGGATACCTGCTGGAGCGTATCTTGGCTCTGACGCCGGAAGACGCAGGCGCTCAGAGGCGTACGTGCGCGAACGCGCCGAATGCGGTGCGACGGGTCGCGCTTTTGCCGAAAGCGCGGCAGCGCGCGCTCCCAGGCGCAACAAGGGCTGGAAGCTTCACGTCAATGCAAGTGTGGAAGCACTGCGCCGGGTTCTTCTTCGCGGGAGAGACGGTGTGCCAGAATGCGGCGAAGCTTCTGACGAAGGAGGATTCTGTGGCGGACGCGAAGGAAGACGAGACTGGTTAAATCCGTTGAGAGCCTGCTGGCGGAGAAGCAGGCGGTCGCAGCGCAGGGAAAAGAAATTGAATCGAAGACCTGAATGCCGTGCTGGGGAAGATGGGCTATCGGGTGGTGTCAACAAAAAGCGGTGTGCACACGGGCGCGGGGGCGGGAAAGAAACCTGGCCGTCCGCCCGGCTCCGGGAAGGGTCACCGCCTCCGAAGGGCGGCGCCGGCGTCGTGATGGATGGGTTGGGGGAGAGAGTTCTCCAGCTTTAGCGGGGGTGGGGCCGGGCTTCTGGGGCCAAGCGCGGCACCGGGCCAGCTCACGGTTGGTGGCGAGTGCCTATTCAAACAGGTCGGCGTGCGTTCCTGTTCTCTCCAGAAACAAGAAATCTTGCTCAATCCTGTAGATCAGAAGCCAGTCCGGCTCGATGTGGCATTCTCTGTGGTTGTGCCAGTTGCCTGAAAGGCTGTGGTCCCTGTTTCTGACCGGCAAGGGCTTTCCAGCCTGTAGAAGGTCAACAATCGCTTCTATTTTATCCAGGTCATAACCGCGCTTTTTGGCCAGCCGCAAATCGCGCAAAAAGCGGTTGGTCGGTTTTACAATGAACACGCTTTATAGGCCCGCTTCGTCCCGGAGCGACTTGAAGTTTTTATAGGCCCGGAGCTTCTCCGGCTTCTCAGTTTCTTCAAAAGCGGCCCGCGTTGCGGCATTAGGGACTTTTACAGGGAAGGGGATTCCTTGCTGTAATTCAACCTGTGCATAAAATAGGCGTATAGCCTCAGCTTCACTCAAGCCCAGGCGCTCAAATATCCTTAACGCCTTTCTCTTGAGAGAACTGTCGATACGTGTGTTGATTCGTTCTGACATGGACATGTTTATGACCTCTTCCTGCTACTTTTTGAGTGTACGCCATTTGTCGTACACTGTCAAGCGGCACGGAAGTGCCTGCAAATAAGGGCAAATTGCTGTTGGGCAGGTCGTCTGAGGGGGGTGAAAACGATGTCGGATAATGTATCTTCCGGGAAATCGAGCCTGTTTTAGGGCAGCGGGGGCTGATTTCTGTGTTTGCGCTTTTACGGCTTTTGCGAAAGGGACCGTTACCCGAATGGGCCGAGACTCAGTCCGAGACTCAGTAGTGAGGGCTCGGTAACAGTCGCGGAAGAGGCTAAAATTTTTATTGGGGTAAGTGCGCGCTGCCTTTAGAGGTCACAAATTGTGACCTCGGCAGACTGTGGCGTTTTAGCGCTTGGCCGTCCGGATTTCGCGGCCAGTGGGGCCGGAGCCGCCGGGGCGGCGTCGGCGGTTTTGTGAAGAACCGCGACGAAAAGAAATCCGGCAACGGTGGCAGAAGCGCGGCAGCGCGCGCCATGAACCGGGATATCGGGGAGCGAACCTGGGCAACCTGTTGATGAAGCGGCTCAGCTTCGGTGGCAGGAAGCGAGAGCCGCTCGGCGCGGCCGCGTTGATGGCGGCCTGAGAGGGTGAAGTTTGCGGTTTCGTCAGAAACCGCGATCCGGGGACGCGCGGCAATGGCGGCGAGGCGCAGCGCCCGCGATAAACCGGGATATCGGCGGGGAACGTCTTGGCAACCTGGTCGGGGAAACGGCTCAGCTCTGGTCGCAGGAAGCGAGAGCCGCTCATCGTGTGCGCTTTGGTCCGTCTCTGGCAAGTTCCTCCGCGAGCTGCCTTTCGCGTTCCTCATTTTCAGCCTGGAGCTTGCGGGCATATTCCTGCTCGCGGAGGTAGCGTTCGAGGTCTTCCTCGCCTTTGACGTCGAGGTCATGAAGGCGCAGCGCGTGCAGTTCGGCGCGATTGTCGATTTCCAGGTTCGTGCGACTGCCGTACAATCGCGATGTAGTCGAGGCGCTCCTGTTTCTGGCGCAGGGCGAGTTCTTCTCGTTCGCGTCGGCGCTCGGCTTCGCGCTCGGCGGCGCGGGCCGGAGAGAAGAAGTTCTGGAGGGAGTCGATGAAGCCGGCGAAACCGCCGCTCGCCTGTTCTTGCTCGCGACGGAGGGCTTCGGTTTCGTCGCGGTGGATGGCGTCGACGCGGTCAAGTTTTGCCTTGGTGTCGAGGTCGAGCGTATGGCGGAGCTGGTCCATTTCGGCCCTCTGGGATTCGACGAGCTGGCGGCGCTCCTCGGCCTGGCGCTCCGCGAAGGCTTTTCTGAGGGCCTCGGCTTGCGCTTGAGCGGGGTCTGAAACCGGTTCGGGAGGTGTGCTGGGGGGTTCGGCTTCCGGTGGTTTGGGGTTCCTCTTTCTTGGGTTCCTGTTGTGGGGCTGTTGTGGTGGCGGTTCTGATGATGATCCTGCTGATGGTTCTGGTGGTGGTTCCGCTGGTGATGGTTCCGGTTGTTGTGGTTCTGCTGTGCGGGTTCCTGCTGGTGGAGTTGTCTGCCGCTGCTGTTGAAGGTCGATCGCCTCTGCCGCGGTCGGGAGGGTTTCGCGGTCAATGCCTTTCATGAATTCGCGCAGCTCGGCGGCCTTAACGTCGCGAATCTGCCGGCCAAGGCTGTGAATGCTGCCGGTCTCGTCAACGATGACGAAGTCGCGGCGGTCGCCTTTGGCGAGGATGTAGCCCTGCTCTTCGAGCGCCGTCTTGAAGGTCTGGGCGTTGTCGCAAGCCTGCTTGAGGGCGGTGATCTGGTCTTTGCGGGCGGCGGGGTCGATTCCGGTCCGCTCTCCCTGCTGCCATTCGGCCTGATTGGCTTCGGCTCGCGGGAATTCAGGCTGCTTGTCGCGGTCCCGTTTGGCGTGCTTGCCGGGGACCGGCTCGTGCCCGAATTCCATCTCAAGCCGCTGGCTGGCCCGTTCGTGGGCGAGATAATTCTGGCTGTCCGAGCGCAGGACCATGCGGTCGATATCCGTGCGCGCCCAGACGACGTGGATATGCTCGCGCCCCAGCTTCTCGTGCATGACGACGGCGCGGGGCTGGCCCTCAAGGTTCAGTTCTTTTTCGAGGACCTCGACGGCATGCTGCCACTGCTCCCGCGTCATGGTGTAGTCCTGGGCGGGGTCGATATTGGCGTGGTAGAGGCCCTTGCTGCCGCGCGTCCCCTCGGTGAGGGTCTGCCAGTCGCGGAAGGCTTCGGCAAGAGTCGGGAGCCGGGGACTGGAGTTCGAGGATTTCTACTTTGTCGTTGGTGTCAAGCCGCTGGAGGTGCCAAGCGAGCTGGCTCGGTGCCGCGCGGCTGCCACCCTTGATAATCATGGGTCGGGGCCGTTATTTTTGCCGAGGGCAGCAAGAATGGCCTTTCGGATATCGTTGCAATCGCGCACGGCTTGCTCCAGCTCCGGAGAGCTGGGCTTTCTCTCCGGAGTTAAGGGCACGGGCGATCTGGTTGATATTATTGCCGATGCCCGGCCTGGCCGAGAAGCTGGCGGAGTGTCTTGCGGTCGCCGGCGGGCGGCGCTGGGCGCGGGGTCCTGGATTGCCGAGACCGACCGCGGCGGAATGAAGGCGGCGAGGGCGAGGCCGGCCCGATCCCGGCCTTTTCGGTAATGCTGGGTGTACTCCTCGATCGCTCCATCGGATGAGGGATTGATGGGAGCGCCGTCGTTTATCGCTTCCGCTGGCCATGGGTGCACCGGAGCCCGGTCAAGGCTGGCAGCCGACCAATATCATGCGGACATAGTCTTCCACCGTCAGGCCAAATTCGGGCGGCCTTGGCGTTGAGCATGGGCCTCCTCCTCGTCTGGTTAATTGATGTCTACAACTATGTTGCGCAGCGTCCATTTGTCTATGGTCGGGGTGCCTGTGTCCGGGCAGTTTTCTGTCGCGGCGGTCCGGTTCGACCGAGGGTGTCGCTGAGGTACTTCGCGCTGTCGAGATCGTTCACATCGCAAAACCACTTGTAAGCGCAATTGGAAAGGATGGTGCCCCGCGCCTCGGCGTAGTGGTCCTTCAGCTGATCGAGGCCCTGCGACGATAAGGGCAAAATCGACCCGAAGCCGCTCATGGTGGCGATATCGCGCGGCAGGTCGTCGAGCCGCCCGAGAGCGGCAAACTCGTCGATCAGAAACAGGCAGCGATGGCCGAACGGCAGTTTCGTCTGCGGGTGTTTGAAGATGTGCATGGCGGAGGCGATGACGAGACGGAGCCATGTCTTCTGCGTATCCATCCGCTCGGTCGGGATCACGACATAGACGGTCGTTTTCCTGGTCGCGAGGTCCGCCATGGCGAAAGACGATTTCGCCGCGTCCCGCCGCCTTGATGCCGGGGGTCGCTCGGAACCTGCTGCTCTCGCTCAGGTTCGACATCACCCCGCTGTAAGTTTCATCGGCAAGGTCGATGAAGGGCGCGGCCATTTCGCGGATCGCGCCTCCGAAAGCCTCGCTCGCCGCGCCGGGGATGAGGTATTTCGCGGTGAAGTCCTTGCGGGTGAGGCTCACGATCTCCCGCGCGCGCCCCAGCGTCTTTTGCTCGCCGGGCTGGTCGGCCAGCAGAGAAATACCGCCGTCAGACGTAGGCCGCGCTACCCTGCCAGAAACGGTCGCTGGCGTTGGCGGTTCCGGGCAGATCGCGCTGGCGAGCGTCTGCGCGATCGCCACGACATTGGGGTCGTTGCGGTCAAGGATGTCCAGCGGGTTGTATGTGGCTGGGGCAAAGCCGCGGCTCTGGTATCTCTCGGCGAGTTCGTTCCAGGGTTGAGGATATGGATGCTCTGGCCCAGCTGGGCCTTGCGGACGCCAGCCGTGATGGCGGCGTTCTCGCCCTTCGGGTCGATTACAAGGGCGGAACCGGCATAGCGGAGCAAGGTGGGGATGATCACCCGCGTTCCCTTGCCCGTTCTCGTGCGGGCGACGATGAGCGTGTGATGCTCCGGGGTCGAGCAGACAGGAGCGCCGGGAGCGTCGAGCGGCGCTTTGCCCCGCCCCGGTTCACTGCTTTTGCCGAGGAACAGTCCGTCTGCCAGGCACCGTCTCGTTCCTGATGTCAGCCTGCATAGGGAAGTAGTGCGCGGTGCCGTAGACGGTGGAGAGAGAACGCCCTGCGGGTTTCGGGCGGAATATCCGGGTAATCACATAGAGCGCCGCCATGCCGACGAAGAAGCCCAGCCCGCCTGGGGGATGGTTGATGACCGTTACCAGAGCCGAGAAGCACACGATCGGAACCGCCGCATAGCGCCACAGGTAACCCCAAATGGAGGCCGGTCGCCCTGCGAGCGGGCCGTGGCGGAAGGACACGTAGAGCAGAGCGAGCACGCCTACCACGGCGAAGAGAGATCCAGGTGCTTGCGGCAGGTTGTAGAAACCCGGCGACTGCCGTGTCGAGTTCGTTGATGTCGCGGGCGCCTTCGGCCTGTTGCTGCTGATTGTATTGCTCGGCGGCCGTCTTCGCCTCTGCCCGCTTGCGCAGAAAGAGCAGGTCCTTCTTGGCTTGCGCGGCGCCGGCGCCGATTGGGGCACAAGGGTCGCGAGGCGGGCCTTCGTCAGGCGGTCAATCTCGCTGTTTGGCCTGCCGCTGGTCGGCAGCCGAGAGCCGCCCGAGCTGCTGGTAAAGGGTCTTGAGCCTCGGCGTCGATGTTCCTGGTGCGCAGGTCGAAAGTGTCGCGGTTGTAGCGACCGGGAGGGTAGTTCGCAATCGAGTACTGGATTTCTGCGGTCTGGACTTTAAGGTCAACGATGCGGTTGATCGTCGCATCAGGCAGGGCGAAGGCGCAGGCGCGGCCCACAGGCACAGCAACAGAACAAGCGGTGCGTACCGCTTGATCGGACACGCGGATCGTGTGGTCATTTTAGTAACGGGTCAGCCGCTCCCCCCGCAGCGCTGACTACAAGTCGTTTGGCGCTGAAGATTCAAATCTGTTTCCGCTGTTTCACTTCACGTCTGCGCCATTCGCGAAGCGCGCATGAGCTCCAATATACAGGCAGTGAACAATTTCGGTCCATCCGGCGGGCGAGCAGTCAGGTTCAATGCAGCGACGTTCAGAACAGGTTTTCTTCTTCTGCGGATTCCCCTCTCACAGGCCTTTCAAAGATCCCGGTTTCGCACGGCCGGCGTAAGCGCTCTTCTTCCTGCACAACAGAAGGAGGTCAACATGCACTACGAAATTCAGCCACGAGCCAAGAAAACTCTTGCCGAACGCCACATCGACGACTTGATCGAAGTCCTCGGCGAACTGCTCACCGTGCCGGAACTGAGATGCTTCCCGTCCGACGAGATGTTCGACTCGACGCGCGAGACCATGGCCGGCCCGCGTCATCCGCGGCGCCGTCCTCGACGAACTCGCGCCGATGGAAGGTGCGCCATGACGAAACCGAATCACCAACGCTGAACGCACCATGTGGGCAGAAACGGGATGCACGAATATGCCATCGGCGGAAGGGGGCGAAGGATTCCCCGACGACACAGGAGCTCGTCCTCTCCGACTTTCTCACAGACCTAATGCACTACGCCGAGCGAGAGGACATCGACTTCACGCGCTGTATCGACCGCGCCAGAGGCCATCACGAAGAGGAGGTCGCAGAAGAAAAAGGTGCGCCGTGACCCGGCGCACCGCTCTCGACTCGAGTCGGACCTGCCGCAGGCGCATCGCCTGCGGCAGGTCGCGGGGATCAGAAGCGCCGATCCGGGGCTGGGGGCGTCTGACGGGCGACGCTTCGCCTGCTCGTGACGGATGCTGTCGAGCGATATCATCCCGCCGTGCCATTACGGGACCCTGGCTCCGCTCGGGCAAACTCCCTTGAGATTCGGGCGAACAGCGCGGCCAGTTCGGCGTCGGTGTGATCTTTCAGTTGGATGCGTGTTATCAAGTTCATGTGTTTTCTCCTCTGCAATCGAGGCCCCGACTACCGAGGCCTTTCGTGCTTTGAGGGAAAGCCCGGCTACGGCGTGAGCCGCATCCGCCCCGACCGCGACGAAGAGGAGGAGCCTTGCGCTTGCGGCTGCACACGCCGGTCGTGCTAAACCGGGATCTTTGAAAGGCCCGTGGGAGGGGAATCGGCAGAAGAAGAAAACCTGTTCTGAACGTCCGCGCATGGAACGACGCACAGTTACGCGCGAGAGCACTCGCACAATTTAACGCCGTCGCCGCCTTCGGGTGCGCTACTGTCGTCAGCGGTATCGCGGCGGTTGTTCTTACTGCTCCTGCCACCTTCACCACCAACCGACCGCGGTTGGCGGAATTGTTGTAGGCGGCGCGTGCTGCGTTGACGGCGCTCGACCAATGAGACGCCCCGCTGGGTCGAGTTTCTTCAGACAGTTAACCGCAGGCAGAGCGCCTGCGGTGAATCGGGGGCGTCAGAACCCCGGACCACGGGGATGGGGGCGTGACCGCACGATCATGCGCCGTCTCGCCAGTTCGTGGCGGATGTTTATGAGCGATGCCACCGCGTTGTAGCATTTCAGGGACCCTGGCTTCGCTTGACCAAGCTCCGTTGTGATCAGGTCGAAGAATGCGACCAGTTCGGCGTCGGTGCGCTCTCTCGCTTCGATGGGTGTTATCAAGTACATGTGTTTTCTCCTTCTGCAACTGAGGCCCCGACTACCGAGGCCTTTCGTGCTTTGAGGGAGAGCCACTCTAGGCGTGAGCCGCATCCGACATGCTTTGCATGTGCAACATGCGGAGGACCGCAACGAAGAGGAGGAGCCTTGCGCTTGCCTCCCTTCGGTTGTTTCTGGTTGAACGGTTTCGGCTGCGGTCCTCGCCTTGGGCGGAAATGCCGCGTAGCGTTTGCCGTTGATGAGGAAGCTGTAACCGTTGCCCTTCTTGTGGGCGAAGGCGGCGCCGACGCGCTTGTTTTCCTTCTTGCCGTCCGTCTCGACGGTGTCGAAGATGTAGAAGGCCGGTAGCTGTTTCTCTTTGGTCGTTTCAGTTTGTGTTGTCATGTTTAGTTCTCCTTTTTTCGTGTTTTGAACAAATCCCCGAAGGGATGAGTCCCCGTCAGCCATGCGCTAGGGCGCGGCGTCAATAGGAAAATTGGGGGAGACCTTCAGGGGGAACCGATTCTTCCTGTTTACGCGAGAAGCGACCGCGTGTGGCAGGGATCAGACGATGCCACAGGGGTTTGTAAACACGCCTTCAGGAGAAAGTTTGGCAACACTGGAACGGCGACCACAAAACAGGCTGCCGATGCGCTGAAGAACTCGAACCTCGGCGATTGGCGGAAAGAAGGCGGATGTGTCCTGCCCCCTGCGCCGCGAGGTTAACCGGGTGTTAACTTTCAACTGCCATACTGAAAGTAGGAACGGTGTGTCAGATGTCGGCCACAGACAGCTTTCTCCGCGGGGAGAAGAAATACGAACTCGTGCCGGGTCAGCAGATCGTTATGGCGGGTGCGACGCTGTACCGCATCCGGGCGCTTAAGGATTTCGGCAATGTGAAGGCGGGCAGTCTGGGTGGCTTTGTCGCGTCAGAGCGCAACCTGAGCCAGAGCGGCGATTGCTGGGTCGCCGACGACGGCATGGTCTACGATGAAGGCGTCGTGTCCGACGATGCTCAAGTTTTCGGCTGTGGGCGCGTTTACGACCACGGGCGCGTCAGCGACAGGGGGCAGGTTCTCGGCAACGGGCAAGTTTTCGAGAACGGGTGGGTCTTCAAAAACGGGGTGGTCTTCGACAATGCAATGGTCTTCGGCGCGGCACAGGTCCGCGACAACGGACTGGTCTACGCGGACGCGCAGGTTTTTGAGAACGTGCGGGTTGTAGATGACGGGCAGGTTTGCGGCCACGCGCGCCTCTGCGGCAATACCGTGGTCGGCGGTCATGAGAAAGTCGGCGACGTTGTGTCGCACGTGCCGCAGCGGAGACCGACGGGTCGTGGCCGGGCGGCCCTCGCTTTCCTTCTCGGGGCGGCCCACGCCGCTAAGGGTTCGCCAGCGTTAACGGAATTTTCAGCGTTGAGGGGATAAAATTAAGAGTGCACAACTTCCGATGCGAATTACAAGGTATACGTGCGACCGCAATGAAAGGAGTCGGGAATAAGATCGCGTCACGCCTTCGCGCCGGAGGTCTTCGCGGAAAGGAAGGCGGACGATGGCACGGAAGTTTCAGAACGGCGGGCCGCGCGGACGATTATCCATACGCGCGCATTTCAACCAGCTCTCGCTATTCAGGGACGGACTCGCGGGAATCAGCAGCGGAAAAGACAGCGGAGGTTTCCAGTGAAGGAACGAACAGCTCTCGGAGAAGCGATCCTGAAACACTGGCGGGAGCATTGCCCGCAGATGGTGCAGGACCTGGAGAAGAACAATCGCCTGGACCAGGCGGTGTTCGAGGCGCAGGAGAAGACGGGCGACCTGCTGTACGAATTGGTCTCGGTAAGGAAGATGGACTATCAGGCGGCGTGGGAGATGGCGACGAGGGAATGGGCGTTCCCGTCGGGCGAGGACCTCCATCCGAAGAGCCCGCCGCCGACCCTCCGGGAAATCGAGCCGGAAGCGGAACCGCCGCCCCCGTCGCGCGACTTCCGGATAGAGGATGCTCACCGGATCGGCGCAGGGCGGGCTGAAGGAAAAGGCCCGCGACAACATCGCCGCGATCCGCGCTCTCAAGCGGATTGAATCCGGAAACCGCGAAGCGACAGAAGACGAGAAAGCTCTGCTCGTCCGGTACACCGGCTGGGGCGCCCTGCCGAATGTTTTCCACCCCTATCCCCCCGCCGAGTGGCGCGACATCGCCCACGAGTTGCGCAATCTCCTGACGGACGACGAATACGACTCGGCGCGCGGCTCGACGCCGAATGCCCATTACACATCGCCGGTGGTCGTGCAGGCGATGTGGCAGGCTTTGCAGCGCCTCGGGCTTGAGGCGGGCGCGCAGGTTCTTGAGCCCTCGATGGGCGTCAGGTCATTTCTTCGGGTTGATGCCGGAGTCGCTGCTGCCCGGCTGCCGGCGCACGGGCGTCGAGCTGGACAGCCTCACCGCGCGCATCGCGAAGCAGCTCTATCCCGGACGCCGACCATATTCGCGAAGGGCTTCGAGGAGACGGCTCTTCCCGATAATTTCTTCGACGCGGTGATCGGCAACATACCTTTCGGAAATTATCCCGTGCACGATCCCGCCTACCGACATTCCCCGGTCACGCGGACGATCCACGATTACTTCCTCGCCAAGTCGCTCGACAAGCTGCGGGCGGGCGGCGTGATGGCCCTCATCACCAGCCGCTACACGATGGACAAGCAGGATTCGACGATGCGGCGGTATCTGGCGGACCGCGCCGATCTGGTCGGCGCCATCCGGCTGCCCGATACCGCGTTCAAGGCCAACGCGGGCACGGAAGTCACAACCGACATTCTGTTCCTGCAAAAACGTGCGCCCGGAAACACCCCGCGCGGCGAATCGTGGCGGGACCTGGCGCCCATCGACGACGCCGGACGGCGCTATTTCGGTAAACGAGTACTTCGCGCGTCATCCGGAGATGATGCTGGGCGAGATGCGGCTCGAAGGCTCGATGTACCGCGACCGCGAGCCGACGCTCGCGGGCGAACTGTCGCCGGCGCGGCTGCGACAGGCCGTGTCGTCGCTGCCGGAAGGCATCTCGCGGCTCGGAATGGGGGCCGGACCGCGCCCGCCCGCCGCCGGAGAACACCGGCCTGTGAAAGCAGACGGCACGGATGTGAAGGACGGGGCTTATGCGGTCCGGGACGGACTGCTCGCGATCCGCCGGGGTTCGGTATTCGAGACGGCGAAAGTACCGGGCTCGGTGGCGTGGCGCATCCGCGGCATGCTGGCCGTGCGGGATGCCATCCGCGTCGTGTTCCGCACGCAGCTCGACGATGCGCCGGAGGAGCGCATTGCCGAGGCGCGGCTTCTGCTGAACGACATCTATGATTCCTTTGTCCAGCCGCTACGGGCCGCTGTCGTCGCGCGAGAACGTCAAAGCCTTTGCCGGCGATCCCGATCAGCCCCTACTTGCTCTCCCTTGAGAACTACGATCCCGAGACGAAGCGTGCCACGAAAACGGCCATCTTCGAGCGGCGGACACTGGAGCGCTACCAGCCGGTCGCGCATGTCGAGACGGCGGCGGAAGCGCTCGCCGTTTCCCTGAATGAGACCGGCGAGTGCACTGGCCGCGCATGGAGCAGGTGACGGGCCGCCCCGCCCGGGCGTTGCAGCGCGAGCTGGGGAGCCTCGTCTATTGCAATCCGGAGGGCGGGCTGGGAAACCGCCGACCGCTACCTGAGCGGCGATGTGCGCCGCAAGCTGGCGGTGGCCGACGGCGGCGGCCGGGCTCGCCCCGTCTTACGAGCGGAATATCGAGGCGCTGAAGGCGGTACAGCCTGCCGATCTGGAGCCGGGCGACATCGAGGCCCGCCTGGGGTCGTCGTGGATTCCGGCGACGGACATCCGGGACTTCGTCGCCGCGCTGCTCGATATCGCGCCGCGCAACGTGCGCGTTGGCCACGCGGCTCCCATCGCGACATGGACGGTCGAGATCGATGCCGGCGAGAAATACAGCGTTGCCAACACCACGACGCACGGAACGGCGCGCTTCCGCGCCTCCGACCTGATCGATCAGGCGCTCAATGGCCGCGTGCCGACCGCCTATGACGAGCGGGAGGACGGATCGCGGGTCATCAATCAGCAGGAGACGGTCGCGGCGCGCGAAAAGCAGCAGCAGTTGAAGGATCGCTTCCGGGAGTGGATATGGGAAGACAGCGCGCGGGCGGCGCGGCTGGCCCGCGAATATAACGACCGCTTCAACAATCTGCGCCTGCGCAGCTTCGACGGCGCGCATCTGCAATCTTCCCGGCATGAACCGGGAGTATCTGCGCGACGGGGACCTCTCCCGTCACCAGAAGGACGCCGTCTGGCGGATCGTGCAAAGCGGCAGCACGCTGCTGGCGCATGTCGTGGGTGCCGGAAAGACCTGGACGATGGCCGCAGCCGCCATGGAAATGCGCCGCCTCGGTCTGGCGAAAAAGCCGATGTTCGTGGTGCCCAATCATCTGGTCGAGCAATGGGGCGCGGAGTTTCTCAAGCTCTATCCGCAGGCGCGCCTGTTCATCGCCGGGCGGGAGCATTTCGCCACGGGCAACCGGCAGCGGGCGATGGCCCGGATTGCGAGCGGCACTTATGACGCCGTGATCGTCTCGCACCGCTCGTTCGAGTTCCTGCCGGTATCGGACAAGCTGTTCAAACGGTTTGTCGAGGAACAGGTCGAGGAACTGGAGGCGGCGATCCTCGAGGCCAAGGCCGGGAAGGACGACAACCGACGGCTGGTCAAGGAACTGGAGAAAGCCAAGAAACGGTTTGTCGCGAAACTCAAGGAGCGCGCCGACCGCGAGGGAAAAGACAATACGCTGACCTTCGAGGAGCTGGGCGTGGACCAGATCTTTGTCGATGAGGCCGATCTGTACAAGAATCTGTTCTACACCACGAAAATGAACCGCATCGCGGGCCTGCCGAATTCCGAGAGCAACCGGGCGCTCGATATGTACATGAAGACGCGCTATGTGCGCGAGATCAGTGGCGGACGCGGCGTGGTGTTTGCGACCGGCACGCCGATTTCGAACACGATGGCCGAGATGTATACGATGCTGCGCTATCTGGCGCCCGATCTGCTGAAGGAGCGCGGCGTCGCGCATTTCGACGCCTGGGCCGCGAATTTCGCGGAAGCGGTCACGGCCCTGGAGCTGGCGCCGGACGGCTCCGGCTACCGGATGCACACGCGCTTTGCGAAGTTCATCAACCTGCCCGAGCTGCTGTCGATGTTCCGCACCTTCGCCGACGTGCAGACCGCCGACATGCTGAACCTGCCGCGGCCCGGCATGGCGGGCGGCAAGCCGCAGATTGCGGCGGCACCCGCCTCCGAGCCGCTCAAAGCCTTCATCAAAACGCTCACCGAACGGGCCGAGCGGCTGCGCACGGCGCGGGTCGATCCCTCCGTGGACAACATGCTGAAGATCACCGGCGACGGCCGCAAGGCCGCGCTCGACATGCGCCTGGTCGATCCGTTTGGGCAACCGGAGGCGATACCAAGCTGATGCTCGCGGTGCATCGCATCAAGAATGTCTGGGAGGAAACCCGCGACGCGCGATCCACCCAGCTTGTGTTCTGCGATCTGTCGACGCCGGACCCGGCGCGTTTCAATGTCTACGATGAACTGCAGAACGCCTGATTGAAAGCGGGCATCCCGCAAGCGGAAATCGCCTTCATCCACGATGCGGAAAGCGATGCAGAGAAGAAGCTGCTGTTCGATGCCGTCAATGCCGGCCGGGTGCGCATCCTGATCGGCTCGACGGAAAAGATGGGAGCCGGGACGAACGTGCAGCGGCGGCTGGCCGCCCTGCATCATCTCGATGCGCCGTGGCGGCCCCGAGACATCGAGCAGCGCGAGGGGCGCATTCTGCGGCAGGGCAATCTCAATGGCGAGGTGCGGATATTCCGGTACGTGACGGAAGGCTCGTTCGATGCCTATATGTGGCAGACCCTGGAGACCAAGGCCCGGTTCATCCAGCAGGTGATGAACGGGCAGACGTCGGTGCGCTCGGCGGAGGATCTCGACGGCGGCGCGCTCACCTACGCGGAAATCAAGGCGATCGCGTCGGGCAATCCGGCGGTCATGGAAAAGGTCAAGGTCGATACGGAAATCCGCAAGCTGGACCAGTTGCGCGCGGCGCACCTCAACCAGCAGCACAGCATCCGGCTGCAGATTCGTTCCCTGCCGTCCGAGATCAAGGAAAGGCAGGAGAGGATCGAGCGGCTCTCCGCCGATATCGCAACCCGCGACGCCCAGGCCGGAGAAGAATTCTCCATGAGCGTGGGCAATCGGGTGTTTTCCGGCAAAGGCGCGCGCGAGGCAGGCAGCGGAAGCGCTGACGAAAGGCGGTGCTGTCGTGGCGTGACGATCAGACCTTGCAGGTGCGCGGCTCGTTTCGCGGATTCGAGATTCTGAGCCGGGGGCGAAGGCAGCAAGCCTGCTATCCGTCGGACGACGAACGTCTGCCGGAGCTGTTCGTCCGGGGAGCGGGCATCTACAAGGCGCAGTTGAATGCGGAGAATCCGCTCGGGACGATGCAGAGCATCGAATATGCGCTGCGCGGGCTGGACAAGGCGGTCGCGGATGAACGCGATCGTACCGCCCGCGCGGAAAAGATGCTGGTGGATTTTGAGGAGCAGGCGGGAAGGCCGTTCGAGCACGAGGCGCGGCTGAAGGAATTGCTGACGCGTCAGGCCGAACTGAATGCGGCGCTCGATCTGGACAAGGGCGAGCGTCAAGTTGCGCCGCCGGACAGGGCCGGGAACGACCTTGAAGGCAGTGACGGTGGAGCGGATGAAAAAGTGCCGGCTGGAGCGGCGCGTTCCGAAAAACGCGATGGCCGACCCCGACGCAATCGACCAGCGCAACGCGACAAGCGCGACGCCGATGAGGATGATGACGTGACGGTGAAACAGCGGCCAGCACCAGGGCCGAAATTCTGAAAGCAGGAACGGAAGAGCGTAGAACATGCCGAAATGGATTCCTTGCGGCGACGGGTTTATATAGGCGCCGCCGTTTTGCGATGCCATGAAGGTGTCCAATGTCGAGTCAAAGTAGATGCGGCCCGTGCCCGTCGCGGAGAGGGATTTGCGGGCCGTGTAGAAAGGGAGAGAGTGGTGCGACCGGGCACGGGTTTTGGGACGCGGGTTGGGTTGCCGGCTTACTGAGTATTCATAATATGTTTGGCAGTTGACTATATTTAGCCGCGACTGATTAGGGCAAAGGCGCAGAAACCTTGACAGAGAAGGTTCAGTCATCCCATGCTGCGGGGCATAACTGGCTATTGGGACCGAGGAGATGAGCGACCGAAAGCGCACGATCAGGAAGAAGCGGGGGCAGATCGAATGCCACGAGATTGCGAGATTATTCCCGCCGATGACGGCCGCCGAATTTGAGGCGTTCAAGGCGAACATCGCGGAGCACGGATTGCGCGAGCCGATCTGGACACACGGCGGAAAGATCATCGACGGGCGCAACCGGTTTCTGGCGTGCGCGCAATTGGGTATCGCGCCGGTCTATCGGGAATGGGACGGTCAGGGTTCGCTGCTGGAATTTGTTCTGAGTCTCAATCTGCATCGGCGCCATCTGGACGGGAGCCAGCGCGCGATGGTGGCGGCACGGATCGCCAGCATGCGGCAGGGCGAGAGGACCGACCTTGTGGAAATTTCCACAAGGTTGTCGCAACCCGAGGCGGCGGCTCTGGTGAACGTATCGCGCGAGTCGGTGATTCTGGGGCGGAAGGTGCTGGAGCATGGCGAAAGCGAGTTGATCGAGGCCGTCGAGCGGGGCGCGATCGCGGTCTCAACGGCGGCGACCCTCACGCAACTCGCGCCCAAGGCGCAGCGCGAAGTGGTCAAGGCGGTTGCAGAAAATCCGCACGCCGCGACCAACGCCGCGAGAGAGGTGCGGCGGCAAGAACGCATGGGCCAGCTGATCGAGGCTGGAACACCCAGCATGGCCGGGGAGTTGGGGACGCTTCGCGCTGATCTACGCGGACCCGCCCTGGCGTTATGAGCACCCGATCAGTGACAGCCGGGATATCGAGAACCAGTACCCGACAATGACGCTCGCGGATATCTGCGCGTTGCCCGTGGCGGAGCGAGCTTTGCCCGATTGCGTGCTTTTGCTCTGGGCACCGAGTCGAAGCTGGCCGAGGCCATGGAAGTGCTCAGCGCATGGGGCTTCAGCTATCGCACCTGCGCGGTATGGGACAAAGAGGTGATCGGCCCCGGTTACTTCTTCCGTCAACAGCACGAACTCCTGTTGCTTGCGGCGCGAGGCTCTCCGCCCGCGCCAGCACCGTCAGATCGGGTGGCCTCCGTTATCCGGTCGCGCCGCCGGGCGCATAGCGAAAAGCCGCCACTGGTCTACGAAATAATTGAGCGGATGTATCCGGCACTGCCCAAGCTTGAACTATTCGCCCGTGGGCAGCGTGAAGGCTGGAGTGCCTGGGGCAATCAGGCCGCCGCATAGTCGGCCGGTTCGTCAGCAAAGACCGCCAGGTCTATGCCACGGGGTTAAGGGGAGGACTGAGTAACGCTCTCAGCGTCATCGAGGGCGATGTGGCGGGCGATGGGAATTCGATAGTCGGGCATGGTCATGGCTGACGCGCTTGAGTTTCGATGGTGGTGGAGTGAGAGGCGGAACTCAGGATGTCGCTGTGTGAGATGAGTCCGGGCCGGGTCGGGTCGACGGTTCCGCCGTGATTGTGGTTCCCGACCGCCGTGTCGTACTCCGCCGCGCTCTACACCCTGCCCGAAATCATTACTGGCACCACTCGACGATAGCATATCCACTGCCGCCAGCGCCGCCGACGCCACTCCCAGACGCACCACCGCCGCCGCCGGACCCGGCGTTTGCACCGGCGGCAGTCCCCGCTCCGCCGGACGTGCTGCCTCCATTGCCACCCTTCCCGAAAATTGATCCGCCGCCACCGCCGCCGCCGCCCCCGGCGGCACCGTTGCCAACGCCGCCAGTGCCACCAGCGCCAGCGCCGCATGCTCCACCAGTGCCGCCGGTGGTGTTGACGCCCTCGGCGGCCCCGCCGCTAGAACATGACAAACCGGAGCTGAAGCTGGCCGCCGTCACCGGCGAAGCCGGTGACCATATTGCCAGCGGTGCCTGGGGGGCCGCCGCCGCCGCCTGCTTCGCCCGCTGTTGTTGGTGGAGATGGCGCCGGCGCCGCCTCCGGTAGCCGTCAGCGTCGTCGTCCCTGCAAAGGAGCTGGCGATACCGGCTGTGCTGGCGGCTCCGCCGCCACCAATGGAACTGCCGCGGTGGTGTTGGGGACAGCGACAGGAAAGTTGATCGGCATCCCAGTCCGCTGCCTCCTCCTCCGCCGCCGGCGGAGGTTGAGGATGATCGACCTCCGCCACCGCCGCCGACCATCGTGACCCAGACCTCAGCGGGACTGCCGGCAGCAGCATAGCTTGCGTAACTGGTCCCGCTGGGAGGGGGGCAGTGGGCCAGGTGCCGTTGGCGGTGAAGAATTGTATCGCCGGTGTGCAGCCTGTGGTGCCCACTACGGTCCATTACCCCCGCGCTGGCGCGCGTGGACAGGCCGATGAGCAGGCTTACGGCAATGACCGCGCAAAATTTCAGGGCATCAAACGGCAAAAATTTTCTCATCCTCAACCTCCGTTACTTGCAAGATAAAGGTCGCCCTTGGAATCCGGGGCGATGGTGCCGACGCCTTGCGCACCACAGTCCGCGCCGGAGACCGCCGTCGCAGATGGTCTGGTACAAGACACAACGCTCAACGCTCCGGCGATTGCGATGGCCGCGAGGAGCACAGTGGGCAAACATTTTCTCATCCTCAACCTCCGTTACTTGCAGACATTAAAAATCCCGCTGGAGATTGAGCGCAAAGAGTGAACAGCAATGCCCTATGGCTTGCGTAGGAACTTGCGGGCTGAATGAAACAGATGCTTGTGGTTGTTCTTTGCATGCTTTCCTCCGACTGGTGATTGGGGATTTAGAAACCCTGCTCACATAAAGGCCGCATAAGCCTTTAGCCCGGTTAAGAGCCTGGACATGCACTTATGCCTCCCCGACCCTAAGACCGGTAGCAGAGGTTTCTAAGGCCCCAGATTGCTATTGCAATCCAGTTCCGACCCTAGAGCGAGAATCACTCAGTGACAATCTTTTTCAGCCTGTGGGTTTTCGTATTGCGGACATACCTGCTCAAAAGCAGGAGGCCGCGTTGTTTCTGGAAAGAAGGAAGCGGGCTACGGCTGACAGGCTTCGTTGCCTTGCCGATGGCTTTGATGCGGTACGAAGTGAAGCCGTTGCGGCGCTGAACTCCGCCGATAGTGCTACCGCCAAGCGTCCGCTAAGGGGGAGCCGGAAGGTTTCAACCCGTTCCTTCTTTTCCCGATTAAATTTACAAAATTGTGGTTGGGGCCGCGGCGCCTTGGGGGCGGCGGCACGCCGTCCCCAAGGACCGGGCGTCCTACTATAGGAAGACTATAGGTACATATAGGTTTGTCCGACCAATTGACCGTGGCCGTCGCGACCAAGTGACCGTGAAAGATACGACCAAGTGACCGTGGATAAGTAGCCCTGTTCACAGGGTTTTCCACAGAAAGACTCTGCTAAATTTCACTTGAGGGGTAAGAGCCGTTGCGCGATCGGCGGTCGGCTGTTGGAAAGGTGCAGCCCCTTCCCGTCTTCGGATAAGCGGGCTTCGGGATACACGGCCTTGACGGCCCGGAGTTGCTGGCGGAACTCGCGCTTGAAGTCGCACATGCGGCCGTAGCCCTGGCCAAACTGTGCGTGCAGCGATACCCACGGAACAATCGCCGGTTTCCGCGGTTTGACGCGGTGCAGGCGTTGCGCAAGCCATGCGTAGATGTCGAGCGCCATAGCCGAGTGCGCCAGCCGTGCGACGGCCATTTCGTTGAGCGGCACGGCATGGTTGACAAGGCTTTGAAAGTATTTGTCGGAGAATTGGACCGTGCTCGGCCATAGAACCAGTTGGTGCGGGTGGCGCGGCGTCCAGATTTCGGAGCCCTCGATTATGGTGCTCTTGACGGTGACGGCGCGCCCTTCGTGGACGGCGCCGAAGCGGAAGTTGGCGGCGGCAAGCCGGGAGAGTTGGTCCTTGACGGTGCGGATGTTGCGCCCGCCGGCGTCAAGGCCAAGCGTGCGCCGGACAAAGGCCGTGAGGCTGTCTTCGAGTTCGATGACGGGGGAACGGGTGCGGATTGCCTCGGCGTTCAGATGATAGAGCACAAGGCGCGGCTTGGGGCCGAATGGCAACCCCACATCGACGAACTTGCTGGTTTCCGGGTTGAGCGCCCTTCCCGCCTGGATTTCGAGATGGACGATGCCATTCAGGCGTTCCCATAATCTAACGTCGCCGGGATTCCGGTAAGGCATGGAAGTTTGGCAGAGAACGGAGTGCTGGTAGAGGATCGAGATGTCCTCGTCCTCCTCCGGCGTTGGCATGGAGAGAAGGCGTCTTTGGATGGGGGTGAGGCTCTTGATGGGCGGCAAAAGGTCGCCGGAGTGTGGCGGGCTGTCGTCAGTCGCGGTCATTGGTCCCCCTTAAATTCGGGCGCAGGGATTTAGTGGCGTCTCCCCTGCCCTTCGAGCTCCGCGATGCGGCTTTCAATCAGGGTTCTGATTTCGTCGGCCATCTTCAGCCCCTTTTCGGCGCACAGCACTTTGAAGCGCGTATGTTTGTCCAGTTCAAGATCGATGGTCAGCCGTTTGATGGGTCCGGCTGGCGCGGTCTTGGCCGTGCGCTCGCCGACCCATTTATCCGCCGCTGGCGGCACGATATTGGGACGCGCTGTCATGCTTACCTTTTTGCTCATAGCTCCTCACCAATTCTGACGCGAGAGCGTCGATTTCCCGAGCGCCGGGGCTGTCCGGCGCGATGTCGGCTACTGTCTGTCCCGTGGCGACGGCCTCGGCGAAAGCCACGCGCTGCGATACGTCCGAGCGCATGATCGGCAGGCCCAAGGTGCCAAGCGCATCCCGGACATCCCGGCCAATGGCCGTATTTACGATTTTACGATTAAGCGCAATCACGCTTTGCAGGGTTTCCTTGTAGATTTTGGCTTCGCTCACGAGGTCCACGGTCTCGGCCGCCGCCCATACGTCAAACGGGGAGGGCTGCACGGGGATAACAACCACATCCGCCGCAAGGATGATGGAGCGGGCGAGATCCGTCACGCGCGGGGGACCGTCGATGACGATGTTTCCATAGTCTGCGCACAGCGAGGCGATATCCCGGTGAAGGGTGGGCTTCGCCATGCCGATGACGCTGAAAGCGCTGTCCCCGGCCCTTACCGACGACCATTTCATGGCGCTTTGCTGCGGGTCCGCGTCGATGAGCAGGACGCGCGAGCCGCGCCGGGCAAGCGCGTCGGCCAAATGAATGGAGAGGGTGGTCTTGCCGACGCCGCCCTTCTGGTTGAGGAAAGCATAGATCATGTTTTCTGTATGCCATGATTTAAGTCTTGCTGTAAACACAGAAATGCGCTTTCCTGAGAAAAAAGGGAGGGCTGATGGCAATATGGATTCCTTGCGGGGACGGATTTATCGAGGCGGACGTGGTCCGCTGGAAGGAATCGGCGTGGGAGAGGAGGGGGCCAAGGTCGGCCCGGGCGGTGAACCTCGGCAATCGCTGGGTCACTGCCGAAGTGCTGCGGGAGGAGGAGGGGTGGGTTTACCTGCTGGTGCGTGGCTGCAAGGTCATTACCGAGAAGACGGCGCGCCAAGTGAAGGTGCTGAAAAAGGGGAGTGAGACCAGGCGCAAGCGGAAAACCATAATGCGCGGCCGGCCGGAGCGGCTGGAGTGGAGCGATGAGAGCGTGCGCAGCGTGCTGGCAAGCCGGTTCCTTGGGCGAAGAAAGCCCGTGTCCTCGGCCTCCTGGGATGCCGACGACAATTAAGCCTCCGGCGTGCTTTCTTTATAAGCGCAAAAGCGTAAATACGATTATGCGGGGCCTGCGTGTTAAGAACAATACAACTTGACGCCTGTCGCGCGACAGGCGATAATGGTGATAGATGGGCTCTGGGTCGATTCGGCACAGAGGCCTGAGGCAGCTTTCTGCAGGACGGGGATGGCCGGGACCTTCCGGCAGCCTTGGTGGAGAAAATTTCCGACGTTCTGCTGGCAATCGACGAGGCGGCACACCCGCAGGAAGTTGGATTATACCCCGGCTGGCGGCTGCATCCGCTGAAGGGGGAACTGAAGGGGTTTTGGAGTGTGACGGTGAGTGGAAACTGGCGTGTGGTCTTCCGGTTTGAGGAGGGTGACGCATTCGACCTTGATTTTGTTGACTATCATTGAAGGAGGCATTGAAAAATTATGGCGATGAAGAATCCCCCGCATGTCGGCGGTTTAATCCGCCGTGAGGTGATTGAGCCGCTCGGACTGACGGTCACCGAGGCCGCGAAGGCCCTCGGTGTCGGCAGGCAGGCGCTTTCGAGCCTGCTGAACGAGAAAACGTCTCTTACGAGTGAGATGGGCTTGAGGGTCGAGGAAGGCGTTTGGGCCGAAGAGACGCTGGAACACCTGATGCGAATGCAGCTTGCTTTCGATTTGGCTCAGGCGCGCAAAGCGGAGCGCGAGGTCGGCGTGAAGCGATACGTCGCGAAAAGGGAAGGTACCATGCGGGGCGGTCCGGAAGGCGAGGCGCGCAGCGTCTTCACGCCGCGAGTTCCCGCTGTATAACCGGGCCGCGCCGGCGAGACGCTTCTCTGCGAGCTGGCAATAGCGGGACTCGATCTCGATGCCAAGATAAGAACGGCCCGAGAGAGCGGCTGCGACGAGGGTGCTGCCGGAGCCAAAAAATGGATCGCGCACCAAGTCGCCGGGGCGTGAGAAGGTCTGGATGAGTGGTTCGAGAATGCTGACCGCTTTTTCAGTGGGATGCGGCTCGGGTTGCCGGTGTACTCCCAGGCCGGAACGTCGTCGAGTGGGCGGGCGGGCTTTGCGGGGCGGCCCTTGGCGAGGACGTAAGCCTGCTCGTGACGGGCGTTCAGGAAGTTCGTGCTGGACGCGTAATTCTTTCGCCAGACGATGTGTCCGACGGGCGTGAACCCTGCGCTTTTCCAGGCGTGGAAAAAAGCGTCAACGCGGTTCCAGCCGTAGAACGAAATGCAGAAGGTGTGGGGCTTCAGGACGCGGTAGAGGTCGTCGAAGGCGCCGAGGACGCTTTCCGGCCGGCTGTCGTTTGCGATTGTTCGACCGGTGCAATCCTTGTAGCGGACGAAATAGGGAGGGTCGGTGAGGACGAAATCTACGCTCTCGTCTGCGATGGTCTTGAGGACCTCGGTGCAATCGCCGTTGATGATTTGGTTTTTCATGTTGTCCTTCCTTTTTCGAAGTTGATGTTGGCTCTCTCGCCAAAAACCGGAGAGCAAACTCAACCCGGAGGGAAAAGGAGGACTGCGCGGGGGGCCGGTGGGCGTGCCGGAGGGACCAGATTGCAACAGGCGTCTGTCGTGACAGCTTCTTCGCTGGCGCGGCCTGTGCGGGACCGGAGGCTTAAGACGCCCGCCGGCCAGTCGCGCGAAAAACAATGGGCGGCGATAGCAGCTGAGGGGAAACGGGCGGAGGTACCGGACGATTTCCTTGGAAACCGCCTGCTCAAGCGGCGCTCTTCTGAGGTTGCGTCGGGAGCTAACCCGCCTGGAATGGTCCGGCGTGGATTTCGAGAACGGCCCGGGCACGCGCATCAGGAGAGGCCGACCCCGTTTGGCGCGAACCGAGCGCTTGGATTGCTTGACAGTCCCGATGGTTTCTTGCGAGACTTTCGGATTCGCGGGCCTCCGCAAAAAGACGGGGGACAGATGATGCGGGGACAATCGTGAAGACGCTTCATATGCCCGTTGATTGTCTGCGCTTGTGCGCCTGGGGGCGACTCTAGGTGGCGACAAGGGTGCGTATCCGGGGCAAGACGGTCGTGTTTCCCGCTGTATGCGTCTGTTGCCTGGAGCCAGTCGTGGACCAGAAGTACCTGGATTCGGGTCACCACTTCCGACAACATGTTTAGCTTGGCCGCGCTAAAGGACAGCCCGCTCCTCCTCTTAGCAGCGCTGTCAAATCGAACCGACTCAATTCGTGTGCCGTACTGCCCCGATTGCGCTGCGCACGTGTCACAAGTCTTCCAATCCCGAATTGGCTGCTTGTACCAACTCTGGTTCGTCGCATGCCTGCTTGCAGGTGGCTATTTGCTGATCCTTTATCGAGTGGAGAAACCTTTTGCGAGCATTGCTGCCGCTACCTTGCTTGTCGGGCTAGTCGGCCCCTTCTTACTCTGGTCCTTCTGGGACAGACCGCGAAGAAGAGGGCGGGCGAGGCTGCTCATGAAATTGAAGTGCTCAAATGTTGACCGAGCAGCTCGTCTGAGCTTTGGCTGGATCGGTTTCGACAACGAACGTTACGCTACCGCGTTTGCCAACGCGAATACCTGAGTGTGGGAAAATGACCTCAGACCAAGAGTTTCAGAAGTTGCTTGACAAGGGTGACGCTCACGGCAAGGCCAAGCAGCAACGAGAGCAACTCGCTTGCTGGGAACAAGCGCTCAAAATAAAGCCGGACGAGGCGCCACTGCTCCTACGCATCTCGGCGATCTATCTATTGGAGAAGCAATTCACCCCAGCCCTTGCTCGCTTGCGCCACTACGTAGAGCTTGTTCCGCACAACACACTCGGCTGGGACATGCAAAAGAACGCAATCTACGAACTCCATTGCACAGACGAGCAACTCGTATGGTTGGGTCACTATCTTCAGGCTCACCCGAAGGCAGCAGCGTGGCTACGGAGGGCTATTCTACTCGGAGCCAACGGACGGTTTCAAGACGCGCTCGAAAGCGTGACGCGCTCTACGACGCTGGTTCCACATTATGCGGACGCTTGGTACATCAAGGGTAATATCTTACTTGGCCTTAGTGAGAGACCGCGAAGCCCTGAGTGACTTTGACCGCGCTACACAGTTGGGGCATCCTGAGGCCAAAGCAATGATTACAAAGGTACTGGAAGGCATGGACTTGGACACGGTTCGCAAAATAGCAGCCGAACCTCAAGCAAAGAAGGGAATGCTTTCGCGCTTGTTCGGAAAGAAGTGAGTCCGCTTTGCAGGAATTCGGCTGATCGGAGACCTACAATAGATGAGCAAGCTATCTGTGGCTCTCGGTATCTTTTTGGCGGGAATCGTAGCCGTTGCGACCGGTGCTTATTCGGACGACAACCCAGTCAGCGCCGGTTCGCTCGCCAAGGGCATCGCTCAGACACAGCATTCCCTTGACCAGACCAACGAGTTGTTGAGCCAGAATGACGCTGAGCTTTTGAAAGTACTACGTCAAGCGCAAATCGATGCAGGTACCGCGATTCCAGGTAACCCACTGACTAGTGCGGTGGACGTCTTTGAAAGCGGATCGAACGGATTCAACGCAGCAACTGCGTTCCAGAACCGGGACTACCTTCAGGCAATTGGACACTCCGCCGAACTCGTTGCAACGGTATGGGGACAAGTCAACCCGGTCCTGGCTAAGGGCAAAACGTTAATCGACCTGGGAGCGGACATGTGGGAGGCACATGCTCTGTTTGCGCAACAGACTCAACTGCTCAATACTCAATTTTCTCTTTGGCAGCAGTTACTCGTGTTGCAGGGAAAGGACCCGGAGAGCTTGGCCAAATGGGAGAGCATCCTTAAAGCCCTTTACGGAGACCCGGAAGCCGAACAGCAGGCATTTCTGAAGTGGCTCGCAGCAAATGGCTTGTCTGAGAAGGACGTTGTTGCGAAGGCTCTCGCAGATGCCGCTGCTGCTGGCCCCGCTGTGGCCTCGCAGGTAGCGTCTGGAATAAGCATTGTGGACCCGAACGAAGCCGTGGACAGACTTCAGCAAATACCCAATATCAACCCCGACTTCATCGCCGCTTTGAAACAATGCAACCAGATTGTTTTGAACTTGCCACGGCTCTGGCAGGAAGGCGCTGCGCAAAATCAAGTAGACCGGGATCGATGCGCCGCCACCGGAATCAGCCCGTCGGATTGCCCACAATCTGCGCTAGCTTTGAAGGACGTTCTGACGTACAGAGCTTGCGAAGACGCGACGATGACTTGCGACAAATACCCGGACGGAACCTACATTCCGGCATTCGGCAATTCGCGTCTGACCCCGCAAGCGAACAGCACGCTGACAGCTTGCGGTGCAGCACCTGTTTCCCAAACGCAAGGACCTGCATTTGGACCTTATGACCCTACACAAACTTCGCTTACGAAGGTAGTCCTGGGCGGCAGGACGGGCGTCGTAGCGAGAGGCGCGCCCCACGTACAGGTCTTGGATTCCACAGGAAAATACATTGTCGCTACAACAGAATATGGTCCCGGAGATGAGCCCTATATTCGGGACGTGCCGCCGGGCGATTACCTTGCAGTACCGTTCGGATTAGATACCGGTGGACGCTTTCCTGCCAACTTACCCGGCGAGAAGCCGTTTCCGATGAATGTCGAGGCAGGAAAGGTAACCGTCGTAGATGTGGCAGTCGGCTACATTGTAGTCAAAGCGGATGGATGGCAGGGTGATCCTGGCAATCCCAAAGTGTTTCTGCTTGATTCGGACGAGAAGCACGTCCTGGCAGAAGGATGGGCAAGTATAACCGAGGAAGAGAAGAAGCGCGACCTCGCTGCTGGGTGGAAAGGGAGTAGCGAGGAGAGCACCTTCTGTGTGGCACCTGGCTCCTTCGCGGTTACCGTTGCTGCGGATACAATGTTGGGCATAGAGGCAATACCTGGCTCTGAGCCGACGAAAATCACAGTAGGCGGCGGTCAAAAGATAAGAGTGTCTTTACCTCGCCCCTCCGCGCGTCGATAAAGCACGTTGGCCTTTGCGACGCAGTGTCAAAGGGCGCGCTGTTCGGGGAGAGCACAGGGAGCAAATGGGCATCATGAACGCGCCGAGCGTGCCACATACGGCATGGCGCGGCGGTCCTCGCGACGGGCTCGCCGCGCCCTTTAGAATCAAGTGTAGTCGCCTTCACCGTTCGTGGGGAACAAGACATTGCCTAGCCGCAAACCTGTGCGGCTCTCCCTGTCGTGCATCGCCTGCGGGGCTCTCCTCGTGGCGTGCGCCACTTCGTCGCTGCCACCGGTGCCGACGACGGAGCCGAAGGAGGTTAATTGCGGTGTTGTAATGTCGAAGGTGAGCAGCGGTCTGACGCCGGTGGAGGTCGCTATGAATCTCCAGGTCACAAAATGGGACGTCAATCGTTGCATCGCGCAGGCGGAGGCTTCACCTCCCGCTAATCCACAGCTCCAATGCTGTGTGAGTGGGAATGCGGCTTTCGCCTCCCCGCCCTCGGCAGTTGACAGCGAGTCCGCGCAAGCGCGCGAAGCAAGTGCGGCCATCGCGACAATTAGACAGGGCTACCACGGGAATATTCCGCCTGCGCAGCCTGTGGCACGGACTGGTAACGGGCCGCCGATGACAACCATCAGAAACAGTACGGCCTATGGGCTGTGGGTGTATCTTATGGGACCTATTAGCAGAGTGATACAGCTTGGTCCGAGCATGAGTCAAAACGTGCCACTCGCTGCCGGGCGGTATCAGGAGGGTGCCAGGGTGTCAAACCCGATGGTGATTCCCTTCTATGGCGTCCAGAACTACGGCTACGGGACCGCATATGATGAAACCTTTTACATAGGGGCGCGCCCGTAATTTGAGGTAGCTTGTGTGGGTCGGCCCGAATCAGAGTTTTCTTCATTCAGAGGCTCGTCCTCGATGAAGCGCAGGCGGCGGGTTCTACATTCTCGGAGGGGAAAGTATAACAAATTGCCATACCGCAATGCCGAGGACCGCTCCGAGGGTAGTTCCGAGTATTACGATCGCTGTTCCGGCTCTTGATCTCAGTTGCGTTCCGGTGAGGCTGGCGAGGAGCGTGCCGACTGCTATTCCGATGAGGAAGCCTAAAGACGCGAACCCGAAGACTGACGCGGAGAGTATGAAATCCAGAGTCCATGGGGGCGATTGCACCAACACCGCAATGCCGAGGACCGGTCCGAGGATAGTTCCAAGTACTACGGTGGTCATTCCCGCTTTTGTTCTCAGTTGCGTTCCAGTAAGGGAGGCGACTGCTATTCCGGTAAGGAGGCCTAAGAACGCGAACCCCAAGACCGCCGTCACGTATGCTAAACCAACCGCGTTGTCCATGCCCCGCAACCTCCCTAGGTCTTTGGTAAGAAAGCGTCCGGTTGAAAATCTCGTCGTGCTTCGCGCACCTTGAACCTGTGGCGGCGCAGCGCGTTTGATACTCCCATGCTACCGTCGGAGGGCGGGCAGACCGACCGACCTAACGGGTTTGCCCTTCGTATAGAATCCTAAACGCGAGGGCGGCCGATGCGGATGCCGAACCAAAAGTAAACGAGGGCCTAAAAGTCGATTCGCATACCGCGGCTACGCAAGTCGCTCCTTTCAAGGCGCGCTCAATGTCATCGCGCGTCATGAACAGCGGCCGCTTCGCGTGCCTTACATAGAGAGGGTTATTTTCCAAGGACTGCCTGACCGAGTCCAATTTCACCGCCGTGTTCGCAGCCATAATAATGATGCCGAACTCATCAGCGAGAGATGTTTCGAGATATTCGATATCAGGACTGAGTTTTGGAGGCACGCACGCGAGCACCGTCTGCCAGAAAAACAAACGGGGGTTTTGTTGCCTCTTGGCCACGGCCTCGTTGAACCATAACCCTAGCGCTTCAACGCCCCAGACCTGTTGAACAGAAGAAGGCGGCGGCCCGCCGGGCGTCGGAAGTCCTCGCTCAGCGGGTTTGCCAAGGCTCGCAGAAGGCTGCGGCGACTGCTGGTTGTGAGTCTCAGAACGGACCACACGGCGTCCGGCATCCTGTCGGCGCCCGGTACCGAATAGGTTTTTGAACCAACTCACTTCTACCTCCTGTGCCCAAGGCGTCCGATATCGCGTACTCTTCGTCACTACCCGCGCCAAGAGGGCGGAGACCGACTTGAGATTATCCGCCGGTAAGATTAAGATAAGGACGCTTAGGCGGTCGGACTACGGTTCTCAAGGCTTGCGCTGTGCGATCTGGCGCTGTAGTTCGCCGGACTCATCAACGATTTGCTTCAGGAGTTTAACACTTGCCCGCTCAATGGGAAGTGCCTTTATCATTCGAGTAATCGAGATCAGTGCGTCACCATGAACCCTAACGAGGCTAAACCACATGTCATCGAGGCCGCCGATAATCCTCTGGGCCGAGTTGCGAATTTGAGCTTTCTTTTCAGGCGCTAGGTCGGACATCGATAAGTAGGTTGCCAGCTTCTCTCTGTTAAACGGACCGCAGTTGGCTAGATATCGCAGCAACTTCAGGTTTTCGTGCGCCTCCGACTTCAAGATGGCCAGCTCTTTGCTCGGTTTGCTGAAGAGATTGCTTAAGAAGCTCATCTGATCCCTCCTTATACCACTTATGCAGCACCTTTTTGCGCGTCTTCCACTTCTATGCGTACTCTTCGTCACTACCCACGCCAATCACCGATGCCGTCCCAATGCATATCAAGAGTTCTTGCTCCAGGCATATTGCCAAGCAAATGCCACACGCGCCTCATTTCCTGTAGCCCCCCGCGCAGATTCAGTAAGTGGCCGATGCTGGTTGCTACCGGTTCCAGTGCCTGTACGGTCCGCCGATCCGATTGCATATAGGCCATGCACAGTTTCGAGAGCGTGGAGACCATCGCGGACTCCGACATATCGGCTGCTGCTGCCGCAATCTTACGTTCGGTGTCCTCGGCCGTAGCCCGCGCGGCTTTGACAGCCACGTCTGCCGCCGCTTTGCCCCTTGGGTCTCCAATCTTGGTCAATGCCTCTACGGCCCTCGCTCTGATACCTTCGGTGAGGGCGGGCTGTTGTTCGTCAGAGAGTAGTCGAATTATCGGGTCCACCGCTCGCGCATCACCGATTGAGCCCAAGGCGATCAACGCTACTCCCCGAACGTCGTCATCGTTCAGCAGAGCGATCAAGGTTTCCACGGCGCGACGATCCCTCACGTAATTAGCGAACGCCCAAGCCGCTTTCATCCGCACCTCCACCTTTGGGTCCTTGAGGAGAGAAACTAATGGATCAACTACGCGCGTGTCGGCAAGCTCGCAAAGACGCCTAGTCCCTAACGCACCGGCGACCTCTTTTCGCACCTCGGCATATTCATCCCTAGTTGCTTGAACGAGCGATGGGAAAATAATGTCACTGTATCTTTCCCACCCCACATTCCGACCACCCTCCCAAAGAAGCGAGCCGCCCGCGCCCGAACAGCCGGGGCGTCGTAGGAAGTCAGCGCATCGCACAGTCCTTTAACATCGCTGGGCGACAGGTCCTTTTTCTTGGCCAAGGCTTCAAAATCCGGTGGTCTTCTGCTGAACAGTTTTCTGCCGAAGAATCCCATAACAGAGATCTCCTGCGCCTCAGCAACTCCGGGCCAGTGCTGTGGAGCGATACAAAACCCTAGTCGGTCGATTCCCCTCGCCCTTATGCGCGGCATCGCTCGGCGACACAGCATAGGTCGAGAGGGAAAACGAATGCAAACGCGGCGGTCCTCGTTTCCAACGACCGGCCCGCTCTCTCTCCGCTCGAAGTGCAGCGTTACGCCGCGGCAGGCCGCAGGTCGATCACTTCGCGGCGCGTTCACAATCTTGCGCATCTGCGCATGCCACTTGACGAGCGCCGCGCGTCTTCGGTCGCATGGATACGCGGTCAGAAAAATAACGGGGCGCCCTGCGGCGCGGAGACGGCGTGCCGATCAAGGCACGCCGTATATTCCTGTGCGGCGGAGAGGGGAATGTTCAGGCGGCGGCTTGCGCGAAGCGCCGGTCAAGAATGAAGTCTGCGGCCTTTTGTGCCTGGGCTGCGGCGTAAACCAGAAGCTTGCGGTCGCCGCGAACCTTGCTGAGCCAGCCGGAGATATAGGCGGCCTGGTTCTCAATCAGGGAAGTTGAAATTCCAGCCTCGGCGCAAAGATAGGCGGCGCCCATTTCCGCGCAAAGCTCCTCTCTGGAGTAGCTTGCCGACCCAAAGGGTGCGGCTTCGGTGATGGTTTCGCGCGCAAGGCGCTTCGGATGGCCGGTGCTATGACAAATCTCATGAAAAAGCGTTCCGTAAAATTCTTCAGCAGTCGTGAACAGTTCGCGCGGCGGCATGGTCACGCGGTCGGTCTGTGAGCTGTAGAAAGCCTTCGAGCCCGTATGCTCGATTTCCGGGCGCTGCGGCATGTTGGCGATAATCGATTCCGCCGCGTCGATGGGGTCATGCTCGTGCGTTTCGATTTTGGGCAATTTGTCGAGGGCCGCTTGCGGCAGTTCGCATTGTTCGATGTTGAACACGCGATAATACCGTAGCAGAAAACGGCGCTGCGTTTCCTCGGTGCCGGCGTCGTCTATCCCGCTTTCTTCTTGCCCGGTCGTCTTTTGGTCAATCTTCCAGAAAACGATGACGGTGCTTTGCTCGCCTTTGCGGACGCTTCCGCCAAGCTCGTTAGCCTGCTTCAGCGTCAACCAGAATGGCGAAACATACTTGCTCGCGGACAATAGAAAATGGTTGATGCCACGATAGGGCTTTTTTGTAACGAGATTGCGCGGCAGTCCGCCAGAGGTCCACGGCCTGCGCCACGGCACAACGCCAGCCTCCAGCATGCCAACGATTTTATCGGTTACGATTTGGTACACGTCCATTTTGTTTCTCCTGTCCCCAAAAAGGGGAATTTTTCCGTCGTCCCTCTCACCTAGGGATGAGGGCGACGAAAAATTCGGAGACTCCGGATTGCTGGTGAGCGAAGCGGGCGGCAGGACGTGCCAGAGCGAAAGCGGCCCGTAAGGGCTGGCGCGGCGTGCTAGCGGAGCGAACGCCTATGAGCAGGGGTCGGGATTTGGGGATCAGGATTTGGGTTGGAAAATGGTTGCCGTCATTCGTTGTAATTGCAGCCTGCTGACGGTGCGTCGCAGCGGGCGTTGAGGTTTGCGCTCGGGGCAAGGATGATAGGGAAATCGGGAATTGAGATGGGGAGGATGGCGGCGATGGCGCGGTCAGCGCGGCCCAACATCGATTATTACTTTCGCCGGGAACGTCTGAGCGACGAGCGTGGGGAGCGCGCTCACGCGCGGGTCGTCGGCGGTCTGGCGGAGGCCAAGGCCGGCGGACTGCTCTGCGACTTCAGAGTGATCGAACACGCCGAGGCTTTCCCGACACAGGCGGACGAGAGCGCCGTGTTAAAGCGTCTTCGGGAATTCGCGATGGTGAAGAAAGTTGGGCTGGGCCGCGGGTTCGGCAGCAACAAAAACCACTTCGCCTGGTTTCCGTCGCAGGCGCTGCTGGTGAGCGTCGATGGCGAGTTGCGGAATGTGTTTCCTTGCGAGCTCGAAAGCAGGTACGTGGAGCCCGAGGACTTCTCGAGTCTCTGCTGAAGCGGGAGCCGTGGGCGCTGGGCGGCGTCGAGAGACGCAAGCGCGGGAAGCGGCATGACCGGCTCGCCGATTATCTTGCGGCAGACCCCAATTTGCTGGAGGCGGGATTGACGCTTCGCGGCAAGGAAATTCTGGTGTCCTCCATGTCGGGTGAGGAAGGTTGGATCGACCTGCTCTTCCTCGACGGCGCGGGCCGGTTCCTCATAGTCGAGGTTAAAGTGAAGCCCGAGGAGCTGGACAAGGCGGTGGGGCAGTTGAGGCGGTACGAATGGCTGTATGGCGAGACGTTCCATATCGAGGCCGCGCGCCTGCGGCTTGGCGTGGCCTGTCCCTATATTCCGCCGTCCAGAATTGCCGAATTTGCAGAGGTCGGCATCACCTGCTTCCCGCTTCCCGGAAGCCTGCTCGACACAGTTTAGACAGGATTGAGTTTGGGCGGTGGGCCACGGCGGGGCAGCACAGCGTAGATTCCGCGGTCAAAAAAATGGGAGCGGCCTGCGGCGCTGAAGGAAGATTGGGGTTGGCGGGCATGTGCCGCCGGTCAATTGTCCGAGAGCGCGGATGGTTCCATCCTCGGCGCCGGGGCGGGAACATGGTTTCCCGGCGTCTCCCGGTGCAAGAGAGCGGGATGTCCGGTACGGACCATAGAAGATGGTGCGGGCGGGGGGAGTCGAACCCCCAAGTGGTTGCCCACGGTGGATTTTCTTACCTCTACGGCTTTCGCCGCCCTCGCTGGAAGCGCCAAGGGCGCCCCGTTGAGGTTCGGGGTCTGGACTATCCCTTCACCGTACCGCGAACGTGGTTCGCGGGTTAGGTGCTGCCCGTCTAGTCTCTACACCTTCCCGGAGCGTCTGCTCCGGGCTTGGCTCGGGATTGCCATTTGACAGGTTTCCCCGAGTTTGAGCAGTTCTGCATCGCCAGTTTCCCGGCGAGCACTCAAGTTTGGTCTGAGTCCACTGCGTCTGCCGGTTCCGCCACGCCCGCGTGGCTGGTTACGGAGAGTTTTCTATCACATGGGGCAGCGGAATGTAATGTCAGTCTGGCGGTGACTTTTCGGTGCGGGTTTTTCGCCTTTTTGGCTTGGGCTTGATGATGTTGATGGCGGCGGCGTCGAGCTGCGTCTTGATATGGGAGGCGTAGAATTTTTCGATCATCTCGACGCTGGTCCGGCAGTTCTTGGCGATCTGGTAGATGTCGGCGCCCTCCATCAGGCGCAGACAAATATATGTGTGGCGGAGGCTGTAGGCCGTTCGGGGCCGGCCCTCGCGGTCGAACCTGAGATTTTCCTCGTCGAGGATGGTCTTGAACAGCTCGCGCTGCCATTTCGGAAAAATGAGGTCTGTCGGTTCCGGCAGCCGTAATTCGCCGGAGCCGTTCGCAGTGGAGTTCGGCTCCGTTGCCCTCGTCTGTCGCCGTGGTCCGCGCGGGCCGGACGAAGCCGGTCCCTCAATCTCTCGAAGGGGCGCACAGCGCCGGGCATGCTCTTGCAGTAGCCGACACCGCGCTTGCCGCGCACTTCGATCTCAAGGATGGTGTGACCGCTGGCCTCGTCGTCAACGATCGTGACGTCGCGGAATTGCAGGCGCCACGCTTCATCGGGCCGAAGGCCGGTGTTGGCCGCGAACAGAACATAGTCGTGAAGCTGTTCCGATTGCCATTTGTAGCGCGCCGCCTTCGGCTCGTGCGCGCGCTTGCGGGTTGCTTCGTAGAGCTTTTTGTATTCCTCGGGAGAGAACCAGGCGCGGTGCGATATTTTTGGCGACGACCTGTACGGTTCGGAAAGGTCGGGCAGCCGGTCGAGCCATCCGTTGCGGATGGCGGCCTTCAACGTCTGCCGGAGGGTGACAATCTCCTGATGGATGGTGTTGCGGGCCGGCGCCTTGCCGCGCTTCGCCATCGCTTGTTCAAGGCGATGAATCCGGTACTCCTGCACCTTGCCGGCGGTGATTTCCGAAAGGCCCAAGGGGCCGAAGAACGGCACCAGGTGCACGCGTGAGCGCCAGTGCTGGCACTTGACGTAGACCTTGCTGCGCTGGCCCTGCGTGATGAGGTCGTACTCTCGCAGGAACTGTTCCGAGGCTTCAGAAAAGATTTTTTCTGTTTTGATTTCGCCGTTGCGCAGCTTGCCGCGAAGCTGCAGATACCAGTCCTCGGCGATCTCTTTGGCTTTGGAGAGGCTCTCTTCCTTGGTGGTTGTGCGGCGGTTCTTCTCGCCGAGGTAAGTGGCGCATTGCCAGCGGGGGCTGTTCGGGCGTTTGTAAACGTGAACCGTGCCGCCGAGGATGGTGTGGTGTTCCACAGGAATATTCTCTCCAAACCCATCCAAACATAGCAAATTGTGCAAGCTTTGTGCAAGCGGAGCGGGCTAGACTATTGGCCGAAAAGTCCTTTGTTTACCGAGAGAATTTGCAGATGGCTGAATTTATTTTACGATTTTGAGTCCTCTGCGTCTGCCGTTTCGCCACCTCGGCACAAGATCGCGGAATCAGACTATTAGCAGGCGGCTGAGGAGAGCCTCAACAGCCCGCTCGCTCTACTGCCATCGTCGGGGCACGGTCTTTAGCCGCTGGACGCCGAGCTCGTCGCACCAGCGCTCGAAACGCGCGCGGGGCACGCCACGGAACCTCAGATCGCCGAGCGAGCCCTCCAACGCAACGTTATCGACCAGCGTCGCCAGCTTCCGGTAGAAGAGAGCCTCGGCGCGCCGCTCGACGAGGGTGGCCGCGAGTTGGATCGCTCCGCGCGGCTTGACCTTCCACTGCGAGGGATCCACCGGAATCGCCTCGAGCCGATCGTACGCGCCGATCAGCATCGACGCGCTCTTGCGGCCGAAGCCCGGCAGCCCGGGAATGCCGTCGGCGCTGTCGCCCGTGAGCGCCAGGAAGTCCGGCATGCTCTGCGGCCCGAAGCCGCGCTCGGCGCGAAAGGCGGTCTCATTCGTGACCTTCCTCTGGCGCCGATCCACCTGTACCACCCGATCACCCTGCAGACACTGGCCGAGATCCTTGTCCGGCGTGAGAATCCGCACCTGCTCGACCCGGTCGCGGAACCGGCGCGCCCCGCTGGCGAGGCCGTCGTCGGCCTCATACTCGCGCATCGACCAGACCATCACGCCGATTGACCGGACCGCCTCCTCGGCCGCATCGAATTGCGCGCGCAACTCGGGCGGCACGCCCTCGTCGCTTTTGTAGTCCTCGAACAGATCGTTGCGAAATGACCGGATCGGATTGTCGAACGCGACCGCCAGATGCGTGACCGCTTCCGACGCGTCGTGCAGCAGCGCCAGCATCGACTCCACGATACCGACCGTGGCCTTGGCGTCCCGTCCCGAGGGCGCCTGATGGCCCGGCCGCGGCGCGTAGTCGAGCCCGATAGAGCTCGTAAGTCCCGTCAACGAGATGCAGCCGCACGCCACCAGAATAGCATCGGTTCGCAACTCGAACTGTGCGTGCGCAAAACGGCATTGTGTGTTACATAAGAGGCCGCTGAGCTTCCGGAAAAAGGATTACTGGAGATGACCATGATCGAGCGAGAGATCGAGATTCGCACTGCTGACGGGACATGTGACGGTTTTCTTTATTCGGCTGAAGGCGGCAGGCGATCGCCGGGCGTGATCCATCTGACCGACATCGGGGGGATTCGCCCGTCGCATCGCGAGATGGCGAAGCGGCTTGCCGGCGAAGGTTACGCCGTATTGCTGCCCAATATATTTTATCGGACCGGCAAGCCGCCGATGTTCGACTTCAAGCCGAGCCCCGGTGAAGAGCGAACCATGAAGCGGTTCGCCGAGTTGGCCGGCCCGCTGAACGCGGAAGCGATGGAGCGTGACGCGGCATCTTACGTCGATTTTCTCGGTGCCGATGCTTCCGTGAGCGCCGGTGCGATGGGCGTCGTCGGTTACTGCTTCACCGGCAGCATGGCGATGCGCACCGCCGTGGTGCGCCCCGCGAGAATCGTCGCGGCCGCCTCCTTCCACGGCGGCGGGCTGTTCAACGACGGCCCCACAAGCCCGCATCTCCTGCTGCCGCGCATCAAGGCGCAGCTCTATTTCGGTCATGCGATACAGGACCGCGGCATGCCCGAGGAGGCGATCAGGAAATTCGAGCTGGCGCTAAAGGCATGGGGCGGAAAATACGAGAGCGAAACCTACGAAGGCGCCTATCACGGTTGGACCGGGTCAGACAGTCAAGTCTACAACCAGAAACAAGCCGAACGCGCGTTCGAGAAGCTCAGAGATCTGTTCGCGAAGACGCTGAAGTAGCAGGCAATTCGTTCCCGGCGTTTTGGTCACAGCAATGAGCGAGCCGATCACGCTCTACGATTTCCATGGCTCGCCGTGTGCGCGGCGGGTACGGATTGTGATGCTCGAAAAGGGGCTTGTGTGGCAGACCCGGCTGGTCGATCTGACCCGGATGGAGCAGAAGCGGCCCGAGTATCTCAAGCTCAATCCGAACGGCCTGGTGCCGACCCTGGTCCACGGCGACCGCGTGATCTACGAATCGAACGTAATCACCGAGTATCTCGACGCGTTCTTTCCCGAACCGCGCCTCTATCCCACCGACCCGTGGTCGTGCGCGTGCGCGAAGATGTGGCAGGCCTTCGAGCTCGCGATGGCCAAGGAATACCGTCCGCTGATGTACCTGCGGGTGATCGGGCCGATCGATCGCCAGCGGCCGAAGGATGAAGTGATGCGCGACGTGCGCCGATCGACCGACGATCCCGCGCATATTGATTGGGTAAGCCGCGTGTACGACGGCACGGCCGTCAGCGAGGACGAAGCGGCGCTGCTCGCGAGCCAGCTCTACCATCGGATCGGCCATATCGAGCACCAGCTCGGCGGCGCATACCTGCTCGGCGACCGGTTCTCGATCGCCGATATCTCCGTGTATCCACGGGTCGCGATGTATCCGATGGTGGGACTGCCGATCGATCCCGCGAAATATCCGCGAACGGTCCGCTGGATGTCGTCGATGGCGGAACGCCCGTCGTTCAAGCGCAGCGAACGCGTCCGCCCCGATTAGCTCTGAACGAGAAGGCCGACCTTGACAAGTGACAGTTATCGCTTTACGGTGGTGAACGCGTGCCGATGAAGAACCCGCCGCATCCGGGCCTGACCGTGAGGCACGATTGCCTTGAGCCGCTGGGCCTGACGGTGACTGGCGCTGCGAAGGTGCTCGGCGTCACTCGTCAAGCGCTCAACAATCTCCTGAACGGCAGGAACGGTGTTTCGCCTGAGATGGCTCTGCGCCTCGCCAAGGCGTTCGGCAGCAGCGCCCGAATCTGGCTTGGGATACAGCTCGATTATGACCTGGCTCAGGTGCGCCGGCGCGAGGGGGAGATTAAAGTGAGGCGGATAGGAAGGCCCGTCTCGCCGATAAAGGCCCGGCGGAGTAGAACCCGAACGGCCGGTTTCGAGCGCTGAAGACTCTGATGCTCGCCGCGACGACGCCGAGCCTGAGTCCCCGCCCTGGCTGTCCTACTGCGAGGCGCTCTCGGCGAGCGCGCTCTTCACGATGTCCTTCAGCTCGCCGCTCTCGTACAACTCGCGCACGATATCGCATCCGCCGATGAACTTGCCGTTGACGTACACCTGCGGGATCGTCGGCCAGTTGCTGTAGCGCTTGATCGCCTCGCGCAGTTCCTGATCTGCCAGCACGTCCACCGTGCCGAACGGCACGCCGAGCGATTCGAAGATTTCCACCGTCGCGGCCGAAAAACCGCATTGCGGGAAATTGCGGTTGCCCTTCATGAAGAGGACGACTTTGTCCTGCTTGATCGCCGACTGGATGCGTTCGATAACGTCCGCCATCTTAACCTACCTCCGACCCTTGTATTGCGCGGGCGTGAGCGTCTTGAGCGTCAGCGCGTGCACTCGCGCGCGCATCGCGTCGCCCAGGGCGCCATAGACCGCCTGATGCCGCTCGATTAGACCCATCCCCTCGAACCGGTCGCTCACCACGGTGGCCTCGAAATGATCTCCGCCGCCGGTCGCGTCACGAACTTCGACGATCGCGCCGGGCAATCCGCGCTCGATCATACCGCGAAGCTCGTCAGGATCCATCAAGTGCGTATCTTAGCGGCCAGTGGAAGCGCGAATCCACGGGGAGAGCGATTTCCCGGCATCTCTTAATCCCCGACCAGCGTCCGGACGCTCGCGGCGAGTTCGCCCCGGCGTCCCCTGCCCAGCATCCGCGAGACGAGTTTTCCCTCGCGATCCAGGAAGAGGGTGGTGGGGATGTAGTCGAGATCGAGCCGGTCGGCGAGTGCGTCGTCGGCCAGCAATATTGGGAATCCGATCCCCATCCGCTTTACGAATGGAACTACCGCCTTGATGCCGTCGCCCCGAATCGTATCGCAGGCGACCCCGATCACCATCAGGCCGCGCGACCGGTAGCGCTGGTAGATCGATTCCAGCTCAGGGATCTGCTTTCGGCACGGCGGGCACCAGGTCGCCCAGAACTCGACGATCACCGGATGACCCCGCAAGTCGCTGAGCGTCATCGCCTTGCCGGTCAGGTCCTTGAGCGTGAAGTCCATCGCCTGACCCGGCTGCGCATCGGCCTTCGAATTCTCCGCTCCCGCGCGCGCTAGATTCGGCGCCGAGGGGAGCGCGCAGACTGCCACCAGAATTGCGAGCGCTATCGCGGGAACGAACCTCATTAGACCTGCTCGACCACGGTTGCGATTCCCTGGCCGATCCCGATGCACATCGTCGCGACGCCCAGCGCGGCGCCGCGCCGTCGCATCTCGTGAGTGAGCGTCACGACCAGCCGCGCGCCCGAGCATCCCAGCGGATGGCCCAGCGCGACCGCGCCGCCGTTGACGTTGATTTTCTCCTCGTTGATCTTGAGCTCGGTGTTGCAGGCCAATACCTGCGCGGCGAATGCCTCGTTGATCTCGAACAGGCCGATGTCGCCGATCTTCAATCCGGCGCGCTTGAGCGCCTTCTGGGTTGACGGCACGGGGCCCCATCCCATGATCTCGGGCCGTACGCCCGCGACTGCCATCGCGCGGATTTTCGCGACCGGGCGGACGCCGAGCGCCTTGGCGCGATCAGCGCTCATCAGCAGGACCGCTGCGGCGCCGTCGCTTATCTGCGAGGAGTTGCCGGCGGTGACCTGGCCGTCGGGCTTGAACGACGGCTTCAGCCCGGCCAGTTTTTCCATCGTGGTTTCCGCGCGCGGACCCTGGTCCACATCGACCGCGGCGCCGTCGGGAAACTTTACGGGCACGATCTCTTCCTTGAAGCGATCGCGAGCGGCGATCGCCCTCTGGTTGGATCGGAGCGAGAACGCGTCGGCCTGCTCGCGGGTGATTTTGTACATCGCCGCGAGCCGCTCGGCGGTCATGCCCATGAAGAACATGTCGCGCGGGAACATCTCGATCAATTTGGGATTGGGCTCGATTCCCGAGCCCATCGGGACGTGCGTCATATGCTCTACGCCGCCGGCCAGCATCACCTCGCCGCCGCCCGTCATTATTTCCATCGCCGCGAAATTCACGGCCTGCAGGCTCGATCCGCACTGGCGGTCGAGGGTGACGCCGGCGACCTCGACCGGCAGACCCGAGAGCAGGGCGATCATCCTGCCGATATTGAGGCCCTGCTCGCCCGATTGATTCGCGCATCCCCACACCGAGTCTTCGATCTCGGCGGGGTTCACTTTGGGATTCTTCTCGAGCAGCCGCCGGACGCACATCGTGGCGAGGTCGTCGCCGCGGATCTCCTTGTAGTAGCCCTTGTCCTTGCCGCCGCGTCCGATTGGAGTTCTGACGCCGTCAACGATTACAACCTCGCGCACGAGTTGGTCCTCCAGCAGCCGGCGTTAGCGGGCCGGCGAGATAAGCGATCGCGTTGGTTCAATATAATGACGCGGCGGAGTTTATGACACCCCCTGTTGTGAACGTCAGGGAGCCGCGGCAGCGCACCCTCACCCGGCTGAGGGCCGGGCCGGGCTCATTAGAGCCTGTGCCCACAGCCGCTCTATCCATGCGCCGGGGGGCGAGGCGATAGAGCGGGAGAGGTGCTCAAACCCCGCCAGACGCTTGTCCCTTTGCCGGGGGGCTTGCGGTTTACTACGATGCCGACTGGGCCGGAAGCCCGGAGGTGATCGCGGTGTCGTCGGAGGCTCCAAGGGACGCCGCCAGCGTAGCGAGCGCATGGGCACCGATCGCTCCCGTGGACGAGGGGCGGATCGAGGTTCGTCCAATCGGGACCACGCAAGGGCTGCGAGACCTCGCCGCGCTCCATCGCCGCACGTGGAGCCAGCTCAACGTGCGGGAGAAGCAGGTCCACGTGCTGCTATGGCCTTCCGCGCTGCACTTCGGCTTTTATCTGGTCAGGCCGGGAGAGGAACGCCGCCGCCCCCGGTTAATCGCGGCCTTCTGGGCGCGATGCCTCGCCGATGCTCCGCTCACGCTGGGGCATCTTTATCCGCCGGCGCTGTTCAAGGGACTTCGTGCGGACGAGGTCTTCGAATTCGGCGGGATGGTGGTCGATCCGGCCTTGCAGAGGCGCGGGCTCGTTCGGAAGCTGAGCGACACCGCCAGGCTGTTCCTGTATTCGCGACGGCCCAAGCTCATCATCACCAATCCGCTGGAGCCTCTCTACCCGTTCTACAAGAGCATCGGCATGAAGGCGGTGGGCAGTAAGCCGATCGAACATCCGCACGCCTACAATGCGAAAGTCTGGCTGATGTACGGCAGATGGGACGAGCTCGGTAAGCCCTTCTACATGTAGCCGGCGGCATGCTCCCGGGCATCGAAGCTTTCTTCGCAATTCGCTAATCGCTCTTCCAACTCCGGCGGCTAAAGTCGGGAGACGCACTCGGCTGAGTTGCACCCCTGCTTTCACAACTTTGCACGATCAGGTCTTATGCCGGGACGGAAGAGCTGCCGATCCTCGTTTTTGCAGCCTTCTTGGTATGATCGCCATCAATCCAGGCTTCGTCTTGGACGGGCATGGCTTATGCTGGCTCTGTTGATAAGAACGGAAGTGTGAAGCGTCTAACCTAATGGAATCATTAAGATGGCACCGGGGTTTCGCGATTTGCTGAAAGAGTTGCGGGTATTCGGAGAAGCGGCCGCCTTTGCGGCCAACGCTCTCTTCGACGTTGCTCCTTCAGATCGGGACGCTTCTTCGAAAGGCGTCCTGCTCATCCCCGGCTTGATGGCGGGTGATGCGTCGCTTTATCCCTTGGCGGGACGTCTGAAAATCGCCGGTTATCGGGTGTTCTTCCCGGGTATCTGGTGCAACGCGGATTGCCCGGCCAGGACGATGGAGCGACTGGAAGGCAAGTTGCGCGAGGCACATGCTTCAACCGGGGCGAAGGTAACCATAATCGGCCACAGCCTGGGCGGGGTCTATGCGCGGGAACTGGCTCGCAGGCTCCCCGATCTGGTCGAGCGCGCGATCCTCCTCGGCGCGCCGCTGAAGCATCCGCTGGAAAGCGCGAGCCCGCCGATCCGGGCGATGATCGCCGTGATGGAGGCGGTTCATAGAAATTGCCTGGCGTCACTCGGCGAGCCATGCCCGGTGTGCGGTATCGATCTGCCCGCGACGCCGCCGCAAGTGCCCGAGACAATCATCTTCACCCGGAGCGACGGCATAGTGGACTGGCGAAGCTGCCTCGAAGCCGGGCCCGGCGTCGAGGCGGTCGAGGTAACGTCCAGCCATTGCGGGCTGGGCATGAGCCTCGAAGCCTGGAGCGTAATCAAGGACCGTCTCGCGACCACACCGGCAACGCCGGAGCCCGCGCGCCGCAGGCCCTCCGCCGACCGCCCGACGTTTTCGCGACTAAGGCCGCCGTATCTCCGGCTGGTCAAGCGGACATCATCGGCGGCCTGAGCGCAAGTGACTCTCCAACGCAGAGCCTCCTTAGCGCGGCTCGCGGGGCGAGATTACCGAACCGAGCAGAATCAGGACGACGCCGATCGAGATTGTGCTGTCGGCGACGTTGAAGATCGGCCAACTGTACGAGTAGTAATGAGCGCGCACGAAATCGACGACCCGGCCGCCGCGCACGGCGCGGTCGATCAGGTTTCCGGATGCGCCGGCCAGTATCAGGGCCAGCGCCAGTGACATGATCTTCGGGCGATCGTTCCTGGCGAGCAAAATCAGGATCACGACGATCGCAACCCCTGACATCGCGAAGAGAAACGCGCGGCGAAATTCCTCGGGCACGTTGGTGAACATGCTGAACGCGGCGCCCGGATTAAGCGCGTAGGTCAAGTCGAGCCAGTTGGGTATCAGCGTGATGTCCTCGTAAAGGCGCATGTGCGAGCTTCACGTAGAACTTGGTGATTTGGTCGAGGACGACGAGCGGGATTGTTACCGAAGCAAGCATCACGGCGAGCATCCGCAGGCTGAAAGCGGATCTGTGTTCGCCGGGCGCCGATTGCGCCTCGGCCGGCGAGCGGCGCGCTCATCGGCTCAAATCCCGCACCACCGCTCGGCACCGCACGCACAACCTCGGATCGCCGCCGTCGTCGTAGTAGCACCAGCATCGCTCGCACTTGAGGCCGGGCGCCCGTTCGCCCGCCATCACCAGCGGCGTCCCATGCGATAGCCGGCCGAAAGTTCCGTCCCGCGAAAACGCCTCGCGCCCGTTCGCTTCGCGCGCGAGACTGGCCGCCTCCGCTTCGCTCAGCACCATCACGCCCGACACGATGAACAACTCCTTCAGATGATCGCGATGGTCTGCGAGCAGGTTCGTCCACTCGCGCGCGTCTCCGTCAGCCGCCTTCGTGATTCCGATCTTGACCGAGGCTTCGAGCGGCGCGCCGATCGTTCCCGCTTGCCGCATCGATTCGAGCAGTTTCATCGCCTCGCCGCGCACTTCCAGCAGCCGATCCCATCGCGCCTCGAGCGCGGCATCGGCCCACTCGGGCTGATCCGGCGCGAACTCCAACAGGTGCACGCTCGCGCCGCGATGCCCCGGGAAGTACGAGTAAACTTCCTCGGCAGTGTATGGAATCAGCGGCGCGAGCATCCGCACGAACGCATCGAGCACGTGGAACAGCGCGGTCTGCGCCGAGCGCCGTTCGCGCGACGACGCGAGCGAGCAGTAGAGCCGGTCCCTGGCCACGTCGATGTAGAGCGAGCTCAGATCGACCACGGCGAAATTCAGCAATTGATGGTACGCAGACTGAAAATCATACTGCTCGCAGGCCTTCCGCACGGCGCGCTTGAGCCGCTCGACGCGCGCCAGGATGAAGCGGTCGAACTCGGCCATCGCGGAGAGCGGGACCGCGTCGCGCGCCGGATCGAAATCGGACAGGTTGCCGAGGATGAAGCGGCAGGTGTTGCGCAGCTTGCGATAGGACTCGGCGACGGCGTTGATCAGGGTCTGGCCGATGTTCATGTCGGCCGAGTAATCCACCGAGGCATAGACCAGCCGCACGACGTCGGCGCCGATTCGGTTCGTCACCTCGGAAGCGTCGGGCGAGTTGCCGAGCGACTTCGACATCTTGCGCCCCTGCTCATCGAGGGTGAGGCCGTGGCTCACGACGTTGCGAAACGGCGCCGCGCCGCGCTCGGCCGCCGCGCAGAACAGCGAGGACTGGAACCACCCGCGCGCCTGCTCGACCGCCTCGACGTATGCGTCGGCGGGCCAGGTCAGTTCCGATCGCGCGGCGAGCACCGCCGCCTGCGAGCATCCCGAATCGAACCAGACGTCGAGCACGTCTTCCTGCCGCTCGAACTCGGCGCCGCCGCACTTTTCGCATCGGTGGCCGGCGCCGATGAAATCGCCGAGCGGCCGCACGTACCACGCGTCGGAGCCGTCCTTAGCGAAGATTTCCTCAACCCGCCGCATGACGACGGCGTTCAGGGCGACATCGCCGCACGCCCTGCACTTGAGCGCCGGAATCGGCACGCCCCACGCGCGCTGGCGCGAGAGACACCAGTCGGGCCGGGTTTCGATAGTGTTGCGGATCCGTTCGCGCGACCATCCGGGCCACCATCCGATGCTCTCCATTTCGGTCAGCACGCGGCGGCGCAATTGCATGTGATCCACGCGCATGAACCATTGCTCGGTGGCGCGGAAGATGAGCGGCCGCTTGCATCGCCAACAATGCGGATAGCTATGCGCCAGCGTCTCCGCGTGGATCAACGCGCCGCGCTTGCGAAGCTCCGCGACCACCGCGTCATTGGCGGCGAACACGTTGCGGCCGGCGAACTCGCCGGCCTCGGCGGTGAACACGCCGCCGTCGTCAACCGGCGTGAGCGGCTTCAGGCCGTAGCGCTCGCCGGTGACAAAATCCTCGTAGCCGTGGCCCGGTGCCGTGTGAACGAGTCCGGTGCCGCTGTCGGCGGTGACATGCTCGGCGAACATCAACTTGACGTCGCGCGCGAGGAACGGATGGCGAAAAATGTCGGCGCCCTCGAGCGCCTTGAGCGCGGCGCGAGAGAGCGCGATCCGATCGTCAACCTTGAGTCCGCAGGCTTTCTCGACCGCGTCGGCAAGCCGCGCCGCGACGATGTAGTATGCGCCCCCCGAACCGAGCGCGACGTAATCGAAGCTCTCGTTGAAGCTGATCCCCAGATTGGCGGGCAAGGTCCACGGCGTCGTGGTCCAGATGACGGCGAACAGCCTGCCCTGCGAGTGCGCCGCGGCGAGCTTCTTTCCCTCGCTATTGTCGGAGGCAAGCGCGGCGGGGTCGCGCACGTTGCCGTTGAGCGCGAATGCCACGTAGATCGAGGGCGAGCGATGCTCCCGGTACTCGACTTCCGCCTCCGCGAGCGCGGTGCGGCAATCGAAGCACCAATGCACAGGCCGGAGCCCGCGGTACACATATCCGGCCTCGACCAGCTTTCTCAGCACGCCGACCTCGGCCGCGTCGTAATCGGGACTCATCGTGAGGTACGGATGCTGCCAGTCGCCGATTACGCCGAGGCGCCGAAAGTCCGCGCGCTGCGCGTCGATCCAATGCTGAGCGTCGGCGCGGCAAAGCCTGCGCAACTCGATCTTCGGCATCGTGCGCGCGCGCTCGCCGAGGCCCTTGGCGACGCGATGCTCGATCGGCATCCCGTGGCAATCCCATCCGGGCACGAACGGCGTCCGAAAGCCCATCATCGAGCGCGTCCGCACGATGAAGTCCTTGACGATCTTGTTGAGCGCCGTGCCCATGTGAACGCTGCCGTTTGCGTATGGCGGACCGTCGTGGAGGACCCAGGGCATCGCGCCGGCGCGGCTCTCCATCAGGCGCTCGTAGAGGCCAAGCTCGTCCCAGCGCTTCAGGATTTCCGGCTCCCGCTTGGGCAGATTCGCCTTCATCGGGAAGTCGGTCTTCGGAAGATTCAGGGTCGCTTTGTAGTCGGTATCGGCCACGTCGATGACAAATGCGGCAGCGAGTCGTCAAAACGCGCCGCCGCGTCGAGTTCCCTAAGCAAAGATTAACTGATGCCGCGACTGCGCAGAAAGAGGGGCTAGTCGGCGCGCTTCGCCGATGCGGCCGGCCCTATCATTGCTATTTCCATACGGCCTCGACCGGAAGCCGCTCGCGCTTGATCAATTCGGTGCCCTTACCTGAAGATCGGAACGCGACTTTTTCGGCCGTCCATACCGTCGCAGGCTTGAAGTCCGGAGTCAGCCCCGTCATGTACGGACATCCGTCGTCGGCGCACGGCTTCGAATCCGAGCAGTCGTAGGGAACATCCAGGCCGTTCACCGACGATATCGTTCCGGTCAGGATTTCGCACGTCGTGCCGTCGGCGAGCTTGACCATCCACGGCCGCAGGAATGACGGCGCCCCCGACGACGGCGCCGGCAGCGGCTCGGTCAGTTTGAGAACGAATCCGGCTTTGCCAGCGGCGGGATTGGCACCGCAAATTACGGCGTTGGTCAATCCGGAATTCTCGAAACATGGATCAAAGATTTCGTTGCCGGCCATGCATCGCCAGGCGCCGCGGCGGCTCACGGCGATCGAATCGGTCCAGCAATTTCCGGCGCGGCCCGCAGCCGACGGGATCGCGGGATGAAACTCGACGACCCGTGTGCTCTGCAAAGGGGCAGAACCTCCCCGAGCGGTCGGCGCGAAAGGAAGCGCCAGCGCTATCAGCGAGGTTGCGCGGAGTGTAAGTGATCGCGCTATTCGTGCGCGCTGACGTAGTAGCAGTTTTGGGCGAAAATATATGTGACTCACCAAGCGTCCGATGCCCTGCGTCGGTCGCTACCGAACAGCCTGCACAGGCTGGCCGCAAGCTCTCGGCGATCCTGCCGCCGCACGTCGCATTCCCAGATAGCTTTGACCCTCCATCCCAAAGCACGAAGCCGACGGGCATTCCGCCGGTCGCGAATCCTGTTGCCGCCGATCTTCTGCGACCAGTAGGCCCGGTTGCTGGCGGGCATGCGGCCTTTCAAGCAGCGGTGGCCATGCCAGAAGCAGCCTTTCACCTCGACAATGAGCCTGTGCTTCTTGAGCACGATGTCCGGGCGCCCCGGCAGCCTCGCGTCGTGCAGCCGGAAACGATAGCCAAGCCGATGTAGCGCGCGACGGACTGCAATCTCTGGTTGTGTATTCTTGGCGCGGATCAGCGCCATCACTTCAGAGCGTTTCTGCGGACTGAAAACGTCGCCCACGTATCTTCAGATGCTACGCCTGCCGCGGCCTGAAGATGGAGGCTTCTGGCGACTCGAGAATGGAGGTTTCACGGCCTTTGAATTTCCGGTCAAGCCATTCGAGTGCGGCTCGCTGGTCGTCTAGAGTCGCTCGCCGAATCTGCTTGAACAGTTCGATTCGTGAGGGCTTCGGAAGTGAGGTGTTCTGCAAGCCTTCGTTGCAATTGGTACATTCCGCGCGAAGGTTTCCAAGTTCCGACTTGCCACCCTTCGAGAAGTCAATGATGTGGCCGATGGTAAGCCGGATCGTGCGGGCCGGATGGAACGGATCGGGATCGCCAGCAGCCGCGCCGCACGCTTGGCAGGTGAATCCGTTACGCTCCAGCACGCGCGCCCTCAACTCCTTCGAGATTGCCCGGTCCAAGATCGGACCGCGTTTCGCGGTCAGAAGCATGTACTGGCCGGGCTTGAGATTACTGCGGTCCTTGTGCGTAAGGATCTCATATCCCTGTTCATCCCGCAGTTCGCGCACACGGCGCGCCCATTCGGTGATTCCGCCAGCCGCTTCCCTCAACTCGGAACCTTCAATCACGCGGTTCAGGTTTTTGAGCAGGAAGAGGCGGGATCGATTCCCCGCGCGCTCATCCCCTCTAGGCGACTAGGCATTGGCAAACAAGTTCGCTTGCGACCGCCGCGCGGGCGCGGATGGCGCACGGAATGCGGCAAGCGCCTCGGCGATGGCGGACGCTACTTGCGCAGCGACCGGAGACGGAAAGGCATTCCCAACCTGGCGGTAGGCGGCAGTCTTCTTCAGGCGAAGTTCCAGTTATCAGGGAAGCCTCGAAGCCGCGCGACCATGCGAACCGTAAGCCGAGGCTTGGCAGCTACCGGAAAGCGGAAATCCGGCGGCTCGTTCGCTATGCCGAGACCATCAACGCCGAGGGCTGCCCACTGGCGGCGCGCCCGCGTAGGACCAAGGTCGGGGCCTCCGTGTTTCTTTGATCCACCAACGATTGTCGGGCTTATGCAGTTTGCCCTGCTCGCCCAGGCTGTCGCGCCCGGCCAGTGCCCGTGAGGCCATTAGGTCTCCGATGGCCTCGCCGACTGTCGGAGGCCGCTGGTCCAGGCATTCCGGCCACACGAATTTTGACGCGGCCCGCTTCCGCAAGGCAACGATAATGAAGCGTGGCCTCAATTGCGGGACTGCGTAATCGCAAGCGTTCAGAATCTTACAATGCGCCTCGTATCCGAGGCCCGAAAGGGCCGAGGCGAGCCGCTGGCGGTAGCTCTTGAACCTAGGCGACGCGAAGCCCGGTACGTTCTCCAACAGAACCGCCGAAGGCTTGGACTGTTCGATGATTCGCAGCGCTTCGGGAAACAAATCGCGCTCGTCGTGGTGCCCAAGCTGCTTTCCCGCGATCGAGAATGGCGGGCACGGCACGCCGCCCGCGACAAGATCAATTCCCCGAAAGTCGCTGCCGCTGACTTCGCGGATGTCGGACTGGATAACGCGCCACTGGGGTCGGTTGAGCCGCAGGGTCTCGCAGGAAGGCCCGTCAATCTCTACCGCAGCCGCGCACTCAAAACCCGCGGCCTCAAGTCCTATTGCCTGTCCGCCGCCGCCCGCGCACAGTTCCAATACCACCAAGGCCAAAACCCCCGCGCCTCCGTTTGCGAAGCAGATAGCAGAATCTACCCCAGCCTGTCACCTCAGGGCCAGACTACCAGCTTGGTGAGTCATCAATATTTTTACCCGTTTTAGGTGGAAGCCCCAATCCTGACCGTGGACGCGCCCCTCTCACACTCGCCGCAGGACGCCGAGCCATCGGCGATCGCATTCCTCCATCGGGCGCAGGAATGACAGGTCCGCGTAGCACGCCACCATCTCGAACATCCGCGACGCCTTGGCGGCCATCTCCAGCGTGCACGGCAGCGTGTGGCGGACCGGAATCAGATCGCGCGTGACGACGAACCGGTCCGGGAATTGGAGCTTGCACTCGAGTTCGAAGATCGAATGAATCTCCGAATACCAGGGCGTCGGGCGGCTGAATGCGCGCACCTCCACGATTGCGTCGTTCACGCGGATCGTGCGACGGCGCCAGAGCTTGGCGCGATCGCGTGACCCTCACGCCGTCCTGCCGATCGATGTCGATACAATAGAGCGCGCCGCGCCTGAGCAGGCGACCGGCGGATTCCAGATGTGACAATATTTCGGCGTTGGTCGTCATCACCGGGAAAGTCTCGGACATGAAGATCGCGGCATCGAAGGGCCGCTCGGGAATCCTGAACTTGTCGATTCGCCGGCGGTAAAACCGGATGCGATCGAGGCCCCTCGACTCGGCGCGTCCCGCCGCGATCATGGTCGGCGACCGATTTATTCCGACCGTGTGGACGCCCGCGCTCGCGAGGATCTGGCCGTGCGGGGAATTGCCGCACGCGATATCGAGCACGCGCCTGACCGGGCGATCGAGATGCCGCCGCCAGACCTTTTTCAGGAACCAGACCTCGGCCTCGATTTCGCCGACGCGCTCTTTGTGGACGCGCCGGAAAATCGCCGGGAATTCGTAGATGCTTCGATCAATCTCCATCACCGCCGGCAGTCGGGGCTATTTTCCGGGTCCGAGCTTGCGTCCGATCAGGGCGGCGGTTCGCTGGGTGAAATAGAGAACGCCGCCGTCTCGAAATGGACGCGTGCCGCTCAAGTCGCGGAGCAAATCCTGCTCGAGCATCGCGCGCGTCTCGTCGGCCCGATGCGGCGGCGTCTGCGCGTTCTCCAGCCACACCTCGACCGGGGTGACCATCCGATCCGAGTAGAAACGCACGATCTCCAGGCCGGCATCGGCCAGCGTCCTCACCAGCTCGCTGAGCGGCATCGCGCGCGTATGCGACGAATCCCGAAGCCGCTCGAAGCGGTTGTGATAGTTGGCGCGCTCGGGATGCTCGCTGGCGATCAGATCCTCGATCGCGACCGATCCGCCGGCGCGGCATACGCGCGACATCTCGGCAATCACCGCCGCGGGATTCTCCAAATGATGAACGGCGAAGCGGCATACCACGACGTCGAATGCGCCGTCCGGGAACGCGAGATGCTCGCAATCGCCGACCTCGAAGCGCACGTTCCTGAGCCCGCGCTCGCGCGCGGTCCGGTTCGCGATCGCGATCGGCGCCGCCGTCAGGTCGAGCCCGACGACCTCAGCACATACCGCCGCAAACGCCATCGCGACGTGCCCCGGGCCGGTTGCGACTTCCAGCACGCGCGCATCCGGGGACGGTCCGACAGCCTCGACCAGCCGCTTGAGCCGCTCCGGATCGCGAATCGGCGCGGCTGCGGCATAGGCTTCGGCCTGCCGCGTGAACTCCTCGCGCACTACCGCCTTGTGTCCGCTGTCGGTCGCCGGCTTTTCGTCGATCGGATTTGAAGCCATATCGAGCCGAGTATAAACCAGCGGCCGGCGCGCTTGCACGGTCGAAACCGTTAGTGATAGCTGAAGATCGGATCTTAGCGCCCCCGGCGCGGGACACCATTAGCACCATCATGGAGGAAGTTAAAGTTGGACTTCGGATTCTCTGAAGAGCAGGAGATGTTGCGGGACGCGGCCAAGCGCTTTCTGGCCGACAACTGCCCGAGCACGTTCGTGCGCAAGATGATGGCGCATGAGACCGCCCACGATGACGCCTTCTGGAAGAAACTCGTCGGCCTCGGATGGCCTGCGATGCTGATCCCCGAGCAATACGGCGGACAGGGCGGGACTTTTCTCGACATGACGGTGGTCGTCGAGGAAGCAGGCAAGGTCCTGCTGCCGGGACCATTCTTCACGCAGGCCCTGCTGGCGGTGCCGCTCACGATCGAGGGCGCAAGCGAGGCACAGAAAAAGGACATCCTGCCGCGGATGGCCAAGGGCGAGTTTATCGGCACGCTCGCGCTCGCCGAGGCGTCCGGGCGTTTCGACGCCGGCGGTATCGAGCTCAAGGCGGAGAAGCGCGGGTCGGACTACGCGATCACGGGCGAGAAGCTGTTCGTGCCCGACGCGCACGTCGCCAACGGGATGGCGGTCGCGGTGCGGACTGCGGCGGGCTCGAATCCCGAACAGGGAATCACGATCCTGCTCGTGCCCACCAACGCGAAAGGCGTGACTATCACTCAGCTCAAGACCGTCGACATGACGCGGCGGCTCTGCCACGTCAAATTCGATAACGTGACGGTCGGATCGAACAACCTGCTCGGCAAGGAGAACCAGGGATGGCCGATCCTGCGCCGCACGCTCGATATCGCGACTGCGGCGCTATCGGCCGAGATGGTCGGAACTGCGCAGAAGGCGCTCGACATGTCGGTCGAGTACGCCAAGACGCGCGTGCAGTTCGGCAAGCCGATCGGATCGTTCCAGGCCGTCAAGCACAAGTGCGTGGACATGATGGTCGCGGTCGAGAATGCGCGATCGCTCACCTACTACGCCTGCTGGACGGTTGACGAGCGCGTCGCCGAGGCGGCGACTGCGGTGCCGATGGCGAAAGCTTACACCTCCGACATGGCCAAGAACGTGACCAGCGAAGCGATCCAGGTGCATGGCGGAATCGGTTTCACCTGGGAGCACGACATGCATCTGTACCATCGCCGCGCCCTGGCCGGCGAGGCGAACCTCGGCAACGCCCCGATCCATCGCGAGAGCGTGGCGAAATCGCTATTGGGGTAGAGCGGTCGGCGCCGTTTGATCCGGCATACACGCCGTATCGGCCCGCGCTGGAATTTCTCGCGTGCCGTCAACGATCGCAGGTGCTAGCATCGTTGCATGGCCGCGATGCGGGATGCTCGTCTTGCTGAGAGGCCAGATGCTCTCGCGCCCTTGCTCGAGGTCCTGCCGCTGCTCGCGCTGTCGCTTCTGTGGTCATCGGGCCCGGCGCGGGCGCAGACGCTGCCGGCTTCCGTTGAATCTCCAGCGCCGGTCATCGATCGCATCAGGATCGTCCGCGAGAACGTTTTCGACGCCGAGGAAAAGCGGGCCGGGATCATGGGTGACACGCGATTCCTCGTCGAGCATCCTTGGGGCGTCAGGCTCGCCATCCTGACCGGTCCCGACGATCTCAACATCGCGGGCTGGGCCAATCGCATCCACTTCAAGACTCGGCCGTCGGTAATCGAGTCTCAGCTCCTGTTCAAGCCCGGCGAGCCGGTCGATCTTGCGCGGCTGATGGAGACCGAGCGCAACCTGCGCTCGGTGGGCTTTCTGCGCAACGCCTCGGTGTATTACGAACCGGTTGCGGCGGGCCACGCTGAGGTCACGGTACTGACTCAGGACGCCTGGACCCTGGAGCCTCAGCTTGCGGTTTCCGATATCGGCGGCGGCCATGTAGTCGGTCAAGCCGGAATCAGCGAGAGCAACCTGTTCGGATTCGGCAAGGAAGCGGAGTTGGACCACGACAGCGAGCGCTACCGCAATGTGGACTTCGTCGGCTATCAGGACCCCGACGTATGGGGCACGCACTGGCATCTGCTGGCTCAGGGCACCGAGGACAGCGATGGCCGCGTCCGGAGCGCGCTGCTCGAGTATCCATTCTGGTCGCTAGAAGTCCCCGATTCGGTGGGCGCTTCATTCTCGCATATCAGCGATCAGGAACGCCTGTTCTCGCAGGACGGCAACGGGTTCCGGCGCTGGCAGACCGCGGCGACGTTCGAGGCCGGTCACGCCCTGACCGTGGAGCAGGACCTCGTGCGCCGAATCGGGCTGCGCTACCAGCTCTGGGATGACAGTTTCGCGGGGCCTCCGGGTTCCGGCGCGAGGCCCGCCTTCGGCCTGGAAAGCCGCCGTACTTCGGCGCTGGAACTGAGCTTCACCGAATGGCATCCCGATTTCATCAAGGCGTACTACCTCGATTCGCTGGGCCATCCCGAGGACCGCGATACCGGGTGGGCCCTTCAGACGCGGCTTGGATACTCGCCGTCCGCTCTGGGAGCCAGCCGCAGCGAGTTCGTGATGGGCACATCGTCGCGCGTGGGCTTCGACTTCCACGATCAGACCTATGGATGGTTCTTCGCGCAGGCTTCGGGGCGTGAGGGCGGCGGACAGGTTCACGACGGCTTCGTCACTCTGGAGGGTCTCGGATATCAGCGGCTCCCCGACCTGTTCGATCGCCGGCAGACGCTCGTGCTTGACGCACGCACCGACCTGTCGAGCGGTCTTTTCAACGACCATGAATTTGTGATGGGCAGCGATGACGGCGGGCTGCGCGGCTATCCGATCAATTACCTGGCCGGAACGCGGCGGATGCTGTTCCATGTCGAGGATCGGGTGATGATGGTCGAAGACCTCCTGCACCTGATCTCGCTCGGGGTCGTCGGGTTCGCGGATGCGGGGCAGGTATGGGGCCGCGGCCGCGACCTTTCCTCGACCAATATGCTGGCCTCGATTGGAGTAGGCCTGCGCCTCGCCTCAACGCGTGGCAGGTTTCAATTCCCGATACGATTCGACTTCGCGATCCCGCTGTTTCATCACGCCGGCGTCGGCGCCGCCGACTTTTCGACCGGAGCGCCGCAGGAGTTCGGCACATTCGGCCAGCCATTCATCGCCGACGGCAACTCGCTCGCCGACCCGGAAAACCTCGCGCCCGACACCGTGACGTCTCCTTATCCCAATGCCTCGCCGTTCACCATTCCGGGCGGCAGTTTCAACGATTAACGACCAGGCTCAACTCACATGATTCTGGCGGGAGATGTCGGCGGCACGCACGCGAGGCTGGCCTTGTTTACCGTCGAAAGCGGCAGGCTGAAGGCGCTCGCCGAGCGAATTTACCCAAGCCGCGAGCATCCCAGCCTCGACTCGGTCGCGCGGACGTTCATGACCGATACCGGCATGAGGCCGCAGTATGCCTGCTTCGGGATCGCGGGCCCGGTGAGCAGCGGGCGCGTAGCGATGGCCAACCTCAAGTGGGTAATCGAATCTTCGTCACTGGCTAAGCAACTGGGCATCGCAGATGCGACCCTCATCAACGACCTCGAGGCGACTGCCTACGGTATCGCGGCGCTCGCGCCCGGGGACTTCGAGGTCCTCAACGCGGGAGCACCCGAGGCTCGCGGCAATGCCGCGGTGATCGCGGCCGGCACCGGGCTGGAGAATCGGGACTGTACTGGGACGGCGCGCGGCACCATCCGTTCGCCTGCGAAGGCGGACACGCCGATTTCAGTCCGACCGACGACCTGCAAAGTGAAATGCTCTTCCACCTGCGGCGGCAGTTCGGCCACGTGAGCTGGGAGCGCGTGCTCTCCGGTCCCGGCCTGTTCAATGTCTATCGATTTCTGCGAGATACCGGCCGCGGAGAGGAACCGGGGTGGCTCACCAGCGCGCTCAAGAGCGGCGACCCCTCCGCGCACATATCGCTGGCCGCGCTTGAGGGAAAATCCGCGCTATGCGTACAAGCGCTGGAGCTGTTCGTTTCACTCTACGGCGCCGAGGCCGGAAACCTCGCCCTCAAGATCATGGCGGCCGGCGGCGTGTACCTGGCGGGCGGAATCGCGCCCAAGATAGCGGCCAAGCTCAAGGAGCCGGCCTTCATGGAGGCTTTCACTACCAAGGGCCGCATGAGCGAACTGCTCCAGGCGATTCCGGTCCGGGTGATTATGAACGAACAGGCCGCGCTGCTCGGCGCCGCTCGCTGCGCCGCGATCGGGGCCGCTCTGTTGTAGAGCCGCAAGCCTTAGCAATCTCTGCTCGTTTTTCGTACTATCGTTTACCCTCGGGCCGTCGCTTCGATGGAATGTTTCCGTCGCGCACCGCTGGCGCCCGAGCTTGGAGAAGCTCGATGACCAGGATCCTGCTGCTTGCGGCACTGTTGTGCTTCCTGATGCCGCCGCGAGCCGCTCATTCGCAATCAGGTACCTTCGGCAACGAGCTCGCATCCGACTTCCGCTATGTCGCCAACAACGCGGAAGCGGACTCCGAGGACGTTGTCACGAGCCCGCTTCACATTCAGGAACTCTGGGCTGCCGACGGCCTGCTGCGCAAACCCGCCTTCTACTACACGCTGCTCGGCGCGGGCGCGCTGATGGGCGGCGCCTTCGCGCTGGATCAGACTGTGCGCTCGCACCTGCGCGATATGCCCTCCAGCGGGGCGAGCGCGCTCGAGGACTCGGCGGACGTGGCTGCCGGCGGCGCGGCCGGTCTATTGTATGGATACGGCCTCTATGCGCATGACGAACGCGCCCGCGAGTATGCGATAACCGCGGCGGAAGGCGCCGGGGTCGGCACGCTGGTCACCCTCGCGTTCAAGTACGGCTTCGGCCGCTTGCGGCCGCATCAGGATGGTCACAGCCATACCCAGTTCTTCGATGGTGGCCAGTCATTCGTATCGGGAGAGGCGACTCCGATTTTCGCGCTCGCCGCCGGACTGAGCGAATATTTCGGCAACGCCTGGTACGCGGCCGTGCCGGCTTATTCGGCTGCGATGGCGATGGGCTTCGGACGCATCGGCCATGACGCGCACTGGCTGTCGGATGTTGCCGGGTCCGCGCTCGTCGGCGTCGGCACGACCGAGCTGTTGCTTTACCTCCATCGCGAGCATGCCGAGAATCCCAACCGGCTCCGCATCTTTCCGGTCGCATCGCCGGGGAGCGCCGGCGCCGGCATCTCGTTCGCGTTCTGAAACGCATAGCGCTGCTGCGAAATGAGTTGAGGCGCTCGCAGACGGCGGCAAAGGAGCGCCGAATCCTCGATGAGCGAGATCAAGATTCGACCCGCAGCGATTGGCGACCTTCGGCGGCTCACGGAGATTTACAATCACTACGCAGTGAACACTCCCATCACGTTCGATATCGATCCGTTTACCGTCGAGGGTCGCATCGGTTGGCTCGAAGAGCACAGTGGCGGCGGCCGTTATCGCCTTTTCGTGGCGGACGAGGGCGGGCGGCTCGCTGGATACGCCGGCACAGGGCCGTTTCGCGCGAAGGCGGCCTACGATACCACCGTCGAGACGAGCATCTACTGCGCCCCCGAGGCGACCGGAAGAGGGATCGGCGCCAGACTCTACGAGGCGCTGTTCAAGGCGATCGAGGGCCAGGACATCCATCGGGTGGTCGCGGGAATCACAATGCCGAATCCGGCTTCGGTCGCGTTACATCGGCGTTTCGGATTCGAGCAAGTGGCGCTCTTCTCCGAGAACGGACGCAAGCTCGGGCGCTATTGGGACGTGATGTGGATGGAGAAGCGGATGGCGTGACCCATCTCTGCTTCAGCGGCGTCCATCGGTGGTTTCAGCTTTTCCGGGTCGGACCGTACGACGCGCGCTCAAGTCCCAACTGGTACCGCGCCGCATCAATTAGGTTCTGCATCAGCGCGAGCACCGTCATCGGGCCTGTCCCGCCGGGATTGAGGGTGACCCATCGCGCGACTTCCTTGACGGCCTCGAAATCGACATCGCCGGCGAATTTGCCGGGACCGACGCGGCGGAAGCCCACGTCGATCACGCACGCGCCCGCTCTGACCATGTCGGCAGTTATCAGGAACGGCCTGCCGACGTCGGCGCCGACGCACGAGACGATCAGGTCCGCCTCGCGGCATAGCGCGCCGAGGTCGCGGGTGTGGCGATGGCACCAGGTCACGGTTGCGTTGCACATCCGGCCGCCGAGGATGAATGCGAGCGGCTTGCCGGCGATATCGCTGCGCCCGATCACGACCGCGCGGGCGCCATCTACGGGCACTTCGTAGTAATCGAGCAGGGTCAGCACGCCGCGCGGCGTGCAGGGGATAAAGCGCCCCCACTCGCCGCGGTAGAAGCCGCCCACGCTGGCCGCCGAGACCGCGTCAACATCCTTGCGGGGATCGATCGCGTCGAACAGCCTGAACTTGTCCACCCGCGCGGGCATCGGGAGTTGCAAAAGAATCCCGCTGGTCCGGTCGTCGGCGTTGAGCCTCTTGATCGTGGCCTCGAGCGACTCGGTGGTGGCTGCGGGTTCCACCACGCTTACGACCTCGCTGCGAAAGCCGAGCTCCTCCGCGAGCCGCCGCTTGTTGCGAACGTATTGGCGGGAGGCGGGATCGTCACCCACCAGCACCGCCGCAAGTCCCGGAATCACGCGGTGCTGCTCGATAAGCTCGCGCGCGAACTGCCGCACCTCGGGCATCAGCGATTCGCTCGCCGCCCGCCCGTCCATGATGATCGCGCTCATCGGCCCGAAGTATAGCATGGGGCTTTCGGCGGCAATTGCGTCCTGCGGCTGTTGGCAACCGTGGCGCGCGCGTCTCGTTTGGAATCCGGTTGCTCTGATAGAATTTCAGCCGCAAGCCGATTCACTCAATCAATGAACGCCGCCAAGCGTACGGTTCTTTTCGACCTCCATGTAAGACTCGGAGCGAAGATGACCGCGTTCGGCGGATTCGAGATGCCGCTGAGTTACAGCGGGATTATCGAAGAGCATCTTGCGGTCCGCGCGGCGGCGGGCCTGTTCGATCTGAGCCACATGGGCGAGTTCGCGGTATCCGGCCCTGCCGCGCTCGAATTGCTGGAACGGTCGCTTACCAATTCCGCGGCGAGGCTTGGCGAAGGTGACGCGCAATACACGATCCTGTGCGCGGAAGACGGCGGCACGATCGACGATCTGATCGTGTATCGAACGGACCCCGAGCGTTACCTGTTGTGCGTGAACGCATCGAATATCGATGCCGATGCGCAGCGGATCGCCGAGTTGAACCGGGGCCGTGCCGCGTTCGCCGACTTAAGCGACGAGACCGCACTGGTCGCGATCCAGGGGCCGAAGGCCGCCGCGATCATTGCTCCGCTGGCGAATGTCGCGCTCGATGGAATCGGACGCTTCAAGTTCGCGATGGCGTCGGTCGCCGGCGTGCGATGCCTCGCAGCGCGCACCGGATACACCGGCGAGGACGGCTTCGAGCTGTTCGTTCCGGCGAGTTCCGGCGTGCGGCTTTACGAGGCGATTCTCGAAGCCGGATCGGGGGCCGGTCTCAAGCCGTGCGGACTCGGCGCGCGCGATACGCTCAGGATGGAAGCCGGGCTTGCGCTTTACGGTCACGAGCTGGATCGCTCCACTACGCCGCTTGAAGCGGGGCTCGATCCATTCGTGAAGTTCGGCCATTCTTTCGCCGGCGAGCCCGCGCTCAGAGCCCAACGCGAGCGCGGGCTTCGCAAGCGGCTGATCGGATTACGCACCGACGACGCGCGCAGCGTCGCGCGCCAGGGCTACAGCGTCTATCGCGGCAAGCGGCCGATAGGCAAGGTCACCAGCGGCACCTTCGCGCCGAGCTTCAACCGGCCGCTCGCGATGGCTTACGTGATGGCCGACGCGGTTGACGGAGCGTGGCCGCGCGAGGGTGACGCGCTCGAAGTCGAGATTCGCGATCGCAGGGTGGCCGCGACCGTGACGGCCCTGCCGTTTTACCGGCGCCGCGCGGCGCACGCCGCCGACACTGCGAAGGGCGCATTGGGCAAGGAGGGAAGACCCGAGTGAGATTCATTCCACATACGCAAAGCGAGATCGCGGCGATGCTCCAGACGATTGGCGCGCGCGGGCTCGACGATTTGATCGCGCACGTTCCCGCGCATCTGCGCGATCGCGCCCCGATCGCTCTCGCGCCCGGCCTCGCCGAAGCGGAAGTTGCCTCCGAGATGGAAGCGCTGGCCGCGATGAATCGCGGCGCGCGGGACTTCACGAGCTTCCTGAGCGGCGGCTACTACCGCCATTACGTTCCGGCCGCGGTCCGGGCGATCGCCGCGCGCGCCGAGTTCGCAACCAGCTATACGCCCTACCAGGCCGAGGCGAGCCAGGGCACCACCCAGGCGATCTTCGAGTTCCAGACGCTCGTCGCGCAACTGACGGCGATGGAAGTCGCCAACGCCAGCATGTACGACGGCGCATCCGCCGCGGCCGAGGCGGTGCTGATGGCGCATCGGCTGATGCCGAAACGATCGGTGGTCGCGTTGTCGCGCGCTCTCTGGCGCGACTATCGATCGACGATCCGCACCTACTTGAGCGCGCTCGACAATCTGGAAGTAGTCGAGTTGCCGTTCGATCCGGCGCGCGGCAGCGCCGATCTTGCCGCGCTGGAGCGGGTCGCGAACGATCGCCTGCTCTGCACCGTTACCGGATACCCAAACGTATTCGGCATAATCGAGCCGCTTCAGAAAATCGCCGCGATAACCCATCGCGCCGGCGCGATCGCAATCTCCGCGACCGCCGAGGCGCTCGCGATCGCGATGCTGAAGCCGCCCGGCGAGCTCGGCGCGGACATCGCGGTCGGCGAGGCGCAAAGCTTCGGCATCCCGATGCAATTCGGCGGGCCCGGCCTCGGATTCATGGCCGCGCGGATGGTACACGTGCGCCAGATGCCGGGGCGGCTGGTCGGCGAAACCCACGACGCAGAGGGGCGCCGCGCCTTCACCCTCACGCTCGCGACGCGCGAACAGCACATCCGGCGCGAGCGCGCCACCTCGAACATCTGCACCAATCATTCACTCTGCGCGCTGGCTGCGACCGCGTATCTCTCCCTGATGGGCCGGGGGGGACTGATGGCGCTTGCCGGGCGCAACGTGGAGCTCGCGCACGACGCGGCGGCTCGGCTCGGCGCGCGCGGAATCCGAGTGAGATTCGCCGGACCGTTCTTCAATGAGTTCGCGGCGACGGTAGCGGATGCGGAATCGGCCCTGAAGGGCGCGGAGCGAAGCGGGATATTGGCCGGAATCGCGCTTGGAAGCGACTATCCGGAATTACGGGACGCGATTCTGATCTCGGTCACCGAAATGAACGCGAGCGGCGATTTCGATCGCCTGGCTGAGGCGCTGGCGGCGGAGGCGCGGTGATGGCGAGTGTGACCAGGATAAGACCAAACCCAAGCGGCGCCGATGAAACCGTCAAGGATCCGCATTTGAGCAAAGAGCCGACAGGAAGCCGCCGCACCGAGCTGCTGATCTTCGAACTATCGTCAGAAGGGCGGCGGGGCACTGACCTGCCGGATGGCGAGGCTTCGGCGTCGAGGGCCGCCGATATTCTCGGCGCCGAACTCTGCCGCCGGGACCTGCCGGGATTTCCCGAAGTGAGCGAGCCGGAGGTGATGCGCCATTTCATCAGGCTTTCGCAGCTCAACTTCTCGCAGGCCACTCACTTCTATCCGCTCGGATCGTGCACGATGAAGTACAACCCGGCGCTGAATGACGAGGCCGCGGCGCTGGCGGGCTTCGCCCAGCTTCATCCGCGCACCCCGGCCCATCTCTGTCAGGGCGCACTCGAACTGATGGCGCGGCTGGAAAGCGCGCTCGCGGAGATCACCGGAATGGACGCCGTGTCGCTTCATCCGGCGGCGGGCGCGCAGGGGGAACTGGCCGGATTGCTGATCGCGCGCGCATGGCATCTGAAGCGCGGCCATCGCCGCCATAAAGTAATCATTCCCGACACGGCGCACGGCACCAATCCCGCCAGCTCCGCGCTCGCCGGCTTCGAGGTGGTGGTCGCGCCGTCGAATCGGCGAGGTTTTCTGGACGCGGCCGAAATTCGCCGGCTGGTGGATGAAGAAACCGCGGCGCTGATGGTGACCAATCCGAACACGCTCGGCGTGTTCGAGCCGGAAATCTGCGAGATTGCCGACGCGCTGCATCAGCGCGGCGCGCTGCTCTACCTCGACGGCGCCAACATGAATGCGCTGCTCGGAGTCGCCAAGCCCGGCCATATGGGCGCCGATATCGTGCAGCTCAATCTGCACAAAACGTTCTCGACCCCGCACGGCGGCGGTGGTCCCGGCGCCGGACCAATCGCCGTCAAGGCGCATCTGGAGCCGTTCCTTCCCTATCCCCGGCTGGTGCGCCGGGGCGAGAGTTGGATTCTCGATGGCGAGCGCGACGAATCGATCGGCCGCCTGCGATCGTTTCACGGAAATTTCGGGATGCTGGTCCGCGCGTACGCTTACATCCTGGCGCTCGGCGGCGACGGACTGGCGCTTGCGAGCCGCCTCGCGATCCTGAACGCGAATTACGTGCGCAAGCGGCTCGAAAATCGCTACCCGAGCGCGACCAGCGAACCGACCATGCACGAGTGCGTGCTTACCCACGACCTCGAGAATCGCGTGGATGTGAGCACGCTCGAGATCGCCAAGCGATTACTCGACTTCGGCATCCATCCGCCAACCATCTACTTTCCGCTGGTCGTGCGCGGCGCGCTGATGATCGAACCGACCGAGACCGAGAGCAAGCAGACGCTGGATAGCTTCGTAACCGCGATGGAACGGATCTACGAAGAGGCGCTGAGCAATCCCGCGATGGTGAAAGGCGCGCCACACACGCTGCCGCTAAAGCGGGTCGACGAAGCCGAAGCCGCAAGGCATCCGATACTGCGGTGGGTGCCGGATAGATCGGCGAGGTAGGACGCACGCCGGCCCTCATCGAGCGCAAGGGTGGAAAAATGAAAACGACCCTTGAAGCCGCGATTGCCACCTTCGGAGCGCAGGCAAAGGCCAAATTGAGCAACTTGGCCGCGAAGGGACAGCCGGAAGATCAGATCCGCGCGCCGTTCGAGCACCTACTGTACCAAGTGGCGGAGCTTTGCCGCTTCCAACCAGGGTCGGTGGCAGCCGTAGGGGAATCGTCGATCGGCGATCTAAAAACCCGCCCCGATTATGCCGTCACTGTTCACAATGCACTCGTTGGGTTCATCGAACTGAAGGCGCCCGGCAAGGGCGCCGACCCGCGAAAATTCAAAGACCCCCACGATAAGACGCAATGGGAAAAGCTCCGGTCCCTGCCGAATATCATGTACACGGATGGCAGCGCTTTCAGCCTTTGGCAGAACGGCGAAGTGGTTGGTTCGGTCATAAACCTGGTCGGGGACGTCGAATCTTCCGGCAACAAACTTCAGGGCCCCGCGACGCTGCTGGCTCTGTTCGAGAGTTTCCTCAATTGGGAACCTGTCCCACCGCGCAGCGCCAAAGACTTGGCGCAGTCCACGGCCCGCCTTTGTCGGCTGCTGCGCGATGAAGTAACAGAGCAGTTGTCTTTGAAGAGTGTGGTCCTCACCGAGCTGGCGACAGATTGGCGGAAACTGCTCTTTCCAGACGCGACGGACGAAAGATTTGCCGACGGGTATGCCCAAGCGGTCACGTTTGGCCTGCTCATGGCCCGCGCGAAAAATATCGAGCTTTCAACCGGTCTTCAGCAAGTTGCCATGACGCTCAGCCAGACGAGCTCCCTCATCGGTGCGGCGCTCCGGCTGCTGACTGACAACGCTGAAAACCAGGCTACGCTTAAAACGTCGCTTGGCACGCTGATGCGGGTGCTCGATGCGGTTGACTGGTCCAAGATCAGCAAGGGCCATCCGGAGGCCTGGCTCTACTTCTATGAGGATTTCCTGGAGGTCTACGACAGCCGGCTCAGGAAGCAGACGGGATCGTACTACACGCCGCCCGAGGTGGTCGGCGCGATGGTCGGTCTCGTGGATGAAGCACTGAGGTCGCCCAGGTTTGGACAACCCGCGGGGCTGGCTGCGCCGTCAGTGACGGTCGCCGACCCGGCGACCGGCACGGGAACCTTCCTGCTCGGCATGCTGCGCAAGATCGCCGCGACCGTCCAAGGGGATGAAGGTGAAGGCTCGGTCAAGGGGGCCATTAACGCCGCGGTCAAGCGGCTCATCGGCTTTGAGATGCAGTTGGGGCCGTTTGCCGTCGCGCAGCTCCGCATCCTTGCAGAGATTGTTGACCTGACGGGTGGCCCGCCGAAGACACCGGTCCGGATGTTCGTGACGAATACGCTCGGTAATCCGAATGACGATGAAGGATGGATTCCGGGCCTCCTGGCTCCCCTTGCCAATTCACGCAAGGAGGCGAACAAGATCAAGCGGGAAGAGCCGATCACCGTCGTTATCGGAAATCCGCCCTACAAGGAAAAAGCCAAAGGGCAGGGCGCCTGGGTCGAAAGCGGGAGCAGGAACGAAGGCAAGCCACCGCTGCTTGCCGCGTGGATGCCGCCGAGCGATTGGGGCGTCGGCGCGCATACGAAGCATCTGCGCAATCTCTATGTGTACTTCTGGCGCTGGGCGACGTGGAAGGTCTACGACCATGACATCGCGCACAACACGGGCATCGTGTGTTTCATCACCGTGGCCGGCTTCCTCAACGGACCAGGGTTTCAGAAGATGCGCGACTATCTGCGCCGCACATGCGACGACATCTGGGTTATCGACTGCTCGCCCGAAGGCCATCAGCCGGAAGTCAACACCCGCATCTTTCAAGCCGTCCAGCAGCCGGTTTGTATCGTGATGGCGTCGCGCTCAGCCAAGAGCGATGCCGATGTTCCTGCCAAGGTGATGTTTCACGCGCTCCCAACCGGTCACCGCCAGGAGAAGTTCAAGGCCCTCGGCGCTCTGCGGCTGAAGAGCAAAGCTTGGACTGAGTGCCCGTCCGACTGGCGCGCGCCTTTTCTGCCGGCCTCGCAGGGCGCATGGGCAAGCTACCCGAAGTTGGAAGACCTGTTCATTTACAACGGCTCTGGCGTCATGCCGGGCCGCACCTGGATCATCGCACCGGACGCCGAGTCCTTGGAGCGGCGCTGGCAGACGCTCCTTGATGCACCGGCGAATGAGAAGGAAGTTCTCTTCCATCCGCACCTCCGCAATGGTCAGCCAGGCGACAGGCACAGTAAGCGCGTCGTGCTCGAAAGGGCCTTACCCGGATACGAGCCGCGACCAAAGCCCATTGCCGAGGAAAACGGATCCTGCCCGCCGCCACGCGGTATGGCTTTCGTTCTTTCGACCGCCAATGGATCATTCCCGACAACCGGCTCATCAACCAGCCCAATCCTGAGCTGTGGGGGTCACGATCGAGCCGGCAGGTTTATGTGACGGTGCCGAGCGACAGATCCCCAACCAGCGGGCCTGCGCTTACGATTAGCGCGTTGGTGCCCGACCTACATCACTATAACGGTAGAGGCGGCCGTGTCTTCCCACTCTGGAGGGACCAGAAAGCCACTATCCCCAACGTGCCATCACGGTTGCTCGCCTTCCTCGTCCAGAAGTACGGCGACAAGGTCGGCGCTGAAGACCTCGTCTCCTACATCGCGGCCACGGCGGCGCATCCAGCCTTTACCGTACGTTTCCGCGATGACCTCTCGACGCCGGGCCTGCGAATCCCCCTCACGGCGGACCGGTACACCTTCAGGGAAGCATCCGAACTCGGCCGCACAATCATCTGGCTCCATACTTTCGGCGAGCGAATGACGGACCCGAAAAAGGGGCGGCCGGCACAGCCGCCACGTCTGCCAGCCGGCGCGGATGCCGCGAATTCCGGCCGCGGGTGAGATTCCTCAAGACCCTTCGGCGATGCCCGATACGATCGACTATGACGCTAAGAACAAAAGACTGTTGATAGGGCAAGGCTACGTCGAGCACGTTGAGCCTGGCGTGTGGAACTATGAGGTCTCCGGGAAACAGGTCCTGGTGCAGTGGTTCAGCTACCGGAAGGCGAATCGGGAACGCCCGATCATCGGCGACCGTCGTCCTCCGTCGCCGCTGGGTGACATTCAGCCAGACTACTGGCTCGCGGAATATACGACCGAGCTGATTAATTTGCTCAACGTGCTTGGCTGGCTGGTCGATCTTGAGCCTGAACAGTCCAAGCTGCTTAACAAAATATGTGCTGGGCCATTGATCTCAGCAGATGAGCTGGGTGGAATTGGCGCCCTTGCGGTTCCTGCGAGAGCCGAAGTTAAGGTGCGCAATGCTCAGGGGCCGGGTCTGTTTGATAATGAGCATTGGTCATCCGAATCTCCAAGCCCGATTATGCGTTGGGCGCCCGATCGCGGAAGTTCAAAGTAGGTGGGAACATGACGAAGCGTATCGAGGTCGGGGCGATCGCGCCGATTGTCGGGACGAGTTACCCTTCGCCATTCGATCAACCATGCCGAAAGCCGGAACGCCGGAGACTTGGCGACGCGGCGGGTCTGAATCAATTCGGCGTCAACCTGTTGCGCTTGCCACCGGGCGCGTGGTCGAGCCAACGTCACTGGCATACCGGATCAGATGAGTTCGTCTATGTGCTCTCCGGCGAAGTGCTGCTCGATCCGGAGCTCGATGTGGTGTTGGAAGACTCGCGCGGCAGATTTCTCAGCTACTGCATCGGATGGCTGGACGTCGCAAACGCGCTCGGGCATTTTGAGCCGGTCGGATGTCGTCCGGATTTTACCGGCCGAGGATACGCGCGAGCGGTGACTATCGAAGGTCTGCGCCGGATGCAGGCCCGCGGCATGCGCATCGCATTGGTCGGAACCGAGGGCATCAACGAGCGGGCGCGCGTGCTCTATCCGTCGTGCGGCTTCGTTGAAGTGGACCGTGCGTACTTCTATGTGAAGCCGGTGAGCACGCGATGACGAGTGCGTGCTGGCCGTTGTTTCTCTCCCGCGCTTGCGGCCGGGCCGCAGGCGCGGGCGAGGTGAAGAAGAACGAGCCGGGCCAAGGATCGCGCGCGCTCACATCATCGAGAAGAACATCGAAACGAGATAGCAGGCGGTCACGACTGCGATCGCGATGCCCGGGAGCTCGCTCAGGACCGCGTTTAGCACGAAGCGGTCAACATAGTAGTGGGTCGCTCCGTCCATCGGCGGACCGTAAAATCCCGAAAACCTCTCGACATTGCTGGTTGCGTTCATTGCTCCATTCCTCCCTCGTTGCATACAACCCCGGACGATAGCTTCGCGTTAAATCGCTCGCGGCGACAAAGCGTGCGGCATTCCTTTAATGACCCTCGATCATGGCGCCGTAGTTCGAGAACCCTCCCATCTGGACGGCGGCGCGGTAGTCGTCGGGCGTGTTGATGTTGAAAAATGTCAACAGGCCCGGATCGAGCAGGCGAAGAGCGTGCTCGCCGACTCTGCGGACCTTGACCGCGTCGGCGATCGCGACGGCACGCCGCTCGCCCGCGGCGATTAGCTTCTCGACGGCCACGGCGCATCGCTTGCGATAAACGGCGTGCAGCGGCTGCGTCATCCCGCTGACCTCCGGAATCACCGCGTCGTAGTCGCCGATCATCGAGCAGAGCTCGGCGGCGACGAACGCGCTCAGCATCGGCAGGTCGCAGGAGCAGACAAAGGCCGGATCACCCAGGCACTCGTCGAGGCCGAGCTTGATCGCGGGCAGCGGGCCCTGGAACGGGACCGCGTCGTGGACGACCCGCGCGCCGGCCGCGTCGGGGAGCGCGAGCTATCCGGGCCGCCCTCCGCGCCGGCCACGACCACGACTTCCGGGAACGATTTCAGGAGCCGCCCGACGATCACCTCGAGCAGCGTCTTCTCGCCGAACCTGAGCATCGCCTTCGGCTGTCCCATCCGCTCGCTGCGGCCTCCGGCCAGAACGATCGCGCTGGCTTCCCTCATGAATCCTCCGGTCAACTATGCCGCGGGCTTGGCGCCCGGATCGGCGCGTTCGACTTCCATCAGGGCGCGGATCAGGTCGTCGGCTTCTTCGGGATCGATTTCGCCGGCGCGCACTGCCGCGAGTATTCTCAGGATCTCCTTGTCCGGCTCCAGGCGCCGGGTCGCATCGGGATCGGGCGCCGGCGAGCTTGCGCCCGGCGCAACCTGCTGGGTCTCAGCGCTCGGCTCCGGCGACTCCGAGCGGCTCTCGGCGCGCGCGCGAGCGCGCTGGCGCGCTTCGCGCACCGCGTCTCGCATCCGCGCCGCCTCCTCGCGGATGCGCGCGCGTATCCGTTCGGCGTCGGCGCGCGAGCGGCCGCGCCGTTCCTTTAGCGCCTCATCGACAAGACCGTGGATTCGCCGGCCCAGCTTCGAGAGCCTTTCGGCGGCCTGCTCCGGAACCTCCTGCTTGATCTCGCCGATCTCGCGCTCGACCTCGCGCATCGCCTCACCGACGCCCCTGGTCACCCCGCGCACCAATCCCCCGGAGAACGAGCCGGTCTCGGCGACGATCCTGCCCGCGGCGCCGACGATATCGGCCACCATCGCGGGAATCTCGTCGCCGAGATTCTCGAACGGCGCACCGATATCGCGCCATCGAAAGCCCGCGCCGACGCCCGCGCTTGCGCGCGAATCTTCGCCCTCGATTATGATGTCTGCGCCGCGCGATTCGAGTGCGAGCTTGCACTCGCCGGCGCCGAATTTCGCCGACAGCCGATCGCGGCCGGCGAAGCGCAGCTCGCCTTCGATTCCGTAAACCCGCACCCGCCCATGGCGCGCGTTGGCCTCGATTTCCACCGAGCTGGCGTTGCGCAGCTCGACCAGCATCCTGCCCCCGGTCCGGACGCGCCAGTTGCTTGCGGCGGCGAAGTCGCCGCCGAGCCTCGCCGCACCGCCGACCTGCGCGATATCGACATTGCCGGTGATCGCGCGCACGCTGACCTGACCTCCGACGGTCGCGATCGCGACGCTGCCGGCGCCGTCGATTGTGACCTTGCCTCCGACGGTCGCGACGGTCACGTCGCCCGCGACTCGCAGCGCGCGGAGCTTGCCGCCGACGGTGTCGATTTTGAGCGAATGGACGCGCTCGACTTCGAGCTTTCCGCCCACGGTAAGGGAGCGAAAATCACCGCCGATCTCCTCGAGGCTGCATCGTCCGCCGACCTGCTCGATCGCGACCTCGCCGGCTATCTCCCCGCAGGCAACGTTACCGGCGACGAGATCGAAGCTGACCGAGCGCGCTCTCTCCACCAGCAGATCGCCTTTGACGCATTTGCCCGCGATCGCGCCGGCATCTTCGGCGCAAAAGCGGCCGTCGATGTTGCCGCGAATCACGATCGGTCCGACGGCGCTCGCATTGAAATGGCCTGCGACGTGGTTGAGCGACAGGTTGCCGCTGAATTCCTCGACTTCAAGATGGCCTGCGCACTCGACCACCTCCACCGCCACGCCGGGCGGAATTGCGAGCTCGGCGTTGCCGGTGAAATAGACCTCGGCGGCCGCGCCGTTTCGCCGCAGGTCGGGTTCCTGATCGGAAATGATCCGCAGCGGGGATGCGTCTATGCCGGTAATCGTCAGGTTGCCGCCTGCGCGCATCACGCGCAGCGATTCGATTCCATCAAGGGTGGTCTCATCCATTTGCTATTCCCTCCCAATGTTCAGCGGCTTTGAGAGCCGCGGCCGCGCAATGCGCGCAGCGCATCCTCGGGTGAAATTCGGCCCTCGCGCAGATCGTCCAGCACGGCGCGGCGCGACGCATTGTCTTCGGATGGCTCCTCGCCGGTGGACTCGACCTGGGTCGCGTCTTTGGATTGGAATCCCAATGCCGCGACCACTTCGTTGAGCCTGGCGCGCACGGTGGGATAGGAAACGCCGAGCTCGCGTTCGACGTCGCGGATGACGCCGCGGTTCTTGATGAACACCTCTACGAAGTCGAGCTGCGCGCGGCTCAGCTTCAGAATGGCAGGCAATTCGAAGGCTGCCTCGATTGACAGCGCGCACGAGGGGCACTCGACGCGGCGCACCGCGAGGTCGCCTCCGCAGGATGGGCATTTGATGAAGAGCGGACGCATATGATTCTTGTACAGCCATAACTTGAGATTGTCAATATTGTAATTAATAATCCTGAGAATTACTATTGCGCCCGTACGGATATCGCCACTTATGGTATGAGATTCTTCATTCAGCAGATTCGCTCGGAATGGCTCTAATTGACGCTTATCAATATGTATGTGGAAAAGGGACTGGCGAGACGCCGATCGGCGACCACCCGGAACTGAGAATCGGAAGGAACCTACCCGTTCGCGGATAGCTCGGACTCGATGTGTCGCAGCGCGTCGGCGTGGTAGAGCACGCCGAGATGTCCCGTCTTCGGCAGAACCACCGCGCGCTTCACGGCGCCGGGACGCAGCCGGCGCAGCATCGGGGGCGGCACAATCGGGTCTTCTTCGCCGAAGATCGCAAGCTCCTGGGGACTCTGCTGATCGTAGCGGTACGGCGATCCCAGCGTGACCAGAGAACGGACCGTGCCGGGACGCGACGTCGCATAGCAGCGTCGCGCGATTGTGCCCCCGAGGCTGTGGCCGACAAGGTGTATGCCGCCGCCTCCTCCGAGCTCCTCGACCAGGTCTGCGAGATGCTCGGCGGAATTTGCCACCGGCTGGATACGGGGATATCCGAAGAAGGCGACGTTGCCGAACCCAGCCATCCGGAGGTAGGTCGCGAGACCCAACAGGTTGGCGCGATTTCCGCCCAATCCGTGCAGAAGGATCACGGGCGCACCCTGACCGGCCGGGCACATTCCGGATCGCTCCGAGACCCAATTCAGCGGATACGACGCGAGCAGGATTCCGGCGGCGGTCAATTCCCGATATAGCGTCTGGGTTCTCATCCGCGTCCTCGCGATGCGCCGCGCGCCGGCTTTTCGGGTTCCTGCGCGGTTCCCGATTCGAGCGCGAGCGCGGCGTCTTCGCGTCCCATCTGTATGAGCCGTTTGGCCTTCGGCGGCCACGTCCACATGATACTCACCGGGTCGGCACCGAGGTACTCGCGCGGCTCGATATCCACGATCCGCGCGCCGTGGTAGCTGCCGCGGCTTATCAGGGCGCGAGCCCGGCTCGAATTGCCCTGGTTGGCCCACATCACTTCCATCATACGATAGGCGACGTGCGCGAGCGTCGGGAAGTTGCGCATCTCCGGCAGGTGTTTGCGGATGAGCGACAGGATGTACACCGTTCCGGCGCCCATCTGGATTGCGTGTTCGAGCGGGATATTCCACGCGAATCCGCCATCGCACCAGTAACGACCCTCGAACTTGATCGGCGGATACAAAATCGGAATGCGATAGCCGATGTGCGAGACGGTCCGGAAGTCATCGACGTTTTTCTCAGTCCGATTCCCGCGCAGATGGGCATGGCCGGTGGAAAGATCGAGCACCACGAACTTGAGTTCGAGCTCGCTTTCGTAGGCGCGCTTGAAGTCGACCATCCCCTCGACCCATCGCACCATCCGATCCATAGACATCAGCGAGTTGCCGAGAATCGGGTTCTTGCTGAGCGACGGTCCGGCCAGCACCTGGAGCGAGTTCATCGAGGTCCAGCCCTTGAGCATCGCATCGCATCCGCCCGACGCATACATCAACGCGTTGATGATTCCCACGGAGCTGCCGATGATCGCGTCAGGGTGGACTCCACAATGGGTCAGATGCTCCAACGCGCCGGCCTGATGAGCGCCGAAGGCCGCGCCGCCACCGAGAATGAATACGGCCTTGCCGGAGTTGTGTAATCGCGCGTTTGACTTGCTCACGACTCAAGAGGTTAAGCATCGACGGCCCTCGCGGCAAGCGATGCGGTTCGCCACGATCGGGCACCAAACCGCCCCGCCACGCGAGCCCGCGATGCGCACGATTTAATCAGTAGCTAACGAGTTAGGCATCAACCGGACGCTCTGCAGTTGCACTCTTATGATGTGTGCGCGTGATCGGCGATCGAACTGGAGAGAAGAGCCGCGAGGCGGAAAGAATTTGTCACGTCGAGCGAAGAAAAACCCTTGTGTCGAATCGGCAACATGCTTATCCTCGAATTGTTCCTGACAAGAATCGGCAAGCGTCCGTAGTTTCCGGCACGCGACTTGCGTTCCGCTAGTGGCCCTTTTCTAGTGATGAGGCTTCCCTTCTGTTGGGTACAAAAGGCGGGGGTCCAAACAAAACGAAACTCTCGGAGGTTATGATCGTATGCGAGCTCAAGAGAACCATGCTCATGCGCAAGCCGGGCTGTCCGGGGCGCAGGAAGCGGCGCGACAGGTCCGTAACGCCGTAAAACGCGCGGCCAACGGATATATCGACTTCAACGAGCAGATGGCGTCGCGCCTGTTCGATGCGGGCCAGAAACTCGCTGAGCGGGTCGAGGAGACTCCGCTCTACCCATTGATCGAATTCCAGCAGACCTTTGCCCGCAAGGCGTTCGAATATTGGTTGAAGGGTGCGCGACTGGTGGTTGACAGAATCTGAGTTGGGCGAGCGGAGAGAGCACAATGGCAGCTGAGACTGAAAGGCACAGAATTCTCATAACCGGGGTGGCGGATTTTGCCGCGAGTGAGCTGGCGCGACAACTCGAAGAGGACGACCGCGTCGAGCATATCGCCGGGCTCGATTTCCGCGAACCGCGGCGCGCGTTCCGGCGCGCGGAGATAATCAGCGCGGACCTGCGCGGCGCCGGCCTGAAGCACCTGCTCGAAGGCATCAAGCCCGACACGATTCTTCACCTGCAGCGTTTGCGCTCCGATCAGGAAGGCGGAGGCAGTCCCGAGGAGACCCACGAGATCAACGTGATGGGCACGATCAATCTCGCGGCGACGGTCCAGTCCCTGCCCTTCGTGCGCAAGTTCGTGGTCGGAAGCGCCCTGCACGTCTACGGCGCCGACCCGCTCGACCCGGCGGTCCTGACCGAGGACATCAAGCCGCGGATCCCGGCCAAAACCAAGTACGCCGGCGATCTGGCCGAGATGGAGTCCGCCTTCAACCAGTTGGCCCGCACGGGGAGGAAGATGGTGCTGACGCTGCTGCGCCTCGCCGACATCCTCGGGCCGAAGGTCAACAATTCGATCTCGCGGTATCTGAGGATGCCGGTGGTGCCGACCGTGATGGGTTTCGATCCGCGGCTTCAGTTCTGCCACGAAGAAGACGCGGTCGGCGTTTTCAAGCGCGCGGCCCTGTTCGATCTGCCGGGTGTTTTCAACGTCGCCGGAGACGGCGTGATCTACCTGAGCCGTGCACTCAGGCTGGGCGGCAGCGTCCAGGTGCCGATACCGCCGGCGATGGTGCCGGCAGCGTTTGCGGCGCTGCGAAGGCTCGGCCTGGTCGATATGCAGCCCTACCATCTGTTGATGCTGCGCTACGGCCGGGTAGTCGAGACCAAGCGCCTCAAGAGCCGCTTCGGATACTCGCCCCGCTATTCAAGCGTCGAGGCGGTGCTCGATCTGTACGGCAAGAGCACACTCGAGCGCGCGCCCTGGGAAGAGGCGGAGGAATCGCAAGAAGACAAGGTCGCCGCTGCTTAAGGGCCTGCGCGCGACCGATAGACCACCGGGCATTCCCGGAGGGTTTCACTGCTCGAGCTGCGGCTCGATGGCGAGGAAATTATGGAGCGACAGGCAGCGTCATTGGAAAAGGAGCATCCGCCGGCAACCGCATCGCCGGACATTCCGGCCGCGGCCCCCAAACGGCCACACGACGAGCGCGAGTGGATCGGCAACGTTGCGCAACTGGTGGCCGAGTCCAAGGAAAGCCCCGCCGAACTTGACGGTGCGAGGGCGGTCGATCCGTTCGACGCGGACCTGCCGCAGACCGAGAAACCGGGCCTCGCCGGATTCCTCGAAATGCTTCAGCGCCGGCTGAAGGGCGACTACGAGGTCGATGAGTTCGGATGCGATCCGCTCTACGGCGCGATGTGGTGGCCACTGTTCACCCGGCTCTACCGCAACTACTGGCGCGTGGAGACCACCGGCGTCGAGAACGTCCCCGATCGCGGCCGCGCGATGATTGTCTCGAATCACTCGGGCGGGTCGTACGCCTGGGACGCAGTCATGATCTCCACCGCGATCCACCTGGAGCATCCCCGGCCCCGGATGGTCCGCTACGTCTCGACCGAGTTCTTCTATGACTATCCCTTCCTCTCCTACGACAACCGCAAGAAGGGAGCGGCGCTTGCCTGCCGCGAGGATTTCGTCCGCCTGCTCGAGCACGATCGGCTGGTCGGCGTCTTCCCCGAGGGCGTCAAGGGATTCCTGAAGCCCAGCGATCGGCGTTATCGCGTCCAGCGCTTTGGCCGCGGCGGCTTCGTGCAGCTTGCGCTTCTCACGCGCTCGCCGATAATTCCGGTTGCGGTGGTGGGCGGCGAGGAACTCCATTTCTCGCTCGGCAATTCCCGGATGCTCGCGAGCATCGTCAACTCTCTGATGCCCCTGGAACGCGCCGACAGCTTCCCGCTGCTGCTCAACCTGCTTCCCCTGCCGGTCAAATGGAGAATCGAGTTCTGCGAGCCGATTGACCTCTCCTCATATGGCCCCGAAGCGGCGCTTGATACCCTGGTCGTCCAGCAGTTGACCGAGCGCGTGAGGATGCGAATCCAGGAGGGACTCGACAACAATCTCGGACAGCGCCGCTGGATGTTCTGGTAGACGGCCTGCGCCCGAGCCAAAACCATGCTGTGGCTCCTCGACAGGGGATCATCTTGGCCGGGGAGCCGCAGTTCACTTCCGTTCGGAATTGATCGTGAGGAAGTTATGAACGACGGCAAGCCCGAAGAAAAGGACAGCAGCAATCAGGCCTCGGCTTCCAGGCCGCGCCGAGGCTACTTCAGCGACCGCGCGATCGTGGTCACCGGCGCTTCGAGCGGCATCGGTTATGACGTCGCGACGGCCTTCGGGCGCCAGGGCGCGCAGGTCGGGTTGATCGCGCGGCGCAAGTCGAAGCTCGAGGACCTCGCCGAGCGCATCACCGCGGCCGGCGGGCATCCGCTGGTACTCCAGTGCGACGTGACGCGACGCGCCGAAGTCCAGTCGGCAATCGCGGAGGCCACTCGCGCTTTCGGCCAGATCGATATTCTGGTCAACTCGGCCGGCCTGCTCATCCCCGATACGATCGGCGAGATGCGCCCCGAAGATCTGGAACGGATGATGAACGTGAACTTCTACGGGACCGTACACGCGATTCAGGCCGTCCTTCCCGCGATGAGGAAGAACCGCGGCGGCGGAAGAATCGTCAACGTCGCATCGCTGGCCGGACGGCGCGGCATCAGCCCGCTCGGCGGCTACAGCGCGAGCAAATTTGCCGTCGTCGGTCTGACCGAGGCGCTCCGCGTCGAACTGGTCGGCAGCGGCGTGTGGGTCTCGCTCGTGATGCCGGGCATGATCGACACCCCGATGGCCCATGAGGCGCGTAACAACAAGATGCTCCGTGCGCTCCCATCGATGGCCGCGATGCCGGCCCGATGGGTCACGTGGGCGGTGCTCGCGGCCGCAGCCCTCGGACTCGCGGAAGTCAACGTTCCGCCGGGCTCGGCGGTAGTGGAGAAGCTGGCGGCTCTGTTCCCGACCGCCACCGACCTGTTCATCAGCGCGGGCACCAGGATCGTCGAGGCGCTGAGCAGGCAGGTAGCGAAACAGGAAGAACCGCCGCAACCCGCGCGCGAGAAGGCCGTCCGGCCCGCGCGCCGCAACGACGCGCCGCAGAGCGCCACCAGCTAGGGAAGCTCCTCGGCGGGGATCATCGCGGTGCTGATTAGCCAGGAGTTCTGGATGCTGGCAGCGGCGGCGATAGTGCTAGCCGTCGGCCGCGACTGACTGACGCTTCAACTGGTCAAACCGAACTTCAGCGGGGCAGACTCGGCAGCATCCTGCGCCGCGAGGAGAACGCCAGCGCATACGGCGCTCCCAGCGCGCGCTCCTCGGCCCGTATCCTGACGTACAGCAGCAGGGCATTCGCCGCCGAAAACAATATCGCGATAGTCCAGAGCCCGCGAATCAGCGGCAGGGAGCCAACCTCGATCGCCACTGCCAGATAATTGGGATGACGCAGGTAGCGATACGGGCCGGCTGTGACCGGCGTTTCTCCGGGAATCACGATGATTCGGGTGTTCCATCGTTCGCCTAGCGCCAGCATCGTCCAGCAACGGAGCGCCTGCGCGGCGATCACGCCGATCAGGGCGAGGGTTGCCACACTCGGCGCGGGCGTCTGGGCGCTCAAGAGACTCCCGATCGCGCACGAGCTCAACAGCAAGGCGTGAAGCGCCACCATGAAGGGATAGTGATCGCGTCCGGTCTCGATCGCGCCGCGGCTGAATGCGATCCGCGCGTTGCGGAGCGACAGCGCCAGCTCGAAGCATCGCTCGACCCCGATCGCCGCGATCAGCAGCAGATAGGCACTTTCCGGAATCACCAACTCAGGAGGACCATCTCGGAGCAGAACCCCGGCCCCATCGCCATCAGCAGCCCGTAGTCGCCGGGCCGCGCGGAATCTTCTTCGAGCAGTTTGGACAGGACGAACAGTACCGAGGCGGAGGAAAGGTTGCCGGTGTTATTGAGCGAGTCCCAGGAGCGCTTCAACGCGTCGGCCGGCAGTTCCAGCGATTCCTCGATCGCCTCGAGGATCTTGGGACCGCCGGTATGCGCAATCCAGTGCTTCACGTTGCTGCGATCCAGTCCATGTTCGGCCAGGAATGAATCTACGTCGGCGCGCAGGTGCTCGCGTACCAGATCGGGGACTTTCGCGCTGAGCACGATCTTGAATCCGCTCGCGACGATCTCCCATCCCATCATCTGCTCGCTGTTCGGGTAGAAGACCGAGCGGCTGTCCACCACTTGCGGTCCGGCGCCGGCGCGCGCGCCGCCTTCGAGGATCACGGCCGCAGCCCCGTCGCCGAAGAGCCCGGCGGCTACGATATTGGCGATCGAGAGGTCTTCCTTTTGTAGCGTCAGGGAGCAGAGTTCGACCGAGAGCAGCAGGCAGACCTGCTCCGGATAGGAACGCGCGTAATCCGACGCCCGCGCGATACCGGCCGCCCCGGCAACGCATCCGAGACCGAACATCGGCGTGCGTTTGATGTCGGTTCTCATCCCGAGGCGATTGATCAGGGTCGCGTCGATACTCGGGACCGCGATTCCAGTCACGGTCACGAAGAAGATGTGATCGATGTCGCGCGGGCCAAGCCCGGCCTGTTTGAGCGCGCCTTCTATCGCTCGCTCGCCGATTTCGGGTGCGACGCGATTCCACACCTGATTGGATTTCGCGAACGAGTCGAGTCCGTAGTACTCCGCCATCGGCACCGACAGGTAGCGGCCGGATACCCGGACCGCCTGATGCATCCGATCGACGATTCGCGGGTTCAACCCCTTCGCCATCCATCCGGCGCGGAAAGCCGCCATCAGCGATTCCTGGTCCACGTAATGGTCGGGCAGGGCGGTGCCGACGGCGCGAAGCCGCGGCAGTGCAACCTCGGCCCGCATCAGGGTGTCGTTTGCGCGAATTTGCTGTGGATGAGTGGATTTCTGCATATCTGCCAACGCTATCTCCGAATGCCGGTGTGGAATCCCGATTTGGCTACAAGACTACCGATCAGTTGCCGTCGAGACCGGCGGTGATTTCCTTTAGGCTGAGCCTGCGAATCAGCGCGCGGCCCGGCTCCGAGATCAGCACGAAGTCGATTCCCTGTCCGGCGCTCTTCTTGTCCAGTTCGAGCGCCCTCGCAAACGACTCGGTGCGCCAATCCGGCATCGCGATCGGCAGCCCGGCGCGCTCGATCAGGTCCACCAACCGGCGCTCCTCCGATCGCGCCAGCCCGGCGTGAACGCGCGAGAGCCGCGCCGCGACCACCATCCCGATCGCGACCGCCTCGCCGTGCAGATAGCGGCCGTAGCCGGTGGCCGCCTCGATCGCATGGCCGATCGTATGGCCGAAGTTCAGGATCTTGCGCAAGTTCCCTTCGCGTTCGTCTTGCGAGACGATCGCCGCCTTGCATCGCAGCGACCGCTCGACCGTCTCCTCCAGCCGGGCGATCTCGCGCGCGAGGATCGACGGCATGCCCGTTTCGAGCGCCGCGAACATCGGAGCATCCATGATTGCGCCGTACTTGATCACCTCGGCCAGCCCTTGGCGGAATTCGCGCTCCGGAAGCGTCTTCAATGTTGATACATCAGCCACGACCAGCCTGGGCTGATGGAAGGCGCCGATCAGGTTCTTCGCGCGAGGATGGTCTACGCCGGTCTTGCCGCCGAGCGCGGAATCGACCTGCGCCACGACCGAGGTCGGCACCTGCACGGCCGGTATGCCGCGCATGTAGGTGGCCGCGGCAAATCCGGCCAGGTCGCCGATCACGCCGCCACCCAGCGCAAAGATCGGGCTGCCCCGATCCAGCCGCACCGCGGCCATCGCGTCGAGCACCCGCTCGTAGGAGGCGAGTGATTTGGTCGCCTCTCCGGCCGGAACCTCGATCAGGACCGCGTCGAATCCGGCCGCGCTGAGCGATTTCCCGGCGCGCCCGGCGTACAGCGCCGCGACGTTTCGATCGCTCACGATCGCGGAGCGCCCGCGCGACAGTCCCGCCTGCAATGCGAGTTCGCCCAATTGCTCGATCGCTCCGGCGCCGACGTGCACCGGATACGAGTTCGCGCCGAGCTCTACGCGGAAGGTTCGCATCGATTCATCCCGTGTGCCGCCAATGCTTCGAGGACCCGGTCGGCGGCTTCCTCGGGCGAGAGATCGGCGGTGTCGATCGTGATGCTGGCTTTGGCATAGGCGGGCGCCCGCGCAGCCATCAGCTCCGCGATCGCTTCATCGAGCGGCTTGGCGGATTGATGGAGCATCGGTCGCGGATGCGTGGAGCGTTGTACTCGGTTCGCGATTACACCCGGAGGAGCGCTAAGACAGACGATCACGCCCGCCTTGGAGAGGACGCGATAGTTCGCCTCATCGACCAGCGCGCCGCCGCCGGTTGCGATCACGCACGGCTCCGGGTCTGCCGCCAGTTCGGCGATCGTGTCGCGTTCGAGTTTCCTGAAGTGGGACTCGCCGTCTTCCGCGAAGATCGCCGCGATCGATTTGCCGGCGCGCGAGCTCAACTCGCGGTCGCTGTCCACCAGGCGCCATCCGAGCCGGCGGGCGATCACCTTGCCGACCGTGCTTTTCCCGGTCGCCATGAATCCCGTCAGGATGATCTTGCCGCGCATCTCAGAAATTGCGCACCTGCTCGAGGTAGCCCTGATGATTGCGCTTCACTTCGTCGAGCGAATCGCCGCCGAACTTCTCGAAGAAGGCGTTGGCGATCTCGAACGCGACCACCGCCTCGGCGATAACGGCCGCAGCCGGAATCGCGCACACGTCGGAGCGCTCGATCGTCCCGAGCGCGTTCTGCTTGCTCTTGATATCCACCGAGCGCAGCGGCTGCATCAGGGTGGAAAGCGGCTTGAACGCGACCCGCACTCTGAGCGGCTCGCCGGTGCTCATGCCGCCCTCGGTGCCGCCTGAGTTATTGGAGTGACGCACGAACCGGCGCTCGCCCGGGTCGTAGCCGATCTCGTCGTGCAACTGGGAGCCCTTCAGCGCGGCGGCGCGAAAACCCAATCCCAGCTCCACGCCCTTGGCGGACTGCAAGCTGAGCAGCGCGTGCGCCAGGCGGCCGTCGAGCTTGCGATCCCATTGGACGTGGCTGCCGAGCCCGACCGGCAGACCGCTTGCGACCACTTCGACCACGCCGCCAAGCGTATCGCCGCTTTCCTTGCACTGGTCGATCTCCGCGATAATCGAGCGCTCGGCGGACGGGTCGGCAACTCGCACGGGCGAGGCTTCGGTGACTCGCGCCAGTTCGTCGATCGCCATTTCGACAGGGAGATTCGCTTCGGTGGATCCGATCCGCACGACATAGCCGATCACGCTCACTCCGAACGGTGCGAGCAACTGCTTGGCGAGCGCGCCAATCGCCACGCGCGCTGCGGTCTCGCGCGCGGAGGCGCGCTCCAGGATATCGCGGATGTCCTCCAGGTTGTACTTGAGCACTCCCGCGAGATCGGCATGACCGGGGCGTGGGCGCGTGACCACTTTCGCTTCGCCGCGATCCCGCGGATCGGACGACATCCGCTTCTCCCAGTTCTTGAAGTCCTTGTTCTCGATGATGAACGTGATCGGGCTGCCGAGCGTGCGGCCGAATCGGATGCCGGCCACGACCCGCGCCTCGTCACGCTCGATCGCCATCCGGCCGCCGCGTCCATAGCCTTTCTGCCGGCGCGCGAGATCGTCGTTCAGGCGCGGCAGGTCGATATCGAACCCGGCGGGAACGCCCTCTATGACGGCCACCAGTTGCGGGCCATGCGATTCGCCAGCGGTGAGAAAGCGTAGCATCTGATCTTGGCGGGCCGGATGCGGCACTCGCGCTTCCGGGCGCAATTCGATTCAACCAGAGTTGACGCTCGCGGGGAAGGTCGGGGTTTCCGCTTAGGACGATCGCCGACGCGCGTGTAGATTGGCGATGGCCGGCGGCGGCGAATTCGATGCAGGCGAGGGTGATAGTGCTGGGTTCGGCCAAGGGTCTGGACGCGCTGACCTATGCGATTCCGCCCGAGATGGCTGGCCTGGTCGGATGCGGCCATCGCGTGCTGGTGCCGGTCCGATCCAGGAAGATGACCGGCGTAGTGATCGAAGTCGGTTCGCAACTCGACTCCGGCGTGGCATCGCTCAAGCCGATTGTCGAGGTGCTGGAACCCACGCCGCTGTTCGACCGTCCGCATCGCGAACTGCTCGAATTTCTCGCCTCGTACTATCTGGTATCGATCGGAGAAGCCTATCGCAGCGTGATCCCGTCCGTCGCACGAATCGAGTCGCGGTGGACTCTCAGGCTGATCCGGCCGCCCGCGCCGCTCGAAGCAGCCACTATGATTCCGATCGAGCGCTCGATCGTCGCATTGCTCTCGAAGTCGGCGATGACCGAGCGGCAGCTTGGACGCCTCGGATCGGATCGCGACGTCGCGGCAGCGGTCAACAGACTGTCGAAGGGAGGGATCATCGGGCGCTACGAAGCCACCCGCGGACGCCATCGCGAGACCGCCTCGTCGGTGGCCCGACTCGCGCAGACGGTGGACGCTAATGCCGTGCGCGGATCGAAACAGCGTGCGATCCTCAAGTTGCTCGGCGAGACGCCGGAAATCGAGGTCGCGGAGCTCGAGGCTCAAATCAAAGGCGCGAGGGCGGCGCTTGAGGCGCTTGCGAAGCGGGGGCTGGTGGAAATAGCCGAAATCGCCCCGATCGGCCCGGCGGCGGAGACGCTCGTTTCCGCGCTGGAGCCGTCCGAAGAGCAGGCGATGGCGCTTGCCGCGATTGGGCCGGCGATCGCCGATCGGCGCTTCGAGACCTTCCTGCTCTGGGGGATTACGGCCTCCGGCAAGACCGAGGTGTACCTGCAACTGGCCGCGCAATGTATCGACGCGGGCCGGCAGGCGCTGGTGATGGTCCCGGAGATCGCGCTTGCCGATCAGATCGTCAAGTCGTTCCGAGGCCGGTTCGGCGCACAGGTTGCCGTCGCGCATAGCGCGCAGAATGTCGCCGATCGATGGGCCAGTTGGCGGGCCGCGCTGAGCGGCCAGGCGCGAATCATGATCGGCCCGCGATCCGCGATCTTCGCGCCGCTCGCCGACGTTGGCCTGATCGTGGTCGACGAAGAGCACGATCCTTCCTACAAGCAGGAGGAAGGGATTCGCTACCACGCGCGAGATCTCGCCGTCGCGCTCGGGCGCTTCAGCCAATGCGCGGTAGTGCTGGGCTCCGCGACGCCGTCCGCCGAATCCTTCGCCAACGCGCGGCGCGGGCGCTATCGGATGCTTCAGCTTTCGCGGCGTATCCAGGATCGACCGCTGGCCGAGGTGGAGATAATAGATCTGCGCGAGGAGCTGAGACGCGCCACGGCCGCTACCGGCGCGGCCGGTCGGGCTGCGCGTCGCGAGCGCGGCGGCGAAATCGCACAGGAAAAGGAGTCGGCCGTCCCGCTCTCAAATGCGCTGGTCAACGCGATGCGCGAGAACATCGCGAGTGGCGGCCAGAGCGTGATCTTCTTGAACCGCCGCGGCTATCACAATTTTCTCCAGTGCCATCTGTGCGGCGCGGTGATCACCTGTCCCAATTGCAGCGTCAGCATGACGTTCCATCTGCACGACCGATCGCTTCGATGCCACTACTGCGGTCATCGCGCCGCCGCGCCCGATCGATGCCCTGAATGCCGCGGATTCGGGCTGGCAGGGCAGGGCTTCGGCACCGAGCGGCTGGTGAACGCGCTCAAGGAGATCCTCCCGCAGGCGCGAATCGAGCGGATGGACAGCGACACCAGCGTGCGCAAGGGCGCCAGGATCGCGCTGATGGAGGCGCTCGGTCGCGGCGACATAGACGTGCTGGTCGGCACGCAGATGATCACCAAGGGATTCGACTTGCCCGGAGTGACGCTGGTCGGGGTGGTGCTGGCGGATTTGGCGCTCAACCTCCCGGATTTCCGATCGGCAGAGCGCACCTTTCAGCTTCTGACCCAGGTGGCGGGCCGCGCCGGCCGTGGCGATCGGCCCGGCAAGGTACTGATCCAGACGTACGCGCCGCATCATTACAGTATCCAGGCCGCGCGCGATCAGGACTATGCGCGCTTCATGCGCCGCGAGCTGATGCTGCGCCGCGAGCTGATGTATCCGCCGCATGCGCGAATGGCGTTGATCAGGATCGACGGCGCGCAGCCGCAGCGGGTAGCTGAGATAGCTGCGCAAACCGCGGCCATCCTGTTGCGCGACAAGCGCGAGGCGATTCGCGTGCTGGGTCCGGCGCCCGCGCCGATCGAGCGAATCAAGCAGCGCTATCGATGGCAGGTGATGGTGAAGTCGCAATCGCGCACCGCGATGCGCGAGGCGCTGCTGAAGGCGCGCGCCGAAATTGCGCCATTCGCTGAGCACTGCGGCGTGCGCGTGGCAATCGATATCGATCCGGTGAATATGCTGTAGCTCTGTTCCTTCTCCCAATAGTGGTAGGGAGGGAGAGGGCTTAACCTGAATGGCAATGCAACCAAAAATCTCACGTGGTGCGGTCGCCGCAGCGATGGGCGTAGCTACAGCGCTTGGCCTGAAGGCTAATGACGCGATCGTGCTTCACGACTCAAACAAGGTCACTGTGCGCCTGCTGCCGTGCGACACTCTTGCTCGGGTCGCGGAGGAGCGCATCAGGCGGTGGGCAGACTTCGAAGTCGAGCTTGCCCAACGGCTCGCGGAAACCGAGAGCCCCGATAGCCGCGCTTGAACCTCGGGTCGAGCCGGGTGCCTACGTGCGTGGCGGTTTCGTCGTCACGCTCTGGACCTACTACGAACCTGTACGGTCCCCAAAGTTCACTCCAGCCGACTACGCGCATGCGCTCGAACGGCTGCATACCTGCATGCAGCCGATCGATGCCCGTACCCCGCACTTCACGGATCGAATCGCCGACGCCCAGCGGCTGGTCGGAAACCGCGAGCAGACTCCGGATCTCGTTGACGGGGACCGTGAGCTTCTCAGCAACACTTTACGAACCATGAGGAAGGCGATCAGCGACCGCGGCGTACCAGAGCAACTGCTGCACGGCGAGCCACACTCGGGCAACCTGCTCAGGACGAAGAAAGGGCCGCTGTTCATAGACCTCGAGACATGTTGTCGCGGGCCAGTCGAGTTCGACCTCGCTTACGTGCCGGAAGAGGTGAGTGCTCTATACCCGAGCGCTCACCGAGAACTGCTCCGCGAATGCCGGATCCTGATGCTTGCGATGGTCGCGGCGTGGCGCTGGGATCGAAACGACCAATTCCCCAATGGGCGAGAAGAAGCGCGAAAATTCCTCAGCGAGCTCCAGCGAGCACTGTCGCGGGTACCTTTCTCGACCCCGTTGCCGCCCTGGACTGATACCTGAGTCGCCTGGATCCTTCACACCGGCCTCCTCGTTCTCTCCAAGCATCCGAGGTCCTCTCACGCCCTTGGGTGCTCCAATGAACTCGCGCTCAACCTCAGTCTCCGTCAAGTGCTCGGCAAGCAAATTGCTCACTCGCTCTAGAATCTTTATCCCGACTTAAGACGATCTGGGAACAACGCGATTCGGGCAGGCGAAATTCGCTTCACTGTAACGCCATTTGAAGATAGCGTGAAGGAAGTATGTCGATCACCAGGACGTTCCTACCGACTATGGCCTTCGCCGCGGCCTTGGCCGGCGCGCTCGGCGTGGCGCGCGCACAGACGGTGGAGCTTCCGGGACATCTCGCGCCCGCGATGGCGGCGCTGCGCAATACGCATTCTGCGGCGGAGAATCGGCAACTCAAGGTGACGGTGGTATTCGCCCTTCGCAATCAAGAGCAACTCGACAAGTTGCTCGGCGATCAGCAGGATCCAGCCTCGCCGCAATATCAACAGTGGCTCACTCCCGACGAATTCGACTCCCGCTTCGGCCCGAGCGCGAGCGATTACTACGCGGTGCAGGATTGGCTCGCGTCACAGGGATTCAGCATCGTCGGCGGCGATATCCGAAATCGCGCGATCACGGCGACGGCTCCCGTGTCGGCGGTCGAGGACGCGTTCGCCGTCAATATCGTCGAGTCCGGCGACGGAGCGCTCTTCGCCAATACCGTCAATCCGAGCGTTCCCATGCGATTTGCGAGCGTGATCGGCTCTATCGACGGACTCGACAACCTGCACGCCTCGATCGCGCCGTCGCTGGTGCAACCCGGCGAGGCGAAGCGGGTCACCACGCAGAAGCCGTTGTATAAGAATGCCGGCCATATCGTTGCCTTCGCGCCGCCCGATCTTTACACCTTCTACGATGAGACTCCGCTGCTGAAGAAGGGTGTCAACGGCAACACCAAGGACTGCATAGCGGTGGTCGAGGAATCCAACTACCGCGATGCGCCGGTGAATCTGTTCGACAAAACCTTCCAAATCGCGGCCCCATCCGTCACGAAAGTCCTGGCGGACGGGACCGACCCCGGACTCAATGTCGAGGAAACCGGAGACTGGATCGACCTCGAGTACGCCCACGCGATCGCGCCCGCATCGCCTCTCGAGGTGGTAATCGGTAATCCCAATGATGCCACCGCCTCCGGGCCAATCATCGATGCGCTCCAATCCGCGGTGACCAGCAACCGATGCGCGGTGATTACGGTCAACTTCATTACCTGCGGCAACGCCGCGTCCTTTTACACCGGCACATTCGACGGGATAGTGAAGAAAGGCGCCAGCCAGGGGCAATCGATTCTGTTCCCCGCGGGCGACCGTGGCGCGGCGGGATTCGTGTACGATCCCAAGCAGAACAGTTGCGTGGTCGCCAGCACCCGTAACGTGAATGAGTTCTCGGCCGATCCCAACGTGATCTCGGTCGGCGGCACGGAATTCAATCCCCGCTACAACTCGGCCGGCAACGACGTGAGTTTCGTTGCCGAAAGCGCGTGGGACGAGCAGAAGGTTGGAGCCGCGGGCGGCGGCGGTGTCAGCGCCGTCTTCGCCAGGCCCTCCTATCAGAAGCCGGTCAACAAGGGCGCCATGCGCGACGTCCCTGACCTCTCGATGGAAGCGGCAAGTCTCCATCCCGGACTGTTCCTCGGCGATATGAAGAACGGCCAGGCCGTCATCGATTGTTGCTGGGGCAGCACCGACTTCTCGACCCTGATGGTGGCCGGGGTTCTGAAGTTGCTGGAGCAGAAGACCGGCAAGCGCCAAGGCAACATCAACCCGTATCTATATGCGATCGGTGGTAAATCGAACGCCGCGGCCCTGGGAATTCGTGACGTCAAGATGGGGGGCAACGGCTTCAACAATGTTCAGGGATTTCCCGCCGTCCCCGGCTATGACCTGTGCACCGGATGGGGCACGCTCGACATCACGAAGTTCGTCAACGGCCATCCCTAGCGGGGGTCCGGAGAGCGGTCGCCTTTTCGCGCATCGGGCGCTCTGATACTTTCTCGATCAGAGTCCCGTGGCGCTGCTCAAAATCCGCAAGTTCCCTGACCCAGTTCTGAAGCAGTCTGCGGCCGCAGTCGCCGAAATCGACGGGCGGCTCTCCGGCTTTATCGACAGCATGGTGCAGACCATGTATGCCGCGCCGGGCGTGGGTCTTGCGGCGCCGCAGGTCGGCGAGCCGCATCGGATAATCGTGCTCGATACGGATCACGAAAATCCCGGCAAGAAGCTGCTGAAGCTGATCAATCCCGAAGTCGCCGAAGCCGAGGGCGAGGTGGTCTGGGAAGAAGGATGCCTCTCCGTGATCGACTACACCGCGGAGGTCAAGCGCGCCGCGAAGGTCCTGGTCCGCGCCTGGACGCCCGATCAGAAGCAAATCGAAATCGAGGCGTCCGATCTGCTGGCGATCGCCTTGCAGCATGAGATCGACCATCTTGACGGCAAGCTGTTCATCGATCGGATCAGCCGGATCAAGCGCGAACTTTATCGGCGCCGGCTCAGCAAGCTAATCAAGGAGGGCAAAGCCGACAAAGAGCGGCCCTCCGCGATTCGAATCTGAAGTCGCCGATGCTCCGGTGAAAATCGTCTTCATGGGCACGCCGGCGCTGGCGGCCCATATCCTGCGGCGCCTGGCAGAGTCAGCTTCCGGCGCAGGGTTCCGAATCGTAGCGGTGGTGACGCGTCCCGACCGGCCCCGCGGACGCGGACTTGCGATGGAACCCTCGGAGGTCGCCGCGACCGCATCGCAACTCGGACTGCCAATCCTCAAGCCCGCGAAAATCAGGACCGCCGAATTCGCCGACCAGCTCAAGGCGCTCGATCCCGACCTGCTGGTCGTCGCCGCCTACGGCCGAATCCTTCCCAGCGCGGTGCTGGAGTGCGCGCGCCTGATGCCGATCAATGTGCATGCCTCGCTCCTGCCGCGCCATCGCGGCGCCGCGCCAATCGAGGGCGCGATCCTGTCGGGCGATCCGGAGACGGGAGTCACGATCATGCGCATCATCGAGCAGATGGACGCCGGGCCGATCCTGTTGCAGCAGGCGATACCGATCGCGCCCGACGACACGCAGGGCACCCTCAAGACCAAGCTCGCCGAGTTGGGCGCGGCCCTGATGCCGGAAGCGATCGATCGGCTGAAGCGCGGCGCGATCGTTGAGACCCCGCAGGACGAGGCCAGGGCCACCTACACGGCGCTCGTGAAAAAGGAAGACGCGATCATCGACTGGCGAGCCGAGGCCGGGAAAATCGAGCGCATGACGCGCGCCTACGATCCCTGGCCGGTCGCGCGGACCACTCTCGACGGTGACCCGCTCATGATCTATCGCGCGGCAATTGCGCCTGGCGATACGACCGGGTCTCCGCCCGCCGCGCCCGGAACGATCATTGCTCTCGATCCGATGCCGACGATCCGATGCGGTATCGGATCGCTGGCGCTGATTGAAGTGCAGGCGGCCGGCCGAAAGCGGATGTCGGCGGCGGACTTCTTTCGTGGCCGGCGAATCAGGATTGGCCGCCGGTTGGGCACATGAGGAGCCCCGCCGCCAGATCCGGCCAGGGCGCATCCGGCGCACGCCCAAACCTCGCGAGCGATCGGGCGGGGCTTGCGGTACGCCGGACAGCCGTGGAGATTCTGGTTCGCGTCGAGGAGCAATCCGCCTTCGCCGACGTGATGCTGGGCAATCGGATCGGAGTGTTCGCGCCGGCCGATCGGCGCCTCCTGACCCGGCTCGTACTCGGCACCCTGGCGTGGCGTGGCAGACTGGATTACGAGATTGGCGCGCTCTACTCGCGCAAGCTCGGCGCGCTCGATCCAGTCGTTCTCGCGATACTCCGGCTGGGGCTCTTTCAAATGCGCTTCCTGAGCCGCATCCCGCAGCACGCCGCCGTTGACACCAGCGTCAGCCTGGCGAAGGAGAATCGCACGACGCGCGCCGCCGGCGGCTTGGTGAATGCAGTCCTGCGGCGGGCTGCGCTTTCACCCGTGGCGCTGCCGGAACGGACCGCCGGCGAGGCAGCCGCCTACCTCGCTATTGCGTACTCGCATCCGCGATGGCTCGCCGAGAGCTTCATCGAGTGGTTCGGTGCGGACGGAGCGGAGCGGTTGATGGCCGCGAACAATGAGGCCGCGGCCAACGCGATCCGGCTCAACCTCGCGCGTGGCGAACGCTCGAAGCTGCTCGAAGAGTTGGGCCGCGACGGCGCCGAGATTGCCGGCGATGGGCGCCTGCCGGAGACGATCATCCTGGCGAGTGCGCCCGGATTCGATTCACCGTCTTATCGGCGCGGGATCTTTCACGTGCAGTCGGAAGCCTCGCAGCTTGTGGCGAGGATGCTCGCGCCGCCGGCGGGCGCGACCGCGATCGACTGCGCGGCCGCTCCCGGAGGCAAGGCTACGCACCTGGCCGAGATCGTGGGGATACGCGGACGAGTCATCGCACTCGACACGAACCTGGCGGGGCTCAAGAAGGCCCGCGCGATCGCCGCGCGGCTCGGCCACGCAAATCTGGCTTTCATCCGCGCCGATACGTTGGTCGGGCTTCCGCTCAAGCCGGTGTGCGACTTCGTGCTCCTCGACGCGCCGTGTACGGGCCTTGGCACCCTGCGGGCGCATCCGGAGATCCGATGGCGCCTGAAGCCCGCCGACCTGAAGCGAATGGCCGCGCTACAGTCCGCGATGCTGAAGAACGCCGCGTCCATCGTGCGGCGCGGCGGCGTGCTCGTTTACGCGGTGTGCAGCTTCGCTCCGGAGGAGGGCAGCGGAGTCGTGACGGAATTTCTCGGGTCGCATCCGGAGTTCGCGCTCGATCGCAATCCGCCCGTGATGCCGCTGCTGCCGGCGGCCTTCGATCGCGACGGCATGATGCTCACGCGGCCGGATCGCGACGGGCTCGACGGCTTCTTTGCAGCGCGGCTGGTGAGAAGTTAGTCTTTTTCCATGCGCGAGAGCGATAAGATTGCGCCCTCAATCCTGTCGGCGGACTTCGCCCGGCTCGGCGACGAGATCCGCCGGGTCGAGGAGGCGGGCGCCGATCTGATTCACTTCGACGTGATGGACGGGCATTTCGTGCCCAACATCTCGATCGGCCTGCCGGTGCTGAAATCGCTCCGGCGCGTGACGCGGCTGCCGCTCGACGCGCATCTGATGATCGAGAATCCCGAGCGCTACGTGGCGGAGTTCGTGAAGGCCGGCGCCAACTCGATTTCGGTCCACGCCGAGGTCTGCCCCGACATACCCGCTATCGCGCGCACAATCCGGGCTCTCGGCGCGCGCGCCTCAATCGCGATTAACCCCGAGACCGATCCCGATCGCGTGCTGGCCGCCGCCGAGCATCTCGATATGATCCTCGTCATGAGCGTGCATCCGGGATTCGGCGGGCAGGAGTTCATCCCGTCGGCGCTCGACAAGCTGCGCCGCATACGGCGCGAGCTCGATCGGCGGGGTCTCAAGGTCGATGTGGAAATCGACGGCGGCGTCAAGCTCGACAATATCGCCGAGGTGAAGGCCGCCGGAGCAAACGTCTTCGTTTCCGGATCGGGCATTTTCGAGCATCAGGATTACCGCGCGATCATCGCCGCGATGCGCGATCGGCTGGCCAAAGCGATGACGCCGGGAAAACCGCTTTAGTTGTCATTCTGAGCCTGGCGAAGAATCTCAGCCACTCACGCAGGCAATCCCCATACAGCAGTGGTGTGAGATCCTTCGCGCGGCGCTCAGGACGACAGACAGCGGCTTCGAGAGCGGTGGGGAAAACACGAGGCCGGGGCATCGAGGGCAAAGCATCCCTGCCGGGCCAGATGATCGCGGCTCGCGTCGGATGTCACCGCAATGCTATAAAGATTTTCCGATCCGAGGCGGACTAAACAGATTCGGGGTGTAGCTCAGCCTGGCTAGAGCACTGCGTTCGGGACGCAGGAGTCGCTGGTTCAAATCCAGTCACCCCGATTTTTGCCCGCGAAGCGGGCAAAAATAGAGTAGGGGAAATTGCCGCATGCTCTCGGGACTCATCAACCGTCTGGACAAGCCGCCTTGCTCACCGCCGCAGCCCTGATCATCGCCGCCTATGTCGTCGGGTCCATACCGACCGGCGTGATTGTCGGCCGGATGTCGGGTTTCGATCCGCGCGCCGTTGGATCCGGAAATATCGGGATGGCCAACGTGGCGAGGGCCGGAGGCGCCCGCGCAGCCGCGATCACATTCCTCGGTGACATGCTCAAGGGCCTGATACCGGTGATGTGCGTGCGCGCCGCCGGTTTCGACGCCCGCATGGTTACCGTGGTCGCGCTGGCTGCTTTCACGGGGTCGATTTGCTCGGTCTTTCTGCGATTCAGCGGCGGCAAGGGACTGGCCTGCTCGGTTGGTATCTGGCTCGCGATCTCGCCGCTTGCGGTCGGACTTGCCTTGATCGTCTTTCTCGCCGTCTTCGCTATGTGGCGAATCATGTCGCTCGCCTCGATGAGCGCCGCAGTCGCCCTGGTCCCGGTCGTGTTCGCATTGTCGTATCGGCGCTCATACCTGGCCCTGGCGATCGTGATGGTGGCGTTGATTCTGCTGCGCCATCGGGAGAATATCGGCAGGCTTATCCAAGGCACCGAGCCGGCCTTCAGAGCGGCCGGGAGTGGCGATCGCGCGAGTTGATGCCTGCGCGCTAGACTTTCGCCTGCCGCGTGTGCATCCTGGCGGACTGGCCCGTTTCGCGGGATATGCGCCTTGATGGCACCGACCTTGCCTATCGCGGCGGGAAAGGTGTGCCTGTCGTGGCCGGTTCGAGAGCTTGCGCCAAACGCGCTATAGTTGGAAAAGGTAATCGGGCCCGCGATAAGGCCAGACGGGGCGGGGTTGTCGGTGTTGGTAACACCGAGGGGAAACTTATGAAGAAGGTTGAGGCGATCATCAAGCCGTTCAAGCTCGACGAGGTCAAAGAGGCCCTGTCGAGTATCGGTGTCCAGGGCCTCACGGTAAGCGAGGTAAAGGGCTTCGGCAGGCAGAAGGGGCATACCGAGCTTTATCGCGGCGCCGAATATGTGGTCGATTTCCTGCCCAAGGTGAAGCTCGAAATCATCGTGTCCGACGAGTTGGCGCGGACAGGTCGTGCGAGACGATCGAACGCGCGGCGCGCACCGGCCGGATCGGCGACGGCAAGATATTCGTTCTGCCGATGGAAGAAGTGGTGCGCATCCGCACCGGCGAGCGCGGCAGCAGCGCCCTATAGCGGCAGCAGCAGCGCCTTACAATCGTCGGGCGGCGCTTCCTCCGCTCTCCGGGATGGCGCTGCCCCGCCAGCCGCAGTTGCGCCCAGTCTGAAATTCCCTAAAATGGGCGAATTCCGGGGGCGGCGGCAAAAATCATGTTGACGATGAGCGGCCTGAAAACTCGATGGCGGACAATCGCCGTCGCGGCGCTCCTCGCCGCGCCGATCCTGTTCAATGCGATCGCATTGCTGCCTGAGGTGCGCTGCCCGGTTCCCAGCCTCAACGATGACGCGTTCCACTATCTGTTCGTACAGCGGGCCGCGCAGGCGATCGCGGCGGGCGACAATCCGGTCGATCACTGGGTGCCGGAACTCGAACTGGGATTCCCTCAATTCTTCTACTATCAGCATTTGCCCCATCTCGCGGTGCTGGCGCTGCACCTGATGCTTTTCAAAAGCGTCAGCCTGCTGACGCTCTTCAACCTCGTCCGATACCTGTTGATGGTTCTCTTTCCGCTGACGGTCTACTGGTCGATGCGCCGGATGGAATTCTCGATTGCTGCCTCCGCGATCGGCGCCGCCTTCTCGCCGCTGCTCTCCTCGAGCATCGGTTATGGCTTTGACTTCGGCAGTTATGTCTGGCGCGGGAGCGGAATGTACACGCAGTTGTGGACGATGCACCTGCTGTTCATTTCCACGGCCTGCCTGTATCGGGTGCTCAGTCGGGGAACGGACTACCGGGCCGCAATCGTCGCGTGTTCCCTGCTCGTGCTGTCCGATCTGATTTATGCGTACATGATGGCGGTGACTGCAGTGATGCTCTTTCTCCTGAGCCTCATGCCGGCGGGACCCGAATGACAATCTCGATTCCGGTCGCGGCGATCCTGCTCTTCCTGTGGTTCGCCTATCCGATAGCTGCCCGGTCTCTGCGCAGGCTGGCGATCGTCGCCGTGCCGGCGCTCGCGATCACGTCATACCTGACCATTCCATTCCTGCTTGAACGGGCATACCTGAACCAGACGCCCTATCTTGAGCGGTGGAAATACGACTCGATAGGGGCTGGGCGCGTGATCGCGTCGATCCTTGACGGCAGCCTCTTCGACTACGGCAGGTTCCCGGTAATCACTGCGATACTGATGCTCGGGCTGGCCTATGCGATTGCCAACCGCGGCGCGCAGGCCCGGCTGGCGCTGGGGTTGTTCGCGGCCTGGGCCGCGCTGTTCGCCGGTCGCACCACCTGGGGTGCGCTGGCCGACCTGATGCCGCTTCATGATCGGCTGTTGTTTCATCGCTTCGTCGGCGGCGTGGACATGGGGGCGATTCTGCTCGTCGGATTGGGCGGCGAATGGCTGTGGCAGCGTTTTCGCTCGCTGCGCAGTCCGCACCGGATCATTCTGCCTGCGCTGCTGATCGCGATGCTGATGGCGCCGGCGATGCGCGAGCGGTGGGAAAATTATCGGATCAACTCGTTGTGGATGGAGCAGGCGTATGACGCGATCCGCGCGGATGAGGACCGGGCGATAGTCTTGTGGGAATTGCGCCGCCTGCCGCCGGGAAGAGTCTATGCGGGGCTGCGCTCAAACTGGGGCGAACAGCTGAGCTGGGGCTTTCTGCACTTCTACAACCTCCTGCCATTCGAGGACTTCGATGCGTTCTGTCCGCCCTATTACGCATTCTCGCTCAACTCGGATTTGATGTGGGAATTCAAGGACGCCGATCCGGAATACTACCGATTGTTCAATGTCAGGTATGTGGTCGCGCCGGCTTCGAGGACGATGCCGGCCTTCCTGACGCCGGTCCTGAAGACCGTCACATACGCAGTCTATCAAGCGGACACCGGAGGCTACGCGCAACTCGCCAGGCTCATAGCGACTCGAGGCATCGAGTCACAGAACGATCTCCTCGAGGCCAATCAACGCTGGATCAAGAGTTCGGATCCGGGCAAGGGAAGATTTATCGCTTATTCCTTCCCCAGCGCCGCGGGATTTTCCGCAGGTGTGACCGATCCTCCTGACGCCACGCGCGGGACAATCACGAACGAGCGCGTCGCTCCCCAGCGCATCGAAGTGCAGGTCGAGAACCCGGCGACGACGACTCTCGTCTTCAAGGTGACCTACCATCCGAACTGGCGCGCGACCGTCAACGGTCGCGCGCAGCAGACCTTTATGGTGTCGCCCAGCTTTGTTGCGGTTGCTCTAAAGCCGGGGCGTCACGAGGTGCGCATCGAATATCATTCGAGCAGGCTCAAGAATGTCCTGTTGCTGCTCGGATGCCTCTTGGTGATCGGGCTGTTTCTGCCGTGGACGGGCTTCCGCTTATCGTCCCTCCGCTCGACGGCTTCGTGATTCTGCCAACCGAAGCCGCCGATTGCCTTCCTGTCAGTCTTGTTCGAGCCAAAAGAATCTTGCGGCGGTGATTGCAAACCCCGTCAGCATTTGATACAAGGCTCAAGATAATTGTCACGGGTGGTGTGTCCACAAATTTCAGGAGGGAAAGATGGAAAAGTTAGAGAGTAGGCGGCGCGCAGTTCAATGCGGGCCCAGACTGGCTGCGGGCGCGGCGTTGATGGTCGTCGCGTTGCTGATCGGAGGGTCGGCGTTCGCAGCAAAACCGGCGTCGATTCCGAACAGCTCCGGAGTTTTTCTCGCTTGCTATCGCCCATATAACGGTGCTCTCCGGCTGATCGACCCTACACTTCCGTATGACAGGGCGTGTTATCCGGGCGAGAAGGGCGTATCGTGGAACATGACGGGTCCCATCGGACCGCAAGGCTCCGCTGGCCCATCCGGACCTGCAGGCCCTCAGGGCGTCCAGGGCTCCCAGGGGAATCCTGGGGCTTCAGGCCCCAGTGGTCCTAGCGGCCCCAGCGGTCCTTCCGGTGCGTCTGGTACTGGTCCCTCCGGACCTCCGGGCCCTAGCGGTCCTTCCGGTCCTGCTGGCCCGTCCGGTATGGGTCCCTCCGGCCCTCCAGGCCCTTCAGGTCCCACCGGTCCTACCGGGCCCAGCGGCCTTAGCGGTGCACTCGGACCCTCTGGACCCCAGGGAGTTCCGGGTCCTTCGGGTCCTGCAGGGACTGTCGCAGCGAACGTTGACGCGTTCGCGACTCTCCTCAGCGGCAATATCACTGGGCAGATTCCCGCCCTGGGCGCCACTTGGGAGTTCCTCGGCGGAGCGTCCGTGGTGGAGACGTTCAGCGATAGTATGACCTTCGCCCTGGTCACCGGCACTGCCGAAATTGGCACCAACAACGGCACTCTCTTACAGTCGGACATCGGCGTCTGCTGGTCGGCGACTCAGGTAGTGAACAGCCAGACCGTTCAGAGTGGACCAGCGTTCAACGCCGGTTACATCACGCTCGACATCCAACCTGCGGCCTTTCAGGAGGTTGCCGAGACCGTGTCTGCAGTCGTCGGAGGCGCTGGTGGACCCGTCGTTCCGATCGTCAACAGCAAGCCGGTTCCGACCAAGTTCTTGGTTGGCTTGTGCGTGAACCAAGAGACGAACAACACGACGCATGGAAGTGTCCTTGGTACGGCGCTTGTCGGCGAGAGCGCGGAAGCAACGAACCAGAACAACAACTAGCGTGAAAGACGCGAGAGCCCAACGCGCCTGATAGCAAAGAGATGCCCGGCCTCTTCCAGAGGCCGGGCATGGCAATCGGCGCCATGGCGGGGTTGTTGTTAAACAAGTGAAAGATGTGCCCGGCCCCTCCTGAGGGGCCGGGCCTCGTGGCTGGTGGCGGCAGGCGAGGGCCGCGCCAAGAAGCTCGGGCAGAGAGCAGCGCGTCAGGTAATGCGCAGCCGAGTACGCACCGCAAGCTCTCGCGCGATCCGATTCGCGCGCTTCTCATTTTCGGGTTCGATCTAGTCTGACAAGCTGAGCGAGGGCCTGCGCGCTGTGGCGACGCCCGGCCCGTCTCGCGCGCTACTCGACGTTCTCCTTGGCGACGAATCCCTTGGTTCCCTTGTAGGGTCCGTCGGTGACCTCAATTCCGACCCCGTTCGCGTCATGCGCGGTGATTCTGACTGGCGCCCTGTCGGGGAGCTTCTTTGCAACCATCCTCGCCCTCATATCACCGGCCAGCGACCCGAACGGCCCCTTCTTGGTCGTCATCACCTGCTCGAAGGTTGCCTCGTCCTGGTAAACATCGACCATGTTCTGGCCGTTCGTCACTACCAGATGATGGCCCGTCGATCCGGCGTTCTTGTCGCCGGCGAACGACCGATTCCACGTAGATGCAACCGCGAGTATTGCGCCCAGCGCCGCGACGCTTATGCCGAGTCTTGAATTTGTCATTGGATCCCCGCGCCCTCGAAGATGCGATATCGTTCGCTTGTTTCTAGCACGGCTTGCCCGTTCGCGATCAAGACGCGCCGCAGAAATCGAAAATTGCGAGGCGGCTTCGGGGCGTGATAGCTTGTTAGGTTCCGTTCCCAGGAGGCGTCTTTGTCCAGCAAGCAGGCAAACGATCAGGCGGCGGTGAACACTTCGGTCACGATGGAGAAGCTGGTCAACCTCTGCAAGCGCCGAGGCTTTGTCTTCCCTTCAAGCGACATTTATGGCGGACTCGGCTCGACCTTCGACTACGGCCCGTTGGGCGTTCGAGCTCAAGCGCAACGTCAGGGAGGCCTGGTGGCGCGAGATGGTCCAGCGCCGGCCGGACGTGCTCGGCCTCGACGCGGCAATCCTGATGAACCCCAGGACCTGGGAAGCATCGGGGCATCTCCAGAACTTCACCGACCCCATGGTCGATTGCAAAGGTTGCCAGAACCGCTTTCGGGCCGACGATCTGAACACCGATCGATGCCCGCTGTGCGCCGGCGAATTGACCGATGCGCGCCGCTTCAACCTGATGTTCAAAACCTTCATGGGCCCGGTCGAAGACGACGCCAGCACGGTCTATCTTCGGCCCGAGACCGCGCAGGGAATCTTCGTCAACTTCGCCAATATCGTCGATACGCAGCGCGTGAAGCTGCCGTTCGGCGTGGCCCAGATGGGCAAGTCGTTCCGCAACGAGATCACGCCGGGCAATTTCATCTTCCGCACCCGCGAGTTCGAGCAGATGGAGATGGAATTCTTCGTCAAGCCCGATCCCGATGAAGAACTGCGCTGGTTCGAGTACTGGGTGAATCAGAGATACAACTGGTACCTGAAGTTTGGCCTCACCGCCGAGCGTCTGCGCCTTAGGCCGCACGCCAGGGACGAACTGTCCCACTATTCGCGCGGCACGACCGATATCGAGTACCTCTACCCGTTCGGATGGGGCGAGCTCGAAGGCGTGGCGCGGCGCGGGAGCTACGACCTCGACCAGCACGCGAAGTTCAGCGGCAAGGATCTGACCTATTTCGATGAGGAGACCAGGCAGCGTTTTCGTCCGTGGGTGATCGAGCCGGCAGTTGGCGTCGATCGCTCGATGCTGGCGTTTCTGCTGGACGCCTACGATGAAGACGTGATCGAGAACGAAGCGCGGATCGTGCTGAGGCTCGATCCGCGTCTGGCGCCGATCAAAGTGGCGGTCTACCCGCTGCTGCGCAAAGACGGCCAGCCCGAGAAGGCGCAGAAGGTCCGCGAGATGCTGCAAGAGCACTTCACGGTCGCATACGATCAGGCGGGATCGATCGGGCGGCGCTATCGCCGTCAGGACGAAGTCGGCACTCCGTTCGGCGTGACGATCGACCATCCCACGATGCAGGACGATACGGTCACGCTTCGCGATCGCGATTCGACCGAGCAGGTTCGCGTGCCGATCGACCATCTGGTCGCGGAGCTGACCGGGCGAATCGGATGGCATCGGTGACGGACCGTGACTCTCGGTCGCAACGTGGTAAATTGTTGCCATCCCGGGGATACGCGAGCTTCGCGAAGCGACTGAAGGCCCTCTCCCTGACCAGCGAGAGGGTGCCCGAGCGAATGCGAGGGCAGGTGAGGGCGGCCTTTTCGCCCTTAAAAACATTCGCGACCTTTCGGATGATCCAGTAAAGGCGCATGGAGTTTCGACAAAATGGCTCGTGTTCATCCTGAAATCTACTTCTTCGGCGGCGGCGCCGCCGAGGGCGGCGCCAAACTGCGCGAATTGCTCGGCGGCAAGGGCGCCAATCTGGCCGAGATGGCCTCCCTCAAGTTGCCGGTGCCGCCGGGCTTCACGATCTCGACCAGAGTCTGCAACTACTACTACGACCATCGCGGCAAGTACCCGAAGGGGCTCCGGGAAGGGGTCGCCAAAAGCGTCGCGCGGATCGAAAAGGCGCTCGGACGCAGCTTCGGTGACGCGACCAACCCGCTGCTGGTCTCGGTGCGATCGGGCGCGCGCGTCTCGATGCCGGGAATGATGGACACGGTGCTGAACCTTGGACTCAACGACCAGACGGTTGCCGGGCTCGAAGCGGTCAGCGGAAATCCCCGTTTCGCCTACGATTCCTACCGCCGCTTCTGCCAGATGTACGGCGACGTGGTGCTCAAGCTCAAGCCCGAGAACAAGAACGACGCCGACCCGTTCGAGGAGCTGATAACCCGCAAGAAGGCGTTGCGCGGCGTGACCCAGGACGTCGAGCTCGGCCCCGACGACCTGAAGGAGCTGGTCGTCGAATTCCGCGATCTGATCCGCCGCCGCGTCGGCCGCGACATTCCGCAGGACCCCGAGGAGCAGCTTTGGGAGGCGATCGGCGCCGTGTTCAGCTCGTGGAACAACGAGCGCGCGATCATGTATCGGAAAATCAACAACATCCCCGGCGATTGGGGAACAGCAGTGTCAGTGCAGTCGATGGTCTTCGGCAACCTGGGCGACGACTGCGCGACCGGCGTGGCGTTCACGCGCGATCCGGCCATCGGCGAGCGCGGAATTTACGGCGAGTTTTTGCCCAATGCGCAAGGCGAGGACGTCGTCGCCGGCATCCGGACTCCGCGCCAAATCAGCCTTAAGGCCGGGCGCGAATGGGCGGCGCGCAACGGCGTCAGCGAAGCGGAGCGCAAGGCGCATCACGCGACGTTGGAAGAAAGCTTCCCCGCCGTCTATCGCGAGTTGCTCCGAATCTCCAGCCGGCTGGAGAAACATTTCCGCGACATGCAGGACATGGAGTTCACCATCGAGCGCGGCCGGCTGTTCATGCTCCAGACCCGCAACGGCAAGCGCACTGCGGAGGCGGCGGTGCGGTGCGCGGTCGAGATGGCCGAGGAGCGCCTGATCGATCGCCGCACGGCGCTGATGCGCGTCGAGCCGGAACAGCTCGAACAGCTGCTCCATCCGCGCCTCGACCCTAAAGTCAAGAAGGAAGTTCTCGCACGGGGCCTGCCGGCATCGCCCGGCGCGGTTTTCGGCGAAGTCGTGTTCTCAGACCGACGAGGCGGTCGCGGTCCACGATGCGGGCCGCCAGGTGATCCTGGTGCGCGTGGAGACTTCGCCGGAGGACATCCATGGGATGCAGGCCGCGGAGGGAATCCTGACCGCACGCGGCGGCATGACCAGCCATGCCGCGGTGGTCGCGCGCGGGATGGGCAAATGCTGCGTCGCCGGGTGCTCGGCGCTCGATGTAGATTACGGCGCGGGCGCGCTCTCCGTCGATGGACGAGTGATCCATCGCGGCGAGTATCTGACCCTTGACGGCTCCAGCGGTGAGGTGATCGCCGGACGCGTGCCGACGGTCGAGGCCGAGCTGTCGGCGTCGTTCAGGAAGTTCATGTCATGGGCCGATGACGAGCGCAGGCTGGGCGTGTGGGCCAACGCCGACACTCCGACCGACGCCAAGGTCGCGCGCGATTTCGGCGCCGAGGGAATCGGACTCTGCCGCACCGAGCACATGTTCTTCGCGCCCGAGCGAATCGAGGCGGTCCGCGAGATGATCCTCGCCGAGAACGCAGGGCAGCGCGCGCGGGCGCTGGCGAAGATCGTCCCGATGCAGCGCGGCGACTTCGTCGCGATCCTGCGCGAGATGGCGGGTCTGCCCGTGACAATTCGCCTGCTCGATCCGCCGTTGCACGAGTTCCTGCCCAAAGAAGACGACGAGGTCCGCGATCTGGCCGCGAAGATGGGCGTCAGCTTCGAGCATCTTAAGGGCGTGCGCGACAAGCTCTTTGAGTTCAACCCGATGCTGGGTCATCGCGGTTCCCGCCTCGGGATCAGTTTCCCGGAAATCTACAGGTCGCAGGCGCGCGCGATTTTCGAGGCCGCCGCCGAGCTTCGCTCGCACGGGGTCAAGGCGATGCCCGAAATCATGCTGCCGCTGATCGGAGATCGCAGGGAGTTCGAGTTTCTCGCCGCCGAAATTCGCGAAGTCGCGCGCGAGGTGCTGGGCGATCGCGGAACCAGGGTCCCATACACGATCGGCACCATGATCGAGCTGCCGCGCGCGTGTATCGAGGCCGGCCAGATCGGCGCCGTGGCCGACTTCTTCTCGTTCGGCACCAACGATCTGACCCAGATGACGTACGGGCTTTCGCGCGACGACTCGGCCAAGTTCCTGAACGACTACCTGGATCGCGGCATCTACAAGAAGGACCCGTTCCAGGAACTCGATGCGGAGGGCGTGGGCGACTTGATGCGGATCGCGATAGAGCGCGGGCGCAGGGCCAATCGCAAGCTCAAACTCGGCATCTGCGGCGAGCACGGCGGCGACCCGCAGAGCGTCAAGCTATGCCATCGGCTGGGGTTGGACTACGTTTCGTGCTCGCCGTACCGGATTCCGGTCGCCCGGCTGTCCGCCGCGCAAGCCGCAATCGAGGAGCGCAAAGCGAAGCGCGAGTTCAAGGACGTGTAGGGACTCTCTATTGCAATTCGTGAGACCAATCCTGTTCCGGGTTTTGTCATTCCCGCGCGCGTCTTTCTGTCCGGCGCGCGCGAGGAATCCCGAACGCCCGCGCTTTTGGAGTTCGGGATTCTTCGCGCGGCAGCCACGCGCGAGAATGACAACGCAGAGAATCGAGCGAGATGAGAATTGTCAGGATGACATGACCCGCTCCACGGTAGCTCATACGAAGCGCCGCAACTCCGCGACGCGGTACCTCGTCTGTGTGAACAACGCGGGGTACCGGGCGTCACTGGAACTGAGGAAAGTTCATTGCGGGTCGCCCAGCTTGAGCAATTGCTTGCCGAAGTTCGCGCCGGTGAACAGGCGGATGATGGTCTTCGGGCAATTCTCGAGGCCGTGCGCGAGATCGAGCTTGTTCTTGATCTTTCCCTCCGCGTACCACTTCGACAGGTCGGCGATCGCCTCGGGATATTGCCTCGCGAAATGGAACACCAGGAAACCCTCCATCCGCGCGCCTCGCAGCACGAGGTTGAAGTAATTCCTGGGACCGGGGCCGAAGCCGCCCTCCTCGTTGTAGCGCGAGATCGCGCCGCACAGCACGACCCGGGCGCCGCTGGCGAGCCGCGCCAGCACCGAATCCAGAATCTCGCCGCCCACGTTGTCGAAGTACACGTCGATTCCCTTGGGACAATGGCCTGACAAGGCGTCACCCACTTTCTCGTTCTTGTAGTCGATTGCGGCGTCGAAGCCGGCCTGCCCGGTGAGCCAATCACATTTCTCGCGGCCGCCGGCGATTCCGATCACGCGGCATCCTTTGATCTTCGCGACCATCCCGGCGACCGAACCGGTTGCCCCGGCCGCGCCCGAGACCACGAACGTATCGCCACTCTTCGCCTGTCCGACCGCCAGCGTGCCGAAGTACGCGGTCAGTCCGGTCGTGCCGAGCAGCGACAACGCGAGCATCGGATCGGTGCCGGGCGGGAGCTTCTCAAGCCCGAGCAGCCCTCCGCCGTCGCTCACCGAGTAGTCCTCCCATCCGAAAAGCCCCCGCACCAGATCGCCTTTGGCATAGCCGGGCCGCTTCGATTCGACGACCTGCCCGATCGTGCCGGCTTTCATCACCTCGCCGATCGGGATTGCCGGCATATACGTGTCCATCGACATCCATCCGCGCTGCGTCGGGTCGAATGAGAGCGCCAGGTTGCGGACCAGGACCTGGTCGTCCTTGAGCGGCGGCACGGTGGTTTCGTTCCAGCGAAAGTCGGCTTCCTTGATAATCCCGCGCGGCCGCGCCGCCAGCAGCCATTGACGATTCTTCAGTTCAGCCATCGCGATTCTCCCTCGCTGTCCGCATTCTCGCGTCGCCAGATTGGATGGTCTCCGGCGAGCGCAAACCGTCATTTGACGTAAAGGACGATCCCCTCGTAGGTGAGTGCGGGGCGATCGTTGCCCACGACATGGACGCTGGTTTCCTGCGTCACCTGCGTTCCCTGCGGTCTCGGCTCGACCGCGGTGATGCGGGAGTGGGCGTGAACCTTCGATCCCGCCGGGACGGGCGAAATGAAACGCAGCTTGTTCGCGCCGTAGTTCACGACATTGCGATACCCGACGACCTTCCATCCGGCGTCAGTCTGAAAGGCGGGCAGCAGGCTGAGGGTCAGAAAGCCGTGCGCGACCGGCCCGCCAAACGGGCTCTCGCGCTTGCACCGCTCCACATCGATGTGAATCCACTGATGGTCGCCGGTCACGTCGGCGAAACGATTGATCATTTCCTGCGTGACTTCGATCGGCTTGCTCCAGGGACTGAAATCCTTGCTGATTTTCGACCGGAGCCCTTCGATATCGTCGAACTTGATGCTATCCATGACGTCCCTCCCGATGGTGTCGAATCATTGCCGGCAGATTCTCTTATTACGCTGCGGGCATCAGGACTGCGAATGCGAAATCGCCGGTCGCGAACGAACTCAGCAATGATATGAGCATCTGAACCGGAGCGGGGAGTGGGCGACCATCGCGATCCGGCTCGTCGCCCGCGATCACGATCGCTGCCGCCTCGCGCGGGCGGCCATGCGCCCAGTATCGCACGTCCGGACGCGCCGCGAGATTTCTTAGCCATTGCGACCGGCTGCCGCGCATCGTGCTCACGATTACCAGTTCGCCGAGCGCCGTCGCCATCAGCGGGACGCTGATGGTGCGCCCGCTCTTGCGGCCTGTGGTTTCCAGCAGGATCACGCCCGACGCGCACGGACCGGGTGAACCCAACCCGACGCGCAGCAGCGGCTCGACGATTCGATTCAACTGCCGAAAGAAGCCGGCCTCAAGCTGCGCGAGTGGGTTCATTGATCGTTCTCCCTGGCATGTCTCGGATGTTCGGTCGAGGCTCGTTTCATGAAGCAACTTAGTCCGGATCGGCCCGCGAGCATAGTTCCCTCGAGGTGAGGTAGTCGGTCACTTTCAGCGGAACTAACCGGCTGAAGGCGACGGCACCGAAGGCCCTCTTTTCCGAAAAGCGGCACAGGCTTCAGCCTGTGATGGCTCTGCGGGTCCCTCACGTCGCGCGGCGCGCTATACTTCGTGATTGTCGGCGTTGGTGCGGCCCGCCCGGGCCGCTGCGTGACGGACTGGTTTGCGAGCGCGCGATGGCGGCTGGAAAGCGCAAGCGTGGATGGGCGCGTAGAATGTGGCGCGCGCTGGGATGGCGGGGCGCTTTCGGCGGCGGCTCTCTGCTTCTGGCGTTCGGGACCGGATTCTACCTCGCCGGGCTCTACGCAGAGATATCCGCGATGGTCGAGCAACGGCGCGCGGCGCTCAGTTCCGCCATCTATTCAGCGCCGCTCGAAGTCCGGCAGGGGCAGGATGTGGCCCGGCTTCACGTACTCGATCGCCTCGGACGTCTGAGCTATACGCGCGTCGATCGGGTTGCGAATCCCGGCGAGTACTCGCAAGCGCCCGACGCGATCACGGTCTATGCGCGCGCCTTTCGTATCGGCGTTAGGAAGTATCCGCCGGCGATAGTTCGGCTGATTCTGAGTCAGGATCGGGTCAACCGGGTCTCCGATCCATCCGGAGCGGAGTTGAACAATCTCACGCTCGAACCCGAGGTGATCGGCCGCCTGATGCCCGACGCGCCGGCGGAACGCGTCGAGATGCGGCTTTCGGAACTCAATCCGTACGTGACCAGGGGGCTGCTCGCCACCGAGGACCGCTTTTTCTACTACCATTTCGGCTTCGATCCGATCCGAATCGTCGAAGCGGCGCTGATCGACGCGCGCTCGGCGGCTTGAGCAGGGCGCCAGCACGATCGCGCAGCAGCTCGCTCGCACCTTTATTCCGCGCCAGGGCCGGAGCTTCAGGCGAAAATTCCGCGAGCTGGCGATCGCGCTGGTGCTCGAAATTCGGCTCAGGAAGGACGAGATTCTCGAACGCTACGTGAACGACGTCGAGATGGGCGCATATCACGGCGCGCCGATCTACGGGATGCCGCTCGCGGCGCGATACTTCTTCAACAAGGACCTGCGCGAAGTCACGCCCGCGGAAGCCGCGACGCTGATCGGGATGATCCGAGCGCCCAGCCTCTACGATCCACGGCGCCATCCGGAGCCGTCCCGTGCGCGCCGCAACACAGTGCTCGCGGTGATGCTGCGGGCGGGAGTGATCGATCAGACGACCTGCGCCGCCGCGATCGCATCGCCGCTGACCCTCGCAAGGGACTTAGGTCTGCGTCACGCGCCGTATTTTTCCGACTACGTCACCAGCCTGGTGACGAAAATTCCGGGCTTCGACGGCCATCTCGAAGGCGTGAAGGTTTACACCACTCTCGACCCGCAGCTTCAGGCCGAGGCCGAGCACGCATCGCGCTGCCGTTCCTCACCGGGACGGAACCGACGGTAGCGTGCCCGATCCATGCCTGCGCCGGGCTTATCTATATCAATGACAGGTGCAACCGCGCCGGGTGAATCTTCGCGCGCGGCGGCGATGCCGATCGCACGGCCGACTCCGGCGTTCGAGGGAGTCTTCGGCGCGATCGGCAATTTGCTCCGCGGTCTGTTCCGGCGATAGCTAGGGAGTCTTCACGCGCGCCGCGATGGCAGGACCGAGGCGCTGGAAATCTTTCACGTTCCAAGTATAGATGCTTTGAGCCTCGGCCTTCATCGCGCAATAGCCCAGCATGGCATCGTAGATCCCGCCGCCGACAATGCCCAAGCGGTGCGGAGACTTCGAGAGCCGCAAAATACTCCTCCGGATCCAGGGCGATGGTCGTGAGACGCTCGCGGACATTGCCGAGGAAGAGGAGCGCCCCGTCGCCGCTGACCCGGTCCCTGCCGGTGCGGCCGGTCAGGATCGAATAGATTTCTGCGAGGCTGTGCACGGCGCAGCAGGCGTCGTTCTTGTCGAATCGAAGGAACAAGTCGATGCTCGGCATGTGGTGCTCATGCTGGGCGTAGAATGTCGCCACCAGAACGGAGGTGTCGAGAAACGCCTTCATCAGTCCGGCCCGACATTGCGACGATCGCGCTGCTGTCGGGCTTCGCGGACCAGCTTGTCGGCTTCAGCCAGGGAAAGGTTGTCGCGGCCGTGAAAAACCCACACGCCACGTTCCTTCCTAAGGGGCGGTACCGGATGGAGGGGGCGCAGCGTTACCCGGTCGCCCTCGGTTTCGAGTTCGAGGGCATCGCCGGGCTCCAGACGGAGTTCGTCTCTAAGGATCTTGGGGATGACCACCCGTCCAGCCTTGTCCAGAGTTACAGTAACGTTCACAAATGCCATCCTTGAATGGTTCAATCCAAATGTCAATGCCATTCATTGATGGTACACGGAGACCGCGCCCCTCAGCCGACGGCAGTTACTTCGAGCGCCATCCGTGCCTGGCCACTCATCCCGCTGCCGGTCTGCGGATCGGTCTCGGGCTGGACCGTACCGTCGCCCGCAGTCGCTCGCACTTTCATGAGGAACTCGCCGGGCGCTTTCGGAGCGAACCGGTACTTCCAGACTGTCCAGACGTAGGGCGATCGATTGTCCACCAACTCGACGCCGCGCCACGAAGCTCCGCCGTCGGTAGACACCTCGACCTTGCGCACGCCTGATGGCCCTGCGAGCGACCATCCGAAGATATCGATCGGCGCCGTGACGCGCACGGCCGCCGACAGCAGCGAGAACAGTCCACCCGGCGCCCTCGGGCTGAAGAACCCCGAATTGATTTTGCGCCACGCGCTGTTGCTCCATCCGCGCGCCTCCCAATAGCCGGTGAAGGGGTGATCGACGAACTCGATCTCGGTCAGCCACTTCGGCTGCTTCATCCCGTACTTGCCGGGAATGAAGATCCGGAGCGGAAAGCCATGCTCCGGCGGAAGCGGCTCGCTGTTCATCAGGAAGGGCAGGAAGTTCTCCTCGCGCATGACTTCGTCGACGGGGAGGCCGGTATAGAAGCCGTCGGCGGCGCGCAGCGCGACATGCGTCGCGTTGGGGCTGACCTGCGCGCGATCGAGGATTGGCTTGAGCGCGGTGCCGACCCATTCGGCGTTGCTGATAGCGGTGCCGTCGGGAGGATTCGAGATGCACTCCAGGGTCAGCGTTTGCTTGATCGGCGGCAACTTTCTGATATCCGCGTACGAGAATTCGAGCGGATGCGCGACCATCCCCGTTATCCGCAGGTTCCACTTATTCGCATCGATGATCGGCGTCGTGCTGTAGGAGGTGACATAGAAATCCCGATTCGGCGTGAGACCGCCGAAATGCCGAGCGGTCACGCTCTGCGCAGAAAGCGCGCGCGCGGCCAAGGGAAGATTGGCAAGCGCGATCGCCGAGCCGGCCAGCCTGACGAATTTCCTGCGCGTCATGATGTGTCCCCGATCGGGAAACCGCGTCACGTCGGCGAAAGTTCCATCATGGATGGCGGGCGCGGAGCCGATTGGCTTAGCTCTCTGAAGTGGGCACGGCGTCTGCGCTCGGCTCGCCTTCGGGCGCCGGCTCCTGCAATTGCGTCGTCTCGGCGAGCCGGCGGGAGATAATGGCGAATCCCGAATGGGCGACCATCCGATGCTCCGGACGCACGCTCAATCCCTTGACCTGCCAATGCCTGAGCATCGTCTCGAAGCTCTCGACCTCGCCGAAGTCGGCGCGATGCTGCAGCGCCTCGACCGTCTCCTTGAGTTGCATCGCGGTGGGCACCCAGCATACGAGCACCCCTCCCGGGCGGAGTGCGCGCGCGATGACGTCGAAGGCGCGGGCCGGCTCGGCGACGTCGATAAACAGCCGATCGACGCCGGTTTCATCGAAGCCCTGGTACAGGTCGCGCACCTTGAGCGTCCAGTTCGGCGCGTCGCCGAAAAACGTCGCGACGTTCCTGCGCGCCGCGCCGGCGAATTCCTCGCGCAGTTCGTAGGATATGACATGCCCGGCCTGCCCGACCGCGCGCAGCAGCGCGATCGTGAGTGCGCCGGCGCCGGTGCCGCCCTCGATTACGGTCGCGCCGGGGAAGACGTCGCCCCATATCAGGAGCGGCCCCGCGTCCTTGGGATAAATCACTTGCGCGTTGCGCGGCAGATGCGGGATCAGGTCGGCATAGGTAGGCCGCAGGACGATGAAGGTCTCGCCGGAACTCATCCGCACCCTCGAGCCCTCTTCAAGCCCGATCAGGCTGTCGGCGCGGACTTCGCCGCGAACCTCGATCCGCTGTCCGCGGCGGCAGGATCTTCAGATAGCGGCGGCCCTTGCGATCGATGAACAGGACCGCGTCGTTTTCGTGGAGCTTGGGATCCAACAGTTACGCTCGCGATGACAATAGCACGCCGCTTCGGGTTGTCATTCCAAGCGCGCGGTGGGCCGGCGCGAGTCGCTGGCGGCCTTGAGCTTCAAGTCTTCACCCCACTTTTGAACCACCTTGAAAGCCCACTTCTTCTCCTCTGTCTTCGGGGCGCGTCCCCAGCGAACCTTGTAGAACAAGTCTGCCATCAGCTTTGCGATGTCGCCCAGAGGGTGCCTCTCCGCGCTCACATTGCCCCAGTCAATCAATGCTACCCCCTCGAGCCTTTCATCGCTTCCATTGAGGAGGGAGAAAACATTACCGGTGTGGAGATCGCCATGGACAACAGAGGTGTTCGTATGGCCGCGAGTCCCTAAGCGGTTCCTGTTAGAAAGGCGCCGAAGGAGGTCGATAACTTCTTTGGAGGTGGGGTGATTTGCGCCGGGAGCATCGAGTTTCAACCCCTCCTGGAAGAAAGGCCGGGCTATGAGTAACTCGACGGCCGAATGTTGGACCGGTCTTGTGGTGCCATACCAAAGTGAGAGCTGCTCGTAAAGTTTGCTGAGGCCCGCCTCGATACGGCTATGGTCCAACCTGACCGCCCACTCCGACCACGGGCTGGCCTTCTCGCCGGCTCCGACCAGCAGGTAGACAATCGCCCCCCAGTCGTCATTGTCAAAATGGTAAGCTCTCGCCGTGTCGACCCTACAGGCGTGACCGACGTGCTTGTTATTGACGAACTTGACGTAAGCCAATAACTCCTTTTTGACTTCTTCAAACCTTCCAAGCTTGAGAACGCGGGGAACCTCGATTGCGTTGTGCTGGTCGGTCACGCCAAGTCTGAAGACCTCGGCACCACTATGCCCGGCCTGAAGCCGCTTGATAGTGACCCGCGACTGCTTAGGTGTGAGGTCGCGCGCGATCTCTTCGATACGGCTTCTGAGCTTCTTCGACAGTCCATCGCCACGCTCCCACGACACCTCAGCGGCCCCTCGGCCGAAATCAACGTCCGGCGACCATGGGAAGCCTGAGAAGGGAAAAAGTGGGGTCAGGTACGCTGAGGCGCTCAAGGCGAGTCGGCTCAGCAGGAACAGGTGTGCCGGTCCCACTTCCCCGCACGGCGGCGGCACCAAGTCGGCCGCTCAATATGATGTCGTCGGGGTTGTTGATCCCCCCCTCTAGAATTACAGGCAGCCCTTTCACAGCGAGAATTGCTTCTCTTACCCTCGCAGGATTGCGAATTCCTGTTCCTTGTCCAATCCTCCCCGAGAGAAGACGCACGCCGGGACAGCCAAGGCCAGCTATGGACGATAGAATCTGTGCCGAAGGGCTGAAAGCGGGAAGCGTCCTGCGGCGAATTAGCAGCGGCAGCCGCTCGAGGCACTCTAAAACCTCGTCTTCAATGACCCTTAGATTACGATCGAGGATCTCGAGTTTAATTAGCGGCGGACGATTGAAGAGCTTGCCGAGAGGACCGTCGAAGACCTCAAGGCCGCATCCAATCATCTCCAGTGCCTGAACAGCCCCCTTGGCCCGACTCGTGTTTACTAGAGGCACGACGCCTGAAGGATCCGCGAAGGCTTCGCGGAGGTCGGCAAGGGAGAAGCGCGCTACCGGAACTGGCGTGAGGTCGCGTACCGCCACCCTTAGCTGATTTTGTACGTCACCAGCGCGTCGGCGATTAGTCTGCCCCCGGAGTCGCGGACCTCGACCGTGAGACTGGCGATTCTCTTGCCCGATCGGCGCACGCGCGCCTTGGCGACCAGATCGCTCGAAACTCCGGGTCCGGTGAAATTGACCGTCATCGCGACGGTTGCGCTGCGCACAGTCTCGGGCAGGGTCCAGATCGCGGCGCACGCGGCAACGTCCACCAGCGACGCGATCGCGCCGCCGTGAATCGGAACGTCCGGGCCGCCACCGTTGAGCATCTGAGGGCTGAACGGCAGCCGGACCACAGCTTCGCCTCCACCGGCAGACTCGATCTTCATTCCGAGCAGCGCGGCGAACGGCGCCCGCTCGATCAGATCGACCGCGCTGTTCCGCTTGACGTCATGCGTCATCGATTGCTCTTCCCGCGATCGTTGCCGGCGAGCTTGAGCGCCAGCTCGACCGCCGAGGCCGGATCGCCGGCGCGATGGAGTCCGTTCAGCGAATCCCATGCGCCCAGAGCGACGACCGGTCGTTTGAGCTTCAGCGCGAGGCCGATTTCGGACAGCGTGCCGGCCTCGCCTTCGAGCGCCACGACCGCCTGCGCGCTGCCCACCACGATCGCGTTCCGCGCTTCGCCCATCCCGGTTGCGATCGGGAAATCGATATGAGGATTCGCCGAGTCGGCGTTGTACGAGGGAAGAATTCCGATCGACTGGCCGCCGCGAGAGCGGGCGCCCTCCGCCGCCGCTTCCATCACGCCGCCCAAGCCACCGCAAACCAGCACCGCGCCGTGCGCCGCGATCTCGCGGCCGACCTCGAACGCGAGCTCGCGCAACCGCGCGGACGCATCGCCCGCGCCGATCACCCCGATAATGGGCCGCCGCGGCATCTCACAGCCCGAGTATCGCCGGCAATCCGGCGAGATCGCTTATCACGAAATCGGGCGCGGGCAGTCCCTCCGGCCACGGACCCTTGCCGCCGCTGACCCATGCGGTTCGCATCCCGGCCCGCGCCGATCCGATCACGTCGTGTTCAGGAGTATCGCCGACGAAAAGGATCTCGCCCGGCGGAAGCTGGAGCATCGTGAGCATCTGCTCGAAGATTTTCAGATTCGGCTTGCGCAGGCCGACATCGGCGGAAATGATCACCGCCTCGAACAGATGCGAGATGCCGGTATCGAGCAATACTTCGCGTCCGGTCTGAGAGTCGTCGAAGTTGGAGAGCAGGCCGAGCCGGTAGTGAGGGGCAATTCTTTTGACCGCCGCGACGCGCTCGGCGGGCGCGGACGTGACGCGGCGCACGTCGGCCATGTGCAGGCGCGAGAATTCGGCGGCCAGGCGCTCGATGTCGGCGTCGTCCACGCCGAGACGCCTGAAGGTCCGTACGAAGCGCTCGTGACAGGTTATCTCGATTGCGGCGGCTTCGCGCTCGTGGAGTATCTCGGCGTAAACCGCGTGATACGCATCGAGATACACACTCTCCGCGATCCTCCCGCCGAATGCTTCCTGCACTTTCGGCAGCAGCCAGGGGCGGCGCTGCGCATCGGGCGTCCGCGCACCTCCAACATCGGCAGACTCGAGGGATCCCAGGTGACGATCGTGTCGTAGAGGTCGAGCACGACCGCCTTGAATTCGCGCTCAGCCATGCCGTGACAGCGCCGCCGCGGTGCTCGCCAGCGCGATCAGATCGAGGATCAGAACCGCGCCGTTCAGGGTGACGGAGAGCCGATGGAGCCGATCGAATTCGGCCTTGCGCGCGGGATCGGGATTCTGCTCCTCGGCGACCGAGCGGATCGTATCGACGCGCGGGCGCACGACCATGCCGGCATAGAATGTCAGCGCGAGCGCCGCCGCGAGCAGGAGCGCCGCCGCGCTCCACCATCCGCGCGCCTCGCGCGAAAGGGCAAACGAGATCGCGAGAACAAGCGAGACTGCTCCCGCCAGATAGCCGAGCAGGTAGTAGCGCGGGAAGATTACGCTGACCACCTTGCCGGCCTCGGCGACCGGCAGTTGCGTGAAGATCACGGGTGCGACGAAGGCGGAGAAAAAGATTATCGCGCCCAGCCAGCAAACGATCGCGAGCAGATAGACAAACAGTGCGAGCATCGTAGGAGGCTTGGCAGTGAGTCCCCGCCCGAATCGGCTCAGTTCAAGTACGGCTTCGGCGTCCCGCGAAGGGGCTGGCGCGCGCTGAAGCCGCTTTCCAGGGTGTGCCAGGCCAGCACGCGCGGCTCCCCGAATTGCCAGCATAGGAAGACGACCTCGCCCTCGACCTCGCCCGGAAAGTCGACCAGTCCATGATCGATGTCCTTGAGAAAGCACCCGAAGCTCTCGATCTGGCCGGCCAGATCGGCCATCCGGGTGGTAATCGTCTTTAGTTCCGGATGGCGGTCGATGATGTCCTGCAGGCCCATCCCGTCAAGCTCGCCATCGTCCGCGACGAGGTCGGTGACTCTCTGGCGAAGCTCGCTGGCGCTGACCTGGAGCGAGCTCATCAGCAATTCGAGCCGAGGCACCAACTCATTGGCCTCTTCCTGGCTGAAGAGTTTGTCAAAACGGTAAGTTGCCAAAGCTGTCCTGCCAGTGGCGCATCGAGCCGACCGTGGTTAACTTGAGTTTGAGGTCAGCTTGTCAGCGCTGAGATCGTATACTACGGTAAATAATCGTGGTGGTGGAAGCGCGGCGGGGCCCTCCGGAAGAAGGATCACCTATCGATGACTGAAAAGACCAAAGGTGAAAAGCGTTTCGAGACTGAAGAAGACCTCAGCAAAGTCGAGATTCCTGATGTACTTGCGGTGCTGCCGCTGCGCGGCATCGTAATTTTCCCCAGCCAGATTCACCCGTTCCTGGTATCGCGGCCGTCGTCATTGAGGCTGCTCGAGGAAATCCCGTCGGTAAAGGGATCGGAAGAAGTCAGCGGCCAGCGGATAATCGCGCTCGCCGCACAGAAGAACCCCGAAGAAGAGAATCCAAAGCCCGAAGGCCTTTTTCACCGCGGCACCGCGGTCCGGATCCTCAAGATGCTCCGCTATCCCGACCAGAGCGTCAGGGTGCTGGTGCAAGGTCTGGCGCGGGTCGAGCTGGCCGACTTCATCCAGCGCGAGCCGTACTTCATGGCGCGCGTCAAGCGCCTGCAGGACACGGTCGCGCGCAGCAAGGAGCTCGACGCGCTCCAGGCCCATCTGGTCAGCCAATTCTCGAAGTTCGTCTCGCTGGTGCCATACCTGCCCGATGAATTGCAGGTGATGGCGATGCAGGTGCGGGAGCCGGAGCGGTTGACCGACCTGGTTGCTTCGTACCTCAAAATCGCGATCGAAGAGGCGCAGGACCTGCTCGCGACGCTCGACGTGCGCGCGCGGATGGAAAAGCTGGCGGCGATCCTCAATCGTGAGATTGAGCTGCTGGAGCTGGGGCATAAAATCCAGTCGCAGGTGCAGAGCGAGCTCAACAAGAGCCAGCGCGAGTATTACCTGCGCCAGCAGGTCAAGGCGATCCAGAAGGAGCTGGGCGAGAGTGACGCCCGCACCTCCGAGATCGAAGAGCTGCAGCGCAAGATCGAAGCAGCCAGGATGCCCGAGGAGCCGCGCAAAGCCGCCGACAAGGAGCTCGACCGGCTCAAGATGATTCCGCCGGAATCGGCGGAGCATACGGTCGTGCGCACCTATCTCGACTGGCTGGTGACGCTGCCGTGGGGCATCTCGACCGACGACAACCTCGATATCAAGCACGCGCGGCAGGTGCTGGACGAGGACCACTACGACCTCGAAAAGATCAAGGAGCGCATCCTCGAGTTCCTGGCGGTGCGCAAGCTCAAGCAGGACACCAAGGGGCCGATTTTGTGCTTCGTCGGGCCCCCGGGCACCGGCAAGACCTCGCTCGGCCGTTCGATCGCCCGATCGCTCGGGCGCAAGTTCGTGCGGCTGTCGCTGGGCGGAATCCGCGACGAGGCCGAAATTCGCGGCCATCGACGCACCTATATCGGATCGCTGCCGGGCCGCATTATCCAGGGCATCCGCAACGCCGGATCCAACAATCCGCTGTTTATCCTTGATGAGGTGGACAAGCTGGGCGCCGATTTTCGCGGCGATCCGGCTTCGGCCCTGCTCGAAGTGCTCGATCCCGAGCAGAACAACACCTTCGTTGACCATTACCTGGATATCCCTTTCGACCTGTCCAGGGTGTTGTTCCTGACTACGGCCAACATTCTCGACACTATCCCGCCGGCGCTGCGCGACCGGATGGAAGTGCTGGAGCTGCCCGGATACACGGAGGAGGAAAAGCTCCAGATCGCCCAACGGCATCTGATTCCCAAGCAGATCACCGAGAACGGGTTGGCCGGCCGCAAGCTCGAATTTACGCAGGAAGCGTCGCAGGAGATTATCCGGAGCTACACGCGCGAGGCCGGGCTGCGCAATCTCGAACGCGAAATCTCCAGGATCTGCCGCAAAGTCGCGCGCGAGATCACCGAGGGCGAAACCGCGCCGGAACGGATCGACCCGCAAGCCGTGCAGCACTACCTCGGCGCGCCCCGGTTCTATTCCGAAGTCGCCGAACGAACCCCTGAGCCGGGCGTGGCGACGGGAGTGGCATGGACGCCCAACGGCGGCGACATCCTGTTTATCGAGAGCACCCGCATGAACGGCCAGAAGGGCTTGACGCTCACCGGCTCGCTGGGCGATGTGATGAAGGAATCGGCGCAGGCGGCGCTGTCTTACGTCCGATCGCGCGCCGATCGGCTGGGAATCGCGCCGGACTTTTTCGAGAAGTCGGATATTCACGTCCATGTGCCGGCAGGATCGATCCCCAAGGACGGACCGTCGGCCGGCGTGACGATCGCCGCTTCGCTCGCCTCGCTGTTGAGCGGGCGCCCGGTGCGCTCCGAAGTCGCGATGACCGGCGAGATCACGCTGCGCGGCAAAGTCCTGCCGGTAGGTGGAATCAAGGAGAAGGTGCTGGCGGCCCGTCGCGCCGGAATCACGACCATGATCCTGCCCCGCCGCAACGAGCGCGACCTCGAGGACATCCCGCCCGAGGCGCTCAAGGAAATGGAGATGATCTTCGTCGATACCGTCGACGATGTCCTGCGACACGCCTTGCGCCCGCGGATCGATGGTCAGCCGGCGGTTGAAACGCCCTCGCCGTCGCCTCCCGCGCGCACTGTCCTCAATTAGACTGCCTTATACGCACCGCCAATAGCCCTGTTGGGTCGCGGGCTGGTATTTCGCGCCAAAGCGAAGTATATGAACATACGGGGGCGGGGGAGTTCCCAAGGGGGATGGGATGGGCTAGCGATGCCTGAGCTAAGGAAAGATCCGGTCGTCGGACGGTGGGTCATCATGGCCACCGAGCGCAGCAAGCGTCCGACCGACTTCTCCAATCATCAGCACGAGCGCAAGGGCGCTCCCTGCGCCTTCTGCTTCGGGATGGAGGCGCAGACGCCGCCGGAGGTGCTCTCCTATCGCGAGCACGGCACGCTTGCGAATCAGCCCGGATGGCGGGTGCGGGCGGTCCCGAACAAGTTCCCGGCACTCCGGATCGAGGGAGGTCCCGGCCGGCGCGGCGAGGGACTTTACGATCTGATGAACGGGATCGGCGCGCACGAGGTCGTGATCGATAGCCCCGACCATGATCGCGGGATGGCCGACCTCGAATCCCACCAGATCGAGGAGATACTGTGGGCATATCGCGACCGCGTGCTCGATCTCTCCAGGGACCCGCGGTTTCGCTATGTGCTGATTTTCAAGAATCACGGACCCGAAGCGGGCGCGAGCCTCGAGCATCCGCATTCCCAGCTTATCGCGCTGCCGATCGTTCCGCTCAGCGTCCAGCAGGAGCTTCGCGGGGCGGGCGACTACTACTCGCTGAAAGAGCGATGCATCTTCTGCGACGTGCTCAACCAGGAGAGCAATGATCGCAAGCGCGTGGTTTTCGAGAACGACGGATTCATCGTGGCCTGTCCCTTTGCGGCGCGATTCCCATTCGAGCTCTGGCTGATTCCGAAGGATCACGGATCACATTTCGAATATGCGCAGGCCTCCGAGTACCGGGCGCTCGCCCAGGCCCTGAAGGCATCGCTCAGCGCGCTCAAACTCGCGATGAGCGACCCGCCGTTCAACTACATCATCCATTCCGCGCCGCTGCGCGAGGCCGAGAGCCCGCACTACCATTGGCATCTGGAGATCACGCCCGCCCTCACCAGAGTCGCGGGCTTTGAAGTCGGAACCGGCTTCTACATCAACCCGGTCCCGCCTGAAACCGCCGCGTCCCATCTTCGCGAGGCGCTGGGCGAGAACGACTCGACGCAGAGCAACGTCGCCTAGCAGGCGGCGTGCGCTACAGGTTGCCGAAGACCTGACGTAGCAGCGGAGTGACCTGCGCGGCGGGTTTGGTGCGAATCTGGTGCTCCTCCTGGCCGAGGACATAGAACAATCCGTCCAGGCTCTTCTGAACCACGTAGTCGTTGATGTCCAGGTTGGGGGCGGCGCCACCGAGCATGCCGCCCAACGCCGACGGACCGGCTCCCGCGACCAGACCATCGTACCGCTTGACGACCGAGAACTTCTCCATCTTCTGCTTCACGATCGGCGCGAAAGCGGCTTTGAGTTCGGCGGAGGTCTTTTGCCTGAAGTAGTTCGTGGCCGGATGGCCGGTGCCCGACACGATCGCCTGCGCGTCGCTGAAGGTCATGTTCGTGATCGCCCGTTCGAAGATCGGTTCCGCCTGCGGAGCGGCCGTTTCCGCCGCTCGATTCATGCTAAGGATGAACTGATCGAGTTGTGGGCCATACCCCACCGTCCGCATCGCCTTCTCGGCCACCTTAAGCCTTTCGGGTAGCAGGATCTTGATCGCATTGTTGCCGAAATAACCATTGGGCTTGCCTGTCAGCTTCACGGCATCCGCGGTTCCCGTCATCAGCGCCTGTTTGAGGCCGGCCGCCGCCTGACCCTCATCGACCGCGACTTTGACCAAACCGACCCGGTCGGATTCAGCCTCCGCGGCGAACAATGGCGCCGCGACCAACGGAGGAAGCAGAGCGAGCGCCAGCAGGAAAAATTTGGTTGTCATCCGGCTCCTTCGGCGCGCACCGACCGCGGTGATCATGCTCTTCCCGCTTGAATCGCGGAGAAATCGCGCCTCACGCGATATTGACAGAAATTTCATCGTCTCGCGATCCATCGCATTCCGTCGGAATTACGCGCTCCCCTGTCCTTTGAAATCCGGAGTAGCGCGCGGCCCGGCCTCTGTGGTAGGAATTATTCATACCCCTCTGCAGGGTTTGGAATGGGAACGGCCGCGGTAAAAAAGACGATCTCTCTTCCTGCGCCGTTGGCGCGTGAGGCCGAGCAGATTGCGCGAGCCGAGGGGAAGACGCTTAGCGCCGTGATTCAGGACGCCCTGCGGCTTTCCAGAGCGGAGCGCCTGAAAACGCAGCTCCGCGCGGCGCAGGATTTCTGGAGCCGGAAGGCCAAGAGAAAAGGCATCCTGACCGAGCGGGAGCTCAACCGCTACCTCACCAGGTGAGGGTCGTTTTCGACAGCAACATCTTCATTTCGGCGCTGGTCTTCCCGGGAAAGCAGGCCGAGGAGGCCGTTAATCGCGTGGTCGGGGGCAGAGACGAGCTTGTCGTCTCGAAGCAGATTGTCGGCGAAGTGCTCATTGTGCTCGCCCGGAAATTTGCCCGCGAACGCGAGGAACTCGCGCGAGTCGCCGTACTGCTCTCCGAGCTTGGCGAGATGGTCAGCCCGGGGCGCCGGATTCGGATCCTCAACGATGCCGCCGATAACGCGATTCTCGAGTGCGCTGTCGCCGGGCGCGCCGAGGCAATCGTCACCGGAGATCGCGCGATGCTTGAACTTGGCGCGTTTGAGGGCACCCGTGTCCTGTCTCTGAGACGCTACCTTGAGTCCTGAGTTCCGCCATCAGCCGGCATTGTGTCGTTTCGCTCGGACAGCAATATTCGTTCTGTGATGAAGATCGCGATCGTCGCTGCCGAAGTTACTCCCTATGCCAAGGCCGGCGGACTGGCCGACGTCATCGGTGCGCTTCCCGGCGCGTTGTCGGCTGCCGGATGCGAAGTCTCCGTCGTTTTTCCCGGCTACAAGAGCGCCCTCAATATCCTCTCGGGCGCGTTTGTCGCCGACCGCATGAGCGTCGACGTCGGGAGCAAAGAGGAGCGCTTCACCGTTCGCCGGGCGCCCGGAGCGCGCGGCGTGCAATTCTACATGATCGAAAATCCCGAATACTTCGGGCGCGACGGAATCTACGGAGAGAAGGGCCGGGACTATCCCGACAATCTGCGCCGTTTCGTCTTCTTCGGCCGCGCCGCCGTCGCCACGATCGCGCGGTTGATCAAGCCCGACGTGGTACACGCGCATGACTGGCATGCCGCGGTCGTGCCGATTGTTATCGGCGCCGACCCGGCGATGCGCGAGAGTCTCGCCCGCGCGACATCGATCTTCACGATCCACAATCTCGCCTACCAGGGCATCTGCGACCCCGGCGACTTTCCGCTCCTCAACCTCGACTGGTCCTACTTTTCGATCGACTGCCTCGAGTTCCACGGCAACATCAACCTGATGAAGGGCGCCCTGACGCTTTCAGATGCGGCCTCGACCGTCAGTCCCACTTACGCGCGTGAAGTCACCGAGAGCGAGGAACTCGGCTTCGGCCTCGAAGGCGTGTTGCGCGCAAAAGGTGGGCGCTTCATCGGTATTCTGAACGGAGCCGATTATAACGAATGGGACCCGTCGCATGACGAAATGATCGCCGCGCGCTACGAGCCGTCCTCGCGGGAGGGCAAGCGCCTGTGCACCAACGACTTGCGCCAGCGGCTCGGCCTGCCTGCGGCCGAAGGCGTTCCCGTGGTCGGGATGATCACCCGGATGACGTCGCAGAAGGGCCTCGATCTCCTGAGCGACGCGCTCGAATCGGTGATGGCGATGGATCTTCAGCTCGTCATCCTTGGAAGCGGCGACCCGGAGCTCGAACGCGCCTTCCGCGAGGCCGAAGTGCGCTATCCCGGCCGTTTGCGGCTCGTGACCGGCTTCGACAATGCACTCGCCCATCGTATTCAGGCCGGCTCGGACATCTTCCTGATGCCGTCGCGATTCGAGCCGTGCGGGCTTACGCAGATGTACGCGTTGAAGTACGGGACCGCGCCGGTGGTTCGCGCCACGGGTGGACTGCGCGACACGATCAGCGAATTCGATCCGCATTCGGGGCGCGGCAATGGCTTCGTCTTTCAGGAATATCGCCCCGAAGAACTGGCGGCCGCACTCGCCCGCGCGGTCGAGGCGCACCGGAATCGCGAGCTCTGGCGGCGTCTGATGGACAACGCGTTCGCCGCCGATTTTTCCTGGAACCGCGCCGCTCGCGAGTACCTCGATTGGTTCAATCGCCTGCGCGCCGAGCGCGGCCTCGCTTAGGATCAGGACCTCGAAATTTGGCAAAGCGCGTTCTCGCCTACGCCGACGGCTCCTGTATCGGCAATCCCGGCCCCGGCGGATGGGGCGTCGTGATCGTAATGTCCGGCGACCAACGCAAGGAACTGAGCGGCAGCGACACGGCTACCACTAACAACAAGATGGAGCTGACCGCGGCGATCAATGCACTGAGGGAGATCGAACCGGGATCGGACGTCGTGCTGCGGAGCGACAGCGAATACGTCGTCAAGGGAATCAACGAGAGTAGAAAGCGCAAGGTCAACCTCGAGTGCTCTGGAGCCAGCTCGATGAGGAGATCGCAACAAGACGCGTCACCTTCGAATGGGTCCGCGGGCACGCCGACGATCCTCTCAACGCCAGGGCCGACGAGCTCGCTCATTGGGCAGCGGAGAAAATTGCTCGTGGAGACACTTCGCAGCGGAAGCCGCCGGACAACCGTCGCTCGCTCGAACGCGCCGTGAGTCCGATCGTCAAAATTCGCCGGGTGAGGAAGAGCAACGTTCCGCTCCCGCGCTATCAGAGCGCGCACGCTGCGGGGATGGACCTCGTCGCCGACATTCCGGAACCCCTGGCGCTGAAGCCGATGGAGCGCGCCGCGGTGCCGACCGGCGTCGCGATTCAGGTCCCGCCGGACTTCGAGGGGCAGGTGCGGCCGCGCAGCGGGCGCGCTATAAATGAAGGACTGACGCTGGTCAACGCACCCGGCACGATCGACGCGGACTATCGGGGCGAAATTAAAGTATTACTTGTAAATCTCGGAAACGCCGAGATCTCGATTCGGCCCGGCGAACGAATCGCACAACTCGTGATCGCGCCGATCGCGCACGCAGAATTCGTAGAGGTCGAGCAACTCGATGAAAGCCCGCGCGGCGAAGGCGGATTTGGACACACAGGGCGTTAAGGCTCTGCCTGGGCGCTTGAAACCCTCGCCGGCATCGGCGTGGCCGGGAAGAGGCGCGCGCGGCATCGTCGCGGAATCGAATCACGCCGAAGTTGACGCGGCGCTCATCGCCATAAGCCCGATCGACGGCCGCTACCGCGCACGCACCGCGGCCCTCAAGGACTACTTCAGCGAATTCGCCCTGATCCGATACCGCGTCCGGATCGAGGTCGAATGGTATCTGTCACTGGCCGCCAATCCGCACGTCGGCGCGCTTGCTCCGCTCAGTGCAGTCGCGGCTCGCCGGCTGCGCACCCTCTATACCAACTTCTCGCTCGACGACGCGCGGCGCGTAAAGGCGATCGAGCGCGAGACCAATCACGACGTGAAGGCGGTCGAGTACTTCGTCAAGGAGCGGCTCGCCGCGCTCGATTCGAGCTGCCCGGTCGAGATGGTACATTTCGCCTGTACGTCGGAAGACATAAACAATCTGGCGCACGCGCTGATTCTGAAGGAGTTCGTGGCGCGGGAGCTGAGGCCCCGGATCGACACGCTCATCGACGCGATCGTGGCGCCGGCGAGGCGCTACAAGGCGGTCGCGATGCTCGCGCGAACCCACGGCCAGGAGGCGACGCCCACCACGATGGGCAAGGAGTTGGCCATCTTCGCCGCCCGCCTCGACCGCCAGCGGCACCATCTCGATCGCCAGGAATATCTTGGCAAACTCAACGGCGCGGTCGGCAACTTCAACGCGCATCTCGCCGCTTATCCCGAGGTGTACTGGCTCGAGCATTCGCGCGCCTTCGTCGAAGGCCTCGGGCTGGTCTGGAATCCGCTGACCACGCAGATCGAGAGCCACGACTTCATCGCGGAGCTGTTCGATATTTTGGTGCGCATCGATACCATCCTGCTCGACTTCGCGCGCGACATGTGGGGCTATATCGCGATCGGCTACTTCGCGCAGAAGGCGGCGGCGGGCGAGGTCGGCTCATCGACGATGCCGCACAAGGTCAACCCAATCGATTTCGAGAACGCCGAAGGCAATTTGGGCGTCGCGAGTGCGCTGTTCCAGCATCTGTCCGCCAAGCTCCCGATCTCCCGATGGCAGCGCGACCTGAGCGACAGCACCGCGATGAGAAGCATCGGGACCGCGTTCGGTCACGTTATGGTCGCGTTCGCCTCGATCGAGCGCGGCCTCGATCGCGTCGAGCTCAACCAGCGCCGAATCGCCGCCGATCTGGACGACGAATCGGCGTGGGAAGTCCTTGCCGAAGCGATTCAGACCGCGATGCGGCGTCATGCGATGCCGCAGCCGTACGAGGCGCTCAAGAAGCTGACGCGAGGCCGGACGGTCGATCGCAAGACGATCGAGCAATTCGTCTCATCGCTCCCGCTCGAAGACGGCGCCCGGCGCGCGCTCCTGAAGCTGACGCCCCGTTCCTATATCGGACTCGCCGAGGAGCTGGTTGAGCGGTTTGCGCCGCCGTCTCAATCGCGACAGAAATAGCGCGAACCCGGCGCTATCCAGCGCCGGGCATGTGAATAAACGAGCCGATTTGTTGATATCCAATCGATCGGCTTTTTGTCTGGCCGCGCCGGCGAAGGTAATTTGAAATCGGGCGTCAAGGAGGAAGGCATGCAGAGCAATCCCCAAAAGCTGGAAATGTTCTACGAGGGAAAGGCGAAGAAGCTTTACGCGACTTCAGACCCGGACCTCGTGATCGTGTACTTCAAGGATGACGCAACCGCCTTCAATGCCAGGAAGCGCGGGACCATCGAGGAAAAGGGCATCATCAATAACCGGATGTCGGAGCTGCTTTTCAATCTGCTGGAGCACGAGGACGTGGCGACCCACTTCGTGCGCCGCCTGAACGATCGCGAGATGCTCTGCAAGCGGCTCGAGATAATCCCGGTCGAGGTTGTCGTGCGCAATCTGGTGGCGGGCTCGATGGCGAAGCGGCTAGGCCGCGAGGAGGGCGAGCCGCTGCCGTTTCCGATCGTCGAGTACTATTACAAGTCCGACCCGCTGGACGATCCGCTGATTATCGCCGAACATGCGATCGCGTTCGGATGGGCCACACCGGACGAATTGCGGCAGGTGAGCGAGCTCGCGCTTCGCACCAACGATGTGCTGGGGACCTTCCTCGACCATCGGGGCATAGTCCTGGTGGACTTCAAGCTCGAGTTCGGGCGCTTTCACGGCCGCATACTGCTCGGCGACGAGATCTGCCCGGACACCTGCCGATTCTGGGACAAGACGACGCGCAACAAGCTGGACAAGGATCGTTTCCGGCGCGACCTCGGCGGCGCCGAGGAAGCATACCAGGAGATGCTCCGGCGCGTGTCGAGTTGAGCACGCCGCTCGCACCGGCGCGCGCATGATCGAAGAGGAAGCGACTTGCAGGTAAAAGTGTTTGTCACGCCACGGGCCGGGATTCTCGATCCGCAGGGCAAAGCCGTCGAGCACGCGCTCAAGACCCTCGGATTCAGTCAGGTCGCGGGCGTGAAGATCGGCAGGTATATCCTGCTCGATATCGACGCAGCGTCCGAGCCAGAGGCACGCGCCGCGGCGCAGAAGATGTGCGAGCAGTTGCTGGCGAATCCGCTGATCGAGGATTTCCGCTTCGAGGTCGAGACGCCAGCGGCTGGCGCGCGATGAAGTGGGGCGTCGTAAGATTTCCCGGCTCGCTCGACGACTGCGACGCGCTCCATGCGTTGCGCGACGTGATGGGCCAGGATGCGATCCTGCTCTGGCACAAGGACGAAAGTCTCGGCGGCTCCGATTGCATCGTGCTGCCGGGAGGCTTCAGCTACGGCGACTACCTGCGATGCGGCGCGATCGCGCGGTTCTCGCCGATCATGAAAAGCGTCGCGCGTCACGCCGCCGACGGCGGCCTGTTGCTCGGAATCTGCAACGGCTTCCAGATACTGTGCGAGGCCCATCTGCTGCCCGGCGCTCTCACGCGTAATCGCTCGCTGTCGTTCGTATGCGAGCGCGTCACGGTGCGAATCGACAACGCCGCGACGCCGTTCACCAGCGCCGCGCGGCAGGGCGATTTGCTCCGGCTCCCGATCAAGCACGGCGAGGGCCGGTTCGTTGCGCCCGAATCGGAACTCACGCAGATGGAAGAGCGGGGCCAGGTATTGTTGCGCTACGTCGATTCCCGCGGCGAGGAAATTGACAGCGCAAATCCGAACGGCTCGATGCGTGCGATCGCGGGCGTTGCGAACCAGCGCTTCAACGTCTTCGGCCTGATGCCCCATCCCGAGCACGCGGTCGAGCCGATGCTCGGCGGCGAAGACGGGCTCAAGATTTTCCGATCGATTGTCGAAAGCCGCAAATGAGCGAGCATCCAACATCGACGTCCGGCTGATCGCCCGGTTGACCTTCAACAGGCGCACGCGCACGGGCTGACGACCGACGAGTACCGCGCGATCGAGCGATGGCTCGGCCGTACGCCTACCTTCACCGAACTCGGCGTGTTCTCCGTGATGTGGTCGGAGCACTGTTCGTACAAGTCGTCGCGCCGTCATCTCAGGATGCTGCCTTCGCGCTCCGAGCTTGTCGTTCAGGGTCCGGGCGAGAACGCCGGCGCGATCGACGTGGGAGACGGATGGGTCGCCGTGTTCAAGATCGAAAGCCACAACCATCCGTCGTTCGTCGAACCGCATCAGGGCGCCGCGACCGGGGTCGGCGGCATCCTGCGCGACATTTTCACGATGGGGGCGCGGCCGGTCGCGAGCATGGATTCGCTGAAATTCGGTTCGTTCGAGCATCCCCGCACGCGCTATCTGCTCGGCGGCGTGGTCGGAGGAATCGGCGGCTATGGCAACTGCGTTGGCGTCCCGACGGTTGCGGGCGAAGTGATGTTCGACGCGGCCTACAATGCGAACATACTGGTCAACGCGTTCTGCATCGGACTTGCGCGCAAGGGCGAGCTTTTCAGCGCGCGCGCCAGCGGGCCGGGCAATCCCGTGATCTACGTTGGATCGGCGACCGGCCGCGACGGTATCCACGGCGCGAGCCTGCTCGCCTCGGCGGAGTTCGATGCTTCGAGTCAGGCCAAACGCCCGACCGTCCAGGTCGGCGATCCGTTCACAGAGAAGCTGCTGATCGAGGCGTGCCTGGAGGCCATGAAGACCGGCGCGAAGACCGGCGCGAAGACCGGCGCCATCGTCGCGATTCAGGACATGGGCGCGGCGGGGCTTACGTCGTCCTCGAGCGAGATGGCGGCGCGCGGCGCGGTCGGTATCGAACTCGATCTGGACAAGGTGCCGCTGCGCGAGCCGGGTCTGACACCCTACGAGATGCTGCTCTCCGAGTCGCAGGAGCGGATGCTGATCGTATGCGAGCGCGGGCGCGAGGCCGAGCTGATGAGCGTGTTCGAGAAGTGGGACCTGCATGCTGCCGTGATCGGACGCGTGACCGAGGGCGACCGATGGCGAGTGAGGTTTGGCGGCAAGCTGGTCGCCGACATTCCGGTCAGGGCATTAGCCGATGAGGCCCCCGTTTATGATCGGCCCGCCGCAGCGCCGGCTCCCGGTCCGTCGCGCCCGATCCGGATTCGCGAGGTTCCGAGCACGCGCGATGCGCTGCGCCGGATGCTCGACAGCCCCAACGTCGCCTCCAAGCGATGGATCTACCGGCAATATGATTCGCTGGTGCAGAGCAACACGATCGCCGGGCCGGGCGGAGACGCGGCCGTGCTGCGAATCAAGGGAACGCGCCGCGGACTCGCGCTCAAGGTCGATTCGAATCCCCGCGCGTGCGCGATCGATCCGTATCTCGGCGCGATAGCGACCGTCGTCGAGGCCGCGCGCAACGTCGCGTGCGTCGGCGCCCGTCCGGTGGGAATCACCAATTGTCTCAACTACGGCAATCCCGAGCGTCCCGAAGTGATGCGGCAGTTTATCAGCGGCGTCGAGGGACTGCGCGACGCCGCGATCGCGCTCGGCACGCCGATCGTCAGCGGCAACGTGAGCTTCTACAACGAGACCGAAGGGCGCTCGATTCCCCCCACGCCGACTATCGCGATGGTCGGCTTGCTCACGGATGTCGCGGGCCACGTCACGAGCTTTTTCAGCCGCCCCGGCGACGCGATTGTTCTGGTTCGCACCGCCGGGCCGTCGCTGGCGGCCAGCGAGTACGGCGCGGTCTTCGGCGCCTCAGGCGGATCGATTAAGGGAATCGATCTGGAGCGCGAAAAGGCGCTGATTGACGGTCTGGTTGCCGGCGCGGAACTCAGGCTGATAAGATCGGCTCACGACGTGTCGGAGGGCGGGCTTGCAGTGGCGATCGTGGAGAGCTGCTTCAGTCCCGAGCCGAGGATCAAGTGGGCGCGGAAATCGAGGATGCGCCTGGTGGGGGAGATCTTGGTGTAGCCGAGGCATTGTTCGGCGAGGGTCCCTCGACCGTGGTGCTGTCCGCCGCGCCGGAGAACGTCGCGCGGTTGCGGGATCTTTTTCCGGAACTCGAGTGCCGCGTTGTCGGCCGAGTCGTCGCGGAGCCGGGGCTTCGATTCGCTTCGCTGATCGACGAGGACCTGCGCGAGCTCAGGCGGATATACGAACAAGCTATTCCAAAGCGGCTCGACGCGCATGACTGAGGACGACCTCACGGGCGAGGAGTCCGACTTCGACGCCTTTCACGACGAGTGCGGCGTCTTCGGCGTCTATGGGCATCCCGAGGCCGCCAATCTCGTATACCTCGGACTCTACGCGCTGCAGCATCGCGGGCAGGAGTCGGCGGGAATCGTTTCCTCCAATGGCAAGTCGCTGATCTCGCATCGCGGGATGGGCCTGGTCGCGGACATCTTCAACAGCGGCGTGCTGGCGCGTCTGGAGGGAACCAGCGCGATCGGGCACAACCGCTACTCGACCACCGGCTCCACTTCGCTCAAGAACTGCCAACCGCTGGTGGTCGAGTATGGGCGCGGCGGTCTCGCGCTTGCGCACAACGGCAACCTGGTCAACTTTCAGGAGCTTCGCGAACGGCTGGAGAGCTCGATCTTCCAGTCTTCATCCGACAGCGAGATCATCATTCATCTGATCGCCAACTCGCGGGCGCCGACGATGGCCGATCGCGTCGCCGACGCGCTCGCGCAGGTGCGCGGTGCATATTCGCTCGTGATCCTGACCGAGCACGAGATGATGGCGGTGCGCGATCCATTCGGCTTTCGCCCGCTCGTGATCGGCAATCTGAACGGAGCGCCGATCGTCGCCTCGGAGACCTGCGCGCTCGACCTGGTGCGCGCGGAGTACGTGCGCGAGGTCGAGCCCGGAGAGCTGGTGGTGATCAACGAGAACGGGATGCGATCGCTCAGGCCGTTTTCGCCGGCCCCGGCCAAGCGCTGCATCTTCGAGTACGTATATTTTGCGCGGCCCGACAGCCTGCTCTACGGGCGCAACGTTTACACGGTGCGCAAGATGCAGGGCAGGGCGCTCGCCCGCGAATGCCCCGCAAAGGCCGATATCGTCGTGCCGGTGCCCGACGCGGGCAATGCCGCGGCGCTCGGCTACGCGGAACAATCGGGGTTGCCGTTCGAGATGGCGCTGGTGCGGAGCCACTATGTCGGCCGCACGTTCATCGAACCGCGCCAGGCGATCCGCCATTTCGGCGTCAAGATAAAGTTCAATCCGGTCGCGGAGCTGCTGAGGGGCAAGCGCGTGGTCCTGGTCGAGGACTCGCTGGTGCGCGGCACCACGCTGCGCAAGGTGATCCCGATGCTCCGGGAGGCGGGCGCGCGCGAGGTCCACATGCGGATCGCGGCCCCGCCGACCACGCACTCGTGTTTCTATGGAATCGACACGCCGACGCGCGAAGAACTGCTCGCTTCGCACGAAACCATCGAGGGCATTCGGCAGTACATCACGGCCGATTCGCTCGGATACCTGAGCTGGGACGGGCTCTACTCGTTTGTCGATGGCAACCGGGAGGGCTTCTGCGACGCGTGCTTCACCGGCAAGTATCCGGTTCCGATTCCGGTGGGCAGCGGCCATCCCCAGTTGCATCTGTTCGATGCCAACGAAGATCGCTCCGCCGACGCCGGGCGCTGAGTGACGTTCTCGTGCCGACCTTAGTCCCGCGATCTCGTGTCGTGCCATAACCGCCGGCGCAGAAATTCGGCCGGCGTCGCTATCGCGATACTTCGGTAAGGGTTCAGCCGCAGCAAGTCTCGGTCGCCTGTAACGATTACGGCCGACCTGGCGTCCCAGGCACACTCCAGGATGCGGTTGTCATCGGGGTCGTCAGCCGCTTCAATCATGGTCTTCGTGACGATCACGTCGGCTATCGCCCATGTCGGACCGCAGGCCTGGGCGACCCGCTTTTGTGGCCATCGAAACTTAAGGGCCAGAACCTGTTCCGTCTCGGCGCGAATTGCCTCCGAGACCGCTAGTGTGAACGCGCCCGTCTCCGCCAGTCGCACCACCTGCCGGGGAATACCGCCGAACACAAAAGCCGAAATGAAGACATTGGTGTCGAGAACGACGGAGATCACCCGACTCTTCGTTGGTGCCCGTGCCGCCGCTCTTTGCGGAACTGCTTCACGATCGGCGCCACGTCTTCGGCGCTGATGCTCATTGCGCGCGCCCTCGCTCGTCCATAGGCGTTTAGTTCATCGAGTTCGCGCTCGCGCTGGTAGTGGCGCAGCGCCTCGCGGACCAGTTCGCTTATGGTGCGCTGCTCTCTCCGGGCCAGGCGCTCCGTCTGAACGAGCATCGCCGGGGGAAGGCTAATAGAAATTACCTTGCTTGCGCGCATGATCTTCCTCTGTCTTCAAGGGCGTCATGCTAAGTATGACATAGTAGGACGGCGCCGCACATACAAAACTCAGGTTGCCGGCGCGGTCGATCACCGAAGCCCTCGCGGACGTCCGCGCGCCGCGCGCCCGGCCCGACCAGGACCGCGCGCCCGATCCTCAGCTTTCCAGGTATACGACGTCGCGGCTGAATTCCGGCTCGGGGAGGCGGGAGATCAGGATGCAAATGAAATTGTGGTCGATGTCCAGGCTGAGCACCACGCTGAATCCCCTGTACGAGTAGGAATATTGGTCAGTTTGTAGCTCGCGCCCGCCCGGCGGAATGACAATCCGAGGGACCTTGACGCGCGTGCACATGACCGCGCCCTTGGGGCCCCGGTAGAAGGTGTAAGTGGCCTGGCGGCCATCGGGCAGCCAATCGATTCGCCCGCCGACCAGATGGAATCCCACCGGCTCGAAGTTCCAGATGAACGACGGCATCTTCGCCGAATGGTAGTGCATCGCGATTGCCCCGTAGGAGTCCGAAGGGACGTTGGGCTCGAAGTGTCGCTCAAATCCCGTGAACTTCTCTATCGCGATGTCGAAGTCGGAGGCCGGCGTGTTCCGGGCGCCGCGATCGCGCACCATCACTATCAGCAGAATCGCGGCGGCCAGAGCGGCGATCGGCGCCCAAATCCGGGGACGGCGGCGGACCTCTGCGGCCATTCCGCTCAGATCCGCACGCAGGGACGAGGCTGCTTCGGCGCGGTTGAGATTTGCGCGGATCGCCGCGTGCAAGGCCTCGGGAGCGGCCACTTTGCGCAACCGCTCCTTGAGCAGTGCCTTCAGCGCGCGCTCTTCGGCGAGCCGCGCGCGACACTTGACGCATCCGGTGAGATGGAGGTCTGCCGCTGCGCGCTCCTGCGCGTCGAGTTCGCCGTCAGCTTGCGCGGCGAGGTAATGGTCAATGTATTCCCGGCAATCCATCTTGCGTTCACGACCGCAGCAGGCCGCGGGCACAGGCCAGATTATGCAGCTCCCGCCGCATCAGGGCCCGCCCGCGCGACAAGCGCGAGCGCACGGTTCCGATCGGTACTTTCAACGCCTCAGCCGCCTCCTGGTAAGTCAGCTCCTCGACATCGACCAGAAGAATGGCGGTTCTGAACTCCTCGGGCAAAGCCTTCAGCGCGCGCTCGACCTCATCGTCCTTCAATTGTGCGAACACCAGCGTCTCGCGATTGTCCTGGGTCGATTCGCCCTTCCCACTTTCGACTTCCACGATGCGCTCGTACTCCTGCGGGGTCGCCGCAACCTGTTCCCGGAAAGACCGCCTGTATCGGTTGCGAAAAACATTGTACAAAATCGTCAGCAGCCACGCTCGGCAATTGGTGCCGGGTGAAAACTGGTGAAAGAAGCGATATGCCCGCAGCACTGTTTCCTGCACCAGGTCGTTGGCGTCATCACGGTTCCGAGCCAGATGAAGCGCGGCGGCGTATAACGCGTCGAGATGAGGCAATGCCTCGCGCTCGAACAGCCCCCGTTTGCTCTCGCCGCCTTGAGCCATATTGGGAAATCAGAAACATAGCATCCGCTGTGCGTAAAATCCTGTTCGATCCCGAGAAGTTCCCGCAGCAACGCGCAAAGTCGCCCGCCAGCGCCTTGGGGGGTTGACTTCGCGCTATGGTTCGAGAAGCACTGATGCGGAGGCGCATCGTTCGAGGGCCGCCGGATACGGCGGACTCGGAACTCCGATTGGCGCATCGGAGTTTACCAGTGGAACAAGGCGACATGGAGTTGGGTATCGGCATCATCAAGGCGTGACTGCAACAGAACTGTCGGCGATAGCCGAAAAGGAGAGCACGATATGAAGGCAGGTGTCACAGGTACGGCGCTCGCGATAGCGGCCGCCACGATGTTCCTTGCGAGCCACGTTCAGGCTCAAGAGTCCGCGGGATCGGGCGGCGCTGCCGCGGCACAGGTTAAGTGCGTGGGAGCCAACGATTGCAAGGGCAAGAGTGCGTGCAAAACAGCCAGCAGCCCGGGTCCGGGGCAGAACTCGTGCAAGGGCCAGGGGATGGCGATGGCCTCCAACGAGAAGGCATGCACGGACAAGGGCGGCCACGTGGAGAAGGAGTAGGCGATTGACGATCGGGGGCGGGCGCGCATCATCGCGAGGCGTGCCCGTCCTTTCGAGCTTCGGCTGCCGCCGGCGGTCGAAGGGCGGACTGATCCGAAAGGCGCCTGCGCTGAGGCCGGCGATACGATGAATCGCACGGACTTTCCTTTTCTCGGCTTCGGCGTCGGACTACGCCGCCCGCACTACAGTCAGGCCATCGAGACGCATCCGAAGATCGATTGGTTCGAGGTAATCTCCGAGAACTTCATGGTGGACGGAGGCCGCCGCTCCGAGTCCTGGAGGCGGTGCGCGAGCGCTATCCGATCGTGATGCATGGCGTGTCGATGTCGATCGGTTCGGCCGACCCGCTGAATCGCACTACCTGGCGCGACTGGCTGCGATGGCGCGGCGATTCGAGCCGGCGTGGATTTCGGATCATCTGTGCTGGACCGGAGTCAGCGGGCGCAACCTGCACGACCTCGTTCCGCTGCCGTACACCGATGAGGCGGTGCGTCACGTCGCATCGCGGATTCGCACGGTGCAGGAAATCCTCGACGCCCGATTGTTATCGAGAACGTCTCGAGTCTACATGGAGTTTACGTCTTCGACGATGCCGGAGTGGGAGTTCCTGAGCGCGGTCACGGGCGAGGCCGACTGCGGAATCCTGCTCGATATCAACAACATCTACGTGAGCGCCTTCAACCACGGCTTCGACGCCGAGCGCTACATCGATTCCGTCCCGGCCGATCGCGTGGTGCAATTCCATCTCGCCGGCCATAGCGATCACGGCGCCTATCTGCTCGACACTCACGACTATCCGGTACGCGATGAGGTCTGGCGGCTCTACGAACGAGCCGTCCGCCACTTCGGCGATGTTTCGGCATTGATCGAATGGGACGACAACATTCCGGAATTCGGTGTGCTGGCGGAAGCCGCCGGCAAGGCGCGCAGTATCGCGGCCAACGCTTCGGCGACCGACGCCGGTCGCGGCTCGGAAGCGAAGCGAGGCCGGGAGTGAAAAACGGCGGCCAGGCGCGACCGACGCCGGTCGCGGGTCAGAAGCGAAGCGAGATCCGGAGTGAAGACTCGAAAGCCTGCAGACACTGCTCTACCGGCTTATCACCGCTCGTGGCAACGGCTCGGCCGACGCGCACGATCCGCTCCGCGCGATAGTCCGGAGCGACGAGCGCCTCTCCGCGATCGAGCGGATCAGGATCTACGCCGATGCATATTTCTATCGCCTCCTCGATGCGATCAAAGAGGACTATCCGGCCGTGCTCGCGGTGCTCGGCGAAGAGGAATTCCGGATACTGATCGGCGACTACCTGTCCGCACATCCCCCGACCCGCCCCTCGATCTTCCATGCCGGCGAATTCCTCGGCGACTTCGCGGACGCCCATCCGCGAGGCGATCGGTTCCGGTTCCTGGCGGACCTGGCCCGTCTCGAACGCGCGCTGATCGAGGCCTTCCACGCGCCCGACGCGCCGGTGCTGACCGAAGGGCAGCTGCGCGCGATCGAGCCCTCGAAGTGGCCTGCGCTCGCGATGCGGACCCATCCGACGGTCCGGATCATTCGCTCGCAATGGCGGGTTGCCGGCCTGAAACGCGCGATCGACGATCAGCATGATTGGCGGGAGCCGGCTCGCGAGACCCTCGCGAATCCTGATCTGGCGGCAGGATGACGTGACGTACTATCGCGAGCTGGAGACCGACGAGTTCGATGCGTTCGGGCTCATGCTCGGCGGTTCGAGTTTCGCGGACGTGTGCGCGGCGATCTGGTCGTCGTCAACTCCCGACGCCGATCGCGCGCCGGTGATCGATCGCCTGTTGCGGCGATGGCTCGCCGACGGCGTTCTGGCC
>CAWHNS010000002.1:0-414529 GCA_963830715.1 uncultured delta proteobacterium
TCATCGACCAGCAGTCCATCCCGATCCTGGAGCAGGAGGCCCTCCAGGCGCAAAGCGCGAACATCCAGGGCGTGTCGGGGGCGAGCTACACCAGCGCCGGGTTTACCCAGTCGCTCCAGGCTGCCCTGCAGCAGCTGGGCATCCGTGACGCCACGTCCGGGTACCGTGGCCGCGCCGGCTGCTCAGCGTCGTCCACCATCTGGAGGAAGTGATGGGGACGATCGTGGTCATCGACGTCTACGCCGCCACGGGTCCAGGTACGGCAGACCGTGCTGCGGGACGGCCGGGCGGGTGCAGCCCTGCCGAACTCTGGTAAACGACGTTGGCGCGGACGCCGCTGATCTTGGTGATCGAAACGGTGAAGGGCTGATTTTTATAATCCTTGCCGGTCCAGGTGCCCTGGTATTGCGTCGGATCGACCTTGCCGAATTTGGCCCCGACCGGAATGATGGGTTGCGGTGCAGCCTGATAGGCCGACTGCAGGATGCTCATGATGTCTGCCATGGAGTTCCTCCGATTGCCCGGGGCATAGCGGGCGGCAAAGGCATCACTGGCAGAGAAAAATTAACCGTTGATTAACCCGTGCGGGAGCCGGCCGGTCAGCTCAGTTCGATGACATCGTCGGCGGCGCCGTGGCCGGCGGGGGCTTGGACCAGATCGAGGTCGATCACCGCGTTGATGACGCTGACCGGCGTCGCTTTCTACTTGATGCCCATCAAATTGTTGATCTTGAAGCCGCCGTCGATGCTGATGGCCTTGTAGGAGCCGATGATCTGCTCGACCGTGTCGGCGCTTCCGAACGGCAGCAGCAGCCGCTCGTAGGAAACGTCCTTGCCGTCGGCATCCTGCACGGTGGAAACCGAGGAAGTCGGCCGCTTTCGCGCGATGCAAGTGATGTAGGAATGGACCACACGCGCATATCGCGCGGGCCCGATCGCGTCGTCGAGATAGCGGTTGGTCCGCTTGTCCGGATCGATGTGCTCGTTGCCGTAGGTTGCGGTCAGCCTTGCGCCTTCCTGCGTGATCAGAAACCGCGCGGCCTCGCCGGTGCCGTCGACGTCAAATCCCATCATGTCCGCAAGCTCATCGGCGATGCGGTCCGGCCGGTAATCGGCGAGCACCGGCAGGGTCGCGCGCTTGCCGAGCACGCGCAGCCATGCGTTGAGCAAATCGCGCTGCTTCACCGATTTGACCACCGAGGGATTGGCGCTGGTGTATTGCATTGCCGTGGCTAGCTGAATTCGATCACGTCACCGGCCGGAATCGGCCGGGCGCACGGTGAAAGAGGTCGCGATCGATGGCGACGCGCAAGCTTCGGGTCGGCAGCGTGTCATTTCCGCGCATCAGGTTCCGGATTTCGAAGCCGCCGTCTTCGCAGATGGTCTTCAGCGATGCGATCACGTGCGTGACACGCCGTTCTCCGAGAACGGCATCAGCATCCGCTCATATGCGACGATTCGCCCGTAGATGTCATCGACATTGGAGACGGTGTAGACGGGCAGCGCGCGCCTCACGCATTCGTGGTAGACGGGCATGATGAGGGGTGCGAGCGGGCCGGGAGATATTCATCTAGATACCGGCCCTTGCCGGTGTTGCCGTAGGCCGTCGACATCCGCGTGCCGTCGCTCTGGATCGTCAGGCGCGGCGGCGTTTCGCGCCATCGACGGTGTAGTAGACGAGGTCCGGCAGTTCGTCGGCGAGCCGCTCGGGCTGATACTCCTCGATCCGGGGTAGCCGTTTGGTCGCGGGCGTAAAGCCGCAACCAGGTGTTCAACAGATCGCGCTGCTTGATCGACTTCACGACCGATGGGTTGGCGCTTTCGAATTCCAAGGCTGCAATCCTGCTCAATACGAGATGAACAAAACACCGAACGATCGGTCAAAGCGGCAAATTTTCAATGAAAACGGAAAATTGCATCGAAACAGCGTTAATGGCGCCTTTCGGGACGCACCGGACGTGCGTCCCGATCCATCGGCTGAACCGCCAAGACGCTTGCCCCGACAATTCGACTTAGGGCCAATCCAGCCGTGGCCACCATCTCCCGCGGTCGGCAGCTTTCCGCCTTGCACAATACGGGGCGTTGACGGCATATTCCGCCCCGGAGACGGCCGGTCCGGAACGGGATTTTGGGGCGTTCGCGAGAACCGTCGACGGGAAATATCGGCCATCGCGCGGAGACTTTCGCGCGATGGTGTCGGGGGAAATTTGATTGGCCGACGAGTTCATTCTCGAGACCCACGGACTGACCAAGGAGTTCGCGGGGTTCTTCGCCGTTCGCGATGTCGAACTTGAGGTCCGCCGCGGCACCATTCACGCGCTTGATCGGGCCGAACGGCGCCGGCAAGACGACCTGCTTCAACCTGCTCACCAAGTTCCTGCCGCCCACGGCCGGCAGATCCAGTTCAAGGGCCGCGACATCACCGGCTGGCGCCGGCGGAGGTGGCGCGCCTCGGCCTGGTGCGCTCGTTCCAGATCTCGGCGGTGTTCCCGCACCTGACGGCGCTGGAGAACGTGCGGCTCGCGCTGCAGCGCAAGCGCGGCGACAGCTTCGATTTCTGGCGCTCGGAAAGCGTGCTGACCGTCTTCAACGACCGCGCGCATGAGCTGCTGTTCGATGTCGGCCTCGGCGAATTCGCCGACACCGCGGCGGCCGAGCTGCCCTACGGCCGCAAGCGCGCGCTCGAGATCGCCACGACGCTGGCGCTCGATCCGGAGATGATGCTGCTCGACGAACCGACCGCCGGCATGGGCCACGACGACGTCGACCGCATCGTCGAGCTGATCAAGCGCGTCTCGGCGAAGCCGCACCATCCTGATGGTCGAGCACAATTTGCCGGTGGTCGAATCTGTCCGACATCATCACCGTGCTGACGCGCGGGCAGGTGCTGGCCGAGGGCGACTACGCGACCGTGTCGAAGAACCCGAGTCGCGCCGCCTATCTCGGAGTGGGACATGCCTGACGCGATGGCTGACGCCCGGCAAGGCCGGCGAGCGGGCGGCGCCGATGCTTGCAGTCACCGGCCTCGAACGCCTGGTACGGCGAAAGCCATATCCTGCACGGCGTCGATTTCGAGTGCGGGAGGGCGAGGTGGTCACCCTGCTCGGCCGCAACGGCGCCGGCAAGACCACGACGCTGAAGTCGATCATGGGCATGGTCGGCAAGCGCGAGGGCTCGGTCGAAGTTCGACGGCGCCGAGACCGTCGACGCTGACGCCGACCAGATCGCCGCGCCGGCATCGCCTTCTGCCCGGAGGAGCGCGGCATCTTCGCGAGCCTCAACGTCGAGGAAAACCTGATGCTGCCGCCGGTCGATCGCCGCGCCGGCGGCCTCGTCGCTGGAGCAGATCTTCACGCTGTTTCCCAATCTGAAGGAGCGGCTCAGCGAGCCGGCGGCACCGGCTGTCGGGCGGCGAGCAGCAGATGCTGGCGATCGCGCGCATCCTGCGCACCGGCGCAAAGCTGCTGCTGCTGGACGAGCCGACCGAGGGCCTCGCGCCGGTGATCGTCCAGCAGATCGGCCGCACCATCGCGAGATCAAAAAGGAGGGTTTCACCGTTCTGCTGGTCGAACAGAATTTCCGTTTCGCCGCGACCGTCGCCGACCGCCACTATCGTGATGGAGCATGGCAAGATCATCGACTGTCTTCGCCAACGCCGAGCTCGAAGCCAACATGGACAAGCTGCACGACTATCTCGGCGTCTGAACCCGCCGCCGGAATCCATTCGCATAATCATGGCAGACCGCAAGGAGAACACCCAATGAAAACAACGCGCCTCGAGCGCCGCCATCGCAAGCCTGCTGTTGGCGCAGCGCCGCGCTTCGCCGACGACAAGGTCGTCAAGATCGGCGAGCTGACGACCAGTCGGGCCTCTACGCCGACCACGGCGGCCCGGGCTCGGTCCTGTCGGCGACAAATGGCGGTCGAGGATTCAGCGGCCTGCGCGACAAGGGCTGGAACATCGACGTGATCTCCGCCGACCACCAGAACAAGCCGGACATCGGCGCCGGCATCGCGCGCCAGTGGTTCGACGTCGACAAGGTGGACGTGATCGTCGACGTGCCGAACTCCGGCGTCGCGCTGGCGGTCGCCGGCGTCGCCAAGGAAAAGAACGGCGTGCTTCCTCAATTCCGGCGCCGCGACCTCCGATCTGACCGGCAAGGCCTGCACGCCCAACACGATCCACTGGACCTACGACACCTACATGCTGGCCAATCGGCACCGGCAAGGCGATGGTCAAGGCCGGCGGCGACACCTGGTTCTTCATCACCGCCGACTACGCGTTCGGCCACGCGTTGCAGCGCGACACCACCGCCGTCGTCGAGGCCAACGGCGGCAAGGTGATCGGCAGCGTCGATCGTTCCGCTGAACACCGCCGGACTTCTCGTCGTTCCTGCTGCAGGCGCAAGCTTCGAAGCGCCAAGGTGCATCGGCCTCGCCAATGCCGGCGGCGACACGACGAACTCGATCAAGCAGGCGCACGAGTTCGGCATCACGGCGGGCGGCCAGAAGCTCGCCGGCGCTGCTGCTGTTCATCACCGACGTCCATGCGCTCGGCCTGGACGTCGCGCAGGGCCTGAACTTGACCGAGACCTTCTACTGGGACATGAACGACGGGACGCGCGCCTTCTCCAAGCGGTTCTCCGAGCGGATGAAGAACCACGCCATGCCGACCATGGTCCAGGCCGGCGTCTATTCCTCGACGCTGCACTATCTCAAGGCGCTGGAGGCGATCGGCGGCAATCCGCATGACGGCGCCAAGGTCGTCGCCAAGATGAAGGAGATGCCGACCGACGATCCGCTGTTCGGCAAGGGCACGATCCGCGTCGACGGCCGCAAGATCCACCCGGCCTATCTGTTCGAGGTGAAGAAGCCGTCGGAAATCGAAATATCCGTGGGATTATTACAAGCTGGTCGCGACCATTCCCGCCGACGAGGCGTTCCGTCCGCTGGCCGAGAGCGAGTGCCCGCTCGTCAAGAAGTAGATATTGAGATCGAATGCCGGCCGGGGGGCGTGACGCATGATGGCCATCTTCGGCATTTCGCCGCAGCAATTGTTCCAGCAACTGCTGCTCGGCCTGATCAACGGCTCGTTCTACGCGCTGCTCAGTCTCGGCCTCGCGGTGATCTTCGGCATGCTCAACATCATCAATTTCGCGCACGGCGCGCTGTACATGATGGGCGCGTTCTGCGCCTGTTTCCTGCTCAACGAATTCGGCCTCAGCTATTGGTCGGCGCTGATTCTGGCGCCGCTCATCGTCGGCGCGTTCGGCGTCCTCCTCGAACAGGTATTGCTGAACAGGCTGACCGGCCTCGATCCACCTGTACGGCCTGCTGCTGACCTTCGGTCTCGCGCTGGTCATCGAGGGCCTGTTCCAGAATTACTTCGGCTCTTCCGGCCTGCCCTACGCGATTCCCGACGAACTGGCCGGCGGCCGCAATCTCGGCTTCATGTTCCTGCCCAATTATCGCGCCTGGGTCATCATCTTCTCGGCCGTCGTCTGCTTTTCGACCTGGTTCCTGATCGAGAAGACGCGGCTTGGCGCCTATCTGCGGGCGGCGACCGAGAATCCGACGCTGGTGCGCGCGTTCGGCGTCAACGTGCCGCGGATGATCACGCTGACCTACGCGTTCGGCGTCGGCCTGGCGGCGCTGGCCGGCGTGCTCGCCGCGCCGATCTACCAGGTGCGTCCGCGGAATGGGGGCGGACATCATCAGCGTCGTTTTCGCCGTCGTCGTCATCGGCGGCATGGGCTCGATCCTCGGTTCGATCGTCACCGGCTTTGCGCTCGGAGTGATCGAGGGCCTCACCAAGGTGTTTTATCCCGAGGCCTCGAACACCGTGGTGTTCGTCATCATGGCGCATCGTCCTGCTGATCAGGCCGGCCGGCCTGTTCGGGAGGGTCGCCTGAATGAGCGTGCGATCGTCGTCCCCGTCCCCGTCCCGGCGCGCGCCCATAGCGGGCGCGACGAGAAGATCGTGTTCGTCGCGATGACCGGCGCGCTCGTTGTCGCGCCGCTCGTGGTTTATCCGTTCTTTCTGATGCAGGCTTTGTGCATTGCGTTGTTCGCCTGCGCGTTCAACCTGCTCATCGGCTACGTCGGGCTGCTCTCGTTCGGCCATGCGATGTTTATCGGCCTGGCCGCCTATGTCAGCGCTCACGCCGCCAAAGTGTGGGGGTTGGACGCCCGCCCTGGCGATCCTCGCCGGCGTCGCCAGTTCGACCGGGCTCGGCGTCATAACCGGCGCGCTGGCGATCCGCCGGCAGGGCATCTATTTCGCGATGATCACGCTGGCGCTGTCGCAGATGATCTATTTCTTCTACCTGGAGGCGCCGTTCACCCACGGCGAGGACGGCATCCAGTCGGTGCCGCAGGGCTTGCTTTTCCGGTTCCTCGATCTGTCCAATCAGACCGTTCTTTATTATTTCGTTCTCGCGGTCTTCGTGTTCGGCTTCCTGGTCGTCTACCGCACGATCAATTCGCCGTTCGGCGACATCCTGAAAGCCATTCGCGAAACCCCCGCCGGAAATCGGTCCGGGAGCCGCCTACGCGCGCGCCAATTGCCGCAGCACGTAGGGCAGGATGCCGCCGTGGCGGATGTACTCGACTTCCTCGGGCGTGTTGACGCGCGCGATTGTTTCGAACTCGCGGGTCTTGCCGCCTTCTTCGACGCGCACCTTTAGACGCTGCTTGACCTTCACCCCGGCCGCGAGCGGGCCGATCGAGTAGACTTCGCGGCCGGTGAGGCCCAGCGTTTCGCGGTTCTGGCCTGCGATGAATTCCAGCGGCAGCACGCCCATTCCGACCAGGTTGCTGCGATGGATTCGCTCGAAGCTCTCGGCGATCGCGGCCCGCACGCCCAGCAGTTGCGGCCCCTTGGCGGCCCAGTCGCGCGACGAGCCCGTGCCGTATTCCTTGCCTGCAATCACGACGAGCGGCACGCCCTCCTTGCGATAGCGTTCGGAGGCCTCGAAGATCGTGGTCTGCCCGCCGTCCGGAAGATGGATCGTGAAGCCGCCTTCGACTCCGGGGACCATCAGGTTCTTGAGCCGGATATTCGCGAAGGTCCCGCGCGCCATCACCTCGTGATTGCCGCGCCGCGCGCCGTAGGAGTTGAAGTCGCGCGGTTGAACGCCGTTCGCGATCAGGTACTTGCCGGCGGGAGTTTCGGCGGGAATCGATCCGGCCGGCGAGATATGGTCGGTGGTCACGCTGTCGCCCAGCACGGCGAGCACACGCGCGCCTTCGATATCGGCCATCGGCGGAACGTCGAGCGTCACCCCGTCAACAAACGGCGGCGCCTTGACGTAAGAGGAATCGGCTTGCCACTTGAAGAGATCGCTCTCCGGAATTTCGAGTCCGCGCCATCGATCGTCACCCGCGAACACTTGTCCGTATTCGCTCCGAAACATTTCGGAATCGATCGAGCCGCGGATCGCCTGATCGATCTCGGCCGGGCTCGGCCAGATGTCGCGCAGCATCACCGGCTTGCCGCTGCGATCGGTCCCGAGCGGCTCGCGATCGAGGTCGAGGTCCATCGTGCCGGCGATCGCATATGCGACCACCAGCGGCGGCGAGGCGAGATAATTGAACCGCACCACCGGATTGATGCGGCCCTCGAAATTGCGATTGCCGCTCAGCACCGCCGCCGCGACCAGATTTCCATTCTTGACCGCGGCGGCGATTCCTTCGGCGATCGGGCCGCTGTTGCCGATACACGTGGTGCATCCGTAGCCGACCAGGTTGAATCGCAGGCGCTCCAGGTACTCGCAGCAATCCGCCGCGCTTCAGGTATTGCGTCACGACCTTCGATCCCGGCGCGAGGCTGGTCTTGACCCACGGCTTGACCGTCAGGCCGCGCTCGACGGCCCTTTTCGCGAGCAGTCCCGCCGCGACCATCACCGACGGATTCGAAGTGTTGGTGCAGCTCGTGATCGCCGCGATAATCACCGAGCCGTGGCCGATCGTGAAGTCGCCTTGCGCGCCCTTGACCTCGACCGTATGCCCGAGCGCGCCGAGCTCTTCCCGCGCGATCAATTGGTGCGGCGCGACGCGGGGACTTCCGCCTTCCGCGACCCATCGCTCGGCCACCGCGGGATCGACTCCGTTGTGGCCGTTAACTTCCTTCGCGAGCTCGCGGCGGAACGCCGGTTTGGACCCGGCGAGCGCAACTCGATCCTGCGGGCGGCGCGGACCGGCCAGACTCGGCTCGACGCTCGCGAGATCGAGTTCGAGCGTATCGGTGAATGTCGGTTCGGGCGAAGCGGCGGTGTGGAACAATCCCTGCGCCTTGCAATAGGCCTCGATCAGTTGCACTCGATCTTCGGAACGGCCGCTGAAGCGGAGGTACTTGATGGTCTGATCGTCGACAGGAAAAAATCCGATCGTCGCGCCATACTCGGGCGACATGTTCGCGAGCGTCGCCCGATCGGCGACGCTCAACGACGCGACACCAGGACCGAAGTATTCCACGAACTTGTCGACCACGCCCTTCTTGCGCAGCATCTGCGTGGCGGTCAGCACCAGGTCGGTGGCGGTCGCGCCGGGACGCAGTGCGCCGCTCAGCCGAAAGCCCACGACTTGCGGAATCAGCATCGGGATCGACAGGCCAAGCATCGCCGCTTCGGCCTCTATCCCGCCGACGCCCCATCCGACCACGCCGAGGCCGTTGATCATGGTCGTATGCGAATCGGTGCCCATCACGGTGTCGGGATAGGCCTCCCCATCGGGTGAGGTGAAAACCACCGGCGCGAGGTATTCGAGGTTGACCTGATGGACGATTCCGGTGTCGGGCGGGACGACGCGGAAATTGTCGAACGCGCGCTGGCCCCAGCGCAGAAACAGATAGCGCTCGCGGTTGCGCTGGAACTCGAGTTCGCCATTGCGGGCGAAGGCGTCATTGGTTCCGAACGAATCGACTTGCACCGAATGATCGATCACCAGATCGACCGGCTGGAGCGGATTGATCCGCGCGGGATTGCCGCCGAGCCGCTTGATCGCGTCGCGCATCGCGGCCAGATCGGTCGACCACCGGCACGCCGGTGAAATCCTGCAGCAGTACGCGCGCCGGAACGAAGGCGAACTCGCCGCGCGCATCCTTGCTCCACCGCGCCAGGGCCTCGATCTGATCGGGGGTCACGATCTGGCCGTCTTCGCGGCGCAGCACGCTCTCGAGGATCACGCGAATCGAGTACGGGATGCGCGCGATCGAAAAGCCACGCTTCTCCAGCGCCTCCAAGCTGTGGATCGTATAGTCCTTGCCGCCGACGCTTAATGTTCCGCGCGCGCCAAAGGTATTCTTGCTCATGAGGTGTTCAGCCCTTATAGGTCGAGATGTACCAGATGTTGCCGAATGAGTCGCGCACTCCTGCCGCCCGCTCCTGGTATGGCTTGTCGGCCGGCTGCTATCGCCTCACCGCGGCGAGGCTGGGGGCGGGGCCGGGCAATCCGTCGTAAACCAGCGCGCGGCCGTCCGAATGAAACTTCATCGCGGCCATCAGGCCGACGCGCGCCGATTCGAGCGCGGGCCTGCCGTTGATCGTGTCGATCGCGACCCGCGGGCGCATCGCGATAATCGCCGCCAGCGCGGCCGAGAACGATTCGTCGTCCACCTCGCCAACTTCCATCAACCCGCGCGCCGCAAGACCGAGCACGACTCGTCCCGCGCGTATCACAACGATATTGCCGGCGTCCCGGGTGATTCCGCATCCGGGAACGAGCGCGCCATATGGATTGGCCGGATCGGCGGCGTTCAGCGCGATCGGGCGCTCGCGCGCCGGATTCAGCGCGCGCGCGGATCGCAGCATCTCGACCGCTTCGGGCAACGCGTACTGCTCGCCGGAGAGTGACCGGACGAACCAGCCGCGGCGGATACTGCCCGCGTATTCCAGGCGCCTGAGCGCGAACGAAAGCTCCGTCCATGAAGCCGCTATCGATTCGAGCGCGAGCATCTCGCGGGAAAGAATCCCGTTGCGCGCGAGCAGCAGCATCGCGAGGTCTCGCGCTTCGTCGAAATCCGGGCCGGTGCGCGCAGGCCGCGACAACGCGGACCATCGGCCGGAGAGGCTTGATTTGAGCCGCGCGCGGAGAGCGGCGTCGTGCCGGGTCATCGTACGCCCGCGGTGGTCGAGCGCATGCCCCGCGTGCGGCTCGGAAACCAGCATCCGCAGCGGCGCGAAGCTGTCGTTGGAAACCCTCCCGGCAGCCGCCAGCCGCCATAGCGCGCCGAGCGTATCGCGCTCGGAGAGTCCCGCGCGATCGGCGAGCTGGTCGAGGTACTGCGCGCCGCCCGCAGCAAGCGCATCGAGCACGGCGCGCTCCCTGGGATCGGATACGTCCCCGTCGCCGGAGGGCCACAGGAAGGCCTGATTGCGCGCGAGGAACGCGACCTTCGACGGAAACTCGCGAGCGTCCCCTTCCTCAGCCACGCCCGCCCACATAACCGCTCCACCGAGACAGAGCAGGTCGAGGTATTCGGGTCTGTAGCCCGGAACGCGGGCCGGAAGGATCGCCTGCTCCCAGAGCCGAGGATCGAAGGCCAGGCCCGAAAGCTGCTCCAGCACGACCCCGGCACCGTCCTGCCCGTGCGGGAGGTCGGCGCCGCCTATATGGCTCCATCTGAGCCGGAAGGCGGCGAACTCCCGATCGTCGCACGGCTCGATTTCGGCGCGGACGCGCGCCAGCGTCATCCGATGGATTTTTTCCAGCACGTAGCGATCGCACCACTGCTCGGCGTCGGCTCTGGTGAAGTGCCCCCTGAAGATCGTCCCTTTGGCTTCCAGAGCGGCCAGCGCCGATTCGACCTGCGCCGCGACGAATCGAACCCGCTCCGCGAGTTCTGCCGCAGTCGCCGGCCCTGAGGTCTTGAGCGCCCGGCGCACGATTTCCTCGCGCGCCGCGTCCGGATCGATCGAGCCCGCATCGGCGTCGATCGGGCGGGAATCAAATGCGGCCTCGGGATACGCACTCGCTACCAGCGCACGATCCTCGGCTGCGAGAAGCACCTCACCCGAATCGGGATCGAGTGTTGCGCGAGTCAAACGGCCGTTCGCTTCCAGAGCCGCGGCCATCGCGCGCCAATCGCCCCGCGTTCGCTCTTCGAGCAAGTGCGGAGCGAGGACGCCGTGCGATTTGACAATCTCGTAAAGCTCGTCCGAATCGCGCGCCCTGCGATTTGCCGCGACGAAAGCCGCTTCCGCGGTGACGCTATCCACGACTTCAGCCGACAGCAGCTCGGAGAGATCCTCCTTGCGGAAAACATCCTCGGCCATGCCGCGATTCATGGTGACCGTGCGGCTTCGGCGGTTGGCGCGCTCGCCGTCATCGAGGAAGGAGTAATCCCAGGCCAGCAGCAGGCGATGCGCGAAGACCGACGGCGAAATTGCATCGACGAACACCGCGCGCACCGAACCGTTCTCGATACCGTTCAGCAGGTCGAGCATTCGCAGCACATCGGTCGATTCCTCCAGGCACTCGCGGATGGTCTCGCGCACGATGAAGTGATCCGGCACCGGAATCGCGGGCGGGCGATTCTCGAAGCAGGCCTGCTGCTGCGGAAAGATCGCGGCGACCAGTTCCTGAGTGCGCAGCCGCTGCATCCAGGCCGGCACCTTGCGGCCCTGGCTCGATCGCATCACGGTGAGCGCGCGAGTCGCGACGTGGCGGAAGCGCACCTCGAACATCGGCGAGGCGATCAGCGCCTGGACCAGCACGTCGCGCGCGGCGCGCGCGGGTACCATCTGGAATAGCCCTTCGAGCGCGAAGCTGTGGCGCGAGTTGAGCGCGAGCAGCACGCCGTCGTCGATCGCGGAAGCCTGGATCTCGAAATCGAACGACTGGCAAAGCCGCTTGCGGATCGCAAGGCCAAGTCCCCGGTTCAGGCGGATTCCGAACGGCGAATGAATCACGATTTGCGTGCCGCCCAGGCCGTCGAAGAACCGCTCGACCACGACCGTGCGATGGTCGGGAATCGCGCCGAGGGCGGCCAATCCGCGACGCACGTACGACACGGCCTGCGAGGCGGCGCGCTCCTCGAGTGCGCATTCATCGGCGAGCCAGCGCGCGGCGGCCTCGGGGGTATCGAGACGATCGGCGATATCGCGGCGCAATTCCCACAGTGCCTGCGAGAGCGCCCGGGAGCGGCCGCCCGCCTCGGTCTGCCAGAAGGGAAGGGTAGGGGCCATTCCGGGCGCCGGCTCGACCATCAGCCGGCTGCGCGAGATGCGCTGGATTCGCCACGGCATCGAGCCGAGCGAGAAGACGTCGCCGCGCGCCGACTCCTGCGCGAAGTCTTCTTCGACGTCGCCGATCTTGCGGTCCTGCGATTCGACCACCACGTCGTAGTTGCCGTTCTCCGGTATTGTCCCACCGGAGGTGATCGCCGCGATCCGCGCGCCGCGGCGCGCTCGCACGCGCGCGTTTTGGCGATCGAAGAAGATTTTCGGATTGGCGCCGCGGATATTGTTCGGCAGCTCGCAGGCCATCTCCTCGAGCAGGCGCCGGAGCGTGGCCGCGTCCATCGAGGCGAAGTTATCGGCGCCGCGCAGCAGGGCCAGCAGATCGGCCTCCGCAATCTCACCCTCCTCAGCCGCGATCGCGACGATTTGCTGGGCCGCCACGTCAAGGCATCCGGTCGGAATCTCGACCTCGTCCAGCCGGCCCTGCCGGATCGTGCGCACCGCGGCGGCGCACTCCAGCAGGTCATCGAGGGTGAGCGCGAAGAAGCGGCCCTTGGGCGTCGCCTTGAGGCTGTGGCCGGAGCGGCCGATCCGCTGGATCGCCGCCGAGATCGACTTTGGTGAATCGAGTTGACAGACCAGCTCGACCGCGCCCACATCGATCCCCAGTTCGAGCGAGGCCGTCGCGACGATCGCTTTGAGCTGGCCGCGCTTGAGCCGTTGCTCGGCTTCGAGGCGTTCCTTGCGGGCGAGGCTCCCATGATGAGCCATCACGGCGCCGGCGCCCAGCCGCTTCTGGAGATTGAGCGCGACCCGCTCGGCCCATCGCCGCGAGAGCGTGAAGACCAGGGTCGTGCGATGCTCCCCGATTAGCTTCGCGACCGCGTCGTACATCGCCTCCCAATGCTGATGGGTCGCGAGCGGGCCGAGCTCGGGCCACGGGCGATCACGCGGAGATCCATCTCGCGCACGCGGTCGTCGGCGCGCACGATCCTGACCGGGCGGGGATCTCGCCGTCCGATCCGATCGGTATCGCCGCCGGCCAGAAACTCAGCCAGCCGCTCGATCGGATTCAGCGTCGCCGAGAGCCCGATACGCGCGGGCCGGGGCGCACCGCTTGAGCGGACCGTCCGCTCCAGGCGCTCCAGCGTGAGCGCCAGGTGCGCGCCGCGCTTGTTGCCAGCGACTGCGTGAAGCTCATCGACAATCACGTAGCGAACCGCGCGGAGCTTCTCGCGAAAGCGCGGCGAGGTGAGCAGGATGTAGAGCGACTCGGGAGTTGTGACCAGGATATGCGGAGGCTTGCGGAGCATCGCGCCCCGCTCCTTGACGGTCGTGTCGCCGGTGCGCAGCGCGGCGCGAACCTCGGCGAGCTGGATACCCATTTCGGCGGCAACGCGCCGCACGCCGTCGAGCGGCTCGTCGAGGTTGAGGCGGATATCGTTGGCCAGCGCCTTGAGCGGCGAGACATAGAGGACCGACACCTCGTCGCGCAGCGCACCGGCCTCGGCCTCACCGATGAGCCGATTGATCGCCCACATGAAGGCGGCGAGCGTCTTGCCGCTGCCGGTGGGCGCGCAGAGCAGCACATCGTGGCCCACACCATTCTGCGACTCGCCGATCACCGGCCATCCGAGGTCCTGCACCCGCGACGGCGTTCCGAAACGCCGCTCGAACCAGGTGCGAACCGCAGGATGGAATGGCGCGAGGACGGGCATGGACTACCTATAGCATGCGGCGTGGAAGCCCTCACGATCACTCGTGGCGTTAGATTCCTCGGCCATCGCTCGAAATGACAGGCGAGGCTGATCGCGGTCGGCTCCGGGGCTGTCAGTTTAACTTGGTTGCCACGTACTATTTTGCCTGCGCCAGGCCAAAGCGTATTATCCGCATAAAATGTTCCGGATTTTCGGCGGACGCAGAAGATCGGTCGCATCGCAGCGATACCAATCCTCGGCGGATTCCATCATCAATACGTTCGGGTTCAAGTTTTGAATAGGCACGGCACCGCGCGCGTAGTCACCTGGACGATCCTCGGCGTCAATGGACTGCTGCTGATTATCTCTCTGCCCGACTACCGCGCGGTTGTCGACTCCGGCTATCATATCTCGCTCGCGCGATGGTACGCGGCGCACGGCACTGCGTGGTGGGACCACATCAACTACGGTCCCGCCGGCCGCCCAAACCTGCAAGGGCCGGCGCTTCACGTCGCGATCGCAATCCTCGGCCGGATGCTCGGCGGCAACGCCGATTCATTCATTCTTGCCAACGCAATTCTCGGGCTCATGCAATGGAGCGTGGCGATGGTGACCGTGCTTTATTTTGCGCGCCGGCTCGGCGGTGATATCGCCGCAATGTTCGCGGTCGCGTTGCTCGCCGGCAGCGCTTCGGCCGCGGCCTCTTTCTACATCGGGATTCCTTCGGGATGGGTCTTCATATCGATACCGTGGGCGATTTATTTCTTTCTCGAAGATCGGCTCGTAGTTGCGACGTTAATCACCTCCGCCGCCTGCTACGTTCACCTTGGTGGATTCCTCACTGCGCCGTTCGGAATTCTGGTTGCCGCGATTTTGGAAAGGCGCTGGCGTGCGCTGATCGTAGTCGGCCTCGCCACCGCAATCCTCACGTCGCCCTACTCGATTCACTTTCTGGCCAATCTCGCGTGGTATCGCGGCCGCCACGGCCACGAAGCGATGGCGCTTGATCCGCTGGCCGACATCCTGTCGATTGCGGGCGCGATCTGGTTTTTTCGCCACCCGGCGCGCCACAAATTCCTGCTCGCCTGGGCCGCCGCGCCCGTTTCATGGCTGGTTCAGGATCCCAGCCGCTTCGTCCTGCAATCTGCCCTCGCTGGATCCGCGATCGGCGGCTTGTTCCTTGCCGCAATGATGGATCGGATTTCCGTCCGCGCCATTCGTGTCGCCTTCGCCACGGTTCTCGTCGCCCTCGCAACTGTCTTTCCGCTTGGCGTCCCGAGTCTTATCGCCGAGGCCTCCTGGGACGCGGGACTTCATTTCCCTTTGCTCGAGGATTGGGATCAGGCGCGCGAATTGGCCCGCGTAATCGACGACCATCACCTGAACAACCGGCTGCTCGCGATGTATTCGTCATCGGCCGGGCCGAGCATCGCGGTCTTCACTCAGGTCGTGCTGCGCAAGGGACATTGGGTCGAGGTGCAGCCGCGCCACGATCCCGGCGACGATCTCTCTGCGGGCGCTCAGACCTATGTTGTGCCGCTGGCGACCGATGATCCGGTGCTGTCGTCGATGTCTCGAGCCGGGCTCGTTCAGGTCTATGGCGGCACTTCGGACTCCGCCGTGATCGATCTGCTGAAGCCCGCTGATCGCAAAACGATTGCGCCTGTCGTTTCGCAAATTCTCGCTGGTAACGCGGATTGGCTCGGCGACAACGCGATTAACAACAAGATGCCGCCGCGGGCCGAGATCGCAAAGCTGTGGTCGAAAAAAGGGCTCGACGCGCACCGCGTCAAGATGGATCGGCAACGATTCCGCGCAGGCAGGATGGAAATAGCGTGCCTCGTTTACGCCTACGCAATCGAGAACGAGTCGCCGAAAGTTGCCTATCAGGTTCGCGGTGGCGCGCGCGGACTTGGTGAGATGGCGGCTTTTATCAGCGACGGCAACACGGTCGGCTTCATGAGCGACGCTCGGTTCGAACTGTTCAAGCGCAACATGCACGCGTACGCCGCCGCCCTTCGCGCGGGCGGACCAGGCTCGCTCGACGCGCCTGCGGTTGGCCTCGCGGCGAGTAAGTTGTTCGAGGACTTCTTCGGCGGCGCTGCGTAGCCCCCCGGTCAGGAGGCGAACGCTCTTCTGACGGACAATAGCGCGAAGGGCACCGGCGCGGTTCTCAACTCTAATTCAACTCTCTGGTGCCGTAGCCGAGGATGCGCCGGGCCACGATCAGCATCTGCATCTGCTGCGTGCCTTCGTAGATGTCGTTGATCTTCGCGTCGCGCATCCACTTCTCGACCAGCATGCGCCGCGAGTAGCCGAGGGGCCGAGGATCTCGACCGCCTTCTGCGTGACTAGCGTGACCACCTGACCCGCCTTGGCCTTGGCCATCGAGGCTTCGAGATTGTTCGGTCGCTCCATATCGAGCATCCACGCGGAGCGCCACGCGAGCAGGCGAACGGCCTTCAAACCGGCTTCCATCTCCATGTAGTCGCGCTCGATCGCGGTTAGTTTCTGCGGCGAGATACCATAGCGAATCGGAATGTTCCGATCCTTCAGAAATTCGGCGACGCAATCGAGCGCGGCGCGCCCGACGCCGAGCGACATCGAGGCGACGATCGTCCGGGTGGTATCGAGAGTGGCCTTCACGTCCCGAAAGCCGGTACCGCGCTCGACCTCGGGATCACCCAGCAGATTATCCACCGGCACGCGGCAGTTCTCGAACACGATCGCAGCAGTGTCGGAGGCGCGGATGCCGAGTTTTTTCTCGACCCTGATCACAGTCATGCCGGGCGTGCCGCGCTCCACCACGAACGGCTTGATACCGGCGCGGCCGGCGCTTCGGTCGATCGTCGCCCAGACCACTACGAATCCGTCGGACTTCTCGACCGCCATCTGGCCGGAGGTGCAGAACATCTTGGCGCCGTTGATGACCCAATGGTCGCCGTCGCGCGCGGCGGTGGTCGCGATTGCGGCCGAATCCGAGCCGCATCCGGGCTCCGTGATCGCCATCGCGCTCCACTTGGGCGCCCCTTCCTTGAACCGCGCCAGGAACCGCTCCTTCTGATCGGGCGTTCCCGACGACGCGACCATCGCTCCGCCAAGTCCGGCGTTGGGGATCGAGATGAAGAGGCCGGCGTCGCCCCAGCAGAGTTCTTCAGCCGCCATCACGAGCTCGAGGTTGTGCGTTCGATGGCGTTTTGCACCCTGGACGTCCGGGCTCGCGGCGCCCTGCGCGCGGCGCGGATCCAACTGCAGGTCGGCCTGCGACGCGGACCACATCGTCTGGTAGAACTGCCAGGGCTTGTCGTGCTCGCGCTCGTCGTACTCGCGCGAGATCGGGCGCATCATGTGCTCCGCGACCGCGCGATACATCTGGAGCCTGCTGAGGACCCGCGGCTCCAATTCGAAGTCGATCATCGGCAACGCCTGCCAGATTCGGCCGCGCGGCTATGCCCTGCCGTCAACCCGGACGACGCGGCTCTCGAAGCGCCAGCGCCCATCGACCTTGCGAAGCTTGTCTTCGTAGTGGCCGACCGCCGCCAGCGCTGTTCGCCCGTCCTTCGAATGGTAGTAAGTGAAATAGCAACTGCCATCGGCGCGGTCGCCGTCAATCTCGAAATATACTCCAGTAACTACGTGACGCGCCTGGGCGCCGCCCAGCGAGTTCCGGTAGATCTTGACGAACTTGCAAAGACCCTCGCGCCCGACGTGGCGCCCGAAGCGCTGGCTCTCGAAGGTCCCGTCGTCGGTGAAACAATCTATCCAGTCCTCGTATCGGCCGCTGTCGAGCGTGATCGCGTAGAGCGTGTACAGATCGCGAATCGCTTCTCGATCTTCCAGGCTTCCGCTTGGCGTCCACATGGCGGTTTTCCTCAAATGCCTTCGTTAGATTACACCCGATTCGCGCAGGCGGGCGACCTCTTCCCAGCTATAGCCGAGATCCTCGGTGAGGATCGTCTCTGTGTGCTGGCCGAGGCTCGGGCGCGGCCCCGCGCGGATCTCCCGGCGTACGGGAGAATTTGATCGGCATGCCCACGATCTTGGTCCTGCCGAGGTCAGGATGATCGTAATCGACGATGTACTGGTTGGCGATCACCTGGGGATCGTTGGGCAGGTCGGCAACCGAATTGACGATCCCGAAAATGAAGTCGCCGCCCGCTTTGAGGATCTTGAGCCATTCCTCGCGCGGCCTGGTCGCGAAGGTCCGGTCGAGGATGGCGATCACTTCCCTGGCGTTGGTGCCGCGCCCGCGAAGGTCGGCGAAGCGCGGGTCGGCGGCCAGTCCGCTCAGGCCGAGCGCGGCGCAGAAATCCTTCCAGTAGCGATCCGACTGGAGCATCGAGAGACAAATCCACTTGCCGTCGCCGCATTGGTAGTGATTCCACAAGGGGTTGAAGGCCGCATCGCGCGCGTTGCGCGGAATCTCCCATCCCATCATCGCCCGCGACGCGACGTTGAGACCCTTGAAGCATCGTCATCGATCCGAGATGCGACACGTCGATCTCCTGGCCCACGCCGTACCGCTCGCGGGCGAGCAGCGCGGTGATTACGCCGAAGGCCAGCATGATCGCGCCCGCCTGATCGGCGATTCCGCCGGTGATGTAAGTCGGGGGCTGGTCGGGGCCGCCGATCGCGTTCATGATTCCCGAACGGGCCTGTCCGAGGTAGTCGAACGAAGGGTCGCCGCTTTCGGCGCCTTCGGGGCCGTAGCCGGACGCGCTCGCATAGATCAGGCCCGGATTGCGCGCGCCGAGCGTCGCGTAGTCAAGCCCCAGGCGCTGCGCGACACCCTTGCGGAAGTTCTGCAGGAACACGTCGCTCTTCGCCGCGAGCCTCGCCACGATTTCGCGGGCCTCGGGCTTCTTCAAGTCCAGTGCAAGGCTCTTCTTGTGGCGGTTGTTCGCCTCGAAATAGAAGTTGCGCGAGGCCTTATAGGTCGAGCCGCCGGCCACCGCCAGGATCCATCGGCCGGGGTCGCCGCTTTCCCGCTCCTCCAGCTTGATGACCTCGGCGCCCAGATCGGCGAGCATCATGGTGGCCACCGGACCCTGCTGCCAGATGGTCCAATCGATGACCCGAATTCCTTTCAGCGGAGCATCCATAACCTCACCCCGATAATGCCGCGGGCATATTCAAGGGCGTATATAGCACAAGATCGGACGGGCGGGCGCCGGGTCAGGGAAGACGCGCCGGCGCCCGAGCCGGCCTCAACCGGAAGAGCCGGGACCGCTCGCGGGTTGCGGCAGGCGTCCCAGGTCCGGGACGCGCGAGCGCAGCCCTTGACAGTGTTGTAGGATTATCCTACTATACGTTGCAGTGAAGAAGGCGGAGGAGGAGCCCTGAGTATGCGCAAACCGAAGAACATAGTCAACCGGGTCCGCAAGGACGAGAAGCTGCTGGCCAAGCTCGGCTTGACGGGTAAGGAACTGGAATTTCTGGACCAGGTCGAACTGTTCGGCAGCTTGAAGAGTGTCGATGACGTGCTCTTCATCCTGAAGAACATCCGCGCGGCCAACTCCGGAGATTAAGACTCACCCTCGTAGAGAACCGGCAAAACCCCGTCGTCTCGCCAGGAGCGCGCCAGGCGCGCTCGCGGCGAATTCTTGTCGTCCGTCGCCTCCTGACAGTTTTTGTACTTTTCTAGACTGCCCGGCGGCTGACGACCCGCCAGTCGCGAGCTTATTTTGAAAACCACAGAAAGACCGTCAATGTCAGGAAGCCCAGCCCCATGAACCCATATACCACCGCCGCCAACTCGTTTTCCTTTCGCGTCGAACGGTAGATCATCAGCAAAGCCGCAGCCGCAGTAGTATAGGCCCGGGTGTCGGGCTGAAGCTGCAGCCACGCGCTGCGGACGTTTTCAGGGACGAGATCCGACAGCCGGCGGAGCAATTCGTTCACGCTCGAATCGTCGGCCAATACCGCCAACAGCTTCGACACAGCGCCAAAACGATCGCATCCGACCGGGCGTCGGGTCAACTATGGTTTGCGGCGCGTGTTGCGCGGCCCGAGGACTTCGTATGAGCATAGGGAACCGATGCTCCGCTATGTGCTCAACTTCCTCTATCCGCCGCGATGCGCCGCGTGCGGAACGCGGTTGTCGATAGAGGTGGGAAAGCGGGTCTGCGAGCTCTGCCTGACGCGAATCGAGCGTCTGTGCGAGCCGCTCTGCGCCAGGTGCGGGATGCCGCTGGACGAGAATCAGCCGGAGGGCGACCGCCGATGCGCGCGATGCGTCCAGTTGCCGCCGAGGTTCCGGGTCGCCCGCGCGGCGGCGCGCTATCGCGTGAGCGCGGAGGATCAGGGCGGCACGCTGGCCTCGATAATCCGGCGCCACAAGTACGGTCTCGATCAGTCGCTGGGGCGGGCGCTCGCGGAATGCCTCGGCCCGGAATTGCCAATCCGCAGTCAGGATTACGACCTGGTGATCCCGGTCCCGCTCCATCGCGGGCGCCTTCGATGGCGTGGGTTTAACCAAGCGGCCCTGCTCGCAGCCGAAGTCGCGCGACGGCTCGATTGCGCGGTGGACGTGATGACGCTGGCCAGGATCAGGCCCACACCGCCACAGACCGCGCAGGATCTCGACACGCGGCGCCGCAACGTCCGGCGGGCATTCGTCGTCAGGCGGCCGAGCGCGGTTTCCGATCGACGCGTGCTCCTGGTGGATGACGTGATGACGACCGGCGCGACGGCGAATGAGTGCGCGCGCACGCTGCTCGAGGCCGGGGCGCGGGTGGTCAACGTGTTCACGCTCGCGCGGGTTTTATGACCGTGGAAAAGGCGGCAGGTCAAAGCCGGGACGTGAAAGGAAAGCTGACATACAAAAACGCGGGGGTTGATATCGATCTCAAGCAGCGGCTGATTCCGCAATTCCGCCGCCTCGCCAGGTCCACCCTCAGCGCCGAAGTGATAGAGGGGATCGGCGGCTTCGGGGCGATGGTGGCCCTCAACGGCGTGCGCCGGATGCGGTCGCCGGTGCTGGTATCGGGGACCGACAGCGTCGGCACGAAGCTCAGAATCGCGTTCGCGACCGGCCGCCACGACACGGTCGGAATAGATTGCGTCGCGATGTGCGTCAACGACATCATCTGTCACGCCGCCAAGCCGCTCTTCTTTCTCGATTACATCGGCGCGGGCAAGCTCGACGCGCGAATCGCGCCGGAGATCGTGAAAGGCGTCGCGCGCGGATGCGCCCTGGCCGGCATGAGCCTGGTCGGCGGCGAGACCGCGCAGTTGCCGGGATTATACCGTCCCGGCGAATACGATCTCGCGGGCTTCGCGGTCGGGGTCGCCGAGCGCGCCCGAATTCCGTCGCCGGCCCGGATGCGCGCGGGTGATGCGCTGGTCGGCCTCGCCTCCAGCGGCCTGCATTCCAACGGTTTCTCTCTGGCCCGCAAGGTCCTGCTGGAACGCGCGAAACTCAAGCTCGGCGCGCGCGTACCGGAGCTCGGATGCACCTTGGCGGAAGAGCTGCTCCGTCCCACCCGGATCTACGCAAGGCTCGCGATGGAATTGTTCCGGCGCTTCGATATCAAGGGTCTTGCCAACATCACCGGCGGCGGACTGATCGAAAATCTGCCGCGCGTGATGCCGGCCGGCTTGCAGGCCCGCGTCAGGCGTGGCAGCTGGCCGATACCGCCGGTCTTCGAGCTTATCGCGCGGCTCGGAAAGATTGGGCGGCGCGAGATGGACCGCACTTTCAACAATGGCCTCGGCATGGTCGCGGTGGTCGCGGCAGCCGACGCCGAAAGAGTAGTCGCCTATCTGCGCGAGAGCCGGCAACCTGCCTGCGCAATCGGCGAGGTCGCGCGCGGGAATCGAGGCGTCAGTTTCGTCTGATCCCATTTTTCGACGCGGAATCCTTGGGGTTGGACACGATTACCCGCGCGATGGACAATGAAGACCAGGTAGCCGCTGTGGCAAAAATTGAGGTTTATACCACTGCTTCCTGCCCATTTTGCGTTCGCGCCAAGGCGCTGCTGCGCGGCAAAGGTCTCCAGTTCGAGGAGATCGATGTCACCAACGACTCCGCGTTGCGGGAGAAAATGGTTGAGATGGCGGGCGGCAGGCGCAGCGTGCCGGAGATTTTCATCAACGGCCGGATCGTCGGCGGTTACGAGGAGTTGCGGGCTATCGACAAGTCGGGCGAGCTCGACCGGATGCTCGCCGAGCCGGATTAATCGCGACCCGGACCCAACTAGTCGCCCTTGGGCGACGCGATCATCCCCTCGTTCATGTGATGCATCGCTTCGCGATCCGCAGATGATTCGTACTGGATCGCCTCGCCCTTCACCGTCATCAGCGTGCCGTCGTCCGACACGTCGCTGTGGGCCTTGATCACGGCGTCAACGGAGTCAGGGTACTTGTCGTTCGCCATCTGCTTGAGGCGCTCGTTCATCCTGTGGGCGTCGATCGCATCGGCGGTGTTCTCGGGATTGATGTGTTCGCTGTACTCAAGGTCGCCGAGCACTTTGTAGGGTTTCCCGGAAGGGGCGTCGTCGGGAGTGACCCAGATGTGCGCGATATCCATGTGCTGGACGAACTGCTGCTGCTTCTGTTCCTGCGCCTGACGCTCGGCCTGGATCGTGCCGCAGGCTGCGAGAGTGACAGCAAGGAAACTCGCCATTAACTTCAAAAGATGCGATGACCGCATGGCTGGCCTCGTGATTCGAAAGTATCTGCACAGAATTATAGCGCACCGCCGCCGGATGTCTAACGGTCATTGCCGCCAACTCGCGCCCGTCGCGATCGCCATCTTCCGAGACTAGGATCGGCGCGTGACCAGATTCGGCGTATGCTTCCTGATGGTCTTCGGCGAGCTGGCTTTCGGGGGCACGCTGGCGCTCGCCATACCCCCGTTTTTCAAGGTCGAGAGAGGCTTCTACAAGTCGAGCGCCGCCGTCTATCTCAGCGCCGGCTTGACGGGCGCGATCGGGCTGGCTCTGCTGGCCGATCGCGGCAACCGCCCCGGATCGCCCGAGGCAGCATCGCTGTGGATTCTGGCCGGCCTGTGGGCGGTGTTCTGCCTCGTGCTGGGTCTTTATCTCTTCACGCTGTGGACCGACGACGGCCGCCTTCGCGCACGGGCTTACAGTCTGGCGCTCGGAACCGGACTGGTGGCGGTCCTCGCCGGCGCGCTGATGCTCAAACCGGCGGGCTTCGGGGTAATCGCGTCGATCGGGTGCGGGCTGACGGCGGTCGCTTCGTCGCTCGTGCTGGGACTCGCCAGCGGCGCGATGCTCTTCGGGCACTGGTACCTGATCGATCCAAATCTGCCGGTGGACTATCTCCGCTCGTTCGTGCGGCTCCTTGGCGCCGCGCTTGTCGCCGACCTGGTGGTGCTCGGCGTCGTAATGGGCGCGCTCTGGATGCTCGGCGGCCCCACGGCGATCGCGGTTCGCGATCTGGCCCGATTGGACGGGGGTATCCTGGCTTTCCGCCTGCTGATCGGCCCGATCGCATCGCTGGTGCTGGCCTGGATGTGCTGGCAGACGCTGAAGATTCCCCAGACGATGGCGGCCACCGGACTGCTTTATATCACCGTGATGTCGGTGCTGGTAGGCGAGCTGCTCGGGCGGTTCATCCTGTTCCGCACCGGCCTCCCGCTGTGAGTGCGCTAGGAACTAGGGCTTGGCGTCGGCGGGCAGCCGCGCAAGGATCTCATCGAAGAGGCTCGCGAGCCAGGTTCAGGGCTTCTCTGGCTTCGTCCAGCGACGGCTCTTCCCAATCGCCAGGGTAGCGCGATTGCTCGCTATACCCGGTGACCGGAGCCACGCGGCTCGAAATGGACTCAAGGGTCGGATCAATGTCAACGCAGTGCTGGCCCAGCTCTCCGAGGTCGTGGGTTTTCCGGAATCGACGCTGGTTCAATACGAGAAAGGCTTTCAGGGATTTTTCGGCAGCCTGCTGGGCATGGAATGCCGCTTGAGATTCGAATGACGGCGTGGCTCGGAGCAACAACTCCGCAGTGCCAAGGTCTTGCTTCGCCTTTCCGATCCATGCGCGCGTTTCCGCCAGCAACATGGGGTCATGCGGCATACAGCAACTTGCCTTCGCGCATCACCAAGGCGGGGACAGACACGACGACTCCGCGTCGCGATTGGAAATATCGTTCCGTGCAGACCAAGACATCCGCAGCCGTTCCGAGACCCCAGAGACTCTTGTGCGCAAGCCCGCTTTTGCGCCGCTCGCGAGGAGCGTCGTCCGGTACGACGATTAGAAGGTCGTAATCGCTATCTGGACCATCGTCGCCGCGTGCCTTGGAGCCGAACAGATATATCGAGCGCGGCTGATAGGCCTGCACCAGACGGCGCACGACTTCAGCGAGCACTGAATCGCGATCCAGGATCGCTGTTTCCAGATTGGCGCCCAACTGCTTTCCTCTTGCTAGGGGCTCACCCATTATAGCAGCGGGGGCGGCGTCGTGTTACTCGATAGGACGTGGCGGACGATTTTGATCCCGAGCTTTTCCCGGGCAATTTCTATCAGGGGATAATCGTTCGCCTCGACCGGGCGCGAGGGCGGGGCGTCGTGCGATCGACTCGCGGCCGCGACATCCCGTTCGAGTTCCCATTCGTCACCGTCGTCGGCGCGGGTATCGGCGGCAGGATGCCTGGAATCGAGATGATCAAGGAAGGCGATCGCGTCGGTTTCGACGTCGGATGGACCTCGAGCGGGCTGCGCGTGACCGCGATCAACCCACTGGAACGCGCGGACCCACCGGCTTGATCGAATCCCCCTTTCGCTATCCGATCGCTCTTCGCGGCTGCATCATGCGCCACATCCTGACTCCCAGCGGACGGATTTCGCCCAGGACTTCGTAGCCCGCCCTGACGTAGTAGGCGACGTTCGCTTCGGTCGCGGTCTCCAGGTACACGCCGGCGAGATTGCTCCTCATGCGCGCCAGATCGCGAAGATGGTCGAGCAGGGCGATTCCGAAGTGGCGCCGCTGATAGTCCGGATCCACGCCGAGCAGATTGAGATAGATGTGCGGCTCGGCCGGTCGATTGCGGAACAACTCGTCGCCGAGCCGAATCGCGCGCATCGTGCCGCCCCATCCTGCGGCGGCGATCATTCGCGGCGCTTCCCGGAGCCGCTCACGATCGAGGCAGTCATCGACGGTGCGAACGCGCCTTCGATCACCGCCGCCGCCACGACCGCGCTGTTCTCGACCACTCCCAGGATCGGCTGGCCGTGGCGCCGATTGATCTGCATCACGACGGAGAACAGTAGAGCCAGGCGTTTCGCCCTCGACGCGGGGTCCTCGACCTCCGGCAGAATAGCCCGTGTGGCCGGATCGTTGATAAACGCGCGCCCAAGAACGCGAGCCGCTTCCGGATGCTGCTCCGGAAAGATCAGGCAAGCTTTGGGTCGTTGATCGTGCGTCATTTGCTCTCTGCCCTTCGATCCCCGCCGCGCTAGCGGCTGAGCACGCGATGGACCGCTTCGTGCCATCCGTTGATTAGCCTCGCGCGCTCCTCCGCGTCCATCCGCGGCTTGAATATGCGATCGGTCTTGCGCAGGGCTGTGAGTTGATCGGACGAATGCCAGACCCCGGTGGCGAGCCCGGCCAGCATCGCGACGCCGAGCGCCGTGGTCTCGGCGATTTTCGGCCGGCGTACCGACCGCGCCAGCAGGTCGGCCTGGAACTGCATCAGGTAGTCATTCTCCGCCGCGCCGCCGTCCACCCAGAGCTCGCTCATCTTGCGGCCCGTATCGGCTTCCATCGCGACCAGGACTTCGAGCACCTGATACGCGATACTGTCGAGGGTCGCGCGCACCACGTCGGCGCGGGTCGTGCCGCGCGTGATACCGAGGATCGCGCCGCGCGCGGCGGCATCCCAGTAGGGCGCTCCGAGCCCGACCAGCGCCGGCACCACATACGGCTGATCGCGCTGCTTGCTCTTGCGCGCGAGCGCTTGCGTCTGAGAGGCCTTCTCGATCAATCCGAGCCCGTCGCGGAGCCATTGGACCGCCGCACCCGCTACAAACACCGCGCCCTCGAGCGCGTATGCGGGTTCGCCGTCAGGACCCAGCGCGGCGGTCGTGAGCAGGCGGTTGCGCGATTGAACGCGCGAAGCCCCGGTATGCATCAGCAGGAACGCGCCGGTGCCGTAAGTCGCCTTCGCGCTGCCGGCCGCGACGGCTCCCTGCCCATAGAGAGCGGACTGCTGATCTCCGATCACGGCGCCGATCGCGATCGCCCGATCCGCGATCGTGCCGGGCGCGGCCTCGGCCAGCGGCCCGCGCGAGCTCACGGGATTCGGCAGCATCTCGGCCGGGACGCCCAGCATCTCGAGCATCGCCGGGTCCCACTCGCGGCGCTCAAGGTTGAACATCATCGTGCGCGACGCGTTGGTGTAGTCGGTGACGAAGGCGCTGCCGCGCGAGAGCTTGTAGGTAAGCCACGTGTCGATGGTGCCGAAGCAGAGATCGCCGTGTGCCGCGCGGGCCCTCAGCTCGGGACGCTCGTCGAGCAGCCATTTGAGTTTGGTGCCGGAGAAATAGGGATCGACGACGAGGCCGGTGCGCTGCGATACCTCGCCCTCGCGATCGCGCAACCGGTCGCAGATTTCCGCACTGCGGCGGCATTGCCACACGATCGCGCGATGGACCGGGCGTGCCGTCTTGCGATCCCACACGACGAAGGTCTCGCGCTGGTTGGTGATTCCAATCGCGGTCACGTCCCGCGGACGCACCCTCGCCGCAGCGAGCGCCTTTTTGGCAAGCCGCACGACCGATCGGTAGATTTCCTCGGGATCGTGCTCGACCCATCCGGGCCGTGGATAAAACTGGCGAATCTCTCCGTAGGCGCGGCCGCGAATCCGGCCAGCCGAGTCGAGTACGAAGACCGTGGTGCCGGTCGTGCCCTGATCGATCGCCAGGACCGCTTGTGCCATCGGCTATGATTCCTCCGCCGGAAAACAGGCCGGCGATAAATTCTCCGCGTACATCACGTCCCGGCTCGTTTCCTGCCCGGTCCAGGATTCTGCCATATCGATCGGCGGTGTCGCGACGCGCCAATCAAACTTGCCTCGCATCGGGCGCGCGGCCATGATATGCGGGCTTAGCGGACGAGCCATGGGACGGCGCGGGGCCGATGAGCCAACCGGTTGAGAGCCAGGAAGACCTGATCCGCCATATCGCCCGCGGCGGCAAGCCGCGCAAGGATTGGCGGGTCGGCACCGAATACGAGAAGATCGCGGTCTCGGCCCGCGACGGCCGCGCTCTGCCATTCTCCGGCACAGGCGGCGTCGAGCACCTCCTGCGGCGCCTGGCCGAGCGCTTCGGATGGGAACCGGACGAAGAGCATGGCCGGACCGTCGGGCTCAAGGGCGCGCGCGCAGCGATCACGATCGAGCCCGGCGGGCAGATCGAACTGTCCGGCGAGCAGTGCGAGACCATCCACTGCGCGCATCGCGAATTCACCCAGCATATCGAACAGTTGATCGATGTGGGTCACGAGCTCGGCGTCGCCGTGCTGGGACTCGGGATGCAGCCGTTGAGCTCGATCGACGAAATCGAGCTGCTGCCGAAGACCCGCTACCAAATCATGTATCCCTACATGGCGCGCAAGGGCCGGCTCGGCCAGCGGATGATGAAGCAGACCGCAGGCGTGCAGGCGAACCTCGACTTCAGCGACGAGCGCGACGCGATGCGCAAGCTGCGCGTCAGCATGGGACTCGTGCCGCTGGTTTACGCGATCTTTGCGAACTCCCCGCTGAGCGACGGCGGCCTCAACGGATACTTGAGCTTTCGGGGCCATATCTGGATCGGATACCGATCGCGATCGATCCGGGGTCCTGGAGTTCGTCTTTCGCGACGACTCCGGCTTCGAGGATTACGTGAAGTACGCGCTCGACGTGCCGATGTACTTCCTGATTCGCGGCCACGAGTACATCGACTTGACCCGGCCGCCGGGAATCACCTTCCGTCAATACATGGAGCGCGGCTACCGTGGTAACCGGGCCACCGAGGAGGACTGGTCCAACCATCTGACCACGATTTTTACCGAGGTCAGGCTCAAGACCTACGTCGAGGTTCGCACCGCCGACAGTCAGCCGCCCGCGCTGATGCTCTCGCTGCCGGCGCTGTTCAAGGGTGTGCTCTACGACGACGACTGCCTCGGCGCGGCGTGGGATCTCGTCAAGCGATGGACTTTCACGGAGCGTCTTGGGCTGACTGACGACGCGCACAAGATCGCGCTGGAGACACGGGCGGGCAGAGCGAAATTCAAGGATCTGGCGCTGGAGCTGCTGGGAATCGCCATCCAGGGGCTCGCCCGCATCGGAGCGTTGAACGAACGCGGCGAGGATGAGACCATATACCTGGCGCGGTTGCTCGATCTGGTCCGAACCGGTTACAGTCCTGCCAATCTCACGGTCGAGCAATGGAAGGGACGCTGGAACTACGATTTGACGCGGCTGGTAGAGGGATGCTCCTACGAAGCCCGGGAATGGATTTAGATGGGTCTTAACCTGTCCGATCGCTATCTGAAGGCGCTCAATCTGCTCCTGATCGCCGGCATCGCCTACTTCGCCGCGCTCGCCGTCAACGACATAATCACCGGCCGCCTGGCGAGCGGGGTGAAGATGGCCCCGCTTCCTGCGCCGGTAGCTCGCGCGCCGGAGCGGACCTATCCGCTCGATCATTACAAGCCGATCTCCGAACGGGACATTTTCAATCCGCCGGTGGATAGCACGCCGGCACCGGTGGTGCGAGGATCTGCACCTCAAGCTGCTCGGCACCTCAATCCAGACCAGGAAGAAGCCCTGGGCGATTATCGAGGACGAACGCAACTCCAAACAGTCCCTCTATCGGCTCGACGACGACATCCCCGACGCCGGCAAGCTGGTCGAGGTCAACAAGGATCGGGTCTTCATCGATCGCAACGGCAAGCGGGTCGCGATCGAAATCCCCGCCAACCCGATGCCGGAAGCCGCGCCGGCGATGATTCCTGGAATGGAGCTGCCTCACTCCGGCCTGGGCGGACCCGGCATCCGCCGCATCAGGGGGAATCGCTTCGTGCTCGATCGCCGGACCGTCAACAGCAATCTCCAGAACATGATGAGTCTTCTGACTCAGATGCGAGCGATGCCGGATGTTGAAGACGGCAAAGCCAACGGGTTCAAGCTTTCCGAAATCCAGGATGGGTCGATATTCCAGCAGATGGGTCTGGCCGACGGGGACGTGGTGACGTCAGTCAACGGCCAGCCGCTTACCGACCCGAGCCAGGCGATGCAGTTGCTGAATTCGCTCCGCGACAGCCAGAGGGTCGGGGTCACCATAACCCGCGGCGGGCAGCCGATGCAGTTCGTGTATCTGATTCGCTGACCATGGAGCTGCGTTCCGCGCGCTTCAGCGAGCGCGACGAAGTCCTCGATCTCCTCGCCCATTGGTATGACGACGGCGAATTCTTCGCCCGCTACAACCTGAACGACCCCGCGTTTCGCGATGATCTCTGTCTGGTCGCGAAAGAGGCCGGGCGGATCGTGTCGAGCGTCCAGATCTTCGACCGCCGCGTGAACCTCGACGGCCAAGCCGTCCCGATGGGAGGTATCGGCTCGGTCTATACCCTCACGGAATATCGCAAGCGTGGCGTCGCGTCAGCCCTGATGCGCCTGTCGCTCGCGACGATGGAGCGCGAGGGTTTCGAGGTCTCGCTGCTGTTCGCGGACCGGCTCGCGTTTTACGGCGGCTTCGGATGGTCCGCCGTCACGCGGAAGTTCGCCGCCTTGCAAAATCTCCGGCAGATCGAGGTGGCGGGCAGGTTCGATATCGAGCCTTTCGATACCGCGCTGCAACTGGGCGAAGTCGGCGCCATCTACGGTTCCTACAGCGGGCGATTCAATTCGACGGCCACGCGCGACGAAAATTACTGGCGCGGCAATCTGCGCTACGCCGGAAACCCCGGCGAATATTTCGTAGTCTGCCGCGCGCCGGGCGGCCCAATCGAATCTTACGCACGCGCGATCCAACTCTACGGCGTCCCGATGATCATGGAATACGGATATCGGCCCGGCCAGGAGCAGGCGATGCTCGCGACTTTCAGGCATATCGCGGAGGCGTCGGCAAAAATCCCGAAGAGCTATAGCTTCGAGCGGGGCGCGGCCGCGCGCGATGCTCCCGATGATGAAGATCGCGGCGCAGCGCCGGTTACGTTCGTCAGCCACACGGCCCACGATCCGCGCCTGGAGACGGAACTCGTGGCCGCGGGATGCTCCCTGCTCAATCACGAAGACAATCACTTCATGTGGCGCGTGATCTCGCCCGAGCGCCTTGGACGGCGATTCGGGATGGCGCCGGGAGACGCCGCCGACAGGGTGATGGCAATGGTTGGCGATGCTCGATCGGTGTACTGGACGGCGGATCGTTTCTGAGCAAATATTCCCGGTGAGGCTGACGTGGTGCGGCGGAGGTTTCCCTACTGTGAAGCGATGCTCCCCTTTAGTCACTAAATCAAACGGTCCCCTTCTCCCTCCGGGCGTGCGCACGCGCCTGCTCGCAATCGCACGGCTGGCGCCGTTTGCGGCGCTCGTCTTGCTGATGGCGTACGGCAGCGCAGCCGCGCGCCATCGGCCCCATCAGGCCGCGCAGCCCGACGCCGATAAAACCGGCGCCAGCGCTTCGAGCGCCTCGAAGCTCACCGACCCGTACTCGACCGCCTGCGTGATGGAGCCGCAGACCGGTACGGTCATCTTCGAGCAGGAGATGCACAAGCCGTGGCCGACCGCCTCGCTCACCAAGATGATGGTGATGCTGATCGTGGCGGAAAAGTTGCGCGACGGAAGCCTGAAGTTGACCGACAAGATCACGACTTCGCGCAAGGCCGAGAAGATGGGCGGCTCGCAGGTTTATCTGAAGGAGGGCGAAACCTTCACGCTGGACGACATGATGAAGGCGATCGTCGTGCATTCAGCCAACGACGCTTCGGTGGCGGTCGCCGAGTACGTAGCCGGCTCAACCGACGCGTTCGTGCAGATGATGAACAATCGCGCCGGAGAACTCGGGATGAAGGAGACGCGCTACTACTCGGTGCATGGTCTGCCGCCCGGTCCGGGCCAGACCGCCGACGTATCAAGCGCGTACGACTGCGCGATTCTCGCGCGCGAGCTGGTCAAATCTCCGGACGTGCTGCGATGGGCTGCGATCGACACGGCGCCGTTTCGCAACGGGACCTTCGAATTGCGCAATACTAACCATCTGGTGCGCACCTATCGGGGATGCGACGGCCTCAAGACCGGCTTCTACGCAAGGGCCGGATTCAACGTCGTGGCGACGGCGAAACGCAACGGCCTGAGGCTCATCGCGGTCGTGCTCGGATCGCCGCGCAAGGGCGAGAATTTCGGCCAGGCCTCCACCCTTCTCTCGCAAGGGTTTCTCAACTACGAGATGTACCAAATCGCCGGCAAGGGTCAGCCCGCGCCAAAGTCCGTGGCGGTGACCGGCGGCTCGACATCGAAGTTGAAGCCGCTATGGAATGGGGACGTTGCGATCTTCCTCAAACGTGGGCAGGAAAAAGACGCGCTCAAGGTGTCATACAACTTGCCGGTATCGATCGCCGCGCCGGTCAAAGCGGGGCAGCAACTGGGCGAAGCCGCCGTGACCCTGGACGGAAAACCGGCCGCGACCGCGGCCCTGATCGCTCCGCAGGACGTACCGAAGAAGACCTCGCTTATCGGGCGGCTGCTCGGCGGATGACGGCGCGGCGCCGCAGTACGCCTGCTGCGTTTACACCGTCCAGGCTACGCGGCAACAATAGCGAAACGCCATGAAACGAGCAGCTATCTGGGCGGGAATCGCCCTGACGGTCTTCATTGCAATCAACCTCGCGCTCCATTTCGGGCAGAAGCGCCACAACAATCTGGGCTACGACGTCAATACCGAATTCCCGCCGGACAAACCCTTCGTTCCCGGAGAGATCTACGCGTCGACGCTCGCCGCGATCATGGATCATGAACTTCACACCGGATTCGGATGGCGCCCCAACGACTTCTTTCTGTGGGGGCCGCATGTGATGGCCGACAACAACGCCAACCGCCAACTCGGGATAATTCTGGCGGTGCGCGAGACGATCAGGGTGTTCAAGGATCATCTGACCAAGATCTCGTCCAACGAATACGACAACAATCTGGTAATCGCCGATACCGATTTTCGCAATGATGCGACGCGCTGGATGCTGCCGGCGGCCGAGGGGCGATACAACGACGGCGTCGCGCATCTGCGCGCGTATGTCGCCGGACTCCACACCACCCCACCGACCTCGCGCGAACTCAACCAGCGCAACGTGGAATTGATCCGGCTCTTTCAGTCGTGGGGAGACATGCTCGGCGACGCGCACGCCTCTCTGTATCGCACGCGCAAGGACGACGGCAGCCCGGTATATTCATGGGACGTGGATGACTATTTCTACCACGCCCAGGGCTATGCGCACGTGCAGTACTACATGATGCAGGCCGTCAAGCGTGAGTATCATCAGGCGCTGACTACCAAGCCTGTGCTCGCGCAGCTCTTCGACGAGACCATCGAGCCGCTGGGCAAGGCTGCGATGCTGAAGCCTATAATCGTGCTCGACGGGTCACCCGAGGGCATCTTCGCGAACCATCGCAAGAACCTGGATTCCTACATCTCGGAGGCGCGCCAGAAGATGTACTCGATTCGCGAGGAGCTGGAACGGTAGCCCGGAATCAACGATCGCCGAGAGTGGATGAATTTCGCGGTAGTCAGCCACGGAGGCCCTCGCTGAAGCGGGGCCGCCGAGAGCGGTTGCCGCTCTAGTCGCCCGTTCCCCTTACCACTACAGAAACAGACCCGTGCGCCGGATCGTTGCTGGTCACGCCGATCGTTCCGGCGAATGGGCTTTTCGCGGTTGGCGCAAACTTCACCGATACTGTTTTCTGCTGTCCGTGCGATAGGAAGAATGCGCCGGTTCCCGAGAGCGCCTGGAATGGCGTCTTGAGCTTGCTCACATCGACGCTGCCGGCCATCACACCCAAGCCCGTATTTTCGACCTCCAGATTCATGGTTTTGGTCTGACCTGCGCTGACTTTGCCGAAGTACAGTGCTACCGGAACGAGCTTCAGGCCCGCAGGCTTCCCGACTCCGGCCAGCCCCTCAAACCTCGCCGGATTCGACGGATCGCTGCTTGTTATCAGAATGCTTTCCGAGAACGATCTCGGCGTCCGAGGCGCGAACTTCACGCTAACGATCTTCGTCTGGCCCGGACCCAACACGAATGCTCCTGAGCCCGACAGCAGGCTGAACGGGTCACCTACGCCCGTCGTGCTCACGTTCCCGCTGAGCGTGCCCAGACCCGAGTTGGTGATCTTGAACGTTCCCGTGGCCGTAGTGTAGGTCCCAACGCCACCGAAGTTGACTGAAGCTGGCGCAATCGTCAGCAACCCGATCGGTGCCGGCGTCGGGGTTGGAGTCGGTGTAGGTGTTGGCGTAGGGGTCGGTGTGGGCGTCAATGTTGGAGTCGGGGTCGGGGTTGGCGTCGGCGTAGGTGTTGGCGTCAATGTTGGGGTCGGGGTCGGGGTTGGCGTCAGCGTAGGTGTCGGCGTCGATGTTGGGGTCGGCGTCGGCGTAGGTGTCGGCGTAGGCGTAGGTGTCGGCGTTGCTGTCGGCGTCGGTGTTGGCGTGGGCGTTGCCGTTGGGGTGGGCGTCCGAGTTGGCGTTGGCGTGGGCGTCGGCGTCGGGGTTGGAGTCGGCGTAGGTGTCGGCGTCGGGGTAGGTGTCGGAGTTGGCGTGGGCGTAGGTGTCGGCGTCGGCGTCGGAGTAGGTGTCGGCGTCGGTGTCGGCGTCGGCTTAGGTGTGGGAGTCGGCGTAGGTCTGGGAGTTGGTGTCGGCGGTCCTGGGCAAACCCTGTATGGAATTATGGAAGTATACCAATGGGCTGACGGAGCGATCGTCCATCCGGTCGAGTAGGTTCCGCCGGAAGTACCGAACACATCGCTGAATGATATGCTGGACGATGGATTTGAGAACTGAGTGAACCCGCTGGTCGGACCTGCGGTTATCGACGATGTAGCATCAAGGCCCAGCGTAGCCAGAATGAAGTCGTTTCCCGATGCCGTAATCGATGGGGTCAAGGGAGACGCGCTGCCGTTGTTGTTGCTGACAAGCCCTCCAGCGCTGTAGTTGGCGTCCAGGGAATTGACAGCATTGGCGACTTCAGTGGCGCAGACGCCACATCCGATCGGCGAATTCCAGTTGACCTGAATCGTGTTCCCCGGACTCGCTGGGGCAGTGCAGGCCCAGGTTTCGGCTTCCGCCAGACTCACATTGTACAGTCCGTTCGGCGCTGACTTGCTGCAGTCGCTGGCCCCGACCGCCGAGACCGAATTGACAAAAGTGCTGCCGGAGGCGCTGAAGTTGTCCGACCATACAATAATCAGGTCACCGGGTGAAACATTGAAATTGGATATTGACAAGCTTAAGTTGTCGCACATCTGAGAAAGATTGCACACCGTCTGCACGACTCGCGGCGTTGCGGAGCATGATGGTATTGGCGTTGGCGTCGGCGTTGGGGTCGGCGTGGGAGTCGGCGTGCGGGTCGCGGTGGCCGTCGGGGTTGGCGTGGGCCCCTGCACGATGAGTTGCGGCCTGGGGCCGACCACGATGCCGGCGGGAGCGGCAAGTCCGGTATCCGGTCCGACGATGGTAGCGATCGGTTTCTGGTCGCCGTTGCTGTTCGGCGGGTACACCGTGACGGAGTTCCCGAGTCGGTTCGTCACGTAGAGATTCTGGGCATCGAGCGCAAGCATATAGGATACCATCAAGCCCGGTGTCGGTCCCGATGATGGTCGCGCCGGGTTTCTGATCGCCGTTGCTGTTCGGTGCATATTCCGTGACGGTGCTGGTTTGATTGGCGACGCTGATGTTGCCCAGCAGGTTGACCGCGACTCCGACGGATATTTCCTGTTCCAGTCCGGTGTCCGGACCGCCGATGGTAGCGATCGGTTTCTGATCGCCATTGCTGTTCGGCGGGTACTCAGTGACGGTGGCGGCACCGCCGTTCACTGCGTAGAGATTGCCCCTGGAGTCAAACGTTATTCCGAGCGGTTGGTTGAGCGAGGTGAGCATCCCGCTGATGGTGGCTTTGGGCGTCTGGTCGCCGTTGGCGCCGGGTGGGTAGACGCTGATACTGCTTTCCCCGAAGTTCGCGACATAGAGGTCCCCGACGGGGCTGACGGCGAGACCAATCGGGTCCGAAAGCCCGGTGTCCGGCCCGCTGATAGTTGCGATTGGCGTCTGGTCACCGCTGGCGCCGGGCGGGTAGACCGTGATGCTATCTGCCCCGAGGTTCGCGACGTACAGGTCACCGCGGGGGTCGAGTGCAAGACCACTAGGGCCCGAAAGCCCAGTGTCCGGTCCGCCGATAGTTGCAATGGGCTTCTGGTCGCCGTTGCTCCCTAGTGAATACTCGGTGACCGTGTTTCCGCCGAAGTTGGCTACGTAGATCGTGCTCGTGCCTTGCAACTCGAATGCGCCGATATCGCAGCCGGCCTGGCTGGGAGCGGGCCGCGGATCGCCGCGCTGATCGGTCGCCGGACATTGAGCAGCCGGAATCGCGCTAATCGCCGGACTCGCTGTTTGCAGCCCGATCGTCTCCGTAAGCCCGCCGTTGAATTGCAGTCCGTTGACGGCCAGCAGCGGATTCACGCTGTCCCCGATGGTAGCGAGATTCGCGCCCATGCTGCTGCCGAAATTACAGCTGGCGTCGTCCGAAATGTTGTCGCCGAGGTTGTCGATGCTGCCGCCGGTCCCACAGTTTCCGCCTGCGCTGTCGGCGAGAATGGATTTGCTAATCACGATTCCGCCGGCGCTCCCGATGTTGGCGATGCCGCCGCCGCTGCGGTTGGGTGTCGGCGTAGCCGTCGGTGTGGGCGTCGCGCTTCCCGTAGGCGTCGGACTCGCAGTCGAGGTCGGCGTCGCCGTTGGCGTAGCTGTCGCCGACGGGGTCGGCAATGGAGTGGCGCCGTTGTTGCCCAGGAAGGTGGTGTTGCTGAGGGTTAACGACGCCTCATTGCCGATGCCACCGCCCTGGTTTGCAGCGCTGTTGCCTGAGAAGGTGCTGTTAGTGACGGTCAGAACGCCGGTGGGCAGGAAGTTAAAAATGCCGCCGCCGGAGCCTTCGGGGGCGGTATTGCCCGTGAAGGTGCTGTCGGTGATGGTCAGCGTGCCGAAGTTGGCGATGCCGCCGCCGAGCTGAGTGGCGGTATTGCCCAGGAAGGTGCTGTTGGAGACCGTCACCGTGCCGAACAACTCCACGATACCGCCGCCGTAGGTCGCGCTGTTGCCTGCGAAGGTGCTCCCGCTGACAGCCATCGCACCACCGCTGATCGCAATCGCCCCGCCGCTTCCCGGAGTGCTGTTGCCTGAGAACGTGCTATTGCTGACGTTCAGGGAACCTCCGCTGACCGGACTGCCGATCGCCCCTCCGCCAAGGGAAGAGTCCGAGCCGCTGTTGTCCACAAACGCGCTGGCGATGATCGTCATCGAGGTTGCGTAACCCCAGATGGCGCCCTCGAACCCGACATTGCCCAGAAAGCTGCTGTTGGCGACGGTCAGCGAAGAGGAGGAGCCGTTGTAGATCGCGCTGCCCTTGTTATCAGAGAAAACACTCTTCGTGACGTTGAGCACCCCACCGTTGTTCACACCCGGATTTCCATGAACGACGCTCAGATTGTTCAGATTGAGCGTGGCGCTCGGGTTCACCGCGAGCGCCTGAAAGTTGCTCACCCCATCTACAGTTATCGTCTGCCCAGTGCCGTCGATTGTGACCGTGTTTTGGATCGCCGGCAGGCCGCCCTTCAGCGTGATCGTCCCGCTCACGCTGAAGTCGATGACGTCGTTGCCGGTGCCGACCAGGCAGTCGCCCTCGGTGGTATCGGCTCCGGGGCTGTTCGCGTTGTTGATGGCCTCGCGCAGGCTGCAAAACCCGTCGTGAGAAGGACTTGAGTCGCTGGTGGTGTTGACGATTATCGGACCGCTGGCCTTCGGCGTCGGCTGAATCAGCATGACGCCGAAGGGCATGATCGCAATGAGCAGGGCGAGAAGAAATATGGGCCGCACCGCGCCCAGCAGAACATTTCTGGAAGCCTTCGCGATTTCCTGACCCACCAGGTTCCTCCCGTTGCCGGCGATGCGCAGCCTCAAACCCAACTCTCGGCAGCGGGAGAATTTCCAGAATCTTCCGGGATCATACGCTCGCCCGTGAGGCTGCCTTCCCTCCCGACTCGACCTATATCGAGAGCGGAACAGGCGCGACTATACCAAGTCCCGGTCAGATTGCAATACAAAAAATGCTTAACCGGCAGCGCCTTCAGACCGATGGAAAACCCTAAAGGAAAGGACAGAGCAACAAAGCGCCGGTGCGGGTTAGCAGTCCGATCAGCGCCGGAGCCCACTCCGATGGAACTCCCAGTGCCTGAGCCGCCGTCGCGATTCCGATCGGTGCCTGCGCCGGCATCAGGGCGAGCCTCAATCCTGAAAGCCATCCCGACTCCGGCAGCGTGACCAACTCGTGCGGCTGATTCGGCCCGAGGCCGGCCTTTTCGCGCGCGATCCCTATCGCGCGGTCGAGCCCGCCGAGTCTCGTCAACCAGGCCCCTTTCGCGCGCCGCTCGTCCGCTCCAGACCCGGCCGCGCGCAAGCTCCTCGGTACGCTCGGCGTCGAGCTTGCGCTCTTCAGCGACTTTCCTGGTAAAGGTCGCGTACAGTTCCCCGACCATCTCATTCACCTGGGCCAGCTCCGCGGGCGTCAGCGCGCGCGACGCGGAGAGCGCGTCGCTGCTCTCATCGCTCTTGGCGTAGTCGATTCCGATTCCCAGCTCCGCCAGAAGGTCGCGCAAGTTGAACTTTGTGTAGACCACGCCGATCGACCCGGTGATCGTGACGGGCTGCGCGACGATCGCGTCCGCCGCCATCGCAACGTAGTAGCCGCCGGACCCGGCCAGGTTGCCCATCGAGACCACGATCGGTTTGCCGCGCCTGCGGGCTTCCTGCATCGCCCGCCAGACCAGGTCCGAGCCGACCGCCGACCCGCCTGGCGAGTCGACGCGGAACACGATCGCCCGGACGTTCTTGTCACGCGCCGCCCGGCTTATTTCCTCCGCGACCGCCGGACCGCTCAGGAATTCGCCTGTCAGCGGCGGCTCGCCTGCGACCACCGGCCCCAATCCGTGAACCAGCGCGATACGGGCTCTGGCGCGGCGCCGCGAATATGCGATGTGCCGCAAATAGCGCCCCACGCCGATGAACCTCCTGCCCTTGGCGCCGGGGTCGAGTTCAGCCTCGATGTCCTCGGCGTAACCGAGGCGATCGATCAGCCCCGATTCGCGCGCGGCCCGCGCGCTCATGAAACCGCCCGCGAGCAGTTGCCGCGCGCGCGGCTGGTCGAGCTTGCGCGACGCGGCGACCTTTTCAGCAAGCACGGACTGCCAGTCGGCGACGACCGACTCGATACTCTCGCGGACCTCCGGCGACATCGCCTCGCGCGTGAACATCTCCCCCGCTCCCTTGTATTCCTTCCACTGCAGGGTCTGCGCCTCGATATGAAGCCGGTTGAGCGCGCGCTTGAGAAACGGACTCCCCGCCGCCACCCCGAGCATCATCAACGACGTGTCGGGATTTGCCACCACCTCACCAGCGCCGCTGGCAACGAGGTATTCGCGCACGGTCGCGCTATCGCCCGACAGGATCGCAACCACCCGTTTACCCGCGGCTGCGAGCGCGGCCAGAAGATCGTGGATCTCACAACCGATAGCGAGTCCAGGTTCCAGTCCGGCAATCTCAACGATCACCGCGCTTATCGAGGCGTCGCCGGCTGCGGCCTCGAGCGCCTGGCGAAGCTGCAGCAGACTCGGAAAGCCGCGACCCATGAACTGATCGAGGAACCCGCGCGGCGAATGATCCCGGATACGGCCGGCCAACCGAATCTCGAGCACCGCATCGCGCGGAATTCGGGCCGGAAAGAACACCAGCGCCAGAAATCCGGCGACGATCGCGATCGCCGCTGCCAGCGGCACCAGGCCGATCAGCCACGCGCCGCGATCGATCGCGAAAACTCCGAGCGCGAACAGAATCGCGACCACGATCGCGAGCCGGCGTCGGCGGTTCATCATTCGGACCTCGCGGCCGCGCCCTCACGCTCGTGCCTGCGGACGAGCGGCGAGCGCCACAGAGACGCGAAACTTCCGGTCTGTCGTACGATCTTCATTGCCGCCCTACTTTATTCTCCTGGTCGATTTACACTAGCCTTTTTTCATGCCCAGGTCTGTCCGCACCGCGATCGCCCTGGCGATCGGCATTGCAGTCGCATCGTGCGCGACCCGCAAGCCTCCCAACCCCGGGACGCTGGCGCCTCCCGTGACGACCGCGATCATGGAGATTGCGCCCGGCATACCGGTCGCGGCACGCGCTGCGATGCCGCCGGGGTTCGAGCCCCTTCCGTTTCACCCTCCGCTCTGGCTTCGCGACGGACGCGACGTCGCGGTGATCGGGTCGCTGCGCGGGCGCACGATGCTCATCGACTTCGTTCCCGACCGGGAGCAGACGAACGTGCTGGCGATGGACAATCCACCGGACGCGCCTGACGCGACGTTGGCGGATATCGCGGTGAGTCCCGACCGATGGTCTCTGGCAATTGCGACTGCGCGCGCGAACGGGAACCGTCTTGATCTGCTCCGCTACGATCTCGCCCACGATCAGGCGCATCGCATCGCGTCGATCGAGGGCAAGTTTGAATCGGTAAGCCTGGGATGGCCGGTCGCGAACACAATCGCGCTCGGATTGAGGCGCCCCCCGCCTCAGAAGCCCGCCGAAACGAATCCCCCCCGGACAACCGTTCCAGCCGCTCCCGGAGCCGATACCGCCGAGGCGGCCGGGTCGAGCATTTTCCTGGTCGCAGCGGACGGCTCCGGACCTCCTGAGCAATTGCCGTTCAACTGTCCACTCTCGGCATTGAGCTGGGGTCCGGACGGCATCTGGGCGGTTGGCCAGGGAGACGCCGTCGCGCCGCCGTCGCTCATCGACCGGCGCAGGAAGTCGTGTATGCCTTTGAACGTCCCCGGACCGATTCGGGTGCTCGGATGGGCTCCGAGCGGCGGGGCCTTTCTCTTTGTGGGGCCGACCGCCGGCAACCCTCTGTCGAGTGCATATCAATTTGATATACCCACTCGGCAGGCGGCCCCGGTCGCGATTTCGTCTTCGGCGGCGGTGTACGTGTCCGACACGAGCATACTCGCGATCGGGAATCGCGAGCTCACGTCCGAGCGCGCGATAGCCCATCCACGCGCCCTGATCACCGCCGAGGTCGCGTTGATGGATATGAGCCGAAGCGACGTCAAGGTTCGGACCCTCGGCGTCGATACGTTCCCTGAGATGCTCGCGTCAAGCGCGATGACCTACTCGCCGAACTTCGCGATGGCGGCGATCGAACTGTTCGCTCCGGGCGGAACGGCGGCATTCCGGCACATCATCGCGTACTCGGCAAAGACCGGAGGCGAGACCTTGCTCGCCAGCGGACCCGCGATCGGCTTGGCGCTGATGAGCTGGTCCCCGGATGGGAGCACGCTGGCGCTGTTCGACGGAGACTCGGGCCGCAGCCAGCTCACCCTCCTGCTTCCGGGCACAGGCGCCGCCCAGCCGTCTGCCCCGCCGGAAGTCATTCCCCCACGCCTCGAGGCAGTCGTTCCGCCGGCGCCGGCAGTTCACTGAGGCGCGCCGCGATCCGCCCGGCCTTTTCGGAAATCGGCCGCGACCTTGAGCGCCGCCGCCGCCCGCTCGAAACTGTCGAATGCCACCAGCCCCCGCTCCCGCGCGAGCAGCCTGGCCCGCGCGACAATCGCCTCAACATGGGCCGGATGAAGCACGACCGCGAAAGCCTTCGATGAGCCGCGGTTGAACTCCGAAAGCTTGTCGAGCAGCGCGATCAATTCGGCCTCGTGCGCCGACCATCGCGCGGCGCGCAGCCCCGTGCCGACATCCAGCATGATCGCGTCGATGAGCGGATCTCGTTCGAGGATATTGAGGATGCGATCGAGGTTGGCCTGATTGTGGCCCATCCCGATCGTTCCACCGGCGTCGAGTGGATTGCGATAGCTGCCGCCGACGACATTGAAAAATCCCTTCAGTTCCTCGTAGGAGGCCGGCGACAAGGCGGGCACTTCCAGACCCGCGCTCGCGAACGCGTCGGTCAGGACCACCGATTGCCCGCCGGTCATCGCAACCAGCCCGACTCGCTTGCCGCCCGGACGCCGCCCGCGTGACAGCAACTCCACCGCGTCAAGCATCGCGTCGAGGCCGGAAACCTCGACCGCCCCGCTTTCGCTTATCACAGCGCGCCACACCGCCGACGGCGTCGCCAGCGACCCGGTATGCGAGAATGTCGCGCGCGCGCCGGGATCGGTCGTCCCGCCTCTCCATATCACCACCGGATGACGGCTCGCGGCGCTGCGCAGGCTCCGCAGAAAGCGCTCCCCGTCGCGCACGCCTTCGATATACATCCCGATTACGCGCGTCGCCGGATCATCCGCCATCAGGTCGAGATAATCGGCGGCTTCGAGCACCGTCACATTGCCGATCGACGCCGCCTTGTTGATCTTTACCCCACGCGCCGCCGCCTGGAGGCAGAAGTTTATGGTGTGAGTGCCGCTCTGCGAGATGAAGCAAACGTCGCCGCCTTTGCCGGCTGGTTGGTCGGGAAAATTGCACAGCCCGACCGCCGGATTGTACAGGCCCATGCAGTTCGGCCCGACCAGCGCGATATCGGAATTCTCCGCAATGCTCTTGAGCTCGGCCTCGAGCTTCGCGCCCAGTTCTTCGCCGGTCTCGGTGAAGCCCGACGTAAACAGACTGATCGCGCCGACCTTGGCGGCAACGCAGTCCTTGAGAATTCGCGGCGCGACCTGGCGGGGGACCGCGCTGACCGCGTATTCGATCGGCTCCGGAATCTCAGCAATGCTCTTGTAGTTCCTGACTCCCATCGCCTCGATTCCCGCAATCTCGTTCGGATCGATCTGGACCGAGTAGAGCTTGCCGGTGTACTGCGACAGGGCGCGCAACCACAAATACCCGTTCATCCGCTTGTCGCCGATCACGGCGACCGCGCGCGGAGTGAACGCACGCCTGAGGTTCTCGATCCGCTGGAAATTCGGCCGTGCGGGCGGCTTCGCGTGACGCGCGGAGCCCAGCCGTATCCGGGCGTCAACAACCCTGAGGCCGTGCGGGTACACGATCACGGGGTTGAGGTCCATCTCTTCGATCTCGGGGCGCATCGCCGCGAGTTCCGACAGCCGCACGATCAACGACGCGATCGCGTCGATATCGACCGGTTGGGAACCGCGAAAGCCGCGCAGCAGCGGGCCGCCGCGCAGCTCGGTGAGCATCGCGCGAGCCGCGCTCTCAGTGACCGGCGCCGGACGAATCGCGGTGTCCTTGAAGACTTCGACCAGCACGCCGCCGAGACCGACCATCACCAGCGGCCCGAAACTTTTGTCGCGGACGATGCCGGCCAGGATTTCGACGCCCGGCGCCGCCATCCCCTGCACCGCGACACCCTCGAATCGCGCGGCCGGCATCTTGTCAGCCAGGTTGCGGCGAATCCGCTCGAATGCCTGTCGCGCTTCCGCCTCGGATTTGATGTTCAATTCGACGCCGCCGGCATCGCTCTTGTGATCGACCTCGGGTGAGAGCACCTTCAGTGCGACCGGGAAGCCAAATTCCACGGCGAGCCTCGCCGCTTCGTCCGCGCTGCGCGCCTGCCGGGCCATCGCAACGGATATGCCGATCGCATCGACAATCTGTTTCGACTCGATTTCCGAAAGGGAATCGCGCCCGGAGGCAGCCGCGCCGGCCAGTATCTGATCGATAGTCGCGTTGTCCACGATGAGCCGTATAGCAGAGGATCGGCAGGGTGTTGAAGCTCTTTTCGGCGGCCTGCTAACTTCGGGGTCAACGCGAGGATTGAAGTTGTCTCGCAACGCAGGATCAGCGCATGAACGGCATACACGATCTCGGCGGGATGCACGGTTTCGGACCGGTCATGCCCGAGCCTGGCGAGCCGGTCTTTCATGCTGACTGGGAGCGGCGAGTGTTCGGCATGGCGACGGCGCTATTCGCCCAGCTCCGCAACGGCGACGCCTTTCGCCACGCGATCGAAAGGATGGATCCCGAGTGCTACCTCGCGACCAGCTACTACGAGCACTGGCTTCACGCGATCGAGACGCTCCTGCTCGAGAGGGGAATCATCACGCGCGCCGAGTTGGGCGATGCGTGCGTCGTCGGCGAAACCGTCTCGCACGCACCCGCTCGATCTGAACGCGAAGCCGGCGGGAAAGAACGCCTGGAGCGGCGCCGTCAACGCGCCCGCTTCAAGCGGGGCGACCATATCGTCACCCGCAATCTGAATCCGGCGGGCCATACGCGATTGCCCCGCTACGCGCGGGGAAGGCCCGGCGTCGTGACGCGCGATCTCGGGATCTCCAACTTCCCCGATACTCACGCCCACGGGGCCGGAAACAATCCGCAGCACTGCTACACCGTGTCGTTCAGGCCGCGCGACTTGTGGGGCGATCAGGCAAATGCGCGCGATCGGGTTTACATCGATCTCTGGGAGGACTATCTGGCGCCCGCGCGAGTGCCACGCCGCATCGGCCTCAATCTCAAGGCCAGGAGCCGGCGGCGATGAGCGAGCACGATCACGATCAGAACGATTCCGATCTCACGCTGCGGGTAAAGGCGCTCGAATCGCTCCTGGTCGAGAAGGGTCTGGTCGACTCTCAGGCTTTGGATCAGGTGATCGACAGCTATGAGCATAAGATTGGTCCTCGCAACGGGGCCAAGGTGGTCGCCCGCGCGTGGACCGACCCTGCGTACAGGAAGAGACTGCTCGCCGATGCCACCGCAGCGGTTGCCGAGCTCGGATTCTCCGGGCCGGAAGGCGGACACCTGGTCGCGCTGGAGAACACTCCCAAGGTCCACAATCTCGTGGTCTGCACGCTGTGTTCCTGTTACCCATGGCCGGTGCTGGGGCTTCCGCCCGTGTGGTACAAGAGCCGGCCTATCGATCTCGTGCGGTAAGCGACCCGAGATCCGTGCTCCGCGAATTCGGTCTGGAACTCGCCGCCGAGGTCGAAATCCGCGTATGGGACAGCAGCGCCGAGATCCGTTATATCGTGCTGCCGGAGCGGCCTGCGGGGACATCGCGAATGAGCGAGGAGGAGTTGGCCGAGCTGGTAACGCGCGATTCGATGATCGGCGTCGCGAAGGCCGGACTCCCGAAGCGCCCCGACCGATGAAAGCTCAAACTCTCGAAGGCCTGATGAACGCCGCAGCGATCGATCCGCGGGAGGTGGTTTTCGCCGCCCCCTGGGAGGCGCGCGCTTTCGCGGTCGCGCTGGCGCTGTGTGAAAGCGGACAGTACCAATGGGAGGAATTCCGCCGGATGCTGATCGCGGAGATTTCGAGGGACACGGCGCGGTCTCTATCGCCGCAGGCGTACTTCAGGCAGTTCCTGCGCGCGCTGGAGGCGCTGCTGGCGGCCAAAGGGCTGGTCACCGCAGGCGAACTGCGAGCCGCAGCGCCGAACTCGAGCCGCCAGCCGGGCAGCATCCGAGCCAGCCGCCAGCGCCCGCTCCGATCAAAGTGGCCTGACTCCAGACGGGCGATACCACCCGTCCTGCTTTCGCATCCGCTCGCGCCCCCTCACGGGACGATAGCCACTTCGCGCGTCCCGCCACGCGTGTCATTCCGAGCGCAGCGAGGAATCTCATGCCACTGAGATCGCATTCGCCAATTACGGAAAGTACTCCACCGACGCCCCGCCTGCGGGCGCACTACGCCGAGCCATCGGCGAGTACGAGCGCGCGTACAACAGCGCGATACGGTCGCCATAGATGAGCTTCCAGTTCGGATCGTTCATCACCACGCGGCTGGCCTTCGACCGTGGCGAAAGCAGAACCAGATCGTTCGGATATGAGTCGAGCACTCTCTCAGCGTCGGGCCTGGCCTGCTCGAAGTGCACATAGTCGCGCATTATCTCGTGTGGATAAACCAGTTCCCATCGGCCATCTATGAATACCCTGTTCTGCCCGCCCAAATGCCACATCAGGTACTCACCCCAACTGAAGTCGCATAGCACATTGCCGCGCAAGTGATGCTCTTTGATGAACTCGACCGCCGCGACTGGATAATCCAGTCCAAGTTTGAGGCGATCGGAAAGGAGGCCGCCGAACCACGCCATCGCAACGGCAAGAACCACGGCCAGAGCCGGATTGAAGCCGCGATCCTGGTCTGAGTCGCGATTCAGGTTGCCCGATCGCGCTTCCCGGAGGCGAGCCACCAGTCCCGCGTGGCGCGCCAGCGGTATCGCGGTCGCGATCACGGCCAGTGCCATGTTGCGAACGGCGTAGAAAGCGCCGGCAGCGAAGACCGCGGCGACAATGACCATCGCGAGGTCATCGGCCGCGGGCGTAATCGCAACGCAAACCGCGAGCGCGGCGAAAATGGCGATCGGGACCAGATAAATCACGGCGCCGGGACTCCAGCTCCGCAACTGATCGGCGAGCATACTCGTCAGGGGGCGCCACTCAACGATCGCCGCTTTGACGTAGCTGTCGGTAATCGAATGAAGCGCGTTGGACCAGACTCCGATCCCGATCGGATTGACGAGGGTGGCCGCGCCGCAAGCCGCGGCGATCGCGCTAAGCCGCGCGCCGCGCGAAAAACCGGCGCCGCGCCAGAAGTCCGTAATAGCGAGGATACCCGTGAATCCGCATAGCGCGCCCAGACCGACCACAAAGCCGCCGTGTAAGTTGGCCCACAACGCGAAGGCGGGAATTGCTATCCATAGTCTCGAGCTTCCCCGGTAGGACTCCGCGGCTTCCAGAGCGAACAGCAGGCTCAGCAGCACGTAAGTGAAGAGTTGGGGCCGGAACTGCATCTGCGGCGCCAGCGCGAGCGCAATCAGAATCATTATCGAGCGCTGGATACGCGCGGAAGCTCCGGTCTCGGCGATGCCGATCGCGAGAAGGGACACTGTCGCGGCCGCGCAGGCCAATTTGAGCAGCTTGAGACCGAACACGCCTGCCGCGTTGTAACAGAGCGCCATGATCGCCTGCGCGAGCCATTCGTGCTGGCGCCACAGGTGTCCGAATGCGGTGTACGAAAACGTATCGCGCAGTGGCAGGGGCCCGGTCGCAAGAACGATCCGGCCCACCAGCAGATGCCGCCAGAGGTCGGGATCCGCGTAGTTGTCTGCGCTGAGCGCCACAACCACCAGCAGCATGAAAAAGGGCGCCGATCGCAGCAGCGATTCCGCGCCTCGGGGAGCGCCGCGCCCGGCGCGGCATGCTTCGCTGCCGGAGGGCCCGGCTCCGGCGCCTGCGGGGCAAACAGACTTCGAGCTGAGCTCACCAATCCCTCCGGCGCCCCTCCACACCACAATGGAGCATAAGGTAACTAACTGTAGCAGCACAAAGACGCCCGATGCAACGATGACGGGAGAAAGGGTGAGAAGCGGATCGCGGCGCGCAAGACAACTTCGCGCCCGCGAATGAACTCAGACGATCAGTGAAGCTGAAGCGCGCCTCTAATGCGGGAATTCCACGATCACCTTGGCCTGCGTGGTGGGCTTGCGCAGCGTGTGGAACATCGCCGGGACTTCGTCCACGCCGATCACGTCGGTGATCATCGGTTTGACGTCGATGCGGCCGCTGGAAAGGGCCGCGATCGTTTCCGCGAACTCGGCGCGATTGTAGCCCAGCGCGAAATCGATGCTGATTTCCTTCAGCACGCAGGTAAGGGGCACGATCTGGTCGGGCTCCATGCATACGCCGAGCACCGCGACGCGCCCCTGCGGCGCGACCATCCCAATCGCCGCGTCCAGCGTCGATTTCACCCCGATACACTCGAAGACGATTTCCGGATCGCGCCCGGTGATTTCTTTCATCTTCCTGGCGGGGCTTTCCTGCTGGGGATTGACCACCGCAGTCGCGCCGAGCTTGTAGGCGAGATCGAAGCGTCCGGGCGCGAGTTCCGATACCACCACCGCCTGCGCGCCCTTCGCCTTGCACCAAATCGTGGTAGCCAGTCCGATCGGCCCCGCTCCCATCACCACGCAGGCCGCGCCCGCGCGAAGTCCACTTCGGTTGACACCATGAAGCCCCACCGACAGCGGCTCGACGGTCGCGCCCTCGCGCGAGCTGACATTGTCGGGCAGCTTGAGAAGGCTGCTGGTGCCGCAGAGCACGTATTCGGCGTACGCTCCGGGCAGTTGCCCGAGGCCGAGTCCTCGAATCGCGGCGCATCGCATTCCATTGCCGGACCGGCAGTGATCGCATTCCCCGCACGCGATGTACGGCAGCGAGGTGACGCGCTCGCCGATCTTGAAATCGCGCACGCCGGAGCCAAGTTCGTGAATCTCGCCGCAGAACTCGTGCCCCATCACGGTCTCCGGCGGCATCCCGAAGCCGTACTGGACGGCGTGCAGGTCCGAGCCGCAAATCCCGCAAGCGTGGACCTTGAGCACGACCTCGCCGCGCCCCGGCGCGGGCTTCGGCACGTCAGCGACCGCCATCTGATTTTGCGCTCTGAAAACCGCCGCCTTCATAAGTCGCGCCCTCCGCTGAATGATAGCAATGCCGCGCTCACGCGCCTTTCCGTTCGATCAGTTCAATCCTGTAGCCGCTGGGATCCTCGATGAACGCGATCGGCGTGTTGCCGTGCTTCATCGGTCCCGGCTCGCGCACGACCTTGACGCCGCGCTGCTTGAGCCTCGGCGCAGGTGCGATAGATGTCCTCGACGCCGATCGCGAGATGGCCGAACGCGTCGCCGAGATTGTAGCTCGATTTGCCCCAGTTGTAGGTCAGCTCGACGACCGCGGTCTGATCCTCGCTGCCGTAGCCGACGAACGCGAGCGTGAATTCGCCGCCGGGAAAATCATGACGGCGCAAAAGCTTCATCCCGAGCGCGTCGCAATAGAACTTGATCGATTCGTCGAGATTGTTGACGCGAATCATGGTATGTAGAAGACGCATGGCTGCGAGCATATCAAAACGGAAGCGTAGCGGAGAATCAAATCAAAGCCGGTCCTCGAGCCGACCTGTTCGACCGCTCGCGGGCGACAATCTCGAAGAGGGGTATCGCGCAATGGCGGCTGATGAGAGGCGCGAAGCGGAAGCGCTGGAGTGGAGCGAGGCGCTGATTGGGGACTGCGAGGAGCCTGCTAGCTCTGGCCGCGCCCGGTCCGGGCCGCGATCGCCTTGCGCAGCTCGCCCTTGATTTCCTCGAACACCTTCTCGGTCGGCCTGATTCCCGCGGCTTCCATCCGCTCCACAAGCTCCCATCGCTCGATGCCGAGAGTTCGCTGCGCCTCGTGCTCGTGCATCCGCTTGATGCGGACCAGTTCGAGGATCGCAAGTTCGCGGACGCGCGCCGTGAAATCGCTATCGGTGAACTGCGCGTCGAACAGGTCGTCGGGAAAGTCGATCTTTATCTCCATCTTCCGATGATCGCGGCGAATCGCCTGTCCGACTCTCCGAAATTAACGCCGGATTGTCAATTGCAGGCCCAAACGATGAAACTTGCGGACGCGCTCGCGCTATTCTAATAGGAAGAGAGAAGCGTCTCGCGAGACGCAGGAATTTTCGGGCGCGCCGCATAAGCCGGAGGAACAGATGGATTTCAACTTGAGTGCCGAAGACGAAACGTTCCGCGCCGAGCTTCGCGCATGGCTGGAAACTAACGCTCCCAAAGGCCCCCGGCGCTCGCAGCTCGACATGATCGCCGAGGAGGACGCAGGCGACTGGGCGCGGCGCGTGCAATGGTACAAGAAGCTTCACTCCGGCGGCTGGATCGGAATTCACTGGCCGAAGGAGTACGGCGGGCGCGGCGCGGGCATCCTGCAGAACATCATCTATGGCGAAGAGCTGGATCGTGCCGACGCTCCGCTGCCGATGCTCGGGATGGGCCTCAACCTGCTCGGGCCGACCCTGATGCACTGGGGAAACGACGAGCAGAAGAAGCGATACCTGCCCGCCATCCTCGCCGGCGACGAGGTCTGGTGCCAGGGCTACTCGGAGCCGAACGCGGGCTCCGACCTGGCCTCGCTCCAGACCCGGGCGATCGAGGACGGCGACTATTTCGTCGTCAACGGGCAGAAGGTCTGGACCTCCGGGGCCCAGCACGCCGACTGGATCTTTCTGCTCGTGCGCACCGACCCCGAGGCGCCCAAGCATAAGGGGATCAGCTACCTGCTGGTCGATATGCACAGCCCCGGCGTGACCGTCCGGCCGCTGGTGCAGATGACCGGCGCGAAGGGATTCAACGAGGTCTTCTTCGAGGACGTGCGCGTGCCGAGAAAAAACCTGGTCGGCGAGAAAAACCAGGGATGGCAGATCGCGATCACCACCCTGATGTTCGAGCGGAGCGGCGGCGCGGGCGGAAACCGCAACATGACCGGCCAGGTCCACGAGCTCGCGAAGCTCGCCCAATCGATCACGCGCGAGGGCCGCCCGGCCTGGGACGATTCCAGCGTGCGCCAGAAAGTCGCAGAGTTCGCCTGTGAGGCGGCAGCGCTCAAGTACACCGGCTATCGGCAGTTGACCCGGCGCCTCAAGGGGCTTCCGCCGGGCCGGAAGGCTCGATGATGAAGCTCTGCTCGACCGAGCTGAACCTCCGAATCCAGAACTATGCGATGGAGCTGCTGGGGCCCTACAGCCAGTTCGAGTATCGCGCCCGGTTCGCGATCGACTCCGGCAAATGGTCGTACAAGATGCTGGCGGCGCGCGGGATGACGATCGCGGCGGGGAGCAATCAGATCCAGCACAACATAATCGGCGAGCGCGTGCTCGGATTGCCCAAGGGCTAGCGCTCGCCGGGCACGGTGGACGCCTTTCACTACTGCCGCCTTGCGTCGATTCGGCGCCCCGGAGTATGTAAGACTCGAATTGAAACCGGCGGCCGGCCTACTTTCGCTGATTGAGGCCAGGAGCGACGCACCGGTTTTGCGCTATCGGAGGAGTCGATGGATTTCAACTACACCACCGAGGACGAAGCTTTCCGCAAGGAGCTGCGGACCTGGCTTGAGGCGAACGTGCCCAAAGACCGGCAGCCGCGCAGCGAAATCGACATGCTGCACGAGGAGGACGCCGACGACTGGCACAAGCGCCTCCAGTGGCATCGCAGGATGCACGCGGCCGGATGGGTCGGAATCAGCTGGCCCAAGGAATACGGCGGCCGCGGCGCCACCCTGATGCAGCAAATTATCTACAACGAGGAGATCTCTCGGGCGGCTCGCCGCCGCTGGTCAACGGACTGGGCATCATGCTGGTCGGTCCGACGCTCATCCATTGGGGCAGCGAAGAGCAGAAGCAGCGCTACGTCCCGAAGATTCTCTCGGGCGAGGAAATCTGGTGCCAGGGCTACTCGGAGCCCAGCGCCGGCTCCGACGTCGCTTCGCTGCAGACCCGCGCGGTCGAGGAAGGCGACTATTTCATCGTCAACGGCCAGAAGGTCTGGACCTCCGACGCCCATCACGCGGACTGGTGTATCCTGCTGGTGCGCACCGATCCCGACGCGCCCAAGCACAAGGGAATCAGCTACGTGCTGGTCGATATGCACAGCCCCGGCGTTACGGTGCGTCCCCTGGTCCAGATCACCGGCGACAGCGGGTTCAACGAAGTGTTCTTCGAAGACGTCAAGGTGCCCCGCAAGAACCTGATCGGGGAAAAGAACCACGGATGGCAGGTCGCGATTACAACGCTGATGTTCGAGCGCGCCGGTATCGGCGGCGGTCGCGACATGATCGGCCAGGTTAGAGAGCTGGCGGCGCTGGCCAAATCGGTCAAGCGCAACGGTCGCACGGCGTGGGACGACTCCAGCGTGCGTCAGAGAATCGGCGGGTTCGCCTGCGAGGCCTCCGCGCTGAAGTACACCGGCTATCGCCAGTTGACCCGCCGCCTTAAGGGACTGCCACCCGGACCCGAGGGCTCGGTGATGAAGCTCGGAACTAGCGAGTTGAACCTCAGGATGAACAACTATGCGATGGAGCTGCTCGGGCCGTATAGCCAGTTCGAGTATCGCGCCCCGCTCGCGGTCGATCGGGGCAAGTGGTCGTACCGGATGCTCGCGTCGCGGGCGCTGACGATCGCCGGCGGCACCAGCGAGATTCAGCACAACATTATCGGCGAGCGCGTGCTGGGACTGCCTAAGGGCTGAACCGAAGCGGCTTCGCGACGCCTTCAGCGTTGCCCGAGCCGTCGCGGCGGCGAGCGCGCAGATTGAAATGCGAACGAGGGCAGCCGGGCAGGCTGCCCTTCGTTCTTTTGGAGGCCGCGCGATGGAAGGAAAGCTGGTGAGGCTGCGAGCCTATGAACGGTCGGACCTGGAAGCCGTGATGGCGTGGGTCAACGACGAGGAGGTCAAGCACTTTCTCGGCGGGCCGATGCTCACTTATCCGGTCTCGCGAGTCCAGCAGGAGCAGTTCCTCGAACGCGCGTCGCGGCAGAGCGATGACCATAAGACCTTCGCGATCGAGACGCTGACGCGCGAGTATATCGGCGGAATCGATCTGCACAATATCAACTGGATAGATCGCCACGCAGAAATAGGAATTGTAATAGGTATCAAGAAGAACTGGAGCAAGGGTTACGGCACAGACGCGATGCGGGTGCTGCTGAAGCTCGCCTTCGAGAAGATGAATCTGCACAGGGTGTATCTGCTGGTCTTCGCGTACAACGAGCGCGCGATTGCGTCGTATGAAAAGTGCGGTTTCAAACGCGAGGGCGTGCTGCGCGAGCATCGTTACGCCCAGGGCAAATACCACGACGCGATTGTGATGGGCCTGCTGGAGTCGGAGTACCGGGCTTCATCGCCGGGCTGAGATCTCCCGCGCTTCGAGGCTCTGGCGGCGCTTCGACGAGGCCTCTTCCCGCAGTGAGCAAGAGCAGGCTGCGGGCCGCGCTTTTCTCGACTACACTCCACCGCCGTGACGGAAGTGGCAACCGCCGGCAGCACGCTCGGTCTCTTCAGCGCGCTCGTGCTGTTCGCGCTCCTCGCGGCGGCTCTGGTGCTTGTTCTGGAACCGCTGTTTGTCGATCGGGACCTGACGGTGGGGCGTGCCTTGTTGTGGCTCTGCGGAATCGCAATCGCGAAGTTCGCTCTGCTTCCGTCCTTTCCGGGCTACTGGGACGACGTGCGATGCTGGAACTTGTGGTCGGCGGCAATGGCTTACGCCGGCCCGGCCCGGATCTACGATCCCCAGTACCTGTGCGATTATCCGCCCGGCTATCTTTACGTGCTGTGGCTTGCGGGTTATGTCACGGGCGCGCTCGGGCTCAAGTCGTTCGACGCGATACGGCTGGTGACCGAAAGTCCGCCGCTGGTGGCGGATTTTCTTCTCGGACTCACGATCTTCGCTGTGATTCGGCGGCTTGGTCCGGCTCGCCCGGCCTTCGCCGGGATGTTGCTGTTCGCGCTCAATCCGAGCCTGCTGTTCGACACGGTCGCATGGGGACAGAGCGATTCCGTCCTCACACTGCCGATTCTGCTGAGCGTGGCGCTCGCGATGGACGCGCGCTTCGAGCTGGCGTGGGCGGTCGCGGCGATCGCGGTGCTGGTCAAGCCGCAGGGCCTGATTTTCCTCCCGATGCTCGGGCTGTGGACCCTCTGGAACGTTGAGTTTTGGGACCTGGCGGGCGCCGCGACGGCCTTCGCGGGCACGATGATGATCGGAATCGCGCCCTTTCAGATCAACCGGCCCTGGAACCTGCTTTTCGACCTCTACTTCTCGGCCGCCGGCCGCTATCCGACGACCTCCGACAACGCCTTCAACCTGATGGGGCTGCTGGGCGGTATGCGCGAGCCGGACTCGGTGCGTATTGCCGGGGTCTCGGCGTTTGCGCTGGGAATGACGCTTTTTCTGTTCGTCTACGCGCTCGCTGCCTACATTTTGTATCGCAAGCGCACGGCCCGAACGCTGCTGCTGTCGGTCTTCCTCGCTTATCTGGCGATGTTCGTGCTGGCGCCGCGCATCCACGAGCGATATCTCTATCCCGCGATTGCGATCGCGATTCCGCTGGTGTTCGATTCGCCCGCAATGATCGCAGTTTTCGGGACGCTCAGCGCCACATTTCTCTTCAATCTCGCCTTTGTGAAGCGCTTCAACGAGAACGAGTTGTTCCTGGCGCCCAATGACCCGTGGGCCGGCGCGGCGGCGTTGGTCAATCTTGCCGCGCTGGTCGTGGCCACGATCTATGGGCTGCGGATCGCGTCGGGAGCGGCGGAGCTGCCCGCTGGCGCCGTGCAGCCTGCCGCGAATCGCGGACCTAAGTTGACATCAACGCCGGGGTGACAGCGAAGGACGCCCAAAAGCGCGCGACCCGAGCGCCTGATGGCGCCCGGGTCGCTTCCGGAAGTCCGCCCGCCGGATCCGATCAGTCGCCCGTGCCGCTCAGCGTCACCGTAAGCGGGACCGGGCTCGCGCTATCGCCGATGAGCAGCGAGCCCTTGCGCAGGCCGTGAGCTGTCGGCTTGAACGCGACCTGGATATAGCAGGTTGCGTGCGCCTTGAGCTGGCCGCCGCAAGAGTTGCTCGTGATCGCAAAGTCGCCGCTCACGACCACCTCGTTCAAGCCCAGCGGGCCGTTAAGATTACTGGTTATGCTGACCAATTTTGCCGAGCTCGCAGTCCCCGTTCTCTGCGGGGCGTAGGTCACCGCGGACGGCGACGCAGTCGCAACCGCCAGACCCGAGCCGCTCAGTGTCACGGTCGGCGCAGGCTTCCCGCCGCCCACGTTGTCGTGAACCTGGAGAATGGCGCTGTTTTTTCCGGCGACGCTCGGCGCATAAAGAACTTTGATGCTGCAGGACGATTGCGCAGGGATCGACGGCATACAGTTGTCGGTCTCCGTAAACGGGGTGCCCGAGGTATTGCCGACGTTGGTAATCGTAATCCCGGATACGTTCAAGGTGGCGCTCCGGTTGTTGGCGACGGTAATCGTCTGAGCGAGGCTGCTGAGCCCTAGCGGCTGCGATTGGAACAAGATGCTGGACGGGAACAGCGTCACGATCGGGGGCCCGGGGGGGCCTTGCACGGAGACCGAGGCGCTCCCGGCGCTCGCGGCGCAGTTTGGCGTGCCCGCAAACGACGCCTGCATACTCAGGTTCCCGTCGAACCCCAGGCGCGAAAAAGCTGGTCGTAGCAGTGCCGTAGAATCCGGTATTCGAGGTCGCTGGCGAGCCATTGAAGGTGAAGGTTATCGGCAATCCAAGCGTGCATTGGGAGGGTCCGCTGAGCGCTGCCGAGGCCGTAAACAAAGTCCCCGGACGAACGACGACATTCCTGACCGTAAGCCTGGTCGGAGATGGAGCGGGTACGATTACCTGTCCTGTAGCCATGACCGGGGTACACGAAACCGTACCTGCGAACGACGCCTGAATCGGGAAATTGCCGGAACTGCCCGGCGCAGTGAACGACGCGTTCGCAACACCGTTCGCGTTGGTTATCGCAATCTGCACCTGATTCTGAAACGTGAAGTTTACCTGCTGATTGATCGCACAGGCGCCGGGCTCCAATTCGGCGGCCGCGGTGAATACCGAGCCCTCTGTCGCAGTCACACCCGCAACGGTCATGACGCTGGCGGTCGCGTTCGATCCGGTGACGGTCAATGATCCGGCGCCGGTGGCGGCGGCGCAGCCTGCGCCTCCAGGGAATGAGGCGACGATTTGGAATGTGCCGCTGGCTGGCGCTGTGAACGGCGTAGAAGTCGCGACGCCCGATCCGCCCGATCCGACCGGCGTCACGGTCGCGACCTGGATCGGCTGCGTCTCGACCGCAAACGTCACCATGTCCGACGGTACCGTGCATCCCGGCGCCGTGGATACCACTGTCGCGACGGCGGTGAACTGGCTGCCAGCCGCGGCGGTCACCGGCGACACTGTCACCGTCGTAGTCGAGACTGGACCGAGCGTCAGCACGCCGCCGTTAGTGCTCGGAGCGCATCCGGAGTTACCGGGATACGACGCCTGGATCAGGAACACTTGCCCGGGATTGCCGCTGGGCGCCGTGAGTGTGACGCTCGCCACCCCGTTGGGCCCGGTGTTGACCGGCAGGCTGGTTACTGGCGGCGTGCTCTCGAGGGTGAACGTTATCGGCTGGTTAGATGTGCAACTACTGGTGTTCGAAGCGAGCGTGGCCGTGGCCGTGAACGACGATCCTGGCGAAGCCGTGGCGTTCGCGACTGATAGCGTAGTGCCGGCAGGCACCGTCGGGCCGCTGACCGTCACCAACGCGGTGCCGCTGGCCGGTCCGCATGGAGTGTTAGGCATTCCGGCATACGAGGCCTGAGCTACGAAGGTCCCGCCGCTGTTGGGAGCGAAGAACAACGCGCTCGCGTTGCCATTGACGTCTGTACTCCCCGCCACAAGGTTGCTCAGGAAGGTGAAGATTATCTGTTGGGGGGTTGACGCGCAGATCAAAGGAGTCAAGGTTGCCAGGACATTGAAAGCCCCGTTGGGTACCGCCGAGGCATTCGAGACCGAGAGCATTGTCTCGAACTCGTACGCTCCGATCGTGCAGGCGCTGAAACCTTGCGGGATCCGCCAAGCCCCGCGCTGATCGGTGGTTGCGCAGGAACCGCCGGGAACCGCCAGAATCGCGCCGCTGCTGAGCGAGGTGAAACCGAGAGTCTGGGTTGGCCCGCCGTTCGACCCAAGCATCGTGCTGAGGCCCACCATGTTACCCGGAGCGACGTTATCTCCAATCTCAAGGCCGTTCGCGCCATAGAACGGGGAGCCCGGAACGGGGTTGAAGTTGCAGGTCGTATCGCTGGAAATGTTGTAGCCTGCGTCCGCCGCGGGGAAAGGGGTGATCGTGCCGGTGCAGTTCGCAGGGGTGCCAGGGGTGCCGGTTGTGTTGTCGAGGATCGTGTTCGAGACGATGAGCTTGACGCCGGCGTTGTCGATTCCGGTTTGCGTGCTCGTGCTCGTCATGAAAAATGTGCTGCTGCTGACCGAGAACGCACTGCTGCCGCTGTTGTAAAGCGCGCCGCCTAAACCGGTGGCGCTGTTTTCGAAAAACGTGGCGTTGGTAACGCTCGCCGCGGCGCCCGTGTTGCTGAAGATGGCGCCGCCGTTGCCTGTCGCGCTGTTGCTGGCGAAAGTGCTGCTCGAAACGTTAAGCGCGCCGGTATTGTAGATGGCACCGCCGGACAAAACGGCGCTGTTCAGCGAGAAAGTGGTGTTGGTAACGGTCAGGGCTCCGGCGTTGTTGATCGCGCCGCCGTTGCTGTTGTTGTTGTTGCTGTTCGTGTTGTCGCCGTTGGCGATAGTCAGATTATTCAGCGTGAGCGACGCGCCAACATTCACGCTTAGCAGCGCGGCGGGGTAGCCTCCGGTGCCCGTGATCGTTATCGCCTGCCCGCTCCCGTCGATCGTCAGAGTGTTCACGATGTTGGGAAGACTGCTCCCCAGCGTGATCGTGCCGCTGACGTTGAAAGTGATGGTGTCGTTTCCGGTCCCGGCCACGCAAAGGCCGCTGGTTGTATCAGAACGTGTGTTGGCGTTGTTGATCGCCTCGCGCAGGCTGCAAAACCCGTCGCCTGGGGGATTTTCGTCGGCGGTGCTCTTGACTACGATAACCGCGGCGTTGGAGATCGCCGGGCGGAGAAAGACGGAAAGCACCAGCAGAGAAGCCAGAAACGCGGGCCGCGACAGGACCCTGCCGACCGCCGCTGTTCGATAGCTCATCGAGAAACTCTCGGTCGCTTTGGATCCCATATGTCACTCCCCGGAGAAATCATTGGCAGCTCTCCGGTCGCGCTACCAGCAGACACTTCGGCTGCCCAACCACCCCCTGGGGCTGGAGACCTGAACTCTCTTTGGCACGCGCGAGCATTAGATGTCAAACGAAGCCGCACGCAAACTTTATCATAGTTCCAACTCCTGCCGGAGACGCCAAGCCATGCAATAGACGCCTAGGCTGTCGCGTAAATTCGACATTGGGCTTCGGACCAATCCGGCCCGGTCGGCTATTAGCAAATTGCGAAGCTGGGCGCGCGAGAGCCAGGCTGATCCCGGTGACGTCGCTATTCCCGAGTGGGGTTACGATAGACCGTCGCGGTCGTCACCCGATGCCGTCACGCCGGCTTGATACTAAATCCGACTTTCGGGAAGTGATTGACTATCCCGCCCAGCGAGGGCTCTTCGCGCTCGATCGCGACTTCGTATGTGGAGCTCGCCACCACGATTCCGGTCACCGGATCGAATCCGTAATCGTCGGGCATGACGCTGACCTTCATACCCGGCTTGAGCCCGTTCGGATCATTCGGATCTTCGCCGGCGCGCGCCGACGGCTGACTCTCGCGAGCGATTTTCAGCGCTTCGTCGGGATCCATCGGCGTCACGTCGCCATTGCCCATCGCCTCGACACGCTGAAACCATCGCATCAGGTTGGCGTGACGCTGCGCGAGGGCGAACGAGTCCGGCTCGATCCGCAGGAACCATACCGGATGGAAGCAAGCAGCGTCGGCCAGGCTGAATGCACTCCCGAGCACAAACGGCCGATCGGAGAGCTGCCCATCGAGCATCGAGAGGAACGCCCGCACCTGGTTGCGCGCGTCCGGCCCGGTCTGCAACATTTCGGCGAAGCTCGCCCCGCGCATCATCTTCGAGCGATCCTCGATGAATTCCTTAGGCACCGTGGGAGCGAGCTTCTCGAAGATTGCCGGAGTGGTGGAGAAGAAGAATCGGCGGTCCGCGAACAGGCTAATCATGTGGCAGATGCCCTCGCTGCCGCCGGGATAAATCGTCGGCTCAGGGAATAGCTCCTCGAGCTTGCGCGCGATGATGCCGGTATCGCAGTAGACGTCCGCCCCGATCTGCATCACGGGGATCCGCCGATAACCCCCGGTCAGAGGGACGAGCTTCGGCTTGGGCATGATTACCGGCTGTTCGACCGATCGCCAGCTCACCTTCTTGTGGGCCAGAATCTTGCGAATCTTTTCCGAGAACGGCGAACCGGCGTATTGATGCAGGATGATGTCGCCCATGGATTCCTCCGGATGTTTCGATCACACATCTTCTATCTCAGGTTCGGCCGGACTTGCGAGCGGTTGATGCGCTGGCTCGAGATGCCGGCTTCCAGATCGTGTTCGGGCGTTTGGCATAATGCCGGCACCCGAGCTATTGTGGCTGGCTTCGCGGACGCTTCGCGGGAAGCCGCGCGGGGATTTCGTAAATTTTTCGGCGTCGCCACGCGACCCTTGTCGGCTGCTGACGCGATGCCTGGGAAGGCAGGTCTCGAAGCGAATTGCGCGGGGAAATTGACAAGGTAGTCGTCCTGGGAGCCAACGGCACGATGGGCGCCGGCGCGGCGGCGATGTTCGCCGGCGGCGGCTGCGCCGTCACGATGCTGGCGCGTGACCTCGCCAAGGCGCAGGAGGGTCTGACCGACGCGCAGTCGGTGGCGCGCGCCGAGGCGTTGTCGGAGTTCGTCACCCTCGGCACATACGATAAAGACATGGCCCGCGCGGTCGCCGAGGCCTCGCTGATCTTCGAGACCCTCGCCGAGGATCTCGCGTTGAAGCGGGAGTTCTTCCACAAGGTCGATCGCGATCGCCGGCCGGACTCGATCATCGCGACCTGTTCTTCGGGCCTCTCGATCGCCGAGATGGCGCGCGGACGAAGCGAGTCGTTCCGCCACAATTTCCTCGGAATCCACCTGTTCAATCCGCCTCACATGATTACCGGCACAGAGGTCGTGCCCCATGATGCGACCGATCCGGCCGTGACGGCGCGGGTCGTGGAGATGCTGCGGGCGCGCTTCGGACGCAAGGTAATCGTCGCGCGGGATCGGCCGGCGTTCGTGGGCAATCGCGTGGGATTCAAGGTGATGAACGAAGCGGCGCAACTTGCCGGCGAGCATGGCGTGGCGTTTATCGATTACCTGGTCGGGCCGCATACGGGGCGCGCGATGGCGCCGCTTGCGACAATCGATCTGGTCGGATGGGACGTACACAAGGCCATCGTCGATAATATCTACGCGCTGTGCGAGGACGACGAAGCGCACGCCTGCTTCAAACTCCCTGCGTACATTGAAAGAGGAGTTGCCGAAGGACACCTGGGCGACAAAACTCCCGAGCGCGGCGGCTTCTACCGGCGCGATGGAAAGACCACGGAGGTTCTCGATCCCGGCACGGGCCGTTACGAGGCGCTCAAGCCTCCGGCGCGAATCGAGTTCGTCGAGCGGATGAAGTTCCTGAACCGGGTGGGCAAGTATCGCGAGGCGATGGGGACGCTCGCGAGCGCGTCCGGATGGGAAGCCGACCTCGCGCGGCAGGTCGTGATGGGCTACGTCAGTTACGCGCTCAATCGGGTCGGCGAGGTGGCGGAAAGCGCCGCCGACGTCGATACGATCATGAGCTTCGGCTTCAACTGGGCGCCGCCAACGGTGATCGTCGATCTTCTCGGCCCCGCTGAAACGATCGAGATGTTCCACCGCTACAAGTTGAAAGTGCCGGCGATTGTCCAGCAGGCAGTCGCCAACGGTGGTAAACTTTACAAAGGCGGCATGCTGGATTACGGTCGCACCCTGGTTGGATAGGAGAATAGCCATGAGCACACCGCCGGTTTACGTCCTGGGTGGAGCGCAGACCGATTTCGCGCGCAACTGGACCAAGGAAGGCAAGCATTTCCTGGCCGGGATGCGCGAGGCGACTATCGGCGCGATGGAAGCTACGCGGATCGAACCCGGGGAAATCCAGACCGCGCACGTGGGCAACTTCGCCGCCGAACTCTACGCCAAGCAGGGCCATCTCGGGGCGTTCTTCGTCGATATCGATCCGGCGTTCTCCGGACTTCCCACCAGCCGCCACGAGGCGGCGTGCGCCTCGGGTCGATCGCGATCCTGGCGGCCTCGGCCGAGATCGAGGCGGGCCGCTATGATCTGGCCGCGGTGGTCGGAATCGAGCAGATGAAGACGGTCGATCCGGCAACCGGCGGCGATTTCCTCGGCACCGCGGCGTGGTACGAGCGCGAAGCCAGGGGAATCGAGTTTCCGTTCCCGAAACTGTTCGGCCGTCTCGGCGACGAATATGACAAACGCTTCGGGCTGAAGGACGAGCATCTCGCCCATATCGCGGCAGTCAATTATTCCAACGCCAAGCGCAACCCCCTCGCGCAGACCCGCAACTGGTTCATGAGCGAGAGCCACGCGTTGAAGACCAGCCGCTACAACACCGTGATTGGCGGCCGTATCAAGGTGAGCGATTGCTCGCAGGTGACCGACGGCGCGGCGGTCGTCTTCCTGGCCTCGGCGAAGTACACCGCCGATTACGCCAGGCGCCGCAAGCTCGCGCTCGACCAGATCCCGCGCATCCTCGGATGGGGTCATCACACGGCGCCGCTCGCGTTCGACGCCAAGGTGGCCGAGAGCAAGGACGACGCCTACGTGCTGCCGCACACTCGCCAGGCGATCCTCGACGCGTTCAAGCGCGCAGGCGTCGGGTCGGTCTGGGATGTGCAGGGAATCGAGACCCACGACTGCTTCACGACCTCCGAGTACATGGCGATCGATCACTTCGGAATCACCAGGCCGGGCGAATCGTGGAAGGCGATCGAGGAGGGCGTGATCGAGATGGGCAGCAAGATGCCGATCAATCCGAGCGGCGGACTGATCGGCGCGGGCCATCCCGTCGGATGCACCGGCGTGCGCCAGATGCTCGACGCGCACCGGCAGGTGACCGGCGCGGCCGGCGAGTACCAGGTCGAAGATGCGCGCAAGATCGCGATGCTCAATATCGGCGGCAGCGGCACCACGAGCTGCGTCTTCGTGGTGGGCAAGTAGGACTCCTGGCGCAGCGAAGAGCCAGCGGTCCCGATCGGGATCGCCGCCTCATTTTTTCGCGGTCGTAATGTTGGCCCGCCCGTTTATTTGTTCGCGGGAGGATAGAAGTCCTGATCGAGGATCTGCTCGGCACTCCACGGACATCGAGCTGGGAACATCCCCTTCCACATCTCAGGCTTCACGCGGATCTCCTTTCCGGCTCGCTGAAGCGCGACCGCGTATGCCCTATCGATAGTCTCCCGCAGTTCTCGGCGCAGGCTCGGGCTGTCGTGAAGCAGGTCGGCAATCTCGGCGCGCTGGTCAAAGAGAGTGGTTTCCCAGCCGGCAGTACGACGCTTCGGCTGAAACTGGCACTTCAGCAAATGTACCAGCACCCGCATCAGTCGGTTGCGCAGTTCGCGCCGCTCACTCCTGGCCAACCCCTCCACCTCCTCCGACAAATTTTCCAGATCGAGCGCCTCGAATCGCCGCTTGCGAAGCGCGGACGCCTGCTCGAGCGCCCAGGCGTAGTAGTCCCGGCGATACAGCGCCGAGCGCTGATGAGACTGAATCGCGTTTCCCATGTCGTTAGCCTACTCGCCTTAGGATTGCGTCTCCACGATGAGCCCGCGCCGATCCGCAGGGGTGACATCGCGCGGCTCGCACGGTTATGCTCATGCGATGGACACCGAGAACACTCCCGCGGTCGGCGATCTCGCGCCCGATTTCGCGCTGGCCGATGCGAGCGGCAATACCCGCCGCCTAAGCGAGATTGCCGCCGATCGCCTGGTCACGTTGATCTTCTACCGCGGCCACTGGTGACCGTTCTGTCTCCGCCAGTTGGCGGATTATGCCGCCAGTTATGGCGATTTCCGCGAGGCCGGCGCCGAGGTCGTCGCGCTCTCGGTTGACGACCGTGCGCGCTCTGAGGCGATGGTGCGAGAGTTGAACCTGCCTTATATCGTTTTATGCGATCCGCGCCGCGAGGTGGTGACGGCATGGGGCCTGCTCAACCGCGGCGAGAAGGGCGGAATCGCGTACCCGGCTACCTTCCTCATCGATCGCGATCGAAAAGTGCGGTTCCGATCGCTGGAGGACGTGGCGTCGCGCGCGAGCGCTGCTGACATGGCCTCGTATGCGCGCGCGATCGCCGCCAATCTGCTAACCCCGGCCGCGCCCAGGCGCAGGCTGGTGAATCCGGGAACGATGTTCCTGCAAGCCGTCGCCAACGCCGTCCGCCGGGGCGTGCGCGTGTCGCGGCCGGATTCCTGAGTCGTGGCCGAGATCGCGATGGCGCGAACCCCATCGCCGTGCGCGACCGCGCCGAAGGTCCCGCCGCCGCGGCGCATCCTGGTTAAGGAAGTCAACTGGCTGGGCGATCTCGTGATGTCGATGCCGGCGCTTCGAGCGATCCGGCGCGCCTGGCCCGGCGCGCGTCTTTCGATTCTCGTCAAGCGCGAGCTGGCCGGCTTCTTCGACGGCGCGCACTGGATCGACGAACTGATCTCCTACTCGATCTCGCCGGGACTGCGCGGCTTCGCGGATGCCGCGCGGATCGTTTCCCGAATCCGCGCCGCCGGCTTCGATCTCGCCGTACTGTTCCCGAACAGCATCTCCTCCGCGCTGTGGGTGACGCTCGCGGGGGTGAGCAACCGCGCCGGATACGTCCGCGACGGCCGCGGCCTGCTCCTGACCCATAAAGCGGCGCCGCCCGCGGGCGCTCTCGAGTCGCCATCAGATGCACTATTGGCTTGCGTTGGTCCGCGAGACACTGGGGATCGAAGGTGACGTCGCCGACTTCGCAATCGAGGTCCACGAGCCGAATCGCGCGCGGATGCGCCAATGGCTGGCGGCGCGCCGCACGCACGCCGATCGCGCCGTTGTCGCGATCGCGCCGGCCGCGGCTTACGGGCCGGCCAAGGAATGGCCGCTCCAGAGTTACTCGGCGCTGGTTGATCTGCTGGCCGATCGCTTTGAGGCGGAGTGCGTGCTGGTGGGTGCGCCGGCGGAGCGCGGCCGATGTGAGGAAGTGGCGCGCGCAAGCCGTCGTGGCGCCGTGATCGCGGCGGGCGAGACCAATGTCGGCGAGCTGGTCGCTCTGCTCTCGATTTGCGGCGGATTCATCGGCAACGACTCGGGATGCGCGCACGTCGCGGGGGCGCTTGGAATCCCGTCGGTCGCGATCTTTGGCTCGACCGACCCGAATCGGACCGGGCCGCTCGGCGCGAGCGCCAAGGTGATCTATCGCGGAATCGAGTGCAGCCCCTGTTTTGCGCGCACCTGTCGATTCGGCCACTACAACTGCCTCAGATCGATCGAACCTGCGGAAGTCGCAGACTCGCCTGGAAGGCCTCGCAGCGCTCTCCCGCTGCCCACGGGGAGACGGTTGCGGGCCGGAAGCGTCCCCGCCGGGGCGGAAAGCGAGGCCCGAAGTGAAAAGGTGAAAAAGATGAAACTCAAGGAACTTGCCTCACGGCTCGGACTTCAGATGCGCGGCGACGGCGAAATTGAGATCGCTCTCCCGGCGCCGATCGAAGCCGCCGGTCCGGGCGCGATAACCTTCGTCGCCGCGGCGAAATACCTTCCCGCACTCAGAGAGAGCAAGGCCTCTTGCGCGATCGTGCTCGAAGAGTTCGCCGCCGAGGCGCGATGCGCCACCTTGATCAGCCGCAATCCGTACTTCGACTTCGCGCGGGTTCTCGAAATTTTCTTCCCGCCCTACCGCCCGTCCGCCGGCATCGATTCCACTGCTCGCATTGCCCCCGACGCATCGATCGGCGACGGCGCTTCGATCGGCGCCTATTGCGTAATCGGCTCGGGCAGCGCGATCGGACGCGGCGCAGTGATCCATCCGCACGTGACAATCTACCCGCAGGTCCGAATCGGCGATCACTTCGTATGCCACAGCCACGTCTCGATTCGCGAGGGGGTGACTATCGGCAATCACGTGACGGTGCTGAACGGCGCGGTGATCGGAGGTGACGGCTTCGGATTCGTCGAGCACGACGGCGAGCTCTTCAAGATTCCGCAGGTCGGCGGCGTGATTATCGAGGATCACGTCGAGATCGGCGCCAACACCACGATCGATCGGGCGACGATTGGCGCGACTATCGTGCGCCGGGGCGCGAAATTCGACAACCTGGTTCAGGTCGGGCACAACTGCGAGATCGGTGCGTTCTCGCGCTTCGCGGCGCAGACCGGACTGGCCGGCTCAACCCGGATCGGGACCTGGTGCCAATTCGGCGGACAGAGCGGATGCGCCGACCATATCAGGATCGGCGATCGGGTCATGGCCGCCGCCCAGTCCGGAATCCCGGGCAATGTCGGCGATGACGCGGTGGTCGGCGGATCGCCGGCAATCGACATTCGATTGTGGCGCCGCGCATCGGCGGTGCAGCCGCGGCTGCCCGAGCTCGTGCGTCGTGTACGCGCGTTGGAAAAGCAACTCGACGCGCTCGCGGGCAAGCCCGGCTAGCGCCGCACAATCAAGGCGCATCGCCCCTTCACATAGACGTTCCGCTCGCCCACAATGAAGATGGAGTTGCGTGAGAGCCGTTCGATTCCTGCCGATCCTCGTGCCGGTTCTGGCCTCGCTCGCGCTGAGCGGCTGCCTGTGGTGGCTTGCGGTCCCGGAACTCGGCTACGAGGGTTACGAGTACAACAAGGGTGAAGGGTCGCTGTATACCGCGATGCATCCCCACAATGGCGGTGCGAGGGCAACTCCAACCCCCGACATCGAATGACGCGGCGAGAACGTAGCGCCGCCGAACTCGAAGCGCTGGACGAAGGCGCGCCGACTCGCATCAGGGTCAGGACGCCGATCATCATCATCAGCACGGCGCTCAAATAGAGCGCCGCGTGGCGCTCGGATGGCATCAGGCGTGCCAGGCGCGGCCCGATCTGTCCCCCGATCACCACCGCCGGCGCTGCCCAAATCAGGATCGCCGCGAGTTGCCTGGAATCGCGGCCGCCCGCCGGCCCAGCGCGTCGGATCAGGCAAGCATATTGGCGCTGGAGTCAGGCCGAGCGCAGGTCGGCGAAATCGCTGTTCGCGATCGCGGGGCGCCCGCGCTCATAGACGATTCTGCCGCCGACGATCGTGAGATCGACCTGCAGCGCCGTCAACTCCGCCGCGCTCAGATCGAGCGGCGCCGTGGGCAGAACCACAAGGTCGGCCAGCTTTCCGTCGGATATTTCGCCGGCCTCGATGCGCGCCAGGCGGGCGGCGGAGCTGGTAAACAGCGCGAACGACTCGGCGGTGCCGAGTGATTCCTGCCGAGCCAGCGTCTCCCCGTCGATCGTGGTTCGTGCGACTGCGGCCGCGATCGCGCAGAGCGGTCTTGCCGGAGTCACAGGCGCATCGGTGGCGCCGGCCAGATTCACGCCCGCATCGAGCAGGCTCCTCGCGAGATAGAGGTGCGGCAACAGCCCCGGATGCTGCGAATATTTGTGTCCGCGATAGTAGATGAAACCCGGGTTCGTCACGACCCAGGTGTCCGGCGCCGCGGCAAGCCGCTCGATGTAATTGGGCGGGATCAAGCCGCCGTGCTCGATACGGACGAAGGTCGGATTTGGAGCGCGAGTTGCGCGCGCGCGCGCGGCTTCAGCCGCCATCAACGCCGCATCGAGTTCGTCGAGTTCGGTCGCGTGAAAAGCGCAATCGAGACCGAGGCCGAAGGCGAGCGCCGCGCGATCGGCAGCTTGATCGATGTCTGTCGCGTTCATGAACTTCGCCGCGATCAGATTGACGCCGCTGCGGCTCGCCAACTCGATCGCGGGCGGCGCTGATTCGAGATGCTCCGCGCCGATCATCATTCCGACCCGCTGGCAGACAGCGCCGCCGCCGATCAGTTTCGCGAACAGCGCCACTTCCTCCGGACCGTTGCGCGCCGTCGCGTCGGTAAACGCGGTGACGCCGGCTGCCGCAAGCTCGCGGCTGTAAACCCGCGCGCGAGCCTCGAGCGCCGCGCCGGTGATCGGCGGCAATCGGCGCGTGAGCCATTGCTCCATCCCGACGACCAGCCCATCGAGCCGGCCCGATCCGCCGATCCCGAGATGGCCCTGCGCGGGGGGCGTGAAGTCGGGACGCTCCAGCCCCAGCGTCGCAATCGCGCGCGAGTTGAGCCATGAGGCGTGGAGTGTCTGATGGCGCAAGCGCAGCGGGTTTCGCGGGGTTGCCTGGTCGAGCTCCTCGCGGGTCGGTCCGCGCCCGTCCCGGAGCAGTGTCTCATCGCATCCGAAAGCCTTGATCCAGTTGCCCGGCGGGGTGCGGCCGGCGGCGATTCGCAGCTCGGCCTGCAGTTCCGCGATCGTGCGGCATTTCGAGACTTGCAGGCTTGCCGCCGCCGATGCCGCCGCTAGGAAGTGGAGATGGGAGTCGATGAATCCCGGCGAAACGGTGCGGCCGGCGAGCCTCACCAGATGGGTTCGCGGGCCTACCAGCCGCTTCAGATCGGCAAAGCAGCCGTGCGCCGCGATTCGGCCGCCGGTAATCGCAACCGAGTCGCTGCCCGGATGGCCCATCACAACTCCCTCGTGAAGGACCAGATCGGCTTTTTCTGACGTCACTCCGGGTTTTCCCCCATCAGACGGTCAATCCGAGGACGGCAGCGGCTTCGCTTCCTTGATTTTCATCGCGCCGTCGCAGCATTCGAGCTCTCCTGGGCCCGCCTTGTTGCAGAGCACTTCGGTGCCGCAGGTTTCGCATTGGTAGCGTTTGCCTAAGGTGTTGGCCATCGTGGAAAAAACCCCGGGATTGAATTGATGCGCGAGTCTTTGGCCCGCGCGTTCGAGTATCACTTGAAGGGCAGGTCGGAGACAACAGCCCTCGATTCGCCCATCCGGTCCCTCACTTCGAGCGGCGTTCCGGGCGCCCATGCGCTGTGATGCAGGATGCTCAAGCCGATCGCGCCGAACCGCGGTGACAGCGCCGCACTGCTCGACCCGGCCCACTCCCGCCTCTTGGCCATCGAGATTCACGCTTGCGCCCGCCTCCGGCACGCGCGCGCCGTCGAAGCGCAGGCCGAACAGCCGCTTCTTGAGTCCACCGCGGGCGGTTGCGCGCTCGATCGTTTCCTGGCCGAGGTAGCATCCCTTGCTGAATGAGATCGCGGAGTCGAGACGCGCTTCGATCGCGATCGTCTTCTCGCCGGTATCGACGCCGACCCTGGCGATCCCGTTCTCGATCCGAATCAGGTCGAAGGCGGCGGTGCTCGACTTGAGCCGCGCCCCCAGGCCGCCCGACGATTTCGAGGGCTTTGGTGGCGTTGCCGGCGAGAATCGTGAACGCAGGCAGTCCGATTCGCGGAACATTGCCTACCATCAAGTCGCCGCTGGTGATGTAACGCGATGCGCCGGGCGCCTCCAGACCAAGTTGTCCGACGATCGCGGATGACGCCGGCCCTTCGATATCGATCACGGCGATTTCGCTGGAATCGTCAATCTCGACGTCGTCGGCGACCAGCAACTTCTCAAGATGCTCGCGTGCTTTCGCCCATAGCGTCCGGTCGGCCTCGATCAGGAGCGCATCGGCGGTCGCCCACAGATAGAAGTCGGCGATGACGTGCGCGTGCTCGGTGAGAAACAGGGCGTACAGGATGCCCCCGATGGGTAGCTTCTTCACGTCGTTGGTGCACATCCCATGAAGGAACGAAACGCGGTCATCGCCGGTGATCCTGGCCACCACGCGATCGTCCAGCAGGCGAACAGCGGCGCCCTCGGTGAGGGCTCGATACTCGCGATCGGTCACGGCGCGATCGTGATGCGCGAGCGGCGTGTTTTCCTGAGGATTGTCGTGAGGCACAGTGACGACCGGGCTACGAAATCAGGCTAACAATCGAGGACCGTCGCAACAACCGCCCCATCCGGCATGCAGCCCTTCCGCTGCGGCGAGTCGATTGCGCTTTGGAGCGGCGGCGCAGTCATTTCAGGGCATCCGCGTGACCCGCGCCTCCGGCCCCCGAGCCGAAGTGACCCGTTCTATTAGGCATGGCGCTTGCGTATACTTTATGTAGCGTGGAGGGTGATGACATGGGAGCATTCATACTCGGCTTGATAATCGGATCGGGAGGCACGCTGCTTCTGTTCCTCTACGACGAAGGAGAAGTATTCCTGAGGCTCTCCCGTCAGGTAAAGCTTGTTGCTGAGCGCTACAAACAGCAGCAAGGATGAGCGAACGCGCCCTCTTCGGTCAGCGATCGGGGTTCCGATCTGGCATAGCGTTTGGGCGCGCGGCGTCCGCTTCCTCGTTGTTCTGCTCGGAGCGGCGTTATGCGCGCTCGCGGCTCCAGCGCGCGCCCAAGAATCAAGGACTGCCGCCGCGCAATTGAGCGACGGCGCGTTCGCGCTGCTGAACTCGCTCACCTCGCCCGAAGGCTCGACCAATCCGATGCTCGCGCCGGTCGCCAGCTTCGCCGGCGACGCGCAGGCGCTCAGCGGCGCGCTCGCCGCCGGCAAATCACCGGATGCGAGCAGCGCGATGGCCGCGTTGCTGTCGGACCGCAGCGCCGTCGATATGGCCCTGGCGGCGCATCCGGGTGCGCTCAACGTTTCCGACTGGAACTCCCTCAAGCAACAGCTCGACAAACTCGCCACACAGGTGAAGCCCGCCTCAGTTGCGTCGATCGCTCCCTCCGCGAGCGCCGGATCCGCCGGCGCGAGCGCATCGCGCCCGGCCGCCGCGGCGCCCTCGGATACGCCGCAGGTCCGTATCGAATCATACTCGGTGACGGGGCACGCGGTTCACGTCAAAGGGTTCTTCGAGGGGGTGGCGCTCAAATCCGCGGGCGTCTATGACGGCGATCAGCTCGTGCGCGATCTCAATATTTCGCAGGTCCCCGGCAGGCAGCACGTCAGCTTCGATATCGAGATGGCCCAGGTGCAACCCGGAATGAACATTCGGGTCTATGACGGCGCGGGACTCAGCGCGGAAGCGTCGATCGCTTCGCGGATGGGAATCGAGGGGACGGGTGGGGCGAAGGAAGTGGAACTCGGGCCGCCCACCGACGAGCCGGTGAGCCTGGGCGGCGAAGTCGCCTCCGTCGAGACCGATTCATCGGGACACAACGTGGTTGAGATTCCGCCCGGCTCGCCCTCGCGCGCGCATGTCGCCGGCCTCGCGCCGCACACCCGGCTTGGCAACCTCCAGATCAACATCGTCAGCGCGACGCTCGACGACGCCGAAGCGCGCACCTATGACGTAATCGGCCAGGTAAACGGCACCGGTATCCGGCACGCGGGAATTTATGTGGACGGCAAGCTTGCCACGCCAATCGACCTCGATGCCGACGACAGTTTCACGGCGCAGCCCTTTGACGAAACCTTCCAGATGAATGGCCATCGGGCGACCGTCCGCGTTTACGACGCGCACGAGGACTATATCGAGAGCCCGATCCGTTTCTCCGCGGCGACGCCTGAAACGCCCCCGGAGTTCCCGTCCGCGCCGCCAGCCGTTATCGTGAATCCGAATCCGAACGGGCTCTCGGTGCAGATCACCTCGCTCAGGCAGGTGGCGCCGAACCTGATGGCTATATCGGGCGTCATTTCGGGCAAGAGTCTCGCCTCGGCGGGCGTGTATCAGAACGGAATCCAGGTGCAGTCGATATCGGTGTCGGGTGGTGTGCTCGGCCTCCTGACCTCGAGTTCAGTTCGCCAGGTGAACTTCTCGGTGCAGGTAAATCCGATTGCCGGCCCGGTCTCGATACGGGTGTTCGACAGCAACGGCCAGTTCGCGGAGCAGCCCGCGATGCTCGCCGGCGGCAATCCGTACGCGACCAATCCTTACGGAAATCCCTACGGGCCGCGCTACGGAAACGGCTACGGATATCCGCCGCCGCCGAACAACGCACCCTGGTGGCAGCGGCTTCTGCACTAACGCCGCTTGCCACAGGCGCTCGGCCTGCATAACTTGATCGCTGAATTCCCACGGATAGGTCTGTAACCATCGAATGCTGATTCAGGCGACGCAACTCCGGCCCGGAATGGTGCTGGAGTATAACAAGGATCTCTGGCGCGTGATGGCGATCAGCCACATCACGCCCGGCAACTGGCGCGGCATGGTCCAGACCAAGCTGCGCAACATCAAGACCGGCTCGCAGACCGAGAACCGCTTCCGATCCGAGGATCGCGTCGAGCGGGTCGTCCTCAGCCAGATCGAGATGGAATTCCTCTACCAGGACGGCGACGATTTCCACTTCATGAATACCGAGACCTACGACCAGATCACGATCCCGAAGGAGCTGATCGAGGACGTGGTGGGGTTCCTGATGCCCAACCTCAAGGTGATGGTGGAGTTTCACGAGGATATTCCGCTCAACGTGACGCTGCCCAAGACCGTGAATCTGAAAGTCGTGCGGACAGACCCCGGAATGAAGAGTGCGGCGGTGACCAACACGCTCAAGTCCGCGACGATGGAGACCGGGCTGGAAATCCAGGTGCCGCACTTCGTGGTAGAGGGCGAGGTCCTGACGATCAACACCGAGACGCGCGAGTACGTCGCGCGGGCCAAGTAGGATCGCGGGCTTCGCTCCGATTCCGAAACGGCCGCCAAAACCGGTCCGAACCTCACACGGCGCCGCTGGCGCCGCGCCGGCATCGCGGCCTCGATCCGATCCGCTGCAATTCGGTCCCGGCCTGTACGCCGCGCACACGCAACCCGGATTCGAGGGCGTGGCCTGGAGTGAGATCGCCTCGCGGGTTCCGGGGGCGCGCGAGGCCGGCCGCGCGTCGTGCCCGGACGCGCCGGAATCGCGCTCTTCTTCGCGCCGCGCCTGGACGCGTTGAAACTGCTCCGCACGATCGAGGACTTGTTCGCGGTCGTGGGCTATCGATCGGCATGCGGTCTCGATCGCGCCTCGCTGGAGAAAGTCCGCATCGCGGCCCGCGATGCGCCTTACGTTGACGCGGCCCTCGATGCGCGCGTACACCTCTTGCCCGGCACACGCTCGGGCCGGCGGCTGAGCTTTCGCGTCGTGGCCCGTATCAGCGGCGATCATGAGTTTCGCCGCGTCGATTTTCAGCGCGCGGTCGAGCGCGGCATCTCCGAGGGCGGCGGCGACCATCGATGGCGGCTCGCCGAAGATCAGGCCGAGGTCGAGTTCTGGGCCACGATGCTGGACGGCGAGTTCATCCTCGCGCTTCGGCTGAGCGACGAGCGGATGCGCCATCGCGAATACAAGGTCGAGCATCGTCCCGCGTCGTTGCGTCCAAGCGTCGCGGCGGCGCTTGGATGGCTCTCCGATCCGGACGGCGCCGATATCGTTCTCGATCCGCTGTGCGGAGCAGGCACGGTCCTGATCGAACGAGCGCACCTCGGGCGCTATCGGATGCTGCTCGGGGGCGACCGCGATGAAGCAGCGCTCACCGCCGCGCGCACGAATGTCGGGCCCCGCTACAAGCCGATCGAACTGATCCCATGGGAGGCTTACGAACTGCCGCTCGCCGATCGGAGCGTTACCAGGATCGTCACCAACCTGCCGTGGGGAGTGAAGTCAGGCTCGCACGCCGAAAACGCGCGGCTCTATCCGAGGATGCTTGCGGAGTTCTGTCGCGTGATGAGTCCCGACGGAACGATGGTGTTGCTGACCGCGGAGACGCGGCTGATGCGCGAAGTCCTCGCGCGCGGCCCGCTCAAGCCCTTGCGGGTATTCAACGTGACAATCCTGGGAGCTCCAGCCGCGGTTTATGTCTGCCGTCTGGCGTAGCGCGCACTGTGCCATCTTGCTACAAGAGCGTGCCGCCGGAAGACACGTATCGGTCGAAGCGGCCAAACGGCCGCGACGACATGAACTGCAGGACACGATCGATGCTGAACCCCCCTCCAAGCAGCGCGCTGAGCGCAGTCATATTGATTCCCGGCACATGTAACTCGATAGTCCCGGCGGTTTTGCCGGCTATCGCATCGCCGATCGCGCGCAAGAGTGAAAGCTGCAGTCGTGCGGTGCGCGCGGCGAGCGGTCCGACGCGGCGCGTTTCATACCGGAAGGTCTCATAATACCCATAGCCGAGGAGCCCGCCTTTTGCGTCGGTGATCGCAAGGCAGGTCATCTTGAACTCGCCGAGCCAGAACCGATGCTCATCGTCGCGCCGGCGACCCCAAATCATCTCGTCCAGATCGCCGAGCCTGCGAATCCAGGTCTTCGACGGAACCGCCTGTCTGATCGTTTCTCTCACCGGCGCCAGGTCTCTTAAGTCGCCGCGCGGCTCCTTTGATCACGAACAGTGGGAAGCGGGGAACCATCCCGGCGCGGATGTAGAGCACCTGGGCGCCCGGATCTCCGCTCGACACTACCGCCCGGATGCTCGCGTCGCGCTCGATGCCGCCCGCGAGGCATCGTTGGAGCAGCTCGCCGCCGACGCCCTTGTTATGAGCTTCGGGAAGCACGAACAGGTCCGACAGGAACCAGAGTTCGCGGCGCACAAACCCCACGCTGAAGCCGATCGGCCGGCCGTCTTCGATCGCGAGCCACCCGAGCTCCGGGTTGTTCTGCACCACATGCCGCATCGAGGGACTGGGCTCGTCGGTGATCGGAACGGTGGAAGGGTCTCTGCCCTCGCGAGTCACGGCCAGGTGGCGCGTCGCGGTGCCCTGGATCACCCGCATCGCGGAGAGATCCTCCTGCGCACGCCGGCCTATACGTGACGTCGCTCACGGCTGCCATCCGGCCTCAGAACCCGCTCCAGGACAAAGTCGGCTCTTTCGGCGGGCGAGGCCCTGGGAATTTCGACTACCGAGTATCCGCACTTTTCATAACATGCGATCGTGGCGCGATAGGAATCGATGGCCTCCTCGAAGTCCTGTTTTCGTTCGGCGTCGTTCCGGTAGATCTCTTTCCATGGCGGCGCGATGAACACCATCCGGTTATAGCGAAAGAGCTCGGTGGCGCGATGCAGGTATTCCGGAACGTCGGCCTTGATTAGCGCGCTGTACCCGATCAGCTCGGGAATTCCCCGGTCGAAGAAGACCGGTTGGACTCGTTCCGTAACATTTTCAAAGGCATCGACGCACCAGGAGAGCATCAGCTCGCGGAATTTTATGCGATCCTTCCAGTGGACCGCATCGCCATTGAATTTCACTTGCTGCTGGATAATCTTCCGCGCGGCCTCATCGACGCACCAATAGCCGCGTGCGCGGAGCGTCTCGATAAGCGTAGTTTTTCCGGACCCAGGTCCGCCCGTGAAGATGTAGAAGTTGTTTCGGGTAAACTCCATAGGATCGCCTCCTTGTGGAAAGCCTTGCGTAACCTGAAGCGCTGGGCCGCTTCGCAGATACAAGGGTGCCCGAGCGAATGCGAGGGTAAGTGAGGGTGCGGATTTATGCGAAGCGATTCGTTCGTCAGCCCAGCGCGTGGAGCTTCAGGTCGTCGGCCTGAGAGCGGAGCGGCTCGGGCAGCGGGACTTGGCGGGCGTCGGTCCAGTTGGTCTCGAGCCGGTAGAAATCGCGAACCGGCTCGAAGAAGATGTGCGCCACTACGTCGTCGAAGTCGAGCACTATCCAATGGCCGTGATTGAAGCCCTCAACCGAAAGCGCACGACTCGCCTCGCGGCCCATCCGCTCCTCGATACCGCGGGCGATCGCCTGCACTTGCACGTCGGAGCGCCCGGTCGCGATCAGGAAGTAGTCCGCGATCGAATCGAGATGCGGAGACTGCAACACGACTACGTCGCAGGCCTTCTTTTCGAGCGCCGCCTCGACCGCGGCCAATGCCTTATTCAGCGCAGTCACTCAGTACAGAACGTGCCGCTCGATATAGTCCGCGACATCGCCCGGCAGCAGGTAACGCACGGAGCGATGTTTCTGGATTTTCTGCCTGATAATCGTGGCCGAGATCGGAAGGGTCGTCGTGGGGACGAAGGAAAGAGTTTGCCCGCTCTGATGCACGTAGTGATCGTCGCGTTCAGTGTAGCCAAAGCGGCTGAGCGCGGCAAGAGAAATGCGCGGCGGCCCGGCTTCGCCTTCGCGCAATCGCGTGTGCACCGCCAGACTGCAAAGCCGCGTCAGTTCGTCGCAGTCCTTCCAGGTCTCGAGTTCCGCGAACTGATCCGAGCCCATCATCAGAAACAATGTCGACGGCGCGCGCAGCGTCGAGAGAAAATAGCGCGCGGTGTCCACCGTGTATGAGCGGCCGATCCTGCGGACCTCGACTTCGGAGACCATGAAGTAACGATTGCCCTTGGCCGCCAGCCGGGTCATCGCGAGGCGATGCTCCGCGGGAGCGAGGTCGCCCTCGACTTTGTGAGGCGGCGACGCGGCCGGCACGAAGTAGATCAGGTCGAGGCCAAGCGCTTCGCGGACCTCTTCAGCGGCGCGCAGATGGCCGAAATGGATCGGGTTGAAGCTGCCGCCGAACAGCCCTACTCGCATCGGTCAGACCCGCACCTGGCCGGCGCCCCGGATCAGGTACTTGTAGGTCGTCAATTCGCGCAAGCCCATCGGGCCGCGCGCGTGAAGTCGATTGGTCGAGATGCCGGTCTCGGCGCCGAAGCCGAACTCGAAGCCGTCGGTGAAGCGCGTGGACGCATTGACGTAAACGGTGGCGGAATCGACTTCGCGCTCGAAGCGCGCCGGCCGCATCGGAATCTTCGGTCACGATCGCGTCGGCGAGCCTCGATCCATGCCGTCCGATGAATTCGATCGCCTCGTCGATCGAATCGACGACCTTTACCGACAGGATAAGGTCGTGGTACTCGGCGTCCCAATCCGCGTCGGTAGCCTCGCGCGTGCCCGGGACGATCGCGCAGGTCCTCGGGCATCCGCGAACCTCGACTTCCGCCCGCGCGAGCCTCGCGACCATCGGGGGCAGGAATTTCGCCGCGACCGCCGCGTGGACGAGCAGGGTCTCCATCGCGTTGCAGACCGAGGGGCGGCTGACCTTGGCGTTGAAGCAAATCTCCTGCGCCATCTCGAGGTTAGCAGCCCGATCGACGTAGGTATGGCAGATTCCATCGAAATGAGGCATCAGCGGCACGGCGGAATCGGCCAGTGCTTCCTTCAGCGATTTGCCGCCGCGCGGGATGATCAGATCTACGGCTTCCGGATGGCGCTTGAGAATCCGGATCACTTCGCGGTCCGGATTGTCGACGAACATCACCGAATCGGCGGGAAGGCCGCGCCGTTCGAGCGCGTCGATCATAAGCCGCGCGAGAAATCCATTGGTCGAGAGGGCTTCCTTTCCTCCCCGCAGCACCGCCGCGTTGCCCGACTTGACGAGCAACACGCCCGCATCGACGGTGACGTTGGGCCGCGACTCGTAGATTATCGCGATCACTCCGATCGGGACGCGGACTTGCGAAATCCGAAGCCCGTTCGGCCGCTCCCAGCTCGCGATTATCTCGCCGACCGGATCGGGCAGCTTGACCACCTCTTCGACCCCGCGCGCCATCGCCTCGATTCGCTCGTCGGTGAGCGTGAGCCGGTCCAGCAAGGCGCCCGTCATCCCGCCTTGGCACGCACGATCGAGGTCGGCGCGGTTCGCCGCGAGAATTCCGGCGCGTGACTTGCGCAGCGCGCGGGCGGTTTCTTCGAGGGCCGCATTCTTGTCTTCGCTGGAGCGGAACGCGAGCCGGTTCGCGGCGACGCGCACGCGCGCCAGCGATTCCAGGATTTCGGATTCGATCGTCATGCCAGGTCTTCGATCAGTACGAAGTTGTCGCGATGCACAATCTCGTCGGTCACTTTATATCCGAGCAGCCGGGAAATTTCGTCCGAGCGCCGGCCCTTCAGTTTTAGCACATCGGCCGAGGGGTAATTTACCAGGCCGCGCCCGAACTCGACGCCGTCCTGATCGAGCAGGCTTACGCAGTCGCCGCTCGAAAAGTCGCCCCGCACGCTCCGGATTCCCGAGGCGAGCAGGCTCTTGCCCTTGGCGCGCAGGGCTTCGGCCGCGCCGCGATCGAGCTCCAGCGCGCCCGCAGGCCGGAGCGCGAAGGCTATCCAGTGCTTGCGACCCTTCAGGCGCGCGCGTGCCGGCAGGATCAGCGTGCCGCATTCACGCGCCGGATCGAGTATCGCCGCGAGCACGTCCGGCTCGCGGCCGGGCGCGATCACCACCGCGATTCCGGCGCGCGCGGCTTGCCGCGCCGCCTTGAGCTTGGTGGCCATCCCGCCGCTGCCCATCGGTCCGGCGCTCTCGGCGACCAGCCCGCTCATCTGCGCTTCGGCGTCCGCGATGAGCGGGATCAGCCTTGCGTCGAGGCGTTTGCGCGGATCGCCGGTCAACACGCCGGGCACGTCGCTCAGAATCACCAGCAGATCGGATTGCATCAGGCTCGCGACCAGCGAGGAGAGCACGTCGTTGTCGCCGAGCCGGATTTCCTCGACCGCAACGGTATCGTTCTCATTGATGATCGGGATTACGCCCGCGCCGAGCAGCGTCGCGATCGTCTGGCGCGCGTTGGTCCGGCGATTGCGCTCGGCCAGGTCCTGATGCGTGAGCAGGACTTGCGCCACGGTCCGTCCGTGGGCGCCGAAGCTCGCCGCATAGGTCGCCATCAGCTCGATCTGGCCCGTGGCCGCTTCCGCCTGCCGCGCGGCGATTGTCGATCCGCGCTTGTGCAGGCCGAGCCGCGCGCGCCCCGCTGCGATCGCCCCGGAGGTGACGATCACCACCTCGCGCCCGTCGCGCGCGAGCGAATCGACCTGCCGCGCGATTGCGGCGATCACGTCGGCGCGCAGCCCGTCGCTGTCCGAGAGCACGGCGCTGCCCACCTTGACGATCAGGCGGCGGGCTTTGGCGACCAACTCGGGCTTGTAGATCAGTTGCGACATTCGGCCTGTCGATCGATCGTCTTCAAAGTTCGGGCGATTGCCGCGACTAGCGGCGCGATTCCCTCGCGATGCTGCGCCGAAATCGTAAGCACTTCCATCCCGGTATGCGCGCGCATCGCGCGCGCCGCCGATTCGGCCTGATCCGCCGAAACCAGATCCATCTTGTTCAGCACGACCAGCGCAGGACGCTTGGCGAGTTCGGGGTCGAAGGCCGCGATTTCGGCGCGGACGGTTTCAAAATCGCGCACCGGATCGCCGGCGAGATCGATCACGAAAACCAGGATACGCGTGCGCGAGAGATGGCGCAGGAAGCGGACGCCCAGCCCGTGGCCGAGATGCGCGCCTTCGATCAGTCCGGGTATGTCGGCGGCCGAGAAGCTCTCCTCATCCGATACGAATACGCGCCCGATGTTGGGCGTGAGCGTCGTGAAAGGGTAGGGCGCTATGCGCGGGCGGGCCGCGCTGAGCGCGGCGAGCAGCGTGGACTTGCCGGCGTTGGGAAGTCCGACCAGTCCCGCCTCGGCGACCAGGCGCAGCTCGAGGCGGACCCATCGCTGCTCGCCCGGCGCCGCCCGGCGTCGCGATTCGAGGCGCGCGGCGCGTCGAGGTCGCGAAGTGCATGTTGCCGCGGCCTCCTGCGCCGCCGTGCGCGATCGTCGCGCGCGCGCCGCCCGTCACGAGATCGGCGAGTATCGCGCCGCTCTCCTCGTCCAGCACCATCGTGCCAGCCGGGACCCGGACCACGATATCGTCGCCGGCGTGGCCGTTCTGGTCCTTGCCGCGTCCGGACTCGCCGTCGCGCGCGACCAGCCGGGGCTGGTACTTGAAATCCAGCAGCGTGGACATTCCCTCATCGACCTCGAAGATAACGTCGCCGCCCCGCCCGCCGTCTCCACCCGCAGGCCCGCCGAAGGGCCGGAATTTTTCGCGCAGGAAAGCAATAGCGCCGTCACCGCCTTTGCCGGCGCGCACGTAGACCCTGGCCTCGTCGATGAACCGCATCGCCCCGCGATTATAGCGGGTGCCGCGATAACGCGCGCAGTGCCGGTGCGCGCTGGGATCCCTCAGCCGCGCTCGCCGATGCCCGCGCGTTGCGCGCAATCGGGGCAGACCGGCGAGCCATCCCGGCGGGGCGAGCAGATGGGTTAGATAATGTCTCGCAAGCGCGGTTCGCCCACGAGAGGCGGGGACAGGCGCGGAAGCGCGCTTTTTTACGATGTGCAGTCCGGGCAGGCTTCAGTGCTCGGCCGCCATGCGGAAAGGCGACGTCTCGTTGCGTGCGCCCGTACCCTGATACCGCAAGCCTGACACGCGCCAAAGTACTGCCAGGAGGTTGCATTCGGCGGAACTTGAGGCTTGGGTTCACGGTTGACGACGTTCCTATGCCCACACGCAGGTTCTTTCCGCATTGCATTTTCCCCTTCGCGCCCTTTGGGATGGACGGTCACTTTTCCTTGAGACCTGGGTCATCGGTCGCGATGCATTCGGCCTGAATGTAGAGAAAAGCCTGCCGACTTTCCGGAGTAGCGCTCGCCAGCAGACTTTCGGGGGTAGCACCCTTTAGGTCTTTGATTTTCTCCAAGTCTTTGCTGGTCTCCATTTCCATGAATGTTTTGTTTGTCTCGCAGTCCCGGGCTGAATCGAAACTTCCGAACACCGTCCACCTTGAGAGCGGAAGCGTCGAATCGTAACGCAGCGTAGGGTCCCCACGAGGAGTTGGCACCATCAGGTACCAGCCACCCTCAGTACTCAGAGTCACGTTGCTCGGAGCCGCGTTGCTCGGAGTCACGGTGCTCGGAGCGCAGCCCGCCAATCCGAGCGCGAGAATCAGCGCCGCGAGTCGGCTGCTAGAAAAGCTTCCCGAAAAAATCAAATAGAGCACCGACGATGATCGCCCCGACGATGATAACCGCAAAGGTGGCTGCTGCGAAAAGAAATTCGTGTAGCATCAGCTTCCGTGTCCTGCTTGTGGGCTGGGGAGAAAACGCTCGTGCTCGTCGCGCGCCGCGTGGTGCGCTCGCGCGCGTCCGGCGCGCACCTTGAAGCTGTTGCGGCGCAACGCGCGCGCACATCTCGCGCACAATCGCGGATCGCTCGCTACCGCTTGCGATTGTGCTGGAGCGTCTTCGGTGGTGGACACTGAAGGCTCGTCTTTGAGTGAGCGCCAGCGGAGTTTGAACAGCGCCATGTCGGCGCTGATTCTTGCGCCGAGTGTGCGAAAAGGGAAGGGCGCGCTCGCTGCCAGCGGAGGCGCTTTTACTGTCATTCCCGCGCGCGTCTTCCGTGCTGGCGCGCGCGAGGAATCCCGGATTCGGGGCGGGCGGGCGCCGGGATTCTTCGCGCGCCGGCAAAAGCAGACGCGCGAGAATGACAAGCCGGAAAGGTCCCTCAGCCGTGCCGGCCGGGTTCATCCTGCTGCACCCTCTACAAACACAACTCCGCCAGCAGGCGGATCGCCTCGACCTGGCCGGTGCCGATAATCAGGCTCTTCACCGGCGATGACTTCCATGCTTGCAGCCGCTCCGCGATCCGCTCGCGGGGTCCGACCAGCGCGACTTCATCCACGAGCTTGTCGGGCACCAGCGCCATCGCCTCGGCCTTTTTGCCGCCGAGGTACAGGTCCTGGATTTTCGATGCGGCCTCCTCGTATCCGAGCCGCCGGGTATAGTCGTTGTAGAAATTCTTGTTGCGCGCGCCCATCCCGCCGATATACAGCGCGAGCATGCCCTTGACCGGCATCCGGCATTTTTCCAGGTCGCTGCCGACGATACAGGTGACGAACGGCGCGACGTCGAACTTCTCGCGCTTGCCCGCGACGCCGGATTTCGCGAACCCCTGCTCGAGATGCGGCCGGTAGAGATCGTATCGCTCGGGGCTCATCCAGACTGGTATCAGCCCGTCCGCGACTTCGGCGCTGAGCGCGATTCCCTTGGGGCTTATCGAGGCGGTGTAGATCTGCATGTCGGCGCGGCCGTGCAGGATACTCATCAGCGGCTTGCCCAGTCCGGTCGCGCGCGGCCCGGTGTACGGAATCTGGTATTCCTCGCCGTGATGTTCGAGCGGGGCCTTGCGCGCCAGGATCTGCCGCACGATATCGATATACTCGCGGGTGCGCTGAAGCGGCTTGCCGTACGGCACGCCGTGCCATCCCTCGATCACCTGCGGACCCGACGGCCCGAGGCCCAGGATGAAGCGGCCGCCGGAGAGCGCGTCGAGCGTCATGGCCGTCATCGCGGTCATCGCGGGCGTGCGCGCGGGCATCTGCATGATCGCGGTGCCGAGGCGGATTTTGGTGGTGCGCGCGCCGATCCAGGCCAGCGGCGAAATCGCGTCGGAGCCGTAGGCTTCGGCGGTCCAGATCGAATCGAAGCCCAGCCTCTCGGCTTCGAGAATCGGTTCGAGGTTGAGCGACATTTCGCGGCCGGAATATCCGGCGTTCAATCCGAGGCGCATCGTGTTTCCTCCCGTGCTGTGAGTTGTCGAAACGAAAAAGCCCCACGGCTTCCCGTGAGGCTCTTATACTCCAGTTCAGGCCGCAAGCTATCCCGGCGCGGCAGCAGGCTCCGCGACCTGCGCCTTCGAATTGACGCTCACGACTTTTCGCTCGCCTTTGGTTTCGTACAGCGCCACGCCCTCGATTCGCGCATAGATCGTGAAGTCGCGGCCCATCCCGACGTTGCGTCCCGGATGGATCCTCGTGCCGACCTGACGGACCAGGATATTGCCGGCTTTCACCGGCTGTCCGCTGTAGATCTTTATCCCGCGGCGCTGGCCCGGACTGTCGCGTCCGTTGCGCGTCGAACCTTGTCCCTTCTTGTGCGCCACGGCTGGTCTCCTCTAGCTGCCGGCCGAAATCTCTTCGACCTTAAGAACCGTCAGTTCCTGGCGATGGCCCCGCTTGCGGCGATAATTCTTGCGCCGTTTCTTCTTGAACACGATGACTTTAGTACCGCGCGGCTGCTGAACGATCTTCGCGCGAACCGAAGCGCCCGAAACCGTCGGCTTGCCGACCAGCGGCGTGCCGTTGCCGCCGATGCCGAGCACATCGGCCAGCGTAACCTCGGAGCCGACCTCGCCTTCGAGGCGCTCGACCGCGACCTGATCGCCGACCGCGACCCGATACTGCTTTCCGCCGGTTCTGATGATAGCAAACATGAGCGAGCCAGAATCTCTCTACTTATCGGACGGGGTAATCGGTGTCAACGTAGCGATCAAACTGTCGCGGCACCGAGCCCATGCGTACCGACTCAGGAGAGTACCTCGCCGTAAATAGTGTTATCGCCCTTCGGCCCGGATCTAGTCTATTCCCAAACGCGCGCGGCCTTCGGCGGAGATCATCTGCGGATTCCAGGGCGGATCCCATACCAGCTCGACGTTCGCCTCGGAGACGCCGGGCAGCGAGAGCAGCTTCTGGCGCGCGTCGAGCGCGATCGAAGCGCCCATCCCGCAGCCCTGGGCCGTCAGCGTCATCTTGACCTCGACCTTGTGCGAGCCGTCGGGACCGGGCGCGACTTCCATCCCGTAGACCAATCCCAGCTCGACGATATTGACCGGAATCTCCGGATCGAAGCAGGTGCGAAGCTGCTCCCAGACCATCGATTCGAGGTCGCCGCTCGCGACTGCACCGGCTGGAGCCTCGTCGGGCGACTTGCCGATCGAGTCGGCGTCCCTGCCGGCGATCCTGTAAAGCCCGCCGTAGGAGGGAACCTGCACGGTGTAAGTCCCGCCCAGCGACTGCGTGACGAAAACCTCGCATCCCTTTTCCAGCGTCGTCTTGATACCCGCCGGAATCTGGACCGCTTCAACGTCGCGAGTAAGCTCGATTCGTTCCATCCTTGTCACCTATTTCCCCGCGGCTTCGATCTTAGACCGCGCCGCCCGTGAGCGCCAGTTCGGGCGCCGCGCATTGGCTTTGCGCCCTCATTCTGATAAAGCGAACGGAAGACGAAAGGAAGTGGCGGTGGCAGCGGCAGCGGCAGAAAGTCTACGCGATTTTGTTTCTCGTTCGCACGCTTCGGTCAAGGAGAAGCTGTTCGCGTTCCTCGAGGCGCGGCCGGGTGGAGCTCTGGCGGATGAACTCGTCGGTCTGCTGTTCAGCGGCTCCGGCTCCGATCCCGAGCTTGGCCCGCGCCTGATTCGCCGGATACTCGGCGACGATCCGAACTTCATCTTCGACGCCCAGAGCGGTCTCTGGTCGATCACGCAGAACGAGCGCCTCCGGATTCCGCTCGAAGAGGCGCGCTACGTGGTCGTCGATCTCGAAACTACCGGCGGGCGTCCCGGGCCGGGCGCGATTACCGAGATCGGCGCGTACCGAATCGAGGCTGGGCGAGTCGCCGGTACCTTCCAGACTCTGGTGCGGCCGCTGACGAGGATCCCGCGCTTCGTCACCACGCTCACCTCGATCACCAACGAGATGGTGCGCGACGCGCCGCCGATCGAGGCGGTGCTGCCCGCGTTCCGCGACTTCCTGAGCGACGCCGTGATGGTTGCGCACAACGCGCAGTTCGACTTTGCCTTCCTGGACTTCGAGTTTCGTCGCATTTTCGGCATCGGGCTCAGAAATCCTACACTATGTACGATCCGGCTGGCGCGCCGTTTCCTGCCCTCCGTGAAACGCCGGCGCCTCGACGCGCTGGCGGAGCATTTCGGCCTTTCCACCGAGGGACGCCATCGCGGGCTCGGCGACGCGCGGATGGCCTCGGAGCTGCTCGCGATCCTGATCGATATCGCGCGGCAGTCCGGAATCACGCGGCTCGACCTGCTGCTCGACCATCAGCATCGCGGCGCCGCGGGACGGCGAATCGAACGCCACGTCCCGCCCGAGGAAATCGCCGCGATTACGCAGGCGCCGGGCGTATATCTGATGCGCAACGCGCGCGGCGACATTCTGTATATCGGCAAGGCCAGGCGGCTGCGCGATCGGGTGTCGTCGTACTTCAATGGCGGCCTGGGACTGAACGCGAAGACGGCGGAGCTGATCGGACACGTCTGGGCGATCGAAACGCGGCTTACGCGATCGTCGCTCGAAGCGGCGATGCTCGAGGCGCGGCTGATTCGGGAGCTCAAGCCGCCGTACAACCGGATGCTCAAGGGCGCGGCGCGCTCTTACTTCCTGAGGCTCGACCTGGCCGACGCATTCCCGCGGATGGTCGTATCGACCCGGCTGAGCCCGCGCCGCGGCGTCGTGCAGTTGGGACCGTTTATCGGACGCCGCAGCCTCGACCAGGCCGTCCGCGCGCTCTCGCGGCTTCTGGGGCTGCGCACCTGCACGGGGCAGCTTCATCCCGACCCGGATTTCTCGCCGTGCGTGTACGGCCAGATGGGCCATTGCGCGCGGCCGTGCGATACGAGCGTGGACCGGGACGACTACGGCGCGCGCGTGCGGCGCGGTCTGGAGTTTCTGGGGGGGCGCAGCGGGCCGTTGATGGGCACGCTCGCCGGGGCGCGCGATCAGGCGGCGGCTGCGATGCGCTTCGAGGAGGCCGCGCGGGCGCATCGCGACCTCCAGGCGCTCGCTACGTTGTCCGAGCGAGCGAGCCGGCTAAGCCGGATCGTGACGGAGAACAACCTGGTGATCGTGACGGGCGCGCCGCCGCCGGATGGGAAAGTGGGCACAGGCTTAAGCCCGTGCCACTCGTCCAATCCGGTGGATGCGCATGAGGTCGCGGACGTGGCGGCGACTGCCGCCGCTGAGCACGACGTGCGCGTCGCGCACATCGTGCTTAGCGGACGGCTGGCGCTGTCGCGGGAACTCGATTCGCCCGATGCCGGCGGAGAAATCGCGACATTCATCGCGCAGAACTACGATCGCTATCGGCAAAAGCCGGTCGCGCGCGACGAGCTGGAATCGATGGCGCTGGTCGTGCGATGGCTCCGCGAGCGCCGCCCCGACGAGGGCAGGCTAATCTACCTGAACGGCCCGCGTCTGGATGCGGCGTTGCTCGCCGACCTTTAGTTAGCTCTGCCTGTCGAGCTTGCCGTTAGCTTTTCCGTGCCGCATCATCGGCGGTTGGTCGCACTCTCTCATCAGCCGCGCGATCCGAGGTCGGCCCGATCTCATTTGCTCCTAACCGTGGCGATGGCCATTGGCGTGGCATGCGAACGATTCGGCGCTACGCTTCGTCGACCATGCCGATGCATCCGACCGGGCATTCGCGTGCGCAGATGCCGCAACCCTTGCAGTGGTCATAGTCGAATACGTAGCGCCATTCGCCGTCCGCGACGCCGTCAACCTTGAGCACCGAACTATCAGGGCATAGCGTCCAGCAGTTGTCGCACGCCATGCACTCGCCGCAGGAGAAGCATCGCCGCGCTTCGCCCTGCAGTTGCTCAGGTGAAATCGTCCGCTCGATCTCGCGCTCTGCGTTGCGGCCGGCAGCCTCAACGATCGATGCCTCAGGTCTGGGCGCATGATCGAAATAGTTGACGTTCAACGCGGTGAACGCGATCGGAGACTTCGATTCCGGAGTCGGCTGCGCGAGACCCTCCAGGTAGTGTTCGATCGCGATCGCTGCGCGTCTTCCGTCGCCGATCGCACCGCTCACGGTTCCGCCGGCTGTGCGCGCATCGCCGCCGACGAATACTCCCGGATGGCCGACGAGCTGGCCCAGGCGATCCGGTTCGAAAAGTTGATGCCTGCCGAGCAGGCCCTCCAAGCCGCCCGGATCGATCTCCTGTCCGATCGCAGGGATAACATGGTCAACCTTGAGGACAATCTCGGTTCCTTCAAAGGGAAGCAGCTCGCGCCGATCGCCGGCGGTCTCGATCTCACGCATGCGGACCATCTCTACCCCAACGATCGCGTCGCCACGCACGATGAGCCGGCGAACGCCGCGGCGATCGTGAATCTTGACGCCTTCTTCGATCGCCTGGCGGATTTCACGGGGCGTCGCGGACATGGCGTCCTTGTGGCTGACGCCGGTGCCGGGAAGGAGCTGGAAAGTTATCACGTGGACTTCCGCGACTCCGCCGAACTTGAGCACTCGGGCGAGATCGATCGCGGTATTGCCGCCTCCGATTATCGCGACGCGCTGGTACGCGGGCAGGGCGCCGATCGAGATCCATTCCTTGAGGAGATCGAGGCCGCTCCGGATACCGGCCGGCGTCATGCTGTCCACCGACCATTCGCGCGGACGCTGAGTTCCCGGCCCGAGAAAGATCGCGCGGAAGTCGGCGCGGAGTTCGTCCAGGCAGAGGTCGCGCCCCAAGCGCTTGCCCGGCTCGAAGACGATCCCCGTTGCGATCACGCGTTCGAGTTCGCCGTTCAGCACCGCGCGCGGAAGGCGATAAGGCGGAAGGGCGCTGCGGAGCAATCCGCCGGCCTCGGGCTCGGCTTCGAACATTGTCGCGGCGAATCCGCGCTTCGCGAGGTGATAGGCGGCGGAGAGCCCGCCGGTCCCGCGCCGACCACCGCGACCGGGATCGCATCGGATTTGCCGGCGCGCGACGGATAGCTCCAGCCATCGGCGATCGCCCGGTCGCCAAGAAGGCGTTCCACGCTGTGAATCGCGATTGGCTGATCGAAGTTGCCGCGATTGCATCCATCTTCGCACGGATGGTGGCAGACTCGCCCGGTGATCGCCGGCATTGGGTTCGCGGACACGAGCGTTTCCCATGCGCCGCGCAAGTCGCCATCGGCGGCTTTTGCGAGATAGCCGCGGGGATTCTCCCCTGCTGGGCATGAGGTCGAGCAGGGCGCGTCGTTGCGGCGATAGATCGGGCGTGCCAGGCGCCAGTCGCCGGTCCTGAACCTTATCGAACTGCCGCCTTCGGCGAATGCTCCCCGGGTCAGGGTCTTCATCGCGGCTCCTTCAAGACCAGTGCAGTCCGCCCCGTGAGACGGTGTCGGCACCCTCGCTGTCGCGAGGCTCGGGCATGCCGAGCAGTCCGAATCGCTCGATGTTGAAGTCAGCAAGCTCCTGCAGATGTTCGAGTTCCTCGCGCGCCTGCGCCGAGTCCCCGAACAGATGACGGAACCGATCCTGGAGGCGCAGATAGTCGGCCACCGGGCGGACCTGTCGCAGGTGCATCGCGGTCACGACAGCGCCGCGTTCAATCTCGATGACAGGGAAAATTCCGGTCTGTACGGCGAGCCGGGCGACCTCGATGCTGAGTGCGGCTTCATGGCCCCATCCAAGAGGACATGGCGAGTGGACCAGCAGGAACGCCGCGCCTTCGATCTCGATTCCGCGCCTGACCTTGGCGCGCAGATCCGACGGATACGCCACGGTCGCGGTCGCCGCGTACGGGATGTTGTGCGCGCCTATTATGGCGAGCAGGTCTTTTTTCAGATGTCGCTTGCCCGTCCGCAGCTTGCCGCGGCGGCGAGGTCATGGTCATGGCGGCGTGAGGCGTCGAGCTGGAGCGATGCACGCCGGTGTTCATGTATGCCTCGTTGTCGAAGCAGACGTAGAGCACGTTGTGATTGCGCTCCATCATCGCCGAGAGCGCCTGAAGCCCGATATCGAACGTGCCGCCGTCGCCGCCGAATGCGGCGACCTTGGTCGGACGCCCCTGGGCCTTAAGCGCCGCCTCGATTCCGGAAGCAACTGCGGGGGCGTTTTCGAACAGCGAGTGAATCCACGGCACCCGCCACGAGCTGCGCGGCCATGCCGAGGTGAAAACCTCGAGACAACCGGTCGCGTTCGCGATGATCACGTCCGGGCCGAGCGCTTCGGTTACCAAACGCGCGGCGAGCGCCTGCGCGCATCCGGGGCACGCCATATGGCCGGCGTCGAGCCCGCGGAACACAGGCTGCCGGCGATGGAGCTGCGCGATAGTTTCGCCGTCAAATTCGGAAGTCATACGGTTCAACCGCGTCAGCGATCTTCCTCCGCGACCCTGGACATATCGACGTCCATGATCGCGAAGCGTGCGATGTCGGGCGCTTTCGACGCCTCGACCAGTTTCGGCAGAATCTCCAGCGGCATATTTCTGCCGCCAAGACCGGCGGCGAGATTGTGAACGCGCGGCGGCGACCTCATCTCGGACAGCGCGGCGCGCACCTCGGCGCCGATTATTCCGCCGCATCCCATCGACAACGCGCGCTCGAGCACGACCAGTTCGGATAGCCCGGCGCACGCACTCTTGAGCGCATCGAGCGGAAAGGGACGCATCGAGCGCAACTTGATCAGTTTCACCGGACCGAGTTCGGGAAATTGATCGCGCGCGTCGGCCAGAGTTCCCATCACCGAGCCGATCGAGAGAATTCCAAGGTGCGCATCTTCGGGACCATCGACAGTCAGCAGCCCCCCGCAGGCGTGGCCGCTTATCTTCTGCCAATCCCGGTCAGCATCGAGGATTTCATCCTGCGCGCGAAGCAGCGCGCGGTGATGCGCGTAACGCGCCTCGCTGTAATAGTCCGGCGTTACGAGGTTGCCGATACTGATCGGCTTTTGCGGGTCGAGGGCGCGCGCGAAGCGATAGCCCGGTAGAAACGCGTCCACCTGTTCCTGAGTCGGAAGATCGATCGGTTCGAGGGTGTGGGTAAGGATGTAACCGTCCACGCAAACCATCACCGGAAGCTCGGTGCGCTCAGCGATACGGAAGGCCTGGACGGTGGTGTCGACGGCTTCCTGGTTGTCGGCGCAGTAGAGCTGAACCCATCCCGCGTCGCGCATCGCCATCGAGTCCTGCTGGTCGTTCCACGCCGAGACCGGCGCACCTACCGCGCGATTGGCGCACGTGAGCACCAGCGGAATCCGGAGGCCGGCGATGTTGTACAGCACTTCGGTCATCAGCAGGATTCCCTGCGCGGAACTCGCGGTGTATGCGCGCGAGCCCGATGCGGCGGCGCCGAGCACCACCGACGCGGCCGAGAACTCGCTCTCGACGTTCACCAGCTCGCATCGCAACTGCGCCGTCGGCGATCAGTCGGGCGAGATTTTCGACGATGTGGGTCTGCGGCGTGATCGGATAGGCCGCGATCACTTGCGGCCGGCAAAGCGCGACCGCCTGCGCAATTGCCGCCGAACCCTCAATTGCGCTGCAGCATCACGCTTCTCCATCCATGACGCGGCACAGACGCGTGCGCCGGCCTCACGCATCAGCCGAAGATTGCGATCGAGCGCCTCGCCGCTCGGATCGATCGGCAAGCACCCTTTCCAGAGCGGCGAGCGGGACGAGTCCGCTCAGCGTCAGAAATGCGGACAGCAGCGCCACGTTGGGAATCGGCTCGCCGAGAAACTGAACGGCCAGCGCGGTCGCCGGAATAGTCACGATGTTCGCGGCTGTCTTCGATATCCCGAGTTGCTCAGGGCTTCTGGATGAATTGATCAGAATCCCGCCGCCGGGACGCACCTCTGCGAGAAGCCCGGGCACGTGCAGCAGGCTCTGATCCTGGATAATGACGTAGAGAGGTTCGCCGATTTGGCATCGCCGGCGAATCGGCGAGTCGCTCAGCCGGACAAACGCGGCCACCGGCGCGCCGCGCCGCTCCGGACCGAAGCTCGGAAACGCCTGCGCAAAGAGACCCGCGCTGAAAGCGGCCTGGGCGAGCATATAGGCGGCCACAATATTGCCCTGCCCGCCACGCCCATCGATGCGTATTTCGGTCAAGCCCATCTGCTGAAAGAAGCAGCAACATGCATGCCGAATGGTAAATGTTAGGGGCGATTTGATGATGTCGCCTTTGGATACATCCTCCGCGAAATATTTGGACCGTTTGGGAACTGCTCGAAGCCGATGAGAAAGTTCATTCAAGATGCGAGCCCAAACGGAGCATTCCCCATACGAAGAAGATTCCGCCGAGCGTCGTCATCACCGTGATCGGAAGCAGCAAGTCGCCGGCTGTGGCGCCGCGCAGAAAGATCCCGAAGGCGATGTCATTGAACCATCGCAACGGCGACAGCACCGTCATTTCGGCGAACCAGGCTGGCATCGCCTCAGGCGGTGTCCATGCGCCGGAAAGGAAGAGGATAGGGCCGGCCAGCAGAATTGAGATCATCGCAACCTGCGGCATCGTGCGGCATAGCGAGGCGACCAGCAGCCCGAGGCCGGACATCGTGAAGACGAACAACGCCGTACTCGCGAAGAACAGCGCAAGGCTGCCGCGGACCGGCACGTGCAACAGCGGGATGACGAGGCCGAAGACCGCCACCGCAGTGCAGGCCACCAATGTCAGCGAACTCGCGAGCGTCTTGGCAAGCAGGATCTCCCAGGGTGCGACCGGCGAGATCAGCGAGCAGCTCGATGGTGCCGTGCTCGCGCTCGCGAATCAGGGCCGCGGCCGGCAAGGCGATCGCGAGCAGCGAGATCATCATCAGCATCTCCTGCAAGCCTTGGAACCATTCCTCGTTGCGATTGGGATTGAAGTCGACCCTGAGTTCCGAGCCGACGATCGGGAGGGTCTTCCCCGCGCCAGGCGGCATCCGAAGCCGTTCGATCGCGGTTTTCTCAGCGACGCGGACGCCGATTTCGCGCGCATACCCCTCGGCCAGCGATGCCTGGGTTGCGCTGGAGCCGTCGAGCAGAAGCTGCACCGACGGCGCGTCGTCGCGGGCGATGCGCGCGTCGAATTTCGGAGGAATGACGATAGCGGCGACGTCCTGCCCGGCATCGAGCCTGCGCATGATCGCGTCCTCGCTGGTCTCGCTGTGAATCCGGAAGTAGGGCGGCGCGAATTCCGCGATCAATTCCCGGCCGATTGGGCCGTGGTCCTGATTGAGGGCGCTGATGCCGGCGTTGCGCAGGTCGAGGCGGACGCCTTTGGCGGCGACCAGGATGTCTCCGGTGAACGCGTAGATGAGGAAGATGACGAGCACGCTGTCGCGGCTCAGCTCGATGATCTCCTTGACGATCAACGCATACAGGCGCCGGGCTCTCATGCTTCGCGCCTCCGCGTCAGCGCGATTCCGCCGCCAAGGTACACCACGATGAAGATCGCGATCGCGCCGAGATCGGGGAGCATCGCAGGCAACGGCAGCGCCTTGAGATAGGCGCCGATCACGATGTGGTTGAAGAACATCGCGGGAAACAGGTGCGCGGCGATGCGTCCGTCGAGGCTCATGTTGTGAATCGGGATGAGCAGGCCCGAGTACAGGAACGAGGGCACCATGGTCGCGATCATCGCCACCACGATCGCGCCGAACTGGCTTTTGGCGAAGGAGGAGAACAGCAGGCCCATCGCGGCCGTCGCGATGACGTATAGCGCGGCGCCGAGGCAGTAGATCAGGACGCCGCCCTTGAACGGCACTCCGAACAGCACGACCGTCAGCGCGCCGAGAATCAGCGCGTCGCCGAACCCGATTGCGGCGTAGGGAATCAGCTTGCCGAGCACGAACTCGGTGCGGGTCGCCGGTGAGCTTAGAAAATTGAAGATCGAGCCGAGTTCCTTCTCGCGCACGATCGCGACCGCCACCATCACCGCCGGCGACATCATCAGGATCACCGGCAGCAGGCCGGGCACGATCGCATTGGTGGCGCGCAGTGACTCGTTGTAGAGATAGCGTGTCTCGATGTCGAGCGGGTCGAGATTGGGGGCGTGGCCGGTCCTCTCGATCATCAGCGTGCGGAAGATTTCGGAAGATACGTGAGCGGAGACTGCCAGCGCGTAGGCGCGGGTCACCTCAGCGCGATACGAATAGACGCCGTCGACCATGAACTGAACGCTTTCGGGGCGCCCCTTGTATAGGGTGTGCTGGAACTGCGGCGGGATTACCATCCCGAGCCGGATCTCCCCGCGCCGGAGCATCGCCGACAGCACCCTGGTGTCCGCGGCTTCGGCGCGCAGACTAAAGGTCGGGTTTCCCGCAAAGGCGTAAATGTACTCGCGGCTGAAGGCGCTCCGGTCGCAATCGACGACGGCGAACGGGATATGCTCGACGTCGAGCGACAATCCATAGCCGAACAGCAGGAACAACACCAATGGCACGCCGAGCGCGCGCACGCTGATCATCGGATCGCGCCTGAGCTGGCGCGTTTCGCATCCGGCAATCGCGAAAACGCGCCGAAGCGTCATGCAGCCTCCGACGCATCGCGCGCCGCCTGCGTCAGCTCGATGAAGGCGTCTTCGAGGGTGAGGGTGACTTCGCGGATTCGCGCCCGCAGTCCGGCGGCGGCCAGACTGGCCGCGATCGCATCGGATGCCGCGGCAGGATCGGGCGCGATCACGTGGAGGTCGCGGCCGAAGAGCGTCGCGCCGAAGCCGGCGGCGCGTAGCGTCGCGAGCGCCTCGCGATGGCGCTCGACGCTTATCACCAGCAGCACGCCGCGCCGAGCGGCGGCTTGCTCGCGAATCCTGAGCGGCGAGTTCGACCGCGATCAGGCGCCCGGCGTGGAGCAGCGCGATCCGATCGCAATTCTCGGCTTCGGCCAGATAATGGGTGGAGACCAGGATCGTGACGCGCTGTGCGGCGGAGAGATCGCGGATGATGCGCCAGAACAGATCGCGCGCGACCGGATCGACGCCGGAGGTCGGCTCGTCGAGAAACACAATGCCGGGGCCGTGCAGGATCGCGCACCCCAAGGCGAGGCGCTGGCGTTCACCGACCGGCAGTCGTCCGGCCCGCTCGCGTTCGCGTCCGCGAAGGCCGGCCTGTTCGAGCACCCATTCGATGCGCCCGCGGCGATCGGCGCCGGTCACGCCGTACATCGCAGCGTACAGGCTCAAATTTTCCATCACGGACAGTTCGCGGTAGAGGGAGAAGATCTGGGACATGTAACCGAGATGCCGGCGTATCGCGGGATTCGCGTCGCTCACGTCGAATCCCATAACGCGGGCGCGGCCGGCCGACGGGCGCAGCAGGCCGCAGATCATTTTGATGATCGTGGTCTTACCGCTGCCGTTGGGGCCGAGCAGACCGAAAATCTCGCCACGTTCGAGTGCGAAGCTGACCGCGTCGACGGCGGTGAATGAATCGAAGCGGCGCGTCAGTGAAACGACCTCGACCGGCGCGGCACCGCCAGACCGGCCTGGAGCCGTCGACGGAAAAGGCAGATAGGGAGGCGCGGGCCCGCGCTCGCCTGCCACGCGCGCGGCAAAGATGTCGTCGAGTGCGGCGGCCGGATCCTCGGGCGGCACTTCGGGCACGATGCGGTCCCGCGAGTCCTCGACGATGCTTTGCTGGCCCGGGCGCAGCGCGACACGCAGACGGAGTCCGTTGCGGTGGAAGTGGACGCCTGCCGCGTCGAGCGCCTTCATCGCGGCCTTGATGTCGTGCGGAACGAACTCGCGCACCCGCACTTCGACCGACGAACGCATTTGATCCGGCGTACCGATCGAGATGATGCGGCCGCCGAACATGAAGGCCACGCGCTCGAAGCGCTCGGCCTCGTCGAGATACGAGGTCGCGACGATCGCGGTCAGCCGGCGCCCGATGACGAGATCGGTGAGAATGTCCCAGAAGTCGCGGCGCGAGACCGGATCGACGCCGGTCGTCGGCTCGTCGAGAACCAGCAGCTCGGGCTCTCCGATCAATGCGCCGCAGAGTGCCAGCTTTTGCTTCATCCCGCCGGACAGTTTGCCTGCAGCCCGGCCGCGAAACGGCTCCAGATGGGTCATCGCCAGCAGGCGCTCCTTCGACTCCGCGCGCACGCCGGCTGGCAATTGCCGCAACTCGGCCAGGTAGTCGAGGTTTTCGTCGATGCTGAGTTCGGGATAGAGATTCAGGCCGAGTCCCTGCGGCATGAACCCGATGCGGGCCTTGGCTCTCTCGGCGCTCGCCTCCAGGCGCATATCGTTTTCGAATACCTCAAGCTCGCCGTCGGCGCGGATTAAGCCTGCGATCGCCTTGAGCAGGCTCGACTTGCCCACGCCGTCGGGGCCGATTACACCGAAGAATTCACCGCGCGCGACTTCGAGATCGATTCCTGCGAGAGCGACGGCATTGCCGAAATGTCTGGCTACGCCGCGGGCGCAAACCGCCAATCGCCCGCCGGCGAAGGAGGCGGCGACAGGCGTCTGCGGAATCACGGACGGAGCCATCGCGCCTCCGGTTTGGTGCGCACCACCGCGTCGGCCGGCATCCCGGGGACCAGCATCTGCTGCGGATTCGAATCCAGGTAGAGCTTGACGGCGATAACCTGTTTGACGCGCTCGTCGCGGGTCTGGACTTCCTTGGGAGTGAACTCGGAGCGTGAGGCGATCTCACGGACCGTGGCGATGAAGGCGCGCTCGGGGTAGGCGTCAACATAGATGCGCGCCTGGTCGCCGAGCTTCAGGCGCCCGATGTCAGGTTCCGGAACGAAGGCCTTCATGTAGAGCTTTTGCAAATCAACCACGACGACGATCGGCGAACCCGGCTGCAGCACCTCGCCTTCCTCGGCGACCTTGGTGGTAACGACGCCGTCGATCGGCGATGACACCCGGGCGTCGTCCAGATCGACCCCGGCGGCATCGAGCGCGGCCTGCGCGGCCGCCACCTGGTCCCTCTCCGACGCCGCTCCGGCATCGGCGGCTGCGACTCCGCTTCGCGCGGTGGTCACCTGCTCTTCAGCAGCCTTGAGGTTGGCGACCGCAACGTCGCGCGCAGCGACGTACTCGTCGAGTTGGGACTTCGGGATGACGTTCTTTTTGAAAAGCTCGATGCCTCGATTCGCGTCGAGCACGGCCTTCACGCACTGGGCTTTGGCGGCGGCGCGATCGGCCTCGGCCTTGTGAAGCTGGTCTTCGGCAGCGACGACGACCGCCTCTGCCGCGGCAAGCGAACCCATGCGCGCGGCCTTGACGGCCGCAGCCTCATTGAGGTGCGCCTTCAATTGCCTGGAGTCGATTTCGCCGATCTCCTGGCCCCGCTCGACGCCGTCACCTTCTCTGACGTTGAGCAACGCCAGCCGTCCTGAGACCCGTGTGGCGATGACGACGGCATCGCCTTCGATTCGCCCGTTGGCGAAGACCAGACCGTCAGGAGCAGACCCGCGAAACGACCACCATGCCGTGCCCGAACCGATCACGGCGATGATGGCCAGGGGCGCTATAAGTTTCCAGGAACTCATTAGAGAAAACGGCGCTTTCGCTTGCCGTATTTCGAAGTGGAGCGAATATCATGCCGCGATTTTGAGCCATCGTCGCCGGATTCGCAGACGAAAATCGGACTTCTATTAGAATCAGGCTGGAGTTTGTATCCAAAGGAAGCAGCAAAATTGAAACGACATAGTTCGCCATCTGAAGTCGCAGGGCTATTGGCAACGGAAAGTCTTCCCGAAGCCGAAGTGATGATATTGGCTCGATAGGAGCCAGCTTGGCTGCTTCCGTTAGCGTCATCGAGCAGATGATCGGATCGCATTGGCGCGGGAATCATTGGCGAGCGATCGTTTCCTGAGCGCGGATCGGGCGGCACGCCTCATGCACCCCGGAACAACACGAGGATGGCGAAATCATTGACGCAACAAGTTTCGATACCTTCCGACTCCGTCCGGCTGGAAGGTGAGTTGGTGATTCCACGCGACGCGGTCGAGGTCGTCCTGTTCGCCCACGGCAGCGGGAGCAGCCGCCAGAGCCCACGCAATCAATTCGTTGCCGAGGCGTTGCGTAGGAAAGGAATCGGTACGCTGCTGTTTGATCTTCTCACGGAAGACGAGGCTGTTGAGCGCGAAAATGTCTTCGATATCGATTTTCTCGCGCATCGTCTCGCGGACGCAACCCGCTGGCTGAGGGGCAGCGGCGAGACCATGAACTATTCGCTTGGATACTTCGGGGCGAGCACGGGCGCCGCTGCCGCGCTGGTCGCTGCGGCTCAGGATCAAACGATTTCGGCCGTCGTCTCGCGCGGAGGCCGGCCCGATCTCGCGATTCGTCATCTCGCCGATGTCAACGCGCCGACGCTGCTTATTGTTGGTGGCAATGACTACGGAGTAATCGAACTCAATGAGAAAGCGTATCGCGTTTTACGATGCGAAAAGTCGCTGAAGATCGTGCCGGGCGCGACGCATCTGTTTGAGGAACCCGGCGCCCTTGGAGTATGTCGCAAGGCTCGCCGCTGACTGGTTCAACCGCCATCGGGCGACGCGAGAGGCCGCCGATCCTGCAAATGAGAATCCGATCGTCTATTCGACCCGCGAACAGGCTGGCCGGATGCTCGCGCGACGCCTGATGTCTCATGCGGGATCCGGGCTGGTCGTGCTCGGCATTCCGCGCGGCGGGCTGCCGGTCGCCAAGGAGGTTGCCGACGCCTTGCGCGCTCCGCTCGATGTGATCGTGGTGAGAAAACTCGGAGCGCCGGGTCAGGCGGAGCTTGGAATCGGCGCGGTCGTTGACGGCGACCATCCGCGCACGATCTTCAACCAGGGGATCATCGGGAGCCTCGGGATCTCGGATGAATATATTGACACGGAAGTCGCCCGCCAGTTGAAGGAAGCAAAACGCCGCGAAGCAGCGTATCGCGGTGGCCGCGCCAGGATTCCGCTGGCCGGCAAGACCGTGATTGTGGTCGATGACGGAATTGCCACCGGTTCTTCGGTACGGGCTGCTCTGCGCGGCGTGCGCCGCCAGAAGCCGGCGCGGCTCATTCTAGCTGTCCCGGTCGCGCCTCCGGAGACCATCGAGGCGCTGCGCAGCGAAGCCGACGAAATTGTCTGTCTCGAGACGCCCGAAGACTTCTTCGCGGTCGGCCAGTTCTATCGCGATTTCCACCAGGTTACCGACGACGAAGTGCGTGAGATTCTAGGCACGGAACAACCCGCCGAGGCACATCCTCAAACCTAGGCGGCCAAAAATCAATTGGAGGGAGGAAGAGAACGACAATGGGACTTCTGAACAGGCTGAGATCATCGAGAGAGCTGGATCGGTTTCGAGGCGAGTTCGACGACCTGCTCGAAAGATTTGGCCTGGAGAGTGACTGGTTCCGCCGCTTCCCCTTTGACCGGGACTTCTTCCGGCGGGAGTTGAGATCGGCGCGGCCTGCGCTCGAGTCGTTCGTCGAGGGTGGCAACTTCGTCGTTCGTGCCGACCTTCCCGGCATCGATCCGAATAACTTGGACATCAGGGTCGTCGGCGATGTGCTGACGATCAAGGGTTCGCGGGAGAAGAAGCTTGAGTCGAAGAAAGCCGACTTCTTCCGCCGCGAAATCCGTTACGGTTCCTTCGAGCGCTCGATCACACTGCCCGAGGGAGTAAAGGCCGAAGATCTGAAAGCCACCTACCACAACGGCGTGCTCGAGATCAGCGCGCCGATGCCCAAAGAAGCCGGGCCGAAGGAAGTGAAGATCCAGCTCGAGGATCCCCAAGGCGAACCTCGAGAGGAACGCTCAAGCGGCCTGAGAGGACCGCCGCGCAGAGCTTGCATTACAGCATCGGGTAGGCCGTCTACCGAGGAGGGATATCAAGTGAGAATCGAGCAACTGATGACACGCGATGTGAAAGTCTGTACTCAAACTGACACCCTGAACCGCGCCGCGCAGTTGATGTGGGACTCCGATTGCGGTTGTGTCCCCGTGATCGCTGCCAACGGCGACGGCAAAATCATTGGCGTAGTCACCGACCGCGACATTGCGATGGCCGCATACACCCAGGGCAAGCCCCTCTGGGCGATCCCGGTCAGCACAGCCATGGCGCAGAAGGTGATCGCATGTCATGCCAACGACGGGATTACTCAGGCCGAGGCGTTGATGCGCGATAATCGGGTGAGACGGCTCCCGGTCCTCGATCAGAACGAACGCCTGGTCGGGATACTCTCGCTCAACGATGTTGCGCGCGAGGCTCAGCGTGAGGCGTCCGCCGGCAGGCGCGCCGAGGTCACCGGAGAAGGAGTGTCCGAGACACTCGCATCCGTCTGCGAGCCGCGCGCACCGCGCCAGCTGGCCGTCGCGGCATCAGGAGGCACAGCCGACATCAGGGCGGGCGGCTGGCGGCCGGGAAGCCACCCGCTCGCTAATGGCTGGGTCCTGGCAGGTGACACTATCTGTGACTGACAAGATCGGCGATGGACCCGCCAGCGTTCATCCGTGCTATCACCTCGGCGAGCATCGGAGCGAGGCTAACGACTTCAAGCGGCAGCGAGCCGTGGTTGGGTGTCGGAAGGCTGTCGGTCACAACGATTCGCTTCAAGGGTAGAGCCGCAAGCCGTCTGACCGCCGAACCCACCAACAGTGCATGGGTTGCCACTACGGTAATTTCAGGGATGCATCCGCCGGCGACCAGCGCCTTCGCCGCGGCCTCGATGGTGCCGCCGGTTGATATCATGTCATCGACAATCATGGGCATTCGTCCGGCAACCTCGCCCACGATGCCGTGCACTTTGACTTCTTCGCCGCTGAGACGGGTCTTGTGGGCTATTGCGATGGGCCGGTGCAGGAGTTCCCCATAGCGTTCGGCGAGTTTGACGGCGCCCAGGTCCGGGGCGACGATCACGCTCTTGTCGGTGACCAATTCCCAGATCGCATTTGCAAGAAGGGACACGGCACTCAGATGCTCCACCGGCACGCGAAAGAATCCTTCGAGTGAAACCGTATGGAGATCGATCGCTACGATTCGCTCGAAGCCGGCAATTCCCACCAGATCCGCAGCCAACCGGCCACCCACGGCTTCTCTGCCTCTGGCCCGGCGATCCTGTCGGGCGTATCCGAAGTATGGAACTACGCTGGTAAGACGAGCCGCACCCGCTCGCCGGCAAGCGTCGGCGAGGAAGAGCAGTTCCATCAAATGGCCGTCAACTGGAGGACCCGTCGGCTGAACCAGGTAGACGTCGCAGCCGCGCACGCTCCCATGGATCTCGGCATGTAGCTCCGTATCTGGAAAGCGGTTCAGAACGGAGATGCAGACCCCGGTTCCGAGCCTTTCGGCCACTGACTCGGCGAGCGACGGGTTTCCGGAACCAGCTACGATAACGAGGTCCATCGGGGTTTCTGCACTGACAATCAAAGACATCAGCATCACCCATGCCATCGTCGATTCGCGCGACAGTAATGTCTCCTTCGGCGGCAATCGTTTCCTTTGGAAACAGAAAGCGACAGACCATTCCGCTGGTGCGGATGACCAAAATACTGATTAGCAGGAGTTTTTGAGAGCTCTTCTCTGGCACGATAGCTGCGTAGGGCTGCACCCATTGCCGCAAGCCGGACCCGGTGAGGCCGGTCGAGGGAAAGTGGAATTGCCGGAGTGATTCAGAGCCTGCTACCCATTGATGTCTCCACATTTGGCGGTGGCGTCGATCATGTTTTCTGGCTGATCTTCTGGATCGTCGGATTCTGGTTCGTACTGGCGCAGGGCGTTCTGGCGTACGCGCTGATCCGCTATCGCGCGCGGTCGGGTGGCCGCGCGCGCTTCCTGCGCGGCGAGCGCGCACGCGAGGCTGCGTGGGTTTTTGTTCCCGCGCTCATCGTGCTGTTCCTGGATCTGGCGATCGATCACGCCGGCGCGGCAGTCTGGCGGCAGGTAAAGCTCGACTTGCCCGCCAGCGACCTGAACATTCGGATCAGCGCCAAGCAGTTCAACTGGGGTTTCACTTATCCCGGACCGGACGGCAAGTTCGGCACCGCCGACGATTTCGCGGTCAACAATGATCTGCGCGTTCCAGTGGGCAAGGTCGTGAGATTTGAGCTTCGGTCGCAGGACGTAGTCCATAGCCTGTTCGTCCCGGCGCTACGCCTCAAGCAGGACGCTGTGCCCGGGCGCGTAATCCGCGGATGGTTCGAGGCAACTCGCACCGGCACTTACGAGATAGCCTGCACGGAGCTGTGCGGCTTCGGACACTACACGATGCGCGGGACGGTGATCGTGGAGAGCGCCAGCGATTACGCGGCCTGGGTCGCCGCGACCTGGCTGGCAAAAACCCCGGCCGCTTCCGCCGCCGCGCCGCGTTGAGAGACCGGCCGCCATGAACGTCACAGAGTCATGAATCAGCATCAGCCGTCCGGCCTGCTGCGGCGCTACATCTTCTCGACCGATCACAAGAGAATCGCGAAGCAATATCTGACGCTCAGCCTGATCATGTCGATAGTCGGCGGGTTCACAGCCTACCTCATCCGCTGGCAACTCGCGTGGCCGGAGACCAATATCCCGGGATGGGGTCCGATCGGACCCGATAACTACAACGCGATCATCACGATGCACGGCACGGTGATGATCTTTTTCGTCGCGATGCCGTTTCTGCTCGGCGCATTCGGCAACTTCCTGATCCCGCTGATGATCGGCGCGAATGACATGGCATTCCCGCGCCTGAACATGATTTCGTTCTGGACCCTGGCGACCGCCTCCGCGGTGCTCGTCGCCTCAATGCTGATGCCGGGCGGGGCCGCCGCCGCCGGATGGACCAGTTACGCGCCGCTCTCCGACAATCCCGTTTACACCGGCGTGGGATGGGGCCAGAACCTATGGCTTATCGCGGTCGCGCTCGAATTCGCTTCCTTCCTGATGGGCGGAATTAACTTTCTTGTGACCGCGCTCAACCTCCGCGTGCGCGGCATGACGCTCTGGCGGCTGCCGCTGCTGGTCTGGATGGAGATGACTGCGGCGGTGGTGTTCCTGCTCTCGGTCGGGCCGCTAGTGGCGGGCGCCGTAATGCTGTTGATGGATCGCACCCTCGGCACCGCGTTTTTCGCCCCCGAGCGCGGCGGCGACCCGCTGCTGTGGGAGCATCTGTTCTGGTTCTTCGGCCACCCCGAGGTGTACGTCGTCGCGCTGCCCGGCTTCGGGATCATGCTCGAGGTCCTGCCGGTTTTCTCGCGCAAGCCGGTGTTCGGCTACCGCACGATAGTATGGTCGACGATCGCGGCTGGCGCGCTCAGCTTCGTCGTCTGGGCCCATCACATGTTCGTCAGCGGGATGGACCCTCGGCTGGCGACGCCCTTCAGCGTGACGACGATTCTAATTTCGGTGCCGTTCGCGATCATGGTGTTCTCGATGATCGCGACGGTGTGGGCCGGCGTAATCGAGTTCACCACCCCGATGCTGTTCGCGCTGGGCGGGCTGGCCACCTTCATAATCGGTGGCGTGACCGGCATCTTCCTGGGTTCCGCCACCACCGACATCTTTCTGCACGGGACCTACTTCGTGGTCGCTCATTTTCATTACACACTTTTCCCCGTGGTATTCTTCGGGGGTTTCGCCGGCGTGTACTTCTGGTTCCCCAAGATGTTCGGCCGGATGATGAACGAGGCGCTGGGGCGCGTCCATTTTGCCTTCACCTTCGTGGGCTTCAACGCGATCTTCATTCCGCTGTTCGTCACCGGGTTGCAGGGAAATCCGCGCCGACTCTACGAGATGAGCACCTACGAATTCCTGAAACCCTTTCAGTACCTGCACGTAATCGCGACGATCGCGACCATCGGGCTGTTGCTTGGCCAGTTGCCGTTCGCGCTGAACTTCGGCTGGAGCATGATGCGCGGCAGGCGAGCTCCGGCCAACCCGTGGCGGGCCAACACGCTGGAGTGGGCCACCGATTCTCCGCCGCCGCACGAGAATTTCAGGCGGCTGCCGGCGGTCTATCGCGATCCCTACGATTACAGCGTGCCGGGCGCTGCCCGTGACTGGATACCGCAGACGGAAGCGAAGGAGGCCGAGCCGGCGCTGCTCGCGGACTGAGGCGCTGGCTCTGCGCGCGTGATCGGCTGGATGGGATGAGCACTACACACAGCATCGCCGGGATTTCGGCACTCGAGGCGCCGGCGCTGGAGTCGGGAAAGCTCGGCGTCTGGTGGTTTCTGGCCTCCGAGATCATGGTTTTCGGCGGGCTGATTGGTTGCTACTCGCTGTTCCGGATCGCTGGCGGCGGATGGGCGGATCAGGCGGCGCACGTGAATTGGCGCTTGGGCGCTATCAATACGCTGGTCCTGGTGACGAGCAGTATGACCATGATTCTCGCGCTGAGCGCCGCGCGCGCCAATCGCGAGCGCCGGGCCGCAAACTTCCTCCTCGCGACGGTGCTGCTCGGACTCCTGTTTCTCGGAGTCAAGTCGGTTGAGTATTCACGAGAGATCGCCGACGGCTTCACGCCTTCGTCGGGGATGTTCTGGTCCTTCTATTTCATGATGACCGGCCTTCACGGATTGCACGTGACCGGCGGGATCGTGCTCAACTCGGTGCTCGCCGTCTCCGCCAGGCGCGGCACGTTGTTCTCAGGCCACCATGAGGCGCGAATCGAGTTCGCCGGACTGTACTGGCACTTCGTCGATGTGGTCTGGATCTTCCTCTTTCCGCTCCTCTACCTCGCATGATGCAAAAACCAGAGAGGATGGGCCGATGACCAGCAGTGCGGAAACTTCCGATCGCGGCTACGTGGTGATCTGGGTCTGGCTCGTCGTGCTGCTCGGCGCGGGCATGCTGGTGTTTTCGCTGCCGATTCCCGCCTGACGGCCCTTGGGCTGATTTTCGCGATCGCCGGCATCAAGGCGACGCTCGTGCTGCGTGATTACATGCACCTCAAGTCGGAGCGCCTGCTGGTGTACGCTCTGGCGGCAATCCCCGCGCTTCTGGCGCTGGCGCTCGCGCTGGTCCTGATACCTGACATTGTCTACCGAAAATGACAGGCGCGCCGTGATAGCCGCCATAAACCGAAGCAGTGCCGCGCGATTGCTTGCGATCTTGGCGGCTGCCGTGACCTGGCGCGCGGCGCCGGCGCTCGGATGCGCCGCGTGCTTTGCCGCCTCGAACCAGGGAACCTTGCAGGGCTTCTATCTGAGCACCGTGCTGCTGACCGCGATGCCCTTCCTGATCGTCGCGGCCTTCCTGCTCTACGCGCGCCACGAGCGTTCTTCGCGCCGCGATCAGGTGTCCGGACCCAAATGACGACCTGATATCAGGCTTGCCACTTCATCTACCACGTCGAGGGTTGGTTCGAAGCTGTGCGAGCACGGAGGGTCGGTCACTTTCACTTACGGCCTCATCGTCGAGCACGACCAGTCGCACGACCAGTCGCACGTTTGGGTGCCTGAAAAGTTCGTTGCGCGCCCACTCGCGGTGCCACGGCGATGGCAGCGGACGAGGGCCCTTTGCATCTTGACGCGATGCCTCGGTAAGGTACACAAGCAGAAGTCAAATGACTCCAACAGAACCGGCGCGAAATAGGGCCGCCGCGCCAGAAGCCGATCCGGTCGCGCCTCGGCCGACCCGGAGCGGTCCGCGCCACTATCACCTGCTGTGGGACGAGGAGCTCGAGGCGCTGCGGCCGATCCTGGAGCTGATTCTCGCCCGGCTGGACGAGGTCATCCAGCATTGGTACCAGCTATACGCGTTGCATTTTGGCGATGAGCGCGCGCTCAGCGAGCATGAATTCCGCGACATTTTCCGAAATGCATTCTCGAGAAACACGCAGCACCTGCTCGATCGCGACATGGATCGCTACGCTATCGATACGATCCGGACCGGCGAGTTACTGTGCGAGCGGAACGTGCCTTTCGCGGAGATCGTGGCCTCGCTGCATCTCTACGAGGAGAGCGCCTACTCAGTGTTTCCGGACCCTCAGCCGCCAGCTCGAGATCTACACCATCTTCGACAAACTGAGCCACGTGCGGATGATTCTGCTGGCCGATGCGTACTTCCGATCCGCGTCGGCAACCACCGGCGCGCGTATCCAGGCGCTGGAACGGCAGGCGGCGCTGCTCGCCAGACGGGAACGGCGCGTCTTCCACGGCTTGGTCGGGGCGAGCGCAGCCATGCTCCGCCTGTACGATCGTATCGAGGCGGCCGGTGCAACCCGCGGCACTGTGCTTATCGTCGGCGAGAGCGGATCCGGCAAGGAGCTGGTGGCGCGCGCGATTCACGAGTGCGGCGCGAATCCGGCGGCGCCGTTCGTCGCGTTCAATTGCGCGGCGATTCCCAAGGACCTGATCGAGAGCGAGCTGTTCGGCTACAAGCGCGGCGCGTTCAGCGGCGCGAACGCCGATTATCTGGGGCTGTTCCGGGCAGCCGAAGGCGGCACTCTGTTCCTGGACGAAGTCACCGAGATGAGTCCTGAGACGCAGAGCAAACTGCTTCGCGCACTGCAGGAACGCAGCGTGAGGCCGGTCGGCTCGACTCGGGAAGTTCCGGTTGACGTGCGCTTGATTGCGTCAACCAATTGCGAACCCGAGGCGGCGCTGCGCTCGGGTAAACTGCGCCAGGATCTCTACTACCGACTGCAAGCCAACGTGCTCGAGGTGCCGCCGCTGCGTGAACGGCTGGACGATGTCCTGGCGCTGGTCGAGCACTTCATCGCCCTCTTCAACGAGAAACTTCGGCCCCGCGTCATCGTGGACGGAATCGAGCCGGACGCGCTCGAGGCGATGCGCAAGCATTCGTGGCCGGGCAACGTTCGCGAGTTGTCCAACGCGATCGAGGGGGCGTTTACCTTCGGCCGCTCCCCGCTGATCCGGCTTGAGAACCTCCCGCGCGGCATCGCTAATGTTTCTATTGGCGTGGCCTCGCGATCCTCCCTGGCGGCTGAGCCGGCCGCCGGCGTTCCCATCGCTTCGTTCGCCGACACCGAGCGCGATCTCATCGCGCGAGCGCTGACGGCTACCGACGGAAACAAGGTCGCCGCCGCGAAGCTGCTTCAGATCTCGCGCAAGAAGCTATACGCCAAGATCGCCAAATACGGCCTATGAACGGGCTGGCCAGCCACTGGCGCGGACTTCTTGGAACAAGACCAGGCCGCCGCGCTAGCTTTGGGAACCTGTATGTCGCTCATGTACCCAGTCCTCCGCCCGCAGGTATGCCCTCACGCCCGCGGCGGCCATAATCCGTAGCGGCTCCGGCGGCCACGGGATAACGCGGCGGTTGACGAACGGACAATCGAGCAGATCGCTTTTGCGTCCGAGAAGAAGATCGCGCAGCACCTGCGCGTTCAGATGCGTCAGGGAAACCCCGTGGCCAATGCAGCCGACGCTGTAAACCGCGCGCTCGTCTCGCAAATAGCCGAGCGCCGGCACCAGATCCAAGGTGACCGAGAACGGCCCGCCCCATCGGTGAGTGATCCGGACGCCCTTCAACGAGGGAAAGAGGAAGCCGATGTGCTCCTCAAGATGATCCCACACGGCTTGATTGCTGTCGGCGTCGAGCCTGTTCCTGTAGGTCAGCCCGACCGGACCGCCGCCTATCACCAGGCGGTTGTCCGGCGTGCGGCGGTAATAATGAATCAGGTTGCGCGCGTCCTCCACCCCCTCGAAGCCCTTCCAGCCGATCGGCTCCAACTGCGCCGGCGTCAGCGGCTCGGTTGCGATCATGTAGGTGAAAGCGGGAATCTGCTTGCGCCTTAGTTGCGGGAAGAGGTGCGAGTAGGCGTTGGTCGCGAATACCAGCTTCTGGGCGCTGACGGTTCCCTCCGGCGTCTTCAGCTCGAAAATCGGCTGTGATGTGATCTCCGTTACCGGCGTGTTCTCGTACACCGATACGCCGAGCTTCAGCGCGAGCCGCTTCTCCTCCCGAACCAGCTTGGCCGGATTCACCAGCAGCAGGCGCGGCTCCCACATCGCACCGATGTAACGCGGTGAGTTGACCCGACCCTGACCGCCTCCGGGTCGATCCAGTCGATCCCTCCGAAACCCAGCGACTTCATCAGCTCCACTTCGTGATGGAGCCGAACAACGTAGGCTGGCGCAGTTGCCACCCTCAAAAAGCCGGGACGGATCCGGTCGCAGTCCAGCTTCTCCCGCTGGATGAGATCGTCCAGTGTGTCTACCGCGCGTTCCATGAAGGCGTGCGCTTCCTTGAGGAACTGCTTGCCGCGAATCATCGCGGTAGTCCCGAAGCCAAGCCCGACCACCGTCATCCCGAATGAACCATTCCTGCCGCTCGCGCCGTACCCGATCGTGCGGGCCTCCAGCACCGCGACCTTAAGCGCGGCGTCGGCGCGTCTCAGTTCGCAGGCGGTCGCAATCCCTGTGAAGCCGCCGCCGATCACCGCGACATCGACCGCGATGTCGCCCCTGAGCGAAGGCTCGGGCGTGTACGGTCCGTAAGTATCCAGCCACAGCGACAAAGGTGAATCGGGTAATCGCATGGAGGGCTCCCACTATCGCTGGCGTTTCCCGCGCGTTGCCACCTGGCACGCCTTGTCGCTCAATTCACGCGGAACGCCTACTGATTTGGAGTCGTCACCGCCAATTCCATCCGTTCTTTGCCGACGGGATCGCCAAAGTACTCGATGTATCGAAGCACCAGCGCTCTCTCCCGAGCACTCAGAAGATCCCTGAAGGCCGGCATCGCCGTCTTCGGCTTGCCGTTGCTTACGACCGAGAAGAGATAGACCTCACTCTGCTTGCTCATCCAGAGCGTATCGGTAAAATCACGAGGCTCCGGGGAAAGAAGAGTTCCAACCGGACCTGCGCCGTTTCCCCACTGCCCGTGGCATCCTTTGCAGTTGCTCGCATAGATGCTGCGGCCCGCATCGTACTCGGTCAGACCGTTTCGAGTCTCAGGAATCGAGCTCGCCGAAACTGGTTGCGCCCTTGTAGTGACTGATTCCCGGTTGAGACGCCGCAAGTAGGCGATCAACCCGTCGATCTCCGGGCCGGAAAGATTGTCGAAAGACGGCATCGGACTTTGAGGCATTACCGCTCCTGGATCAATCAGATAGGCTCGATACCAGTCGGCTGTTCGCCGCGGCGTCTTGCGAAGGTCAGGAGGTAATCCCGTTCGAGCGTCGCGAGCACTATAGGGAAGAGCGGCGATGGTTCCATACATATGACAATGAGATTGGCATTGCTCTCGAACAAACACCGCGTAGCCCAGACGCTCAGCCGAGCTGAGCCGTTTTTCCGGGTCAGACCTGCAACCAGCCGCCAGAGATGCCGCGAGCAAGGCGATAGCGAAGAGCGTTGTCGAATTGAAGAAAGTTGGTGGTCGGCGCAGTAACACCGTGTGGCACCCCGCTTATCGCAGCGTGGTCAGGTAGGTTGTTAAGGCCCCTATTTGCTGTCGAGTAAGATTGAGCTGAGGCATCTTACCGCCGGGCAGGACCTCCGCCGGCTCACGAAGCAGCCTGGCCAGGTCCTTCGCGTCCCGCTTCCTTCCGATATATGTCAATGCTGGCCCAACTTGGCCACCCCTCATTCCGATCGAGTGGCACATGATGCAACCGGCGCCATCGAAAAGCTCCCTTCCGTGATAGGTCACCCGGACCGGGCCGGTCATCTCGGGGCCGGCTTCAGCCGCAGCGCCGGACGGTTCGGTCGAATTGGATCCCGCGCTCTTCATCGACGCTATCGTATAACGAGACTGTTCCGAGTCGCCGCGCAGCGTTAACAGATAGATGGTGATATCTTTTATCTGATCCCGCGAGAGCGGGAACACGGGCATAGTGGAACCTACGACGACAGACTCCGGCCGGGCCAGATGTGCATATAGCCAGAGCCAAGTTCGCTGGCTTCCGACCGCAGTGAGGTCGGGGCCTTCCTGCCCGCCGACGCCTTTGATCTGGTGACAACCCATGCACAGGAAGCGATTCATCAATTGACTGCCACGGATCACCGCCGACGTGGCCTGAGTTGGCAAGGCCTCGGACCCGTGGCAGTTGTAGCAGGCAGCCTGAATGTATTCCCCCTTTACCAGCGGATGTGACGGACCTTCGCCCTGGCCGTGAGCCTCCATCGTGGTTACGGCTCTTCCCTCGCCGCCATGACAGATGACGCAACCGAACTTCTCCGGGGGATGACTCCGCAACAGCGCAGAGTGTTGCCTCAAGGGTTCCGGGCCATCCTTGAATGCCGGGTCGTCGATAGCTATATGACAGCTCACGCAACGCTCGACCGTACCAACTTGCGTCGGAAGGATTTGCTTTACCTCGACCGCCTGACTGCTGGCCCACACCCTCTGCTCCGCGGTATGCGCACGAACAAAGGCCAAATGGTAGTAGGTTCCTTGATACGTCGCCCACTCTTGGTCGAAGCTGTGGCGGAAAGCCCATCCGAAGGTGACCGTGAGAGCGAGACCCGCCACAGCGACCCACTTTTCCATAATGTCCAGAGCCAGTTGCTACACCGGGGCGCCCGGCCAGGCTTGCCACGGCCAATAGAACTTCCAGTTGGGGCCGCGGCAAAAGATTCCGATCGTTGTAGTCACTACAATCAGTGTCAAGATAAGCGTCCAGGCAACGACTATCGGCGTGCGCTCCCGCGCGAACCACACGCCGATCCCCTTTGGCGTCCGATCGACGTAAGGCAGCGCGACGAGGAATGCCGTGAGCAGCACCGGAACGATGACGCCGCCCCAGAATGCCGAGTAACTCACCATCTCTTGCAGGCCAAGAAAGTACCACGGCGCCTTGGCGGGATTGTTCGGCTGAAGAGGATTGGCCTGTTGCTCGAGCGGGGCGTTGAACAGCAGCGATGTGGCCATCAGGGCCGCCATCAGAACCAGGAAAACTGCCAGCTCGACGTAGAGTACGGTGGGAAAGGTCTGGACGACCACGTCGGATCGCGGGACTATGGCAGCTTTTGCCTCGGCCGGTCCGCGATTTTCGTTTGGATGGGCCAGGCCACCATCCTTGATGACCCGCCAGATGTGATAGTTAATGAGCAGGGCGGCAAAACAAGGTATTGCTATCACGTGCAGGGCATAAAAGCGCAACAGTGCGTCGCTCCCGACTGCATTGCCGCCTAACAGAAGATAGCGGAGCTTTGGCCCGACAAGCGGAGCGTAGCCCGCGATGTTCGTGCCTACCGTCACTGCCCAAAACGAAAGCTGATCCCAAGGCAGAAGGTAACCGGTAAAGCTTAGCGCCAGGGTCAGAAAGAGCAGCATTACCCCGAGAATCCAGTTGAACTCTCTGGGCGGTTTGTATGCCCCTGTGTAGAATACCCGACACATATGAAGCGCGACTGCCGCCACCATCGCTTCACCGCCCCAGCGATGCAGGTTGCGCATCAGCTGGCCGAAGGCTACCACGTAGTCAATGTCCAAAATGCGGCCATAGGCCCCAGTGGTTGACGGCTCGTAGTAGAACATGAGATAGACGCCGGTTATCCACTCGATGATAAATAGATAGAAACAGATCAGGCCGAGCCCGAAAGTGTACGTCGGACTGATGCTTCGGCGGTAAACCCTGGTCGGATGGACATGAAGAACCAGGTTGTTCACTATGACGCCGAGCCGCTGTCGCGGGCTCCACGGATATGGTCCCCGGAAAATCGATCGATAGATGACGCCAAGCGCCTGATGCGGGGCCGTAAGCGAGCCTTTCAGCACTCGGCCGAGATACTGGGACGCGCCGATGTGACGACTGGTCTTGCGGTCCTGCGGCTGGTCCTGATTCATAGATCGGCGGCTTCCCACCCTGCGGCTTGCGTGAGCGCCCCGCCCTTAAGGCAGCCGAGGACCCTGATCTCTCCCTCATCTAGAGCGAGCAGCGTGGTTGCTTCAGGGGCTGCGCCGGCCTCGCGCAACCTGGTTCCGCGAACGCCCTTCTCCACCCAAAACAGGGAACTGCTTTCACACCTCGCTATGTCGGTGACAGTCGCGTCAGAGGACGGGGCAAAAGCGGTTGCCCTCAACTGGAAGCCCGATTCCTCTGCTCCCGCGAGAAAGCCCTGGTCGCGAAAGCGGCCCTTCAGCCAGCGGCGGCGAACCATCAGGATTTCATCGCCGGTCGCGGACCAGCGCAAGCAGCCAAATGCCGCATCTGGCTTCTCCGCAACGCTGATGTTCCGGCCCGTTCGAAGATCCGTCACGACCAGAACATTTCCGGCAGGAGCACCAGGCGCCGTGATATCGCTCGCCGGTAATATCTCCGGGTTTGATGACAAGTAGGCGAGAAAATCGCCGTCCATCGAGAGCCGGGGACGCCCGACATAAGCGGTCTGCGCAACGATCTCTTTCGGGCTTTGGCCATCGAAGCTGATTGCCCAGAGGCCACTATGGATCATGCCGCGGAAAGGCAGCAGCCCCAGGAAATAAGCTTTCCCTGTTTCCGTGGACCGCCCGAGCGGGACAGGAATCGCCTCTGCGATCGTGTTCTTCGAATCTGACGAGATCGCGACTCGGCTATCGCCCGTGCCAACGTCGGCCAGAACGGTGCGCCAGTGCGCATGACGGCTTCGGCTCTCCCGCAAATTCATCTCGGTGAAGATCAATTCCGTGGGGTGTGAACCGAAAGAAAACCCCAGAATCGCGAGTCCATTCTCGGGCTTGACCCGGCAAATGCGGCCCTCCCTCAAATTCAGGATCTCTACATAGTTCCGGCACGGATCGACTCCTTCGCGCGCCAGATATGCAATCCGGTCCGGGGCGCCACTAATGTCCATTTCCCCGGAGGGCCGCGTGACGAGCGGAACCAGCGCCCCGCTGCGAAGATCGAGCGCGGCCAGCGTAGTAGAGCCCCATCGAATACTAGCTATCAGCAATCCTTGACCGGGGAGGACAGGCCAGGCATGCGATTCGCAGCCGAACACCTCGCGAATTCCATCGGTTTGCGAGTACAGATTCCGGGAGTCGGAGTTCGAAGAAGGGCTTCCAGATACTATTGGGGGACTCGGGGTGCAACCCGAGAGTAGAATCGAGACCGCGGCAATCGCCGCAACGTTAGCGCAAGTCTTCAAAACAGTCAGCTCGATCGGTCGTAGAAAAAACTAAACAAACTTGAAATAGGTTCCTCTTGGAACGCTGAAACTCGTGTCCACCACCAACTGGCCGTCGGGAGCCTGGAGGATCCTGAACCAGGGCAGTGGCCTCGGAGCGGGCCCTGCGAGCACCACGCCGCTCGCGTCGTACTTGCTGCCATGGCAGGGACATTGGTAGCCCCACTCGACTCTGGTCACTGCGCAGCCAAGATGAGTGCAGGCCGCAGACATAGCCCTGATGCCGCGCTCGGTCGATATTAGGAACAGCCGGTCTTTGCCGAAGAATACCTGGGTCCCCGGGGGAAAGTCCTGGGGTCTTCCGACTTTGATGGCGCCAGGGGGACCGAACGTGACATTCGGCACCAGAAATCGGAGCGAGCCGGCCCCCATCATAGCCACTGGTAGGCTCACTCCGCTCCAGGCCAGTAAGGTCAGGAACTCCTCACGCGTTAACTTCTTCATTCTTGCGCCCGGAGACAGCCGCTTCGCCTAATGTCGCCGCGCTATCACGTAGGCCGGCGCCAATCAGGCAGTTGCGGCTCAGAATGTTGTAGTGTGCGTCACGCAGCGCGGGTACAAAGCCGGCAGCGCTGATGCAGCCCTCCACTTGCTGTATCAGGGGTTGCGTCGGTTCCGGGAGTTGTTTGCCGGAGGCCATCATGGCCGCGTTGATGGCGTTTATCGACCCGGTCCCGCAAAGATCATTTGCGCCGGCGCGAAGAGCCGCCTGAGCTACACCGAAGCCCATGGTACGCCAGACCGCGCGATGATTGCGGATGTTATTCAGGGCCAGGCGCGCCACGGCAACGTGACGAAGGTACTCACGCGACGTCTCGTCCGGGTGCGCGGCCGGCGCCTTGCCGTTGAGTCGGGTTGGTTCGAGCCGGGCCGGCCACACCTTGAATGCGGCAAACCCATTGCCATAACGCTCCATCGCGATGTCCTGATGTTCGCGCAGGGCAAGCAAGTGCTCCACGCGCTGCGCAGAGGTCTCGCCGAAACCGGTGACCATGCTGGCCCATGGGTTGAAAAGCCCGATCTTCAGCGCAGTGTCGATGATCCTGAACCAGTTGGATACTGTAAGCCGTGTCGGAGCGGTGCGCGCGCGCACTTTATCCACCAGGATTTCGGCGGAAGCCCCGGGCATTCCATCCATGCCGGCGTCCTTCAGATCGGCCAGAAGCTCTTCCGCGGTGCGGCCGGTGAGCTTCTCCAGACCAAGGATCTCCTCTGGGCTGAGTGCGTCGATGTGAATTTCGGGATAGCCGGCTTTGATCAGACGGAACAGTTCGAGATACCATTCGAAAGGCAGATCGGGATTGACGCCGCCTTGAATCAGAACGTCGCGGCCGTCGATTCGCCTGATCTCCTCCATCTGGCCAAGAATTTCGTCGAACGTGAGAGTAAAAGCGCCCTTCTGATGGCCGGCGCGATAGAAAGCGCAGAACCTGCAGGCCACGACGCAGACATTCGTATAGTCAATGTTGCCCCCAATCGAGTAGGTGGCTACCTCAGGATCGGTTCGCTGGAGGCGAAGCTCGTGAGCACCGGCGGCCAGCTCCGGCCAGGGAACCTCGTAGAGCGCAAGGACCTGTTCTCGCGAAAGACGCCTTCCGGCGACCGCCCGATCGAGCGCATTTCCCGCAAACGATGAAGTATCACAGGCTTTCATCGAAGCTCCTCCGCACATCCGATCGAAGTTAGCATCGGAACAATTCGCCTGGCGCGACCCAAAAGCATCTACGGCGCTGCCGCCACCAACGCCTGTGTCGTAAAGAAGTTTTTGTCCACGGCACCCATGTTGATGTACCAGGAGTCTCGTTCGGCTGTCTGGGGCGCCGGCGAATAGCATATTGACGCAAACCCTGTCTTGAGGTCCTGGATACTGGCCGCGACCTGAAACACGCGCTTGAACGGATATATCGCAACTCGCGCGTCCGGCGCGGCCCGATCGCGGTACGCCGCCCATCGCAGATAATTCTTCCAGAGCTCTCCGTTGCGGTCGTACAAGTCCTGGTACACAATATGTGTCGCTTCCGAGTCCACGTACAGAATGTGCCGGCTGTAGAGTTCCTCCGATATCCGGTCGCGCCGGGCGACTCCCTGCACAATGTAAAGATGCCGCAGTTCCCAGCTTTCCGGGCACGCGCTCGCCCCACCATCGGTCCGGCACGTGACTTCCGGTACGTTGGCTGCGTGGACGCAGGCGAGCATGTTTTTCTCGCCCAGGAAGCGCCAATTATAGTTCTCGTTTTTTGCGGCAAAGCCCTGGAAGTTGTCGGGTCCCCAGGTGATCGCACCGGCTGCAGTGCCGAGCGCCGCTTCGTTGAACCGGCGCAGCTTTCTCAGTCCGGGCATCCACCACCAAACGTCATCGCCTTTCGCCGGGTTCGCGTAGCGATAGCGTACGAAGCCGCGTCCCCTGTCCTCTTCCGGTGCGAGAAACGGATAGAAGGCGGTGAGCGCGTAGCGCCCACTGTTGAGAAAATCGCGATCGACCGGGATTGGTTCGACTTCGGTCCGGCCCACGAGGTTGTAGCTTGCCAGATGACCGATCTCGAAGTAGTCAATTGGGCGATAGAACCGGTTGAGACCGGCATACTCACTGATGCAGGCGAAGTCCCTGACGTCATAGTCGTCGGTCGAAGTCGGGCGGAACATGTTGTTCCACATTATCTTCGTGCCGGCGTCGGGATCGTTCGGATCGATAAACGGAAATGGTTCGCCGGCTACATAGCCGACAAGGCTCCTGCCGTCGGCGCTGAGCCTCACCTGTCCGGCATATTTTTCGGTCGCCTCGCGATAGGGCGGAGGCCACTCAACGCGCCCACCAGCGACGATCTTCATCGACATGCCGCCCAGCACTCTTAGATAGACTCCCGGCGAAACCAGGTTTCGTACCTTGTAGGCGTCGCTTGTTGTGACGAAGTCGCCCGGTTTCACTTGAGCAAGAGCGGAGGACGAACCGAGCGCAATCAACATGAGCGTCCAGAGCGCTGCCGCGCGGCACAATTTCGAAACGCTTTCTGCTTGGCGGGTCCTGTTCATGCCTGACTCCTGACAAAGTCCTTCAATAATGGGCCACAACAAGCATCCACCATGCCGACACCTATCATCAGGATCTGCGACTGCAACGGACGAACTTTGTGTGGCCAACGGCTACACACCCGGCTCCATTCGAGCCACTCTTGGATTGACGTTACTCCCACGATCTCGTCATCCTCCAAGGACGTGCATACGCGCCGGGGGGCCGCTGTGGACGGGTCGATCGACATAGCCTCGCGGCTTGTCCCACACGGTTGTACGGATCAACTGTTCGATCGCGTCCGGGCGCCGGCCGGCGCGAAGTCCGCTTCGGAGGTCAACGCCCGCGGTGGAAAAAAGGCACGGAAACAACTTTCCGTCCGCCGTCAGTCGAATCCGATCGCAATCGGCGCAAAACGGGTTCGACACCGTCGATATGACTCCGAGAGGGTAGGTGTGGTTTAAGAGGTAGTAAGTCGCCGGCTCGCGACTGTGCGGCATCGCGACGACCTCGAAATGCCGAGCGAGGGCCGCAATGATTTCCTTTTCGCAAAAGACCTTGTCGGGACTCCACATTCCCCGGGCGTCGAGTGGCATGAACTCGATAAGTCTCAGTGGAAGACGATGCTCATAGCCCCACAGCGCGAGCGGCACAATGTCGTTCTCATTTCGGCCGCGAATGACAACCGCATTGACCTTAACGTCAAGTCCCGCGTCACGGGCCTGTGCGATGCTCCGTAAGACCTGGTTGACGTCGCCGCCTCCGGTGAGGTCGGAGAAGCGCGCGGGGGAGAGCGAGTCGATACTTACGTTCACATCGTCGAGGCCGGCATCTCTCAGCGCTCGCGCTTCGCGGCCCAGAAACACGCCGTTGGTGGACAGCGATATTCTCTTCAGGCCCGCGGGCCGCAAGCGGCCGAGCATCGCAATGAAGTTGACCGCGTTGCGCCTCGCGAGCGGTTCCCCGCCGGTGAGCCGAATCTGTTCGATTCCCAGTTGCGCGACGAAAAGCGCGGCCAGCGTGTACAGTTCCTCGAAGGCGAGCAACTCGCTTCTCGGCTTCCATGCCGGTTCGTCGGGCATACAGTACACACACCTCAAGTTGCATCGATCTGTAAGAGACAGCCGCAACTTCTTCTTGGTTCTGCCGAAACGATCGACCAGTGGACCGCGACTCCCCCGCGCGCTCCCGCCCCCGGGGTCTTGATCGTTCATCGACAGGCCCAATGCTATTTCCGTTCCGGCAATTCGAACGGGGCTAGAAGAGGAACCCGCCGAAACGCAGGAAGCCGCCAATCAGGATCGCCAGCATTGAGGCGACAACATTGTAGCGGGCGAACCGTTGCATCAAGGTCGCGTAGCGCATCGCGTCCTGCCGGGCGGTCTCCACCTGCTGCCTGGTCGTATCGTAGGGCACTTTTATCAAGACTCGAGGCCGCAAGTAGAAGGTGAGGATCGTGGCAGTCACCACCAGCGAGAGCCAGATCGTGATCATAATCAGCAGCGCGACTCCGTAAGCGCTGCCATAGAACCGCCAGGTGATAAGGCGGCCGATCGCTGAAAGCCGCCACAGCAGAAGAAGGCCCGTCAGTGGCAGGCCGCCGAGCGTGATCCAGTTCAGAATCGCGAAGTCCACGCCGATCTTGTCTCCGAGCCGCGCGGCCTGACCCGGCGGGATCACGTCGAGACGCGGCGTCAGGAGAAAATCCAGAAACACGTTGGAACCGACGAACACGGCGGCGAAAAGAATATGCAGTCCGATCAGAATCTGCGACTCGATGGTGATTATCACCGGCCACTCCGATAGCTCCCGACCCGGATCCTCTCCAGGTCCGATTCCAGGACCCGCGCCATTTCGGCGCTATCTCCCTCAACTCGAACCGCGCGTTTCGCCCACTGTCCGCAGTAGTCGCATCGGTCGCAATCGAGCGCGCAGCGGTCGTCCTGGAAGAAGCGCAGAAACCCGTCCAGTGCGGCGCTCGCGATCTTCACGCGCACGGGCTCGATACTTTGGCCGAATACCGATTCCGGAGACTGGGTGCCGACCAGCAGCCGCGCAACGTCGTCGCAATGCCGCGAGTGGTAGGCGTCTGCGACCGCGGTTATCCAGTCGGTGTGCGAACTCGGCCCCTCCTCCATCTTCTCGCGGCCGGCCACCTTGAATATGTCGATGCCAAGGTCTTCATAAGCCGATAGGTCCTCGGGACGTATCCACGGCGAGCGCAGGTACTCTATCGGGTCGGTCGTCCTTTGCAACGAGCATTGATAGTAGCAGTAGTCAACATGGTAACGGCCTGCGATACTCTCCCGAGAGTGAGAAATCATGTTGGAGTGGTATTGGCGAATCGGACAACTGAGGACGCAGCCTTCGTTGACTACCAGCGACAGGCGACAGCCGACCGCCTTGCGGATGGCCTTCAGATGGCGGAAGTCGCGGTTCACCTGCGGATCGAGATGGATCACCGCGGCGCCGAGTTCGGCGAAGAAGCGGGCCTTGCGCGGGTCGTTGACCGAGGCAAGCACTGAAACGTGCAGCTCGAGATCGGGAAAGTTCTGCCGCACCAGCTCCATGACGAACGGATTGGCGGTGACCACCGCGTCCGCGTCGATGTCGACCAGCCATTGCAGGCGCTGAAGCACTTCGCCACGCCCCACCTCCGAAAATTCCCGGTTGCCAAGGCAGGTGGCATTCATGACGTAAACCACCTTGATCGCGAGATCGTGCGCCTGCCGTATGTGGGCGGCGACTTCGTCTTCGCTGGCCTGAGAGAGGACAAAGGACGGCCGCAAGGTCGCCTCGGTGGGCAGACTGCCGTAAATGTACTCCGGACCGACGGACGCGATTCGTGGTAGGAGTTCGGGATCCCAGTTGGTCGGCAGCATGAGTTTCATCTGGCACCCGCGCGGACCTGCGGCGAAGGAATCTCACGCTTGTCGAAGACCTGGCGAAAGCCCCAATTGATGCGCAGACTTCCCAGCCAGATCAGCTCGACGCGGCTGACGGCCAGGCTATTTTGAAGCCGGCGGCGAACTTGTTCCTCGTTCGCCGCCGCGCCTTCGATCGCGACAGTGAGAATTTCGCTCCGCCGCCCGCCGTCCCGGACGAGCAGGACGTTGCGCCCAACCAGCGCGGGGTCTTCCTCGACGCACAGGCGTACGTCATAGGCGGCGATTGTCCGATCGCCAACTGCGATGCTGCTTTCGGGGCGGCCGTAAATCTTGAGCCTGCGGAAGTCGCAGCCGCAATCGCACGCGCCGGGCTGAAAAGCGGCGAAGTCGCCGGTGCAGTAGCGTACGAAGACGCTTCCGGCGGCGGTGAGCTTCGTCACGACGAGTTGGCCGCGCGTTCCCGCCGCCACGGATTTGCCTTCGCCGTTGACGACCTCGAGGTAGCAGACGTCCTCGTGCACGTGCGGTGCGCCGTGAATTGCGCATTCGTCGAGCGCCGCGCCCTCCTGCGTGCCGCCGCGCTCGAAGATGTCGCCGACCTCGAGCCGGTCGCGAAGGAACTCGCGCAGCCAGGGCGTCAGCGGCAAGCCGACCACGGAAACCGAGTTGACGCTGCGAAACATTTTCTGCAGCCTTAGCGATTGCTCTCCCGCTCGTCGGATTAGCGAGAGCAAAAACGGGGCCGTAGTCGTGACGAAGTCGGGCCGGCTCCTGCGCAGCGTTTCGAGAAACGAGTCCATATACTCGGCACCCATGCTGCCCCAGAAGAAAACCGCGCGCCCCCCCAATCGATGGATCGCGTGAGCCTCGCACGCGGCCAGCCGGTGCCATACCGGACTCATCAGAAGCGCAGTCATCCCTGGCTTGAAGCCGGCCCATTGGAACCCGCGCATCGTAGGCCGGATGTACACTTCCTGTTCGGCGGGACTGAGCCATACCAGCAGCGGCTCGCCCGACGTGCCGCGAGTGCTGAAACCGACCGGCCCCTGGCCGGGGTTCATCCAGGTCTCGCCCGCCTTGACCAGGTGCTCCTTTCCCACGATCGGAAAGCGCTCGAGATCTTGCATCGAGCCCAGCGCTGCTTCGTCCACACCGGCTTGCGCCCACAGACGCCTGTATAGCGGCACATGCTCTCGAGCGTGCGCGACTACTTCGCGCAACCTCTCCAATTGCCACTTTCTGAGAGTCTCATCGGGCCAGGATTCGATGGCGCCCGAGGACTGGTATGCGGCACGTGGCGGCATCAGGGACCTTTATGCTGCGGTCCGGTCGGGGCAGCGGATGTACCGGTCGTCGGGTCCGGCCGAGCATCGGCCGGGTTCAAGCACCTCGGCGGCTTGCAATCGGTACGGACGCGCCGAACGGAGCCGCGAGTTTCGCACGACGCCGTCGCGGAGCGAGTAGAATCCCGCGCGCAGATGAAAGCGCCGGCATGAAGGGCATTCGGGCGCCAGCAGCAATGCGGACTCGATTTGCAGCAGATAACGCCACGGCACGGCGCGAAAGGAGGCCGGCTGATCGTCGCGGAATGCGACGATTGTGCGGGGCGTTCTGCGCTCAACGCTACGATGCGCCCTCTGGTTCATCTGGTGCAGAAGATCCGCCACGCTTGATCGAACGACGAGCACGTCTACCGGCAGTTGATCGAGCAGGGCCGGCGTAAGCGTGACCCGTTCCGGAGATGCGTCCAGCCCCACGAACCTGCCACCCAGCCGCTCTGCCACGCCTCGCGTCAGACGGGGCATCAGCAGCGCCGAACCGAGAAACGAGAGCGGACTGCTGCCGAAGTCCTGGACCGCGATCGTGGCTCTTTCCTCGACACCCATCAGGCGATAACACCAGGTCAGGTGCTCGGCCCAGGTGTCAAGGTCTCCGTCCGCGAAGCACAAACGGCCGTCGGGTACATCGAAGATGAGGGGGGCCTTTTCAGTTCGCACTGGCCGCCTCCTGGCCGCGCGCAGCAGGTCCGTGCAGGACTACCACGCCGACGTGATCCATGCTCGCGATTTCATGGGTCCTGAGCGCGGTGCCAGCTCGAGTGGATGCATTGCGCGCGGTTTCGGTATATCCGACCATCGCAGATAGCGTTTCGACGCCCACTTCCGCCTGTTCGAGCAGCTCCCACGGCACGATCGAGACCTTGCCGGTTCCCGGATCGATCGGAACCAGCGAGACATTGACGAGCGGAAAGCCGTGGCCGTGGATCGGCATCCAGGTCGGGTGCGGCGCCACGACCGGGCCCAGCTCCGGCAGTCCCCACAGCGGAAAGATCGGCCGGCCGACGAGTTTCTCGAACTTGCGCCGCCATTTCGGCGCAAACGGTCCCATCGAAACAAACAGGCAGGATGCCTCGGAGATCGCGCGTGGAATCCGGCCTTCGCGCAAGATCGCGTCGGCATCGCGACGCTCGAGGATCACGTACGCGCTCTCGGCCCCGGAGAGACCGGCTCCCGCCTTGAGTTCCTCGATCGTAGCAAAGGCGATCGGCATCCCATGGAGCAGAGCCAGGGTCACCGCCGCCAGCGTTTCCCACGACCCGACATTCGGCTCCGTGCACAGGAAGGGAAGCTCGCGGAGCTTTATGATAAATGCCGCGAGCGAAGCCGACATCGCCGACAACGAAAAGTGCGAGTGAACCACGATACCTCGTCCTGAAGGGAGGAGGACCGCGGCTTCGGTTGCGCGCTTGGCGCCGCCGGTTTCGCTGAAAGTACCTTGCAGCTGCTCTTTGCGAATCGTCTGGATGCCCGCGCCTTCGAGCTGCTTTCCCGCCTGGCCCGAAGTGAGAACAATCGACGCCTTGGCCTCCGCGAGCTGAGAGCTGATCACCTCCGAAGCCGCCGACGGATCGCAAAGGAACACCGGCCGGCCGGCGAACAGACCGCCCAACAGCAGCATCACGCCTTCCAGTGCGTCGGTCTCGCCGATGGCAATCGAGCCCGTGAGCTTCAGCGCCTGAAGCCCGCCGGCGATTTCCTGGACTCGCGCGAGCAACTCGCCGTAGCTGATCGTCCGGCCGCTCGACACCAGTGCCGGACGATCCTGAGCCTTGGCGAATCGCTGGCGCAGCAGCCGATCCAGGGGCTGCTGTGCAACCGGGACGCGGCGCGGTACGCCCGGAGGCCAGTACCACGACGGAAGCGCGCCGCCGACCTTCGACATACCTATCCCTGGAACTCGGCTTTCTGGAAGTCGATGTTGGTCTGCCGATCGCTCTGGGATGGAGCCCAGCTAAAGAGAGTGTACTCAAAATGCCGGTAGCCACCGGCGAAGTGGATCCCCTTCGGCGGACCCGGCAGCAGACCGTCGTAAGGCATCCCGTTGGGATACTGGTAGGGTTCCCAGGCGTGATAGATGACCAACTGGTCCGGCCTGACGCACGCGGTCGACTTCGCTCTTACCACGAAATCGCCGTAATCGTTGAACACGTGAATGAAGTCGTTATCCAGGACTCCCTTTTGTCGTGCGACCGCTTCATTGACGAAGGCGAACGGCTCTCCGCGATGCAGCTTCAGCATCTCTTCGGAGGTGTGCCAGTTCGCGTGGATACTCCATCGCACGTGACCACTCGTAAGCCTCATTCCCTGACGGCCGCCAATATTCGGTGGCGCCTTGTAGCGGACCAGGTGCTCGTCAGCCTCGATGAAGTATGGATGGTCGATGTAGAGCTCGATGCGACGTGTCGTCGTCGCATAAGGCACCTTTCTCTCGACATGGTCACGCAGCGGGGTGTGGACGTGGCCTGGAATCATGTCCGAGCTTTGACAGACCATCCCGTGCCACGGCGGCCGTCCGCTCAACCATGCCTTGCCGTTCTTGCGCACGTTCTCAAGGTTTAGTTCCTCGCCATCGAGGCTGGTCAGCCATCCCATCTCTCCCAGCGCGTGCAGGCAGTCGTCCACCAGCCGCTCCTCGTCCTCATTGCTTTCACCGTAGCGGTTGCCGTAGGTGGCCCGCCAATAGAGGTCGTCCACAATGATCTCGCGGTTTCCCGCTGTATATTTCTCGATACCAAGTGCCTTCAGGTGTTTCGCTGTGGCGCGCAACACGCCCAGCGCAATCGAGCGATCCGACCGCGACTCGCCAACCATCGGCACCGACTGATCGGTGAAGCAAAGCAGCCGAGTGTCCGGGGTGGAATACTTTGTATCGGCGTATTCGTAGTACGAGGCCGAGGGCAGTACATAATCCGCATACAGGCCCGTAGTGCTCCAGCGTGGATCGAACACGACGATTAGTTCGAGCTTGGGCCACAGTGTCTTGAAATAGGTATTCATGCCGCCACGCTGACGCCGCAGCGGGTTCGAGCCGGAGACGAGCATCGCCCTGGGCGTTTCCTTGTGGTCAAACCCGTCCCACCAGCCCTGTTTGACGGCGTCGTCCGCGTACTCGCTGATCTTCTTCTTGGTATAAGGGTCTTCCAGGTACTTGTCCCAGACTTCCTTGTAGCCGGCCTGCCGATACCAGAAGAAGACTCCCGGCGTAAGAACCTCGGATGCTTTCAGGCCCTCGTGAGTCGCGCCGTTGGCGGCCTCCACCGGCGGCATCGTCGGGTCCATTTTGAACCGGGTCTTGTAGTCCTCCATCATCAACTGAGACAGGGTCGCCGCTGCGGCGATCGGGTCCGAAGATTCGATCACCTGCTTCGGCATCCCAGCCACCGCCGCCATCGAGGCGGCCGCCTCTGTCCCCGGCGACCAACCCTGAGTTCCGGTCCCCGGCTTGCCGATGTTGCCTGTGAGCGCGAGGATGTAGCAGTAGGAGCGCTCGAGCAAATCTCCGTGATACAGCTTACCCGCGATGAAGTTCATGTATCCGAAGATCTTGCGCGGCGGCCGGCAAAGCTCCGCCACCTGGCGCAGCGTGTCCGGATGAACACCGGACATTTGATGAACCCTGTCCGGCGTGTACTCGTCGATCCGCGCCTTCAGCAAGTTGAAGACCGTTGTGACCTCCACTTCGGTTCCGCTTTTCAGCCGCACCTTGCGTCGCGCTTCCAAAGCGTAGTCGCAGGTGCGTTCGAGGGTTCCTTTCGGCAGCGGTTCCAGCTCGCCGGTTGAACTCGCGACTACGAAGAACTGTTCGGCGTCGCCGCCCTCGCGCAAGTCGGACTCGCGCAGGAATCTGCCGTCGTCGTTGCGAACCAGCACCGGCGCGTCGGTCTGCTCGGCAACGAAGTCGCGGTCGATCCAGCCGTTCTCAATCAGGATGCGGCTTACGCCGAGCCAGAGCGCGGGATCGGCCGACCAGTTGATCGGAATCCAGATGTCCGCGAACTGGGCCGAGGGGTTCTTGTCGGGGCATACCGCGATGATCTTGGCGCCGCGATAGCGTGCTTCCAACAGGTAGTGGATGTCCGGGATGTTCGCATATACCGGGTTCGACATCAGTATGATCGTGTCGGGCAAAAACCAACTCTCGATACCCGGTGCATGGTGCATTTCACCGAACGTCAGCCACTGCCCGACCTTGAAATCACCAGTCACGAAGTCCAGGTCGAAGCTTTTTCCACCGAGCAGCGCGGTGATGCCCGTGGTCGAACCCTCGGCGGCGCCCCGGAACACTCCGAGCCCGTTGGCGGCGTGATCGTCGATCAGCGCCTTGGGCCCGTACTTCTGGATAATGCCGGCGAGCTTGTTGCCGATTTCGTCAAAGACCTGCTCCCACGGAACGCGCTCCCACTTGCCGGAGCCGCGCTCGCCCGCCCGCTTCATCGGATAAAGGACGCGATCGGGCCCGTACATCGCACGGGAGTGCTGATATCCCTTCTGGCAGCCGCGCGGATTGTAGTCCGGCACCCGGTTGTCAGGATCGACGAACTCCGGATAGGTGCACGAGATCTCTTCCCGGATTACCTTGCCATCCTTCGCGTAGACCTTGAATGGGCAACTTCCCGGATAGCAGTTCACCCGATGAGTGCCCCATTTGCAGCTTTCCCACTGCCAGTAACTCTGCGACCGATCCGCTACAGCCGCCCTCGCCGCATCCTTAGCCCCGTTCCCGCTTGACGCAGCCATCTTCGGACCTCCAGCGGTCATCCGCGGAATTCAGCTTTCTCGAACGCGATATTGGTCTGGCGATCGGACTGCGAGGGCGACCAGTTCCACAATGTGTACTCGTAGGGCCGGTAGCCGCCTGCGAAGTGCAGACCCTTGGGCGGACCGGGGAGCAGGCCGTCATATGGCATCCAGTTCGGATATTGGTACGGCTCCCAGGCGTGATAGATGACGAGCTGATCGGGCCTGGTGCAGGAACTGAGCTTTGCTCTTACGATAAACGAGCCATAGTCGTTGAACACGTGGATATAGTCGTTGTCGGCAATAGCCTTCTGCCTAGCCACACTATCGTTGATGAATGCAAAAGGCTCCCCACGGTGCAGCTTCAGCATCTCGTCCGCGACCACCCAGTTCGAATGGATACTCCAACGCAAATGCCCACTGGTGAGGCGAAGCGGCTGGGACCCACCGATATCGGGAGGAGCTTTGTAGCAGACCAAGTGCTCGTTGGCCTCGATGAACCAGGGATGATCCAGGTAGAACTCCATCCGCCGCGTGGTGGTAGAGTAGGGCACCTTCTTCTCGAGCTGGTCGCGGAAGGTCCAGAACACGTCGCCCTGGATCATGTCCGCATTCTGAGCGACTGTGGCATGCCAGGTGGGGCGGCCAGTGAGCCAGGCCTTTCCATTCTTGCGCAGGTTTTCGAGATTAAGCTCCTCCCCGTCGAGGCTTGCAAACCAACCGACCTCTCCCAGCGCGTGGTAGGTTTCGTCTACCAGCTTCTCCTCGTCCTCGTCAGTTTCGAGGTAGCGGTTCCCGAAAGTGGTGCGCCAGTACATCTGGTCCACATTGATCTCGCGGTTCTCCACCATGTACTTGCTGATTCCCCGTTTCTTGAGATGGAAGGCGGTGCGCCGCAAAATTCCCAATGTGATCTGGCGATCGGTCCTCGACTCGCCGAGCATGGGTACGGTCTTGTCGGTGAAAGTGCTGAAGCGCGTGCCCGGCGTGGAGTACTTGGAATCCGCGTACTCATAGAAAGAAGCCGCCGGCAGCGTATAGTCGGCGTAGAGCCCGGTGGTGCTCCAGCGCGGATCGAGCACCACTATCAACTCAAGCTTGGGCCACAGTGTCGTGAGGTAGGTGTTCATTCCGCCCCGATGGCGTCGGAGCGGATTGGAGCCCGAGACCACCAGCGCCTTGGGCGTGATGTCCTTTGCGGGGCGTTCGAAACCACGCGTCCAGCCGTTGGCGATCGCCTGTTCGGCGTATTCGCTGATCTTCTTGGGAGCGTTGGGGTCCTTGAGGAACTTGTCCCAGACCTCCTTGTAGCCGGCGTGGTGGTACCAGAACCACACCGGCGGCGCGAGCACGCCGCTCATCCTGAGCCCCTCGCGCATTACTCCGAGCGCCGCCTCCATCGGCGGCATGGTCGGATCCATCTTGAACTGCGTCCGGTAGTCCTCCTGGATCTTCTGGCTCATGTTGATCGCGTGAACCATCGGCGCAGCGGTCTGGAGTACCTCCTCCGGCATGCTCCCCACGGTCGCGGAACCGGCGATGTACTCAGCACCGGCGGACCATCCCCGTGTTCCGGTTCCGGCCTTGCCGACGTTGCCGGTCAGACCGAGCATGTAGCAGTAGGAACGTTCCAACAGGTCGCCGTGATAGAGCTTGCCGGCGTTCCAATTGACAAAGACGAAGACTTTCCGTGGTGGCTTGCACAACTCGGCGAGTTGCTCGAGGTGAGCCGGGTGCACACCGGAAATTTCGTGGACCTTTTCTGCCGTGTACTCAGCCACGCGCTTCTTGAGCAGCGAAAAGACCGTAGAAACTTCGATCTGTTTACGATCCTTCAGAGCGACCTTCCAGGTTCCATCGAGGGCGTAGTCGCAAGAGCACTGCAGGGTGCCTTTGGGCAGCGGCTCAGGCCGCCCCGTGCCGCTATCGATCGCGTAGAACTGCTCGGCGTCGCCACCCTCGCGCAGGTCCGATTCGCGCAGGAACTGGCCGTTGTCGGCGCGGATCAGCGCCGGCAGATCGGTCTGCTCCTTGATGAACTCGGTGTCGATCCATCCTTTCTCGATCAGGATGCGGCAAACCCCGAGCCAGAGCGCCGGATCCGCCGACCAGTTGATTGGCAGCCACACGTCGGCGAATTGCGCGGTGGCGTTCTTGTCGGGCGCAATCGCCACGACCTTGGCGCCGCGATAACGGGCCTCGAGGATGTAGTGGATATCAGGAATATTCCCGTAGGCGGGATTCGAAAGCAGTATCAGCGTGTCGGCCAGAAACCAGGTTTCGATTCCTGGGTCGTGCTGGAACTGTCCAAACGTGAGGTACTGACCGGGATTGAAGTCGCCTATCACGAAGTTGAGGTCGAGACTGACTGCGCCAATTCGCGCAGCGAACCCGGTGGCGGCGCCTTCACCGCCGCCGCGAAGCACGCCGGCGCCGTTGGTGCCGTGGTCGTCAACGATCGACTGGGATCCGTGCTTCTGAATGATTTCGGCCAGCTTCTCACCGATCTCGTCGTACGCCTGTTCCCAGTTGATCCTCTCCCATTGTCCACTGCCGCGCTCGCCTTTGCGCTTCATCGGGTAGAGCAGCCGATCGGGACCATACATCGCGCGCGAGTGCTGATAACCCTTCTGGCAGCCGCGTGGATTATAGTCCGGCACCCGAAACTCGCTGTCGGTGAATTCCGGATAGGTACAGGAGATTTCCTCCCGGATGACCTTGCCGTCCTTCGCGTACACCCTGAACGGGCAACTTCCCGGATAGCAATTCACACGATGGGTGCCCCAGCGGCATCGGTCCCATTGCCAATAGTCCTGCTTCGATTGAACCAGCGCCTGTCTGACCGCCGGATCTTCTTCTGCACTGCGCTTTGCCATCGACTTCGCCCTCGAGCTGAAGCTGCGTAGCTAGCCAATAGGATTGATCGGGGCTTCGACCTTCAACGGGGCAAAGGCGTCGGCCCACTTGTATATGATCAGCAAGTCCATCAACTCGGATGGTTCACCGCGCCCAGCTTTCTCTCGGTGCTCGCGCAGGGTGGATAGCGCCTGATCGACTTCTGCCCCGAAGTAGGTCCGCAAGAGCTCCGTAGGTATGTCGGTCTCTACGGTCGGCTTGTTGCCGGCCTCGAACCGCGTTGGCCGGATGAAAGGCGGGATGTAATAGACGTTCGGCTCGGTGCCGAAGTCGGGTCGGAGCGGAAGAGCAACCTTGTATTGTTTGACCAGCCGGGAAGTGAAGCTCTGTTCGTCGTCAAGGTAACCGAAATACATCGCGCGCGCCGGACAACTCTTCGCACAAACGGGCGCGTAGTCGTTCTCGACGCGCGACAGGCAAAAGTCGCACATCTCGAAGGCGCTGGTCTGCAAGTTCTGGATCGGAATCTTGTAAGGGCAGGCGGCCGAGCAGACCCCGCACTCGTCGCATGATCTCTCGTTGATAACTACGACCCCGTCCTCCTCCCGCTTTCGCATCGCAGAGGACACATGGCCCTGACTTGAGGGCATTCCGCCGCCCTTGGCGAAATGTGCCTCACAGGCCGTAACACAGGGAGGATTCGAGCAGTGATTGCACATGCGCGGCATATAGAAGAAATAGCCATTGGGCCATTCGCCGCCGCCCTGGTCTTCTTCCCAGATCGGCCCCCACTGCACCGGCTGGGCGTTTTCCTTCGCGATGGGATGGAGATATTTGGTGCCGACGGGCGAGGAATAGACCTCCTCCCAATTGAACGTCCAGGTTCCGCCATAGTCACGCAGCCGGTCCGGAACCTTGCGGCCCATGTCCATCCAGCCCTTGGGCCAGCCCTGACCCGGCTTGGTCTCGCACCATATGTAGCGGAGCATCTCCGTGCCAGGATGAGCCAGCCGATGCGTACTACAGGCCACAGTGCAGGTCTGACATCCGATGCACTTGTCGAGGTTGATGACCATCGCGAGCTGTCGTTTGCTCATAACAGACCTCGTATTCCGCTGGGACCCGTTTCCCGCACCTGGCACGCATAGTTTGTGCCGCATACAGAGATCACGCCCGTCACGCGTTGAGAAAAAGCGGCGAACGACCTGAATTCATTCGATGGTCCTCAAACCATGCGCGAAAACTAGCCGCTTTCCTTGATTCCGTAGAGAGATAAGAGAGAAATGAGGCGGCTCTTGACCGGTCTGCTTAGCCGTCTGGCAAGTTCTTCATTGAATCCCTTTTCTGTGCTTCAAAAATCTGGCGCGTTCGGTTACACCATGACGCTCTTAGAGGCATCAGAAACAGATTCTTAAGAGATGCCGGATCATTCGGCGACCAAATTGATTTAGCTTCATACGTGTATCCATTGGGCTCAGTGCCTTGAGCAATGCCAAGAACCTGCAATGCCGCAAACGGAACGTGGACGCCGTCTCGCAGCCAGAGGATAAATCAGGCGGATGCGCGGACGTGGGTTCCCGCAAGCCGTTTGAAAACGGTTTGAGCGGCCTGCTCACCACTGCGAACGCAGTCCGGGATCCCAACACCGCGATAGGCGGCGCCCGCGAGCGTCAGGTTTGGAAGATCAAGCACTTCGCGCTCGATTCTGGTTACCCGCTCGAGATGGCCAACCGAGTATTGCGGCATCGCGCTCGGCCATCGCCGCACGCGCGCAAAGATCGGGTCTGCGTTTAGCCGGAGCAGCGCGCTGAACTCTTCCCGCACCGTGGTGACCATCGCCTCGTCGTTCAACTCCATCATTTGGTCGTGAAGGGCGCCGCCGAGAAACGCCCGCATCAGGACGGCACCTTCCGGCGCACGTCCATCGAACTTTGTGCTCGAGAATGTCGCGGCGATTATCTTGCGCCGCTCGATAACCGGCACGACGAATCCGAAACTGGCGGGCAGGTGCGGACAATCGCTGATCCGAAAGGCAAGGTTGACGGTAGCAACCGATGAGTACCTGATATCAGCGAGACGGTGGGCGAGGTCTGGGGCGCAGCCCTCAAGCAGGCGGGCCGCTCCGAACGCCGGTGTCGCGAGCAACACCGCCTCGGCCTCGAAGGCGGAGTTATCCGCCAGCACAAGCCGCCATCGCTCGCCGCCGTGGATGCGGGCCAGCGCGATGACGTTCGGCGCCCAACCGCACGCATCCGTCCAATCGCGCCGCCAGTGCATCGACCAGCGTCCGTATCCCGTGGCGAAAACTCACAAACATACCCCATCGCGCACCACTGGTGCCGTTGGAGCCATTCGGATCAGTTGCCGCCCTTAACCCTCTGAAAAGGCTTCCGTGACGGCGCTCCATCTCGAGGAACCTGGGCATCGTCGCTTCAAGGCTGAGCGACTCGGGATCGGCCGTGTGGATTCCGGCCGCCAGCGGTTGCGCCACGCGCTCCAGCACCTCGCGTCCCACGCGGCGACTTACGAATGAAGCAAGACTCTCGTCACCGCTGGCGCGGCGAGGCGGAATGAGCGGCTCGAATGCCATCCGCAGCTTACCGCGCAGGCTGAACAGCGGGCTTCTGAAGACGGGAAGGAATCGCGTGGGGGCGAGCAGGGTGAACCCCTCGGGAATCTCCACGAGATGCCCATCCCGCACGACATGAGTCTTTCGAAATCGTTCGCGTGTCCCGATTAGCTCCTGCTCGAGTCCCAGCCGCTTCGCAAGATCGAGCGCCCAGGGCTTCTCCGAAAGGAACGAGTCCGCGCCGGTCTCCATTACAAACCCACCTTCACGAACGGTACCCAGCGCACGACCGAGGCTGGTGCCGCGCTCGAAGAGCATGACCTCAAGCGGAAGCTCTCCGGTCGCCGCGAGCTCGCGGAGCTTAAATGCCGCCGCGAGTCCGCTTATTCCTCCGCCGATTATCGCGACGCGCGGATGACGCCGGGGAGCGCGCATAGCGCTTCAAGCGGCTCCGCCTGCACCTGCGTCAGGGCGATGGCCGTGCACCATGTCTGCGACTTCTTCCTGAAACGGGAAGCTTCCCGGCGCGTAGGCGCACAGCGGATCCGCAGCGAGCGGAAGGCCGCTCATGGCAAAGGCGCGCGATCGCGACCCGCCGCATGCCGCCGCGAACTCGCATAACCCGCATCGGCCTGCCAGCTTCGAAGTATCGCGCAACTCTTTGAACAGCGGACTCTGCCGATAGATTTCAGAGAGCTTCTGCGTGCGCACGGTTCCCGCGGCGATGGGCATGAATCCGCTGGGGTGGACGGTTCCGGTATGCGAGATGAAGACGAACCCGCGTCCCGCGTTGATGTCCATCGGGCTGCGCCGTTCGTGCGAACCCGACGGCCACGGCTCCAGCGCCTCCCGCAGCCATCGGTAGGTGGGACCGAGCCGCACGACCTTTTCCGGATCGATCCCGTGCCGATCCAGGATGGTGCGCTGGATCACGATGCGTTTGTAATGATGGCCCTCGGTGGTCTTGACCGCGATTGCCTTGCCCACGTCGTACATGAAGTGCATCACGTCTTCGCACTCGTCCGCCGAGATCTGTTCGAGCGCAATTCCGCGCCCGACCGGAACCAGGAAGAACACGCTCCAAAGCATCGCGCCCCGGTTCAGAACCAGGCGGGCGATCCTCGGAAGTTCCGCCATGTTGAGGCGCGCCACAGTCGTGTTGATCTGGACCTTCACTCCGATCTCGCGCGCAGCCTCCCACATCTCCATCGTCCGGTCGAAGACGCCGTCGATGCCCCTTATCGCGTCGTGGACTTCGCAGCCGGCCCCATCGAGGCTGAGCGAGAGCGCCTTCAATCCTGCGGCCTTGAGCTCCTGGATCGCGCTGGCGGTCAACAGCGGCGTGACCGAGGGTGAGAAGGCAACCGGAAGATTGCGGCCTTTTGCGTGAGCGATAAGCCCGGTCAGATCGGGACGCTTCATCGGGTCTCCGCCCGTAAGAATCAGCAGCGGAGGAGGCGGTCCGAAAGCCGCGATCTCATCGATCAACCCGCGCGCTTCGGCGGTGGTCAATTCTGACGGATGCCTAAGCGGCATCGCCTCGGCGCGGCAATGAGCGCAGGCGAGATCGCACGCCCGCGTCGTCTCCCAGATCACGATGAATGGGCGTTGGGCGACATCGAACCTTGGAAATCTGACGCTCGGCATTTGACGTCCAAGTGGCACGCCCGGGTCTCTGATCTGATTCATCGGCGATGATCTCTCCAGCAAAAGGCCGACCCAGTCCGGCTCGCCAGCCGATGGTGATAGCTGTGACGAAAAGGAGACGGCCTGCTTTCGAGCGTTCCAGATGTCATTTGCCGCGTCTGGTTCTCCCTTTACCGCCGCGCCCTCCAAGCCCGCCCTCCAACACGTCATCTATCCAGGCGAGCCCCGTCATCATCCGAGGGAAGCCGAGAGTGGTTAACGCGAGCAAACCTACGTGGCGGACCTCGTCATACGTGGCGCCCGCTTCCAATGCTCTGCGCGCATGAGAATGGACAGCGCCTTCCTGTCCGGCGCCGATCGCCATCCCAAGCCTGACGAGCTGAACTATCTTCTCACTCAACGGACCAGCGCTGGCAGTCAGGCTGGAGATTTCATCGTAGGCGCGGGTGATCGCCGGGAACTCCTTACGGAATTCACTGTAACGCCCGGGTAGCTTGGCCATCGGTTGGGAGCCTCCTCAAATTGGTTCCAAACGCAGAAATCGAGCCAATGACCGATAGCGCGCGGACTTCGCCGTCCTCGTTTGCGATCAGCGCTTCACGCCAGATGCGGGTTCCGGGAAGGCTCGAGACTATATGGAGCGAAGAGAATCAACTGCATCCGTTCGCGGCATTGGAGTAGATCTCTCTGAGGGTTTCTGCCACTCCAAGCATTAGTGGCACGAAACGTGCGCCCAGAAACTGAAACTTCGCGCACATACGCGCGCAAAGCGCGCGTGCCTCAGATAAATTCCCTGACCAGGGGACTGGTTGGCGGAGAGGGGGGGATTCGAACCCCCGGTCCCACGAGGGGACACGTGATTTCGAGTCACGCCGGTTAAACCAGACTCCCGAACCTCTCCGCGAGAAGGAGCATCGATGTTCGCCCGCGCGCAGTCAAGCCGTGCCCGCGGATTCAGGGCGGTTGGCGATCCGACCGCTTTTGGAATCGTCAGCATCGCGCCTCCGGTACTCTTCAGTCGCGATCAGAGTCGCGCTCTGAGGTACCGGAGGCGCATCGGTCGAATTTGTACTGAGGCGCTTACGGACTGGATGCTACGGCCAGACCGCACAGGCGGCCACGATGGGGATACATCGCCCGGGCCTTGTGCTTTCTGCCGTACCAGGTCAGCGGGTGCTCGCGCATCCGTGGTAGTGATTCGAATACTGAAGCTGCACCCTGTACTTGTGTCCGTTGACCACGGAGATCGGAACGATCTCCTGGCAAGGATTGTTTCCGGTGAACTGGCACGTAAATGCGCCTTGACACAAGTCGCCGATCTCGTCGGCAAATACGGCGGCTGAAAACAACGACCGAAAAGCATCGCCGTCCGGATCGGATATCGTCTCGAAAGTCTCGTGGCCCAGAACCGAGTCGGTCGAATCGGAAAGTTCACCATTGGGGGCCGGCGGCTGGACCTGGCATCCGGAGACATTTTGAAAGGGCTCGACGGTGTAGATCACGTGTCCGATGTCGCTGAAAGTCACGCTCGAGTGGTACGCGCAGAAGACCGCGGGCAGAGTCGTGCTGTCAGGCGCATAACAGGCTATCGGATTGCCGGACGAGTCCGTCATGCATTCGTCCACCCCTTGCGGAAGGAACACATGATAGATGTGGCCATAACCCGCCCCCGCCATCGCTGCCGCCGAATGGACGATCGACTGAATATCCGGCGCGTCCGCCAGGAACCCGCTGGGGCCCACTGTGACGTTGGTGCTGAAGTGCCCCGATGCAACCCGATAACGATTGTTTGCCGTTTGGCCGGTATACTGATCGAGCAAATGAACGAAGGTGCTCTTGCCCAAATCGGTAAGAAATCCGGATGGATTGCCCCAACAAGTCGTCGGATTGGCGCAGTTTACATAGATGTTGGTCGCTACCGCTGAGCCGATGGTCTTGCCTGCGAGGCCGCTGATTATCGAGCTGACTTTGATCACGTCGCCCTCGTAAAACCCGGGTGCCGGCACGAGTGGAACTGTTCCTGCGAACCCAAGTTCGAGGGAGGGCAGGGTCGCCGGATAATCGAGAGGAACGCCCTTTACGCCGGCCATCGGAAGGATATGGTGCCAGGACTCGGACGCGCTTTTGGCAGCCGCCCGATCCGCATCACTGACTTCAAGTTGCGTAATGGCCCCCGCCGAGGCCTCTGCGCGAGCCTTGGCGTTCGAGAACAGAGCTGCAACGAGGAACGAGAGCATGAACAAACTGAGACATCGTAAGCATCGCCATGCGTCCATTATGAAATCTCCTCCTTATGAGAAACCTGAGAGCTTCAGTTAGCACGAAGCGACACTCGCGTCAAATCTGCGATCCGTTCCACGGTCAACCCTATCGTGCGCGCCCCCTGACATTTCGGGGTCAACATAATCGTTGGCTATGGCAGGGCGTCGCGGTAGTGGATTGGATTGGCTACTTGCCAGCCTTGGCGTTGTCCGTGCCCACGCCCGTGCACAGATCGAAGCCGTTGACGGCCGAATATCCGGGACCGGTGCCGCAGAATCCGTACTTGATATCGTTGAAGTCAGCGCTCACTCCAAGCTTGCCGTAGATGGTGGAAAGCTCAGCCGCAGAAGATGCACTGAAATGGCCTGCCGAGTTCACGATCCCGGCTAGACTCGGCGACGAGACACTGGTGCCGCCGATCACCTCCCAGCATTCGTTGCCGCTGCACGGTGGACCGCCCGGAGGAGTGAAACTGTCATAGATCCACACGCCCGTATCGGGGTTGGCATCAAAGGAGAAGTCGGGAACTCCACGGCGCGAACCGACAATGCCTTTGACGACCGCCTGATAGCTCGGGCGCGTTTCGTACGTGCTCAGGCCACCGCCGGTCTGGTCCCAGGTGGCTTCGACGATGAAATTGTTGGCGGCATTGCGCGCTATCGAGGTGCCGCCGGCGGCGACGACATTGGCAGCCACCGAGGGCCAACTGGTGCCGGGGCTGTCGCCGCTAGAGGCGAAGTAGACGATTCCTTTTCCAGTGAAGACCGAGTCTGCGGCAGTCTCAGGCGTACACGTTCCCTTGCCCAACCCGGTGCAACAATCGTACGGAAGTCCCGGCACCGTGCCAAAGGAGGTCTGAATCGGTGCGGCGATGCACTGTGCGTTTCCGCCGAACTCCGAGCCTCCCCAGCTATTGGAGACTTCGCCACCGCCGGCCGCCGCAACCATTTTGCTGGCGATCTGCTCGCCGGTCAGGAGATCGTTGAAGCTGTCCGAATTCGTCTCCACCAGAATGATCTTGGCATTGGGCGCCATCGCATGGGACCACTGGACATCCAACGATTCTTCACCTTCCCAGCCGCCGGTCGGATCCTGCAGTGGAGGCTTTCCGGCTCCGTTCTGATAAACCACCTGGAAGTTCGCCTTGGGAAGGCCAAACTGGCTTGTGAATGTCGCGAGGTCACTCGCTGCATTCGGATCGTCGAACGCGTCGACGATCCCGATCGCTTTGCTGCCGCCCGTCGGGTTCGTATGGACAGAATTAGGATTGCAGCCGGCTACTTTCGAGACGAGACCATAGACGCAGGCGAGAGAAGCAGGTGTTTCAAAGGGAAGTCCGGAGAACGGAGGCGAGCCGGCGGGCCGGCCGTTTCCGGTGCGAATCCTCGGGCAGGCACGAAAATCTCGTAGTTGGTATGGAAACGGACTCCGGCGTCACCGCGGTGCTCGACGCTCGACGCGGGAACGATTATTCTTCCGCGCACCGATCCGTCAGCCGTCAGCTCCTGGGCGTGCGTGGGTATCGCGAAGCTGATCAGGAGCGCTGCGGCGACACCGATTGACTGAAAAAATAGCTTCATGTCTGGTTTCCTTCTGTTCGACTGCTCTGGACGTTAGCTGGCGCGCACTGGAAGTAAGCTCCACGGGGCGTCGATAATGTCGTATTCCATGTCCTTCCGGGTCTGGAGCGCTGAAAGCCGCGCCCATGCCATCAGAAAAGCCGATTAGACGAGACGGATCCGCCATGAGACTGAAACGACGCCGACTGCTTCAATATTCGCCATTCTGGCGTCTTCGGCCATTTCATCATCGGAACGCGAGAAATAGGCTACGATAAGACCGAGCCAGCACCCAAGTCAACCTCTATTATGTTCACTTTGCATCACGGAAAATCCACGAGGCCGCCATGCTGTGCGGTTTTCAGCCTTCGCGCGAATTTGGTAGCGTAGGACATCCACCGTCACCGCCACAGGAGCATCGAGGATGGCTGAAACGGATCATCGCGTCGCGACGTCGTTCGACACGCTTTTTCAACGGAACTACGCGCCTCAAGCGCCCGACATGCGCCGCCTCTACGAGAACGCCAAGCGCGATCAATGGAACGCGGCGCGCGATATCGACTGGACCACGCCGGTCGATTTCGATCGCGGCATTTTCGCCGACGAGTTGATAGACGGCCACGGCAGCGAGTACTGGGAGCATCTCGACGCGCGCCGCCAACGCGAACTCAACGTGGAATTCTCCTGCTGGCGGCTCTCGCAGCTTCTGCACGGCGAGGAGGGCGCGATGCTCGCGTGCAGCCAACTGGTCGATATGGTTCCCGGCAACGACGCGAAGTTCTTTCAGGCCACCCAGGTGGTCGATGAGGCGCGGCATACCGAGGTCCTGAGCCGCTACCTGATCGACAAATGCGGCGGCCGAATCTATCCGTTGACGCCCAACGTCAGAAAGCTCTTCGACTACATCCTTGGCAACGGCAAGTGGTTCATCAAGACCGTCGGTCTTCAGCTAATCGCCGAGACCTTTGCGGTCGCGCTGTTCCGGATGCAGGCCGAGACGGCGCAGGACCCGCTGCTCAAGGAAATCTGCCGGCGGATCCTGGCCGACGAATCACGCCACATGGGATTCTCCGTATTGAGTCTGCCCGACGAAATTGCCGGACTCGGAGCGGGCGAGATGCACGAGCTCGAGGATTTCACGCGCGAGGCGCTGGTCCTGGTGCTGACCGGCCAATTCCCGCGCGAGGCCTACGAGGCGGTGGGGATGGACACCCGCGAGATCGACGGTATCCGGCGCGTGCGCAAGGAAATCGCACGCGGCAGCGACTACGCGCTCTTCCGCAAGCTCTTCAAACGCGAGATGCACACCACGATCGTCGGCAACCTCCGCAAGGTTGGCTTGCTCAACGATCGCACCGCCGGTTTCCTGCGCGACCTCGGCATCGACCCCGCGCTCACGCCGGCGGCGGCCTGATGTTACAGCAGGAGGGTTCACATAAGCCGCGAGCGGAGTGGCGCGCGCAACTGGGTCGAAGCTGGTGACCGCCGAGGAGGCGGTCAGCCACGTCCGCTCCGGCGATCGGGTCGTCATCTCGATCGCCCAGTCGACGCCGTTCACGCTCTGCACCAGCCTGGCCGGGCGCCTGATGGAACTCGAAAACGTGGTCGTCAATCATGGCGCGTGCATTTTCAACTGGGACCTGCGCCGGGCTTCGGCGGCCAGTTCGGTGCGAAAGTCCGGATGCGCGACGGCTATCAGCTCGCGCGCGCGATCCCTAACTGACTTCCCGCGCAGGGTCGCGATCCCATACTCGGTGACCACATGATGGACGAACGCGCACGGCAGCGTTACGACCGCGCCGGGCGCGAGCGTCGCAGCGATCCTCGACACGCGTCTGCCCTGCACGATCGCAGTCGATGGCAGCATGATTATCGATTTGCCGCCCGCCAGGACGCGCCCACGCCGAACGCGATCTGACCGCCGGTGCCGGTGTACATTTGATGGGCGATCGACTGGAGTCAACCTGCCCGGTCAAGTCAACGCTCAGGCCGTTGTTGATCGCGATGATGCCCTCCTCGCGTGCGATCAGCCGGATATCGTCGGTCAAATTGAAATCGTAGCGATGGAACCCGGGATGGCCGCTTGCGTATTCCAACTCCTCGCGCGGCGTCGCGATCGCGAAGGCGCTGCCGACCACCAGCCCGGGATACACCTTCTTGTGCTTGCCGGTGATTACGCCGTCGCGCACCAGCGGCGTGGTGCCCCACGGAATGATCTCGGTCTGCATCCCGAGATCGTGATGATTGCGCAGATGGGGCATCAGCATCCCGGAGGTTGACCCGACCCCGACCTGGACGGTGGCGCGGTCGGGGACGAGTTCCCGCGCGACGGTCTCGCAGATCGTGGCGACGACGCGTTTTTCCTCTTCCGAGGGCGCCGGCAGAGGCAGCGGCGGCAGCGGGATTTCCTGCTCGACGAAGTAGTTGATCTCCGACACGTGAAGGGAGTTGTCGCCGCCGATTCTCAACACCTGATCGCTGACCTCGGCGATCACGAGCCTGGCGTTGCGCGAAAGGAGCTTCGACATGATTTGGATATCGCCGAAATTGACGTAGCCGTTCTCGTCCGGCGGCGACACGAGGATCATGCTGACGTTGAAATTTTCGAGCGTCGGCGGCAGCGCGTTGGCGCGGAAGTACGGATCGGCGTGTAGTCAGCGGCTCCGCGCGTATAGAGCGGACGGTCAATCAGGGTCAGGTAGAACGATTCGAGCCGGAAACGCTCCCCGAGTCCGGGAAGGTCCCAGTTGAAAATGCACGCGCCATGCGCCTGCGTTACCCGTCGATGAAACGCTCGCGCCACTCGGGCGAGGGTAGCGGACACGTCTCGGATTTTCCGAATAGGCGATAGCGGTTCGAGGCGACCAGGTCGTAGCCGGCATCGAGCAACCGTGCGGGACACGGCGCGAGTATCGCGCTCAAAGCCCAGATTCCGCCAAGTTGCCGGAAGATATGCAGCACCGCTTTCGATTTCGAAAGCAGCCGCTCGCCGTGCTGGCTGTCCTCAATGAGTACGTAGACAGTATTCAGATCGCGGACATCGCGGCCGTGGCGGCGCAGCACGTCGCGAGCGAACTCTCCCTGGAGCGAAGCGAAACGGAATCGGGCGTCGCGGTCGCGCGGGAGGACGAACCGGACCAGCCCATTGCAGAGCCCGCACACTCCGTCATAAATGACTACCTCGTTTTTTCCGCGATCGGGTTCGGTGTCCATGCAAATGACTGGCAGGCTGTTGAGTCCGCAGTATGGCTCTCAAATCGGTTCGGCTGCGACGACTCCGCCTTGACGACCCTGGCCGGCGCCGGGTGGCCGCTTTTCGGCCCGATCGCCGCAGCCGGCGGCAAATTCACCGATAGCATACTCTAGTCCGATTTGCCGCGGCGCGCATTAGTCGGCGGATCGCAGAGCTGTGAGGGCTAGTCCTGCCCGCTGCAGGAGGCTCTGGTCCCGATTCATTTACATTGTAGACACATGAAGCTACATTGGACTCGTGAAGGCAGTGGGAATCAGAGAGCTCAAGAATCGCCTCAGTGAATATCTTCGGCTGGTCCGGAGCGGTGAGGACATCCTGGTGACCGATCGGGGCGAAGTGGTTGCTGAGCTTCGCATGCCCGGCCAACTACCGCTGGTTTCCAAGCATCCTGTTTTGAGCGACCTGGTTCGACAGGGCAAGGTCCGTCTCGGAGCTCCGAACGATCCAGCGCTCTACCCGCCTCTCAAGCGGCTGCTGCGGCGCTCTGAGGTCATCCGGCTGCTCGATGAAGAGCGCGGCGAGCGTTGAACCTCTACGCCGAATCGAGCGCTGTTCTGGCGTGGCTTCTGGGCGACGAAGACGGCCACCGCGTCCGCCATGAGCTGTCCGGCGCCGAAACGGTCTTCGCCTCCGATCTGACGTTGGTCGAATGCGACCGCGTACTGGTGAGAGCCGTCCACGGCGGCAGGCTCTCCGAGGCCGAGGCCGGCGAGCGCGCAGCACGCCTGGGGCAAGCTGCGGCCCACTGGGCGCTGCTGCGGCTCGACTCGGAGATTCTGGAGCGCGCGCGCCGGCCCTTTCCCGCCGAACCGCTGCGCACCTTGGATGCGCTTCACTTGGCGAGCGCGCTCGTGGCGCGTCGGGCGGTTCCCGGACTCGCGCTACTGTCGCTGGATCAGCGCGTCCGACGCTGCGGGCGGCAACTAGGACTCGCGCTGCAACCGACTTAGAAAGCGATGAGAGGGTTGGAAGAGATTGGTGCCGGGAGCGCGGTTCCCGCACCCGGCTCGCAGATGCCAGGTCTACAATCTCGTCCAATAGTTGAACCACAGCCGGCCGCTCCGGCAGATGGCGTACAGCGCAGATCTCGGGGAGACGGGATATGGCGTGGAGGGGAGTGAGAAATGTCTGCGGAATCGACTCGAACAAAATTCAGGCCCGGATGGGCGGAAGGTCGAATGGTTCTCGTCGGCCTTCAGGCGCTGACGATCTCTGCCGTTGCTGTGTTTGTGGCGTCCGGATGCGGGATCAACAAAATCCCGACGCTCGACGAGCAGGTGAAGGCGGCGTGGAGCCAGGTGTTGAATCAGTACCAGCGGCGCGCCGAACTCATCCCCAACCTGGTAGAGACGGTCAAGGGCTACGCACGCCAGGAGCAACAGGTCCTGACGCAGGTGACCGAGGCGCGCGCGAAGGCGACGCAGATGCAGTTGCCGCCCGACATTCTGTCGAACCCGCAGGCGTTCCATGAGTTCGAGCAGAATCAGGCGGCGCTGACCGGCGCGCTGGGCCGGCTTCTGGTGACGGTCGAGAAATTATCCCGAGCTTAAATCCAGTCAGAATTTTCTCGAGCTGCAATCGCAACTCGAGGGGACCGAAAACCGCATCGCAGTGGCGCGGCGCGATTACATCATCGCCGTGCGGCTCTACAACACTGAACTCAGAACCATCCCTGGACGATGGATCGCGGCGTCGTTTTATCCCGATGCCAAGCTGAAAGAAACGTTCACGATCTCCGAGCAAGCTCAGCAAGTCCCGCAAGTCAGATTCTGATGCGCTCGCGGCCCGCAACCGATTGCCGGCGGACGTACACGCTCGTGTCCGTGCTGCTCTTTCTTTCGCTGCTATCGGATGCGGTGCTCGCCGATGAGCCAAGGTTTCCGCCGCTTACGGGCCGCGTTGTGGATGACGCGGACATTCTCAACGGGTCCACTCGGGCGGCGCTCACCGACATCCTTGCGCAGCACGAACGCGAGACCGGCAATCAAGTGGTGGTGATTACGTTGAAGGACCTTCAGGGCTACACCATCGAGGATTTCGGCTATCAACTTGGACGCAAATGGGGCATCGGGCAGAAAGAAAAAAACAATGGCGCGCTCCTCATCGTGGCGCCCAGGGAACACAAGGTGAGGATCGAGGTCGGCTACGGTCTCGAGGGCGTGCTTACGGATGCCGCGAGCCGCGCGATCATCGAGCGCGACATCCTGCCTGCCTTCCGCCGCGGCGACTTCAACGCGGGCGTACTTGCCGGCGTCACGTCGATGCTGCGCGTGCTCGGGGGACCCCGCCGGGAGGGGCGAACCGGCGACATCGCCGGGCGAAGGTCAGTTAAAACCCGCAGTCCCCGTTAACTTCAAACCGCCAAGGTTTCCTATACTCTATGCGCTGCTGCTATTTTTTTGTAACCCCTTCATACTCGTGGCTGCTCTGGCGATTTTTATTACACGACATCAAGGAGTCGGTTCGCGGGGCAGTTACGACGATGATAGGTCGTCGTCTTCGGGAGGAGGTTCTTCTTCTGGAGGAGGATTTTCCGGTGGCGGTGGGTCGTTCGGCGGCGGCGGCGCCTCCGGGAGCTGGTGACGGTGACCAGGTCTCTTACAGAGGAAGAACGGGAGCGCATCGAAAGTGCGCTTAAAGCTATCGAGCAGCGTACGGCGGCGCACCTCTCGGTCGTGGTTATTCCGGCGAGCGATCGCTATTCGCTCTATCCTCTGGTGTGGGGGCAGTTTGGCGCGCTGCTAATCGTCGCTATAGTCTCGGCCCTTCGGCCGGGACTCGGAATACGAGCCTCGATTCTCATCCAGGTGCCCGCCATGATCGCGCTTGCGCTGCTATTCGATTGGCTTCCAATCCGGGTCTTACTCGTACCGAAACGCATCAAGCAAAGCCGTGCACGCCAACTCGCGCATTCCGAATTCGCTGCACATGTCGTCCGGGCATCGCATCGTGACCTGCTTCTGTTCTTTGTTTCCCTCGGCGAGCGCTACGTCGAACTCATTGCTGATCGCGGCATCCATTCACTGGTCCCGGACGGCGCCTGGGACAAAATCGTGGGCGACTTTCTCGCGGCCGTGAAGGGCGGCCGCGTCGCCGACGGAGTTGTCACTGCGATTCAGGCATGCGGCGCGATACTGGAACAGCATCATCCGCCTGAATAATTTCACTCCCCGAGAAGCCAGCGAGCGACTCGCTCACCCACTACCAGCGCCGGAAGATTGGTGTTCGCCCGCGGGATGATCGGCATGATCGACGCATCGGCGATGAAACCATTGTCGAGTCCGTGAATTTTTCCGCGCGGGTTCACCACGGCTTCGCGGCTGCCCGCCGGGCCCATTCGGCCGGTGCCCACGGGATGGTAATAGTGCAGGACGTTGGCGCGCACGAATTCGGCGATATCGGCGCCCGCGGTCACCGCCGGGCCGGGTTCGAGCTCCCGTCCGATCAGGGGCGCCAGCGGATTCTGGGCAGCGATCCGCCGCGCGAGGCAGAGACCGTCTTCCAGTACTTTCGCGTCGTCGCCGCCCGCGTCGGATAGGTACCGATGATCTATTATCGGAGCCGCGTTCGGATCGCGGCTCGCAAGACGCATCCAGCCGCGCGAACGCGGAGTCAGGCACGCGGCCTCGAGCGTCCAATACCATTTCGCCGGATTCATCGCGCCTGAACCGCCGACCGGATAGATATGCAAATCAAAGGCGTCCGCGCAGCGCGACGAGCGCGCCTTTGCGATCGTCTGCTCCTCAGGCATCCATCGCGCGGCGCCGAACTCGCGCATCAGTTTCGTCAGAGAGGATGTGCCGCTGAATCTCAGCGAGATGCGCGGATGGTCGTGGAGGTTCCTGCCGACGCCAGAGAGTTCGAGGGTCGGCTGGATGCCGGCGGCGCGCAAGGTTTCCGGATCGCCAACGCCTGAGCGCATCAGGATTGCCGGCGACCCATAGGCGCCGGCCGCCAGGATCACGCGCCCAACCGCGACGGAGGCGGGCTTGCCATCGATCAGCAGATCCAGCCCGGAAATTCGTGAGCCGCGAATGAGCAGGCGATCGACGAGAGCCTTGCCGACGATCGTCAGGTTGCGTCGTTCGCGCACCGGATCCAGGTACGCAAACGACGTGTTCCATCGCACGCCGTCCGCGACATTGACTGGACTTGGACCCATGCCAATGTTTTCGTCAAGGTCGTTCAGGTCACTTACCGATGGAATTCCCGCATTGGAGGCCGCATCGAGGCACGCTTCCTGATACGGAGTGATCTCGTCGCGGGCGGGGATACGCACGCGGAGTCTCTTCGATGCCGACTCCAACCGCGGCAGCAACTCCGCAGCCGACCATCCAGCGTTGCCGAGCGCGGCCCAGCCGTCGTAGTCGAAGCGGCTGCCCCAGATAGCGGCGCAACCGTTATGCGAGGAGCATCCGCCGGCCACGCGCGCGCGTTCGAAGGCAATCACGCGAGGCTTGTATGCCGCACCGCTGTTGTAGCCCCAGTCATGGGAAGTCGGAATCAGCCGGGCGTCGGTCAGATCACTCGGCCATCTTCCGTCAACGAACGGCCCGTAATCGGGCCCCGCTTCGAGCAGGAGCACCGATTGCTCTGAGCGCTCTGCGAGGATTCCTGCGACCGCAGCACCGGCGGTTCCCCCGCCAACTACGACCGTATCAGCATGTTGCGGAATCTTGGGCGACCCCATGGGCACCCCTTCTATCGCGCCCAAGTGGCGAAGGCTGCCGAGGCAGGCACGCTATTCGTCGTCGCCCTCGTCAACCTGGTTCATCTGCTGCCGGTAACCCTGCGGATCGACCTGGTAGTACTGTCCGTTCTGACCGGCCGCCCAAGTCCCCTGGTTGTTCTGGTAGACGCCCGGTTGGCCCCCGTAAGGCAGCTCGACAACCTGACCCGTCATCGGATTCTGGTAGTAGGCGTTGCCCCGGACCGCTTGCTGGTCGTATCGAGCGTAAGCGTTGCTGAGCTGGTGCTGGTTCTGCTGCCACCCCTGGTTGTAGTCCTGATACCCCTCCTGGACCGTCCGATTGGCATTCTGCGACGCCTGGAAGTTGCGCTGTTGTTGCGCCAGCGCAGGACCGGGGTTCTGGCCGTTCATGGTAATCATGCACGAGTAAGCGAACTGCGGAAACGTGACCCGCATTCCAGCTCTGTCGCACGTACTGCTGATACTCGGCCTGGAGTTGGGGCCCGTAGGCCCGCATGTAGTTTTGCAGCAACTGCTGCTGGGCCATCTGGTTTTGCACCATCCGGGCCTGCAGCTGCTGATTGAATTGTTGATCGAACTGCATGTTCTGCTGCCACGAGCCCATGCCCTGTGCGCGCGCCATACCGAATCCGAGCGCCAGCCCAAAACAAACCGCAACCGCTACCAGGCTGCTCTTCGCCTTCACGGTTATCTCCTCCTTGGGTTTCATTTGTGTCGCCTGCTCTACCGCCTCAGCATGGGTCGTGCCGGGGGGAAATATCCCGATTTTCTTGCACCTTTATCGGACCCTGATACGGGCGGTTATCAGTGGTGCAAACAAAATCGAACCGTCCCGAAGCTCGCGCTTAGCAGCGCCCAGCGCCATACGAGGCCGCGCCGTGGCCTACTGTGGGGGCGTGATGGATGGTGTCCGATGAGCGCTTCCGGCGATATGATGTGACTCCCGACGGCGCAATCTCCCGTGGCCGGCAGAGCGAGTGAGGAGGCACCAAATGACGGCCGCCGGAACTGAGCCAATCGCAGCATCCCCATCTGGCAATCAAAAACCGGATGGAGTTGGTGGGCCGAAGTCGGCACGCTTAGCGGTCGAAGGCTGCGGCCAAATTGCGGCCTCCATTGCGAGCCTGCGTCGATTGCTCCAACGCGGAGAGCCGCTGCTCGAATGAAGCCTTCACCTCGACCATCTGAGCCGAGAGCTTCTTGATCTGCGCGGCCTGACGCGTGTTCTCGCAGGCCTGCTTCTGCAACTCATGGGTCTGCTTCTGCAATTCATTGAGCAGCATTCCCGTGAGTTCGGAATAGCGGACCGTCTCGACCTTGCCGTCGGCCCCGTAGGCCACCAGCTCCGGGTAGACCCGCGCGACTTCCTCCGCGACCAGGCCGTACTGGATAATGCCGGTCTGGTCGTCCTTGTAGCGGAAGGTCACTGGCCGGAGCTTCAACAGCTTGGCGCTGGCCTCGCCCATATCGCGGATGTCGCGCTTGAAGCGCGCCGAGGACACCACAATGCCGAGCTGGCCGCTGCTGTTGACGAACACCTCGCTAGCGCTGGCGCTGGTTCCGACGTAGGTCCCGCTGATGCCGGCGATGAAGGTTTGCTTCTGCGTGCCCGTGGTGCCGATCCGGATGGCGCCCAAATCACCCGTCGTTCCGGTGTTGGCAATATCGATGTTGTTGCTCCCGACGATGATATTCGCCCCCGCCGTGATGCCCAGGGCGATGTTGTTGTTGCCGCCGTTGTTGCCCTCCAGCGCCTCATATCCGACGGCCGTATTTCCTCCTCCGATGTTATTGAGCAGGGAATCTTTGCCCTCGGCGGTGTTGTGGCTTCCGGCGAGGTTGCTGGACAGCGCGTTGACTCCGGTGGCGGTATTGCCGGCACCGGTGGTGTTGCTTTGGAGCGCGTCGACTCCGCTGGCGGTGTTGTTGCTGCCCTTGGTGTTGGCCGCAAGCGCGTTGCCGCCGCTGGCGGTGTTGTAATTGCCTGTTTTGTTCCCATAGAGCGCGCCGGCTCCGCTCGCAGTGTTGGCCGTGCCGGTGGTGTTGCTGAGCAGGGCGCCGGCTCCGCTGGCGGTGTTGTAGCTGCCGGTTTTGTTGTTCTGCAGCGCTGTGAATCCGCTGGCGGTATTGCTGCTTCCCTTAGTGTTATAGAAGAGCGCCTGGTATCCGCTGGCGGTATTGTTGCTGCCCTTAGTGTTAGAGAAGAGCGCGTTGAATCCGGTCGCGGTGTTGTTGCCGCCGGTGGCGTTGTTCTGGAGCGCCAGAGACCCGCTGGCGGTGTTGGCGGAGCCTGTGGTGTTCCAGAAGAGGGCATAATCGCCGAAGGCAGTGTTGCCGTCGCCGTAACCGCCACCGGGAGTGACCTTGGCGAGCGCATTCAAGCCGCCGGCGGTGTTCTCGTAGGCGTCGCTCACGGTCGGGTTGCACCCAGGCGGGTTGCACGACTGGGCCAGGCCCGCGACCCGGCGATCAGCAGTCCCAGGCCGGTGACCATCGCTAGCAGATGCAATTTGTTCATTGATTTCCCTTCCCCGGCGATGCGCTAGTCCGACAGCGCCGACTCTCGCACCTTGTTCGATTGCCGTCAAAGGCATCACCCTTCAAGGCCGGTCTTCGGACCGAAGACTTTCCACCACAATTGCAAACGCTAGGAGGCAGCGATGCGCGACTGTCTGCGAAATGCGCGCGCGAGTTGCGCCGCAACAGCAACAGCTTCAAGGTGCGCGCCGGACATTCAACGCGGCGCGCGACGAGCGCGTAAGGTTCGCTTGATCTGCTTGGTACACCCTGCGATTGCCCCTTGCGACACGCGAGAAGTGCGCGGGGGGGGGCTGCGGCCTCTCGCGGGTTCGCCTTTGACTGTCGTGCCGCAAGGAGAGTAGACGCCAGTCTGTGAGGAGTGAGTAAGATTGGCGGCCAAGCCTGACATCTACGTTTGCCCTTCATGCAAAGGTCCGTTGGCGCGCGACGGCCAAGCATCTCAGGCCGGATTCCAGGGCTTCAGACCGCAGATTGATGGCTCCGTCCTGACCTTCGAGGCGCGCAAGCGGTCCTAGGGTCTTGCGATTGTAGACGCCGATGAGAGAATTGAGATTCGCCAGCACAAGGAGCAAATCACATGGCCAGCGGTCACATCCTGAAGGAAGTAAAAGACAGCGTCGCGACTATCACGCTCAATCGCCCCGAGAAACTGAACGCATTCTCGGGCGCGATGGCCCTGGAGCTTTACGGGGCGTTTGCCGAATACGACCAGAACGACGAGGTGCGCGTGATCGTCGTCACCGGCGCGGGCCGCGCGTTCAGCGCGGGCGCGGATCTGTCGAGTGGCGGCAGCACGTTTGACGCTGACGCGCGTGCGGAGCGCCGCGAACGGCCGGCGCCCGCGATTCGGCCGTGGAACGTGCGCAAACCGATCATCGCGGCGATCAACGGGCCGGCGGTCGGAATGGGAATCACGCTGCCGATGCAATGGGACATCCGCGTCGCGGCCGAGAGCGCGCGAATCGGCTTCGTGTTCGTGCGGCGCGGAATAATTCCGGAGGCGCTCAGCCTGTGGACCGTGCCGCGAATGATCGGACTGGCTAAGGCCAACGAACTGCTGATGACCGGGCGGATTATCAGCGCGCGCGAGGCCCTCGAATTCGGAATCGTGAGCCACGTGTGGCCCGACGCGGAGTTCATGACCAAGGTGCGCGAGATGGCGCTCGACATCGCGCAGAACACGGCGCCGGTGTCGGTCGCGATAACCAAGCGGCTGATCTACGGACTGCTCGCGGAGCCCGAAGCGGAGAAGTCGCAGGCGGTAGATTCGAAAGCCTTCTGGTGGTCCGGCAAGCAGCCGGACGCGTACGAAGGGGTCAGCGCGTTCGTCGAGAAGCGCAAGCCCAAGTGGAAGATGAAGCCGTCGCAGGACATTCCCGAATTTATCCCGCCGATCAAGTGATCGAGCCGGTCGGAGACGACTCCGGCGGCGCGCTGGCTTACTCGTGAAGTGTCGCGACCGGATTCGGCGTCGAATTGCAGGAATTTCTGAGAAAAGGTCCTCTTCACTCGTGGAAAATCGTTCCCATCGACGGCACCTCTGCGTTCGGCAGAGGATCTTTGAAGAAGTCGCCGGGTTGGAAGCGTACCCGTCCGGAAACTCACCGCGCGGCGACGCGGGCATCGGCCTTTGAACGATTCGCCGCCTTCGATGCAAAACTTCGCGCCCGCGGCATGCTCGGCACTGCATTTGAAGCAGGTCACTCGCCGGTGCCTCTTAGTTTGAATGGTTTGTTCAAACGCTTCATTCGGCGCTCACCACAGGCGGACGGCTTGGATCCAGCAACCGGTCCGACTCCACCGGAGTCGCGAGCGGACGGAGGTGCTGCGCGCCTGTGCGCAAAACGCGGGTGCGCGTTGCGCCGCAACAGCTTCAAGGCGCGCGCCGGACCCGCGCGAGCCCGCTTGGCAGCGCGCGACGAGCGCGGGTGTTTTCTGACCAGCCCCCTCTAGCCATTGATTCCCCAATAGTCTTCCGCTACGGTACGGCTGGTTTTGTTCTTCTGAAGAATTAACTGCTACGAGACAAGTGCCTGTCGGGCACAAAACAAGGGAGAAATACGAAGATGCGCAAAACGAGTTTGGTCGGTTCATTAGCAATGGGGACGCTAGCGCTACTGGTCGCGACGGCTGCAAAAGCGCAGGTGTCCGTGCCGCCCGGAAGCCGCAATCCCGCCATCTTGAACGGAACCTTCGTTTTCTCTTTCCTTGGTGGTTACGATGTGCAGGACGAGGGTCACACGAAAGCTGGCACGGGATCGATCACGTTCGACGGGAGGGGTAACATCAGCGGCGGCGTCATCCACTGCAACGACAACCAGACCGAATATAACTCGACGATAACCGGCGGCAAATATTCCGTTAACCTCGACGGCACCGGGTTTGCGGCGGTAGTCACGGCCACAAAAGTCTGTGATGGCGACGGCAATGGCATCGATTTGCAGCTAACGGTGGGCGCAGGCGGCAGCAGGCTGAGGTTCGCCACCGACGCCAGCGATCTCAACACGGACGACGGGCAAAAGATTGTTATTGCGGGCGAAGGAGAACCGCTCTAGTAACAACTTTCACGACACCCAAGGCCCCTTGGGTGTTCACCAGACACTTATAGTCTAGGCGCCCTTCCGCATTCGCCGTTTTTTGGCGAAGAGAGGAAGGGCGCGGGTCATTTTTCGCGACCCGCCGCCAACTGATTCGCCGCGAACGCGGCGGCTGCGGCGGTATCAGCATGCTCCGCCGCCTAGGCTGGAGCCCGGCCAGCAATTCAGCTTCAAGCCGCAGGCGGGTCATCGCATCCGGCCTCAGACTGCTCGACTCCCGACGATTCCGCTCCGCGTTCATCTGCGCTTGGTTCATTCAGCAGCGCCTTGGCGTCTTTCAGGTCAGCGGTGTCGTCATCGTCTTACTTTTTAGGCCGTAGCATGTTCGATAAACGCGCCGATCTTGGTGACCGCCTGCTGGGCCTCATCCAGCATAGGCCCGAAAATCTGGAAGACGTGAATCATGTTCGCCCACGGCTCGTAGGTCACCTTCACGCCGGCCTTCTTCGCGCGCTCGGCCAGCCGTGACGAATCATCGAGGAGAGTTTCCGCGGTTCCCACCTGGATTAGCAGCGGGGGCAAGCCGGAAAGCTCGGCGTATAGCGGCGAGGCAAGCGGCGTGCGCGGAGGTTTCCCGGCCAGGTAAGCCTCCGCCATCTTGAGCAGTCCGTCCTTCTGGACCATCGGATCGACCGCCGCTTTGGTTTTAATCGAATCGCCGGTGCCCTCCAGATCAACCCAGGGCGACAGGCACGCGCCCGCTGCGGGCAGCGGCAACTTCGCATCCCGTACCGCCACCAGCGCCGCCACGGTAAGGCCGCCGCCGGCCGAATCACCGGCCACCGCGATGCGCGACGGCTTAAGTCCCTGCGCGAGCATGAAGCGATACGCCGCCACCGCATCCTCCACCGCCGCCGGATGCGGATGCTCGGGCGCGAGGCGATAATCGATCACGAGCACCTTCGCCTTCGATGCCCTGGAGATTCGCCCAGCCAGCGCGCGATGCGTCCCGATCGAGCCGATCACATAGCCGCCGCCATGAAGGTACAGAACCGACCGGCCCGCATCGGCATTCGGCGCGGTAATCCATTCAGCCTTCCTGTTTCCTACTTGCACAGGCTCTTTCCTGATGTCCGGCTCAAGCGGAAAGAAGTTCGCAAACTGATCGAATCCAGCGCGCGTCTCCTCGACGGTGGCATCAGGGTTGTTGGGCCTTGCCTTGAGCATCTGGACAATCGTGTCGAGCTGCTGTTGTGACATCGCTAGCCTCCGTGATGGTGAGTTTACGTTTCGTTATATCGCGGCGGTCGAGCCGCCGGAAAGCCCCTAACCTGCGTTCTCGTCTCATCATTTTCTCCATAGGTTGTTGTCGGCGAGAGCGACTGGATCGCCCTTGTGCAGCCGCCAGCAGGGCCTCGGCAGTGGTACCATCGTCTCGTGGCCAACGGACGAAGTCGCCGGCGCGATTGATCGAGCCGATGTGGTGCATCTCCCAACGCCTGTAATTCTTGTCCGGACAACGTCCGGATGCTATCTTATCTCGAGCGTAAGAGGAGTTTCGCCAGTGCCGGCAGTTTCAAAGAGCGAGCGATGGACGTGCCGGTCAGTCCTGCGGCTGAGGACGCTTGCAGATGGCTGCGGCTCAAGTTAACAAGACCGTGAGCCGTTTTCTATTAGACGCGGGCCTGACCGCAGCAGCAGAGACTCTCGAAGACCGGCGTTCTTTCGTGCTTGACAAGGACCGCTGGAGCGCGTTGGTGAAAATCCTGGACCGGCCACCTCGCGTGAAGCCGAAGCTGGCGCGGCTCCTCGCCCAACGGAGCATCCTTGAGTGAGCGGAGGCGCCTCGCGCGAGCCTCTCTGATCGATCCACAAGCTGAGTTCGGAAGACATCACGGTTTCGTTCGATTGCGGGAGAGACGAGCTTAACCGTTTTCTAAAGAGATTCGCGCTCGCGAATCAAGCTGCCAACGCGGCGCAAACGTACGTGACCTGTCGCGGAAGGCAGGTCGCGGGCTACTACAGCCTGGCCGTCGGATCGGTTCAGCGCGAACATTCTCCCTCGCGCGCGGTCAAAGGCCTCGCCGGCCATCCGGTCCCGGTAATGATACTCGCCCGACTGGCGGTCGATCGCTCCGAGCAAGGCTGCGGCATCGGCAGGGGACTCCTGAAGAACGCCCTGCTGCGCACGGCGCAGGGGCCGAGATCGCGGGCATCCGCGCCCTGGTAGTGCACGCAAAGGACGACGAGGCCCGGCGCTGGTACGAACGATTCGATTTCGAGCCAAGCCCGACCGATCCGCTTCACTTGTTCCTGTTGCTGAAGGATTTACGGAAGTTGCTGAAATAGCTCTGCCCGGCCTTATCCATGCGCCGTGCGCCCAGTAGCGATACGCCTCGATCCGCTCCGCGCCGGCGGGTGGCGGCTTGGGCAACGGGAGGTGGCGGAGGATCGGGATCGACTGACGTTTCGTGGCCGCGACGGCAGTAGGCCGCGATCTTCAGCCGCGCCATGATGTCAATGCGTTCGACCGCTACGGCGACGCCGAGTACCTTCGTCTCGAACAGGAGCGCGAGGTGCTCGTCGATCATCGATGAAGATCCCGTGCGTTGCTCGGACTCGCCGTCAGCGTCCACGACCGCCTCTTCCACAAGCCCCTGCAGCCGCTGCTTGCTCGGCGGCCACGGAGCCTCTCGCCTCCTCGTGCCCGCTGCGCTCCGCTCGCTGTTACGCCGCATACAAACTCAAGGTTCCTGATGAAGCTGGCGAGGCGAAATGCTGTACTCTCCGGCGTACGCGGTAAGTCTCAGCGTGCGATCCGAATGCCGCCGACGATCGTTCACCGACCCGCCGCATGAACAGCGTCGAGGACACTGCGCGTCGAAGGTAAGGTTCCTATCTCGTCGATCGTTTACAGGTGCGACAGAAGCGGTGACGCCGCTGCGTATTGCCGACCACCACGTACGCACGAATCCGCTCGGTGATCAGGTGTTTGGCGACGATCGTGACAACGCGCACTATCCCTTCGATCGGCTCTATAGGATCAGTACGATCGCGAATGGCTTCTGGTCGAATCAGCAATATGTAAGAAGGTCCGGGAACGGGTTTGGGAACAACGCCCCATAGATCCAAGTTCTTTGACCTTCATTCCGAAATTTTATCAGTACGGCCGCCCTGGCGGACGTGAGCTAGCCCGCGTTTTGGACGACTTTCCACAACCGGCTTCGCGGTCTGCCGAGTCTGTGGCCGCTGGCACTCCTCAGCGAACATCAACGAGGAGAAGGACTTTCGCCGCAGGCTGCCAGTCGCTCGTTCTTGGCCTCCTTCGCAAACCACGTTCGCGGCGCTCGTCCGCCCAGGCGCAAACCGCCGCGACCCGCGCCGTCTGTCAGGAACGACGGCGGTAGAGGCCGCCCGCCCCACCCACGGCCGCCAATACATACATCCAGGCGCGGTGAGAGTCGAAGTAGACGCCTACTGCGCACAGCCCTGCCAACACGACGGCTTGCGCGCTGTAGGGAAGCCGGTCAAGCAAGCCGATAGCGCGAAACACAAGCATCAGTATGACCCCGAAGCAAAGGGCCAAGCCAACCGAGGCCGCGATGTAGAGAATCGGGTGTTCCACTTTTGCGCCTTCCCGAGACAGCCCACTGGCCGCGCGCCGGACGCGGCGGAGCCTGAGTCATACCACGATGATGGCCAGAGCGGAAAAAGGGCACGGTGAGCCTCTCTCGCAAACCAGCGACGCGGTTTTGAGAGACACACTCAAAGAGATGGACGTGTCGACGGAGGTCGTGCGCGTTCGCGTTAGAGCCCCTGTTTTGGGGGGGCCGGGCGTCGCCGGCTGCGAAAGGCATTCTCTCGACTCCGCTACAGACTGTGCACGCCTTGGGATGTCGGCGGGCTGGCGTCTTCGCGTGGTGTTACGCTGATCGCTGCGGCTTTGCACGTTACTGAGGACCAGCAGTTTGTCGAGAGAGCGGTGCCATACGTCTCGCAACCCCAAGGAATCAGGCCGTTGGCGCCCAGCGATAATGCCTTGAGTCGTAACTGAGAAGTGGCGTCTTCCTCGCTTGCCAGGCGGTGTCCCAAAGCTTGTTCCGGCAGGAGGTCGCCTGGACGACACCAAGGGAAACGTAACCCAAGCCAACCAAGTCGGCCGGCTCGTAGGTTTTTACTTCCCTCGCGAGCGTTCGAGGCTGATCAACGTGCGCTACTTCGACGAACGGGCCGTAGCAGCCCGCCACAAGCAAACCGAGAAGTAGAAACGTCACCACCGGCCGCGCGTGATCGCGGGCAGGCCCTCTGCTCTTGGGGTCCGTGGTTGGCGATGGCCAAAAGGCATGCTCTCCTCGCGCCGAAGATCATCTATCCTGAGAGCGACCACCCGACAAGCGGCGACCCGAGCGAAGTGGAGAAAAAGCCGATTTCACTGGTGGAGCTGAGCGGGGTCGAACCGCCGACCTCCTGAATGCCATTCAGGCGCTCTCCCAATTGAGCTACAGCCCCACCGATCGGAAGGATTCCAGCTAAGCTAATGCCGCCGGGACTGTCAACCTGACTCGCGATGCGATGCGGCTCAGGCTTGCGCGCGGTCGAGGAGCTCGCGGGCGGCGCGGCGCAGCTTGTCGGTGATCTGCGTCCCGCCGAGCATCCGCGCGATCTCCTCGGCGCGCTCGGATGTCGCGAGCGCGCTCACGCTGCTGCGCGTGGAGCCGCGCCGTTCCTCTTTCTCCACCCGGAAGTGAGTATCGGCGAATGCCGCGATCTGCGGCAGATGAGTAATGCACAGCACCTGATGGAACCGCGATAGCTGTTTCAGCTTGCGGCCAACGACTTCGGCGATCGCCCCGCCGATTCCCGCATCGACTTCGTCAAAGATCAGCGTCGCGACGCCGCGACGCCGCGCTTCGAGGCTCTTGAGCGCGAGCATCACGCGCGACAGTTCGCCGCCGGAGGCGATCCGCGCCAGCGCCATCGGCGGCTGCCCCAGATTCGGCGAGAGGTAGAACTCGACCGCGTCGATGCCCGCCGTCCCGATCGCGATTCCCTCGTGGACGAAGCCTGCCTCGCCGGCCGCTACCGTCCCGATACGCGCCTCGAACGAAGGCGCTCGCATCCCGAGCGCCTTCAACTCCGCCTCCATCTTGCGTTTCAATTCCGCCGCGGCGCGATGGCGCGTTGCGCTGAGCTTCTTCGCAATCGCGCACAGCGCGTCCAGCGCGGCCGCCAGTTCCGCCTCGGCCTTCGACTTGTCTTCCTCGGCGCTTTCGAGTCCCGCGATCTCCGCACGCGAGCGCTCCCGCACTTCGATCGCCGATTCGATTGTGCCGCCGTACTTGCGCTTGAGGCGGCCCAGTTCCGCGAGCCGGCTTTCGATCTGCTCGAGGCGGGCCGGATCGGCCTCGATCCGCTCCGCATACGAACGCAACTCGTGCGCAGCCTCTGCGAGGCTCGCGCGCGCCGACGCGATCAGTTCGAGCGGCGCATCGAGCTTGCGATCGATAGCGGCGGCGTCGGCAAGCCGGGCTTGCGCGCGCGCGACCAGCTCGATCGCAGCGCCGTCGGCGCCGTCGATCGTCTCCTGCGCCGCGTGCGCCGCCACGGCGAGCCTGGCCGCGTTCGCTAGCACCGCGCGGGAGGCGGCCAGTTCCTCATCTTCGCCCGCGATCAGCGCGGCGCGTTCCAGTTCCGCGAGCTTGAAGCGGGCGAGTTCGAGCAAATCGCTGCGTTCGCGATCGCGGCGCGCGAGTTCCTCCAGCCGCGCGCGAATCCCGGAGGCCCTGCTGTAAGCGTCTTGATATTCGCCGAGCTGACGCTCGAGGCCGGCGTAGCGATCGAGGATGTGCAGATGACTTTCCGGGCGCAGCAGCGACTGCTGCTCGTGCTGCCCGTAGATCTGGACGAGGGCCGCGCCGATTTTTGCCAGGCTGTTGACCGTCCCGAGTTCGTCGTTTATCAGGACGCGCGATCGGCTGCCCTCCGCGATCACGCGCCGGATGAGGAGTTCGCGCTGTCCGTCGCCGGGTGCGGTTTCCGGCAACCCCGCTTCACCCTCCAGCTCGAATATCGCTTCGACCGCGGCTTCCTTCTGCTCCACGCGAATCACCTCGGATGAGGCGCGCGCGCCCAGCAGCATCGCGAGCGCGCTCATGATGATGGTCTTGCCGGCGCCGGTCTCGCCGGAGAGCACGTTCAGGCCGGGACCGAACTGGAGCGCCGCTTCCTCGATTATTGCGAAGTTGCGGATGCGCAGTTCGAGCATGCATCCGCCGTGCTAACCCCAGTGCAGCTTGTCGCGCCAGATCTCGAAGTACGGATGCGTCGAGCGGATCAGCGCCACGACGTTGCGGCTCTTCCGGATGGTCACGATGTCGTCGGGACCAACGTGCGCGGATCTCCTGCCCGTCGAACGTCAGCGTCGGCGGTGATCGGCGCTCTCACCCGAATCTGGAGTTCGAACGAGTCGGGCAGGACCACCGGACGATTGCTCAACGTGTGCGGGCAAATCGGCGCCAGCACGATCACGCGCAGGGTCGGGAAGACGATCGGGCCGCCGGCGCTCAGCGCGTACGCGGTCGAACCGGTCGGCGTCGCGACTATCAGACCGTCCGCGCGATACGAAGCAAAAGGGTTTGTGGTCTGCCACGACGTGCAGATCGAGCATCCGCCCGAGCTCGCGCTTGTCGATCACAACGTCGTTGAGTGCGCGGGAGATGTTCGCCCGTTCCGCGCCGGCGGTTTGGCGCCCGTCTGAAACCGAGGCCTCCAGCATGATGCGGCGATCGACTTCGTAGTCGCCCGCGACTACCCGTTCGAGAGAGGTCTTGCGCGCTTCCTCGATCGAGATCTCGGTGAGAAACCCCAGGCCGCCCAGGTTGATGCCGAGAATCGGAGTTTCGCGTTCGCCGATCAGCCGCGCGATTCCGAGCAGGGTCCCGTCGCCGCCCAGAACCACGATCAGGTCCGCGCGATGCGCAAGCTCCTCGTGCGACAGGCGCTTGCACTTGAGCTCGCGCGCCAGGTCTTCCTCGGCTATCGCGACCAGATGGTGCGAGGCGATCCACTTGCTCAGCTCGCGCGCGACGCTGAGCGCCGGGAGGCTGTCCCGCTTGACGACCAGCCCGACGTTCTTTATGGGACGCTTCGCCACGGCGCTCTCGCAACTATCATTCGCACGATTCGGCTACAGCGGCGGGGCCTTGGTCTCCGGCCCGCCGATGACCTTGTTGCCCTGGACATAAACGATCGCGACAGCGTTGATGTAGTAGCCGGTCAGGTTCTCGGAGGTCTGCCCCCTGCTGGTCAGGATCAGCAGCGCGTCCGCGCCGGTCTCGCACGCCTTGCGCATCACCACCGGCATCACGTCGTTCTCCTCCGCGTATCGGCTTCCGACCGCTTCTATAATCGCGACCTTGCGGTAGTCCGTCAGCGGCTCCAGGCGCAGGATCGGCATCGTGCAGTCCGGCCCTTTTGCCGCACGGCCTGAGGGTTCAATCTGGGCGACGGTCGCCTGCGGCGCGAGCTCGAGAGCGCGCTGGCATCCCGGCGCGATCATGAGCAGCATAGTGATGCGAGCCAGAGTCCGCAGCATCACTAAGCAATAGCCGCCGATGGCGGATGCTCGCAAGCGAGATCGGTTCGCGCCGGGCCTTCGCTTTCGGCGCCTCCGTTCTATATGAATTCGATCGCGGCGCGGCCCCTCCGGCGCGCCTCACAAATATGCCGGCCGCAAAAGCGACAACGACGAAACGACCGCTGCTCGGCGCGCACGTGTCGATCGCCGGCGGAGTGAGTGAAGCGCCGGCTCGCGGCAAGCAGATCGGATGCGAGTCGATCCAGATTTTTACCAAGTCCTCGCGCCAGTGGGCGGCGAAACCGTACAGCGTCGAGGAAGTGCAGGCCTTCAAACGCAATCTGAAGGAAAACGGCATCCAGATCGTAATCGCGCACGACTCTTACCTGCTCAACCTGGGCGCTCCCGATCCGAAGCTGCGCGCGCGGTCGGTCGAGGGGTTCATCGACGAGCTGGAACGATGCGAGGCGCTGGGAGTGCCGTATCTCGTGGCGCATCCGGGGTCGCACGTCGGATCGGGCGAGGACGCCGGGATCGCGACGATCGCGCACTCGATCGATGAGGCGCACAAGGCCTGCGCGGGCTTCAAGGTCAGGATCGCATTGGAGATAACGGCAGGGCAGGGCAGCGTGCTGGGAAGCTCGCTCCCGCAGATGGCGCGGATCTTCGACGCCGTCAGGGAAGGCGACCGGCTTAGACTTTGCTTCGATACCGAACATGCGTTCGCATCGGGTTACGACCTGCGCGACGCGGGCGAGTACGAGCGCACGTTCGCCGAGCTCGACGAACATATCGGGCTCGACCGGCTGGCCGCGTTTCATATGAATGATTCGCTCAAGCCCTTCAATTCGCGCGTCGATCGTCACCAACATATAGGCAAGGGGCATCTCGGGCTTGAGGCCTTCAAACGGCTGGTGAACGACTCGCGCTTCGGCGGGATTCCGATGTGTCTGGAGACCGAGCACGGCCCCGATATGAAGGACATCGCGCAGGACCTGGCTACGCTTCAGGGCCTGATCGGGAAGTAAATCACAAGATGGCCAAGCGGATTCTTACCGGAGATCGGCCCACCGGTCCCCTGCATCTGGGTCACTACGTCGGCTCGCTGCAGAATCGGGTGCGCCTGCAGGACGACTACGACACCTACGTTCTGATCGCCGATGTCCAGGCCCTCACGGACAATTTCGAACGCCCCGAGACGCTCGAAGCGAACGTCCTCGAGGTCGCGCTCGACTACCTGGCGGTGGGACTCAATCCGGACAAGGCGAAAATCGTGATTCAGTCGATGGTGCCCGAGCTGACTGAGCTGACCATCTACTTCATGAACCTGGTCACGGTCGCGACGTTGGAGCGCAATCCTACCGTGAAGGAGGAAGTCAAGCAGCGCGGGTTCGGGCGCAATGTCCCGGTCGGATTCTGGTCGTACCCGATTTCGCAGGCGGCCGATATCACGATCTTCAAGGCCGACCTGGTGCCGGTCGGCGAGGATCAGCTTCCGATGATCGAGCAGGCGCGCGAAATCGTCCGCCGCTTCAATTCGCTCTACGGCAAGGTGCTGATCGAGCCGAAGGCGATGCTGGGGCAGGTCGCGAGGCTGCCGGGCACCGACGGCGGCGCGAAGATGTCCAAGTCGCTGAAGAACTGCATCTACCTGGGAGATCCTTCAGAGACCGTGCGAAAGCGCGTGATGTCGATGTTCACCGATCCGACGCGGATACATCCGACCGACCCCGGCCACGTCGAGGGCAATCCGGTATTCACGTATCACGACGTCTTCAACCCCGATAAATCCGAAGTCGAGGAGTTGAAGGAGCGCTATCGCAAGGGCACGGTCGGCGACGTCGAGGTCAAGCAGCGGTTGTTCAAGGCGCTCGACGCCTTTCTGGCGCCGATTCGGGAGCGTCGCGCGGCATTCGCGGCAACGCCCACCCGCGTCCGCGAGATCATGATGGAAGGGACGCGCAAGGGGCGCACGCTGGCGCAAGCCACGATGGAAGAAGTGCGCCACGCGATGAAGCTCGGCTACGGCTTCGAGCGCGCGCCGGAAAAGAAGAAGCGCTAAACACAGATCGCGACGCGTCTCATTTTTGCTGGCCACCGTCGTGTTCGTCGCGATCCCGGCGTCCGAACAGCCTGACCCCCTGCGGGCTGCCCCGGCCGTTATCCGTGATCGTCAGCCGGCCGCGATAGAAGCCGGGTGCGCTCGGATTGAATGTGACGGCTATCTTGCAGAAGGTCTCAGGCGCGAGAGAGCCGATACAACTGTTGCTCTTGATCGCGAAGCCGTTGCCGCTGATCTGGACGCCCCCGAACTGCAACATCCCAGGACCGTCGTTTTCCACCCGGACCGTCTCCGTGTCGCTGGTTCGATGGCCATCGGTAGAGAAGGACAACTCGCGGGGGAAGAGTTCCACTACGGGCGGCCGAGCAGGGGTCGGGGTCGGCGTCGGAACCGAAGTTGCCGTTGGAGTCGGGGCTGGCGTTGGAGTCGCGGTTGGCGTCGGAGTGGCTGTCGGTGTTGGTGTCGGCGTGGGCGTAAGTGTTGGCGTCGCAGCAGGAGTCGGGCTTGGTGTTGGAGTTGGGGTCGGGGTGGGTGTCGGGGCCGGAGTTGGTGTTGGCGTCGAAGTTGGCGTTGGAGTCGGGGCTGCTGTCGGAGTCGGGCTAGGCGTCAGTGTTGGAGTGGGGGTCGCCGTCGGAGTTGGTGCCGGCGTAGGCGTCGGCGTTGCCGTCGGTGTGGGAGTAGGCGTTGGAGTCGGCATCGCAGTGGGAGTCGGTGTGGGAGCAGGCGTGGGGGTCGGTGTGGGAGCTGGCGTCAGCGTCGGGGTGGGGGTTGGAGTTGCGCCCGAATCGAGCGTTGTCGTGTCGGCCTGGGTCTTCAAGGGCTCGATGTTGCCGACCAAGTCCCGTGCCTGGCTGAAGAAACCGTAGGTGTGCCCGGCGGTTCCAGGGTACATACCGGAAGTCCCGGGAGTGTTAGAGAGCCAGATTGTGAACGGGCCGCCATTGTCGGAGACGTAGATCGTGAAGCTTGCGACACCCGAAGCGTCATCCGTGCCGGACCAGAGTACCGGGAAGGTTGCGGAAGTCTCCGTGGCCGGAAGAGCGGTTACCGCGCTGACCGGCGCTGCCGCATCGATCGTATTGCTCCAGGTTTGAGTCGCGATCGGCGCGTTGGCATCAAAGACCACCGCAGCAGAGTTGTTCACCACGGTCCCGCTCGCAACGCCCGATTTCGGCGTCACGGTGAAAACGACGCTGCCCTCTCCCTGAAGCGGGCTCACGTCAGGTGGCAGGAAGCCAAGCAAAGGGTCCGTTGAGAAGTTGCCCGTGCTCGGGTCGATTGAGTCAAAGCGCCAGATCAGCAGGCCGCTCGTCGGATCGAGGTTGGCATTGATTGTGACGAGAAGATTCGTTGTGGGACGAAGATCGACTTGCGTGAGGAAGTGGCTCAATCCTGGCGTCGGAATTACTTGCTGACTTCCGAAATAGATCGGGCCGAAGCTGAAAGTGCTCGTGTTGACGAGCGTCGGGTCGAGTTGATCCTGAATCACCACCTCATGCGCCGGCGCGGTGGCGCTGGCTTCATTCGTAAAAAAGATGGTGTACGGAACGGGCTGTTGTCCCGCGATGTATTGGGCAGCGCCGACGCCTTGAGGGCCTACCTTGTCATTCGGGTCTCCCGCTATGAGGATTTGCCCATTGAGGGTCTGAAGATTCGGCGGCGGGGGCGGGCCCTGTGGCCGGTTTGGCGGGCAAGAACCGGTCGGGCTCATGCAGGGCGGCACGCATTGGCTGTTCTGGCACGTCTCGCCGGCAGCGCACGCGAAGATTGGTCCGCATCCGCCGCAATTGTTCGGATCGCTCGTGAGGTCGGTGCACGAGGGGGGGACGCCGCCGCAATTCCTCAGGGGCGCCGTGCACTGATTCCCCGGAACACAGGCGCCGGCCACACATATGTCGGTGCTGCTACACATTTGACCGGCCGGAGTGCCATTCGGGGGCGTGCTCGGGGGCGCGCAGCCCCCGCAGTTGTTGGGATCGCTGTTGGTATCAGTGCAGGTGCCGGCACAGTTCGTCTGGGCCGAATTCGGGCACGCGGGGAAAAAGCAGCCGGAGTTGGAGGTCTGTTGCAGGACATCTGTTAAAGCAGCCTGGGTTTCCGCAACAGCCGCATTAAACGCACCGTTATAGACCAGATCGTTGTTGCCTCGTGCGCAGTCTTTGTTGTCACCTTCGCCTGCCTGCCCGGAGCACATCCCCACTCCCGAGAAGGAGGGTGAGAGCGGGGGGCCATGCTGATAGTTCTCGCTATCGTTCGCAGGACAGTAGTCCGGGCAGAATCCGAAGAACATAAAGTATAGCCCCTCAGGCGTGGAGCAAAGCGGGTCGGGAGGGGTGACTTCGCCGAAGCTGGTGAATAGAAGCGTAGACGGTTCTATCCCGCACGACGGGTTAGTTCCCGGTGAATTGGCTGCATTCGAAGGGTATGCCAAACGGAGGGCCTTGAGGGCTTGCTGCTCATCGGGGCCGCTGAGCTGCTTGTCGTAATCAGCCCAGTTCGAGTGCGAAAAGAAATCTTGAAGTGTGTGAAGGCCCAAGCCAAGATCGGCCTGGGCCTGGTCGCACGCGGGCGGGTCCTGGTTGGTGTCGTCTATAGCGGCCTGGAGCTGCGAACCCAAGTACTCTGTACTCTTGCAGAAGTCGGCATGGCTATCAAAGAGCAGCGGATCTCGGTCGAAGTGATGGAAAGGGTCGTATCCCAGCTTCGGATCGTCCTGGGAAGTATTCGCCTGCTGAACATGCGAAAGTGGCATGGTCGCGATCTGCAAATTCTGAGGCAGGGCAGCGTTCGCAGCGCTTGTTATGCTCGAATGCACGTTCCCAGCAGCACAGGGGATGGGAAAGCTCAGCGATGAGAACGCAAGTGTTTGGGAGGCCGCTAACGCCAACGCGGAGAGCGCAGCCACTAGAACTCCAAGTAGCCGTTTGAGGTCAGCCAACATTTGACCTTTGTCCAGCCTGCCACTTAGAGCTTCGTTCGCGGACGGCTTCGTGTTGTTTCAGTTGCATGGGCCAGACAAACATGTCTGATACGTCCAAGCCTGCAGCTGAAAGGGGTGATGCCTGAAATCGCTCGAACTCGGCGCTGTCAGCGTGAGAGGAATGGCGTTCGATGCTCCAACAGGGACCGAAACCAAATCGAACGACAAAAGAGTGTTGCCGTCGGCGGTCTGCGTAGACGCGGATGGGGTGACGCTGGTCGTTGAATACGAGAAAAAGGTCGGGAAGGTGACGAAGACAGTTGCCAATCCGGTCAGATCCACGTCCCCCCGATTGCCGTACAAGACGGAGAACATATTGGGCACGCCGCCTTCAATCTGAGTACGGCCGATCACGTTCACCCAAATTTGAGCCGTGCCGCCCTGATCGACCGTGAAACCGCCAGGTAGCGTGATAGTCGAGTTATCCGGCTCAGTCACCACGACCGACCGAAGGCCGGGTTGAGCTCCGGTCAAATCGAAGGTCGTCTGCAGAACAATCGTGTTTCCGGCGTTGATGAGAGTCGGGTTCTGTCCGACGATGTCCGGCTGACCACTAGCACTCAATGTCGCTGTCGCGCCGGTTTGGAGGCCGGACGATACGATCGTTGCCGTTACGCTTCCCGCATTCCCTCCGTGATTCGGGTTTATCCCGCTGGCGGGCGTGAGAAGATATCCCCGCGTCGCACCGCCATGGGTGCCCGTGCCAACGATCTGCCCCGAGTCATTGATACCGCTGGCACCGGTCAGCACCCAAGTGGGATCAAGGATCTCGTTATTCAGGTCGTACATCGTACCATTGGTGTAGAGAAAGGCGTGGGGAGTATTAGGGCCGGTGGTGTCCGAATTGCCGACGATCTGGCCGAGTGAGTTTATGCCCTCGGCCTCGGCCTTCGGCCCACCGAGAGTGAAAAGGTCCGTCGCCGTTCCGTTTTGCCAAGACACAGCATCGTAGTTATTGCCGCCATTAAACGTCTGATAGCCTATTATCTGACCGAGGTCGTTAATGGCGGTGGGAGTGCCAGGGGCAAGGTAAGTGATCGCGCCCGCCTGCCAAACGCCAACGTAAGGATGGTAAACGGGGTAATCCGGTTCTGCGGTTTGGCCAACCACCTGGCTCTTGTTGTTGATCGAGAAGGGCCCGGTCGAGGTCGAGTAGAGTGCGCCAAGTCCCGTTACGCTAACGCTTCCGTTGTTGTCGATGAAGTAAATGCCGTCGAAAGCGGTATCGTTAAATGTAAAACCTTCCGAGGCTGCGATCTGCCCAAGATCGTTTATCCTGCCGCCGGTAAGACAACAGCCATCGAACGAGAAACTAGCACCATAAAGAGCACTCAGGTCGGTGACCGAATCGCCCTGCCAGACCACCAGCTGATTCCCGTTTAGGATGCCCACCACTTGGTCGCTGTCATTGATGCCTTGGGCCGAACTTCCATTGAGGTAGGAAAGAGTATTGAGAGCCGTCATCGTCCCCCCACTCCATAGAAAGGCGCCTTGAGGAGTCGAGGAGGTGCTCGAATAGGAGTTGCCGACTATGTCGCCCTTGCTGTTGATGCCTGTGGCGACGGACGAGTCGTCGTTGGGGAGCGCTCCGAGGTCAGTAACGACATAAACGAGAGCCAGCGGAGCGGGGGGAGTCGCAGTCTGCGCGGAGGCGTTCCGCGCCTTCAGGGCGCCGTGGTCTGAAGCGATCAAAATCAGAGGGATAGCTAGGGCTATCAACCAGGCAGAACGACGTTGGCTAAGCAAAAACCGCACGCTCAAAACCCCAACCTACCGAACGGCTCGGATCGCATTTGCTCCGTAGTTGACGGGCGGCCGATTAGAAGCCAGACGGCAGCCTCGGTTGACCGGAACCGCTTCGGGTTCCGTAACGCCCTCCGGTTGGCAGGAATTTCTGCTTTGGAGTCCCCGCTTCCAGTTGCCCTGATAGACAAGACGGCCTCCCTTTCGGGACCTCAGGCAAGAGCCGTCCGCAGCCGCCCCTTCACTCCCCCATCACGCTCTCCCCCGAAGGGCGCGAATCCAAGTTTCCAAGCCCGTGCGGAGCGTAGCATTAGCTGTCGGAAAGTCAATGAGAACCGGCCGTCGTCGAAACCCCGCTTGGACGGCTCTGCCGACGAGACGAAATGATGGGTGCAACGCCGATCAGAAGGGACGCGCGCGGCCAACCAAGCCGCGCGTCGAGCACTCCTCGGCGAGTTTTCTGGGGAGGCTACGCCGCAACGTGCCCGGTTCGCGGAATCGGCGCTTACGAGGGCGCTGATCCAGGCCGCGCGTCCGGCGGGTTGGCGGGCTTCGTGCCCGAGAGCACGGCGAAGATCAGATTGCGGTAAGCGCAGGCGACCTCGATGAATCCCGACTCGCGCATCCACGCGAGTTGCTGGCCGACGGTCGCCGGCAGGTCCTGCTTCATCCGCTCCAGCGCAGCATCCAGGTCACGCACGCCAATCTTCAGTTCGCGCGCGCGGTTGATCCACATCTGGCGCGCGCGCTGGTCGATCGCGGCAGTCTCGCCCGCGACCTGGTCGGCATTGATGAAGACCCCGCCGGGCGTCAGGTACTTGTAGATGTCGCCGAAAAGATGGCGCTTGCCGCTATCAGGCAGATGATGGATCGCCAGCGCGGACACGACCGTGTCGTAAGACTTCGACGGCGCGGCGGCGGCGAAATCGGCAGTCACAAAGCGCACGCGTTTGCCGAGCGGCTTCAGGCGCTGGCGCGCGATCGTCAACATTTCAGGGGTGAGGTCGAACAACGTCAGCCGAGCCTTAGGAAACGCCTCCGCGATCATCGCGGACAGGAGTCCCGTGCCGGCCCCCAGGTCGAGCACCTCGAAGCGCGCATCGGTCTCAAACGGCAGCAGCTCGAGCGCCGTGCGGTAGAAATCGTCGAAGCATGGGACCAGCTTGCGGCGCGCGCGATCGTAGCTGTCGGCGCCGGATGCGAACGCCTTGCGAACCGCCTGCGGCATCCTGTGAGCCTACCTGTTGCTCTGGCCTTGAGCGAGCCGTCGAGCTCGGGACCGGCTTGGACATGCGAGACCGGCGCCTAGCGCAGGCGGTACTGCTTGATCTTCCGGAGCAGCGTCGCCCTCGATACGCCGAGTGCGGCGGCGGTGCGCACGGCATTGCCCTTGTGGCGGGCGAGCGCCTCGGCGATGTACTGCGCCTCGAATTGTGCGCGCGCGCCATCGAGCGGACCGGTTTTGTTGACACTCTCGGCGTGGACTTCGGCGGACACGTACCGTGATCCGTCGGCGGCGCCCGCCGATCGGGTCTCGGACCCTTCGACAGTGACCGCGGTCTCACGTACGCGCTGGGAAAGGCGCTCGGGAGTTATCGTTTCACCGTCGTGGGCAAGCGCGACGGCGCGCTCGACCTCGTTGCGAAGCTCGCGCACGTTGCCCGGCCAATCGAAGCGGCAGAGCAGCTCGATCGAGGCCGGATCGAAACCCGGCATCCGCTTGCGATTGCTGTCGGCTGCGAGATGCAGGAATCGCGCCGCCAGCAGCGGGATATCTTCGCGCCGCTCCCGAAGCGGCGGGAGCCGAATCGGGAAGACCGCGAGCCGATAGTACAGGTCGCTGCGAAACGCCTGGGCCGCGATCGCCTGGGTGAGGTCGCAGTTGGTAGCCGAGATCACTCTCACGTCGATCTGCTGCGGCCGCGCGTCGCCTACCATCGTGACTTCGCCTTCCTCGAGCACGCGCAGCAACTTGGCCTGCATCGCAAGCGGCATCTCGCCGATTTCGTCCAGGAAGATCGATCCGCCTGAGGCCGATCGGAACATGCCCGGCTGGTCGGCGGTCGCGCCCGTGAACGCGCCGCGGCGATGGCCGAAGAGTTCGCTTTCCAGCAGCGTCTCCGGGATCGCCGCGCAGTTGATGACCAGGAATGGACCGTCGCCGCGAGAGCTGGTGCGATGGATCGCGCGGGCGACCAGCTCCTTGCCAGTGCCGGTCTCGCCTTCGATCAGGACCGGAATCGCTGTCGCCGCGGCGCTTTCCATCTGCGGAAACACTTCCGCCATCGCGGCGCTGACCGCGACGATCTCGCGAAATTGATCGTGGCGCGCGAGCTCGCTTCGCAGCGAGCCGACCTGCGCGCGGAGCCTCTGCTCGGAGGCTCTAAGCCGGCCGAAGCGGTCGGCGTTGCGGATGGCGACCGCGATGCTCCTGGCCAGATCCTCGAGCACCGCCAAATCGTCGAGGGTGAAGTCTTTCCCGTCCCGGCGATTGACGACCTCGATCGCTCCCATCGACGCTTCCTGCGAAATCAAGGGCGCGGCGATAATCGAGCGCGTCGTGAATCCGGTGTGCCGGTCAATATCGGGGTAAAAGCGCGGGTCGGAGTGGACGTCGTCGACCTTCTCGGCGATACCGCTGTGAAAGACTGCGCCCGCGATCCCCTTCTGGGCGGGAAACTTGAGCCTGCCCAGGCGTTTGCGGACTTCCGGATCCTCCTCCGACACGTAGGGAAAATAGAGTTCGCCGGTATCCTGATCGACCAGCAGGACCGATACTCCCTCGGCGTCGAGAATCTCGCGGCACTTCGCGATCACGAACGGGATCAACTCGTCGAGTTCGGTACGGCTCGCGAACGCGTAGCCCAACTCATATATGAGTCGATAGCGCTCGCTCTGGGGGTTGATCCTCATCGTTTCCGAGCGAATCCGCTCAAGCCTCGAAGTCTACATGGGCTCCTCTTGATCGAGCCACGGGATGGGAACTCGCGAATCAGTACGCCTTGGCGAAGAGAGCGCGTTCGGAGGCGGATTCACCGCAGGCGATACATTGGCCGGCGGCAGTCGTCTGGTTCAGCGGGATAGCGCGGCAGGTGGCGCGGGTTTCTTCGCGAATTTTGGTCTCGCAGGCGGGGCTGCCGCACCAGTAAACGTCGGCGAAGCCGCCGCCGCCTTCGCCTTCCATCTGTGCGCGCAAGTCCTGATAGTTGCTGAACTGCCGCGTCTCGCGGTCGCGCGCGTTGCGCGCCTGCTCAAAGAGGCTGCGCTGGATTTCCTTCAACAAGCCCGGGACGCTCGCGGCCAGCGCCGCGATCGCGATCTTCGCCTTGCCCTGGGGCGCCGGCAGGTCGCGCCGCGCCGCCACGACTTCGCCCGCCGCGACGTCGCGCGGTCCGATTTCGATTCGCAGCGGCACGCCGCGCATCTCCCAATCGTTGAACTTGAATCCGGGCGTGACGCCTTCGCGCTCGTCTAGCCGCGCGCGCACGCCGGCGCCTTCCAGGGCCGCGAAAGCCGCGCGCGCCGCCGCGAGCACGTTCTCGCGCTCCTCCGGCTTGCGCCAGATCGGCACGATCACCGCCTGGGTCGGCGCAAGCGTGGGCGGGATTCGCAAGCCCTGGTCGTCGCCGTGGACCATCACGAGAGCGCCGAGTAATCGGGTCGAGACGCCCCAACTGGTCTGCCACGGATGCTGCAACTGGTTCTGCTCGTCGAGGTATCGAATCTCGAATGCGCGCGCGAAGTTCTGTCCCAGCATGTGCGAGGTTCCGCACTGCAGCGCGCGGCCGTCTCCCATCATGCCCTCGACCGTGTAAGTTTCATCCGCGCCGGCGAAGCGCTCGGCTGCGCTCTTGCGTCCCGTGACGACCGGAATCGCGAGGAAGTCCTCGCAGAACGCCCGGTACAGATCGAGGATCATCAGCGTCTCGCGTTCGGCCTCCTCGCGCGTGGCGTGAGCGGTATGGCCCTCCTGCCAGAGGAATTCGGCGGTGCGCAGGAACAGCCGCGTGCGCAGTTCCCATCGCACCACGTTGCACCATTGGTTGATCAGCATCGGCAGGTCGCGATGCGAATGGATCCACTGGGCGAAGAAGTGATTGATGATGGTCTCGGAGGTCGGCCGCACCGCCAGCGGCTCCTCCAGTTCCTTGCCGCCGCCGTGCGTCACCACTGCGACCTCGGGCGCGAAGCCCTCGACGTGCTGCGCTTCCTTCTTCAGGAAGCTCATCGGGATGAAGAGCGGGAAGTAGGCGTTGCGCACGCCGGTCTTCTTGATTCGGCGATCCAGCTCGTCGCGCAGCGCTTCCCAGATCGCGAACCCGTCGGGGCGGATCACGATACATCCGCGCACCGGCGAGTAATCGGCGAGCTCGGCGCGTAGAACCACGTCGTTGTACCAGGCTGCGAAGTCCTGGCTGCGCGGAGTGATTTTTCTCTGGTCCTGCTTTTCTGCCATTGCGGTTTGCTTCTTATTCAGACCGAGGACAGGCCGCGATTCAACCGGGCGCAGCCCGGCGGCGTTCGCGGTCCGCGGCTGGCATTTCCGGCCCGAGTCGGACCGGCTTTAATCCGCTACCGCACGGCCTTTGCGGCAGGCCGGCATGAAATCGAACACGGGATAATGCTGGCCGAGAATTTTGGTGGCTGCGTCGCCGTAATGATAGACCAGCGCCGCGCGCCGCGAGGTTGCGCGGTTATCGTGCGAGCGATGCATCAGGTTGGCGTTGAAGACCAGCACGTCGCCCGGCTCCATCAGCACAGGCGTTTCACCCGTGAAGTCGTGGTCGGTGATCTCCAGGTAGCCGTAGTTCGATCCCGCGCGCTGCGGCACGACGTGAGGATGGATTGGCTCGCGATGCGACCCAGGCAGCACCATCAGGCATCCGTTCTCCGGCGTCGCCGCGCTTACCGCGAGCCAGACGCCGACCTGCGGATGGTCGAAATCGAAATAGAAGGAGTCCTGATGATATGGCTGTCCGAGCGCGCCCGGATTCTTGAAGATCATCTGGCTTTGGAAGCAATCGAGATTCGGACCCATCAACTCGATGAGCGCTTGCAGCAACGATGGCATCCGGGCGAAGGCGGCGAATCGCGGCCGGCGATGGAGACAGAACACCTTCGAGACGTGATCCTCGGGCAGACGCGCGTGGGGATTCGGCTTTTTTTCAAGGTGAATGATCGCGCCGTTGACGGTGTGAAACTGGCCCGCGGGGCGCTCCACCGGGATAACCCGCCGCACCAGCTCGATCGTCTCATCCAGCATCGCCAGTCCCGCCGCGGGTTCGAGCATCCGCCGCAGGATGAAATACCCGTCGCGTTCCCAGGCGGCCCTGTGATCCGCGCTCAGCATCTGCTTCCGACCGGATCGAGGCCCGGCTCACATCGTCAGGGCGGCGCGGGTGATTGCTACGTCGTTCTGGCGGTTGAGCCATTCGGCCTGATTGAAGGCGTCGTTGATTTTCGCCAGCGGGAACTTGTGCGACAGTACCTTGCTGATCGGATACTTCTCGCGGCTGCGCTCCAGGAAGTGGAGCGCCTTGGGAATGACCCACGGATCGTACATCACGACGCCGACGATTTTCTTGTTGCCCCATACCAGCGCCGACGGATCGAACGGCACGCTCTGACCCATCGAGATGTTGCCGATTTCCAGGTATGTGCCGCCCATCCGCACCATCATCAGTCCTTCCGGCACGACCGCCGGCAGGCCGACCAGCTCGCATACCAGGTCCGCACCGCGGCCCTTGGTCAACTCCATCACGCGCCCCAGCGCGCTCTCCTTGCTGATATCGATCGTTACGTCGGCGCCGAACTGCCTGGCGAGCTCGAGCCGCGCCGGCACTCCGTCGATCGCGATGATCTGTCCGGCGCCCATCTCGCGCGCGACCGCGATTGCGTTGAGGCCGAGCCCGCCAGCTCCCTGGATCGCGACCGTATCGTCGAAACGCAAACCGGCCTGGATCAATCCGTAGATCACCTGGCTGAGCGCGCAGTTGACGGGCGCTACCATCTCGTCGGAGAGGGAGTCGGGCACCTTGAAGACAAACATCCCGGGCTGCAGGTAGTAGTACTCCGCAAAGGCGCCGCGGAAGTAGGGCGGCTCTTTGAGCGTGCCCGTCATGTTCGAGAGTTTGTTGGGGCACGCGGCGCGATGGCCAAGAATGCACTGATAGCACTTGCCGCAAGGGTTGAAGTAGCAGTACACGATGCGGTCGCCTTCCTTGAGCGACTCGCCCATGCTGTCGGTAGTCACTCCGGCGCCGAGACGCGCCACCCGGCCGGTCATCTCGTGGCCGATGATGATGCCTTCGGGCGGAATCGGCAGCGGCAGATCGCCGCGCCAGATATGCAGATCGGAGCCGCATATGTTCGCCATCGAGACTTTGATCAGGATCGCGCCGGGCGCGACGTCGGGGATCGGAAATTCCTCGATTTCGTACGGCTTGCGGAATCCCTTGAGTACTGCGGCTTTACCCTTCATGCTGCTCCTTGACCTCGCTTCTCAACGCCGATTCAATTGTCACGGTCGCTGCTGTGGCAGCTTAGTCCGGAGTTTCCGATGTTATCAATAGAAGGCCGCAAATCAGGCCGCGCGATAGCCAATCGAATCGCCTTATTGTCCTGCTGGCGTTGCTGATAATGCCGCTAATCGCGCTTCCGGCTGGCGGCCAGACCACCGAGGTCGCGCCCGGCTGGACTGAGGACGATCGAAGTTGACGGTCACGGCGAGGCGCGCGCCAAGCCCGATACGTTCACGCTGAGCGTCGCGATCGAGACGCACGCCGCGACCGCCGAGCAGTGCGCGGCCCTCAACGCGAAACTCGCGGCAAAAGTCTCCGCAGCGCTCAAGTCGAAGCTGTCGGACAGGGGAGAGATCGAGACCGGTGGTTATTCGCTCTACCCGGAGTACAACGATCGACCAGGACGTCGAGAAGCCCGAGATCACCGGCTATCGCGCGGAGAATTCGATCAGAGCCGAGACCGGAGAGATGGACCTCGCCGGGCCGCTAATCGACGCGGCCGTCGCCGCTGGCGCGAATCGGATCGAGTCACTGAACTTCATCCTCAGGGACGACACGAAAACGCGAGCAGATGCGATCGCCAGCGCATCGCGGGACGCGCAGGCGCAGGCGATCGCGCTGGCGGCCAGCCTCGGCGTGAAACTCAAGCGCGTCTACAGCGCGACGACGGCCGCCGAGGTCCGGCCCGTGCCGATCGCGATGCGTGCGATGGCGATGTCGAGCGCGGGTGAGAACGCTCCGACGCCGGTTGAGCCCGGCGAGGTCACGGTTCCGGCTCGCGTAACGCTGATCTACGAGCTTGAGTAGCTGCCTGGAAGCACGGGCGCAAAATACCGCGCCGTGAAGCCGTACTCCTCGTTCGCCGCTTTCATCGCGCACTACCAGGCGCTCAAGTCTTCGCGTAGTCCTCGCCCCGGACGAACGATCGTTGCTGTCCGAGATGGACGGACTGATCGATTCGCTTGGACCGGACCTTCGGGCCGCGCTCGATTGTGACGCGACAGTCGGTGAAGACGGAGCGCAGGCGCGCCGTCGCGAACGCGCCGAACGGCGGCTCAGAAGCGATTTGCTCGCGGCCGGCGTGCTGACGGGGTGACCACGCGAAGATGCTTCTCTACTTGCTGCGGCGCATCATATTCGGCGCGGTGGTTCTGATCGGCACTTCGCTCATCACGTTCGCGCTCGCGTTTGTCGTGCCCGCCGACCCCGCGGTCGCGATCGCGGGCGCCAAGGCCGACCCGCAGACGCTGGCCACTATCCGCCACGAGCTCGGACTCGATCAGCCGATATACGTCCAATACGGGCGCTATCTCGATCGCGCGCTTCATGGCGATCTGGGGCGCTCCTATATCCGGCGCGAGAACGTGACCGATCTGATCCTCGGCCGCTTTCCCGCCACCGCCATACTCGCGCTCGCGGCGATGACCGTCTCGCTCCTGATCGGAATTCCGATGGGCGCGCTGGCCGCGGCGTACAATCGACGCACGCTTGACAACGCGCTGCTGGTGATCGCGCTCGCGCTGGTGTCGATGCCGGTGTTCTGGCTCGGCACGATGCTGCTGATCGCGGGCGGTCTCTACCTCCGCTTTTTCCCGCTCGGCGGTTTCGGCGACTGGCGCAGTCTGGTCCTGCCGACGCTCACGCTGGCGCTCGGTTCGGCGGGGTACTACTCGCGCATCCTCCACACCAATCTGTCCGAGGCGCTGGGCCAGGATTACATCCGCACCGCGCGCGGCAAGGGGCTGTCGCAGACGCGCGCGATGCTCAAGCATGCGATGGCCAACGCGCTTCTGCCGCTGGTGACGATGGCGGGACTCGATCTGGCCGGGTTGCTCTCCGGCGTCGTGCTGACCGAAACCGTCTTCAACTGGCCCGGAGTCGGGCGGCTCGCCTTCGAGGCGATCTTCAACCTCGACATCCCGCTGATCATGGGCACCGTGTTGTTCTCGGCATTGCTGATCGTGGCGGCCAACCTGGCGGTTGACGTGTTGTACGCGTGGCTCGATCCGCGAATCCGCCTCACGGAGACCGGATGAGAGTCGCGGTTGACCGCGATGGAGTTTATCGGCGGCGCGATGGTGCTCTCGCTGGTGGCCGTCGCGCTGGCCGCTCCGCTGCTCGCGCCGCACGATCCCACCCGCGCGGTGGCCGCGACCTACGGCGACCCCGGCGCTCCGTCGATCAGGTTTCCGCTCGGCACCGACGAGTTGGGACGCGACGTCCTGTCGCGCATAATCTACGGCGCGCGAATCACGCTGAGCGTGGGCGTCGCCGCCCTGGTCGTGACGATGGCGATTGGCGTGGTGATCGGGCTCAGTTCCGGGTTCTTCGGCGGCGCCGCTGACTTCCTGCTGATGCGTTTCACCGACGTGATGCTGACTCTTTCGCCGCTGCTGCTCGCGATGGCGCTGGTGGCGGTGCTCGGGCCGAGCCTGGTCACGCTGCTGCTGGTGATCGGGTTGGTCTCATGGACCCAGATCGCGCGCGTGGTGCGCGCCGAAACGCTCTCGATGACGCAGCGCGAATTCGTGCTCGCCGCGCGCGCGCTGGGCGCTCCGTCGTCACGCCTGATCGCGCTTCACGTGCTGCCCAATGTGCTCTCGACTATCGTTGTGATGGCGGCGCTCAGCACTTCGACGATCCTGCTGCTCGACGCGGCGCTGAGCTTTCTCGGCCTGGGCGTGCCGCCGCCCACGCCGACCTGGGGACGCATGATCGAGGAGGCCACGATCTACTTCCGCACCGCGCCGTGGCTGGCGGCATTCCCGGGACTCGCGATTTTCACCGAATTAGATCAAGCCATTTCTGAACCTCGTCCTCATAGTTGAATTGTGCCTTCTCCCCGATGCCGCTTGCGGAGAAGAAAACGTTGAGATCGAACTCGTTGAACTCGCCCTGCAGCGCGATTTCCCGGATCGCATCGGGCAGTTGATAGGTCAATAACACCATCCGCGGAAGTGAGGCGTAGGGGTTATCGGGGCCTTTCCATTCCTGCTTGGCCCGCTGCTCATCCGAGTACGTCCAGTTGAATATCTGCTCTTCGATGAATTCGCCGGAAGCGATCGCGCGGAATGGTGTGCCGGACAGATAGAGATAGCCGTTAGTCGTGATAGGCATGATGTCTTCGTCGAAGTCTTCAATGCCCTCGCCCTTCTCCAAACTCAACTTCTCTCTTGTCTTCCGCCTCGAACAAGTCCTTTGCGTTCTCGCGCCACGCGCCGTAGTGGTACTCATCAAGGATGACGCAATCCCAATTGATCGCATGAACCCATTCGTTCTTGGTTTTGATTCCGCCGGTGGCAGGATTCCGGCCAAGGTAGTCCTGAAACGATCCAAAACAAACGAAGGGTTTTTTCTTGTCGGCTTCTTCGTACGAAATGCCGCCTGGCTTGATGAACTGCCAACCTCGGAAGTCCACGTGACATTTCAGATCGTCTTCCCAAGCCGTCTCGACGGCGGGCTTGAACGTCAGCACCAGAATTTTGCGCCAGCCCATCTTCAATGCCAGTTGATACGCAGCGAAGGTCTTCCCGAACCTCATCTTGGCGTTCCACAGAAAGTGTGGTGGTTTGTCGCGGTTCTCCTTTCGGAAACTCTTGAAATACGCGGCGGTTTTCTCGACCGCCACTGTCTGTTCGGGCCGCATCTTGAAATCGAGCGAGCGGTTTTCCTCGTTCAGTTGCCCGGTCCTAACGGCGATGATCGCGGACTTAACTTGCTTGACCGTACACTGATACCATTCCCCTTTTGGATTCTTGGCTCCCACAATGCGAAGGTAGCGATGAACGTCATGATCCGTGAAAACCGAGCCGTCATTACGCATAGCCGACTCTTCGAAGACGATGCGATAGGGCGGTTCGCCGGGCCGCAATGATTGGGTACTGCTGCGCAACGCGGCTTTGCACGTTCACCGTCGTGTACCCGACTTTCAACAAACCCGAATACTGCGGGTGTGTGTCCTCGTACGCGTAAATTGTTGGCCGCGATAGAGGGGCGCGGAGGGAAAAAGTCCTTACTCATCGTTCGCCTCCATCGGTCGAACCTTCGATTCGATGAACGCGATCTCATCTCGGTTTAGCCCGTAGCGTTAGTAGAGTGACTCATCTGTCCATCGCTTGGTCATGTCCAAGATAGGAATAAACGCATAGGTGTCTTTGGTAATGCCATGGGAATACATGAACAAGGACATCAGGAAACGGAAGAAGCGCGTCTTCATATACGTCAACAAATTGTTCGCTTGTTCCTGCGTCGAGTAGGTCCCTATGACTAGATATGTTTCGGTACATATTGTGCGGTACGCGGTGCTGGCGTTCAACCTGTTCGGATACGGATTCCTGCGGCGGCGGGGAGGACGATGAACCGGTTCAATCGAAGCGTGAAGCAGCTAGCGATGATATGCGCGTTCGCGCTCGGCGCCGCAGCGCTCGGCGGATGCCACGGCGGTGCGCCGCCGCTGCGTTTCCCGCCGGGGGCGAAGGTGCTGCGGCTCGCGATGACCGACGATGTTCCGACGATGGATCCGGCGGCGGGTTATGACACGCCCTCGTGGACCTTCGAGCAGATGGTGTTCGACACGCTCGTACGCTACAGCGATGCCGGAGTCGATTTGCAGCCCGACGTCGCGGTGAGATGGGAGTCTTCGCCGGACTCGCGCGTATTCACGTTCCATCTGCGCGACGACGTGCGTTTCACCAACGGACGGCCGGTCACCAGCGCCGACTTCAAATATGGGATCGAGCGCGTGCTCGATCCGAAGAATCGCTCGAAGGGGATGGAATACTACCGCGAGATCGCCGGGCGCTCCCGAGTTCACGGCTCATCGCGCGGCGCACGTAATCGGTATCGAGACGCCCGACCCGCTCACGATCGTTTTCCGGCTGAGCGCGCCGGATCCGATCTTCGTCCACAAGCTTGCGATGCCGTTCGCGTCGGCGGTGCCGCGCGAGGTGGCGGATCGATGGGGCGAAGACTTCTCGCGTCACGTCGTCGGCAGCGGTCCGTTCATCCTGAAGGAATGGATCGGCGGCCAGCGAATCGTGATGGTGAAGAACCCCGACTATTTCGTGAAAGGGTTGCCCAGGCTCGACGCCGTGGTGCAACTGGTCGGAGTCAACGAGGAGCTGGAATGGTTCAAGTTCGAGGCCGGCGAGATCGACGTCTCGACGATCCCGACCGCGGAGTTCCCCTACGTGATGAAGACGCCGGCGCTCAAGGCCCTCGTCCTCAAGAACATCACGGTGACGACCCGCTACCTCGGGATGAACTGCCAGATGTGGCCGTTCACCGACGTGCGGGTGCGGCAGGCGTTCAACTACGCGATCGACAAACGGAAGCTCGTCGCCTTGCTCAACGGACGCGGCATCGTCGCGCGCGGCGTCCTTCCGCCGAGCCTGCCCGGCTACAACCCGGAAGTCGAAGGCTATCCATACGATCCGGCAAGGGCGCGCCGATTGCTCGAAGAAGCGGGCGTCGGAGGCAACTTCCGGCCCGCGATCTGGTTGCAGGCCGACCGGACCTTCATGATGCTCGGCCAGTCGATTCAGCAGGACCTTGCGCTGATCGGGGTGCAGGTCGGGCTCAGGCCGGTGGCGTGGGGCCCGTTCCTGGAGGCTATCCGCCAGCCGAAGACCGCTTCGCTCTTCCTGATTGCCTGGGAGGCGGATTTTCCCGACCCGGAGAACTTCCTCGACGTGCTGCTCTCGCGCAAGCAGTGGGGCGCCAACAACGACGCTTTCTATTTCAACCCGCAGATGGACGCGCTGATGGCCGAGGCGGCGCCGCTGAATGACTTCGGCAAACGGTACGATATCTATCGGCAGGCCGAGAAGATCGTGGTTGCCGACGCACCGTGGGTATTTCTGTACTATCCAGTCAACTATGTAATCCGCCAGCCATGGGTGCACGACTACATACTGAATCCGACGCGCCCGACGCGCCTGGAGCGCGTCTGGGTTTCGCCTCATCGGGAACGATGAGACGTTCGGCCGTCTATTGGACCGCCTCGATTTCGGTCAACTCGCGTACGGCGCGGCGCAGGAAGCAGAGACCGATTAGCCCGTTGCAGAACATGAAGATGAAGTGCGCGGCGAGACTGTAAGCCAGGATCGTTGGTTCTGAGGCGTTGTCGGAGAAAAACAGCAGCCACGCCGCCTGGCTGGTGCCGAGATGGGCGATCGCTATCGGGAGCGCCGCGGCCAGAAACACCAGCGGCAGGAACAGCACCAGTTTCAGGAAGGGGATTGACACGCCGTACAGGCCAAGCGCCAGGTATTGCGCGACAAGCGAGCCCATAAAGGTCGGCGCCTTGATCGCGAGCACGCACAGATAGTCGAGGGGTCCCGCCTTCAGAAACGTGCTCAGTAATCCCCGCCCGCGCCATCGCTCGATCCGCGCCCGGATCGTTTCGCTTCGCCGCGCCATCGCGAAAAATCCGATCATTGCCAACAACAGCGTCCAGGCGACGACATAGGCGACGCGCAGCGCGTGCGTCACCTCGAGCAGCCGGGGATTGGCGGGCGAGTAGAACAGGACGCCGAGCGTCGAGAACAGGAAGAGCTGGTAGATCTCGAGCACCGCGATGAACAGGACCGAGCTCAGCGCCTCGAGGAACGGAATCTTCGCGCGACGATACAGATAGTAGGCAACTCCGCCTTGTCCGAGGTTGGTGTTGAGCATCGCGAGCAGATACATGCTCGCCCGGATCGGCATCACCTCGCGGAAGCTCAGCGGCGCGTTGAACCGCCGCACCACGAACGTCAGGCAGAACGAGTCGAGTGCGAAATAGAGCAGTGAGAAGGGCAGGAACGCGCCGATGAATTCCAGCGCCGGCACGCGCTCGAGTGCGACGAGCACCTTGCCGACCGGAATCCGCCAGAAAATCAGCGCGAAGATGATCGCGGTGCCCAGATACGGGATGAGTCGGCGCCAGAGCGGAGCACGCGCGCGCGCGGGTGGCGCGCCCGCAGGCGCGTCGGGCGCGATCGACTTCTCTGCGCCGAGGCTCATCGAATTTCAGCGGCAACCGCCGCCGTCCCGGTCAGGACGCGTTCTCGATGGCCGTTCTCGACCCAGACTTCGAGCGCGGTCCCGCTCTCTGCTGCGCCGATGATGCGGATGTGCGCGGTCAGCAGGTCGCCGTACAGGACGGGTTTGATGAAGGCCACTTCGAAACGCCCGCCGCGAAGAAATCTCATGCCGAAGCGATCGGCGATGAACTGCGCGAGCATCGCCAGGGTGTGCTCGCCCGCGGCTATCGGCGCGGCGAAGCCCGCGCGTGCGGCAGCTTCGGCGTCGTTGTGGATGTTGGCCTGGCGGCGCCTGCGCGGCGCTTCGACCGCGCTCAGGTATTCCGCGGCTGCCGCCGCGTCCAGAGCGTACGGAGCCGACGTGAATTCGAGGCCCGGTTCGCCGGCGCGCACGGTTGTGCTCATCACATTTCGCCCTTTTGCAACAGGATTGAGGTTATCGTCTGGCGCGTCATCAATCGATCGGTTTCGGCGTCGCGCGCCTCGTACTCCAGCTCGAAGTAGAACTTGCCGCGTTTGCGCCAGGTGCGCGCGATCCTGCCCGAGGTCTTGATTGTCTGCCCGACCCGCATCGGCTCGAACAGCTCGCACTTGTGCTTCGCATGCACTCCGCCGGACCCGCCGCGGAAGTGCGCCGCGATCAGAAGCGCGTAGTCATTGAGCCGCATCGTCGGCGGCGCGAACTGAGTTCGCTCCGGGGCGCCCGGCTTAAAGAGCGGATTGCCGCTGTTGAGCGCGCGGGCGAACGCGCTGACCTGATCGCCCGAAACCACGTAGTAGATTGGTCCGAGCACCATCCCATCGCGCAAGTTTTCCGCGCGCATCGGTATGCGATCGTCGTTGCTCATCGCCGGTCTCTGCCCCGTCTATATAGGCGCCGAAGCGGCGGGTCTTCGCAAGCGCGCCGCGATCATTTTGGGGGGCGTGCAAAGCGGACGACATATGATAAATTTTTTCCGCTATGGATCCGCTGTCGCCTCCTTATACGCAAGCCGCGCTGTCCCGTCTGCGGGAGTGCGACCCGGTGATGGCCTCGATAATCGCGCAGGTCGGTCCCTATCGGCCGGCGCGGCGGCCGGAGCGATTTCAGGCGCTGGTGCGAGCGATCGTCTTTCAGCAGCTCGCGGGACGCGCCGCGCAGGCGATTTACGATCGTTTCGTCGCCTCGTTCGAGGGCGCGCGCTTTCCGACGCCCGAGCAGGTCATCGCCGCGCCGACGCCGATGCTTCGCAAGGCCGGCCTGTCGCGCCAGAAGGCGCTCTATATCAAGGACCTCGCGGCGCACGTCGCGAATGATTCGCTGAGCTTCCGGCGTTTCCGATGGATGGACGACGAGGAGATAATCATCCAACTCACGAAGGTGAAGGGAATCGGCCGCTGGACCGCAGAGATGTTCCTGATGTTCAACCTCTGGCGGCCCGATGTGCTCCCCGTGGATGACCTCGGTTTCCGCAACGCCGCCATGAAGGCGTATCGGATGCGCAGGCCGCCGACCGCGAAGCGGCTCAAGGCGATAGGCGAGCGATGGCGGCCCTTTCGCAGCGTGGCGGTCTGGTACCTGTGGCAGAGCACGCGAATCACGCTGCCCGACGGCGCATCGCCGGCGCGCCGGCGATAAAGATCGCGCGAGGCATCTTGTGCTAGGGTGGCATCAACTCAAATCTCAATCGCAGACCGGATCACCGGAGCGTCGAGCATCGGTCGCCTGCCGATCGTAAAGGAGCATCCTCATGTGTCAGATCAAGTTCGCCGTCGGCCTGCCCAATAGCGATTTCACCGCGGCCAGGGCGCTCGCGGAGCGCGCCGAGGCGCTCGGTTACCATTCGGTCTCGCTCGACGATCACTTCTTCATGCGCGGCCTGATGGAGACTCCGCGCTCGCCGCATCTGGAGTGCTATACGACGCTCGCCGCGATCGCGGCGGTGACCAAACGCGTGCGGCTCGTGCAGATGGTTACCTCGATGTCCTATCGCAATCCGGCCCTGCTGGCGAAGATGACTTCGACGCTCGACCATATCAGCGGCGGGCGGGTGACAGTCGGCGTTGGCGCCGGATGGTTCCGCGAGGAGTATGCGGCGTACAACTTCCCGTATCCATCGAACGCGGAACGGATCGACCAGCTCGCCGAGGGCATCAAGGTGCTCAAGGCGATGTGGACCGAGGACGAGCCCACTTATAGCGGCCGCTACTTCCGGATCGAAAAAGCCTACAATTTCCCCCAGCCGGCCCAAAAGCCGCATCCGCCGCTGCTAATCGGAGGCTCCGGCAAGAAGGTGCTCAAGATCACGGCCGCGGAGGGCGATATCGCCAATCTGATTCCGCCGATCACCAAGGGAGAAGTCGATCTCAAGCAGGCGCTCAAGTTCGACAAGCCCGAACTGGCGCGACGGATCGATCTGCTGCGCGACTACGCGAAAGCGGCCGGGCGAGATCCCGGCGCGATCGAAATATCGGGCAACAGTTTCGTGCTCGCCGCGCGCGACAAGAGCCAGGCCGAAGCGATGGTTCAGGCTACCGCGGCGGCGATGCAGATCACGGACATCGAAGCGGCGCGGCGCTCGCCGCAGGTGCTCACCGGCACGGTCGAGGAAGTCAAGCGCGAGCTTCGCTCGCGGATCGAGACGCTCGGGGTTACCTACTTCTTCCTGAGCTTTCTCGCGCCGGAGTCGATCGAGCTGTTCGCGAGAGAGATCATGCCGGAGTTCGCGAGCTGAGCGGTATTGCCGCGCCGGCGGCAGCGCTCAGGTCTGGCTGATCTTTCCCGTGACGTTGCGCCCGCCGCGTCGCGAGCTGGAGCCGCTATCAGCTCTGGGAACGGTAATGGCGGGACAATTCGAGAATGAAGAGTACGTCACCGACGGTTTTCAGAGTCCCGAACATGTCGACGCTGCCGAGGAACTCCAGTTCTTCCTTGGTTATTCCATGGGCGGCCAGCAGTTTCTCGTCGTTGCGGACTCGCTCGAGGATGGGCCTGGCTTTGCGCATCTCCGGTTGCCTCCTTGGCCGATGCTGACCAAATGTAGGATAATCGCACAATAAGGTCAAGTCTGGCGCGCCGTGCCCGAAAGCCCGGATGAGGGCTATTGGCGCGCGCCAGCGTCACGCCGCGTCCGGGCCTGCCGGCGATGGAGCAACCGCCGGGCCGCGTCTCAACAGCCGCGAACCCGCCAGACGGATCCAGTCCAGGTACAGGTAGATGACCGGCGTCGTGTAGAGCGTCAGGACCTGGCTGACCAGGAGTCCCCCGACGATCGCGAGTCCCAGCGGCCGGCGAAGTTCGGAACCGACGCCGGTGCCCAGCGCCAGCGGCAATCCACCGAGCAGCGCCGCCATGGTCGTCATCATGATCGGCCGAAAGCGCAGCAGACAGGCCTGGTAGATCGCATCGAGCGACGACTTGCCCTCGTTGCGCTCCGCTTCGAGCGCGAAGTCGATCATCATGATCGCGTTCTTCTTGACGATTCCGATCAGCAGGATGAGCCCGATGACCGCGATGATGCTCAGATCCATACGGAAAATCAGCAACGCGAGAATCGCCCCGACGCCTGCCGACGGAAGCGTGGACAGAATCGTTATCGGGTGAACGTAACTCTCGTACAGTATTCCCAACACTATGTAGACCGTGACCAGCGCCGCCAGGATCAGCATCGGCTCGCTGGCGAGCGAAGACTGAAAGGCCTGCGCGGTCCCCTGAAACGTACCCTCGATTCCGGCCGGGAGGCCGATTTCCCTGGCGGCGTTGGAGATCGCATTGACCGCGTCGCCCAGCGCGACGCCGCGGGCAAGATTGAATGAAACGGTAACCGCCGGAAATTGTCCCTGATGATTCACCGCGAGAGGCGTATTCGAGGGCTCATAGCGGGTCACGGCGTCCAGCGGAACCTGCGCACCGCCGCCGGTGCTGACGTAGATGTCTTTGAGGGTTTGCGGATTTTGCCAGAACTCCGGCGCGACCTCCATCACCACGTGATACTGGTTCAACGCAGTGTACATGGTAGACACCTGCCGCTGGCCGAAGGCGTCGTACAGGGTATTGTCGATCAGCTGCGGAGTGATCCCGAGCCGCGACGCAGTGTTGCGGTCTATCACGAGTGAGGCGTCGAGACCGTTGTTCTGCTGGTCGCTGCTCACGTCGGCGAGCTCCCTGAGCGAGCGCATCTTCGCGAGCATCAGCGGCGCCCACTGGTTGAGCAGGTCCAGATCGTCGCTCTGCAGAGTGAACTGATACTGCGCGTTGCTCGCCCTGCCGCCGATTCGCAAGTCCTGCGAGGCCTGCATGTAGAGACTCGCGCCAGGGATCCGCGCGGTGGCCTTGCGCAGGCGCCCGATCACCATATCGGCATCGAGCTTTCGCTGGTCGCGGGGTTTAAGGGCTATGTACATCCGCGCGGTATTGGTGCCGCTGCCGCCGTTCCCCCCGGTAAACGCGATCACGTGGTCGACGGCCGGATCTTTCCTCACGATGTTGACGTACTCCGTCAACCGCTTCCGCATCGCTTGAAAGGAGGTATCCTGGTCGGCCTGCACCGCACAAATCAGGCGTCCGTTGTCCTGCTGCGGAAAAAATCCCTTCGGGACTATGTAGAAGAGGTAGATATTGACCGCGAAGGTGGCCAGGAAAACTCCCAGCGTGAGGCGCGGATGCCGCAACACCCACGAGAGGCTCGACTCGTACCGCCGATGCATCGCGTTGAACGCCCGCTCGGCGGCGTTGCTGAAACGCCCGTGCGGCTGATCGTGCGCGGACTTCAGGAGCCTGGCGCACATCATCGGGGTGGTGGTCAGCGAGACCACCATCGAGACCACGATCGCGGCGGAGAGCGTTACCGCGAATTCGCGGAACAGCCGGCCGACCAGCCCCCCCATGAGCAGGATCGGAATGAACACGGCAACCAGAGACATGCTGATCGCGAAAACGGTGAATCCGATTCCGCTTGCGCCCTTCACTGCGGCGTCGTACGGCGAATATCCCTGTTCCAGGTAGCGCGAGATGTTTTCGACCACCACGATCGCGTCGTCCACGACGAACCCGGTCGAGATCGTGAGCGCCATCAGCGACAGGTTGTCGACGCTGAATCCGAACAGGTACATCGCGCCGAACGTTCCGACCAGCGACAAGGGAACTACGACGCCCGGGATCGACGTCGCCCTCAAGTTGCGCAGGAACAGGAAGACCACCATCACGACCAGCATGACCGAGATCAGCAGCGTCAATTCGACGTCGCGGACGGAGGCGCGAATCGTCGTGGTCTGGTCGAGGACGACGGTGAGATTGATGGCCGGGGAAATCGAGGCCTTCAACTGGGGCAGCGACTCGCGCACCCGGTCGACGGTGTCGATGATGTTCGCGCCCGGCTGGCGGAACACGATCAGCATCACCCCGGTATTGCCGTCGATCAGCCCGGCGTTGCGGATATCCTCCACCGAGTCCTCGACGCGGGCGATGTCCGACAGGCCCACCGCGGCGCCGTTCTGCCAGGTAACGATCAACGGTTGATACTGGGCGGCCTTGAGGAGTTGATCGGTGGTGCTGAGCCCGATCGAGCCGGTCCTGTTCGTCAGCTCGCCCTTGGGGCGGTTGGCGTTGGCCGCGGCGAGCATCGCGCGCACCTGCTCGAGGCCGATTCCATAGGCGCTCAACTGAGTCGGGTTCAACTCGACGCGAACCCCCGGGAGCGCGCTTCCCCCAACGATCACCTGACCGACTCCCTGCACCTGCGAGAGCTTCTGGGCCAGGATCGATGAGGCCGCGTCGTACATCTTGCCCGCGCTGACGGTGGGGGAAGTAAGCGAGAGGATGATGATCGGCGAGTCGGCGGGATTGACCTTACGATAAGTAGGATTGCTCGGCAGATTGGTCGGCAACTGGCTGCGCGCGGCGTTGATCGCGGCCTGAACGTCGCGCGCGGCGGCGTCGATGCTCCGGCCCAGGTCGAATTGCAGAACAACATTGGTCACGCCCAGCGAGCTGGCCGAGGTCATCTCGGTCAAGGAGGCGATGTGCCCGAACTGGCGCTCGAGCGGGGTGGCCACCGACGAGGCCATGGTTTGCGGACTGGCGCCGGGCAGCGCGGCACTGACCTGGATGGTCGGAAACTCGACCTGCGGCAGCGGCGACACGGGCAGCATCCGGAATGCCACCGCGCCGGCGAGCGCAAGCGCGATGGTCAGGAGCGTGGTCCCGACCCGGTTGCGAATGAAAAGCCGGGACACGGCTACCCGGCCTGCGGAACGGATTCAGCAACGGTGCTGCCGCGCCGGGCCTTGAGCCGCTCTGCGAGCCGCTCGAAGGCCAGGAAGATCACCGGCGTGGTATAGAGGGTGAGCAGTTGGCTGAGCAGCAGCCCGCCGACAATCGCGATTCCGAGCGGGCGGCGCAGTTCCGATCCGGTGCCGGTGCCAAGGGCCAGCGGCAGCCCGCCGAGCAACGCCGCCATCGTGGTCATCATGATCGGCCGAAAGCGCAGCAGGCTGGCCTGGTAGATCGCATCGGGGGCGCTTTTGCCGTCCTTGCGCTGCGCCTCCAGCGCGAAGTCGATCATCATAATTGCGTTCTTCTTGACGATTCCGATCAGCAGGATGATGCCGATCAGCGCGATCACGCTCAGGTCGGTGCGGCAAATCAGCAGCGCGACGATCGCGCCGACTCCCGCTGAGGGCAGGGTCGAGAGAATCGTGATCGGATGGATGTAGCTCTCGTACAACACTCCGAGCACGATGTAGACCGTGACCAATGCAGCGAGGATGAGCAGTGGTTCGTTTGACAGTGAGGCGCGAAACGCTTCGGCCGTGCCTTGGAAAGCGCCCTGGATACTGGCCGGCATCGCGAGCTCGCGCTTGGCCGCATCGATCGCGTTGACGGCATCGCCCAGCGAGTATCCGGGCCGAGGTTGAAGGAGACCGTAACCGCGGGAAACTGGCCCTCGTGATTGACGATCAGCGGCGTCGAATCCTGGGCGTATGTGGTGAATGCGCTGAGCGGGACCTCGCCGCCGCCGGTTGAACGGATGTAGATATCGTCGAGCTCTCTGGGGTTCTTCTGGAACTCGGGATTCACCTCCAGCACCGCATGGTACTGGTTCAACTGGGTGAACATGATTGACACTTGCCGCTGCCCGAACGCGTCGTACAGCGTGTTATCAATCAGCTCCGGCGTGATGCCGAGCCGCGATGCGGTGTTGCGGTCTATCACCAGGCGCGCTTCGAGGCCGCCATTCTGCTGATCGCTGGCAACGTCCCGCAGCTCGGTTAGCGATCGGAGCTTCTGCGCGAACCTGGGGGCCCAGGTGGCAAGTTCGGCGCCGCTGGCGTCTTCGAGACTGTACTGATACTGCGTGCGGCTGACGCGATCCTCCACGGTCAGGTCCTGCACCGGCTGAAGAAACAGCGTGATTCCCTGGATGGCGGCCAGCCGGGGCTGCAAGCGCCGAATCACCTGGTCCTGGCTGACGCCGCGCTGGTCGAGTGGTTTCAGATTGATCAGAAGCCGCCCGCTGTTGATGGTGGAGTTGGTCCCGTCGATCCCGACGAACGACGAGAGGCTCTCCACCGTGGGGTCTTCGAGGATGGCGTTCGCCAACTGCTGTTGCAGGCGGACCATCCCGTCGAACGACACGCTCTGCGACGCCTCCGAGACGCCCTGGATGACGCCGGTATCCTGAATCGGGAAGAAACCCTTGGGCACGATGACGTAAAGGAACAGGGTCAGGACCAGCGTGCCGATCGCGACGGCGAGCGTCTCGCTCTGATGACGCAGCACCCATCGCAGCGTGCTGCCGTAAAACTCCATCGCGGCGTTCCAGACCCGCTCGGATCCGCGGTAGAAGCGCCCCTGCTGGCTGGCCGGCCTGTGCTTCAGCAGCCGCGCGCACATCATGGGTGTGAGCGTCAGCGAGACCATCGCGGAGACCAGGATCGTGACCGCCAGTGTGATCGCGAACTCGCGGAACAGCCGCCCGACGATGTCGCCCATGAACAGCAACGGAATCAACACCGCGATCAGCGAGACCGTCAGAGAGACGATCGTGAACCCGATCTGCTGCGAGCCCTTCAGCGCGGCTTCCAGCGGCGGTTCGCCTTCCTCGATGAAGCGCGAGATGTTCTCGATCATGACGATGGCGTCATCGACCACGAAACCGGTCGAGATCGTCAACGCCATCAGGGAGAGGTTGTCGAGGCTGTAGCCGAGCAGGTACATCACGCCGAAGGTCCCGATCAGCGAGAGCGGCACGGCGACGCTGGGGATCACGGTCGCGGAGAAGGTGCGCAGAAAAAGGAAGATGACCATCACCACCAGCGCCACCGTGAGCATCAGCTCGAACTGCACGTCCGCGACCGAGGCGCGAATCGTCGTGGTGCGGTCGGTCAGCACGGAGACGCGCACGGATGCGGGAAGCGCGGCTTGAAGCTGCGGCATCAGCTTCTTGATCCGATCGACCACGGCGATGATGTTCGCGCCGGGCTGCCGCTGGACGTTGACGATCACGGCCGGCTCGCGGTTCATCCACGCCGCTTCCTTGACATTCTCGGCCGCGTCGATGACGCGCGCGACATCGCTCAGATGCACCGGCGCGCCGTTGCGGTATGCGACGATCAGCGGCTTGTACGCCTTGCTGGTCAGGAGCTGGTCGTTCGCGTCGATGGTGTAGGCCTGCGACGGGCCGTCGAAATTGCCCTTCGCCTGGTTGACGTTCGCCTGCGTGATTGCGGTGCGAACGTCTTCAAGGGTCAAGCCGTACGAGGCCAGTTCGGTCGGATTGGCCTGGATGCGGACCGCTGGCTTCTGCCCACCGCTGATACTGACGAGTCCGACGCCCGGGAGCTGCGAAATCTTGGGCGCCAGTCTGGTGTCGGCGAGGTCTTCCACCTGTTCCAGCCGGAGCACGCTAGAGGTAAGCGCGAGGGTCAGAATCGGAGCGTCGGCAGGGTTGGTCTTGCTGTAGATGGGAGGGTTGGGCAGGTCCGTGGGCAGGTAAGTCGCGGCCGCGTTGATCGCTTCCTGAACCTCCTGCTCGGCAACATCAATATTGAGATTGAGATCGAACTGCAGCGTGATCGTCGAGCTGCCGAAGGAGCTGTTCGACGTCATCTGGTTGAGGCCGGGCACCTGTCCGAACTGGCGCTCCAGCGGCGACGTCACCGACGAGGCCATCACGTCGGGGCTCGCGCCGGGATAGAAAGTGAGCACCTGGATGGTCGGATAGTCGACCTGCGGGAGCGCCGACACCGGCAGCATCTGGTAGGCGAACAAGCCGCCTATCACGATCCCGATCATCAGCAGCGAAGTCGCCACCGGCCGCAGAATGAAGATGCGCGACGGGTTCATTGCAACGATCTTTGGGGATTTACGGTCAGTGCCGATTGCGCCGATTGCACGCGCACCCGGGCGCCCTGCTGCAGTTTGTCCACGCCGTCGGTCACGACCACGTCGCCGGGCGCCACTCCCGCGCCGATCGCGATCTGATCTCCCTCCGTCGCGGTTACCTTCACCGGGCGCACGTCCACCGCCTGGTTGGGTCCGACCACGTAGACGAAGGTCCCCAGCGAGCTCCTTTGAAGCGCGGCGGCCGGAACCAGGATCGCGTCGTGCATCGTATCGACCAACAGTCTCACGTTCACGAATTGGTTCGGGAACAGCGCGTTATTGCCATTTGGGAACGACGCTTTCAGCCGGATCGTACCGGTGCCGGGATCGATTTGGTTATCGAAGGTGAGCAGCTTGCCGGTGGCCAACCTGGTCTTGAGATCGCGATCGTAAGCCTCGACCGGCATCTGCTTGCCGCTCTTCAGATCGTCAGTCAGCCGGGGGATGTCGTCTTCGGGAATGCTGAACAGCACGGCGATCGGGTCCAGCTGCGTGATCACCGCAAGCCCCTGGGTGTCGGTCGCATGAACGATGTTGCCCGGATCAACCAGTCGCAATCCGATACGGCCGGTAATCGGCGACGTGATGCGGCTGTAGACCAGATTGAGTCTGGCAGTGTCGATATTTGCCTGGTCGCTTACGAGCGCGCCCTCGTACTGGCCTACGGTCGATGATTCGCTGTCCAGGCTATCCTTGGAGATCACGTTCTCTCGAAGCAGGACTTGATCGCGCGCCAACGTCACGCGCGCATAGGCGAGCGAGGCTTTGTCCTTCGCGAGTTGGCCCTCGGCCTGCTCGAGCGCGGCCTGATACGGGCGCGGATCGATCACCGCGAGCAAATCGCCCTGATGGACCGTCTGACCTTCCTTGAAATTGACGTTCATCAATTGCCCGTTGAACGCGGCTCTTGACGGTCACGGTGTAGAAGGGGATCACCGAGCCGAGCGCTGCGATATAGCGGTTCAAGTCGCCGAGTCTGGCCGGCTGCGCGGAGACCGGCACGATTTGCCGCCCGATCGCGGGCAGGTCGGCGGACTGCTCATGTCCCCGGCTCGACCCGGTCAGCAGACGGTACAGCACGCCGGCGATCAGGAGTATCGCCGCCAGCCACATCCACCATCGCACGCCGGCTATCCAGGAACGGACGCGGTTTGCCGTTTCCGGCTCGGAATACATCGCATCAAGCTGCTCAGCCATAGGAGTATCGACTTTCATAATTCCACGCGTGATCCGAGTACGCCAAGTTTGCCGAAGGCAGGGGCCCGCCGAAAAGGGTAGGGCCGCGGCAGCGACGAAACCGCGTACATCCCGCCGCATACCACAATCCTATACGTCGCAGGCAGTCCAGCGGATACAAACTACGATGGAGAAAATCCACTAGCCATGCAATTCACCAAGTCGCCGCCGGAGTTGGTGCAGACTTTGGAGTCGGTCGTTCCGGGTCAGCCTGCGCAGACGCGCAAGATGTTCGGCTATCCGCGCGCTTTCGCGAACGGCTCACAGGCAGGATGCCTGTGCCGCGGAAGCATAATCAGCTATGCAGCCCCGGCATCTGGCCGGTGATTCCGCTCGCCAGAGACCCGGCCGATCACGCGGCTGCTACTCATATTCCGCGATGACCATCGCCAGCAGGCCGGCGGAGTCGAGTTGGGCGCGGAGCGAGCCGCCGGGGTCGATCGCAAACGGGAGCGCACGATCGTCGGGTACGAGGCGGAGGCGGGTGAATCGCTTGCCCGCCGGCGGTCGCACTGCGAATCGAATCGGCACCGGCACGGGCGGCAACTCCGACTGGTAATTGAGAAAGCTCACCATCATCCGTCGCCGGTCGGGCTGATCGAACGCCGACATCCATACCGCGGGATGGGTGTCGGCGGAGTACGACGGCGGACCGTCGATCAGAAGGCCAATCAGCCCCAGGAAGGTCCGCTCGGCGGCTTCGCCTTCAAGCGATTCGATGCCGCACGTCGAATAAACCGATCGGCCGGAGCCGAAGTCGTTCAGCACTACCATCGGCGCCTCGATATCCTGCCACGGCGGCGACGAGTGGATGCTTGCCCAACGATGATCGAGGACCGATCCGCGCGACGGATAACCGTAGGGCACGGTCAGCGTCGCGAGCGCCCGGCCGCCCGGATTCGCTCGCAGCCGCGGAATACCGCAAAGCGGGCGCGGCGGCCCAAACGGATCGCTCGTGACGGCGCAGCTCAGGAAATCTTGCGGCGCAATCCAATCGGCCATCGACCGATCGGCCGGCTTCAGATAAACGAATGCTCCTGCCTCTTCATCTTCGTAGTGGACGCCGAAGAGGTCGCAGAGCATGAAGTCGCGATGCCCTAGGCCGGACGCTTCGACCAGCGAGGTGTAGCGGCTCGCGTACAGGCGCCCGCCGCGCCGCACGTACTCGCGCATCGCGTCGGCCTCCTCGCGATCGATCCGCAACACGTTGGAGAGCACGATCGCGCGGAAACGTCCGAGTCCGGCAAGCTGCTTGCGGGTAATTACGCCGAACGGAAGATGGGCCCGTTGCAGCGCGCGACACGCGCCGCGCACGGCGTCGAGGTGGGGATAGCTCCGAGCGGGCAGCCGAACCTCCCGCAACGCGATGCCGTTCTCCGCGAAGTCCATCTGCGAGTGCCCGGAAAAGTAGACCGCGACGTCCTCCACCGGCTCGCCGCCGGTGAATGCCTCGTAGGGCAGGGTGCCGGAGAACACTTTGCCGACGCGCTCGTAAACGCCCGGGTTCACTGTGCCGATCGGGTCGATCGCGTCGATGAACAGGAATGCCGAGGACATCGCGATCGCGGCGCTGGCCTGCGCGCGCATCTGCTCCTCGTCTCTGAGCCGCACGTGGTCGCTCAGGTTCACGCAGCAACTGGTCATGAATTCGGCGGGGCGCGTCTCGGACAGATGGAGCATCAGCTTGGAGACCACGAGCTGCTCGATCCGATCGCCGTACAGATCGCCGGCCGTGAAGGTGTCGTGGGCGGCAGCCGATAGCGGCTGGCCCAGGACCCAGTTGCGCAATGCCGGCGCGAGGTTGTGCGTCACCGCGATTTGCGGCGCGGCGGCTTTGGCTCTGGCCATCAGCGCTCCGGTAAACTCGGAAGTCCATCGCTCACGCGCGTCCTGGAACTCACACCAGTCGGGTGACGTCCAGTTGACCACTTCGGGAATTTCCTTTCCCGACTCGGCGCGAAATCGCTCGCGGCAGCGATCGCATCCGCACACCAGCGGCCAGAAGATCATGTCGAGAAAAAGCGCGTCGAACCGATAGCTCGACAGCAGGTCATGCAATTGCGCCATCTCGTAGGCCCGATACTCGGGATGGTTCTGGCAGCATACGCCGTAACGGATGAGGCCCCGGTAATCGCCGCCGGCGACGGTCCGCTGGCGCCAGTCGGGATGGGTCTCCACGGCCCAGTTGTCGAACACGATACTGTAGTAGGCGCAAACGGCGATGTTTCGCGCCCGCAGATGCCGGACCAGTTCGCCGACGACGTCGCGCCCGTGAAGTCCGGCGTGCATCCGGCCGGCCTTCGCCGGCCAGTAGCAGAGGCCCGCGTGAGACTTGCAGTAGATCATGACCGCGTCGAGCCGCGCCTGCTCGAAGCGGTCGGCCATCGCGGCGGGATCGTACTTCGACAGGAAGGCCGGATCCCAGTCCGGGATGTGCATATCGACCAGCATCCGCCGCAGACCCTGCTGGTATTTGGAAGTCGCCATCGGCGTGGTCAGGATTCCGGCGAACCGCCGTAACCGATCTCGCGCAGGAAGCCGAGCACCAACTGGTTGAAGACTTCCGGACGCTCGAAGTAGATCGAATGGCCGCAATGCGGAACGCTCGCGAATCGCGCGTTGGGCAGCTCACTAGCCAGAATCCTGATTGCCGCGGGCGGGATCAGTTCGTCCTCCTCGCCGACCATGCACAGCACGGGCATCGTGATCCGCTCGCGCACCGCGGCCAGGTCATAGCGCCGGCTGCCGATTCGAAGGAACGCGTCGTCAGGCGGCCGCGCGCCGAGAATCCTGAGATCATCGTAGAGGAACGCCATCTCCGGGCGCCGCGCGAAATAGTCACTGGCGTAAGTCGGCATCGATCCGATCGAAGGCTCGCCGAGCGGCCTTATCGTATGCGACTGAAATATCCGCGCCATCTCGGGCGTGACGATGCCGCCGTGAGTATCAGCCATCACCATCCCGGCCACGCGCTCCGGATGGTCCAGCGCATAGCCCACGATCGTCCATCCACCCATCGATTGCCCCACCAGCACCGCCTTGTCGATGCGCAACGCGTCGAGCAGCCGTGCCAGGTCGCCGGGATGCGCCTCGTTGAAGCGGCCCTCCGGATCGGGAGAGAGCCAAAGCTTCGCTGATCGAGAATGACGCACTCGAACCATCGCATGAAGTACGGCGCCTGCTGCCACCACGACAAGTGATTGCCGCCGAGTCCGTGCAGGAAGACCAGCGCCGGTCCGTTGCCTATTCGTTCGTAATAGAGCTGAAAGGCCCCGATCTGAAGCCTGCCTGGAACGATCCTGCATTCCATCGAAGCGCCCTCCGCGTCGCGATCGCGATGAAAGCACAGACCAGAGTGGATTCATAATGGCCGGCCCCGCCCGGACGCGCGAGCCGGGCGAGGGCCGGCAAGGCGGAAGTCCCGGGCTAGGCTATCTTGCTGGCGCGGGCGGAAAGAATCTGGTTGACGATCCCGTACTCGAGGGCCTGCTGCGCGGTCATGAAGTTGTCGCGGTCGGTGTCTTTTTCGATCTTCTTGATGTTCTGGCCGGTATGATTGGCGAGAATGTTGTTGACCAGCTCGCGCTGGCGCAGCGCCTCGCGCACCTGAATTTCGATATCGGCGGCCTGCCCCTCGACCCCGCCGTGCAGCTGATGGATCAGCACGCGCGCGTGAGGGAGCGCATAGCGATGGCCCTTGGCGCCGGCGCACAGCAGTACCGCGCCCATGCTGGCGGCCTGGCCGACGCACAGCGTCTCGACCGGCGGCCTCACGAACTGCATCGTGTCGTAGATTGCGAGTCCGGCCGTGACCGAGCCACCCGGCGAATTTATGTACATATTGATAGGCTTGTCGGGATCTTCGGATTCGAGGAACAGGAGCTGCGCGGTCACCAGGTTGGACAGCTCGTCGTTGACCGTCCCGCCCACGAAAACGATCCGATCCTTCAGCAGGCGCGAGTAGATGTCGTAGGAACGCTCGCCCCGCCCGGTCTGCTCGACCACGAACGGCACCAGAATGCTCATGGTCCGAGGATACTATTCGCAGCGCGCAGGGTCGAGCGCTATCTGAGCCGGAAACGATCGCCCAGGAAAACCTCCCGCACCGCCTCGCTGTCGACGATCTCGCGCGGGCTGCCTTCGAGCAGGATCTTGCCGGCGTGAATGACGTAAGCGCGGTCGGTGATCGAAAGGGTCTCGCGCACGTTATGATCGGACATGAGAACCCCGATCCCGCGACCCTTGAGATAGCGGATAACGCGCTGGATCTCGACCACCGTGATCGGATCGATTCCGGCGAACGGCTCGTCGAGGCACAGAAAGAGCGGGTCGAGCACCAGCGCACGGGTGATCTCGACCCGGCGCCGCTCGCCGCCCGAGAGCACGCCCGCCTTTGACTTCGCGAGCTTGGCGATCCCCAGCTCGTCGAGCAGCAACTGCAGCCGGGCGCGCCGCTCCTCCTCGTTCAACGGGAGGGTTTCGAGCACAGCGAGCAGGTTTTCCTCCACAGTGAGCTTTCGGAACACCGATGGCTCCTGCGGCAGGTAGCTGATGCCGCGGCGCGCGCGCCGGTACAGCGGCAGCGTGGTGATGTCCTCGCCGCGCAGCAACACCCGGCCCGAATCGGGCTTGAGCAATCCCACCAGCATATAGAACGTCGTGGTTTTGCCGGCGCCGTTCGGACCGAGGAATCCGACTACCTCGCCCGGCGCGATTCGGACCTCGACATTATCGACGACGGTGCGTCCGCCGTAACGCTTGGTGAGACCCAGACCTTCCAGCCACGTGTCCGTGCGTGAGGATTCGGCCGCGGGTTGGGCTGGCTTGGGATCGGTTATCGCGGACTTGATGCTCATCGGGGCATCCTAAGCGACTTTGTAGCCGCTTTCGCCGCCTGGCGAAACCGGGGCGACTTTCTGTCCTTTTGTGCCTTCGCGTCTTTGTGATTAACCTTGCACTTATGCGTGACGTGCCAATCGGAACCAAAGGAACTTTCAGCCTCATCGTCACCGACGGCGACCTGGCGAGCAAGCTCGATTCGACGCTGCCGCCCGTGATGGCGACGCGGGTGATGCTGGGGATGATGGAACTCGCGGCGATTGACGCGATTCGCCCGTACCTCGGTCCCGGCGAGAGTTCGGTGGGAATCGCGATGGACTTGAATCACGTCGCGGCCACTCCGCCGGGCCATCGCGTGCGCGCCGAGGCCGAGGTTACGAAGTGCGAGGGACGCCGGTTAGAGTTCATCACGCGCGCCTGGGATGAGAGCGAAGAGATCGGCTCGGGAACGCATCGCCGCGCAGTGATCGATCTTGCAAAATTCAACGAGCGGCTGAAGCCGAAGCTGAAGATCCAATAACCACAAAGGCCCTAAGAAGAGACAGAGGAAATCATGAGAAGAGAGATCTTCGACAAGGACGAGCGTTACGTCGGGCGCGACATGGGCGGCCGCGAGGTCGAAATCACGCCGGCGGCGATCGAGCGATTCATCGAGGGAACCGGCGACGACAACCCGTGGTACCGGGACAAATCGCCGCTCGATGGCCCCCTCGCGCCGGCCCTGATCCTGCACTCCGAAGTGTATCGCGATCTCAATTGGTATCTGCCGAACATTTACGGCAACCTCCATGTCCGCCAGGAGTGGGAGGTCTTCGCGCCGGTCGCGGTGGGCGAGCGCTTGCGCACGCGATGCGTAATCGTCGAGCGTTATGCGAAGCGCGATCGCGAATACGTCGTCAACGAGGCGCTGGTCTTCGATTCGTTGGGGCGGTTGGTCTCGCGCAGCCGGACGCATCAGAGCTTCCTCGTCGCCAAGCAGGATCGGAGCGAGGGATTCGTCGTGGATCGGGCGCGCGAGCGGGACTCCTCGCGGAGCTTCAAAGTCGGCGAGCGGGGGGGCGAACCGATCGAGGCGCCGATACGCAAGATTACCGAGGCGATGTGCATGGCGTTCTCGGGACCGGCGCGCAACTACCATACCGATCGCCAGGCCGCGATCGATCTGGGCTTCCCGGAGATCGTGGTGCAGGGGATGCTCTCGGTATGCCTGGTCGCGGAGATGATGACGCGGCGATTCGGGATGGGCTTCCTCTCCGGCGGCAAGATGGACTTGCGGCTGGTCAACGTGGTGTGGGGCAACGATACGACCGGGCCGCGAGGACTAATCGTGGAGCGCCGGCCGGAAGGCAATCGCACTCGGGCCGAAGTTGAGGCGTGGTGCGAGAAGGCGGACGGGACGAAGACGATCGTGGGAACGGCGAGCGCGATCGAGTTGTGACGTGAGCAGGGGTTTGGGCCTCTGCCGCAGGCGGTCAGGGATCACCCAGCGGTTAATGCTTCGACGTCCGCGACTGACTTGGGGACCGCCGCCGTGATCACTTCGTGGCCGTCGGCGGTCACCAGGATGTCGTCTTCGATCCTGATTCCGATTCCCCGGAAGGGCTCCGGAGCGGCGTCGTCGTCGGGCGCGATGTACATTCCCGGCTCGACCGTCAGCACCATCCCGGGCTCGAGTTTCCGCGACTTGCCGCCAATGCGGTAGACGCCAACGTCGTGCACGTCCATCCCAAGCCAATGGCTGGTGCGATGCATATAGAAGCGGCGATAGGCCTGGTTTGCGATGATCTCGTCGGTCGAGCCGGTGAGCAGCCCATGCTCGCGCATCCCGTCAACCAGCACCGCGAGCGCCGTGTTGTGGACGTCCTCGACGGTCACGCCCGGCTTGATTGAATCGATCGCCTTGAGCTGTGCGCCGAGCACGATTTCATACAACTCGCGCTGGAGCGGGCTGAAGCGCCCGGCGACGGGAAAAGTGCGGGTGACATCGGAGGCGTAGAAGTCGTATTCGCATCCCGCGTCAACCAGTAGCATATCGCCCGGCTCGATGCGGCGGTCGTTGTGGACGTAATGCAACACGGTCGCGTTGGCTCCTGAAGCCACGATGGACGGATAGCTCGGCCCGGCCGCTCCGCGCGAACGGAATGCGTAATCGATCAGCGCTTCGACCTCCCACTCGACCATCCCGGGCCGCGCGTCCTTCATCGCGCGCCGATGCGCCTCATTGGAGATCTCGGCCGCACGGCGCATCGTCGCGATCTCGTCGGGATGCTTGAACAGGCGCATCTCGTGAACTATGGCGCGCGGATCGAGCATCGCGGTCGGCCCCTCACCGGTCGCCGGGCGCTTCTGATAGGAGGCGCGCAGCATCGCGAGCATCCGCTCGTTCATCGCATGGTCGATGCCGAGCGGATACAGCACCCGCTCGTAGCCGTTGAGATAGCCGGGCAGCAGGCGGTCGAGTTCGTCGATCGTATAGGCCTTGTCGGCGCCGTAGTCGATGATGGCGCCTTCGACTCCGGCGCGGCGGCCGGTCCAGGTCTCGCGCTCCTTGTCGCGCGGGCGCACGAACAGGACAAACTCGCCGTCCTTGTGGCCGGGCGCGACCACGGCGACCGATTCGGGCTCCGCGAAACCAGTCAGATAGTAGAAATCGCTGTCCTGGCGGTAGGTAAATTCGACGTCGTTGGAGCGGACGGAAACCGGAGCGCTCGGGAACACCGCGATCGAGTTCGGGGCCAATCTTTTCGACGAAGGGCTTGCGGCGATCGGCGAAAATTTCCCGCGTGCCGTTGCTTGCCACGCCAATAGCTTGCCGGATGCCGAGCTGAGTTGGTAGAGGGCGACTGCGACCCTCAGGGGAGGAGCCGTGCCTTGACAGGCGAAACGACCTTCGGTGGCACGAGATTCCTTGCTTCGCTCGGAATGACAACATTTCGCTCGTTTCGCTGTCATTCCGAGCGGACCACCGGAGTCGCCGTTGCCCAGAACGGTGAAGAAGGCGGCCCGTTCAGGGGAGGCCGGCGCCTGCGATTTCTACCAGCGTCGTCTCGATGCGACCGGAGCGCTTTGCTTGGCATACGGCGGGATCGGAGTCCTCCGCGGTGAGGACGAAGAGCGTGCGGCGGTTCGGCCCGCCGAGCATGCAGGCATACGCGTGACGATCAGTCTTGATCCGCTCGGCTATATTGCCGCCTTCCGTCACGCGGATGACTTCATCCGTCAGCGGCGAGGCAACCCAGATCGCGCTATCGGCATCGAGCGCGATGCCGTCGGGAACGGCGGGTGCGATGTCGGCCCATACGCGGCGGTTGACGAGCGATCCATCGTGCTCGATATCGAACGCAGTGAGGCGGCCTCTGGTCGATTCGCCGACGATCAGGGTCTTACCGTCCGGTGTGATCACTGTGCCGTTGGGAAAGCCCATTTCACCTGCGACGATGCGCGCCGATCCGCTGGGCTCGACCATCACGATTTCGGCAAACTTCGGCGTCGCGTTCGCGTGCAGATCGAATCCGAAGTTGCCGACGTACGCGCGGCCTCTTCCGTCCACGACCATGTCGTTGCAGTGGAACGATGCGAGCTTGCTCAGGTCGGCGACCAGCTTGAGGCCGTCGCGATCGAGGCGCAGCAGCCGCCGATCGGTCATCGAGACGACCAGCATCCGCCCGTCGGGCAGCCATCCGAGTCCCGACGGCCAGGCCGGGACTTCGCAGATGATTTCTGTGCGGCCGGCAAGATCGACGGTCATCACCTTGTGGCCGTGCATGTCGGAGAAGAAGAGCCTGCCGTCGTGCCATCGCGGCCCTTCAGGAAAATTCAGCCCGTCGAGCAGGACCTCAAGCTTACGCATTGCGTTTTTCACTCCGGGCCTCGCTTCGCTTCCGGCCCACGACTGCCTCCTCTACTCCAGCGCGCCGGCTTCGAGCATTTTCCGGACTTCGGCTTCGCTGTAGTCGAGCAGGCCGGTCAGGACCTCGCTGGTATGCTGCCCGATGCAGGGCGCGGGGCTGCGGATCGCGCACGGGGTGGCACTCATCCGCCACGGGATGCCGGCGTGCTGCATCGCGCCGACCTCGGGATGGTTCAGCCGAACGAAGTAGCCGCGTGCCTCGAGATGCGGGTCCTCGGAGACGTCCTTGTTGCTGGCGCATACCGCGGCCGCGACGCCGTGGGCCTGAAGCTCGCGCGCAGCCTCGTGCGCCTCGCGATTCGAGGTCCATTGCGTGATTATCTTTTCGAGTTCGTCCTCGTTGCGTTTGCGCGCTTCGACGGTCTTGAAGCGAGCTTCGGTCGTGAGTTCTGCGCGGCCGATCGCTTGCGCGAGCCGCGCGAAGTCCGCGTCGTCGACCGACGCGATCGAGACCCACGCATCGATGACCGTGTCGAAGTTCTTCTCTGGCAGGTCTTTGCATCGGAAGATGCCGTGCGGCGCCATCCAGGGATCGCGATTCCCGTCGCGCTCGGGCTCGCGGCCGTTCATCGCGAATTCCAGGGTGCCCTCGCTGAGCAGATCCATCGCGCATTCCCACTGGCTCATGTCCAAATACTGGCCCTCGCCGGTTTTTGCGCGATGGTAAAGCGCGGCGAGCACGCAGAACGCCCCATGGATTCCCGCGTTGGGGTCGGCGTAGCTGAAGCCGGCGTGCATCGGCGGCCATCCTTTGTATCCGGTCAACGACGAGAGCCCGGAGAGCGGGACCTGCGCAGGCCCGTAGGCGACGTAATCCTTGTATGGCCCGGTGTCGCCATAGCCGGAGAGCGAAATCATGATGATGTCCGGCTTGATCTTGCGGACCTGATCGTAGCCGAAGCCGAGGCGCTCCATCACGCCGGCCGCGAAATTGTTCACGACCACGTCGCTCTTCTCGACCAGGCGCCGGGCGACTTCGAGCGCGCCGGGCACCCTGAAGTTGAGCGCGATCGAGCGCTTGCCCTGGTTGTACTGGTTGAAATAGCCGGAACGGTTGAGGCCCATCTTGTTCTCGGGCCACGGCGGCAGCATCCGCGTGACGCACGGCCGGGTCCTGGTTTCGATCCGGATGACGTCGGCGCCGAGATGCGCGAGCTGGAGCGTGCAGAACGGTCCGGCCCATACCCAACTGAAGTCGGCGATTCGGACTCCTTCGAGCGGCAGCTTAGCCATCAGATGATGCCCTCGCGCTTCAGCTCCTCGAGCCGCGACGGCGCGAGCCGAGATGGCGGCCGAGAATTTCCTGGTTGTGCTGTCCGAGGGTCGGTGCCGGGATGCGAATTTCCCACGGCGTACGCGTGAACTTGACCGGCGCGCCCGGATACTTGTGCGTGCCGGCGACCGGCTGTGCGATTTCGACGAAGAAGCCGCGCGCCTTGAGGTGCTCGGAGTTGAGCAAGTCGCCCATCGTGGAGACGGGCGCGAACGGAATCCGGCGATCCTGCGCCTTGCGATAGAGATCGAGCACGGTCTGGCCGCTCACGTAATCCGCGATGAACGGCTTGAGCGCGTCCCAATTGAGCCCGCGCAGGAGCCGATCGCCGAAGATCTCCATGCTCGCCCATTCGGGATTTCCCATCAGATCGACGAACGCGCGCCACTGGTGCTCCTCGATACAGCAGACGTAGATGTAACCGTCCTTGCACTCGAAGGTGTCGATGGGCTGAAGCGGCTTCTGTCCCAGGCGCGACCCGATCATTTTGATATAAGGCCAGTACTCGAGAACCATCTCCATCTCGGCCGCCACCGATTCCTGCACCGACACCTCGACGTGCTGGCCTTGCCGGTCTCGAAGCTTCGCGAGCACCGCGCCCATCGTGGCCGCAGCGGCATGCGCGCCGCCCTGATAGCCGGCCTGATCGCCAAATGCCTTGAGCGGCGGCAGGTCGCGCGCTTCCGGGCCGCCGCCGTTCAGATAGCAGACGCCGCCCGCGCACCAGAGGTTGAGGTTCTCGGCGCGCCAATCGCGTTTGGGGCCGGAAAGCCCATACGGCAGCACCGAGGTCATCACGAGTTCCGGGTTTATCTTGCGCAGCCGATCGTAGTGCAGTCCGACCCGATCCATATCGGGTGGCGCGACGTTATGAATCAGCAGGTCGGCGCCCGCGACGAGCTTCTCGAAAATCTCGAAGCCCTCGGGTTGAGCGATATCGAGAGTGACGCCGAGCTTGTTGGTATTCAGAAAAAGGAACAGCCCGCTCTTTTCAGGATGGGGCGTGCCGCCGGGGAACGGCCCGCGCGTCCGGGCGCGATCGCCCGTGCCGGGACGCTCGATCTTGATGACCTGGGCGCCCATGTCGGCCATCAGCTTGCTCGCGTATGGCGCCGAGACCATCTCGCCCAGTTCGATAATTTTCAGATCTGATAACGGCCCAGCCATCGATACTCCGCGTTATGAATCTACTACTCCGGAAAGACTCTGCGGAATGGCTTTACTTCAACGCGGTCGAAGACCCCGCCCGTCACATAGGGGTCGTTCTGCGCGAAGGCGAGCGCGTCGGCCTCGCTTGCGAAGTCGGCAACGATGAGACTGCCGCTGCCGTCGGTGAACGGACCGGCGAGCGCGACCCGGTTGGCGAGACTTCGGAGGTTGTCCAGATGGGCGGGCCGCAGCTTCGGACGCAGAGCGGCGCCGTCGGAACCGTCGTGGCCAATGATCGCAAAAAGCATCGTGGTGCGCGCGCCGCGACATCGCTCGGCGGCCCGAGTTACTTAGCACGCGCATACGGCGCTGCAAAGGCATTTGGCCCTACCTGCCATCCAGAACGTTGCGCGAAGGATCTCACGCCACCGCGCAGACGAACTCCCGCCGACAGTGGTCTGAGATTCCTCGCCGGGCTCGGAATGACAATCAAAAGGGGTCGTTTAGATGTCATTCTTGAGCTGAGGCGACAGCCGAAGGCGAAGAATCTACGCGAAGCGATTCCGTCGCTACCGGACGATTTGGCCGTGGCCGGTAAGCCAGATCGCGAAGTAGCTCGCGCCGAGGCCGATCAGCAGCACGAACGTCGCGATGTCGCCGGGACGCACGGGGTATTCGACGAAGCTGGTCGGATGCGGGTTCATCCCGAACCCGCGCGCTTCGAGCGCCATCGCCATGTTGTTGGCCTTGCGCAGCGCGCCCATGAAGACCGGAATGACGACTGGTACGTAGCGTTTGAGGCGCTCGATCACCCGGCCGCGGCTGAAGTCGAGGCCACGCAGGCTCTCGGCGTCGATCACGGTGAGATACGAATCAATGAACAGCGGCGCGAGCCGGAACGAGAGCGTGATCGCGAAGCGCGCGCGATACGGCACCCCGAGCCGCGCCAGACCGACCATGAACTCCTCGACCTTGGTGGTCGACAGGAACAGCACCGAGGCGGCGAGCAGTTCCGCGAGCTTCAGCCCGCGGCCGAGACCCAGCATCACGGAGGTCTGCGTGATCCACGCCCCTTTGTGGCCGAAGACGAACATCCACGAAATCGTGGTGGAGGTCACGATGATAATGAACAGCCATCGAAGCGAATAGAAATTCGGCCCGGATCCGGTGACCAGCGCCAGCGTGAGCAGGATCAATCCCAGCGGGAGGAAGGCCAGCGGATGGTCCACCCAGTACACCGACCAGAAGACAATAAACAGCGCGAACACCTTGACGGTGGGATGCAGCCGATGGACGAAGCTCGAGCGGTCTATGTAGCGATAGATCGGCATCAGGCGCGGCTCCGGACGAACGTCACGAACTCGTCCACGCTGAGCGTGCTCACGCCGAAGCGCCGGCCTAATGCGGCGACTTCGGGCGGACGGAACGACGCGTTCAGAAGCAGGTCCTCCTGCGCAAAGAAATCCCGCACCGGACCGTCGAAGAGCTTCCTGCCGCGGCGCATCAGGACCACACGATGCGCATACTCCGCGACCAGCCACGGAGTGTGAGTGATCATCACGATCGCGATCCCGGATCGGTTCAGCTCGGCGACCAGCCCCATCATCCGGCGCTGCTCGCGATAGTCCAGCCCGGTGGTCGGCTCGTCGAGGATCAGCAACTTCGGCTTGAGCGCGAGCACGCTCGCGACCGCCAGCCGCTGGCGTTCGCCCTTGCCGAGCAGAAACGGATCACTCCGCCGATGGTCCTGGAGGCCGACCGCGTGCAGCACCTCGGCGCATCGCCGTTCGACCTCGGCCGCATCCAGACCGAAGTTGCGCGGCCCGAACGCGACCTCGTCTTCGACGTTCGGCGCGAAAATCTGATGGTCGGGATTCTGGAAAACGTAACCGGCTTCCTGCGCGGTCTCCGCAGGACGCATCGCCGCCCGGTCCCGTCCCGAGAGCATGATCTTTCCCGGAGGAGGGCGCAGCAGCCCGACGATATGCTTGGCCAGCGTCGTCTTGCCGGAGCCGTTCTGGCCGATGATCGCGAGGAACTCGCCGGGCGCGATCGTGAGATCGATACTGTCGACCACGCGGGGGCCGTCCGGGTAGGAGAAACTGAGGTCGCGAATCTCGACCAGGGGACCTTCCCCCCTGACCCCCTTCCCTGAAGGAAAGGGGGAGCCAGCATCGGAATGCGGGATGGAGGCATCTAAGTCCGGCGATTCCGGCGCGCGCACATTTGCCAGGTTAGGGAAGAGCTTTCGGACCATCGCTTCGGCTTCGGGTACGGTGCGCAGGTGCGCGTGCAGACCGAGCTGCGCGGCGACGTGATTCAAATCGGGCGGATGTACCCCGCATTCCTCCAGCAGATCGAGCTGGGTCATCAGGCGCTCGGGAGTATCGTCGGCGATCACCCGGCCTTGCCGGATCAGCAGCAGACGATCGCAACCGCGAAGCTCCTCGGCCTCGTGCTCGATTACGATAAGGCTCAGTCCCTGCTCTCTGAGAGTGCGGATAAGCGCGAAGACCTCAGCCCGTCCCTCGGGATCGAGGTCGGTCGTGGGCTCGTCGAGGATGATAACGGAGGGCCGCAGCGCCATCACGGAGGCGATCGCGAGGCGCTGCTTCTCGCCGCCCGAGAGCGAGGTTGGGTCGCGCTTGTCGAAGCCCTTGAGTCCGACCGCCTCGAGCGCGGAACCAAGGCGCGGGACCATTTCTTCGCGGGCCATTCCAACCTGCTCCATCGCGAACGCGACCTCGTGAGCCACGTTGGTCGAGAAGAGCTGCGCCTCGAAGTCCTGGAACACCATCCCGACGAGCGGCGCGATCTCGCATACGCGGGCGCCGTCGAGAGAGCGGCCGCCGATCCAGACCGCGCCGCTGAACTCACCGTCCTCGAAGCCCGGGATGATCCGATTAAGGCATTTGACGAGCGTGGACTTGCCCGCGCCGGTGGCGCCCATGACTCCGACCATCTGGCCCCGCGCCTGGCGAAAGCCGGCGCCGATCAGGGCCGGACGCTCCCCGCCATGATAGGTGAAGGTAACGTTCTCGACGGCGACCGCGTCGGCGGCGCTATCCAGCGCGGATACCGGGTCGGCAGTGAGTGATTCGGGGGCCTTCACGGCGTTGCGATTCTCACAGCAGCCACGCGCCTGCAACCGCTATCGCCATCATCGGGCTCACCGCGATCGCCATCGCCCGATCGTAGGGCGGCCGCGCCATCGAGGGCGGCAGAAACGAAGGCAGCCAATATCCGGTCGAGATCAGATTGCCGAGCAGCCAGGCGCCCGACTCGCCGATTGCGATCATCACGACGCCGGCAAGACGCAGGGCCGACGGGCCGTGCCTGAGCGACGGCATCACGTCCTCGTAGAGCATCCGCCCCCGCTTGACGCGCGGGTAGATGCCGATCAGCAGGAACGGGGAGAGCACGATCGCGGCGATCATATTGTTCAGCACGATCACATTGCCGAGCATCCAGAACGGCCGAAGGCCGATCAGGTTCTCGCCCCACGCCACGAAGTCCGCGCATAACACGCTCGCCATCAGGCATACCAATACGTACTTGACGATCCCACCGGGGGAGCGGGTGATCGGCCGCTGCCCGCCGCCGATGATGTTCCACAGCTTGTAGGGCAGATAGCCGTACATGAGATTGGCGAAAAACCCGAACACATCGCCGGGGCCGACGCCGCCGAAAAAATCGCCGATCATGTTGCCGATCGCGGAACCCCACGCGGCAGCCGGACCGAACAGGAACGAGCATACGACAGGGATCGCGTTGGCGGGGCGCAGCTCGGTCACGCCGGGAATCAGCGGCACGCCCTTGAACGGCACCAGCACCGCCGCATAGAGCGCGGCGGAAATCGCGACCAGCACGACCATCCGGGTATCGCGCCACATCACGCGTAAGTCGTTCATCTTTTCCGACGCGCCATTTGAAAAACAGATGCCCCCGAGGGGTCAGGGCATTATTGAAGGATAGGCGGCCTATTGCCTAGCCCCCCAAGGGTGCGGAAGACTTCAGTGCGAAGCAACGGATCAAACGCGCCATGCCGATCTACGAATACGAATGCGAAAAGTGCCGCAAGCGCACGAGCTTCCTGACCACCCGCGTCAGCGAGAAGGTCGATGCGAAGTGCAAGCACTGCGGCAGTCCGAAGATGCATCGCCTGATGTCGCGGTTTGCGATGCCGCGTAGTGAAGAAGCGCGGATCGATCAGCTCGCGGACCCCTCCAGGCTAAGCGATCTCGACGAGAAGGATCCGAGAAGCGTCGCCCGGATGATGCGGAATATGGGGAAGGAAATGGGCGACGAGTTCGGCGGCCGGGAATTCGACGAAGCGATCGACGAACTGGAAGGCGGCGGCGATATTGGCGGCGACGAGGATTCAGGGGGATCGGGCGACGACGATTTGTAGGTTCGGCGAACCGCGGTGCGACGCAAAAATCGGTCTCGGTGATTCAGCGAGCGAGGATGGCGACGGAGGCTACGCTTGAAGGATCAATACTTCGGCGACTTCAACGACTATCGAAAATACGCCATTCTGCGAGTGCTTGCGGCATCGCCGATGAAGATCACCGTTTGTTGGATGTTGACCGAGAATGACGGCGGTCCCGACGGCGGCAGACTCGCCTATCTGCAGAAACCTGCTAGGTGGAAAGATCTCGACCCCGACTTGTACGACTATCTGCAAGATTCCCTGGCGCGCCGGAAAATCCGAGATATTCGTACCATCATGGACTGTCCTCTTTTGAAAGCGGTTCGCTTCTATCCACCGCAGGTTCCGCATGAAAGCACCCTCAGAGCGGCGTACTTCGACGCTCTGCGCGATTGCGCGGCTGGCTCTGACTTGGTGTTCTTCGACCCGGATAACGGCGTTGAGCGCGCGCAGATCCCGCAAAACGGCAGGCGCGCGGTCAAACACCTCTATTGGGACGAACTGGTGTCGATTTTCAAGCAGAATCATTCCGTGATGTTCTACCAGAGCTATCCGCGGCTCCCCCGCGACGAGTTTATCGAGAGAGTGGCGGGGGACGCCGGTCGCGAAACAGGATCGCCCGAGGTGTATTCGTTTCGCACCCCTTACTTTGCTCTTTTCTTGGCTGCTCAGTCCCGTCATCGCCAGATTCTGGGCAAGTGCCTGTCGGACCAGGAGCGCTGGAAAAAACAGATTCAAGTGCGCCCACATTCAGTCGCGCAGTTGTGAGGCGGGCGGGCGGAGGGCCAAGACAGAAGATCGATCCGGGGCGATGTCGTCCGGACCCAAGCCGACGCTGTGGAGCAATCGGAATCTTTCTGTAGGACCCTCACCCTCGCCCTCTCCCATTCATGGGAGAGGGAACAGAGCGGCCTCGCGCCCTCTGCGTAGCGCCGGCCTCCGTGCCGGTTCCTTTTCCTCTCGCGCCTTCAAATCGCGATTCGGAGCGCTATCTGTTCGAAAGGCACCTGCGGAACTTTGACTTGGCGTCCGCCGCGTGGGCGCTTCGTGATGCGCACCAAGCCGTGCCGCTCCAGAATTTTGGTGTCCTCCTGCACGTTCTTGAGATCGCGTTCGACCATTTTGGCCAATTCATAGAGTGAGCGCGGATGGCGCGTTCTGATCGCGCGCAGAAGTGCCAGGCGCTCGTGCGTCAGGAAGTTGCGCGCCGCTTCGAGGCTGGTAAAGCCCACCTCGCTACGCGGGCCTTTCGGTATGGCCTTGCGGGTTCGAATTGCGTCGAACGTCTTCGCGAAATCGTCCATGTAATCGTCAAGCGGCTGGATAGAAAAAGTAACCGTCTTCAAGTCTCGCTTCCCATGAGAACGCCATTCTACTACATGGTACACAATACCATGTAGTTATCCAACTCGCCAAAGCTTGGCCACACCCGGGTCCGGATGCTCATTCTGCGGCGAGCAGCACGACTGCCGTCGCGGCGATTCCTTCTTCTCGCCCGAGGGCGCCCAACCCCTCGGGGCTTGAGGCCTTGACGTTCAGCTGATCCGGATGCGCGCCGAGGCTGGCGGCGAGCCGATCGCGCATCGTACCGAGATGCGGTCCGAGGCGCGGCGATTGCGCGATGATTGTCAGATCGGCGTTCACCAGCGTCCAGCCGCGGGCGCTTGCGAGCGCCCATACCTGCGCGAGCATCGCCAGGCTGTCGGCATTTTTGTAGCGCGGGTCGCTGTCCGGGAAGTGGCGCCCCAGATCGCCTTCGCCGATTGCGCCGAGGATCGCGTTTGCGAGCGCATGTGCGGCTGCGTCCGCGTCGGAATGGCCGCGCAGGCCGCGATCGTGCGCAATCTCGACGCCGCCGAGGATGAGCTTGCGGCCCTTCGCGAGCGGATGCGCGTCGAATCCATTCCCGACGCGGTATTTCACGAGCGCCTCGCGGCGGTCGCAGCCGCGCAGCCGCCAAGAGCGGGGTGACGTATCTCTGCTGCGTTGACAACGCGCGGTAAACCCTCCAATCTCGCGAGAGGAGGAGGATGGCCCGGGATGCCGAAATTCGTTAAGAACCCAAAATTCATCATCGGCGCGATCGTTACGCTGTGGGCGGCGTATGTCGTTTGGGCGAACTTCCAACTCGAGCCGGTCAAGGTTCGCCTGCTGCCTTTCGACGTGACGCTCGATTTCAGGGTCTCGGCGGTAATCATCGGCGCGGTGATCTTCGGCTCAGCCGTTACCCTGATCGTTCAATGGCTGTGGAGGCGGCGCTCCTCGAAGAACGCCTCCGAATCCGCAGCCGCGTCGGCCGCGAGCACCAAGACGGTCGCCTGAGATCCAGCCTTAAGGAGCGTCTCCCTGGCCGGCCCGATAAGCAGCCCGTGCGCCCGCGAGAGCGAACTGAAGATTCCCGAACCCTGTCCGCCGGTAGGAGTCGCCACTAGCTCACCCTCGCGGCGCTCCAGCCTGACACGCACGAACTCGGTCTGGTCCTTCGAGACCTTGATATCGACCGCGCATCGCGCCGTCACTCGCGGCAGGCCAAGCTCCCGCCGCCCACCCATCTTGAGAATCGCCGGACGCGCGTACAGATAGAAGCAGACCAGCGTCGAGACGGGATTTCCCGGAAGGCCGAACACCGGGTGGTCGCCGATAACGCCGAATTTGAGCGGTCGCCCCGGCTTTTGCGCGACGCCGTGGAAAAGCTGCCTGAGACCCAGATCATCGAGCACTTCCTTGACGTGATCGAACTGGCCGACTGACACGCCGCCCGTCGAAAGGACGACGTCGAATGCGAGCGCCTCCTGCAGGCGGGTGCGGACTTCGTCGCGGCGGTCGCGGGCAACCTTGAGCATGATGGCTTCGCCGCCGGCCTCGACAATGGCACCGTGAAGCGCGTATGCACTCGAATTCACGACCTGCGCGCCGGCCGGAATTTGATCGACGTCGACGAGTTCGTCGCCGGTGGCGACAATCGCGACCCGCGGCCGCTGGTAGACGTCGATCATCGAGCGGTTGAGCGATGCGAGCGTGCCGAGGTCGGCGGGGGATAGGCGCCGGCCGGGAGCGATCGCCACCTCGCCCTGACGCAGGTCCTCGCCGCGCGGACGGATGAAAGCACCCGCATCGGAGGGTGCCAGAATTCGGACCGTATCGGCGCCGGCGCCGTTCGCGCTGCGCTCGACCGGGACGATAGCGTCGGCGCCGGGCGGAACCGGCGCGCCGGTCATTATCCTTGCTGCTTCACCCGCCTCGATCCGACGCGAGGGCATCGCGCCCGCGGCGATCGTCTCCACGACCCGCAGCCGCGCAGGTTTCGACGCGGTCGCCGGTGCGACATCGGCGGCGCGCACCGCGTAGCCGTCCATCGCGGAGTTATCGAAGCCCGGGATATCGCGCGGAGAGCGAACTTCCTCGGCGAGTACGCGCCGGAGCGCAGACAGGATCGGTACCCGCTCGACGCTGAGAACTTCAACATTAGCCAGTACCAGCGCGAGAGCCTCATCGACGCTTATCATTCTGCGAGCAAGGATACGCGCCTTGGCCGCGCGATAGAATCAGAGCGATGAGAGGGGAGTTGGGCCGGCCGCCGATCAGAATTCGTCGAGACCGTGCGGGCTCAAGTCCAGCGCGCGAGGCACCCACACCTCATAACTGGAAACGTCCGGCGGTACGCGATCGCGCAGGAGCGCGGGGTTGAGCTTGCGAATCATATTGACCGAGGTTCCGGCGTTGCGCGCCACGATCGTGAGCGTCATGCCGCCCCGAACCCGGATTCGCTCGAAAGGGGGCCGCGAGTACACGATCGGCTGCACGCCGTAGGTTTCGGCGTTGCGGGCGATAAAAGCGACCGCCATGAAGCGGTTGAGCAGCGACCGGGTGCATCGGGGCAGCCGTCGAAGAATCCGGCTATAGTCGGCGCCCCGCAGCGTCCAGAATCGGTCTATCGAGGCCTCGCCCCGGTTCCAACTCGCCAGGGTTATCTTCCAATCGCCGATTTGGTCATGCAGATCGGCGAGGTACTCGGCCGCCGCGCGGGTAGATTTTACCGGGTCGCGCCGCTCGTCGACGTACCGGTTGATACGCAAGCCATAGTGCCGCGCCGTCGATCTGGCGAGTTGCCACGGACCGGCGCCGTCCCTGGCAAATTCGCTTTCGGCGAACGCCAGGTAGACCAGATCCTTCGGCAGACCGCGATTCTCCAGTTCTGAGACCATTTCGGCCATGTAGGGGGCGATGCGGTTGAAGGACGCCTCGAGACTCCCGGGCTGGACCAGGAATCGGCTGATATACCGCCTTACCGCCTGATTCAGCGCCAAGGGGAACGGGGCGACTCTGCGCGGGGGATTATGTTCGAAGACCGGGCGAGCAACGGACTGAGGGCCACGAATTGAACCCGCATCGGAGGCGCCCGGAGCCCCGGCAGGAAGCGCGTAGGCCGGCGGCGCAGCCGCGTCTCCGGCGGGGCCTGAGGCATCCAGGGCTGCGAATGCGGGTAACGAAAGGGCAAAGCTGATCAGTAGGGCTGAGGCTAGGTGGATCTTGTGCATACGCGTTGAGGTCGCTCGGGAGGTTCTGGTCACCGTAACCTGCCGACCCTTATGGATCAACCCTGTTTGCATAAAAAGGACTAATGCAACGGAAGAAGGTTTGCTAATCTCTAAGGCAAGAGCGCTACAAGACGCCGGTAATCGTGGGATTAACCACAAAAGCCCGGAGTCTTAGTCGAGGCTCGCATTTGTGATAATTTCCGACCGGAGTTCGAGCTTGCGTCCTCATTAACAGCAATGCGTACAAATGTCTGGCGCGAGATAGCCGACAGCCTTAGTGATGCAATAGTCGTGCTTTCGCCCGATCTTGATCCGGCTGCCCTGAACTCAGCAGCGGAAACACTGCTAGGCGTCTCAAAGCCTACTTCAGCCTTCATGCACGACCTGCTAGGTCGCAACGAATGGCTGTCACGGATGGTGGCTTCGTGCCTACACAGCGGGCAAAGTCTCTCCGATCCCGAGGCGGAACTCAGCCTGCCGCGACGCTCGGTAATCGTGCGCGCGGAGGCTTCGCCCCTGATGAAGGAAGACGGGCGCATCCGCGGCGCCGTCATCCTGCTCCAGGATCTCTCGCATCAGAAGATAGCCGAACGCACGCCCGAGACCGGCCAGGCAGGAATGAGGCTCTCGCCCGTTGGTCTGGCGCACGAAGTAAAGAACCCGCTGACCGGGATAAAAGGCGCGGCCGAGCTTCTCGCCGCGATGTTCCGCAACGATTCCCGCGCGCAGGGCTATTGCGGCGTGATTCTCGAAGGCGTTGACAGGATCGCTTCACTGGTCGAGCAGGTGCTCGCCTTCAATTCGCCTCAACGGCTCTCGATGCAGCCGGTCAATATCCATCGCGTTCTTCACCAGGCGCTCAAGATGGCGGGGCTATATCCGCAGGCCCCCGCCGGTATCAGGCTGGAGCAGCTCTTCGATCCGAGCCTTCCCGACGTCGTCGGTGACCCCGGCGCGTTGGAGCGCGTGTTCCTGAATCTGATCCGCAACGCGATCGAGGCTATCGACTCGCACGGCACAATCAGGCTTAACACCCGGATGGAGACGCAGTTCCGGATGACCTCCGAGGGCAGGCGGCATTTCCTGCGCGTCGAGGTAATCGACAGCGGCAAGGCGGTCGGGGACGAGGAGCTGGCGCAACTGTTCACCCCTTTCTTCACAACCAAGCCGCAAGGGACCGGCCTCGGACTGGTGCTGAGCCAGCGGATCGTGGTGCTCCATGGCGGCAAGCTATGGGCCGAGCGAGGCGGCCTGACCGCAGCCGACGAGCGCACGCGGCTCGAAGATGGCGAGTCATCAGAGGAGGGCGCCATCTCGGCCCCGATGCCCGGGATGACCTTCAAAGTCACCCTCCCGGTGAAGACAGACTCGCCCCCGGCCTAAGCTATTGTTACGATTGCGCGGCGGCGCTGAGGCGCCCAACCCACGATGGCGGCAGCAAACCCGGATTTGACAGGACGCGGCGACAATCCGGTCGCGACTGTGCTGGTCGCAGACGACGACTCCGCGATCCGCCTCGTGCTGCGCCACAGCCTGGAGGCTGCCGGCTTCGCAGTCGAGGAGGCCGGCGACAGCCAGGCAGCCCTCGAGGCGCTGCGCAGCGGGCGCTTCGATGTCGCCCTGGTCGATATCGTGATGCCCGGCGTGGAGGACTCGAAGTGCTGTCGGCCGCCCGCGCCGAAGAAATCCGCACGCTGATCATCGTTATTACCGCCGCCAGCACGATGAACAACGCGGTCGAGGCGATGAAGCGCGGGGCGCACGATTACCTGACCAAGCCCTTCGCCAACCTCGATCTGGTCGCCGCGGCAGTTTCCCGCGCGACCGAGGTCGCCGCGCAGAGCGCGGATTTCGATCGCTTGCGCAACGAGGTCAGCCGCAGCCTGGTCGGCGGCGAGATAATCGGCCGCAGCGCCGCGATGCAGAAGGTCTACAAGCTGGTCGGCAAAGTCGTGAACAACGACGCCACCGTCCTGCTGACCGGCGAGAGCGGCACCGGCAAGGAACTGGTGGCCCGCGCGATCCATTTCAAGTCGGCGCGATGGCGCGCGCCGTTCGTGGCGGTCAACTGCTCGGCGATCCCGACCGGACTGCTGGAGAGCGAGCTGTTCGGCCACGAGCGCGGATCTTTTACCGGCGCAACCGAGCGGCGCGCCGGCAAGTTCGAGCTGGCCGGAACGGGTACGGTCTTTCTTGATGAAATCGGCGATCTGCCGCTCGAGCTGCAACCCAAGCTGCTGCGCGTGCTCCAGGAGCGCGAGTTCACGCGCGTCGGCGGAGTCGAGACCCTCAAGCTTGAAGCACGGGTAATCGCGGCCACCAACCAGGACCTCGAAGCCGGGGTCAGGGCGCGCCGCTTCCGCGAAGACCTCTACTTCCGCCTCGGAGTCTTACTGATCAAGATGCCGCCGCTGCGCGATCGCCGCGATGACATCCCGGAGTTGACCGACTACTTCGTGACCAAGGCTTCGCGCGAGATGGCGGCGCGGGCGACCGCAGTCAGTCCGGGGGCGCGGGACAAGCTCGCCTCATATCACTGGCCCGGCAACGTCCGCGAACTGGAAAACTGCGTCCTGCGCGCAGCGCTGCTCGCTCCCGGCACGACCATTCAGGCCGATGACGTTGCGCTCGGATCGGGCGCGGCGGGTGGCGGGCAGCAAATCGCGCACGGCGACGGCGGCCCGAACTTCGCCGACATCCTGGCGCGCCGGATGGCGAGATGGCCGCCGAAGGGGGTGGCGAGGAATTGCGCGGGATCTATCAGGCGATGGTCGCCGAGTCTCGAACGTCCGCTGATCGAGCTGGTGCTCGAGCGCGCAGGCGGCAACCAGGTGCGCGCGGCCCGGATTCTCGGCCTCAACCGCAACACGCTGCGCAAGAAAATCACCGAGTACCGGATCGTCCTGCGCAAGGGCCCGCCAGAGTGACGCTGCCCTCGCGCTTCTATGCGATCGTCGATCCCTGCGCCGGGCATCAGCCGGTAGAGCTCGCGCGCCTGATGCTCTCCGGCGGCGCGCGAATCCTCCAGTTGCGCCTCAAGCAAGCCACGACGCGCGAGTTCGTCGAGGCCGCGCGCAAGATCGCCGCGATATGCCGCGAGGCGGGCGCGCTGTTCATCGTCAACGACCGCGCCGATATCGCGATTCTCGCCGAAGCCGACGGTGTCCATCTCGGACAGGAGGATCTCCCGCTGGAAGCGGGCCGCCGCCTGATCGGGCCGCGCAAGCTAATCGGAATCTCAACTCACAGCATCGATCAGTCGCGCGCCGCCGAGTCCGGCGGCGCGGACTACATCGGCTTCGGCCCGATGTATCCCGGCGGACTAAAGAACGTGCAGGCCGGCCAGGGCCTAGAGAAGCTCCGAGCGGTCCGCGCCGCAGTGCGGATTCCGATCGTCGCAATCGGCGGCATAACCGAACAGCACGTCCCCGAAGTCCTAGCCGCCGGCGCGGACGCCGTCGCCATAATCACAGATGTAGTCCGCGCCCCCGACGTAGCATCGAAGCTGCGCGCGATCCTGTCGGTCACTAATCACCGATGAGTGCCGATGAACCAATCCGTCATTCTCGCGCGTCCGCCTGCCTGGCGCGAAGGCATGCCCCGAGCGACGCCGAAGGCGAGTCGAACGGGATCCCGGGATTCCTCGCGCGGCAACCACGCGCGGGAATGACAGACCAGCTATCGGTGTTCATCAGTCGTCCGAAAGCCCGCGCAATCGCAGACCGAGCGGCGACGCGCTCCATTCCGAACCCGGCGCGGAGGCCGTCGCATACCCGCTCGGCTCCGGTACCGAACAGGCCTCTGCTATGCTGTTCATCAGCCGCTGCAATGCCGGACTTCACCAAAGCCTTTGCCGCGTATCTGAGCGGTGTCTCCGCTTATCTAGCGAGTCGTTTACAGCCTGTTCAGGGGGAACCCGAGCGTAGCACCAAAACGGTTGCTCTTCCTTCGGCTCCGCACTGGTGGTTCGAGGAGTGCGAGCGATCTCCGAGCTGGCAGAATCTCCTTCGCGTGTGCCCCCCTTGGGGGGGGCCTATGGCGGGGCTGTACCGGCGATTCGACCCTGACGCGCCTTCGCGCGTGCCCCCGCTGGCGGGGGGTTATTGTGGAATTGATGAGGACTGGGACGAAAGGCAGCCGCGACGCATGGACGAGCGCCGCCTAAAGAACTGGATGCGGAGGAGCGGCACATACAAAAAGCTCCTCGATGGAGTCTCGCGAACGGAGGAGGTTGCGGAACAGGCGTCAGACCAGCTCTTCGAGGACGCAATCAAGGACGAAGAGGAACTTCTGTTTCTTGCCGTACTCGACGGCGTGAGATTCGAAGGGGAGATGGGATTCGACGGATTCGACATAGTGAAGCCGACCGCAGCGGAATTGGCGGCGATCCTGGAGATCGAGACGAATCGATTGTTCTATCCGCACGGAATTACTTCGGTGGATACGCTAGCGGAGCACTGGTATCTGCGCGCCACACATCGCCGGAAAAAGGTACCAAACCCACGACCGATATTGGAACCCAACTCATATATTGCAGCGTTTCAGACCAGCTTCCCCAAGCCGGTCGAGAACGCGATGAAACTGATAGCGTTGTGGGATTGGAATCGATTTGGCAATCAGGAATTCGAGGGAGGGGAAGTGAATTTTGGCTCTCGCGTTCCATTCGTGATCGTGCTGAGTGATGACCCGTTCAAGGCGCCGCCCTTGTTACCCCTGACCGAAGAACTTTCACCAGTCGCCCTGTGGACATTCGACGCGAATAAGACCGAGGCTTTCGAGAGGTCCGTTTCGGACGCACTGAAACAGTTGGCCAAGACACGCCAGATGAGATGCCAGCGGGGAGCGGACTGGGGTTTCGTCGATCGTGCCCTGAACTTCCTGCTTAAGGCGTTCTTGTCTCGAGAGATAGAGCAGCTCATATGGCACACGGCTGCGATCGAGTCCGTTCTTGGCGAAGACGTGCCGAGCCTGACAAAGACGCTCAAACGGCGAGTGAAGACCCTGCATCCGGGTGACCAAAGGAAGAAGCGCGCGGGCAAAGAGTTTGAAGAAGTCTACAAATTGCGATCTAGGCTCGTTCACGGGTCAGAACTAGCGGTTGCCGAAAAGACTGACCTTCGAACGGCCCGCAAGTTGGCGAGAACCGTATCGGAACAAATGCTGCGGCTTGTTAGCTCACTGGCCGAGCTCGTCGAAAACGGCACACTACCGGCGGTTCCTGCAAGAGCCGACATCCTCGAAGCTTTGGACCAAATCGACGAAGGAAGAGAGCTAGCCTTATATCCTGTAGCGCTCGCCATCCGCGACCTGCTCGTCCGAGAGGGCGCCGCCGATGCAAGGATGGCATAGGAATGGCCGGTCTCGTCCCAGACTTTGTCGCGGGCGCTTTCTATCGGGGGACACCGCTCGTTGCGCCCGCCCTAGTGAGCAGGATACATCCTTCGTCTCTTCCGACGGCGGACGCGGGTCGAAGAGGCAACCACCGATGAAAACGGATGAACTAAATCTGTCATTCTCGCGCGTCTGCCTGCCCGGCGCGCGAAGAATCCCGGGATTCCTCGCGCGGCAGCCACGCGCGGGAATGACAGCCCGGCTATCGGTGTTCATTGGTGGTTACTCTGCTCCTCACGCCGAAGCCGGGATCGCGCCCGCAATCCGCGCCTGCTCGGATTCGAGCGGCAGGCAGGCGTAGGTCGCGCTCGCGCCGAGCAGGAGCATCAGGGCGAACAACTCGAATGCGCTGGCGTAGCTCCCTGCGACATCGAAGATCCTTCCGGCGACGATCGGACCAACTGTCGCCCCGATCGTGTTGAAGAGGCCGGTGAGGCCCGCCAGCGACCCGAAGCGTTTCAGTCCCAGCGAATCGACCATCACGAGCGGCACGAGCACCAGCGGCGCTCCGAGCGTCATTCCGACTACAATCAGCGTCGGAAACAACACCACGTTGTGGCGCGCGCCGAGCAGCAGCAGCGTACCCAGCGCCGCGATCACGAAGTTCAACGTCAGCGCGATCCGCCCGCTGACCCGATCGGCAAACAGACCCATCAGGACCTTGCCCATCGACGTGAACAGGAACGTCACGCTCATCATTGCGGCGGCGAACGCCTGCGCGTAGCCGATTCCGACCAGGTACGAGATCGTGTGCGCGACCAGGCCGGCCGCGGTGGTCGCATAGCAGAACTGAGCCAGCGCGAGCATCCAGAAGGATCGCGACCTGAGCGCGGCGCCGACCTCCAGCCCCGGCAGTCCCTGCGCCTGCTGGGCCAGGGTGAGCTTTTCGGCCGACGCGGGACGGGTCTTCACGATCAGCAGCAGCACCGGGATTACGACCACGATCATCGGCAGGCCGAGCGTGACGTACGCGGTGCGCCATCCGGCGTGCATGATCGCGCGGCTCGCCACGATCGTCATGGTTGCGCCGCCGAGCGACGTTCCGGACATCGCGAGCCCCATCGCGAGTCCGCGCCGCGCGCCGAACCAGTTCGCGATCACCATCGAGGCCGGCAGCAGCGTGCTCGCGGTGACGCCCAGTCCGAGCAGGGCATACGCGGCGACCATCGGCGGGAACGCACCGACGCGGCTGGCGGCGAGGAACGCCATCCCGGCGATCGCCGCCCCGGCCGCCATCACAAATCGCGCCTCGACCCAATCGAGCAGCCATCCGATAAGCGGCACGCTGAAGCCTGACGCGGCGGCCAGCACCGAGGGAAGAATCGAGACCTGGGTGCGGCTCCATCCGAACTCCTTGAGCAGCGGAGGAAAGAACACTCCGGCGGTGTTGTAGCCGCCGCCGAACACGATCAGGTTGGTGGCGAACAGGGCGCACACGATCAGCCATCGCTGGCGTTCCTGCTTGGTCATCTGTCCCTCTCCGGGCGAAGCTGCCCGCAAGCCGATTTATATACTCGAAAAGATGCGGCCGGACGATGCTGAAAAATTCGGCAAGCAAGGGGGAGGCCCTCAGAGTTGTGGATACGAGCGGCGCCCTTTTCCTGTGGCACAGGCTCCGCCCCGGTGGGGATCAGCCTGTGATTCTCTTCCATCACCGGCTAATCCCCACCGGGGCGGAGCCGGTGCCACTTCAGTCGTCAGTGCGAAGTCGGCAGGAAGTTTCCCGGATTGGTCTCCAGTTGGTGGCGCGCATCGGGATACTTGTCGAGGAAGGCCTGGAGACCGGGATGCTTCTGCACAAACTCCCGGCTCTCGACCAGCGACGGAGTGCTCGCCAGCGCTTGCGCGACTGCGGGATCGTCCTGCTTCACGCCGGAGAAGTCTCTCAACATCTGGAGATCCAAGTCGGCAGTTCCAGCGGGCGCGAAATCGATTTCTGTCGACGTGTCGCCGCGCTTCTCGACGACCGTGCTGCCAGTATCCTGCGCGAGCGCTGGAGATGCAAAAGCGGCGGCGATCGCGGCGATAACGAACAGGTGGACAATGTTTCTCATGATGTCACCTCGACTCGATGTGCGCACCTGGGCGCAGGCGGTTGGTCCGCGTCGCAGGCGATTCGGGACGAGTCTATAACATAGACATTGCAGACGAGAAGAGAAAATTGCGAGCAGAGCGGCTTCCGCGCGGCACAGGCTTCAGCCTGTGCGGGCCGCCGGCTGCAGCCGGTGCCACTTCCATCAGGCATGGGTACATAGAAGCGTTGAAATTTAACGGGATTTTTCTGGTGGGCAGGGAGTGAATTGAACACTCGACACAAGGATTTTCAGTCCTTTGCTCTACCGACTGAGCTACCTGCCCACCGCGGGGACAATCGTGCGCGAACATGGCGAGACTCATTGCTAGCGATACTTGCGGCGGCGCGCAATATGGAGCGTTTTGATGCGGAGAGCGGCGGGCGACACGCCGCAAGATGTCAGCGGACTACCGATTCAATGCCGCCGCTTTCGATTCCACGAAGTCGATCACCTTTGCTTCGAGGTTCGCGCCGTCGAGCCGATCGATCTCCTGGACGCCGGTTGGACTCGTCACGTTGACCTCGGTCAGGTATCCGCCGATGATGTCCAGCCCGACGAAGTAAAGCCCGTCGCGCTGGAGCCGCGGCTGCACCATCCGGCAGATCGCGCGATCGCGATCGGTGACCTCGGCCTTGATGCAGGTGCCGCCGACGTGGATGTTGCCGCGGACCTCCTCGGCGAGCGGCACCCGCAGCGTGCATCCCAGCGGCTCGCCGTCGAGCACGATGAGCCGCTTGTCCCCGTTGCGTACTTCCGGGATGAATCGCTGCGCCATCACCAGCCGCGTGCCGAACTGCGTCACCGTTTCGAGGATCGCGTTCAGGTTGCCGTCGCCGCGGCGCGCGAGGAAGACGCCTTCGCCGCCGTGACCGTCGAGCGGCTTGACGATCACCTCGCCGCCCTGATCGAGCAGGAACGCCTTGATGCGCGGGATCGCGTAAGTGACGATCGTCGGCGGAATCGCGTCCGGAAAATTGAGCTGGTAGAGCTTCTCGTTTGCTTCGCGAAGTCCCGAGGGGCTGTTGATCACGAAGGTCCGATGCGCGTCCGCCAGGCTGAGCAGCATCGTCGCGTAGAGATATGCGGCATCGGCGGGCGGGTCCTTGCGCATGAAGATGGCCTCGAAGGCCTCCAGCGGATAGTCCGCGCCCTCATCGAGATAACGGTAATGCGGCTCCGCGAGCATCACTTCGCATCGGCGCGCCCGGCAGAATGCCTGAAGACCGCGCGCGAACAAGTCGCGCAGGCCGGCCTCGTAGATCGCGTGGCCGCGCGCCTGCGCCTCGATCATGAAGGCGAAGGTGGTGTCCTTGTCGGCCAGCACGTTGGCCAGCGGGTCCATCACGAATGCGAACTTGTAAGCCACCGGTCAGCGTCCTCCGTCGAGTTCCTCGAGCGCCGCGCCCGCGACGATCAGCGCGGCCAGCGCGGCGGTCTCGCTGCGCAGGCGGTTGCGGCCAAGTCCCGCTTTCACCAGGCCCGCCCGTTCCGCGATCGTCTGCTCGTCGCGATCGAAGTCGCCCTCCGGTCCACAGGCTATCAGGATTCGGCCCGGCGATGTTTTCCTGATCAATCCGGCGAGCGGCTCCGCGCCAATCGTGCAGATCACTCCGAGCGTCTGCGCCGGGAGATTGCGAATCAAGTCCCCGAAGCTCACTGGCTGCCGGATTTCCATCGGACGCGCCGCCAGGCTCTGCTTCGCCGCAGCCGACGCCAGCCGTCGCCATCGCGCGAGTCGCTCGCGTCCCGGCGCCGTCGCGACGCCGCGCGCGCACATCACAGGCCACAACTCGGATGCGCCGATTTCCGCTGCCTTCTCGACCAGGAAATCCATCCGCGCTCCCTTGATGATCGCCGCGGCGAGGATGATTTCGCGGCGATTCGGCTCCGGCGCGCGCGCTTCGACGACCTCGATCAGAGCGCATCCGCCCTCGAAGCATCGGACGATCCCCGCGTACTGCGCGCCGCGCTCGTCCATCAATGATACCGGCGCGCCGATGCCGAGCCGCATCACGTCGCGCAGGTGATGCAGTTCGGCGCCGCCCACTCGGGCGATTCCGCCGCTCAGCGAAGCGCTGGAGATGGTGAAGCGCGGCGGCGGAGGCCGATTCATGGCGCGAGCACCAGCGTGGCCCATCCGCGGGTTTTCGTTATCGCGACGCATCGGAGCGCACGCCGATAATGGGTAAGCACGCTTTCCGATTCACGCGCGAGAATTCCGGCGAGAATCAGCCGGCCATCCCGCGCGAGCAGCGCCTTCAGTCTGGGGGCCATTTCGACCAGCGTCGAAGCGAGGATGTTCGCTACGATCAGGTCGAAATGCCCGCGCAGACTTTCGATCGAAGTGGCGGAGAATTTCGGCGCGACATCCAGATGGTTCAGACGGTTCAGCGCGGCGTTTTCGCGGGCGTTCCGAATCGCCTCGGCGTCGGTGTCGATTGCCACGACGTCTCCGACGCCCATCAGAGTCATCGCGATCGCAAGGATGCCGGAGCCTGTGCCGACATCGAGCGCGCTGCGAAACCGGCGCGTGGTGGCGGACAGCTTCTCGAGTGCCCGCAACACGCCCGCGGTGCTCGGATGATGCCCGGTGCCGAATGCGTCGGCCGGCTTGATTATCAGATTGAGCCGTGCCGCGTCGCGTTCGCCGCTCCATGGCGGCACGATGAACCAGCGCCGTCCGACCCGCAGCGGCTTGAAGCGTTTCATCCAGAGCGTTGACCAGCCCGGATCGACGATCGTCCGCACGCGAGGAACTGCGCGCACCGTCGGCCAGCATCCCGGCGGAGACCATCGTGCCTCGCAAGCTGGTGAGTTCCGATCGAGACAAGCGGTCGAAGAACGCCTCCAGCGGGACGATCTTCGGCATCCTCGCGGACGGCCCGAGCGGCCGCGCGATCGCGCATCCGATCGCGCCGCGCGCGACGAGAAATCCCGCGGCCTCGTCGGCCATCGCGGCTGGGGTATCGAACACCACCTTCACGAAGCGTCCGGCTCTGCGAGGCGACCGCGGCATCCCTTGCTCAACCTCACCCGCCGTCGCTCCGCTCCGGCCCCCTCTCCCTTTATCGCCACCGGCGCGGGGGAGAGGGACGGGGAGAGGTGCTCACGCGTGCAGGCGGAACGCGTCCTCTCTGGCGCCGGGGCCGGCGCCGGCGCGCGCGATAAGCTGCCGTTCGATCGGGATTCGCTTCTTTAGTTCCGGCATCACCTCTTTCGCGAAGGTCCGCAGGTTCTGCTCTGCGTAGTCGAAGGGCATGCCGCCGTAACTGAACACTCCGATGAAGGCCTCGCTGCCGGTTTTCTCCGATACCTCGACGATCCGGTTGTAGCACTGCTCGGGCGTTCCCCAGACCTGGAGGTTCAGGAAAAATTCGACCATCGCATCGACGCCGCCCGGCGCGTTCACGATCTCCTGCATCCGCTTGTACGATTCGTAGCCGCGCATGTTGAGCAGATGCGTCCCGCGCAGGTCGTAGTGGCGGACCACCGAATGCCAGTAGTTGCCGATGTACTTGTAGGCCATCTCTCGCGCGCGATCGGCGTTCTTGTCGCAGAGCGTCCATCCGGCGTTGATCGGCGGCGGCGCATCGGCGCTGTTCACTTCGCGATACACGCGCCGATAGTCGCTGAGTTCCTGCGTCACCGCTTCCCACGGCTTCTGCGGAATGATCAGCAATCCGATCCCGAGCTTCGCCATTATCGCCGAAGACTCGGGCGAGACCGCGGCGGCGTAGGTACGCCCGCGAAACGACTTGAACGGCGCCGGCCGTAAATGACGCCTGGTCTGTTTGACGAGCTTGCCGTCGAATTCGCAGTAGCCGGTCTCGAGCCCGCGCAGAATCATCTGGGCGGCCTCGGTGAAGAACTCGCGGCTGTCTTCCTGATTGAGGTTAAAGCCCTCGAACTCCACTTTTCCGAGTCCCCGGCCGATCCCGAAGATGAAGCGGCCCTTCGAGAAGTGATCGAGCATCGTCACTTCTTCGGCGACCCGGATCGGCTTGTGCCAGGGCAGCACGACCACCATCGATCCGAGCTGGATTTTCTCCGTGCGGCCGGCGAAATAGGTGAGGTACTGCAAGACGTTGGGGCACATCGTGTATTCGGTGAAGTGATGCTCCACGCCCCAGAGCGACTCGAAACTGAGCGGCTCCGCCAGGTCTGCGAAGCGGAGCTCGTTGAGATAAACTTCGCGGTCGCTGCGATTCTCGCCCTGTCCCTGGAAGATCACTGCCATCCCGACGTGCATGCTCGTTCTCCTGTTGGCGCGCCAATTGGTACGAGGTTGTCACTCGCGCGGCGTCGCCCTGCGATGCATCGCATACTACGACGATCCGGCCTGAATTTCCATTTCGCCGTGTGGTCGCGATGATGGCAGAGGCTTCAGCCTGTGAGACGAATCGGTTGTGGACGAATCCGGGTGATTGTTTTGGCGCGGCGAGAGCGAGACGATAGACTGACGCTATGAGGCTATGGCGCGGGCGATCCTCAATATAGCCCATCGCGGGGCGAGCGGCGGCTTTCCGGAGAACACGCTCATCGCGTTTCGCGCGGCGATCGAGGCCGGCGCGCAGATGTGCGAGCTCGACGTGCAATTGACCCGCGACGGTGTCCCGGTCGTGATCCACGACGAGAAGGTCGATCGCACCACGAGCGGGCGAGGTGCGGTGGCCGACATGACGCTCGCGGATGTGAAGCGCCTCGATGCGGGCGCATGGCGCGATCCGAAATTTGCCGGCGAGCGCGTGCCGACGCTGGACGAGGTCTTCGGCGCGGTCGCCGGGCGATGCGATCTGAATATCGAGTTGAAAGCGAAGCACACCGAGCAACAAGTCTGCGACCTGATGCGCAAGCATGGCGCGATCGGGAAGTCGATCGTTTCGAGCTTCGAGTGGGAGCTGCTGTGGCGCGTGCGCGAAATCGATCCCGCGATCCGGATCGGCTTGCTGGCGGAGAAAAACCCGGACCGGCTGATCGCGGAGGCTGTCGCCAGGCGCGCGACCGCGGTCCATCCGCGCTTCGACCTCGCGACCGCCGCGTTTTGCGATAATGCCCATCGCGCGGGTCTGGCCGTTTACACCTGGACGGTCAACGCTCCCGAAGCGATGCGCGTGCTGATCGGGAACGGCGTCGGCGGAATCATGACCAACTATCCGGAGCGGTTGCGATCGGTAATCGGGCGCTGACGATGGCGTTCAGCCAGGACAAGATCGAGGAGCTGAGGAGCCGCGCCGATATCGCCGAAGTCATCGGCGCGCACGTCCGCCTGCGCCGGGTGGGCAACCGCTTCGTCGGACTGTGCCCGTTCCACAACGAAAAGACCCCGTCGTTCTCGGTGAGTCCGGAGCGCGGGTTCTTCCACTGCTTCGGATGCGGCGCCGGCGGCACGGTTTTCAACTTCATAATGCAAATCGAGGGGCTGAGCTTTCCCGAGGCCGTTCGTTCGCTGGCGCATCGCTATGGAATCGCAATCGAGGAGCGGCGCGAGGCCGGCGCGAAGCCGGGCGATCGCGATTCGATGCTGCGGGCGAACGAAGTCGCCGCCGACTTCTTCGCCCATGTGCTGTGGAACACGCCGGACGGCGCCGCCGCCCGCGCTTACCTCAAATCGCGCGGCGTCGCCGATGAGACCGCACGCGCGTTCAAGCTCGGTTTCTCGCCCGCCCGGCCCGCCTCGCTGACCAGGGCGCTCGAAAAGCGCGGGCTGCTGGACACCGGCCGCAAGCTCGGCCTCGTAAAGCAGGATTCAAGCGCGCCCTACGATATGTTCCGCGCGCGCCTGATGTTCCCGATTCGCGACGCGCAGGGCCGCGCGATCGGATTCGGCGGGCGCGTCCTCGACGATCGGCTCCCCAAGTACATCAACTCTCCCGAGTCTCCGCTGTATTCTAAGGGGCATGCGCTCTACGGCCTTTTTGAGGGACGCGAGATCATTGCGCGCAGCGACGTGGCTATTGTCGTGGAGGGCTATCTCGACGTGATCGCCGTCTGGCAGGCAAAGTTCGGCGACATAGCGGCCGTCGCGCCCCTTGGTACAGCGCTCACGGTTGACCAGTTGCGGCTTCTGGGTCGCCGCGCAAGCACCGTCGTAGCGTGCTTCGACGGCGATGAGGCTGGCCGAAAGGCATCGCTGCGCTCGCTGGAGACTTTCCTTCGAGCCGGGTTGCTAGGCCGCGCAATGTTCATTCCGTCGGGCTTCGACCCCGACACGCTAATTCGCGAGAAGGGTCCGCAAGCCTTTAGCGAGTCGGTTGCGTCGGCGGATCTCCTGGTCAACTACTTCATTCGTGAGCAAGTGGCCAGCATGGATAAAAGCGTGGACGGGCGCGCGCGGGCCGCAGGGCGCGTGGCGGAGATGCTGCGCATGGTCGCGAATCCCTTCGAGTTCGATCTGCTGGCGCGCAAGGCCGCGGCTTCGATCGGGGTGGGTGAGGAAGTTCTCAGAGCGTGAGGCGCGCCGCCCGACAGTGCGCGGCGCGCGGAAGGAGCCTGAGCCGGCGGCGCCGCCCCGACCGCATCGCGGCGCGCTCCGAGGCCGAATTGGGTCTCATCGCTCTCGCGCTGGTTCACGAGGACCTGCGCGAGAGCATCGTTGAGCGAGGCGCCGACCGCTGAATTTACCGACGCGAGCCTAACGGTGGCGCTCGCAGAGATTTGCCGATCGGACGAGGGTCGCGGCGAGATCGAAGTGCGGCTCGCCGAGCGGCTCTCGGAAGATCAGCAGCGCCGGCTGAGCGCATTGATAGTCGGGCCGGAAATCGACGATCCCAAGGAGGCGCGCAAGCTGCTCGCCGGCTATATCGGCGCGCTGGAGCGGGCGCGGCGGCAACGTGAAATCGCGGAAGCTAAGCGCGGCGTTACCTCCTCGGACACCAAGGAGTCGATCGCTGCCCTCAAATCGGTAATCGAGGCCGGGCGGGCCGAACATGGCGGAGAGTGAAGCCGCTTCGATGAGACGATCGAATCGCCTAATCGCAATCGAGCCCTTAAAATTCTGCGACAAACTTGGTACGATTCCATTTCGTTCGATGCCTCCGCGAGGGCCCATAGCTCAGCCCGGTTCAGAGCTGCCGGCTCATAACCGGCTGGTCCCAGGTTCAAATCCTGGTGGGCCCATCAAATCGGAATTGGGTTTGAAGCCCCGACAACAGGAAATGGTGAAGAATTGCGCGAAGACTTAAGTCGGCTGATGACTCTTCAGGGTCTCGATCGTGGTCTGAAGGAACTTGGGGAGTCATTGGCCACCATCAATATGCGAGTCGATCAGCTTCGCGAGGAAGCGGCAGGAAAACAGTCCGAGCTGGAACGATTGTCGGAAGAGGACAAGCAGGCCCTGCTGGCGCGCAAGCAGTTGGAGCGCGAGCTGGCCGAAGGCGAGGCCCGTATCCGGAACCATCGGATGCGCCTCAACCTCATCCGCAACGACAAGGAGCTTCAGGCGATCGGTCACGAGGTCGAGTCGCAGAAAGAGAACAACCAGCGCCTGGAGAGCGAGGTGCTGATCCAGATGGAGGCGGCCGAGCAGCGCGCGCCACGAATCAAGGAGTTGGCCGAGCTGCTGCAGAAAACTCGCGCCGAACTTGTCAGCGCCGAGAAGCAAATCGCCGGGCAGGTCGAGGACCTCAAGGAATCGCTCGCGAGACATCGCGCCGAGCGCGACGCGGTCGCGGCGGGAATCGACGAAGCGCTGCGCCAGCGCTACGAGATGATCTTCAATCGGCGGGGCGGGATCGCGGTGGTCCCGGTCAAGTCCGGAACGTGCCAGGGATGCCGGATGAAGATTCCGCCGCAGCTCCACAATCAGATCCAGCGCGAGGACCAGATTTACTTCTGCCCCAACTGCCAGCGGATTCTGTACTGCGAACCCAGCCCCGAGGCTCCGCGCTAGCGCCGGAAGTGGCACCGGCATCTTGCCGGTGATCGAAGCACCGGCTGAAGCCGGTGCCACTTGGATCGCGCTGGTGCGCAATGCGAATCGCGACCGTGCTACACTCGATTCCGCCGGAGTGAATCGGGCGATCGCCCCGCAAGGGGAGGAAAGTCCGGGCTCCACAGGGCAGGGTGGCCGCTAACGACGGCGCGAAGCGATTCGCGGAAAGTGGCACAGAAAACAGACCGCCCGCGAGGGCAAGGGTGAAATGGCGGGGTAAGAGCCCACCGGCGCGCGAGTGATCGCGCGCGCATGCCAAACCCCACCTGGAGCAAGACCAAATAGGAGGGAGAGTGGCCCGCTCGCAATCCCTCGGGTATGGTCGCTCGAGCCCGCGAGCAATCGCGCGGCCCAGAGGAATGATCGCCGCCCGCAAGGGCACAGAACCCGGCTTACAGATTCACTCCGGCATCAAGACCAGAAATAACCACCGATGAACACCGATAGACACTGATATTACACACTCCGCAGAGATCTGCTCACATCCGTGTTTATCCGTGTTCATCGGTGGTTTCATTCTTCTTCCGTCCACGGCCGAGTAACTGTGCCAGATGTGCGAGCGCCTTCAGGTCGCGCACCCCGATCCGGATCTCCGGCGCGATCATCAGTTTCAAGTCGCGCGGCAGTTCGCGCGAGAACCTGGCGACGCGCTCGATATCGCCGAGAGCCTGGGTGCGATAGCCCTCCAGGAAATCAATCACCGCGCCGACTCCCGGATCGCTCGCTACGCCGTCCGCCAGCGCGGATCGCAGTTTGCCGATTTCGTCGAGATGAGGCGGTGTGTTGTTGAAGTTGCGTCCGATCTCGTTCCAGGTTGCTTCGTCGAGAAAGCGGTTCAACACGATCGCCGACAGGCAGAGCCCCTCGGCTTTCATCTCGTCGATCAGATCGCGCGCCTGGTTCAACCGATCCTCTTCAGCCGTGGTGACAAGGACGAATCGCACCGCGGGCGAGTGCAGCAGCGCCTCGGTCTTATGGAGCCGATCGACCATCGAGTCGACGGTATCGGCGGCGGCGGCGAAGAAGTCCGATATTGCGGTCAGCACGTTGGCGCCGGCGAAGCGCTCGAGCTCGCGGACCACGAACCGGGCCGCCCTGCTGGCAAGCTTCGCCGCGAACTTGCTCGCCGAAATATAGGGCAGGAAAAGCCATCGCGCCGCCCGCGTATCGAGCAGGCGCGCCAGCCGGGCCGGCGCCTGAAGGAACTCGAAGGCGTGCGCGGCGGGCGGCGTATCGACAATCTCAAGCTCGAACTCGCCCGCGACATGAAGATCGTAGAGCTGTTCGAGGGCGGCGTAAGCTTCCGAGCCGGCAAACTGCTCGGTCAGATTGCGGTAGAAGGGATTGTCGAGGATTCGGCGCCGCGCCTCGGGGTCGGGCGCGAACCGCTCGACCATTCCGTCCCACGCGCCCTTGACATCCAGCACCATCGCAGAGAGCGTCAGCGCCGGATCTAGTCCCGCGGCCCGCAGACGCGCGGCGCCGAGACCCTTGGGCCGTCCGCCGAGGCGCTCGAGTCCCAGCGCATCGCGCAGCCGCTTGGCCGGATCGACCGTGATGAGCGCGGTGTTGATGCGCGAGCCGGCCGCGGCGATTCCGAAAGCGGCGGCCACCGTCGTCTTGCCGACGCCGCCGGTCCCCAGCATGATGACCACCGAACCCTTCGCGAGCAGTTCCTTCACATCGCACCCGAAGCTTCGCGCGATACGCGGGACAAGATAGCAGTTGGCGCCGCGCGCCGGCATCGCCGGCCGCGCGGCTCAATCGTCAGTCTGCCACTTGCCTGTGAAGAGAACGATACCGGCCCGCTTCTCGGAATTGCCGGACGGGCCTAAGATGATGGTATCGCAGAGGGGTTGTGTGGATGGTTGAGTATCTGATCGGCGGCGAGCTTCTGCTGACCGCAGTAGTTCTCGTCATCCTTGTCGGGCTCCGCAAGACCGCGGGCGACGCGGTCGGCGTCGCGCTTGGACCAATCTCGGGGCGTATCGACTCGATGCGCGAAGAGTTGGCGGGCAAATTCGCCGGCGCGACCGCCGACATGGCGCAGCGCCTCGAAAAGACCGGAGGCGATCTCCGCCAGCAACTGGCCGATCGGACGCACGCCGAATTTGCGGCGCTTCGCGACTGTCTCGATCGGCAGCTCGCGGCGGGACGCGAGGAGCAAGCGAAATCGCTCAAGCTGGAGATCGAGGCGCTCACCAACGAAACGCGCAGGAGCCTCGAGGCGATTCGCAACGAGGTCGATCAGAAGCTGCTCGCGATCGGAAGGGAAGTTCAGGGCAAGCTCGACCAGAATATCCGCGAGGGCTTTCAGCAGTTCGAGAAAGTCCAGCAGCATCTGCAGGCCGCCGAGGAGCAGCTCAAGAGCGTCAGCATGATCGGCTCCTCGATCAACGATTTGAACAATCTGCTGAAGCTGCCTCATTTGCGCGGCCGATTTGGTGAGGCAAGCCTCGAGCGGCTGCTGGCCGATTTCCTGCCGGCCTCGATGTACGAGCTTCAGGCGCACGCCGGGCAGAACGGCCAGACCAGGCCGGACGCGGTGATCAAGTTTCCGGGCCGCGTCCTTCCGATCGACGCGAAATTCCCGCGCGAGCAGGTCCTGCCTCTGTTCGAGAGCAAGGGCGACAGCGAGCTCGCCGCGGCGCGCGAGCAGTTTGCGCGCGTGGTCAAGGAGCAGGGGAGACGGATCGCCGGCTATATCCATCCGGAGAACGGCACTACCGACATGGCCCTGATGTACCTGCCGAGCGAGACGCTCTACATGGAGACGGTCCTGAATGGCGAGCTGAGCGAATGGCTCAACAAGCTCAAGATTTTCCCGGTCTCGCCGAACACGCTGATCGTCACGCTGCAGTCGATTGCGATGGTCTTCCGGATGTACGAGTTTGCCAAGAGCTACGAGAAGGCGACCGAGGAGCTGGCGAAGGCGCAGAAGTCGTTCGCGTTCTTCGAGGGCAAGTTCGAGGACATCGGGAAGTCGCTCGTAAAAGCGCACGAGGCCTTCGGCGTAGCGTCAGGCCATCTGGCGCGCTATCGGAGCCGGGTCGCGAATTTGAGCGGCGAGCCGGTCCCGGAAATCGAGGGTTCCGCCGAAAACGGTATCGACGACAAGCCGGCGTGAGCAGAATGGCCGCCTGTCGCTACGCCAGTTCGGTGTCCGACGGCGGTGGGGCCTTGAGCTGGCTGTGCTCGTGGCCCGCGGCGATCCAGGCTTCCACCTGGCGGCGCTCGCCGGTGAGGGAATTCGCGATCGCCCGGCGCAATCCCGGATGCGCGACGAAGTGCATGCTGCGGGTCAGCGCCGGGTCGAAGCCGCGCAACCATTTGTATTCTCCGCCCGCTCCCGGCTCGAAACGCGCGAGCCCGGCCTCGATACAATGCTCGATCGCGGCGTAGTAGCAGACGTTGAAATGCAGGTACTTGAGATCGCGGAAGCATCCCCAGTACCGGCCATAGAGCACGCCGGCCTTCTGCAGGTTGAAGGTTCCTGCGATGAGTTCCTCGCCTTTGAATGCGCACACCAGGCAGACGTGCCGCTTGAACCTTCCGCGCGCCAGGTCGAAGAATTTTTTGGTGAGATACTGGCGCCCCCAGTAAAGCTTGTCGAACGGTTGACTTGTAGAGCTGGAACATCGGGCCGAACAGCGAATCCGGGATTTCGCCGCCCGCGTAAACGCGGATCGCGACGCCTTGGCCGGCGAGCGCCGCCCGCTCGTGGCGTACCGCGTAGCGGCGCTTGCTTTTGAGCAGATTCAAGTAATCGTTGAAGTTCTGAAAGCCCGCGTTGCGCCAGTGATACTGGTACCCGAGCCGCTCGAGGAAGCCGAGTTCGCCGAGCGCCGCAGCCTCATCCGGTTCGCAGAAGTTGACGTGTACGGAAGAGAGCTTGTTTTCCACACACAGACCGAGCAGCGCGCGGCCGATCAGGTTTACCATCGAACGGCGATCGGCGCCCGATGCAGTCAGAAAGCGGCGCCCGGTGTGCGGCGTGAATGGCACTCCGATGAGCAGCTTGGGGTAGTAGCTGATTCCGGCGCGCTCCGCCGCGTCGGCCCATCCGTGATCGAACACGAACTCGCCCATGCTGTGGCTCTTGAGGTATAAGGGGCAAGCGGCCGCCACTGCGCCGCGAGGGCCGCCACAGCGCACGATCAGATGATACGGCGCCCATCCGGTGTCGGCCGCCGCGCTGCGCGATTCCTCCATCGCGGAGAGCCAGTCCCAATCGAGAAACGGAGAGTCGCCGGGTTCGAGCAATGAATTCCACGTCTCGCGCGGAATTTTGCCGATTCCTTCGACCACCTCGACCGTGGATGCGCTCGTAGTCATTCCGGGGATCAAGTCCTCGGGTCGATCCAATCCACTTGCGCGATTGCGCGCAAGGCTCCGATTGCAGGGTGTTGAGAAAGTTCCTGAGCGACCTGCACCGGATCGCTGGCTCTCAACACCCTGCCAGTGGCCGTCGGATTTGCTATTTTAATGTGGTGACTCGTGAGCGGCGTACGGCTTTTGCAGCGACTCGATGCGCGGGCATCGCGCGCATCGGGGTGCGCGTGGGCGGCCCGTCTGATGACGGCGAGGACGATCGATCTTCCCAGCGCGACATCGTTACGCAGCGCAGGACGCGGCCTCAACCGAAGACCAGGAAACCGCCGCTGTTCAAGGTGATCCTGCTGAACGACGACTACACCCCGATGGAGTTCGTGGTCGAGATTCTGAAGATGATTTTCAACAAGCCGCATGCCGAAGCGACCAGGATCATGCTGCACGTTCATCAGAACGGGATGGGCGTGGCGGGCGTCTATCCGTACGAGATCGCCGAAACCAAGGTCCGCAACGTAGAGGAATTGGCGCGGGAGAACGAATACCCGCTAAAGTGCGTGATGGAGAAGGAGTGAACCGCCGGCTGGCGGCAATACGAGCATGGCTTCCCAGGGCGTGATGATCAGCCGCGAATTGCAGGTCACACTGCAACTCGCGATGCAGGAAGCGGTGGAACGCCGCCACGAGTTCGTCTGCCTGGAGCATCTGCTGTATGCGATGCTCCACGACGTGACGACCAGCAACATCCTGCGCAACTGCGGCGCCGATCTCGACGCGTTGCGCGACAAACTCAAGAAATTTCTCGACGACCAGCTCGAGGCGGTTCCGCAGGGCAGGTCGTTTCAGCCCCACTACGCGCCCGGCGTCCAGCGCGCGCTCCAGCGCGCCGCGCTTCACGCGCAGTCCGCCGGCCGCCAGGAGATCAACGGCGGCGGCGTGCTGGTCGCGATGTTCCAGGAGAGCGAGTCGCACGCGATCTTCTTTCTCCAGGAACAAGGCGTGACCCGCTTCGACGTGTTGAACTTCGTCTCGCACGGGGTGTCAAAGATTGGCGCGGGCCAGGAACACGGACATGACTACGAACCCGCCGACGGCGAAGAAGAAGCCGGCGAGGGCGAGCCCGACGGCGAGCGCAAGCTCTCGCCCTCGAAGGCGCTTCAGACCTACGCGCTCAACCTCAACGAGAAGGCCGCCAAGGGCCAGATCGATCCGCTGGTTGGCCGCGAGAAGGAACTCGAGCGGGCGATTCACGTGCTGCTGCGCCGGCGCAAGAACAACCCGGTCTTCGTCGGCGAAGCGGGCGTGGGCAAGACCGCGCTGGCCGAGGGACTAGCGCTCGCGGTGCACGAGGGACGCGTGCCCCCGGCGCTGAAGAACGTCGAGATTTACGCGGTCGATATGGGTGCGCTGCTTGCGGGCACGCGCTTTCGCGGCGATTTCGAGCAGCGGCTCAAGGCCGTCATCAAGGCGGTGCAGGGCAACCCGCGCCGCATCCTGTTCATCGACGAGATCCACACCATCGTCGGCGCGGGCGCCGCCTCGGGCGCTACCATGGACGCTTCCAACCTGCTGAAGCCCGCGCTCGCTTCCGGAGAGCTGCGCTGCATCGGATCGACCACCTACCAGGACTACAAGCGATCGCTCGAAAAAGACAAGGCGCTGGCCCGCCGCTTCCAGAAAATCGACGTGCTCGAACCGAGTCCGGAAGAGGCGGTGCAGATACTAAACGGCATCAAATCCTACTATGAGAAGCACCATAACGTCCGCTACACTTCCTCCGCGCTCAGGACCGCGGTCGAGCTGTCGGCGCGCTACATCAACGATCGCTTCCTGCCCGACAAGGCCATCGACGTGATCGACGAAGCGGGCGTGGCCTCCCGGCTGCGCGGCAAGGGCCCCGACGCGGTGACGGTCGGGGTACGCGACGTCGAGCGGACGGTGGCGCGGATGGCCAAGATCCCCGAGCGCACGGTGTCGGCCTCCGATCGCGAGCGGCTGCAAACCCTCGACGCGGACTTGAAGCAGGCGGTGTTCGGCCAGGACGCGGCGATCGAGGCGGTCGCGAGGGCGATAAAGCTCGCGCGCTCGGGCCTTGGCCATCCGGACCGGCCGGTCGGCGCGTTCCTGTTTTCCGGGCCGACCGGAGTCGGCAAGACCGAAGTCGCCCGGCAGCTCGCCAAGGTGATGGGCGTTGAGTTCCTGCGCTTCGACATGAGCGAATACATGGAGCGCCACACGGTCTCGCGGCTGATCGGCGCGCCGCCGGGTTACGTCGGCTTCGATCAGGGCGGATTGCTCACCGACGCGATCAACCGCACGCCGCATTGCGTCCTGCTGCTCGACGAAATCGAGAAGGCGCATCCGGACCTGTTCAGCATCCTGCTGCAAGTGATGGATCACGCGACGCTGACCGACAACAACGGCCGCAAGGCGGATTTTCGCAACGTGATCCTCGTGATGACCACCAACGCGGGCGCGCAGGAACTGTCGCGCGCGATGATCGGCTTCGGGACCAATCTCAGCGCCGGCAATCCAAAGACCGTGATCGATCGGATGTTCAACCCGGAATTCCGCAACCGGCTCTCGGCGATCATAGAATTCGCGCCGCTCTCGCCGCCGATAATCGCGCTGGTGGTCAACAAGTTCGTGGCCGAGCTCGCGGAACGGCTCGCGAGGCAAAAGGTCAAGCTCGAAGTGTCGGCCGCGGTGCGTGCGGTGGCTGGCCGAGCGGGGCTACGATCCGAAGTTCGGGGCGCGCCCGCTGGGGCGGCTTATCGAGAACGAGATCGCGCGGGCGCTCGCGGACGAAATCCTCTTCGGCCGGCTCGCCAAAGGCGGGACCGCATCGGTCGATCTCGACAACGGCGCGCTCACCTTTTCCTTCGCCAACAACGGCGCCGCGCCGGTGGTCGCCGAAGCCGAGTAGGCGCCGCTTTTCCAGCTTGCGAGAACGTCCGTCCCTACAATAAGGAGGATTTCATGGCGACGAGCCTGGCGGTTGTCCAGACCGGGGCGCGAAAGCTGGAGTTGCGCGAATTCCCGATCCCGGAGATTCGCGATGACGACGCGCTGCTGAAGGTCGAGGCCTGCGGGATCTGCGGCAGCGATTACGAGCAGTACCAGGGCGCATTTCCCGGCATGCGCTTTCCGGTCATTCCGGGGCATGAGCCGCTGGGGTTTATCGAAAAGATCGGGGCGGTTGCGGCGCGGCGATGGGGCGTCAGGGAGGGTGATCGGGTCGCCGTCGAGGTGCTGCTGCCGTGCGGCTTCTGCGAGAATTGCCGCGCCGGCGCGTACCGGATTTGTATCGGCAAGGGCCGGATGTCGGCGTACGGATACACGCCATGCGAGATCAAGCCGGCGTTGTGGGGCGGGTACGCGCAGCACATGTACCTCGATCCGCAGACCGTGGTGCACAAGGTGTCAGCGACGGTGCCGGCTGAGTTGGCGGTGATGTTCAATCCGCTGGGCGCGGGAATCCGATGGGCGGTGCAACTTCCGGGCACGACGATCGGCGACTCGATCGTGATCCTAGGTCCCGGCCAGCGCGGTCTCGCGAGCGTGATAGCCGCGCGGGAGGCGGGCGCATCGCCGATAATCGTCACGGGCCTCGAGCGCGACGCAAGGAAGCTCGAGTTGGCGCGCGAATTCGGCGCCACCCATACGATCGACGTCGAGGAGCAGGATCCGGTCGCGGCGGTCAGGGAAATCACGCATGGGCGGATGGCCGACGTGGCGCTGGACGTGACTGCGTACGCGACCAGCGCCGTCACCCAGGCGATCGATATCGTGCGGCGCGGAGGCACGGTCGTCCTCGCCGGCACCAAGGGGCTGCGTCCGGTGGAGAACTTCCTGAGCGACAAGATTGTGGGCAAGGAGATCCGGGTGCAGGGCGCGATGGGCGTGGACTTTCGCGCCTACGCTCCCGCGATTCGGCTGATCGAGTCAGGGCGCTACCCGCTCGCGAAGATGCACACCCACACGCTGCCACTGGAGAAAGCCGAGCACGCGATCAAAATCCTCGCCGGTGAAGTCCCGGGCGAGGAGGCGATACATATCGCGATTAAGATGTAGGCGCAGTTACAAGTCGCGCGGCTGAAAGACGGTGATTCCACGCACTCGCTCGAAATCCGCCTCTGTCGCCCACTTCATGGCTTCAGTGGAAATCGTGCGAGCGGGGGATCGAGGCGCTGAGTTTCAGCTCGGCGAAGCGCTCGCCGCGTACTGCGATTACGCCGTCAACTTTTTGCAGCACGCCTTCCACCATCAGGATCGACGCACGATGCAGCATCGCGCGATTGCGCTGAAAGACATCGGGAATGACTATCGCGTTGGATATTCCGGTCTCGTCCTCCATCGTGACGAAGAAGAATCCCTTCGCCGTGCCTGGACGCTGGCGCACGATCACCACGCCCGCGATTCTGACCGTCGCGCCGTGAGTCGCGTCGGCCAGCTCCGCCGCGCTGAGCACGCCACGCGCCTTGAGCTTCGCCCTGAGATGGGCCATCAGATGGGGTCCCGGCGTGACGCCGGTGGAAGCGTAGTCGGCGATCGTCTCTTCTATCGGCGCCATCGGGGAGAGCGGCGACGGCGCATCGGATGCTTCGCGTGCGGGCTCCGATCCGGCGAACAGGCTTCGCGGGTCGCGCTCGATCGCGGCGACCTGCCATAGCGCGTCGCGGCGCCGCTGGTTGAAGGCGGCGAATGCTCCCGCGTAGGCGAGCGAGTCGATTTCGCGGCGGTTGGTTCCGACGCGCGCGCTGAAGTCGGCGATCGATCTGAAGGGGCGGACGGCCCGCTCGCGCTCGATCGCAAGCCCGACTTCCTCGCGCAATCCGGAGACGTACTTGAGGCCGAGGCGGAGGCTCTTCACCCTCACCCGGCTGGCGGCTTGCGTTAGCAAGCCGCCAGCCGACCTCTCCCTGGTCAGGGAGAGGTGGTCAGAGGATTCTGCAATCGTGCACTTCCATTCCGATTGCGTGACGTCGATCGGCAGGATCATGACGCCGTGGCGCTGGGCGTCCTTGACCAGGGTCGAAGGATGGTAGAAGCCGAGCGGATAGCAGTTGAGCATCGCGGCGAAGAACGCCGCCGGATGATGCCATTTCAGGTAGGCGGAAGCGTAGGCGATAAGCGCGAAGCTGGCGGCGTGCGATTCGGGAAAGCCATACAGCGCAAAGGACGTGATCGAGCGGACGATTTCGTCGGCGACCGCGCCGGTGATCCCGTTGCGCGCCATCCCGTCGCGCAGCCGGAGCTCGATCTTCTCCATGCGCTCCATCGAGCGCTTGAATCCCATCGCGCGGCGCAACTCTTCGGCCTCGCCGCCGCTGAAGCCCGCGAGCGTCATCGCGATCCTGAGCAACTGCTCCTGGAAAAGCGGCACGCCGAGCGTGCGGCGCAGGATCGGCTCGAGCCACGGATGGGCGTAGCGGACCGGCGCGCGGCCGTTGCGGCGATCGAGATAAGGATGAACCATCTTGCCGACGATCGGTCCGGGCCGGATTATCGCGACCTCGACCACCAGGTCGTAAAAGTTGCGCGGCTTCATCCGCGGCAGAGTCGCCATCTGGGCGCGGCTCTCGACCTGGAAGACGCCAACCGTATCGGCCCGCCGCAACATCGCGTATACCTCCGGATCGTCCGGCGGAATATGGGCGAGATCGACCTCGACGCCCTCGTGCCGGCGTATCAGCGGAATTGCCTCCTCCAGCACCGCGAGCATCCCCAGGCCCAACAGGTCGATCTTGATGATCCCCAGATCCGCGCAGTCCTCCTTGTCCCATTGGATCACCACCCGGCCCGGCATCGTGGCCGGCTCCAGCGGCACGATCTCGTCCAGCGGCCCCGCGCCGATCACCATCCCGCCGCTATGCTGGCCGAGATGGCGCGGGAGGCCCTGGATTCGGCGGACCAGGCCGATCAGCATCCCGATTCGCGGCGACCCCGGATCGACGCCGCCTTGCTTCAGCAGCGCCGCGATATCGTCGTGGTCGTCGCGGAACTCATAGACCCGGTTGAGTTTCGCGAGGCGATCGACCTGGTCGAGCGAAAAGCCCAGCGCCTTGCCGGCCTCGCGCACGGCGCTGCGCACGCGATAGGTGATCAGGTTGGCGGTCATCGCGGCGCCGCGTTCGCCATAACGGCGATAAACGTACTGGATCACCTTCTCGCGCTGATCGCCGCTGGGCAGGTCGATATCGATATCGGGCCACTCGCCGCGTTCTTCGGACAGGAAGCGCTCGAACAGCAGTTCCATCCGGACCGCATCGACCGCGGTGATTCCGAGCGCGTAGCAGACCGCGCTGTTGGCCGCCGATCCGCGGCCCTGCGCCATGATCCGGTTTTCGCGGCAGAACTGTACGATGTCCCAGACGATCAGGAAGTAGCCGGCGAGCTTGAGCTTCCCGATTATGCCGAGCTCGTGCTCGAGCTGGCGGCGGACGCGATCTTCCGGCGCCGCGCCCCATCGTTCGCGCGCGCCCGCATCGGTCAAGGCGCGAAGGTAGCTGTCGGGCGTCTCGCCGGGCGGAATCGGATAATCGGGAAAGCGATAGCCGAGGTCGTTGAGCGTGAACTCGCATCGCTCGGCGATTTCGCGCGTAGCCGCGATCGCGCCGGGAAGATCGCGGAACATCGCGGCCAGGCTGTCGCGCGGTTTCAGATAACGTTCGCGGTTGACCCAGAGCGCGCGTCCGGCCTCGTCGAGCGTGGTCTTGAGCCGGATACAGGTCATCACGTCGAGCAGATCGCGCTCGCGCCCGCTATGGCAGACGTCATTGGCGGCGGCGATCGGAAGACGAGCGGCGGCCCGCTGCCGCATTGAGCTTGCGGTTGAGCCGCTCCTCGTCGGGATCGAGATGACGCTGTATGTCGATGAAGAGATTTCCAGCGCCGAAGATCGCACGCAGGCGATCGCACAGCGGCCGCGGATCCTCGCCCCGCAGGAGCATCCGCGAGACCGGACTGAAAATCCCGCCGGCCAGGCGAGATCAGGCCGGCGCCGAACCGCTCGAGGTCATCCAGACGGATGCGGCTTTGTCCTTTTTCGGGGAATTTCGGGGGCGTGCCGTCCGTTCCCGCTTCCTCGATCACGCGCAGCTTGGAGGTGGTGATCATCCGGCAGAGATTTTTGTAGCGCGCGCGATCGGGCACCAGCAGGTAGAGTCGCGCGGGCGCGGCATTCCGATTGCGGGCGAAAGATACGCCGGCGCATTCGTCCTCCAATGTCAGGTCGGCGCCGACTATTGCCTTGATTCCGGCGCGCACCGCGGCGTGATAGAAGCGCGGCGCTCCGTATAATCCGTCGCGATCGCCGAGCGCTAGCGCCGGATAGCCAAGCGCCGCGGCGCGATCGATCAGGTCTTCGGGCGTCGCGGCGCCTTCGAGAAAGCTGAACGCGCTGCGGGCGCGCAGCTCGACGTAATCACATGGAGTGGTCATGATAGTTGATTAGTCATATGGAATGGCAAGTGGCTAATCATAGACTCCGTCAACGAACCATTGTTGAGATCGCAGGTCGCAGAACATCCGATAGACGCCGCCGTCGGCCAGCGCGACATCGTAGTAATCGCGGGCGAGGGGAAATACCCTCACCCTCGCTCGCGTCGCTCGCGCGTCCTCTCCCTGGTCAGGGAGAGGTGTTAAAGAGGCTTCGCGAAGCGATTGAAGGCCCTCTCCCTGACCAGTCGCCCCCGGCGCATAGAGAGGGTGCGCGCGCATCGCAAGCGCAGGTGAGGGTGCTGCGGCGGTGAGTGAACCATTCGCGGGCGTTTCGGAATCGAGCCACCATTCGCCCTCGCGGCGCCACGGCCCGGAGATTGAAACCACGCGCGCGCATACGATACGCCCGCGCACGAATTCCGGAATGCCGCCCCGAGAGCACATCACCTCGACTTCATCGGCGGGGCGAATCGCGCGAATCACGAGGCGAGTGACGTTGTGAGCGCAGGTTGTGGTGGGAGTAACCGGAGCGGGCGGCGGCGGATTCGAACGCGGCGATTTCGATCGCGTCGGGGCGCCAGGAATTGACCGGCTTGAGCGCGCCGACGTGATCGGGGCCGCATAGGGCGGCGAGCCGCGCGATCGTGGTCTGCAACCGATCGGGCGCGGGGCAGGGCGGCAGGAACATGTCGGCCTGCGCGGGACGCATCGCGCGCGGCGCGACCGCGATTCGAATCGCCTCGATCGCGGCGGGCGGCGGCGACGCTTCGAGGCTCAATACGATCAGCGCGAGCAGCGAGCGGACCTCGATGGTCGGCGCTGCGACCGCAATCCGCCGATCGTTGCTGCCGCCCCCGCCGAGTCCCAAGCGAGAGCGTGACGTCGCCGGCCGACAGGCCGCGAAGCGCGAGGCGCACGGCCAGCCGCTCGACCATCGGACGCATCACGAAGCAGAGCGGCTCCAGCATCTCGATTCCGTAATCCAGCTCGATCGTTTCGATAAACAACTCCGAATGCGGCCGTGGGACGAACGGCGAGCGGCCCTCGCCGCGCGCAAGCCGCGCCAGCTCGACGCCGCGCGCGCCGAGCCGGCTTCCGAGCGCGCGGGCGTCTATCCGCGCAAGTTCGCCGAGCCTGCGAATACCCCATCGCGCCAGGGTGAGCTCGAGGCCGTCGCGATTGGAGCTGCCGCCGCCATCCAGGTCGAGAACGTCGAGCGGCAACCAGTCGAGGAACTCGCGTTCCTTTTCGGAAGCGATGACTCTTTGGCCGCCGCATTTCGCGGCAAGATAGGCGGTCTCCTTGCTGGATGCGATTCCGATTGCGGTCTCGATGCCGATTCTCGCCACGCGCCGGGCGAGCTCCGCCGCCATCGCGTTTTCCGTCCCATGAATCGCGGCGAGCCCGGCGAGATCGAGGTACGCGCATCCCGGGCCGCCGTCCTCGACCATCGGCGAGAACGATTCCGCCGCGTCCAGTATCGCGTCGCGGGCCGAACATTCGGACGCAGCCGAAGGAGTCTCGACAATCAGATCGGATGAGAGCGCGCGCGCCTGCGCCAGCGTCATCCCGATGCGCACGCCCGCCGCTCTTGCGCGCGCGGAGACCGCGGTCAGCTCGGCGTGTCCTTCATGGCTGCTGCTCAACGCCACGGATTGGCCGTGCAATTCGGGCCTGGAGCGGACGGCGGCGGCCAGGGGAAAATCAGCGACCAGGATGCATGCGATACGCGCCATGGGAGTCGCAGAAACAACCTAACCCCTGACCCCTTCCCCTGAAGGGGAAGGGGAAACTTCCTTGATCCAATTGTGTTCAACTGTGTTCATCAGTGGTTTCACTTCCTGAGAATCCACCAGCGCATTCCAGCTTGCGCGCGCTCCGATACCGCCCAGCTTGTTGCGCGCGACCCGCGTTTCGATCGCGAGGCCGTCGAACAGGGCGGGCGCGCCGGGCGCGGGACGGCTGAAACATGCCCGATTGCGGCTGAGCGCCAGGCTGAGCGCGGCGAATGTCCCGCACATCCGGTAATCCGCAAGCACGATCACCGCGGCGCCAGTCCGTTCCGCCAGGCGCGCCACTCGAAGCGCGGCGCTTTGCGGTATCCCGCGCGCGTAGGTGGCGAAATCGATAACCACCAGGCCGAAGCCGCCTGCCTCGAGGATCAACTCGGTCGCGCGCAGGAGTTTTTTGACGAAGGGCTTGCGCGCGAAATCGATCGGCGGTCGCGGCGTGCCGCTTTCCATAAAGGGAGCAATCGTGCCGCCGGGCAATGAGGTCCACAGCACGCGCGCGAGGTCGGCGCCTGTCGCCGCGATAGTCGCGGGGTCGCAGGCTCCCAGCGGATCAATCCATGCCGCAGTCTCGCCACGCCGGGTCGCTGACGCGACGAAACAGGCTGCCAGCGAAGTCTTGCCGGCGCTCGTTCCGCCGACAATTTCGCTGATTCTGCCACGTACAATTCCACCGCCTAGCAGGTTATCGATCAGGGTCAAGCCGGAGCTTAGGCGGCGCTCCTTGCGGGTGAGCTCCCGACCGGTAAAAACCCCTGCAAATTCAAGCGTTTTGACCCTTTCGAGGGATCCAGATTGGATGGCTGAATCAGTTTGAGGAAGTTCGATCCGAGCGATAGATGGAGAAGCAGCCACGAAGGCCACTTTCGCTCTTTTTTCGTTTTATGTCAAATTGATAAAGGGACCCTCACCCGCGTCGCGCGGAAAGACACTAAGGTTGCAGATCAATCTATCGCGCGGCGCTACGCGCACCGCTCGCAACGAGCCCTCTCCCGCGTTTTCGCGGGCGAGAGATTTTAGGAGCTTCGCCGCATTCAGAAGTGCATCACACTAACTCAGCGATAGATCCTCGTAGATCGCGTCCAATGCGGTCTGCATGCGGGCGTCGTGCTGCGGCGGATTTGCTTCGAGCATGCCGTTGAAGACCAGCGCCACCGCCAGTTGATGCTCGGGGTCGGCGAACCCTACTGAACATACATAGCCGGCGTGGCCGAATGTGCGCGGAGAGCATCGATTTCCGTACCATGCCGAGGCGCTCCCGTATTGCTTCGAATCGACGACCACGCCAAGACCGCGATCGAGACGCGTCTTGAACGTCCGATCGAGTATCCCGACCGTGTGGCGCGCCGCTATCGCCTCGACGGTCTGCGGCGTCACGATGCGGCGGCCGCGACGCTCGCCGCCATTCAGCAACGCCTCGTAGAGGTATCCGAGTTCGCGAATCGGACCCCATCCGCTGCCACCGGGCCGGCAGAGTGCGCAGGCCAGGTCCGATCCCGCCCAGAATGGATATGGGTGAATCTTCGGCGGCCCATCGCCGGAGCTCGCGTGCATCGGGGCGATCCGATCGCCGTACTCGTGATGCCGCTCCGGCGGCATCCCGATCCACGAGTCGATCATCCCGAGCGGCTCGAAGATCTCCTCGCGCACGTAGCGGCTGTACGATCGTCCGTCGAGCCGCCGGACAATCTCCGCGAGCACGTACCATCCGGAGGCGACGTGATAACCGGCCTCGCGGCCGGGGACCCATCCCAGTTCGAGCGGCGCTGCGCAGATCTCGGCGATGATCTCATTCCACGGGACGCCGCTCCAGTTGCGCGCGACGCTCGGAAACCCTCCGGTGTGCGTCAGCACGTGCCGGATGGTGACCGTATGCTTGCCGTTGGCTCCGAACTCCGCGATGTGCTTGCAGACGGGATCGTCGAGCGCTAGCCGGCCGCTCTCCCACATCTGGCCAATCGCGAGCGCGGTCACCGGCTTGACCGACGACATCCAGAGAGTGAGGCTGTCACGCGTGAGCGGAATACCGCGGCGCGCTTCGCCGATACCGAGGTCGGCAATCCGGCGCCCGTCGCGAGATACGTAGAGTTGCGCGCCGATATGGAGATTGTCGGCGATTCCACGCTCGATCGCGGCCAGCGTGCGCGGCAGGGTCTTTCGGCTTTCGGTCATCGGATCCATCGGGATCATGTATCAACTCGCGATTGGAATTTGAACGGCGGGCGCCGATGGCTCGCGGCTCTTTGTGGCGTGACGGTCTTTATGGTGAACTTGTCGGAGAGGAGAGAACGATGGACGTGATGGAGGCAATTCTGAAGCGGCGCGTGCAGCGGGCGTTCGCGAAGAAGCCGGTTGAGCTGAAGGCGCTTGGACAGATAATCGAGGCCGCGGCATGCGATGAGCGCGCGCAACATGCAGCCGTGGCAATTTATCGTGATTCGCGATTCCGACACGCTGCGCGAGCTCGGCGCGCTCAGCTCGACCGGCAGGTTCGTCGCCGACGCGCCAGCGGCGATCGTGGTGCTCAAGGATCGCAACAACACGCGATGGGCCGATATCGATTGCGCGCATGCGGTGCAGAACATGGCCAACGCCGGATGGGCGCTGGGGCTCGGCACCTGCTGGGTGGGAAATCTCGACCGCGACAAAATCGCGGCGCTGCTCAAATTGCCGGAGGAATGGCAGCTCCTTACGATCCTGCCGTTTGGCTACGCTGACCCGGCCAATCCGCCGCAGCCCCGTCCGCTCAAGAAGCGCGCCGAGATGATACATTACGAGCAATACGGGAACCGCAAACCATAATGAGCCCTGCGCGTGGTTTTTGATAAAACCCAAGCGAGGTACGAACCATGCCGATAATTCAAGTCGAGCCGCCCAAGGCGCACGAAATTCTCAAAGCGAATCCGGACGCGGTTTACGTCGACGTCAGGACCGAGGATGAGTTCGCGAACGGCCATCCCGAGTGCGCGATCAATCTGCCGGTAGTGTTCTTCAAAGGCCCCGGCCAGATCGAGGTCAACGCCGAGTTCCTGCTGGTCGCCGAGAAGATCCTGCCCCGGAACAAGAAGCTGGTGGTGGGATGCATGGCGGGAGGGCGCTCGCAGCGAGCGTGCGAGATGCTCGAGCAGGTCGGCTATACCGATCTGACCAACGTGCGCGGCGGCTTCGGCGGCGCGCGCAATCCGGCGGGGCAACTGCTGGTCAAAGGATGGCGCGACGAAGGCTTGCCGGTCTCAAGCGAGGTGCGCGACAACGCGTATCTGCATCTGCGTAAGAAGGCGGGACTGTAAGGTGGCAATCCGGCTCACGAAGATCTACACGCGCACCGGCGACAAGGGACTGACGGCGCTGGTCGGCGGCGCGCGGGTACCGAAGGAAAGCGGGCGACTCGAGGCCTACGGCACGATCGACGAACTGAACGCGATCGTCGGGATCGTGCGCACGCTGTTGCCGGAGTATGCGAAGCGTCTCGAGGTCGATCACAGTTGGTACTCCGGGATGCTGCGGCGCATCCAGAACGAGTTGTTCGACGTGGGCAGCGAACTCGCCACTCCCCCAGGCGCCGAATACGAGGGGATGCACCGAATGGGCGAGGCGGAAGTCCGGCAGCTCGAACAGGAGATCGACCGGATGAACGCCGCGCTCGAACCGCTCAACTCGTTCACGCTGCCCGGCGGCGGCAAGCTCAACGCGTTCCTCCATCAGGCGCGCACGGTATGCCGGCGGGCGGAGCGGGTTTGCTGGGCGCTCACGCGCCAAGAGCCGCTCAACGATCAGTTGCTGATCTATGTCAATCGCCTCAGCGACCATCTGTTCGTGCAATCGCGATGGGTCGCCAAGCGGTTGGACGAGCCGGAGTTTCTGTGGGATCGGGGACTGCGATTGGATCCGAAGGCGGCGCGCTCTGCGAGGCGAAAGTCAGGTAGCGGATAGTAATCCTCCAGGCGGGAGTGTCCCAGATGGCGAAGGAAGATCAGATTTATCTGCGCCAACTCGAGATTGGCCCGATGGCCAATTACGTTTACCTGATTGGCGACCGCACGACTCGGAAGCTCGCCGTCGTCGATCCCGCGTGGGACGTCGGCGCGATCTGCGACCTCGCCGAACGCGAGGGCTACGAAATCGACAAGATCCTCATCACGCACTACCATCCGGACCATCTCGGCGGGCGAATGATGGGACGATCGATCCAGGGCGCGGCCGACATGCTCGCGCGGGTCAAGGCCAAGGTTTACATCAATCGCAACGAGGCCTCGGGGGCCAAACAGGTGGCGGGACTGTCCGACTCGGACATGGTCGTGACCGATGCCGGCGACAGCATCAAGGTCGGGAATCTGGAGATCAAGTTCCTTCACACGCCCGGCCATACGCCGGGATCGCAATGCTTCCTGGTCAACGGCAACCTGATTTCCGGCGATACGCTGTTCGTCGATTCATGCGGGCGAATCGATCTCCCGGGTTCCGATCCTGAACAGATGTACTACAGCCTCAATCAGACGCTCCGGAACCTCGAGGACTCGACCGTAGTGTATCCGGGGCATGCGTACGCGCCGCAGCCGAGCACCACGATCGGCGAGCAAAAGCGCCGCAACATGTACATGAGGTTCGAGAGCCTGGACGATTTCCTCGAAGCGATGGGCTACGGGAGGTAGGCGATCGATTCCGGTCTGAAGCCCTCGCCAGTTGGTGAAACGTGCGCAACAGGGGAATGCGACTTCCGGTGGCATGAGATTCCTCGCTTCGAAGACTCCGCTCGGAATGACAACTGCACAAACGCGCGAAAGGCAGCGAACGCGCGACAAATGGCGAGACGCACGAAATTGATGTCATTCCGAGCGAAGCGAGGAATCTCATGCCACCGGAAGTCGCAGTTGCCAGTTGCGCATGGCTTCCCATGGCAGTGAGAGGGCCTGAGAGAAAACCTCGATGGCGAAGATGGCGCGCGCAAGCTCCGGAACTCTCGCTGCGCAGGCGGAGCGGCTGCGCGAGCTGATCAACCATCATAATTACCGTTACTACGTCCTCGACGATCCGGAAGTCTCCGACGCCGAGTATGACGACCTGTTGCGCAAGCTCGAGGCGCTCGAGCGGGCGCATCCGGAACTGGTCACGCCCGATTCTCCCACCCAGCGCGTCGGCGCCACGCCCAGCGAGAAATTTCCCGTCGTGGTGCATCGCCGCCCGATGCTCTCGCTTTCCAACGCGATGGACGCGGAGGAGATGCGCGAGTTCGACCGGCGGATCAAGCGGATGCTCAAGTCGGAGGCCGATATCGAGTACGTCGCCGAGGTGAAACTCGATGGATTGGCGGTCGAGCTGGTTTACGAGGGCGGCCTGTTCAGGAACGGATCGACGCGCGGCGACGGCGTGAACGGCGAAGATGTGACGCAGAACCTGCGGACGGTCAAGAGCATTCCGCTGCGATTGCAGCCTCCGGCGCACGGCAGAATGCCGCGCCTGCTCGAAGTGCGCGGCGAGGTAATCATCCCGCGCAGGGCGTTCGATCGGCTCAACGCCGAACGCGAGAAAAGCGACGAGCCGCCCTTCGCCAATCCGCGCAATGCCGCCGCCGGGTCGCTGCGCCAGCTCGATCCGAGAATCACCGCGTCACGCCCGCTCGGCATCTTCTGCCATTCGCCGGGAGTGATCGAGGGGATCGACTTCCCGGCGCAGTGGGAGTTTCTGCAGGGAATAAGGGAGCTCGGTCTCAGGATAAATCCGCTCTCGCGCGTATGCCGAAGCGTCGATGAGGTGCTGGCGTACTGGAGCGAGATGACCGAGCGGCGCCACGAACTCGACTACGAGGCGGACGGGATCGTCGCCAAGGTCAATTCGTTCGCCCTCCAGGAGCAGCTTGGCGAAGTGTCGCGGTCGCCGCGATGGGCCGTCGCGTACAAGTTCAAGGCGCAGCAGGGCGAGACGGTGATCGAGAAGATCGAGGTCTCGGTGGGGCGAATCGGATCGCTCACCCCGGTCGCGCAGCTCAGGCCGATTCAACTCGCGGGCGTGACAATCTCCAACGCCTCGCTGCACAACCTCGACGAGATCCGCCGCAAGGACATCCGCGAGGGCGACACGGTGCTCATCGAGCGCGCCGGAGACGTGATCCCGTACGTCGTCAGCGTCACTAAGAAGGGTCATCCGCGCCGCCCCGAATTCCAGATGCCGAAACATTGTCCGGTGTGCCGCGGCGCGATCGTGCACGAGGAGGGTGAAGTCGGCTACTTCTGCGTCAACGTCAATTGCCCGGCCCGCGTGCGCGAATCGGTCCGGCATTTCGCGTCCAAAAACGCCATCAATATAGACGGGCTGGGTGACAAGCTGGTCGGCCAGATGGTCGAGACAGGGCTGGTGCATGAGCTAGCCGACCTCTACACGCTCAGCAAGGACAAGCTCGTCAACCTCGAGCGGATGGCCGACAAGAGCGCGCAGAACCTGCTCGACAACATCGAGCGCTCTCGCCACGCGACGCTCGACCGCTTCATCAACGGGCTCGGAATTCGCCACGTCGGCGAGCATACCGCCCGCCAGTTGGCGAATCGCTTCAGGACGGTCGATGAGCTCGATGAAGTCGAGCGAGGACGACCTGCTCGCCATCCGCGACATAGGCCCGGAGGTCGCGCGCAGTATCCGCGACTACTTCGACGAGCCGCGCAATGCCGGGGCGGTCGCGCGGCTGGCAGAGTTCTTCCATCTGACGGCGCCGGTGACCGATGGCCGCGGCCCGCTCCGAGACAAGACTTTCGTCCTGACCGGAACCCTCGATACGATGTCGCGAGAGGATGCGGAGCGAAGTATCCTTGCCGCGGGCGGACGCGTGACCTCCTCGGTCAGCCGCAAAACGGATTATGTGGTCGTCGGCGCCGATCCGGGATCGAAGCTGCGCAAAGCCGTCGAGCTTGGGGTCAAGACCCTTGACGAGAAACATTTTCGTCAATTGATCGGCGGTTAGTCCCGATGCCCGATGCGGACGATTACGCCCGGCTCCATCTATGGGTGAGCGGGCGCGTGCAGGGTGTGTTCTTCCGGGGCGCGACCGCCGACGAGGCGCGACTGCTCGCGCTCACCGGATGGGTCCGCAACCTTGTGGATGGGCGGGTCGAAATCCTCGCCGAGGGCCGGCGGTCGTCGCTCAAGGCGATGGCCGCGTGGGCTCACGACGGCCCGCCATCGGCCCGCGTCACGCAGGTCGAGGAGGAGTGGTCACAGGCGCGAAACGAATTCAGAGACTTCCGGGTGCGCTGATCGGCGCCCTTCCACGCTTTCTGAGCATTAGCTATAGTTAATCCTGGCTTCTCGAGTATTTGCCTTCCTTTGCGAAACGATGGGCCTTTAACGCTGGCGTTCGTCAACTTCAAGGAGATCACAAGGAGATGGCTGTACCATCTGAGGCGGCGGGGCAAGTCGCCGGTTCCCACAAGCTCGACGACGGCGCGAATGGCGCGCACGCGCCCAAGCCGTCGGAGCAGCGCGATCACGTCGTAATACGGTTCGCGGGGGACTCCGGCGACGGGATGCAGTTGGCGGGGATGCAGTTCACGACCGAATCCGCGCTGGCAGGTAACGACATCGCAACACTGCCGGACTTTCCGGCGGAAATCCGCGCGCCGGCGGGAACCCTGGCCGGCGTCAGCGGCTTTCAACTGAACTTTTCCAGTTACGAGGTCTTTACCCCCGGCGACGAGCCCGACGTGCTGGTCGCGATGAATCCCGCGGCGCTGGCGGTCAACCTGGAAGACTTGAGTCCTAACGGCGTGCTGATCATCGACAAAGACGCTTTCACCGATGCCAACCTCAAGCGCGCCGGCTATGCCTCGAATCCGCTCAATGACCATTCGCTCGACAAGTTCCAGGTCTTCGAGGTCGAGATCACCAAGCTCACCCAGCTCGCTCTGCACGACCTCGGGCTCAACAACCGCGCGGTCTTCCGATGCCGCAACTTCTTTACGCTGGGCATGCTGTCGTGGATCTTTCAGCGGCCGATCGAAAGTACCGTGGCGTGGATCGAGAGCCGGTTCAAGAAGACGCCGGACCTGCTGCAGGCGAACCTGCGGGCCTTCAAGGCCGGTTACAACTTCGGTGAGACCACCGAGATGTTCGCCAGTTCGTACCAGGTCGGCGCGGCGAAGATCGCTCCCGGACTGTACCGCAACATTACCGGCAACAGCGCGACCGCGCTCGGCTTCGTGGCCGCGGCGAGCAAGGCGGGGCGCCCGCTGTTCCTCGGCTCCTACCCGATCACGCCTGCCAGCGACGTACTTCACGAGCTCGCCGGCTACAAGAATTTTCCCGTCTACACGTTCCAGGCCGAGGATGAGATCGCGGGCGTCGGCGCGGCGATCGGCGCAGCGTTCGGCGGCGCGATCGGAATCACCACGACTTCCGGCCCCGGGATGAACCTCAAGGCCGAGGCGATTGGACTGGCAGTCAAAGTCGAACTGCCGCTGGTGATCACGGATATCCAGCGCGCCGGACCTTCCACCGGGATGCCTACCAAGCCGGAGCAGGCCGACCTGCTGATGGCGATGTATGGACGGCACGGTGAATCGCCGATCCCTATTATCGCGGCGTCGACGCCCTCCGATTGCTTCGAGTGCGCTTACGAAGCCGTCAGGCTCGCCGTGACCTACATGACCCCGGTCATCCTGCTCACCGACGGCCAACTCGCCAGCGGCGCCGAACCGTGGTTGCTCCCCGATCCCGACAAGCTCCCACCGATCAAGGTCGAGTTCCGCACCGATCCCAACGGCTTCATGCCTTACGCGCGCGATGCGGAAACGCTTGCGCGTCCGTGGGCGATTCCCGGCACGCCCGGACTCGAACATCGGATCGGCGGATTGTCCAGCGAGAACCTGACCGGCAACGTCAGCTACTCGCCCGCCAACAACGAGATGATGGTGCGGCTGCGGGCCCGCAAGGTCGCGGGAATCGCCCGCCAAATCCCGCCGACCGTAATCTTCGGCGACGAGAAGGGCGGCGACCTGGTGGTGCTCGGATGGGGCTCGACGTTCGGCTCGATCCGCGAAGCGGTGAAGCAGGTGCGCGCGAAAGGCAAGAGGGTCTCGCACCTTCATCTGCGTTATCTCAATCCGCTGCCGCCGGACCTGGGCGACATCCTGCGGCGGTTCAAGAAGGTGATGGTGGCGGAGATGAACATGGGGCAGTTGCTGAAGATGGTCCGCGCCGAGTTTCTGATCGACGCAGTCGGCTGCAACAAGATTCAGGGCCGTCCTTTCAAGGTCAGCGAACTTACCGGCCGCATCGGGCGCGCCCTGGAGGGCTGAAGAAATGGCCACTGCTCTTAGCCGCAAGGATTTCGTCTCCGACCAGGAAGTGCGATGGTGCCCCGGATGCGGCGATTACGCGATTCTGGCGCAGGTGCAGAAGACGATGCCCGAGTTGGGCATCGCACGCGAGAACATCGTATTCATATCGGGAATCGGATGCTCGAGCCGGTTTCCGTATTACATGAACACCTACGGCTTTCACACTATCCACGGCCGCGCACCGGCGCTCGCGACCGGGCTCAAGGTCTCGCGGCCCGAGCTCGACGTGTGGGTGGTCACCGGCGACGGCGACGCGCTCTCGATCGGCGGCAACCACTTCATCCACGTCCTGCGCCGCAACGTCGATCTGAAAATCCTGCTCTTCAACAACCGGATTTATGGGCTCACCAAGGGCCAGTACTCGCCGACCTCCGAAGTCGGCAAGATCACCAAGTCCACCCCGATGGGCTCGGTCAACTTTCCATTCAGCGCGCTGACTCTCGGCTTGGGAGCGCACGCCAGCTTCGCCGCGCGCTCGGTCAACGTCGAGCAGAAGCATCTGGGCGAGATGCTCAAGCGCGCCCACGCGCATCGCGGCTCGGCGTTTATCGAGATCCTCCAGAACTGCAACATCTTCAACGACGGTGCATTCGACGACGTGAGCGACAAGGCGATCAAGGCGGAGCATCAGCTGGTCCTCGAGCACGGCAAGCCGCTGATCTTCGGCCGCAACCGCGACAAGGGAATCAGGATGAACGGGATGCGCCCGGAGGTCGTCAAGCTGGGCGGCGAGACCACCGAGAAGGACTTGGTGGTCCACGACGAGACCAACTTCCCGCTGGCGTTCATGCTCGCGAACTTCGAGCCGCCGATGCCCACGCCGATCGGCGTGTTCTACGCGGTCTCGCGCCCGACCTACGACGGCGCGATGAACAAGCAGCTCGAAGACGCCAAGGCCAGGCTCGGCACCGGCGATATCAAGACGCTGCTCCGCCGCGGCGACACCTGGACGGTCAGCTAGGGCCGGATTTTCCCCGCAGGCAACATTCCCGAAGGGCCGGCACTCGCGGGCGCATTACAGGTCCGGCGCCCCGCGCCCCGGCCCAGGTTGATCGGAACGGACGCTCCAGCGAACGATCTGCGTCGGATCCGTCCGCGACTAGATCGGCTCCTCCGCGGCGGCGGGCTCTGCGACATCTTCAACCCGCGCGCTGGTGATGAAGAATACTGCGACGATCGTTAGTCCGATCGCGCCGACTTCCAGGCGGGTGACCGCTTCGCCCGCGAACAACGCGCCGACCGCAACCGCCACGACCGGGTTCACATACGCGTGGCTGAGCGCGAGCGCCGGACGAGTGTGGCGGATCAGGTAAGTGAAGGCACTGAACCCCAGCAACGAACTGAAGATCGCGAGATAAGCCCAAGCCGCGATCGACCTCAACGCCGGGATAGCATATATGCGCTCGCCGGTCGCGGCGCCCAGCAACAGAAGGATGCTGCCGCCGCAGATCATCAGCGTGGCGCTTGCCATCGAACCCGCAGGCAGTTCCATGTGCCGGCTCAACACGGAGCCAAGCCCCCAGCAGAGACTCGCCACCAATAGCGCGATCGCGGCGATCGGATGCGCGCGCAGACCGGACTGAGCGTTGAGCAGGATCATCGCGGCGAAGCCCAGCGCCAGCCCATACCATTCCGCACGATGGGGCCATCGTTCGAGGAGACCGGCGAACGCTACGGTCCAAAGTGGCGAGGTCGCCAGCAGCACCGCCGCCAGGCCCGAGTCCACCCATTGCTGCGCGAACGCGGTGCCGCCGCTCGCTACGCACATCAGCGGGAGCGCGACTGCTGCCGAAGCGATCCACTGGGCGCGGTTCGGGTTCGATGCGCCGCCGATTCTGAGCGCGCAATACAGTACTGTGCCGGCCAATAACTGCCGCCCTCCGACCATCAGGAACGGCGGGATGCTGGCGACCGCCACGCGCGTCGCCAGGTATCCCGAACCCCAGATCAGGTAAACCGCGAGCGAGGCGAAGATGACCGTAGTCGGATCGGCGGAGGCGGTCAGCGCGGGCCGGGATCGCGCCGAGTGCGTTCCAAGTCATCCGAGTCCGCGTCGGGCTGTGTGATCCTCACTTGGGGCGGTTTGGCGCTCAATCGGATTGTCGATCACGCATATCCGTGCGATCCGGGGGACAGGATAATCGATCGCGTGATCCGTGAAAACCGCAAGTGGCTCTTCCCGAGCGGCCCCGGCTTCAGCCGGTGAGTCACAGGCTCGAGCCGGTGCCGCTTCGATCTCCTTGTCTGCCCTCGCCGACTGCGCGCGGACGCCGGATGTGCTAAAGGGTCTCCGTGTGAAGGCATGACGAACAGCCGCGATCTCTTCGGCCATCCGAAGGGATTGACTTTTCTCTTCACCACCGAGATGTGGGAGCGGTTTTCCTACTACGGGATGCGGTCGCTCCTTGTGCTCTACATGGTGAAGTTTCTGTTCCAGCCCGGCCGTGGCGAGACCGTGCTGGGTCTCGGCGTTTTGAAGCACGCCCTCGAATCATTGTCCGGACCGCTCGACGCGCAACCGCTGGCGTCGACGGTCTACGGCTTATACACGGGGTTCGTATATCTGACGCCGATTTTCGGCGGCCTGCTCGCCGATCGCGTGCTGGGCCAGCGGCGCACCGTCGTTCTCGGCGCGATCCTGATGGCTATCGGCCATTTCATGATGGCGGTCGATTCGCTGTTTCTGCTCGCGCTCCTGACGCTGATTCTGGGCAACGGCGCCTTCAAGCCGAATATCTCGACGCAGGTGGGCTCGCTCTACGCGCCGGGCGATCCTCGCCGCGATCGCGCCTACTCGATCTTCTATCTCGGCATCAATCTCGGCGCGTTCCTTGCACCGCTCGTCTGCGGCGCACTCGGCGAAAAAGTCGGGTGGCGCTACGGCTTCGGAGCAGCCGGAATCGGGATGTCGATCGGCCTTGCGATCTATCTCTACGCGCTACGCGACTTGCCGAGCGACCGCCTGCACGGTACGAAATCCGAGCGCGTCGAAGAGAAGCGGCTCGATCGCGAAGGCCGTCGCGTGCTCGCCGCACTCCTGCTGATCTGCGTACCGGTCGCGCTTTTCTGGGCGGCGTATGAGCAGCAGGGCAACACGATGGTTCTCTGGGTGGACCGCTTCACGAATCGGTCGGTCAACCTGGCCTTCTGGAAGGGCGATATCCCGACGACCTGGTTTCTGGCGATCAACCCGTTGATGATTTTCGTGCTGACGCCGTTCATTGTCGAGTTGTGGTCCCGGCAGTCGAAGCGCGGACGGGAACCGTCGAGCGTCGCGAAGATGGCGCTCGGATGCATCGGCGTCGCGCTCGGCAATCTCATCATGGTGGTCGCGGCGTGGCATACGGGAACCGCGGGCAAGGCGAGTTGGCTCTGGGTGGTCGCCTATACGTTCGTCGTCACCGTCGGCGAGCTGTACCTCTCACCGGTTGGATTGTCGCTGGTTTCGAAAGCGGCACCGCCTTCGGCGATCTCAGTAATGATGGGGTTGTGGCTCGCGACGAGTTTTCCCGGCAATCTCCTCGCTGGCAGGCTCGGCCGATCATGGAACAGCATGGAGAAGCCGTATTTCTTTCTGATGATCGCGGCCGTAGCGGCGGGCGCCGGCGCGGCTATCTGGATCTTGAGCCGCTTGCTGAAACCCGTCCTTGAAAAAAAACCAGCCGCGTCTCTCGCAAGCGCCGCAGCCGGCTAGCGGATCGCGTCGTACGAGAGAGCCTGTTGCATGGCATAACCGGACGAGTAGGGTGAAAAAATGCCGGGAGCGCTCGACGGACTGCGAGTCCTCGATCTGACCACGATGGTCGCCGGTCCCGTGGCCACCATGATGCTGGCCGATCAGGGCGCGGACGTTATCAAGATCGAGTCGCCGGGCGGCGATCTCATGCGCCGGTTCACCCATTCGGCCGACCGGCTGCCGGCGTCGTTCCTGTCGTGCAATCGCAACAAGCGATCTCTCGCGCTCGATCTCAAGTCGCCCGAAGGGTTGGAAATTCTGAAGAAGCTGATCGCGACCGCCGACGTCTTCGTCCAGAATTTCCGGCCGGGCACGATCGAGCAGATGGGATTGGGCGAGGAGGTCGTGCGCGGCATCCGCAAAGACATCATCTATGTTTCCATCAGCGGATTCGGTGACAAGGGTCCATACGCACAGCGGCGCGCCTACGATCCGGTGATTCAGGCGCTCTCCGGCCTCGCGGAAATTCAGGCTGACTGGGAAACCGGCCGGCCCAGGATGGTGCGCGCGATCGTCGCGGATTGCACCACCGCGCTGACCGTCGCGCAGGCCATCACCGCCGCGCTGGTCGCCAAGGAGCGGTCCGGAATCGGACAGCACGTGCGAATCGCGATGCTCGACGCGATGATCGCGTATCTGTGGCCTGAGGCGATGCCGAGCCTGACCTATGTCGGCGAGGAGTCGGACCCATCGCTGGGGCAACGGGGGCCCGATCTCGTGTACGCGACGCAGGATCGATACATCACAGCCGGCGCGATGTCGGACGCCGAATGGGTGGGAATGTGCAGGGCGCTCGACCTCGAGAATCTGATCGACGATCCCCGCCTCAAGACGACTGCGGCGCGCGCCTACAACTCCGCCGAACGGCGCCGTCTGGTCGCCGCTGAACTGGAGAAATGGCGCGCCGATGAAATTCTGCCCCGGCTCCTGGAACACGATGTGCCTTCCGCGCCGGTGTTGAGCCGCTTCGAACTGATGCAGGATCCGCAGATCAGGGAGAGCGGAATTCTCGAAGAGCACCAATACGCGACGTGCACGGTGCGCCAGCCGCGCCCCGCTGCGCGCTTCGATCGCACGCCGGCTGAGGTGCGCACGCTGGCGCCGCAACTCGGACAGGACAATTCGGCCATCCTCGATGAACTCGGCTACGGAGCCGAGGACATCGCGCGCCTGACTCGCGAGCGAATCCTGCACGCTCGCCGAAGCTGAAATCGCGATGGGAAAAGATCTGGAGTTCTTCTTCGATTACGGAAGTCCGTGGAGTTACATGGCCGACTCCCAACTCCCCGCGCTGGCGGCGCGCACAGGTGCTACCATCACCTACATTCCGATGCTCCTCGGCGGAGTATTCAAGGCGACCGGCAATCAGTCGCCGGCGAATTCGACGGTGCAGGCCAAGCTCAAGTACGGCGGGATCGACATGATGCGATGGGTCAGGCGCTATGGCGTACCCTTCAAGCGCAATCCGCATTTTCCGGTCAACACGATGAAGATCATGCGCGGCGCGATCGCGGCGCAGATGCGCGGATTTTTTCCGCGCTACCATCGTGCGATGTTCGCCGGAATGTGGGAGCGGGAACTCAAACTCGACGACGACGCGGTGATCCACACGGCACTTGAAGCGGCGGGACTCGATGCGCCATTGCTCTTACAGTTGATCGAGCGCCAGGAAGTCAAGGACAAACTCAGGGCGAACACCGATCTGGGGGTGGCGCGCGGCGTATTCGGCGCTCCCGCATTCTTCGTCGATGACGAGCTGTACTGGGGCAACGATCGTCTGGATTTCGTCGAGGCCGCGCTGATCGGCGACTGATCTCGCGGCGATCCGCGAGATCGGACGTGCTCGGGCGATGAATCGACGACCTTCCACTTATTGCGCCGATAGAAAAAGGACGAAAAGAAGAACCGGGAGGAGAACGAAATGATTGACCTTTACTATTGGCCTACGCCGAACGGACACAAGATCACGATCTATCTCGAAGAAACCGGGCTGGAGTACCGCATCGTTCCCGTCAACATCCGCGAGGGCGATCAGTTCAAGCCCGAGTTCCTGAAGATCAGTCCGAACAACCGGATGCCCGCGATCGTCGATTCCGACGGACCCGGCGGCAAGCCGATTTCGCTGTTCGAGTCGGGCGCGATCCTGCTCTATCTCGGCGAGAAGACCGGCAAGTTGCTGCCCTTGAAATCCGCGCGCGTTATGAAGTCGTGCAGTGGCTGATGTTCCAGATGGCGAACGTCGGTCCGATGTTCGGCCAGCGCGGCCATTTCCTGCGCGCGGCGCCCGAGAAGATTCCGTACGCGATCGAACGATACACCAACGAGTCACGCCGGCTGCTAGACGTGATGGACCGGCGGCTCGGCCAGTCCGCATACCTGGCGGGCGACTACTCGATCGCCGACATCGCAACCTACCCGTGGGTAGTAGGCACCCGTCGCGAGCCGGAACAACTCGAGTAGCCGTCCCAACTTCAAGCGCTGGCTCGAAGCGATCTCAGAGCGCCCCGCGGTAAAGCGCGGCGTGGCGGTGATGGCCAACCTGCCGCAACAACCGCTCGACGACAAGGCGCGATCGATACTATACGGCGCCAAACAATTCGAGCGCCGCTGACTGGCGAGCGAGGATAGCGGACCGTCTGGCGAGGCGTTTGACATAGGCAGCGAGGGCGCCGATATGTCTAAGCTGGGAAAAAGGCCGATCAGGGCCGCCAAGGAAGTCCACGGAATCGTAAGCGGCGAGATTACGTCCGGTTTTGTCGTGCATGTCCCGGATGATGTTGACGTGAAAGCGCTGAGAAAGCGGCTCGGCTATTCGCAGTCGCAATTTTCGCGACGCTTCGGGTTCGCCATCGACGCGGTACAGGATTGGGAGCAGCGTCGCAGGACGCCGGACCGAACGGCGCGCGTTTTCTTGACCGTCATAGCGCGCGAACCGGAGGCGGTCAGCCGCGCGCTGGGGCGATCACACTGAAGAATCGCCTCCCACAACGCGAGCAGAGAGACCGTCTGGCGACCGCCGTCAGTCCAATATAAAACGATCGCAAGCGCCCCCTTAGCTCAGATGGATAGAGCACAGGATTCCTAATCCATTACGGAACGTAGGGATTTCGTGCCAACGGGGCGTTATCGAGGAAAATCGGGGCTATTCTGGATCGATAGCGCCCCGTCCCGACCCGTCAAAACCGATAGCGGTCAAGAGTTTGGTGCCAAGTCGGTGCCAGTTTTTTGGGAGGCGCGCGGCGCTCATCGCCTGGGATCGGCGGCTCCGCGAGATTCTGAGGCAAGCCCGCGCCCAAGGTGATCGAGCTTCACCCGACCGTCGCGGCTTGAAAACGCACGCCGCAAAATCCGTGGTTCTAGGGCTGCACGCTGAAAGTCCCGTGAACCGTGATGATATTGGTTTTGGAAGTCGCGATCGTTCCGGTAACTCGGCCCTCGAATGAAGGGCCGCCCGGAGTAAAAACTAGATCTAAGCCGCCGATATAACCGGTTCCGCATTGGAGTCCCATGGCCACGCCGACCAGATCTTGTCCGTCTTCCTCTAGAATCTCCGAATAGATCGGCAGGCAGCCGCCCACTTCGACCCCCTCGTCCGCGCCTTCAAGTATTTGGATACTAGTTTTGTGGCCCGACTTGATCAGTGTCCCCTCTAGCAAGGTGCAATAGCACTGGCCGGAGGCGCAGTACGAATCAAAACCGTCGTCGCAGGTTCCGTTGTTGAAAAGCCCCGATGCGCTGAATGAGCCGGTGACGACTCCCGCCCGCGCGGGAATGGCGGCCAGCAGTACCGTGATCAGGAAAAGCGGAAGTGTTTTGATCGTCATTTTGAACTCTCCTTATTGCGCGGCCCGTCATCTTACTCGTTGGTCAATCTTCTCAAGCAACAGGGCGCTGGGCTTTCTTACATTCCTTCCGGGAGCAAAATATGTCGTGAGCATTGTCATAAATCGGAACATCCTGATCTTTGTGAGCAGCGTCCATTGCCGCTTTGACCACCGCCAAGCCGATGCGCGGAACATTCTGATCCTTGTGGGCCGCGTCCATCGTATTCAGCCAGCGGGTCTTTACCCATACGAGAAGCAATCGGTAACGAGAAGCCTGCTCGCCAGGATAGAGGAGCGTCAGATCAACAACACAACTAACCTGAGCAACCGGAATCGCAACCTCGTCCTGCGTTGATTGAGCGCCGCAATCGCAACCGCCCTTATCCTGAGCGGCGCAAGTTACCCCATTAGGTGCGCAGCCAAGGAAAAACATAGCGACGCCATACAGCGTGCCACGGCTCGCGACGCCGGGCGGGCAAGGATCGATCAAAATGCAGCTATGTGTTTTGGCGTTCGGCAATTCCGATAGTTCGGTAACAAATTTCATTCAAGGCTGCTCCGTCGCTATGAGTTTGCATTTCTCGACTTTCGTCAAAGGGCGAACCGCCCGCGAGGGCCGGGGAGCCCGCGAACAGGAGCGCGAGCGCCGCCACGATCCCGCGCCGGTTTCATTGTCCTATCTTTTCGATACATCGCTGAAAAACTTGCTCTGCTAGGTATTCTCCGGGTAGCGAACGAAACGCGTACACTTCAGCAACGACCCTAAGCTCGTCGGCTTCAATCTGATTTTTTTCAGCCTGCGAGAGGGGCTGGTATTTCTGCTCGCGCTGGTGTCTTTCCGCGCCATCATGGATTAAGGTTATCCACTCAGATTCCGGCATGCCGTCATTCCGGGTCTTCGCCGCATATAGGACAAGGGCTCTCTCAGCTTTGCATTGCGAGATTCCCGACGCGATTACATCGGCATCCAGATCGGACTCCTGCGCCCGCGCCGGACCCGCGAGCAGCAGCCCCACAAGAAAAACCGGCCACACTTTGAGTACCATGAACATACTCTCCTGATAGACGTGTTCCACGTCTGTCTGTAGCATCACCCTGCCACGGAAAACGAGGCAAGCCCCCGTTCGGAGCAGCCGAGTCCGCCGCGCCCGCGTAGCTGCGGGGCGGAAGGGGATGCGAGGGAGCGGCGATGAGAGGCGGCAAAGCACAAATCCCTTTCATAGATCGGAATGTCCCTTGAAGCGGGTTCTCGCTTTTTACGGCGCGGGTTCGATTCGCCAGGACAGCCGCTCTACGGTCCGATAAGGCTCCGACCGGGGTGCCTGCGCAGAAGACCGCTTCGATGGTCAATCGACAGATTCTCACTTGCCCAAGTTCTCGGCCATGGTGGTAGCATAGTCACAGTCAAACCAGTCGCGCGCGATGCAACGTTGGGCGGCCTTAAGTGGCAGATCATATTCGCAGACGAGTTGATGTAGCCGGTTTTCGAGGCCGTCCTTTACTCGCGCGTCACTCCAGAATTGCGGCCAAAGGTTGCGTGGATCATTTGATCCACCTAGTTCTAACGGAATCAAATGATCAAGTTCGCAGCAGGTATCGTCGGCCCCCTTTGGCAATAACACCGGGCCGGGTTTGCGGTTGTATTCGGCAAAAATTCTCTTCCGTATGTCATCGGGTACTTGGCGCTGGCGCTTGGCCCATCCGACTGAACAGACATCGGCTTTCGTTATTCCCGGAATCGAATCTCCCGGTGTCAGATACGAATTTGGCTCGGTTTGCTCTCTTTCCATTTCGTTCAGCGCGATGGCTTCGGTCGTGGTTCCCGATGACCAACCTACTAGGTCGGGGTCGTGATATGATCCAGTTGCGATGGCCTCGATCTTCGCGATGGTAAGCGCCACATGGCTCCTCACGTCCTGCGCGCGCGCCGAGGAACCGCGAGCAGGACCGCGAGGACTGCTGCCGTGATTCCCGGTTTCATTGCCCTACCTTTTCGATACATCGCTGAAAATCCTGCTCTGCTAGATATTCTCCGGGTAGCGAACGAAACCCGTACACTTCAGCGAGGAGCTTAAGGTACGAGGCTTCTTCCTGATTTTTGAAAGCTTGCGAGTAGGGTTCCTTTTCCACTGTATCGTGCATAATGTTTATAAACTTAGATTCGGGGGCACCCCGATCACGATTCTTCGCAATCGCTAGGACTAAGGATCTGTCGGATTTGCATCCCGAGAGTTGCACCGCGATTAGATCGGACTCCTGCGCCCGCGCCGGACCCGCGAGCAGCAGCCCCACAAGAAAAACCGGCCACACTTTGAGTACCATGAACATACTCTCCTGATAGACGTGTTCCACGTCTGTCTGTAGCATCACCCTGCCACGGAAACGAGGCAAGCCCCCGTTCGGGGCAGCCGAGTCCGCCGCGCCCGCGTAGCTGCGGGGCGGAAGAAGGCGCAAAGGGGCGGCGATCAGAAGGAACAGGGGTCGCGACCGCGTAGCGGCGCGGTTTCGATTCGCGGAAGAGCGGCGGTCCCTGGAAATGGGAATCGCTCTTTCGCTTTCGTGCTCACGCGATGGGACGCACAGTTGCGCGAGATTGTGACCGGGGAGAAGAAGAATCGCCTCCGCAACGCGAGCAGAGAGACCGTCTGGCGACCGCCGTCAGTCCAATATAAAACGATCGCAAGCGCCCCCTTAGCTCAGATGGATAGAGCACAGGATTCCTAATCCTGGGGCCGTGGGTTCGAATCCCGCAGGGGGCGCCATAGCGAGCGATCCCGGATATGGGAATCAGATCCGCTCGGCTGGGTTGAACGCTCCGCGATGCGTGCGTGGCCCTCGAATCGCGGTAGCAGGCGGGCTGAGTTTAGGATGAAGATCATTTCCGAAGACACGTGGACGAAGGCCGCCAGCGGTGGATTGAGCACGCCTACCGCTGCGAGCGCCATGCCGGCCAGATCGACCGTTATCGTACCTGCGAAGTTCTGCCAGATGATTCTCCGGGTCCATCGCGCGACTTCCAGGGTCTCCGCAAACCTGACCAGGTCGTTGCCGAGCAGCACCACGTCGGCGCTCTCGCGAGCGACGTCGGTGCCGGAGCCCATCGCGACGCCGACGCTGGCTTCGGCCAGCGCGGGCGCATCGTTGATGCCGTCGCCGACGATCGCTACTATGCGCCCGCTCGCCACCATGTCCTTGATCCGCGAGAGCTTCGCTTCCGGCAGCATCTCGGCCTCGAACCGGCCGATCCCGAGTTGTTCCGCGAGCGCCGCGGCTGAGGCCCTCGTGTCTCCGGTCAGGAGCACGCATCCGATGCCCATCCGATCGAACGCCGCGATTGCTCGCCGGGCCTCTGGTCGAACCGTATCGCCGATGACGATCGTTCCAACAAGGCGCCCGTCGCGCGCGACATACACGGGACTGCCCGCGTATGCGGCCGGCGCCGCCGGTATCTCGATGCCATGCTCGGTCATCAGCGCGCGATTGCCGGCCACGATTGTCGATCCTTTCACGATCGCCGCGATTCCCCGGCCGGGCGCGTAATCGAATCGCTCGGGCTCATCGACGGACAGTCCCATCGCGATCGCGCGTGCGACGATCGCCCTGCCCAGCGGATGTTCCGAACGCATCTCCGCGGATGCAGCGATCGCGATGACGTCCTGTTCCGTGATGTCCGGCACCGGAAGCACATCCTGAACCTCGGTGCGCCCGAAAGTGAGCGTGCCGGTCTTGTCGAGCACGACGGTGTCCACGCGCCCGAGCGTCTCCAGGTAAAGGCCGCCCTTGACGATCGCGCCGAGCCGCGCCGCGCGGCCGATGCCGCCCAGAATCGCGAGCGGCGTGCCGGCGGCGATGCCGCATGCGCCGGCCACGATTACCACCGAGATGGTGCACCGAGCGTCGCGGGTCACGATGAACGTGAGCGCCGCGGCCGCGAGCGCGAGGTAGACCAGGTACCCGGCCAGCCGATCCGCCAGGCGCTGCACGGGCGCGCGGGAGCGCTCCGCATTCTCGACCGCCTCGACGATCTTGCCATAGCTCGTGTCGCGTCCGATGCGCTCGGTCCGGACTTCCAGCGCGCCGGACTGGTTGATCGTGCCGGCGTAGACTGCGGACCCGGTGCTTTTTTCCACCGCGAGCGACTCGCCCGTAATCCTCGCCTGATCGACAAACGAATGGCCCGCGATCACCACGCCGTCAACCGCTACCAAGGCACCGGGATTCACCAGCACGGAGTCGCCGGGCCGCAGGCTGTCCGCCGCGATCTCGCGCAGTGTGCCGTCCCGGCGGACGGTGACGGAGCGCGGAAGGAACTCGAGTAGCTCACCGATCGCGCGGCGCCCGCGAGCGATCGTCAGGTTTTCAAGCACCTCGGCCCCCAATACAAACAGCGTGATTATCAGCGCGGTGAAGAACTCTCCGATTGCAGCCGCGGCCGCGATCGCGATCGACATGGAGAGTTCCATCGTCATCCGCCGGGCGGCCAGGTTCTCAGCCGCTTCCCTGAAGATCGGCCACCCGCCTACTGCGACGCCTAGCACGCCCGGCACGCTGACACCTGGAAACGGCTCCCAGAGCCGCAGGCGAACCCCGATCGCGGCGAGGGCGACCAGAGCTATGCGGCCGGCGTCGGCCCATTCGAAACGGCGTCCGCTCTCGGGCGCCTCGATTGCGGGCGGACGGTCGCTATCGTGGCGGGATTCGGCTACACCCGCGTGCGCGAGATCATAGTCCCGTTCCAAGGTGGTTCCGGGCTACTTCAGGTAGGCCTGAACGACTGCGATCAGTTCTTCCGCGCCTTGTGCCCGGCTGCGGTTGCGCTCGTGCGCGGGATCGACGACGTGCGTCCGGATGTGGCCTTCGATGATCTCGGCCATCAGGCTGTTGATCGCGCCGCGCACCGCGACGGCAAGGTGAAGCACTTTCGCGCATCCTTTCTCTTCCTCGAGCGCCCGCTCGAGGGCCTCAATCTGGCCGCGAACGCGCCGCACCCGGTTCAGGAGTTTCTCCTTGTCGCGAATCGTGTGACCCATTTTGTCATATACCCAAGGGGGTATAGTAGCGGGTTCGGAGCCGCTTGGGAATTCAGGTAGGCATCGTCTGCCGCGATGCGCATGACTCACGGCCGGACGCGCGGTAGACTCTATTGGCGATGACGCGAGAACGAGGTCCGCGATGAGATCGGCCGGCATCCACAATACGGCACGCGGGACGCGCAGGCGGGTACCGATTACACGCGGGGTATTGGCCGCGATCGGCGCGCTGGCGCTCGGATGCGGCTTTGCCTCGGCGCCGATCCAGAACACTCCGGCGGTGGTCGCGACGCCGCAACCCGGTGAAATCTCGATCACCTCGCAGTCCAAGCCCGCGGTTGGCGCGGTGGTTCCGGTTTACGTGTCGGTCGCCAACGGAACCGACGTGCCACGCGCGATCGTGCCGAGCCAGGTATTCGCGCTCGACGGCAACGGCGACCGTATCGCGCCGCTGCCGCCGGGCGAAGCGGCTCGCCAGGCGGGCGGATCGGGCGAGCTCAAGGCGGCCCTGACCAGCGCAGCCGTGAGCGGCGTGGCCGCGGGCGCCGTCGGCGCTGCGCTCGGCGCGGCAGCCGGGGCCGCGTTCGGCTCGGCCGGAACCGGCGCGGCGCTCGGATCGGCGATCGGGGGCGGCGAGGGGATGCTGGCAGGCGCGCCGGCCGGCCAGCAGGAGGCGCGCCGCCAGGCCAGCGAGCAGATCGGGGCGCTCGCGCTCCAGGGCGGCGACGTCGCGAAAGACTTCACTGTCAGCGGTTACGTGTTCTTCCCCCAGGGATCCTACAAGGAGATCGAACTGCTGCTGGTCAACCGGGAAACCGGCGATACCGAGACGCTCAAGGAGCCGTGGCGCTGACGGCGCTCCGATGCTTCGATCCTGAAGTAGGACCAGCCTGTCCCCGATCCTCGCCAATCGCGCAACGATCCGGTTTCGGCCGGAATCACGGCAAGATCACGCGCCGGGACGCGCGATTGCGCGACCGTCGTTGCGAAGGCCGCGTGGCGGCATGCTCGTGCATGCCGCACACGCGAGGCCGGAGAATGCCCCCTACTTCGGTTGCGGAGTAGGCGTCGCCTTCGGCTTGGGCGTCGGAGTCGGCGCCGGTACTGACCCGCTCAATGCCACCTCGAGCGGGTTGGCGGTCGCGTTGTTGGCGATCGTCAGCGTTCCGCTTTGCTCGCCTGAGTTTGCAGGCGCGAACGTCACCGCGATGGTGCAACTCCAGTGCGCCGCGAGCGTGCTCCCGCAACGGCTGGTTGCCTTGAACGGGCCGCTCGTGGTGATTCCGCTGATCTTCAACGCCACGTTCTGCCGGTTGGCCAGGGTCACCGTCTGTGCCCCGCTCGTCGCTCCCGTCTTCTCGGACGCGAACGAGAGCTCGCCCGGCACCACAAATACTTCCTCCGCTGCCGCGGCGCCCACGCCGGTCAGCGCGACAGTCTGCGGATGCTGTACCGGATCGCCGACATTGTCACCAACCGTGAGTGTCGCGGTCTGCTTGCCGACCCCGGTCGGCGAGAAGACCACGTTGATGGTGCAGCTCTTGTGGGCCGCGATGGTGCCAACGCAGTTGTCGGTCTGGGCGAACGCCTCGCTGCTGCTGGTAATTCCGTAGACCTGCATCGCGACGTTTGAAGTGTTGGTCACGGTTACCTTCTGAGCCGTGCTGACGGCGCCCATCGGGGCTGCGCTGAACGACAGGGCGCGCGGCGCGATTGCGCTCGCCGGTGTCGGCACTGCGGTCGGAGGCGGAATCCAGGGAGGGGTCGGAGGCGGAGCGATTGTGTAGCTGGAAGTCTTGGTCGAGCAATTGCCATGATTGTCGCAGGAGGTGACTGTGAAACTGAAGGTCCCCTGAGTCGAAGTACTTATGGGGCTTCCCGACGCCGCCGTTCCCGAGCAGGTCGAGACCGGATTGGCGGGTGAGGTGCACGTGTAATTTGCCGTCACGTTCGCACCCTGGATGTAGTTGCCTGAAGGAGCATTAATCGTGATGGTCGGCCCCGTGAGCGGCGCGAGCGAGGTGTTGTCGATCGCGAGGTTGTTGATCTCCTGGTTGGGGAACCATCCGTAGAGGTTGAAGCCGGCGTCCGAATACAGCGGGGCCGCTACACCGGGCGAGCATTCAACCCAGGACGCCACGGTCGTTCCGATGCTGTTCACGATCGAGAAATCGGCTTCGAGGGCGCCTGCACCGCACGTCGCGGCGATTCCCGGCTGAAAGGCATGGTGGAAGGTGTACCAGCCCGAGCTCGCGATGCACTGCGGCGTCGAGGGTGTGGTCCCGGCGGGGGGAGGGTTCTCCGGAACGTTCGGCGATCCGTTTCCCAGCGAGATCGTGTAGTGCGCGGTGCTGGGATGGCCACAGGGATCACTCGCCAGGCCGGTGCCGGTTCCTACGGCGAAGACAAAGTCCTCCAGGAAATTACCGGAAGAGTCGAGGAGCGCGGAGTCCCAGTCGAACCGGTAGTTGGGATGCGTCGAAGCCCAAGCCGTGTCGAGGTAGATATCCAGGCTGTCCACCACGCCCGATGGGGGTAGAGCCGGAGTGGGGGTGACGCCGGTGCCCCAGAACGTGAAGGGACCGATGCACCCGGCCGGCGAAGGCGGGCCGTTTTCGTGGTTGCCTCCCCCTCCCGGAGTACACTGCGAATTGGCGGGTGCGCCGCCAAACGGGCTTGGGGACCCATACAGGCCTCCGAACGGCCCGGCGAACTCCGTGATACTGCCGAGTCCAGCCCCTCCAACATTGGCGACGAAGATGTCGCCGACCGCATCGACTGTGATCCCTGCCGGCTCAGCGAGGTCGGTGCTGCCGCCCGCAATCGCGGCTCCGCCCGGATTCACAGCGAAGCTCGGCTGGGTGTCGCCGTCGCTGAACTGCGGGTAGATGGTGACTTCGTTGGTGTTCAGATTAGTGGCGTAAATGTTGTTGCTTGAATCGACCGCGACGCCCGCCGGGTTGTTCAGGCCCGTGTCGGGGCCCGAGATTGTGGCGATCGGCGTAGGGTTGAGCGTGCCCGTGCCGGCTCCCAACGCCGCGTACTCGGTGATGCTGTTGTTGCCGGAGTTCGAGACGTAGACGTTGCCGAGGTCGTCGAACGCCACCTCTGTCGGGGACGAGAGGCCGGTGCTGCCGCCGAAAATCCTGGCCGTGAACCCGACGTTGCCGTTAGCGCTCAGCGGATACACAGTCACGCTGTTGCCCGAATAGTTCGGTACGTAGAGCGCGGGGCCCGGACCGATGGCCGGCCTCCCCGGGGCATTAAGCCCGGTGGCGCCACCGCCGATGGTGGCGACGGGCGCTACGTTAGCCGCGGGCGGACCACTGCAGGTGGATGTCAACGACGCGGCCGAGTACACGGTGATAGTGCTGTTGCCGAAGTTCGCGACGTAGAGATTGCCGCTGGAGTCAAGCACATCACCCGCCGGAACACTAAGGTTGGTGGCAGGGCCGTTCAGGTTGCAGTCTGGCGACAAGTTGCACGCCACCCCTGGAGTGCAGGCTGTGAGGGTGGTCGCCTTGTACTCGAACACCGCGTACGGGGTGTCAGTATTGTAGGACGTGGCGAGATTCGTAACCCAAACGTTGCTGTTTCGCGGATCGAGCGCAACCGCGCGCACGCCGTTGCCCGGATTGCCCAACCCGGTGTTCCCGCCCTGCAGGTAAAGGTACGGCGCGATGTTGCTCGGATTGTTGGCAAAGTCGGACTGATAATAGGCGGTGAAGAAGGTGCTGTTGGGGAATACGCCGAGCCGCGCGTGGAAGCCGTCCGACGACGAAGCTATCCCGCTGGCGTAATCCGGCGTGACGAACCCCGACGGTTCGCGGGTCACGTTGCCGTTGAAATAAGGGTCCCAGTCGAAGATGCCGGAAACCAGCCCGAACGGGTAGCTCACAATCGTGTCAAAGTTCTGTGAGTATGTGTAATCGGGTCCAGCGCCGCCACTGCTGCCCTTGCGCGGCGTCTCGGAAGCCCAGCTGACGAGTACGCCCGCCAATACGGCCACAGCCAGCGCGGCCGCAATTCCCCTTGCCCTCGTTATCTTCATTGCATGCCCTCCTGCCGAGAAGACAGCAATTTTATAGGCAGAACCGATTTTTTTGCATATTGGATGCTTGACGCAGTGGTGCTAAGTGATTCAGCCGAGCAGTTATACGTCATTTCTCGTAGATGCGTTCGGCGATTCTTTCTACTCGCTGTAGCATCGGCCTGCGAACCCCTTGCTTCGCGGCCGGGATTGGGCATTGGCGGCGCGCCGCTCGGAAGTCACGGCAGGAGGATCGCCTTCGTGGAGGGCCTCCACCGGCATCCGCGCGGTCTGACGCATATCCCTCTACGCAATTTAGCTTAGACGACTGTCGGTTGCCGTTCGCAGCCTTCCGGCTGTCGCGCTGGACTTTTGCCTTGCGCTTGGGTAATTGTCGCTCGACATGGACCAGACAAGCAGACTTCTGCGGTCTACAGGGGGAATGTGGCTTGGAACGGCTGGGGCATTCTGATCTGCGGCGTACACTGGCTTTCCTGCGTGGCGTGTATCTGATCCACGACTTCCCCGCCTTCGTCACCTATCTTCTTACATCGCTGCCCGGTGTGGTGCGTTCGGATGTCACCTCCTACAACGAGATGCGGCCGCTCGAGGCGCGCTCGGAGAACTGGGTGGCGCCTGAAGAACTCAACACGCCCGCGCGCGCACACGCCTGGGAACAGGTGATGCACGAACATCCCAACCTTTCGCACTACCATCTGACGGCTGACACTCACGCCCTGCGGACCTCCGATTTTCTTTCGGCCCGCGAGTTCCGCGCGACGGCGCTTTACGCCGAGCACTATCGGAGCCTTGGCGCGCAGGATTGTCTCACGCTTCCATTTGTCGGCGAGCGCGGCGCGGTGAACGGAATAGCCCTGCATCGCGGGCGCCAGTTTTCGGAGCGCGACAAGCTCATTCTCGATTGCCTGGGGCCGCATCTGAGCCAGGCCTATCGGAACGCGCGGATGGTCAGCCGGATGATCGAGGACATGGCGCTGTTCGATCGCGCGCTGTCGCGGACCGGGCGGGCCTTCGTGGCGCTCAAGCCGGACCGGCGAATCCGTCTCGCCACAGCCCTGGCGCGCAAGTGGCTGGCGGAATACTTCGAGGCTCCGGCTCAGGGCGACCGCCTTGCCGAGAAGCTCGAGCTCTGGGTCCGCAGTCACGACGCCGGGTTTCGTCAGCGGCTGGAAGTGCCCCCGGCGCGCGCGCCGATGGTGATCGATCGCGAGGGCAGACGCCTTACGATCCAGATTTTTTCTGGACCCGGACGAATACGTCCTGTTGATGGAGGAGCAGTGTGCCTCGCTCGAGCCGGCGGCGCTGCTCTCTCTCGGCCTGACGCTTCGCGAGTCGCAGGTGCTCAGCGCCGCGGCATCAGGCAAGAACATCAGGGAAATTGCCGCGGCTCTCGCGATCAGCCCGCGTACTGCGCAGACCCATCTGCAGGGCGTGTACAGAAAACTATCCGTGGACAATCGCGCCGCGGCGGTCGCCGCCGCGTTCCGCGCCGATCAGGCGGTTCGGCCCGCGCGCCAATCGGGCGACGATGTGGATCCGCGCGCCCACCTTGCGGCGCGTCTCGCGGCGATTAGGGCAGAGGCGCCGGAGTCGGGCGAGGGCAAGCGCCCATAGCCCAAGTCAATCGGGATCCACAACCTTCTGCGGTTGGACTCCGAGACGCGGCAGAGGCATCCTCGCCTCTGCCTCACAGTCACCCGCAGGATGCAGCCGCAGGCGTGCGCGGCGACGTCGTCGGATGCCCGCGCATGCCGCCTCGCCGTGGGATCCGCTAATTGGCCCGCGGAGTAGGTGTCGCCTTCGGGGTGGGTGTTGGAGCGGGTGGCGGCACTGTTCCGGCCAATACCACTGCCAGCGGGTCTGCGGTCGCATTGTTGGAGATCGTCAGCACGCCGCTGTCCTTGCCCACCCGGTCCGGCGCGAAAGTGACAGCGATCGTGCAACTCCAGTGCGCCGCGAGCGTCGCGCCGCAGGCGCTCTTCTCGGTGAAGGGGCCGCTTACGCTGATGCCGCTTATTTTCAGCGCCACGTTCTGCCTGTTGACCAGCGTCACCGTTTGCGATCCGCTCACCGTCGCAGAGGTCCGCGCGGCGAACGACAGCGCACCGGGCACCGCATAAACTTCCGCTGCCGGCGGAGACCCAACTCCGGTCAGCGCCACCGACTGCGGATGATGTATCGGATCGCCGGCGTTATCGGAGACCGCCAAGGTTGCGTTCTGCATTCCTACGCTGGTCGGCGAAAACACCACGTTGATCTGGCAGCTCTTTTTGGCCGCGACTGTACCGAAGCAGTTGTCGGTCTCGGAAAACGCTTCGCTGCTGGTGAATACGCCCGCCACTTGCAAGGGAGTTTTCGAGGTGTTGGTGACGGTCACCTGCTGAGGCGCGGTAACTCCGCCCATAGAGTGCGAGCCGAAGGCGACCCGGGCCGGTGCCAGCGCTGCGATCGGGGTGGGCAGCGCCGTCGGCGGCGGGGGCGGGCCCGGAGCCGGCGGCGGGCCGATCACCGGCTGCAATTCGTAGGCGCCGATGTCGCAGTCGGTTTCTGTGGGAGCCGGGCGCGGATCGCCGCGCTGGTCAACGTGAATCGGGCAGTCCGCAGGCGGGACTGCAAGGTAGGCCGGGCTGTTCGACCCGATCGCCTCAGTCTCGGTGGGTCCGCCATTATTGGCCAGTGGGCCCAGCAGCGGGTTGACGCCGTCTCCTATAGTCTTGCCATTGGCGCCTGTGATGGTGCCGAAGCTGCACGAGCCGTCATCGTCGATATTGTAGCCGCCATTGGTGACCGCGCCCCCGCTGAATCCGCAGTCCCCGCCCACTCCGCCACCTTCCAGGTTGCTCGACAGGATGTTCAGAGTGGAGGTGAGGGCACCGGCGCCGGACCTGAATAAACCGCCGCCGCCGCCAAAGCCACTGGCCGTATTGCCCGATATGGTGCAGAAGGTGACGTTAAGCGTGTTGGAACTGCCGATGGCGGCGCCGGCAGAGGCCGTGTTGCCCGTGAAAGTGCTGTTGGTGATCGAACCGGTGCCGTAGACAGCGCCGGCGTCACCGCTACCGGCGCTGTTGCTCACGAATGTGGAGCCGCTGATCGTCAGAGAATTCAGCAGGCCGCCGCCTTCGACGGCGCCCGCAAACCCGGCGCTATTGGAAGTGAACGTACTGTTCGTGACAGTTGTCGAGGTTACCGCGGCGCCATTGTTGTTGGCGAAGATAGCACCGCCGGCGCCCGCATTGTTGGACGTGAAGCTGCTGTTGCTGACGGTCAGCGTGCCTACGTCGAGCGCGATTGCGCCGCCGCTGAGAAAGCCGCCAGTGCCTCCGGCGCTGTTGGACGAAAAGCTGCTGCCGGTGACGTTTGCCGTTCCCGAGGCAACCAGGATCGCGCCGCCACCTATAAGGTTGCCGAACGAGCATGCGTTCATAACCGTATTGCTCGTGAAGGTGCTGTTGGTGACGTCCAGACTGCCGCTGTTGCCCGACACGATCGCGCCGCCGGCCTGGCAGCCGAAGTTGCCTGTGAAGGCACAGGCGTTTACGTTCAGCGTGCCGCCGCTATTCGAGATCGCGCCGCCCTGAAACTCGGTGCTGCCGTTTTCGATCGTTATGTTATTCAGATTGAGCGTCCCGGTATTGCCCATTACCTGGTTAGAGCCCCCGCCGTTCAGCGTAATGTTCGCCCCGTCGATCGTCAGAGTGTTCGCGACGGTGGGAAGAGTGCTCGCCACGTTAATCGTTCCGGTGACAGTGAAGGTGATCGTGTCGGTCCCGCTCCCGGCTATGCATCCGTTCACCGCGGCCAAGGTATTGGCTGCGTTGATCGCATCGCGCAGCCCGCAAAGAGAGGCAGACGAATTTGGATCGTTGAGCGTATTGACGACCAGCGGCGATGCGAATGCGCGCGGCGCCCATGCCAACGCCAACCCGGCGAACACAAAAAGGAGGAAAAGCCGCCTCGATGCGCTCGCTCGCGCATCAGCCGCGGGTGATCGAAGTCGCTTGAATCCCCTGCCTGCGATCGAAATCGCGTTGTGCCCCTGTGTCACTGTCGGTGCCCTCCTGCCAAGAATGGCAATCTTATGTGGTCTCTCGTAGTCTGACAGTGACAGGATGTCAAGCGAGACGTGCCGCCGAGATTCGCCCTCTCGGGACCTCCCGGTCGCGGCTTTAGGGCCGCCGTCGATTCGTGTTTCATTCGCCCCCCGAGAGCCTTACGAAGCTCTCAGTACATCGGGGCGAGCGTGACGATCGCGCCGGAGCCGGGCTTGCCGTGCGCGGCCGGATCGCACAACACCATCGTCTTGCCGACGAACTTCAGGCAGGTCGGATCGGTCAGGCCGCTGGCATACTCGCGGGCCATCCCTTTGAACAGCCGGTAAACCCGCCCGTCGTGCTCGCCGTTGTTCTGCGAGGCCAATTTTCCCTCATCCGCAACGAACAGGACGCCGGCATGGCTGCCGAAGCCGTCGGGCGCGAATCCGAACCCGGTCGGCCGGACCAGACCGACCAGGTAGATGTTGTCGCTCATCTTGCCGGCGCTATCGATGATAGCGAGCCGCCCGACCTTCGGTGCGGCCTCCATTTTGGGCCGGATCGACGCGAGCATCACGTTGGCCGCTTTCGCGTCGGTCGCGGATGTAAACCCGATGTTGTTGATCTCCCACGGGATCGGCTTGTCGTAGGTTCCGAACGCGCGCGCCTTGCCGCTCGAATCGATTGCATAGATCGTCGCGTTGCCGTTGGTGACCGCGTACAGCTTGCCGGCATACGGACTCCCGGGCGCCCCGAACTCGAGGTCGCGGCATTCGGTGGCCTTTCCCCCATTGAGGCTTCCCGCCGCCGGCAGCCTGGCGAAGACAGAGAGCGCGCCCGACTTGTTCGACTCGATCCACTGCGCACGGCGCCTTCAGGTCTCCGCCTTCCGGCGCCAGCACGAATACCTGGCCGGCGTACGATCCGAATCCGTCCGGTGCGATCGCCACGCCGGCGGGATTCTTGATTTTGCCGGACAGGGTTGCCGCGCCTCCGGCGAGCGGCACGGACATGATCGCTCCGGCCGCGGAGTCCGACACCACGACCTTGTCGCCGTCGCCCTGCGCATAGACCGGAGCCTGAAGGCCCTTGATCTTCAGGGGCCCCATCTCGAAGCCGAAGTCCTCGCAGTTATAGCCCTTGGCTTCGCCCTGAGCGCGCGCCTGCGGCGCGAGCGCCGCCAGGATCAGCGCGGCCATCAACGGCCCGGCCATAGATCCGATCCGCCTATTTCTTTTTTCCCGCAAGTTCATCCAGCGCCTCGTTGACGAAGTATTTCTGGTCCGGATCGCGATCGTCGAGTTCGGCCTTGCGGCGCGACAGCCAGTCGGCGATCGCAATTGTCCCCGCCTCGGACGTATCGCTTATTCCAAGCTGATCCGCAACCCTGCCGAGCAGGTCGAACAGCTCGTCCGGAAGGTCGATCTCGATTCGCCTGGCCAAGACAGGATTGCGAGGTCGCGCGCGCCCGGAATTACCGGCTCACCGATTCCGTGCGCATCCCGGCGTCCTTCCATCCCTCGACCCCGTCCGCCATCACGCTCACGTCCGTGTAGCCGGCCTTGACCGCCCGCCGGGCGGCTGCATGGGAGGCCATTCAATGGAGGTTGTGGCAGTAGAAGACCAGCTTCGCGCTCTTGTCCGGCGGCAACTCAGTGGCGACATCGTAATTGGATGACGCGAGAAGCCGCGCGCCGGGAATGATGCCCGTGGACTCGCGGACATCGGTCGGGTTGGCGTCGAAGATGTGGACCTTCGCGTCCGAATTGTTCATCAAGCGCGCGAGGTCCTGAACGTGGATGATCTGGAAGTTGTCCGCTTCCGGGTTGCCGAGGATCGATTGGAGATCCAGCGCGGACGCGGAGCCTGCGAGAAGAAACAGAGCCGTCCCGAGCGCGACTACAGCCAAGGTGGATCGAGATGCTCTCTTCATTGCGGAAATTCTATCGCGCACGGAGCGGAAGACCTAGCCCCCTGCCCCCCTTCCCTAAAGACGGGAAGGGGGAAGAGAAGGAGGTCAGCTCGCGCTAGACTCCCAGCCGATACAGTTCCGCGACGTTGTCGTGGAGAATCAGGTCGCGTTCCTGCTCCGACAGCCCGGCGGTGTGCTTCTTCAATATGTCCTGCGACCACGGCCAGGTCGAGTCGCTGTGCGGAAAATCATTCGCCCACATCAGGCGGTGGATGTTGCACATGTCCTTCATCTGGAATGCGACCCAGTCGTCCTGGAAGGTGGTGTAGACATTCTCGCGGAAGTACTCGCTCGGCATCTTCGAGAGCGTCCCGGCCGGCAGCCAGTAGCGATGGCGGTCGTAGGCGTGATCCATCCGGTACATGTAATGCGGCACCCATCCGGCGTCGGCTTCGACGCATACCACCTTCAGTTTCGGATGGCGCTCGAAGACGCCGCCCAGCACGAAGGTCCCGATGATGTCCTGGCATCCGCGGATAATCGACAGGAAGCTGTTGAGCCTCGGACCGCGCGTGGGCGTGAGCGCCTCCTCGCGCGTGGTCAGGATATGGAAGCTGAGCGGCATTTCCAGATCGATCGCGGCTTCGTAGAACGGATCGTAGATGGCGCTGTCGTAGTCCTCGAGCCTGGGATTTCCCGGCATCATCACGCCGCGCAGTCCGAGCTGCTTGATCTTCCGCAGGTCCTCGATTCCTTCCTCGACCGATCGCATCGCGGTCTGCCCGGCGCCGATCAGCCGCTCCGGATGCGCGCCGCAGTATTCCGCGATCCACAGGTTGTAGGCGTCGAAGCAGGCCTTCTTGTAATCGAAGTCCTTGTGATTGCAGAGCAGCATTCCGACCGTCGGGTAGATTATCTCGGCGAACACGCCGTCGCGGTCCTGGTCGGCGAGCCGCGCCTCGGGGTCCCATCCGCCGCGATGCATCTCCTCGAACTTCACTCCCATCATCGAGAGTTCCTTGGCCGATTTCCCCGCGGCCGCGACCAGGCCCATCGGGATCGGCCGGGAGAGCCCGTTAATCACGAAGATGTCGCCGAGCTTGTCGTCGCGGACCATGTGCGGCGCGGTGTCCTTGTATTTGTGATCGATTCGATCGACGTAGGTTCCCGCCGGCTCGGTGATGTGCGAATCGGCGGAGATGATCGGCTTCGATGTGACCCTGTCCACTGCTCGACTCCTTAACGATCGTTAGGTGGCTTGCCAAGACATTATTTCACAGCCTCCTCCATTTAACCACAAAGGCGCGAAGGCGCTAAGTTACGAACGGGTTTTTCCTCCGTCGGATCGTCGCGAAGGATCTTCGGCGGGTGGCGATGTTGCAACGCGCCGTTTGAAGCCGGCCAGGATGCGGCGGGCCAAAGCTTCGTAATCGCCATCGAAGTGGTGACCGCCTGCGGTGCGGATGACCTCGACGCCGCGGCGGCTCTATAAGTGCACGCAGAGCGTCAGCCATCTCTCGATTGGGGCCAATCTCATGAAGCTGCAAAGGCGCACCATCGCGCCGCAACCCCATCACGTAATCGCGATTCGCCCTGGCCAGCGAGAAGGTAAGCCCGACGGTCCAAAAGCCCTGCAATTGTTTCGGGGAACCATAGCGGAAGCCGCCCGCGCGAGCCTCCGCGGAGCCTGTTGTACAGATCGGCCGCCGCGTCGCGATCGTTACGGACGGGTCGATCGACACGGCGCCGGCTATCGTCGCCGCAGAAGCCTGCGCCAGCACCAGTCCTGCGAGCGTCCCGCCCTCGCCGACGCCGGCCACGATGGGCGTGAGGTAGTTGCGAAAACCAAGCTCGCGCTGGGTCTGGCGGCTGAACCACTCGGCCTCGTCAACCAGTCGATGGCATTTCTCATCGACCTTATTGACGCGGTTCAAGTAAGCTCGAGTGTCCACCTCCGCTACCAGTGCCCCGGCGGCTGATATCGCTCGCGCGGCGGCGTCATCCGCTGGCGTCGATCCATTTCGATCAGAAAAGAAGATGACAAATCCGGACGCCTGATGCGGCGGCTGGACTACCTTTGCTCGCATCGCTGTGCCAATCTGCCCGCGAGCCGCCGTTATCGCACCATAAATCGCGCCAAGCGCGCCGAGCGCGAGCATGAACGTTACCGATCGAAGGTGCTCACACGGGTCGGCGGCGGCGCCGTACGAGTTGGACGCCCACCGCGAGCGTAGGAGATCTGACAAACGACGTACCATGGCGACGAGGTTCCCTGGCGTCAACGACTGTAATCTGCAGGTTGGATCGCTGCGCAACAAAGCTTGGCGATTCCGTTGGAGGTTAGATGTCCATTCCACCGCGCAATGAGACCACCCTGACGGTCGAGCAGGCTCGCCGATTCTACGATTGGTTCGGCTCCCGGCAGGATTGGCAGTCGTTCTATGAAGACCCTGCAGTTGGCGCGATGCTCGAAGAGAGCGACTTCCAGCACGCCAGGTCCGTTCTGGAATTTGGCTGCGGCACGGGGCGATTCGCCGAGCGGCTCCTGTCTGAAGTCTTGCCGCCGACCTGCCATTACTTGGGCGTGGATGTCAGCACGACGATGGTGAAGCTTGCGCAACAACGTTTGCAACGCTGGGCCTCGCGAGCCCAGGTGCAACAGTCAAACGGCTCCTGCACGTTTGCTGCGGAGGATTCTTCCGTCGACCGGGTGGTTTCGACCTATGTCCTCGATCTGATGGCTCGCGAGCAGATTCGTGTTTTCTTGAAAGAAGCTCACCGAGTGCTCGCGCCCGATGGCTTGCTTTGCATCGTAAGTCTCGCGGATGGGGTTGGCAGCCTGGGAAGGCTGGTATCATGGCTGTTGCATCAGATTCACGCACTGTCTCCATACCTGGTAGGTGGATGCCGTGCACTCGATCTGAGCGAGTTTATTACGCGCTCGGACTGGCGAATTCGGCACGCGAGGCTTATTCGCTCATTCGGGGTGACCTCCCAAGTGGTGATCGCCTCGCGCGAGTAGAGGTAACGTGATGGCGAAATTCTGTGCTACGCTTGGATTCGCCAGCGCTGCAAGCATGCATAAAGAGCCGGTTGCGCGTCCGGCGCTCGGATCCCGAACTTAACGCTGAATGGAATCGAAGCAGAAAACGGGAAACCCCGGGAAACCGGGAATGTCGCCGCGGCAGCAGATCCCGCCCAGCCTATGGTTGTTATGGCTGGTATTCAGCGCCTGGCTGATTTGGAACTCGGTTTCGCACTGGCGCAAGCCTAGCCCCGAAGTGGAGATTCCATACTCCACTCTTCTGTCGCAGGTCAGGGCCGACAACGTATCGCAGGTCCAAATCGCCGAGGCGGAGATCACCGGCCAGTTCGTCAAGCCAGTGCTCTGGCCCGAGCCGAAACCGAAGGCCGAAGAGAAGCCGGAGCATCCGGTCGCGAGCCGCCTCGAAGAGTCGCCACCCGAGGCAGCGGTGCCCAAGCCGGCGCCTACGGCCGCAGAACAGAAGCCGATCGCTTATAGCGAGTTTCGCACGGAGTTTCCGGCCACGGTGGGAGATCCCAACCTGATGCCCTTGCCTCGAGTCTCACAAGGTCGTGGTGGAGGTCGCCTCCTCGACCCACTCCTGGCTGGTCGAGATGCTGATCGCCTGGGGTCCGATGCTGCTTCTGATCGGGTTTTTCTGGTGGATGAGCGCCGGCGCCGCGCGCAGCCAATCGGGCATGTTCGGCTTCGGGCGCATGAAGCTACGACGTTACAGCAGCGATCAGCCCAAGGTTACCTTTGCCGACGTGGCGGGAGCGCAGGAGGCCAAGGCGGAACTCCAGGAAGAGGTGGACTTCCTCAAGCATCCGCAGCGCTATCACGATATCGGCGCGCGCATTCCCAAGGGCGTCCTGCTGGTCGGGCCGCCCGGCACCGGCAAGACGTTGCTGGCGCGGGCGGTCGCGGGCGAGGCTGAAGTGCCGTTCTTCAGCATCAACGCCTCGGAGTTTGTCCAGATGTTCGTCGGAGTCGGCGCCAGCCGCGTGCGGGACCTTTTTCGCCAAGCCAAGGAGGCCGCGCCCGCCATCGTTTTCATCGACGAGCTCGACGCGGTCGGACACCGCCGCGGCGCCGGGGTGGGAACGGTGAACGACGAGCGCGAGCAGACTCTCAACCAGTTGCTGGGCGAGCTGGACGGCTTCGACCCCCGCGCTGAAGTGATCATTCTCGCCGCTACCAACCGGCCCGACGTGCTCGATCCCGCACTGCTGCGCCCCGGACGTTTCGATCGGCAGGTCGTGGTTGGCCCGCCCAATCGCGAAGGACGCGAAGGAATTTTGCGTATCCACTCGCGCGAATTGAAGCTCGCTTCAGACGTCGATCTGGTCGCGCTCTCGGCTTCGACCATCGGCTTAAACGGCGCCGACCTGGCAAACCTGTGCAACGAAGCCGCGCTGGTCGCGGCGCGCCACAAGCGCGAGCAGGTCACGATGGCGGATTTCGAGGAGGCGAGCGACAAAGTTCGCTTGGGCGCCGCGCAAGCGCAACTGGTGGATCCAGCGGAGCGCCGCGTCGTCGCCTACCATGAATCGGGCCATGCGGTCGTGGCATGGCTCACTCCCGGCGCCGATCCGGTCCAGAAGGTCACGATCGTTCCGCACGGCCAGGCGCTCGGATTGACCCAGCAGGTCCCGGCGGCTGAACGGCACAATCTAAGCCGCTCGTATCTGATGACGCGGCTGGCCGTGATGCTGGGCGGACGGACCGCCGAGGAAATCGTATTCGGCGAGATCACTACCGGCGCCGAAAGCGATCTCCTCGAGGCCACGCGCGTAGCGCGCCGGATGGTCACGCGCTGGGGGATGGGCAGCCTCGGGCTTGCCGCCTACCAGACCGATGAGCAGCAGCCTTTCCTCGGCTACGAGCTCGCTCGAGGACACGACTACAGCGAAGCCACCGCCGCCCGGGTCGACCGGGAGGTCCAGGAAATGCTCGAGCAGGTGCATCAACAGGTCCGGCGCTTGCTGACCGATGCGCGCGATCGGCTCGATCAACTGGTCGAAGCGATCCTCCAGCATGAGACCGTGAGCCACGACGATCTGCAGCGCATCCTGGGTCCGCACTCGCCAGCCGCAGTGCGGCCTATCCAGCCCCTTGCGGGGCCGGTGCTCGCCGCGAGAAGTGAATCGGCGCCGGAACCCGCGGCGGCGAAGGCTCATTCGCCGGAAGCGAGGCAACGTGGTCCGCTGAGCATGGATCGCAAGCCGCCAGCGACCTGAGTATAGCTTGATTCATCTCCAACCCTCGGAGGCGTGCCAATGGAATTCGATCTGAAAATCACCGGCGGCTCGATAATCGACGGAACCGGCGGACCCGGTTTCACGGGCGACGTCGGGATCATCGGCGGCAAGATCGTTGCGATCGGCCGGGTCGAAGGCTCCGCCGCGCGCACGATCGACGCCGATGGCAAGGTCGTTGCGCCCGGATTCGTCGATATCCATACCCATTACGACGCGCAGGTGATGTGGGATCGGATGATGACGATCTCGCCGTGGCACGGCGTCACGACCGTGGTGATGGGCAACTGCGGCTTCGGAGTCGCGCCGACTCGCAGCGAGCATCGCGGACTCATCATGCGGACACTCGAGAAGGTGGAGGGCATGAGCCTCGAAGCGCTGGAGGCCGGCCTCGGCTACGAGTGGCCGTTCGAGACTTTCGCGCAGTACCTCGACGCGGTCGAGCGACGCGGTATCGCGATCAACGCGGGCGCGATGGTCGGTCATACGCCGGTGCGGCTCTACGTGATGGGCGAAGATGCGACCGAGCGGGCCGCGACGCCGGAAGAGACCGCCGCGATGCGCGCGATCGTTCGCGAGGCGATCGATGCCGGCGCGATGGGCTTCGCCACCTCGAAATCGCAGACCCATATCGGCTACGGCGGAAAGCCGGTGCCGAGCCGCGCTTCCGACCTCGACGAGATCAAGGCGCTGGCTGGAGCGCTCGGCGAGGCCGGCCGCGGCATCATGCAGGCAACCGTAGGGCGCGAGTTGTTCTTCAACGAATTCGCCGATATCGCGCGCGCCACCGGACGCCCGGTGACCTGGACCGCGCTGCTGGCCGGCATGATGGGTCCGGGGAGCCATAGGCAACTGCTGGAACGCAACCGCGAAGCCTGCGCCGGCGGCGCTCGCGTTATCCCGCAGGTCGCATGCCGCCCGCTGAACTTCGAGTTCAACTTCAAGGAACCCTTCATCTTCGAGAGCATGGCGCTGTTCAAGCCTGTCTCCGCCGCCGACCACGAAGGCAAGATGAGGATCTATCGCGACCCGGAGTTCCGGCGCACGCTGAAAGAGAAAGCGGGCGCCGGCTCGAAAGGCGCGTTCGCCGATCGATGGGATCGGACTTCTATATCGTATTGCCCGGCCGAGCCGGGGCTCGAGGAACGATCGCTGGCGGAAGTCGCGCGCGAACGCAAAGCGGATCCGATCGATCTCGCACTCGATCTGTCGCTCGCCTCCGACCTCAGCGCGCGTTTCCGGATGTCCGTGCTGAACAACCAGGAGGAGGAAGTCGCCGAGCTGCTCAATGCTCCCGGGACGGTGCTCGGCCTCTCGGATGCGGGCGCTCATGCGAGCCAGCTCTGCGACGCGTGCTTCTCCACTTATCTTCTCGGACGATGGGTGCGCGAGAAGGCCGCGATTCCGATCGAGCGCGCAATCTGGATGCTGACGGCGCGGCCGGCCGAGGTCTTCGGAATCACGGACCGGGGGCGGCTTGCGATCGGGATGGCCGCCGACGTGACGATCTTCGATCCCGCGACGGTTGGCGCGGGCAAGCTGCGCCGGGTCAACGATCTGCCGGCGGGCGCCGATCGCCTCGTCTCGGATGCGATCGGGATCGATGCGGTGATCGTGAACGGCGCGGTAATCCGCCGTGAGGGCAAGGACGTAGTCGATCCCGACGGTCCGCTGCCCGGAAGGGTGCTGCGCCACGGCCGGGCTACCTAACCCCCTGGCCCCCTTCCCCTGAAGGGGAAGGGGGAACCTGGATCGCGGATGATGTTCAGCGCGGAACTTTGGAGATTGATCGCGCCAATCTATGCCGCGATCCTGGACCATCCGTTCATCAAGGGGCTGACCGACGGATCGCTGCCGCGCGAGAGTTTCCAGTTCTATGTCGTTCAGGACGCGCTCTATCTGCGCGAGTATGCGCGCGCGCTCTCGATCCTCGCCGCGCGGGCGCCGCGCGACGAGTGGATAATCATGTTCAACGAGCATGCGGCGGGCGCGCTGCGGGTCGAGCGCTCGCTCCACGACGGCTTCTTCAAGGACTTCGGCCTGAGCCAGCAAGACGTTGACGCGACTGCGCTCGCGCCGACCAATCTTGCATACACGAGCTACTTGCTGTCGGTTGCCTACCGGGCGCCGTTCCATGAAGCGCTGGCCACGGTCTTGCCCTGCTACTGGATCTACTGGGAAGTCGGCAAGGAACTGGAGCGCAAGGGATCACCCAATCCTTTATATAGCCGATGGATCTCGACCTACGCGTCGGAAGAGTTCGGCGCGCTGGTCCGCGCGGCGATCGAGGCCACCGATATCACGGCGGCATCGGTGCAAGCCGCGGACCTCGAAGCGATGCGACGGCATTTCATCACCACCAGCCGCTACGAGTGGATGTTCTGGGAGATGGGCTATCGGCGCGAGCAATGGCCCGTGTGACGGCAACTGCTACGGCACCTCCATCCCGAAGGCCACCTTCAGATCGTCGCCGGCGAATGGGTACACGTGAATCATCCATCCGAAGATCTGCTTGTGGAAGTTGCCGCCGACGGCTTCGCAATCGGCGGCGTTCGAGATCGTGCCCGCGAATCCGAAGCGCGGATCGGCCAGGTATCCGAGCCGAATCCGGTCGCGGTCGCCCGCGCCCCATCTTCGCGTCGAATCGACTCCGGGTGGGTCGATTCCCGATGAAATGTCCGGGCGCGGAATGACTCGCCCGTTCATCACGTCATTCACCGTAATCCCGTTGGGCAGGCAGATATTGGTGTGGGCGTGCCAATGGCCGATACCCAATGGAATCCGCTCATCGAGTTCCGAGATTGTCGCGTCGGGTGCCGCGTCGTACATCGCGCCGACCAGGCGCCATCCGCCGAAGCTCTGCTTCACATACAGCAGCGACCCCGGATGCGCGATGTCGATGTCGCCGTTGTACTCGCGGGCGGTCTCATCCCGGTTGGCGAAGTGGTAAACGTCTTGGGGAATGGTAGGCATGAACGGGAGGTAGCCGTCCGCTTCCGCCACTTTGTAGTCCTGGTACTTGCCGAGCGTAGCACGCATCGTGTTGAGGATTTCCCGCGCGCGCTTCAGGTCCTCCGGCGTCGTCGGCCGCGATTCGGTCATCGTCATATGCGGCCCCATCCGCATGTGCGCGCCCATCGCACCCATCGCGCCGGTGTCGGTGTTTGCGTCCGTTCCCATGTTCATCCCCTGCATGTCGTCCGCGAGCGCGAACGGAGCAAACATTACTGCGACGAACGCGATCGCGATTCGCAGCCCTGATCTGGTCTTCATGATCGGCGCCTCAGTTGAACGGATTTGTATCTCCCACGATAGCGCCGTCGAACTAATCCGGCCACAGGTACATCTCGTCTCGTGAGACACATCGTCAGGATGCCAAAGTGCGAGTGGCGGCAAAAAATTCTTGCCTCACAGTATTGGATCGATCGCCTCGCAGTGCGGGCTGCGGTGTTTCAGCGGCGCAACATCGGGTGCTAACCAACGCATTCGCCATCGCCACGACAGGCTGCGGCGGGCTTTAGGACCCAGTGCGCCGCATGCACGCTTTACAGGGTTTTCGCGACGGCGAGGTGCGCATTGTCCGAAAACGCTGGCATAGGCGTTTCTTCGCGCAGTGGCACTCCACTTGCACTGGAGTGACACCATGGCGAACAGCGTTGCTGAGAACCCGACTCGAGCTGCCTCTTCCGGAGCGGTCAGTCGCCCGCCCGCGAGGGTGGTGGACGCGGCGATGGTAGCGCTGTCAATCGCCGCACTGCTATCCGCGATCTTCCGCCCGGCCACCGCGCCGCCGTCGCACAACGGGGAGACGGCGTACAGCGCTCCGCGCAACCAGGGTTCCGCTCCCGCGCGGAGGCCATCTGCGGATCACGTCCCTTCGCGGGGCTAGACTCCGATCAGCCGAGTTCGGCCGCGGTGTCGGCGATAGCGCCGGCGGCGCGATCGCGGATCTCGTCCATCAGGCGATCGTTGATTACGGTCGAGAGTGCGATCAACCCGCGTGGCGCGATGAAGAGGCCGTGGTTGAGCGCTGCGAGATGGAACATCCGCATCGCGCGAGAGTCGGCGCGTGCGACCGTTGCCGGCGGCGCCTCGTTCAGAAAGAAGACATTGAGCAGCGAGCCCGCCTGACGGATCGAGAACGGCAGCCCGGCCTTTTTCGCCGCGCGAGCGAGTTCGCTTGCGAGATGGCCCGCGAGCCGATCCATCGCGGCGATTCTCTCGGCGGTGAGTTCGCGAACCGAGACGGCGCCGGCCGCGCAGGTCAGCGGATTGCCGTTGAAGGTTCCCGAATGCCATAGCGGCGAGCGGCCACGCGGGTCGAAGATCGACATGACGGCCTCGCTGCCGCCGAGCGCTCCAACCGGCAATCCGCCGCCGATGATCTTGCCCATCATGGTGAGGTCGGGACGCACTCCGGCGAGCGACTGCGCTCCGCCGGTTGCGAGGCGCAGCGTTATCACCTCATCGATCACGAACAGAGCTCCCGCGGTGCGGGCCGCGCCGGCAACGCTCTGCAGGAATCCTTCCGGCGGAGTGACTATTCCCGCCGAGCCCATCACCGGCTCGAGGAACACCGCGGCGATCTCGCCGCCGCGCTGCTCGAGGATCCGCTCGAACGCTCCGGCGTCGCCATAGTCGGCCAATAGCGTGCGTTCAGCGTCGCGGCCGGCCATCCCGGCCTCGAAATCGTCGTACGAGCCGTGATACCCGTAGCGCGCCATCAGGACAAGCTTGCGGTCCGTCAGGCGGCGCGCCGCCTGGATCGCGAGCATCCCGGCTTCCGTACCCGAATTGCAAAACCGCACGCGCTCGACCGACGCGACGCGCGCGCACAACAGCGCCGCAAGTTCGGTCTGCGCCTCGGATCGCGCCGGCCACGCGGTGCCGCGACGCATCGCGGCCGCGATCGCGTCGCAAATTGGCGGGTAGGCGTGCCCGTGCACGAGGCTCGTATAGTTGCCCAGCAAATCAATGTAGCGGTTGCCATCGGCGTCCCACATGAACGGTCCCTCGCCGCGCGCGATCACCAGCGGGTAGGGGCGGTAGTAGGTCGTCGAGCGGGTATCTCCGCCGGGCATCACCGCTTCCGCGCCGGCGGCCAGCTCGGCGGATTTGGGGGTGGCGGCGCGGTAGCGCTCCTCGATTCGGCTCATGTTTTTCACCTCGGGCTTTTCACCTCGGGACTCGCTTCGCTTCCGGCCCGCAACTGTCTCCCTCGGACGCGCGGAGAAGATCAAGGAAGGCGGCCCGATCCTTCGACAACTCAGGACAAGGGTTCCACCTGCTAGGGCAGCATCGCGATCGCTTCGACCTCGATCAGCAGGCCGTCGAGAGCAAGCGCCGCAACGCCCACCATCGTGCTCGCCGGGGGATTCTCTTTGCCGAAAAATTCGCGCCGTACTTCGCCGATCAGCGCCAGGTCCGACGGCTTGCAGTTCACCACGTAGGTCGTGATTTTGACCACGTCGGCGGGCGTCGCGCCTGCGCCGGACAGAGCCGCGCCAAGGTTCTGGTACGCCTGCCGCGCCTGCGCGCGCAAATCTCCCGCGCCCGCGAGCTGCATTTCCTTCGTATATGCGACCTGTCCGGCGACGAAGAGCATCCTGCGACCGCCCTCGACCGCGACGACATGCGTGTAACCGCGCGGCGGATGAAGCGCCGGAGGATTTACGAATTGTTTTTGCATGTGGCCTCCTGATTTTGTCCCGAGAATAGCATCGATGCGTCAATAGCTCACATAGATTTGGCAGGCTGGTCGCGAAGTTTGCAGTCCGCAAGCGGGCCAAACCGATCAGCCTGATGGACGGTTGCAAATTCTTCCCGGCTGTTTTACAGAAGTCTGCGAATCGCATGAAGCCGAAGGTAAGTATTATCACTCTCGGAGTTACGGACTTCGAGCGATCGATGCGGTTCTATCGCGAGGGGCTCGGATTTCCCACGCACAACTTCAAGCCAGGCGAAGACATCGTCTTCTTCAAGATGGAAGGCTCGTGGATTGCGCTCTATCCGCGCGAGAAGCTTGCCGAAGATGCGACCGTCTCGTCCGATGGCTCCGGCTTCACCGGTATTACGCTGGCCCATAACGTGAAGACCAAGGCCGAGGTCAACGCGGTGATCGCTCTGGCCGCGAAAGCCGGCGCGCGAATCGTGAAAAAGCCCCAGCAGGTTTTCTGGGGCGGATACTCGGGTTACTTTGCGGATCCCGACGGATATCTCTGGGAAGTCGCCTACAATCCCTTCACCGACTTGACCTGAAGCAGGTTCGCTGACTACGAACTGTTCCGGATCAGTCAGACCGTACGTATTCTCAAAACGGGGCATCGTGCGTGGCGCAGGATCTTTTCGGCAGTGCCGCCAGGCAGAAGAGAGTGCAGCCCGGTGCGGCCCTGCATCGAGATCACAATGAGGTCGATCTTCAGATCGTTCACCAGCTTGTCGATCACCTCGTGAACAACGCCAAAATGAAGTTCGGTGCGGCATTTGGGATAGAGCTGCATTGCTTCCTTCCCCAGGCGATCGAGGTCGACTGACGCCGCCTCGCCATAACGCTCGAGTAATTCCGCCGGGTCGTACCAGCGCGAAACCCCATAGGGCAGCGGCTCGACAACGTGAACGAGCACCACTTCGGATTCGTGTTCACGTGCGAGTTCCGTCGCGTATCTTAGCGCCGCCTGCGAGTGCGCGGAAAAGTCCGTAGGCACCAGAATCCGTTCTATTTTCATTCTTTTTTCCCCAGTCAAAGAAAAATTGCTCAGGATTCATTGGAAAAAAGCCATTGAGTTCAAAACTGCGAAACAGAGAATCAGCAGCAGAGCCCCGGTGCCGAGGCCAATCCTCGCCCACTCGCGGCTTGTGATTCCCAGCCGGCTCGCCGCAACGATGTTGGGTATGTTGCCAGTGACAAGCGCCCCTCCGCTAATCAGTAGGCCGAGGAACGCCGCACGCTGCTGATTCATGCTCAGGGACGGTCCTATCTCCACGGCCGCAAGGGTCGAATTGTTGACAACTGCGGAAATGGTGTTCATCCAAAACAACAGCCCATTTGGAAGGCGATGGATATACGCATCGATCACGGGCCTGAGACCATCCGAAAGTGCGACAAGTCCGGCGATAAAAACGTACACCTTGCCGGGACGAATCAGCAGGACAAGCCTCCACGGGTCCTTCCCTTCAGCCGCATCCACGCGCTCGCCGGAAGCGAACGGCAGAAACAAGGTAGGAACCGCGGCGAGAGCGACCCCGACAACAATGAATGGGCCGAGAAGGCGGGCAAGGTACCAGAAGTCGGCGTGCAGAGAGCGGAGAACGACTGCGATACCGGGCATGCCCAGAGGCGTGAGGCCCGCACCAAAGCCGATAGCGAAACAGGCAAATACCGTCGCGGCAATTTCCACCCATCGCTCACAACGAAGCAGAGAGATTGCTTCCACGAACACAAGCGCTGACACAACCGGAGTTATGAAGGCCGCGAGAAGGCCAAGCATGATCGCCAGGCAGAAACAGATAATCCGCGGGTCCAGCACTTGGATTACCCGCCGAAACAGCTGATCGAGATAGTCCCGCAGGAGACGAAAGGCGGCGCCGAAAATCAGAACGCCCAAAGTGAATGGGAGCGGCTCATTCAAGGCTGCCCAGACGACTGCCAAGCTGAATTGTCCCGTGATACAGGCGCTTAGCACTCCGACCAGCAGAAAAAAGAGTTCGACGTTCCGCTCAATCGGCCCGACGAAAACGGGTCCGAGCAGAACTACCAGGACGATCAGTGTCGCAAAGGCCAATGTCGCCATCCTGGCGACCTAGTGTATCAACAAACTTTCGCCGAGGCAGAGTACCTGACGGCGCGTTCGGGTCGTCCGGTGATCGAACGTCCATAGGCCGCTAGTCCGCCACCTCGTACACCTCCGGGCTGGGCCGCCGCCTGCGGCGATCCGGCGCGCGCATTTCAAATTGCCGCAAGGTCCAATTGCAAATCGCGCGCGCCCGACGGCGACCTTTGACTAAAGGCCAGCATCGGCGGCGCTTCCCGGCGTGGCACGCTTACTGCGTTAGGAACCGGCGAGAGGTCGATAAGATAGCGTGTTTGCAATCAGCAAATGGTTGCCCCCGCTGAGTCTCGAATCTCATTTCGGATCCGTCTGACTATTGGAGGGTTTCCAAGGTGAACCTGGAGATTTGGCTGCCGGCGATGTTCCTTCTCGGACTAGTGAGCATGGGACTCTGCTACGCGTTCATGATCGCGTGCGAAAAGATTTAAGGAGCTTGAAGATGATTTATTTCACGTCGGCCGTATCGGCGTTCTTGTTCGTGTACTTGTGGGTCGCGCTCATTCGTCCTGAATGGTTCTAAGCGGCGAACCAGCGCTTCAACAAAGAGGTACAGACTATGTGGCTTCTCCCGATTTCAATGCTCGTCTTTACCACGATGCTCGCCATCCCGCTGAGCAAGTATCTGGCGTGGATCATGGACGGCAAATATCATGCGCCGGCCTTCCTGCGATGGTTTGAGAAACGTCTCGACAGCGGACCGCAGAACTGGAAGCAGTACACGGCCTCGCTGCTGGTTTTCAATACGGTGCTGTTCGTCTTCGGCTTCGTGGTGCTTTCCCTGCAACCATGGATGCCGCTGAACGGGCTCGGCCGGGGAATGCTCGAACCGACGACCATCTTTCACTCGGTGGTCTCGTTCATGACGAATACCGACCTGCAGCACTACTCGGGCGATCAACACTTCTCCAATTTCAGCCAGATATTTTTCTGCATTACCAACTTTTTCCTGTCGGCATCGATCGGGTTTTGCGGTCTCACCGCCATCATCCGCGCCTTTCGCAGCGAAAAACTGATCGGCAATTTTTTCGTCGATATGTGGCGTGTGTTTGTCTATATGTTTTTGCCGGTCGGATTTGTCTTGAGCCTGCTCATGCTTCAGCAGGGCATGCCGATGACGTTCCGGAGTGCCTACCAGGTCAACACGCTCGAGCCGGCGTCGATGGGCACCGACGACAGGGGCGCGGCCAAGCAACAGACCATCGTTGTGGGACCGCTGGCCGTCTTCGAACCGCTGAAGCAGATCGGGACCAACGGCGGCGGATTCTTCGGCATGAATTCGGCGCATCCGTTCGAAAATCCGAGCGCCTTCACGAATTTTCTCGAGTGCGTCGCGATGATGCTGTTTCCGTTTTCGCTGGTGCTGATGTACGGCCGGATGCTCGGCCGGATGCGCCATTCTGTCGTGATTTTCTCCGTCATGATGGTGATGATGGTCGGCACGATCGTCTGGGCTATCTACTTCGACACGATGAAGCCCAATCCGGGCCTTACTGCCCATCCTGAGGCCAGAAACTTTTCGATCCCGAGCGCCGGCGCGCCTGGAGGCAAACGCGACTTCACGTTGCCGGCCGTCGCCGGGCTGCCGGTCGACCAGCATCTCGGAAACCTCGAGGGCAAGGAGCTGCGCTTCGGCACTTCGGCCGGTGCGACTTTCGCGGCGATGACGGTTGACGTGACCGACGGCGCAGTCAACTGCGAACACGACAGCCTCAATCCAATCGCGGCGCTCTCACCGATGTGGGGGATGTGGGTGAACTGCATCTACGGCGGCAAGGGCGTGGGCATGATCAATATGCTCCTGTTCCTGATCCTGGGCGTTTTCGTCGCGGGGCAGATGGTCGGTCGCACGCCCGAGTACCTCGGAAAGAAAATCGGCGGACGTGAGATGGCCCTGCTGATGATCGCTCTGCTGGTACATCCAATCATGATTCTGGGCCCAGCGGCCTCTTTGCTGCGACCAGCTGGGGAATGAAGGCGGAGAGCAATCCGGGTCCGCACGGGTTCTCTCAGATCGTGTACCAGTTCTCATCGGCCTCCGCTAACAACGGCTCGGCGTTCGACGGTCTCGGCGTCACCTACGGCCTCAACAGCAACCCTAGTCCGGCACCTACCGCGGTCGCGTGGGACATCGCAGCCGGCCTGGTCATAATCATAAGCCGGTTCCTCCCCATCATTGCGCCGATCGCGATGGCGGCAAGTCTTGGCGCCAAGAAATCGACGCCATTCACCCTGGGCACTCTGCGGGACGACACACCGACATTTGGCTTCCTCCTGCTCGGGACCGTTCTGATCATCGGGGCTCTGCTGTTCCTTCCTGTAGCCGCGCTTGGGCCAATAGCCGATCACCTGGGTCCCATTCCGTTCGGAGGATAACCGGGGCCGCGCGCTTCGCGGCCGTCCAGACCAAAACACAGCTCATACTCGAGGAGCGTTAGAAAATGGAAGCATTCAAGATTCCGCAGCATGCACCTGAGAGCAGGTCTGCGCCTGAAATATCGATCGGAGCGCGTCGTACCAGGAGGCAGGCCCTGTTCGCGCGGGAACTGGTGTGGCCCGCGCTGAGACAGTCGGTTGTCATGCTCCGCCCGGATATCCAGTGGGCTAATCCGGTTATGTTCGTCGTGGAAGTGGGCGCATTTCTCACGCTCCTGTATGTGATAAGCGCTCTGGTGGGAACCTCGACCACGCGGGTTCCGGTCTCTTACTTCATTGCTCTGGACGCGTGGCTGTTCCTGACGGTTCTGTTTGCGAACTTCGCGACCGCATTGGCCGAAGCGCGAGGCAAAGCCCAGGCCGAGTCTCTGCGGCGAGCACGCCGCGACACGCCCGCCTATCGCTTCAAGGGCAAGGACGTCATCGAAGAGGTCCTGTCGTCAGACCTGAGGCCGGGCGACCGCGTCGTGGTGCAAGCCGGACAGACAATCCCGAGTGACGGCGAGATCATCGAGGGAATCGCATCGGTCGACGAAGCGGCGATCACGGGTGAATCCGCGCCGGTCATTCGCGAGGCCGGAGGCGATCGATCGGGAGTTACCGGAGGCACGCGCGTGCTGTCGGATCGGATCGTCGTTCAAATTACGGCAGCGGCCGGCGAGTCATTTCTCGATCGCATGATCGCGCTGGTCGAGGGCGCCGTGCGCCAGCGCACGCCCAACGAGATCGCGCTCACGCTTGTGCTGTCCGCCTTCACGCTGATCTTTCTGATCGTCGTGATCCCGCTTTGGCCGATGGCGCTCAATGCCGAACTCTACATGATGAGCTACCTCGGCATCACCGACCAGTTAGGGAGCCTGGGGACTGACGTTCCGACCCTGGTGGCGCTGTTGGTATGCCTTATTCCTACCACTATCGGCGCGCTGCTCGCGGCGATCGGAATCGCCGGGATGGATCGCGCGCTTCAGGCCAACATCATCGCCAAGAGCGGCAAGGCGGTTGAGACCGCCGGCGACATCGACACTGTCCTGCTCGACAAGACCGGCACGATCACGATCGGCAATCGGCACGCGACAGACTTCATTCCGGTTGGGAAATACTCGGCGATCGATCTGGGACGGCTGGCGGCGCTGGCTTCTGTGGCTGACGAAACTCCTGAAGGCAAGAGCATCGTCAGTGTTTTCCATGAACAGGCGACCAGCGTCGGCGAGCTCACGGTTCCACGTGGTACGGAGTTCGTTCCGTTCACGGCGCAGACCAGGATGAGCGGAATCGACTTGCCCGACGGACGCCGAATTCGCAAAGGCGCACCCGATGCGGTCATCAAGTTCGTGAAGGAGCAGCGCGGGCAGATACCGGCTGATCTGACCAGGGTGGTCGAGGAAGTTGCATCGAAGGGAGCGACACCGCTGGTGGTCGCAGAGGGAGCCAACGTCGTCGGCGTGACGGTGCTGGAAGACATCCTCAAGGCGGGAATCAGCGAGCGCCTGGAGCGGATGCGCAAGATGGGCGTGCGCACGGTGATGATCACCGGCGACAATCCGCTGACCGCCGCGACCATCGCGAAACGGGCGGGCGTGGACGATTTCGTGGCGGAATGCACGCCGGAATCGAAGCTCGCCTACATACGCACGGAGCAGGCCGAGGGCAAGCTGGTCGCGATGGTCGGCGACGGCACCAACGACGCTCCGGCGCTGGCGCAAGCCGACGTGGGTCTGGCGATGAACTCGGGTACTCAGGCCGCGAAGGAAGCCTGCAACATGGTGGACCTCGACAGCAACCCGACCAAGCTCATCGAAGTCGTCGAGATCGGCAAGCAGTTGCTCATGACCCGCGGCGCGCTGACTACTTTCTCGATCGCCAACGACGTCGCCAAATACTTCGCGATCGTTCCGGCACTCTTCGCCGGTACGCTGCCGTGGCTCAAAGGAATGGACGTGATGAATCTCCATTCGCCGACGTCGGCGATTCTTTCCGCGGTCATCTTCAATGCCCTAATCATTCCCGCGCTGATTCCGATCGCGCTCAAGGGAGTCAGCTATCGCCCGCTCGGTGCGGACGCGCTACTGCGCAAGAACCTGCTGGTCTGGGGTCTCGGCGGAGTGATCCTGCCGTTTATTGGAATCAAGCTGATTGACGTGGTGATGGTCGCGATGCACCTGGCCGTCTGAAAAACCGGAACCATCATCCGAGGAGTAAGAAAGTGTCGCAATACATATCCAGGAGTCTATGGCTGCTGTTGTTCGCGGTCGTGATTGCATGCGGGATTTATCCGCTGACGCTGTGGGCGATCGGCCAGACGGTGTTCCCGTTTCAGGCCAACGGCAGCATCTTGATCGGCCCGGACGGCAAGCCTGTTGGCTCGCTGCTGATCGCGCAGCCCTTCACCAAGGACGAGTACTTTCAGCCGCGTCCGTCGGCCGCGTCCTACGATGCGTCGGCGTCGTCGTCATCGGCGCTGGCGGCGTCGAACTACGCTCTACGCAATCGCGTCGCTCAGACACTCGGCCCGATCGTGAAATACAAAAGTGGCCCGAAGGCCAGCCTGCTTGCAGCTCCGGATATCGAAGCCTGGTTCCAGCAGGATCGGTTCGGAGGTCAGCCGCACATCGTGGCGCAGTGGGCTGATGCTCACAACAGTGTGGCAACAAGCTGGGTGACCGGCGACCCGACGCACTCCAAATACGTTGATGATTGGGGCAAGGCGCATCCGAAGGAAGTGGCGCAATTCATCAAGGACAATCCGGGAACGCCCGAGCCCAAGGCTCCGGATCTCGCAGTCGTGTTCTTTGAGAGTTTCTCAAAAGAGAATCCAGGGCGGTTTCCTTCCGCGGTGACTCGTCAGCTCCCGGGCGGGAAGAGCGAGACCGCGATCGAGCCGGTCAAGGACGGTTCCGACATTCAGTCGAACTTCTTCGACATGTGGCGCCAGGAGCACGCAGACGCGGATCTCGCCGACGTGCCTGGAGACATGGTGACCACCTCGGGATCCGGACTCGACCCGCACATCACGCTTGCGAACGCCGAATTTCAGTTGGACCGCGTCGCCTCGAAATGGGCCGCTGATACGAAACGTGACCCATCGCAGGTCCACCACGAGATCGAGGAGATTCTCCAGCAAGACGCGGAAGCTCCATTCGGGGGGTTGGTGGGCGAGAAGATCGTCAATGTGCTGCAAGTCAACCTCGAGCTTCGCAAGCGCTACGGAGCGCCGTCGTAGGCAGGGCGGTCGTGGCAGATGGCCGTCTCGTTTCAGTTTGAAAGGCGATCTAGATCAACTTGAAATGTCATGCGCGCCAGCCGTCGAATAATGCCAGAGACATACACGAGCTAGCGACGGGCACGCTTGATGCTGTTGAAAACGGGCATGACTTCCATCAATGCAGTATCGACCGGAATGCTTCAGCCGGTTTTCGCGCCTCAGTTTCCACGCCTCGCAGAGCGGCATGAACCAGCGCGCGTCGGCCGGGGCGTGATGGTGTGCTTCTCGTCGAGTCAATCTCCATCGCGCTTCCAAAAGCTGCTGGCCAGGGGATTGCGACTCGCCGAGGAGCGGAACGGCCCGCTCTACCTGGTTCACGTGGAGACGCTCTCGGAATCCTTTCGCGGTGCGGCGAAGGAAAGACTGCGCGAGCTCCTCGAATGCGCGGTCGCGGCCCATGCCAACGCGGAAGTCGTCTGGCTGAAGGCGCTGGATCCAGTCCGGGCGATCCTCGATTGCGCCCGGGAAAGAAGGGCGGGGCGGATTCTCGCGGGATGGGGCCGGCCGCGAACGCGAGTGCTGGGCCGCTCCGTGTTTCAAAAGCTCATCGCCGAAGCCCGGGACGTCTCCATCGAGATCCTCGGCCATGAAACCAAGGCTGAGCGCGAGATGCGAGGGACGCTCTGATGGCCAACCTTCTGATCGTCGATGACGACAAGAAAATCCGCAACACTCTCGCCGGCTACCTGAAGTCATCAGGCCACGCGGTCCGGATCGCCGACAACGGTGGGGAGGCGCTCGAGTTGCTGGCCGCTTTGGAGTTCGACCTGGTACTCACCGACTACCGCATGGCGGAAACAGACGGCCTGGAACTGCTGAAGGAAGTTCGGCGCCGCTTCCCCGATCTGCAAGTGATCTTGATGACCGCCTATGCGACGGTCGAGAACGCGGTCGAGGCCATGAGGGCGGGCGCCCACGACTACCTGACCAAGCCCTTCTCGCTCAGCCAGCTGGATCACATGCTGGTGCGCGCGCTCGAGATCCGCGCGTTACGAAGAGAGAACCGCGTGCTGCGCGACACGGTCGATGAGGGGCCGTTTTTGGAGTCGCACAGTCCGGAAATGCGCCGTCTGCTCGAGACCGCGCAACAGGCAGCCACCAGCGACGCGACCGTCGTTCTGATGGGCGAAAGCGGTACCGGCAAGAACGTGCTCGCAGGACAGATCCATCGATGGAGCCGGCGCTGCGAGCAGCCATTCGTGACCGTCAACTGCACCACCATCTCGGAGCATCTGCTTGAAAGTGAGTTGTTCGGGCATGTGCGCGGCGCTTTCACCGGAGCGATAAAAGACAAGCCGGGCCGCCTGGAGGCCGCTGGCGGCGGCACCGTGTTCCTCGACGAAATCGCCGATCTCGGGCCTGAACTGCAGACCAAGTTCCTGCGCTTCGTGCAGGAGCAGGCCTTCGAACGGGTCGGCGGCGACAGTACCATCACGGTCGATGTGCGGATCATCGCGGCCTCGAACCGGGACCTGGCGTCCGAGGCCGCGAAGCATCGCTTCCGCGAGGATCTGTTTTACCGCCTCAACGTCATAACGCTGCGGATGCCGTCCCTGCGCGAGCGCGCGGCCGATATTCTGCCGCTCGCCAGGCGGATGTTGTCAGCGGCGGCGATCCGCAATCATCGCGCCGAACTGGCACTTTCGCCGGCAGCCTGCGAGATACTCACCCGCTATCGATGGCCGGGAAACATCCGCGAGTTGCGCAACGCGGTCGAGCGCGCCGCCGTGCTTTGCCGCGGCGACGTTATAAATCCCGAGCATCTGCCCGATGCGCTCTTTCGCGAGCCGCCGCCCGCAAGCGAGTTGCCTATAACCTCGGCGAGCCTGGATCGGATCGAGCGCGAGCACATCCTGCGCGTGCTGGGTGACAGTCCGACCTTGGAAGATGCGGCCGCGACCCTTGGTATCGACGTTTCCACGCTCTGGCGCAAGCGCAAACGCTACGGGCTCGATTCGGCCATGAGCCTCGGTTCCGGGTCCGTGACAAGGACCCGGTAGAAGACCGCATTTCGTCAGCAGGGGCGGGCTACGTTCCGGCCGCTCGCACGCCGGCGTCCAGTAACGAAGCCGCGCGGATCAGGTTTTGTGCGGGGCAGCGGCACAAGCTGCCGTTTCAGCGGGCGGGTGCTCACCCGCGCGTCAAAATCGGAATCTGGATCGAATTCCCTCGAGCGCGGACTGTCACCTTCGCCTCACGCCAGCCTGCGCTGATGGTGCGCGCATTCTCTCAAGCCACTTTTCATTATGCACTGAAGTATGCAATTTGAAACATTATCCATTTCAAGTTGAAATCTTTTTAGGTTCCGGCGCCGTCTTTTCTCTGAGAACGCTGCGATGCGCCGAAAACAGCCGCGGCGTCCCTTGTGATTTGCAGGCCGAGGCACAAATCCTGCTTCGCACGCGACCGATCATTCGCCGGGAAGCTTCCGCACCTATGCGGACGGGCTGGTAAATTGCGCGGGCGCTCCTTCGAGGCTCGCGCCGAGCGAGAGGTGGAAAAGATGGCCGAATCGACCGAAGCGAAAATGAAACCGACTCTGGGGCTAACCGGGGTCACAGTCAACGCGATGGCACTGATCGCGCCGGGCGCGTTCCTCTGGATAACGTTCGTGGTGCAGGCCGGATATGCGTCTTCGGGCATGTCGATGTGGGCGGGGATCTTCGCCGCCCTGATGCTGGCGTATGCGACCGCGGTGTCATACTCGGAGTTGGCAAAACTCTACCCTGGCGCAGGAAGTTCCTACTTGTTCGCCGAGCAGGCTTTCCTGAATTCGACTACTGCGTACCGCTTTGCCCGGCTTGCCAAGTTCATCATCGGGTGGGGCGCGCACCTTTACTACTGGGTATATCCCGGTGCGATGGTTGCCACGATCGGAATAATGATCGGATACATCGTCGGCAATTTCGCTCCGAACACGATCAATGCCGGGACGCCCGGGCCGGTCTTCATGGCGCTGGTGGCGATACTCGCGGCCTACGGCATATCGTACATTGCCTTCCGCGGCGTCACCGGATCGACGATGGTCAATATCGCAATCAACGCGATACAAATCGTCGCGCTGCTGTTCTTTTCAGCCCTGGCTATCGTCTACCGGGTTGGGCATCCGGACGGCTCCACGGGTCTGGCGCTTGACGGCTCATCGAAGGTGCTCCACTACGCCTTCGCCGGCGATACTCCCGCGCATCCGAGCGCGTGGTCGGTCGTCGCGCCGCACGGCTTCAGCGCGGTGATGCTCCAGGCGACGATCGCGATCTTCCTGCTGGTCGGGTTTGAGTCGATAACGTCGCTTGGCGAAGAGGCGCGGGATCCGAAGAGAGACATCCCGCGCGGGGTCCTGCTCTCGCTGACCATCCAGGGCCTGTTCTGCTACTTGATCGAGTATTTCTCCGCCAACTATTTCATGAGCAGCGCTTACAGTCTTAAAGACGCCTCGGGCTCCGCAGCGCCGATCGGCGATATGATGACGATAGTCGGCAATGCACTGCTGGGCGGGCATGGACAGGCGTTCATGATGGTCGAAGCCGTGACCGTGTTTCTCGCGCTGATCGGCACGACGCTGAGCTGCATCAACACAGGCGCGCGTGTGACGTTCGCGATGGGGCGCGACGAAGAGGTGCCGGAGCACTTCGGGATGCTGCACGGCGAGAATCTGACTCCCCATCGTGCGATTTGGACTCTCGCGACAATTTCAGCGATTTTCGGCGCGTTCGCGGCGCTCTGGTTTTTCGCGGGCTCGGCGGCGCCCGATGACAAGACGATCGCTACCCTCCCGCACAACCTCTGGTACTCGATCGGAATGAGCTCGAACGCGTCGTTAGCGGCATTGCCCAACGGCCTGGCCCTGGTCACGCTGATTTCCAACTTCGGGACGTTCATCGTCTATGGATTGACCAATGTCTGCTGCATCATCGCCTATCGCGAGCATCACCAGTTCCACGGGATCAAGCACATGGCAATTCCCGTGTTCGGCGCGCTGGCGAACTTTGCCTGCATGGCCTTTTACATAATCGGGCCGATTGAGGGGCTCGGCAGCGCGAAGGAGCCGCTGATAGCGGTCGGGGTCGCGGTGCTCTGGGGTCTCTATGGCGCGTACTATTTCGCCCGCAACTCCAGAAAGAAGGGAAGGAGCACCCTCACGGTCAAGCCAGCCTGACGGCTCACGACCGCGAAGCGGTCCAGACGGCGCTGTCCTTCGCAGGCAGCGCCGTTTTTCTTTCCGCCGGATCCGATCTGAGCGCGAATGATTTTCCGTCCCGTGGTATGGTCTGGACGGCAGTCGCGAGTCGATGCGCACGATCACCGTCTATACCGACTACAAGAGCCCCTACGCCTATCTGGCGAAGGACCTTACCTACGCGCTCGAGCGGGATCTCTCCATCCATATCGACTGGATGCCGTATGTGCTCGACATCCCGAGCTTTCTCGGCAGCGCCGAAGTGAACGCGCAGGGCGAAGTGCTTGCCGATGCGCGCAACGCGCACCAATGGCGTCGAGTGCGCTACGCCTACATGGATTGCCGCCGCAGGGCCCGCAAGCGCGGACTGACGATCCTGGGGCCGCGCAAGATCTTCGACTCCTCGCAGGCCGCGATCGGGATGCTATGGGCGAAGCGCTGCGACGACACGGTCTTCCGCGCCTATCACGATCGGGTGTTCGAGCGCTTCTGGCGCCGCGAGTTGGATATCGAGAACTCCGGCGCGATCGCGGCAGTCCTGGCCGAGGCTGGCGCCGAGACCGCGGGCTTCGCCGAGTACCTCGCCGGAGCAGGGCGTCGCGAGCACGATTCTATCCGATCCGCCGCGGAGGGCGCCGGCGTGTTCGGCGTACCGAGCTTCATCGTCAACGGCGAATTGTTCTGGGGCAGCGAACACCTGCCCGAAATCCGCGAGCTCTTGTCCGCGCGCTAATCGCCGTGCTGAGGCGACAGCCGGGGAAGAATCGGGGCGGCTTGGACAGATCGCGCAAGGTGAGCTAGCTTCCAGGATCGCACCGGTTCCGGCAGAACGGATTCCGGCGGAGGGAACATCAGATGGCCCGCAAGATAACGATCGCGGTCAATTGGCAAGGCAGGTTCGACTTCAAGGCATTGATCGAGCGCGCCAAGCTTGCCGATCAAGCCGGTGTCCATTCGATCTGGGTCGCCGAGGCGTGGGGACGCGACGCCTTTACGCTGCTCGCGCTGCTCGCCGAGCACACCAGGAAGATTCAGCTCGCCACCGCGATCGTGAACATCTATTCGCGTACGCCCGCGGCGCTGGCCCAGCATTTCGCCACGCTCGACGAACTGAGCGGCGGCCGGATGATAATCGGATTGGGCACCAGCGGTCCGCAGGTGATCGAGCACTTCCACGGCGTGCCGTTCAACCCGCCGCTTACCCGGATGCGCGAGTATGTTGACATCATCAACACGCTAGTCGCGGGGCAGCCGCTCAATTACGAAGGCCGGCTTTTCAAGCTCAGCCGCGGATTCACGCTGCGGTTCGAGACGGTCCGCAAGCATATCCCGATTTTCATCGCGTCGTTGAACCGCAGGAGCGTCGCGTTCACTGCCGAGAAGACCGATGGATGGCTGCCGGTGATGGTCCCGATAGGCTCGCTCAAGAAAACGGTCGCCGAATTCCGCGAGATCGCCAGCAAGGCCGGACGCGACCCGCACTCCGTGATGGTGCGCGCGCCGGGGATGGTTCATGTCACGGAGCAGATCGATCGTGCGCGTGCCGGGCACGCAGGCAACACCGCCTTCTACGCCGCCCGGATGGGCACCTTCTACGCGCAGCAACTGACTCGATTCGGCTTCGGTGAGGACGTGAGGAAGATCAGAGAAGCCTGGGATCAGGGCGGCGCCAAGGCCGCGACCGCAGCGGTATCACCCAGGCTCACCGACGAGCTCGCGTATATCGGCGATTTGAAGGGCGCAGTGGAGAGGCTCAAGGCCCAGGAAGAAGCCGGCATCGACCTTCATCCGGTGGACGTGGACGCCGCCGGCGATGCCGCGTCGTTTGAGCGCACGATCGCGACGTTGATCGGGTAGATGCGATCGGGTACGCGACGCCGATCAGATCCTGGAGCGCAGCTTTCACGATTTCGCCGTTCTCGGGATGTTTCGGAGCGCCCGTCGCCAAGGCCTATCACTGCCACGGGCCCAGCACGGCATTGTCGATCAGCCGGGTCTTGCCGATTCTTACGGCGAGCGCGACCAGCACAGGACGATCAAGCGAGGTGGCGGGCGATAGCGTCTCGGCGTCCGCCACTTCCACGTATTCCACGCCGATGCCGCGCGCCGCGTTCAGCGTATCGCTCGCGAGGCGAACCAGCTCTGACGGCGTAGCGCCACCGGCCTCGAACCGCTCGCGCGCGGCCTGCGAGCGCGCGGCCCAGCGCGCGCGCCTGCTCGCGCTCCGCGGGCGTCAGGTAGGCGTTGCGCGAGCTCATCGCCAGACCGTCGGGCTCGCGCACGATCGGAACCGGCACGATCTCGACATCGAAGTTCAGATCCGCGACCATTCGTTCGATCGTGCGCAACTGCTGGAAATCCTTCTCTCCGAAGATTGCGACGTGCGGCTTCACGATATTGAAGAGCTTGGCCACTATCGTGGTGACGCCGCGAAAGTGAGTCGGGCGTCCCGACCCGCAAAGCCCTCTTGTGACTTCGGTCACCTCGACCCAGGTCTGGAACCGATCGCGGTAGACCGCCGCGGCCTCCGGCGCAAAGACGACATCAACCGGCACGCCGCGCATCATCTGGCAGTCGCGATCTAAGTCGCGCGGATATCGGGCGAAGTCCTCGTTTGGTCCGAACTGAGTGGGATTCACGAATATCGACGCAACAAGCAGCGCCGCTCGACGACGCCCCTCGCCCATCAGGGCAAGATGACCCCGATGGAGGCAGCCCATGGTTGGGACCAGCGCGATTCGGTCGCCGCGGGCCCGCGTTGCGTCGGCGAGCCGCTGCATCTCGTCAGGCGAGCGGACGACCTGCACGATCAGTCACGTTTGCCGGAGCGATAGCAATGCTCAGGCCCGGGGAAGGCGCGCTCGCGGACTTCGCGCGCGTAGCAGAGCGCCGCGGCTGCGACTTCTTCCCACAGATTCAGGTATGGCTTGGCGAAGCGGGGCGCGGCGCATCCGGTAAGCCCGAGCAGGTCGTGCATGACGAGCACCTGTCCGTCGCAGTCCGGGCCGGCTCCGATTCCGATCGTTGGCACGCGGGTTTTGGCGGTGATTTCCCTGGCCAGCTCGGGCGGCATCCCTTCGAGCACGATCGCGAACGCACCGCACGATTCGAGCGCCGCGGCGTCCTCTAGCAACCGCGCGCGGCATCCGGGACCGCGCCCGCTGCGCCGCCCCTGCACGCGATATCCGCCCATCCGATGGATCGATTGGGGCGTCAATCCAATATGTCCCATCACCGGAATATCCACCTCGACCAGGCGCCGCACGGTCTCGGCGATATTCCGGCCGCCTTCGAGCTTGACGGCCTCGGCGCCACCCTCTTTCAGTAGCCGTCCGGCATTGAGCAACGCCTGCTCGACGCTGACCTGATAGGAGAGGAACGGCATGTCGGCCACCAGCAGCGCACGGCGACGCCCCCGCGCCACCATCCGGGTATGGTAGATGATTTCGTCAACGGTGACCGCGAGGGTGTTCTGCGCCCCTTGCACGACCATCCCGAGGCTGTCGCCGACCAGCAGAACGTCCACGCCGGCGTGGTCGAAGATGCGCGCGAACGAATAATCGTACGCGGTCAGCATCGCGATCGGCCTGCTCGCCGCCTTCATGCGGGACAGATCGGTCGTTCGAACCTTGTCTTTTTCGTTCAGCATAAACAAAACGGGCCGCCGCAAAATCCGGCGACCCGCATGAAAGCCCGCGAGCATCCGCGAGCTCGACTACCTTGTGGGTCCCGGTCGTCAATCGATCCGGGCGCCGGCGCAAGCGGCTATGCAGCCGCCCGAGCGAACTCCGAACAATCTAACCGCACGGGTCTCGCCGGGAAGTTTCGGCCTTCCTCGACGGACCAATTCCCTTTTAGTACGAGCGCGCTGCAATAGTAAAGATTGAATGTGCGGGCCGCGACCCCGCGGAGTCTTGATGCGAGCGTTTCCGGCAGCGCCTTGACGCTGGGCATCCTGTTAATCTAACTGTGCAGGTTCTATCGGAACGTATACCGTTTCGAGGGAGTGGACACGATGAGATTTGAAGATCTGAATCTCGACCGCGTTGCGGCCGAAGTGTTGGAGGGCAGGGAATTGGACCGCGGCGCGGCGCGCGCGGTTCTCGAATGTCCCGACCATCGGCTTGGCGATCTGCTGTCGGCGACCCTCAAAGTGCGTGAGGCCAGCTTTGGACGACGGGTCAAGATTTGCGTCTTGCGCAACGCGCAGAGCGGCATCTGCCCGGAAGACTGTCACTACTGCTCCCAATCCAGAATCTCGAAGGCCGAGATACCGGTCTACAAGCTGCAGAGCGTCGCCGAACTGGTGGAGGGCGCCGGGCTTGCGGTCAAAAGCGGCGCACGACGCTACTGCATGGTATGCAGCATGCGCGGACCGACCGATTCCGACGTCGAAAGGCTGGGCGAAGCATGCGAGCGCATTCGGATGGAATTTCCCAATCTCGAGCTTTGCCTGTCGATCGGGCTGATGACGCTCGAGCAGGCGCAGGCGCTGAAGCGCGCGGGCGCCGGCTGGATCAATCACAATCTCAACACCAGCCGCCGCTTCTACCCCAGCATCTGCACCACGCACACCTATGACGACCGCCTGGAGACGATCGCGAACGTCAAGGCTGCGGGGCTTTCGACCTGCTCCGGAGGAATCATCGGGATGGGCGAGAGCGACGAGGACATCCTGGACCTCGCCTACGCGACGGGCCGGCTGAAGATTGACTCGGTGCCGCTTAACTTCCTCCATCCGATCAACGGCACGCCGCTCGGGTCGATGCGCGCGCTGACGCCTGAGAAATGCCTCAAGGCGGCGTGCCTCTTCCGCCTGCTCAATCCGAAGAGCGAGGTCCGTGCGGCAGGCGGCCGGGAGTTGAACCTGGGCGAGAGGCAAGGCGAAGTCTTTAACGCCGTCAACTCGATATTCGTGAACGGATACTTGACCACCGCGGGATGGGAGTACGGACGGACGCGTGAACTGATCGAACGTTCGGGGTTCGAAGTCGAACCGGCTTAGGCCCAGCCGCACTGGCGTTGGTATGGCGTCTGCTATCGGCGCAAACGTGAATCGGGACTCCAAAATGTGCAATCGGCGTCGGGCGCTAGCGATTCTGACGGTCCTGATGCTTTCGACCCGGATCGAGGCTCAATGGGCCGGGCGCGAGGGCTGGGTTGAGGAGCCAGCGGCCAAATCGCTCAACGTCGAGGGAGACCCCGGTCATGCCTACCTCGACCCCACATCCGTCCGCCGCGGCGACGACGGCCTGATCTATTTCAACGAGAGTTCCAACGTGTCGCGACCGGAGGAAATAGGCAAGGTCGGGTTCATGAAGGATGCGTACGATTGTGCGAAGAACATCAAGTATATGTGCGTAGAGGCCGGAGATTGGCGCAACGATCCGAAGAGCACAATCCACACCGCCGATGACCCCGCTTTGCCGGTTTACCGCAAATTCCTGTGCGGCGACGCCGGTACCGCCAAGTGACGCAGTGGCCGAGCGGAATGCGGTAGAACCAAATCGCTTCGGCGTCGGGCACTGTTCGAAAGTAGGACATTGACCGGCATCGCGAAGACATTGAAACCAACTTCGCAATTGTGCAAGCCTATCCAGCCGAGAGCCCTTCCGCTCACGCATTGCCGCGCTTGGCGCAAGGCGCTATTAGGGACGGTACCGCTATTCTTTGGCCCGGAAACACCGGGCACGCGCAAGGAGGTCCTGCACAATGAGAGCTGCCGTAATAGAGGCGCTCCAGAAGCCGCTGGTCGTAAAAGAAATGCCCGACCCGCAATTGCTGCCCAACGGCGCGATCGTCCGGGTCGAGGCCAATGGAATTTGCCGCTCCGACTGGCATGCCTGGATGGGCGATTGGACCTGGCTGGGCGTGGCGCTGCCGCTGCCGCACGTTCTGGGCCATGAGTTCGCCGGTGTGGTCGAAGAGGTTGGCAAGGAGATCCATAACTTCAAGAAGGGCGATCGCGTGGTCGTGCCATTCAGTCAGGGTGACGGCACCTGCGAGTATTGCCGCAATGGATTCTCCAATATCTGCAACACTCCGCTGACCCCCGGCATCGCATACTGGGGCGGCTACGGCGGCCTGGTTGCAATACCATTCGCGGACTTCAACCTCGTTCCGCTGCCCGGTGATATCGACTTCGTTGAGGCGGCCTCGATGGGCTGCCGGTTCATGACATCGTTCCACGGGATCGTCGACCGCGCGCAGGTCAAGGCCGGCGAGTGGGTCGCGGTCCACGGATGCGGCGGGATTGGGCTATCGGCAATTCATATCGCTGCCTCGGTAGGGGCCAATGTGATCGGAATCGATCTCGACGACCGCAAGCTGGAGTTGGCCAAAAAAGTCGGCGCCAATCACGTGATCAATGCCAAGAAGAGCGATCCGATCGGCGCCATTTTCGATATCACGCGCGGCGGAGCGCACGTCTCGGTCGATGCGCTCGGAATCACAGCCACCTGCCGCAATTCGATCATGAGCCTGCGCAAGCAGGGGCGGCATCTGCAAATCGGGCTGACGACCTCCGCCGAGAAGGGCGAGATCGCGGTGCCAATCGACCGGATCGTACTAATGGAATTGCAGATGATCGGCACGCTCGGGATGCAGGAGCTCGCACTATCCGCAAATGCTGCAGATGGTCGAGTCGCGCAAGCTGACGCCGAAAACGATGGTCACCTCGACCATACCGCTGGAGAAAGCGTCCGACACGCTGGCCAGCATGACCAACTTCGAGAACGTCGGCGTGACGATAATCAACAAATACTAGAGGAGAAACCACGAAGGCACGAAGACACGAACCCCGGAAATTCCTGATTTCCGCATTTGCGTACTTTGTGCGTTGGTGGAGAGTCTCGTTTGATCACGCGAACAGAGGGAGGCAGAGGCCGGCGGAAGAAAATACTGTACTGAGCGGATGAAGCGTAAAGTCTCAAGGTAACTTGCTCTGGAGCCCGTCTTGCCGACCTTGACCTTGAATGCCCTCGTCGCGCAAGCGGCGAAATTCGCGGAATTGGAGAGCGCCCATGACGAGCCGACGCTTTTTGGCGTCACTGATGGGAAGGCGGTCGGAACCTATCTCGAACACAAGTTCATCGCGTATCTAAAACTGAAATACATGGTCGGCGATAGCAATTCTGCCAGCGGTATCGATCTGCCCAGCCTCGAAGTTGATATCAAGGTTACCAGCGTCGCTCAGCCTCAGTCATCTTGCCCCTTCAAGTCGGCTCGCCAGAAGATTTTCGGGCTTGGGTACCATCTCATCGTCTTCGTCTATGAAAAGACGGACAATGGCGCTAGGAAGTCATCCCGTCTCGACATCAAGCATACGATCTTCGTGGAGAAGGGGCGAACCGCTGATTACCAGATGACGCGCGGTCTCAGGGAGATTATCGAACGGGACGGCAATGCCGACGACCTGGTTGCCTTCATGCAGGACAAAAACCTTCCAGTCGAAGAAATCGAGGCCCGGAATATCGCCAAGGAGGTTCTGAAAAATAAGCCAGTGCAGGGCTATCTGACGATTTCCAATGCCCTACAATGGCGACTCCAATACGGCAGGGTGATCGTTGAGGCAGGCAGGGTGAAGGGCGTCCGCAGGGTTCGCTGACTGTGGCCTATCGATCCAAAAAAATCAGAAGGATCGAGTTCGGCGATTTCCAGACCCCGGCGGCTTTGGCGCAGCAGGTTTGCCGAGTGCTCGCCGGGAAGGGCTTACGGCCCGCATCCATCATCGAGCCCACATGCGGCGCGGGGAGTTTTCTGTTCGCGGCGCTCGATCAATTCGTTGATGTTCAGCGCGTGATCGGGATCGACCTCGACGAAGATCACTTGAATCGTGCGCGCGTGGAACTTGTACACAAGGCCTACGCGCGAAAGGTCCGTCTCATGCATGGTGATTTCTTCGAGGCAGATTGGCCGAAAATCATTCGTGCCCTACCGGAACCCACGCTGATAATCGGCAACCTGCCGTGGGTAACGAACGCCGTGCTCGGATCGTTGGGAAGCTCCAACGTGCCAGCGAAATCGAACTTTCAGAATCATCGCGGCATGGACGCGATCACCGGCAAGAGCAATTTCGATATCTCCGAATGGATGATGCTGCGCATCCTTGATGGCTGTCGAGGACGCGACGCCGTAGTCGCTCTACTATGCAAAACGGCTGTCGCGCGGAAAGTCTTGGCGGGGGCCTGGAAGACCGGAATCTCCGTAACACAATCGGATATCTATTCGATTTCCGCTTCGGATCACTTCGGAGCCTCAGTCGATGCGTGTCTTTTGGTCTGTCGGCTATCGTCTGCGACAAGCTACGATACGTCCGTCTACGCCAGCTTGGAAGCGAGCGCACCCGTCCGCGCCATCGGATACCGCGATCATCGACTCGTTGCGGACACGTCTCTGTTTGAGCGCTGGAAGCATCTAGCGATGCGGGGCGCCGCGGCAACACATCGATGGCGCTCGGGCATAAAGCACGATTGCAGCGACGTCCTAGAACTCGAAAGAACCGGCTCGTTCTACTTCAACGGGCTGGGTGAGACGATCGACCTCGAAGATGCCTACGTCTATCCGATGCTGAAAAGTTCCGACATTGCGAACCCTAAAGATGTTGCTCCGACAAAATGGATGCTGATTACTCAGCGCTCCGTTGGCGAGGATACACGTGTCATCGAAAAAGGCGCGCCGAAAACATGGAAGTATCTATCCCGCCACGCGTACCTGCTCGACAATCGGGCCAGCTTGATCTACCAAAAACGGCCCCGATTTGCGATCTTCGGCGTTGGTTCGTATTCGTTCGCGCCCTGGAAGGTCGCGATTTCCGGCTTCTACAAGAGTCTCAATTTCAGGGCCATTGGCCCCGCTCTGGGCAAGCCAGTTGTCATCGATGATACCGGCTACTTTCTAGCTTGCGAAAACGAGGCAGAGGCGCACTCGCTGGCCGCGCTCTTGAATAGCGGGACGGCACAGGAGTTTTACCGAGCTTTTGTATTCTGGGACGCAAAGCGCCCGATCACTGCGGATCTGCTGCAGCGTCTCGACCTGGCGGCCCTTGCCCGCGTCTCGAAGACTCCGGGCATAAGAGGCTCAACCGGCCAGACCCTTCTGGCCGAGGTGAGACTACCGGAGTCAGAGCGACGCTTTCCGTCGAAGGGAGGGAATCAAGTGTGAAACGCCCGGAGAATCCTGACAGCCTTATAGTGACGAGGACTTGATTACGATCTTCTCGGACGCTCCGACGCGCACCAATGCAATCAAACGTCCTGCCCGATTTCAACGCACGAGCGGTGCAACCGAACTGATCCACAAATTGGCAATGATTCCAAAGGGTATCATCAAAAAGCGCGGGCGTGGCGATCACGCTTCCATGCTTCAAATCCGGCGCGTTGGGGGAGAGCGGGTAGGCTGGCTTAGCTAAATTAGTTTGCTCTGCTCCGATCACGCGAATGTGATCACCGTCCGGATCGATTTTCCCTCGCGCATCAGGTCGAATGCCTCATTGATCCGTTCGAGCGGCATCAGGTGGGTTATGAGATCATCGATGTTGATCTTCCGATCCATGTACCAATCGACCATTCGCGGCACGTCGCGCCGTCCTCTGGCGCCGCCGAACGCGGTGCCCTTCCAGGTGCGTCCTGTGACCAGCTGGAAAGGGCGCGTCGAGATTTCCTGGCCGGCGCCCGCGACGCCGATTATCACGCAGGTGCCCCATCCGCGCTGGCAGCATTCCAGCGCCTGCCGCATCAAGGTGACGTTGCCCACGCACTCGAACGCGAAGTCGGCGCCCCCGGCCGTCAGGTCGATCAGGTGTGCGACCAGGTCGGTGCGCAGCTCGGCCGGATTGACGAAGTGGGTGACGCCGAACTTCTCCGCGATCGTGCGGCGCGCGGGATTGAGGTCGATTCCAACGATCATCCCCGCGCCCGCAAGTCTCGCGCCCTGAACCACATTCAGTCCGATTCCGCCAAGTCCGAATACGACTACCCGATCGCCGACCTGTACCTTCGCGGTGTTGATCACCGCGCCGATTCCGGTGGTTACGCCGCATCCGATGTAACAGATCTTCTCGAAGGGCGCGTCCTCGCGCACCCTGGCCAGCGCGATCTCCGGCACTATCGTGTAGTTGGAGAAGGTCGAGGTGCCCATGTAGTGATGGATTTTTTCGCCGCGAATCGAAAACCGGCTCGTACCGTCGGGCATCACGCCCCGCCCTTGCGTTTCCCTGATCGCGGTGCAGAGATTGGTCCTGCCCGACAGGCAGGCCCTGCACTGGCGGCATTCCGGGATGTAGAGCGGAATGACATGATCGCCGGGCCGGAGCGAAGCCACCTCAGGACCGGTTTCGACCACGACGCCGGCGCCCTCATGACCGAGGATCGCAGGGAACAGCCCCTCGGGGTCCGCACCCGAGAGAGTGTACGCGTCGGTGTGGCACACCCCGGTCGCTTTGATCTCGACCAGCGCCTCGCCTTTTCGCGGGCCGTCGAGTTCGACCTCCTCAATCTGCAGGGGTTGTCCGGACTTATGGGCTACGGCGGCTTTGACCTTCACGAACGCATCCTCGGAGTCAGTCGGCTAGACTCTCGAACTCTATTGCCACATCCGGCCACCCGCCGCCAACCAGTGCGTTGACAACGCGCGAGCATCGCCGGAAAATCATAGGAGAATGGCAAGAATAACCGTCGAAGATTGTCTCGATAAGGTCGATAATCGTTTTGAGCTCGTGCTGGGAGCGGCCCGCCGCGCCAAGCAGCTTCTCAAGGGAGGCCGTCCGCTGGTCGACTCCGATAACAAGGAAGTCGTCACGGCGCTGCGCGAGATCGCGGCCGGCAAAGTCATCCTGGAACAGCCGAAGCCCGAGTAGGCTTTTTCACTTCGGGCCGCGCTTCCGCCCCGGTGGGGACGCTTCCGCCCCGCGATCGTCTCCCCGTGGATGGGCGGAGAGAACAGGAAAGCGGCCCGATCCTTCGAGAGCTCGGGACAAGGGTTTCACGCAGCGAATCCGGGTGGCTGCGAAAGACTTTCAGGTGGCCGACAAGATTCGCAATACCCGCCGCAAGAAGCGCAGTGAGCCTCGGGATCGCGCGCGGCCGCGATCCAACGTGGCGATTGTGCCGGAGCTCGCCGACCCCGAAGAGGTCGTGCCAGCTGCTCGCGATTCGGAGCTTGTCGAAGCCTCCGAACCGTTGGATGCCGGCGAGACTACCGAGGGTGAACCTGCCGAGGCCGAGGCTGCCGAAGCTTCGTCCGACGCCGACTCGCAAGAACCACACGGCGGCGACCGCGGCGGACTGGTCCCGCTCGATCCCTTAAGCCGCTATCTCGCAGACATACGGCGCTTTCCAATCCTGTCGCGCGAGGAAGAAGAGAAGATCAGCAGGGACTACAAGCTCGCCGAGAAGGACGATCCACGGCGCGCCTACGATCTCGCCTACAAGCTGGTCACCTCCAATCTTCGGCTGGTGGTCAAAATCGCAAACGAATTCGCGCGCGCGTCGCGGAACCTGCTCGACCTGATTCAGGAGGGAAACCTCGGCCTGATGGAGGCCGTGAAGCACTTCAATCCCGATCGGCGAATCCGCTTTCCCTCGTATGCGGTCTGGTGGGTGCGCGCCTATATCTATCGCTATCTGATCAACAATTGGCGGCTGGTGAAGATCGGCACCACCCAGGCGCAGCGCAAGCTGTTCTTCAATCTCAGGAAGGAGACCGAACGGCTTGAGGCGGAGGGCTTTGCGCCGCAGCCGCGGCTGCTGGCTCAGCGAATCGGGGTCAAGGAAAGCGAAGTCCGCGAGATGCAGGAGCGGATGGCGCAGAGCGAGGTTTCGCTCGACCAGCCCGTCGGCATCGACGGCGACGCACGCCTGATGGATTCGATTCCGGATACCTCGCGCAGTCCGGAGGAGATGACGGCCGGCTCGCAGTGGCGAAGCTTCGCGAAGGAAAAGGTCGGGGAGTTCGAGAGCACGCTGAAGGACAAGGAGCTGGAGATTTTCCGCAGCCGGCTGCTGGCCGAGGAGCCGATTACCCTTCAGGAGATCGGCGAACGCTTCGGGATCAGCCGCGAGCGCGTTCGGCAGATCGAAAGCCGCCTCAAGCGGCGCCTGAAGGCCTTCCTAAAATCGCAGGCCGCCGATATCGAGCAAGCGGGGCCGTAGGGTCGCATCGAGGCGGTTCGGGGCTCGCCGTGGTTGCTACCTTTCATGCGGATCGGGGCTGCTCTTTCCGCGCTGCGGCTTTTGTCATCCTTCGGCTTCGCTGTGCTCGCCTCAAGGATGACAGAAATCTGGCACGGTGCCCTCAGTGACAAGAGCCCCTCGACGCCAAAATGACCCCGCCGGCCCGTTTCCGATACTGCCTTGCCGGAGGTGGCCCTGGGCTGGAATAATGGCGGTTGGGATTTGGGGAAAACGGGGCACCTATGCGAGAGCGCAGTTGCGCCCTGGTTGTTGTGGGTAACGAGATTCTCTCCGGCAAAGTTCAGGACAGCAATGCCTTCTTTGCTGCCTCCGAGTTGCGCAAGGCGGGCGTCGCGCTGAGGCGGATCGCGGTTGTGCCCGACGAACTCGACGCGATCGCGGAAGAAGTCGCACGTTGCGCCGCTTCCTTCGATCTGGTGCTCACTTCCGGCGGCGTCGGGCCCACTCACGACGACGTCACGATGGAAGGCGTGGCGCAGGCGTTCGGCCGCAAACTGGTTCGCGACCCCGAGCTCAGTCGCATCATTCATAAGCACTTCGAGCGCGTGAACGCGGCAGGGCTCAAGATGGCCGACGTGCCCGAGGGCGCGGTGCTGAATCATGAGGGCGACCGATGGTTCCCGACCGTCCAGGTCGAGAACGTGTACATCCTGCCGGGAATCCCGCAGATCTTCGAGGCCAAGCTGGCGGCGCTGATGGGCCGATTCGCCGCCGACCCGTACTACTCACGTGCGATTTATACCAGCGCCGGCGAAGGCGCTATCGCGGAGCATCTCAATTCATGCCTCGCGCGTTTCCCCGAGCTTCTGCTCGGCTCCTATCCGAAGCTGAGCAACCCCGAATACCGGGTGAAGGTCACTCTTGAATCCAAGGATAGCGATTATCTCGAACGCGCCTTTCGCTATCTGCTCGAGCTGCTGCCAAAAGATATAATTGTAAGGACCGAATAACTCTTTGGGAGTCGGAGGCGGAGGATGTTGTCAAAACGGTTTGGATTTTCATTGATAATGCTTGCGGTTGCTTTGCTGATCGCGGTGCCATCGCCGATGCTGGCTCAGACCGCGCAGACGCAGGTCGCTCAACCGAGCGAGGGCGGAGTCAACTGGAGCGGCGCAGGCTTCGGCGCGCTCGCCGTGCTGGCCAACGTTCCTTACATACCGGCCAAGCTCGTGTATGCGTTGCTGGGCGGAGTCTGCGGCGCCGGTACGTGGGCGCTGACCGGGGGCAATACCCAGGTCGCGGACACCGTATGGCGAAGCGCGCTGGGCGGGGACTATGTCGTGACGCCGAGCATGATCCAGGGCAAGCAGTCGTGGAACTTCAGCGGCCCGACCGAGACCGCACCTGAGGCTCCGAAGGCCGCGTCGGCTGCGACAGGATCGCCGCCCGCCACGGGACCGGCGTCGGTATTGAACGGGGCGCCAATTGCATCGGCGCCAACTTTCGGCGCGGCGCCCGATTCCGGAACGCCCGCGACGCCGCCGGCTTCGGGAGCCTCCCCGCAGCCGATCGATAAGGGCACCGGACCGGTGGCAGGCACCACCGAGAAGAGCGTCGAATAGGCCAGGGCATCGATGAAGAAAATCCGCTTCCTCTGGCGCTCGACATGAACCACCTGCCGTAACGCAAGAGGTTTCTTGCGTGACGAATTGAAGCTGGAACTCGACGAGCGCGATTACGCGAAGACGCCGCTGAGTGCCGCCGAGCTTGCCGATATCTTCAAGGGCCGCGACCCGCGCGCGTTCCTCAATCCCAAGAGCCCGGCGTTCAAAGCGAAGGGACTCGATCCGCAGAAGCTCACCGCCGGGCAGGCCATCAAGCTGATGGCGGAAGATTTGCGCCTGATGAAACGGCCGCTGGTGATCGCGGGCGAAAGGATCGTCGCGGGTTTCGACCGCGAAGCGCTGCGCAAGACTTTTTCCTGAACCAGCACGCTGGCGAATCAGCCACTGCCAGCCAGGTTTTCTAGACCAGGGCAGCCCCTCCTGTCATTCTGAAGCTGAGCGTAGCGACGACCGCCGAGTCCTGGAGGTGTCCCATGGCTACCGCTGATGAACTTTGTTTTGTCTCCGCGCGCCGGCTGATCGCTCTGTTGCGCGCCCGCGAGGTTTCTTCCATCGAGATGGTCTCGGCGTTCTTCGAGCGAATTGAGACCATAAACCACAAGCTCAACGCGATCGTGACGCTGGTTGAGGAACGCGCGCTCGAGGAAGCCGAGGAATCCGACCGCAGGCTGGCCGCAAAGGGCGAAGGGCGGCCGCTCGAAGGATTGCCGATCACGATCAAAGACGCGATCTCGACCGCCGGGGTGCGCTCAACCGACGGAATGAAGATCAACGAGCATCACGTGCCCGACCGTGACGCGCCGACGGTGGCGCGCCTGCGGGCCGCGGGTGCGGTCGTGATCGCCAAGACCAACATTCCCGAGATGGCGATGGATTACGATTGCGATAATCCGGTCTTCGGTCCGACCCGCAATCCATGGAACCTCGACCGCGTGCCCGGCGGTTCGAGCGGGGGCGAGGCCGCGGCCCTGGCGGCCGGCTTCTCGGCGCTTGGGCTCGGCTCCGATATCGGCGGCTCGATTCGGGTGCCGTCGCATTTCTGCGGCGTCGTGGGATTGAAACCGGGATGGGGTACGATACCGCCGATCGGTCATCTGTTCGGACCCTCTTCAGGATTCGACGGCGCGGCGCCGCCGTTCGCTGAGATGGGGGTGATAGGTCCGATGGCGAGATTCGTGGACGACCTGACGCTCGCCTACAACATCCTGCGCGGGACCCATCCGGGATCGCCGCATACTGCGCCGTCCACGGAAGCCAATCCCGAGGCGGTTGACCTGAAGCGGCTTCGATGCGCGGTGTTCACCAGCGGCGGGCCAATGCCGGTTGCCGCGGAAATAAAGGCCGCGACCGAGCTGGCGGCTCGCGCGCTTCAGAAAATCGGCGTCGGCGTTGACGAGAAGACCCCGCCGGTCGAGAACGCCGCCGTAGTCTGGATGGAATACCTGACAGCCGACGGCAACAAGGGAATAATCCAGGCGCTCGGCGAAAACATCAAGCTCTCGCGCGAGCGGCTGCGCAATCAAATGCTCGCTCCGATGCCCGATCTAGCGGCGTCCGAGTTCTTCAAGATTTCAATCGCGCGCGACGTCTATCGCGCCCAGCTCGCCGGTTTCATGGAGCGCTACCCGATAGTCATCTGCCCCGTGTTCTGCACGACCGCATTCCCGCACGGCGCTGTCGAATCGCAAATGGAAGGACGAAGCTATTCGATCTACCAGGCCGGATGGCCTTGCACGTGGGTGAACCTGGCGAATCTGCCGGCCGCGGTCGTTTCGGCGGGACGCGACCGCGAGGGGCTGCCGATCGGAGTGCAAATCGTGGGACGCGCCTTCGAGGAGGAAACCGTACTGGCGGTAGCGCGCGCGCTGGAAGCCGAACTCGGCGGCTATCAACGTCCGCCGCTTTGATAGATGTGGGGGGAAAGGCTCAAGCCTGTGCGGCAAAGTCGGCCTACGCGGACTTTTCGGCTTTCTCCCCGCGGTCGGCCCGGTTGCCGTCGTGAGGGCGCTCGGTTCGTTCCGCGCGCTCTGCCTTGTCGGCGCGATCGGCTTTTTCGGCCTTTTCTGTCCGGCCTGACGCAGGGGGATGGGTGGCCGTCAGCGTATCGATAAATCTCTTGACGGCTGGCGACAGCTCGCGTCCGCGCTTGTACACGATCGCAAGCGGGCGCTGGAACGAACCTTCCTGGAAATCCAGCATCTTGAGCGAGCCGCGCGCAATCTCGACGTCCACCGTAAGCTTGGGCACGATCGCGATTCCAAGCCCGATCTCGACCGCGCGCTTGATGGTCTCGATATTGTCGAACTCCATCGTGTACACGGGCTTCACGCCGTGGTCTCGCAGGATACGGTCGGCGGCCTTGCGGGTCGGGATGTCGCGCTCGTAGCCGACGAACTTCTGGCCGCCGAGTTGCCCGAAGCTGACCTTGCTCTGCTTGGCCAGCGGATTGTCGGGCGGCACTACCAGCACAAGCTCGTCACTGCGGAACGCGATCGTCACGATCTGGCTGCGCTTGGCCGGATAGGCAACGACCCCGAGGTCGATTTTCCCCTCGATCAGATCTTCGTAAATCTTGTTCGAGCGCAGGTATTCGAGGTGGACGTTGACGGCGGGAAAGTTGCGCAGGAATTCGGTCAGGTAGGGCGGCAGCTCGTGCAGGCCGACGCTGTACACGGTGCCGACCCGGATCGATCCTGCGACCACCGACCCTATCTCGCGCAGCCGATTCTCAAGCTCCACGAACCGCCGGACGATCTCCTTGCTGGCGTTGTAAAGAATCTGCCCGGCGGGGGTCGGTTTGACTCCGGCGCGTCCGCGTTCTATCAATCGGCAATCGTACTTGTCCTCCAGACTTCGGACCTGCTGGCTAACCGCCGATTGGGTCACGAAATTTTGCGAAGCGGCATAAGAAAAGCTGCCGCTTTCGATAATGTCGCAAAAGACCTTCAGCGTTTCGATATGCATCGCGGTTAGCTCTTGTATAAGGCTATGTGATAGCCATCGGGGAGGCAACTAGTAGCTTTGCGAATGGCCGGAGATCTCGCACGGCTTCGCCGGAACCGGGAAGAAAGGCGCGCGTGAGGAGAGTGGATCATGTCTGAATTGCTCAACGATATCGACTTCTTCGCCCTCGACGACCTGCTCTCCGGCGAAGAGAAAATGACCCGCGCAACCGTAAAGCAGTTCGTCGATCGCGAAGTGCTGCCCGATATCGAGCGTCACTTCGCCGCTGAATCCTTCCCGATGAACCTCGTACCCCGGATGGCGGAGCTCGGCATGTTCGGCGCGAATCTGAAGGGCTACGGATGCGCCGGGATGAACAACGTGGCCTACGGCCTGATCATGCAGGAGCTGGAGGCGGGCGATTCGGGTCTGCGTTCGTTCGCATCGGTTCAGAGCGCGCTCTCGATGTACGCAATTTATGCGTTCGGATCGGAGCAACAGAAGCAACGCTACTTGCCGGAGATGGCGCGCGGCAAGCTGATCGGATGCTTCGGGCTGACGGAACCCGACCACGGATCGGACCCGGGCGGGATGGAAACGCGCGCGCGCCGCGACGGTCGCGGATGGGTCCTCAACGGCACCAAGCGCTGGATCACTAACGGAACTATCGCTGACGTGGCGATTCTTTGGGCCAAGGTCGATGAGGGCATAACCGGCTTCCTCATCGACCAGGGCACGCCCGGATTTTCCGCGCACGACATCAAGGGCAAGTTCTCGATGCGCGCGTCGATAACCTCGGAGTTGGTGCTGGAAGACGTGCGCCTCGACGACAGCGCGCGGCTACCCGAGGCGCGCGGGCTTAAGGCGCCGCTCGCCTGCCTGACGCAGGCCCGCTATGGGATCGCATGGGGCGCGATTGGCGCCGCGCGGACGTGCTATCGATGTGCTCTGGAGTACGCCAAGTCGCGCAAGCAGTTCTCGCGTCCGCTGGCCGGATACCAGCTCGTGCAGCAAAAGCTCGTCAGGATGTTCACCGAGATCACCAAGGCTCAGATGGTTTGCCTGCGGCTCGGGCGGCTCAAGGACGAAGGCAAGGCGCATCCCGAGCACGTCTCGTTCGCCAAGCGCAACAACGTCGGCGAGGCGCTCGATATCGCGCGGGTCTGCCGCGATATCCTCGGCGCGAACGGAATCGTCAACGAATACCCGGTAATCCGCCACATGCTCAACCTCGAAACGGTCAACACCTACGAGGGCACACACGACATCCACACCTTGATTCTCGGCCGCGAGATTACCGGCGAGAACGCGTTCGAATGATCGGAGACTCAGCACGGAAAGTCCTTGGCCGATGAAGAGGTCTTTGCGATGAATGAGCGGAGCCAACCTCAGTTCCCGCCTGAATTCTGGACGATCGTCTTTCCGATCGCCGGAGCTTTCACGCAGCTCGCCAGGATGGCCGAGGAAGCCGGCTTCGACGGTATCGGGATCACCGATACGCAGAACCTGGCGGGAGACCCTTACTCTGCTCTGTGCGTAGCCGCCCACGCGACCGCGACCTTGAAGCTCGGTACCACGGTCACCAACCCCGTGACGCGGCATCCTGCCGTGACGGCGTCCGCGATTGCGACAGTGCAGGCGGAATCCGGCGGACGGGCCTTGCTCGGCATAGGCCGGGGTGATTCTGCCGTGACGAAGATCGGGGAAGCGGCGCCCTCGGCGAAGGATTTCGAGCGCTACATTTCCCAGGTCCAGGGCTTTCTTCGCGGAGAGGAAGTCACCCTCGACAACGGATACCGATCCCGCAACGAGTGGATCGCGCGCGGCCAGATGCCGAAGGTGCCGCTCGACGTTGCGGCGACCGGGCCCCGCGTAGTCGAGATGGCCTCCCGGGTGGCCGAGTCAATAACCTTCGGGGTCGGCGCCGACCCGGAACGGATCGGCTGGGCTGTGGGCTACGCACGCCAGTGCCGCAAACAGGCGGGACTCGATCCTTCGACCTTGAAGCTGGGCGCCTTTATAAACCTCGTCGCGCATCCGGATGCCGAGCGGGCGCGGGCGATGGCGCGCGGGACGATCGCCATATTCGCCCATTTCTCCGGAATGTCGCGCAGTGCGTCGCAGGGCATGAGCTCCGAGGATCGCGAGGTAGTCCGCAAAGTCGGGCAAACCTACGACATGTCACGCCACGCCCGCGGCGACGCTTCACATGCGCAACTCCTCGAGGCGGCCTTCATCGAGAGATTCGCGATCGCCGGATCCCCTTCCTATTGTGTGAGACGCTTCGAACCGCTTCTGAAGCTTGGCCTCGATCGCTTCGTGATCGTCGGCCGGCGCCGACACGGCGCCTTCCGATATGGCGCAGGCGATGGGTTTCCTTCGGGCCGAGGTATTGCCCGCCCTCAAATCCGCATCGCGGAACTACTCGCCCTGAGAGCGAGCGCATCCAGCGTGATTCCCGTCGCTGGCGCCGTGTGAAGAGTCAAGGCCGGCACCCGCAAGAGTCTGGCGGCAGTTCGGCGCCGGTTTTTCCGAACCAGAACTACGTTATTCTGAATCAGACAACCCGAAGCCGGAGACAGAAAAGTGTCCGGCTCGGCGGCTCCGGGGAGCTTCACGCATGATCGAAGGTCTCACGATCAAATCGCGTTGGCTCTGGCTGGCCTTTGTGATTGCTGTACTTCACCCGATCTTCGGCAGCGTCATGGGAGCGCTGCCCTTCGTTAGCCCGCTCTTCCACCTCAACGATCATGCTTATTTCTTCATTTTCTGGAGCACTGTCGTCGTCGCTGAATGGACAGTCGCGCTGGTCATAATCGCGTGCTTGGTCTTAAGCGGCGCCGGGGCTCGCGCTATCGGACTCCAGCCGCCACGGCCCAGGATTCTGATCGTGCTGATCGCAGTAGCGTTGGTGTTGGCGGCGGCCATTATTCTAACGCCCGTCCAGACATCATCAGTGAAGCGGCCCCTGCTTCCGAGCCTCCCTCGGACTCACTTCGAGCGTTGGTTCATGTTGCTCGTCGTAGCGCCGACCGCCGCTGTTTGTGAAGAGACGATCTATCGCGGACTGCTTCTGAGATTCCTGGCGGCGCTGATCGGTTTATGGCCAGCGATGATCGTACAATCTCTACTGTTCGCCTACATGCACGGCGGGGTGTACCAACCGTTATTCTTGTTTGTGAACGGTTCCGTGCTCGGCTTTCTCATTGCGTTGTTGGTCAACTGGCGTGGCAACCTTCGCGCTGCAATGAGCGTACATTTCTTGATCGACGCGCTCCAATTCACGTTGGCTCGCTCGTAGTACCTGGCCGCTCCTGGGTCGCCGGGCGCCCGGTCTTTGGGACACGCGGCGCATCGTCCAGTGGGATGCGCGGCTGCGCGAGATTCTGTCCGGCAAGCCCGCGCCCCAGGTGAGAGACCTTCAGCTGACCCGGCGCGGCCTGATCCAGAGAGTCAAGGGCCACACCCGCACCGGAGGCCCGCTCGACCGCTGACCAGGCGGCTGGCCCTGAAAGGGTATAAAATTTACTATCACGCGAGAGTGGTGGAACGGCGGATGCGCGGGACTTAGGATTTCTGCCCTAAATTGGGCGATAATAGACCTGACGCACCAAGCGTGCAATACTGGCCCTGACGTGACAGGCTAGGCCAAAAATAAACGAGCGGTCCAACCTTGCCAGAGGTTGACTGACCGCCCGTATCTTCCGTTTGGACGCGCGACCCGCGCTTGCCCTGACAGAGGACTGTCAGAAATTCGCCCGCAAGGCAAGCGAGGGTCAAAATGCGTTACGTATCAATTTGGGTTTGCGCTCTTTTTTTGACTGTCGGTTTTGCACGCGCCAGGATCACCAATCCAGCGCGCGCTAAAACGGTCGGGACGCATAACCTCTTGGTCGATTTCCAAAACGGAGACGGGTGGTCCAATGTTGTCAGGATCGGCTTGGATTGCTTTCTCAACGAATTGCTTCGCCACGACCGCGAGATCGCCTTTGTCCCAATCTTTGTTCGCGATCATATAGTCATCAATCGCCTTAGTTCCCTCGTCGGTGCCACCAATTGTGTACGGTGTGCGCTGACTATACTTAGGTTTCCCTCTGTATTCGGAAATGCTGCCGTCACTCGCGGCACGAAATCCGCGAATGAAGAATGCCAGCCGCCCGTCGTTGACCCCAACAAAAAGGACGTCCAAGAAATCTCTTCTGATTTTATCCGCGTACACTTCCGGGTATCGATAGAGAAACTTGAGCATCCGACCGACTGGTTTGGCCGCGATATCGAGGAATGCGTCGGCCCTTTGGTGCAAGTCTCCAGGCTGCTTGCAGGCTTGTTCAGCGAGGCTCGGAACGTCGAACGCGGGCACGTCGGGCGTTCCATAGAGACCGCGGTTTCCCTTGAGCGCAAAACCACAATCCGACGTTTCAAAGATTTTGCATTCATGCGTTCTGTCGTTTCGTTTGCCGCTTACACTCGTGACAACCAAACTATCGGCGGCAACAATGAGGCGATGATGCTGATTGTCGATGAGCGCAACGACAATGGTGGCAAGCGCCGGTCGGCACGTAATTGTTATAAAGACCCAGAGTATGTTCGTCGCAACGATGAATCTTGGGTACTTTTTGGTCGCCACGTTGAAAATATTACGGATCACGACATCGATGTGAGCTATGACGGCAAGAAGTGGTTTCACCTGTTCGGCGACTATTGCCTGAAAAATGAGGAACCGTTCGCTAATGAAGTCAAGCGCCAATGTGGTTTTTGAAGCGGAAGACCGAGCCAGTTCGCCCCGACCCTCCCTCCATCCCTCTCTGCTTTCCATCGGACAAACCTCCGCATCGCGATTTCCGAAGAAATCGGCAAAGGGGCTTGTCAAGAGCAGGGGGATTTGGTAGGCTGAACTTCGACCAAGAAGAACAACCGCCATAATCCCGGCAACCCTTGACGGAGCCGGTAAAGAAACCAAACGCCCTGCGATGTCATGATCGACAGGGCGTTTGCAATTGTAGCAAGATGCTCGCTGGTTTCAAAGCCCCCCATATTTGGTAGCGAGGACACCTAAAGGCGCAAGCCGTAGAGTATTTCGCTCTTTTGTCGCCCTAGACCCAAATATGCCCACCAAAAGACATTCGCAGTCCGATGACGAGAAGCTGAGAGAACTGATCGTGTACCTGTCGTTCCTTTCCGAAGGCGACCGATACTACGGTGCAATCAAATTAAACAAATTGCTTTTCTATGCCGACTTTATGGCATATCTGCGGTTCGGCAAGTCCATCACGGGTCAGGAATATCAGCGACTAGAACACGGGCCGGCGCCGCGCCGTCTTCGGCCTGTCGTAGAGCGAATGAAGAAAGCCGGAGACATTATCGTGCGCGAGGAAACTTTCGGCGGCTTCCGTCAAATCCGAACGCTGGCGAAACGAGAACCAAAACTGGCCCTCTTCTCCGGCCCGGAGGTCGCCCTAATCGATGAGACGATCCATCGGTTCCGGCAGATGAGCGCGACCGACATCAGCGACAAGTCCCACGATTTTTTGGGTTGGCAGCTCGCCGAATTGGGCGAAACGATTCCATACAGCATCGTGTTGATTGGCGCCAGGAAACCAACCGCGCGGGAACAAGCACAGGGTCGTCATTTGCGGAAGTTCGCCAAGGAAGTGCTGTCGGGCTCGGGTTTGAAGTAACGGACGTGCCCGTTGCGGACGATCATAAAGACTCACCGCTTCGAGCATGAGTTACGAGACTTGAAGGCAGACGCACGCGAGGCCGACGATTTCATAGAGGCGGCGGAATGGGCGCTTCCCCGTAACCCCAAGATCGGAAGTCTTGTCACCACCGCCCCTGATACGCCAGTGTGGTTCTTGCCGGTGATTGATGAAGACAGAATCACGCCGGTCGTGCTCTTCTATACGTTTGATGCGGAAACGATTTACTTCCTGTCGATCCGCCGAACATCGAGGGAGGCGAGCTTGAATTGAAGTCCAAAACCCCCAAACCGCCAGCATTTGAGCGCTTCGCGAAATTCGCTAAGGCCATTTTCGGGGTTCCGAAAAAGGAAGCCGAAGCTGAGGACGAGAAGTGGCATCGCGAGCGCGCGGAGCGGCGGGCCGCACGAAAAAAGTCCGGGGCGGCTTGACTCGGTTCCGATTGCCGCGTGCCTGCCGCGACTTTCACGGTGCGGTCTGTGCGGCGATTTCCGCCTTGCCCGTTAGCTGCTTGTAGGTGAGGCGCTTCCCGCGAACCCGCTCATCGCGCCGATGAATCGGTTGCCATCGTCCGTCTTTCGATTGTTGAACCGGAACACCTGTTCGTCCAGATAGCGGAAAAGGTGAAATGGTTCGACGCTGACGTAGGTTCCCTTGATGCCACGCTTCAACAGCGACCAGAAGTTTTCCATGCCGTTCGTGTGAATCTTGCCGTCCGCGTATCGCTCCGCGTGATCGATGACGTTGTGGACGTAATCAGGTTCGAGGCCCTCATAGCTGCGAAGCGCATCCGTGAACATTTCGCTTCCCGGTTCCACATTCTCGCGAATTTCGCCGTGCAAGGTTCCGCGTCGCACGTTCGGCACGACTTTGGTTCGGACGCGACTATGCCCGTCCGGGCCGTGGCGTTCGAGCAGCCCCATAACTGCGGTTTTGCCCGCGCCGCCGGTTCCCTTGATTGCGGCCTCACGGCGGTCGGCGTGCATGAACCGCGCGAGGCCCCCGATAAAAGATTCGTCGGCCTCGACTTCGCCGGAGAGCTTATCGAACGAGCCAGTATGGATCGCCATGCGCAACCGATGATTCATAAACCACGCGGTCTTCTGGCCCACGCCGATCGCGCGATGAATCTCGTATGAACTGACACCGTTTTTGCAGTTCACCAACAGCCACATCGCGGTGAGCCACTTATCCAGCGGGATAGGCGAATCTTCAAAGATGGTCCCGACTTTGACGCTGAACTGTTGTTGGTCGAGTGTTTGGTCTTGCACTTCCACATCCGGCGCGTCGCGAGAAAGTACAGGTTATTGCTTCCGCAGGTCGGGCAAGTCACGCCGTCCGGCCAGCGGAGAGCAACCGCGAAACTCAAACAGTTGTCGGGATCGCTGAAGTAGCGGATCGCAGCCTGTAAGGTCTTCGGTATTCCAAGCTGTCCTGTCTTCATGCTCTAATCATAGCGATTGGGGCTTGGTGCGTCAAGTCTATTCTCGCCCTAAATTGAACGCTCGTAGGGAGGAGCGCGACCATGATCAAGCCACGGGCTTTCAGCCATGCCGGGCTGCGAATCAGCAACCTCGAGAAGTCCCGGCACTTCTACGAGGGGGTCCTCAACCTGAAGACGATCCCACGTCCCAATTTCGGTTTCGGCGGCGCCTGGTACGGGATCGGCGATAACGCGATTCACCTGATCTGCAGCGAGAATCACGGCCGCAAGATCGATCCGCTCGGGCCCCATCTCGCGATCGAAGTCGAAGATTTCGACGCGACCAGGGCAACGCTGAAAGAACTCGGAATCGAGTATCTGGAAGCGCCGTCCGGGATGGGCGCCGGCGCCAGCTATGGGTGCTCGATCCCGACGGCAACACGATCGAGCTCCGCACCGACAAGTAGCTCCGGCGCGGGCCGCCTAAGGCGGCGGCGTGAACAGTTCCGCGGTGGCCAGCGCCGCGTTGATTCCCTCCCCACCGGCGATCAGGACGGATCCATCGCCGAGCAGGGTTGCGGTCTGGAAGGTGCGGGCGGTCGTCATGTTATCGGTCGGCGTGAAGCTTCCCTGGCCGCTATTGCCTGCGGGATCGAAGATTTCGGCGGTGTCCTGCGGCTCGATCTGCCCGAATGCGTTCAGAATATATCCGCCCATTATCAACACCTTCGCATTCATGCCGTCGCCGAGCAGCGTTGCCGTTGCGCCGAACAGGATCGCGGTCATGACGGCGCCGCCATGCTGAAGAACTTCCGGTCTGACCGCTAACGCACGAGAACTGACCGGTGCCCGGATCGATCCGGCGACCGGCAAATTCAGTGCCGCCGGAAGCATGAATGAGCCTCGTTCCTTCCAGACCAGCACGTTGCTCGGAGACGGCAGGGTGCTAATCGCGGGCGGCTCATTATTTGCCGATCTGAGCACCGAAATTTGCCGCCTGCGACCAGCACTCTGCCGTCGTTCAATCGGGTCGCCGTATGCTGAACGCGCGGCGCCGTCATGACCGGATTGCAGGCCGGGGGACTGCCGCTCGAGCCGCCGACGCACAAGAATTGTCCGCTTGCCAGGTGGCGTTCGTTCGCGAAGTCATCGACAACAGGAACCTCTACACGACCACTACCACGTTCGCGATAGAGGCGATCGACAGCGACGGCTCGAACGAGCATGATGTAGTGCCTGCCACGCAAACCTATGCTTTCGTACTGCCCAGGTGGTCGGCGGATAGTCAGAAGTTGTACTTTACGGTTTCCGATCCGGCCGGCACGTCGCAGGGCGTATGGGTAGTCAATGCGGACGGGACTGGGCTTCAAGCGTTCCTCAAGCCGCCGGCATTCTACGCCGACCCGAGCTGGGCCGCGCTCAATATCGGGGTTCCCGTCCTGGCGGTGACGCCTGCGGCGCTCAATTTCGGGAGCGTCGTTGCGCACGCTTCCAAAACGCTCACGCTCAGGATAAGGAACACCGGGCAGGCGCCGCTGACCGGCAACGTCGGTGTGAGCAAGCTCGGCGCGCCGTTCAAGGCGCTCGCGGGAGTCGGCGGATTCAGCCTCGCGAGCGGGGGTATCGTGGTGGTAAACGTGAGATTCACGCCGGCTATCAAAGGCTCGTTCGGCGGCACGATCAAGTTGACCAGCAACGATCCGCTCCATCGCGCGGTCAACGTGGCTGTTAGCGGCCGCGGCAGTTGAGCAGGCAACCAGGCGAGGATTCGACATGCTGCATGGATCGATCAATCACGTTTCGATCACGGTCAGCAATCTCCGTGAGTCCCTCAAGTTCTTCCAGCCGCTGCTGAGGTTCCTCGGATACGCGGTCGGGGACGTCTTTCGGAGCCAGAGCGGTTCCGAGCTGACGGTCAACATCAATGGCGCCAACGGCACGGCCTTCAACATCTGGCAGGCGAAGCCGGGTCTGGCGGAGCATCCGTTCGAGGTTTACGAACCCGGACTTCATCACGTGGCCTTCAACGTCGAGCGACATGACCAGGTCGATGCCGTGCACCGGCTGGTCCGCGAGCTCGGCGCGGAAGTCCTTGACGGGCCCGGCGAATTCCCATTCGGACCGGGCGGCTACTACGCAGTCTATTTTCTGGGCCCAGACCGATTGAAGTTCGAGGTCGTACACATGCCGATGGCGGAGCAGAGGTACCGGGAAATGATGCGCTAACTCTTCGGAAATCCATAGTACCCGGTTGTTATTTTCCCGTGCCTATGAGATCGACCGACACTGACTCGTTGTTCGGGTCGTCGCTGGTTATCTTCAGTGCGCCGTTAAATTCGATTGCCGCAGTGGGCGCGAATTGAACGGTGATACTGGTCTTAACGCCTTTTGCCATTGCGAACCCGCCGGCCCCCGATATCACGCTGAACGCCGTATTCGCCAGACTGCTGCTATCCACGTAACCGTGCAGCACGCCAAGCTGAGTATTCGTTATGTTGAAGGTCTTCGCACTGGTTTTGCCGACGGCTACCTTTTTGAAGCTGATCGTCTTCGGCGCGCTTATCTGGCCGGCCACGCCCACGCCCGACACCTCCACGTTCACGAACGGATTATTCGGATCGGTGCATGAGATGGCGACATTCCCGTTGAACTGTCCGGGCGACCTGGGCGCGAACTGAACGCCAACGTCATAGGTCTGGTTGTGCGCCAGGCTGAAGAGGCCAGCCCCTGAACCGGTGAAGGGCAGGCTCAGCTGCAAATTGACGCCGCCCTTGAGAACTCCGGTGCCGACGTTCGTGATTTTGAGCGTGTGCTCGACGGGGCCGGTGTCGGTGCCGACCCTCCTGAACTCTATTGCCGCGTTCGAGATCACCAGCGTTCCGCCGAAGATCGGCTGCACAGGAGTCGGTGAGGGTCTCGGCGTTCGGATTGGCGTCGGCGTGGCAGTTCGCGTGTGAGTGGGGGTCGGCTTCCGGGTCGGAGTGGGCGTGGCCGTATGCTTCGGAGTCGGGGTGCGACTCGGCGTCGGCCTTGGAGTTCGAGTGGGCGTGGGTGTTGCGGTCGGGGTCGGCGTGGGCGTCCGGGTAGGAATAGGGGAGGGAGTTGGCGTCGGAGTCCGGGTCGGCGTCGCCGTTGCCGTCGCCGTCGGAGTGGGAGTTCGAGTCGGCGCAGGAGTGCGGGTCGGCGTCGATGTCGCCGTCGGCGTTGGCGTCGCGATCGGAGTTGGAGTGGCGGTTGGAGTCGGCGTTCCGGTTGGAGTTGATGTCGGCGTCGGCGTAGAAGTCGCCGGAGGAGCCAGATCGATCTGATAGCCGATGTTGTCGCCCGCGTTTTCGGCGGTCTCGGTCTGGTCGCCGGTCATCGTTCCGGAACTCACCGGGGCGTTGGCTGCGTCATTCCGGATGTCGGGACCGACGAACGAAAGATCATGCTGGTATACCTGCGAATAGCCCGGCGCGCCTGAGAGCGAGTTGTCTCCAGCGATTCCAAAGGCCAGCAAGCCCAGAGTGTCGTCCGTCGTCGATGTGATCGACGGCGCGGTCAGGGTCGCGCTGGCCATCGTGCACAGCGACGAAACGGCCTCGATCGGCGCGACCGTATCGACGTTCGAGAAAGCGGCAATACCGCCGGAAGCGAGGAATTTTCCCGGTTCTCCGGCCATCGGGAACCCCCAGGTGTATTGGGTCGCGGAGGTGTCGGTTTCGTCGGCGATCCGGAAGACTATCGACATCTGAAGATCGATCCCGCAAGCGACATCGGGCCCGGCGCGGGTCCATCCCGACGGAATCGTTACGGTGGCCAATCCAGCGTCAGGGCCGTTCAGCAGCGTCTGGATCGCGACCGTCGCGAGCAGGAATTGCCCGGGCGTTACGCCATTGGGCAGCGCGATCGTCAGGAACGATTGTCCGTTCCGGGTCGTGTCCGCAGTCGATGATCCGATGACGATCGGAGCGGCCGCGCTCTGCGCCGGACGCGCAATCACGTAGGAATCGACCGGCCCGCCGATCGCTGCGGCCCCCGCCGTGCAGATCGATGCCGCGAGGGCGAAACAGCAGACGGCGCGTTTCAAAACTCTTCCATCCACGCCGCCGAGACCAAAAGGCGGCACAAAATAGGAATGCTATCCGGCGAGGCGGCACTGTCACAAGTGACGTTTCGCGCCTGGGCGGAACTTGCCTGACGCGAGCCGGGTCGGAGGCGGGACCTCGGAGCGTGCCGGACGGTAGTAGCGCGCGGGGCGCCGCGCGCGGGCGGCCGTCCACTACTGCGAGACGAGCATCCGCGAAGTGCTGGTGAGGGTTACGCTGGTCGTCGGCACCAGCGGTATCTGCATCTTGAATTTGTAGGAGACGACTACCTGCGCATCATCCTTCGTGGGGACGTTGGGGTCGGCCGGCCAGGTTACAGTGACGGTTAGATTCTGCGAACTGAGGCCGCTCGCGGCATTGATCGCTTGCTGCTGGATCTGGCTGGTCGTTGCCGGGTTGGCGCTGGTCGGGCTGTGTACGATAGCGTAGCGAACAGCCGCTCTGGCCGCGTCGGATACCGCGGTGTAACAGTACACCGCCTCGCCCATCTGCATGGTTCCGAAGAGGGTGACAAAAAAAGCTATCGCGACTATGGAAAATTCGAGCATCGTCTGACCACGCCGCCGCGCTCTCTTGGGCGCCGCCGGGGAGACCGCAATCACTGCTGCACCTCCATTACCGCCTCCCGGGTCAGTGTCGCGGTGGAGGGTATCAGCGGATAGTTGATCAGCGTCTTGAACGTGGTCGTCACGGTGACTTGCACGTATGTACCCGCCGGGCTGTAGGTGCAGTAGCTTGTGGGACAGACCGTCACTGACGAACCGGTCTGGCAGGTGCACTGGCTGGCCGTCACGCTGGGAGTCGTTAGATTGGTGGCATCCTGCTTCGCCGCGGCGACCATCCCGGATGAATCGGCGGCGGCGGCCAGGCTCTGCGAGCCGTACTGAGCACCTGCTCGCGCGGCGCTGGCTACGCCGACACTCACGTAAAAGAGCCGCCCGAAGTCGGCCGAGACCAGCAAAATGGCCACCATAACCAGGGCTCCCATGGCCATCTCGACCGCGCTCTGACCGCGCTCGTAAGCACGCCGTCTCCGCGGGATGCCCCCATCTCGAACATGGCCATTACTCATAAAGCGTGCTCGACTTGATCGGCGCGCCGTCGGCCAGCGACGAGTAGTTGGAGCCCAGGGTAATCGAAGAGTTGCCGGTGACCGTGATCGTACTGGCGACGATCACAGTATAGCCGGAAACGCTGGAGTTGCCGTTGTAGGACACCGCGGTGGTGGGAAAGTAGAGCACTCCGTCGAAGGTTGAAGAGGAGTTGCCTACGATTGTGCTGCCCGGGGAACCCGAGGCGACCGATCGATCCTGAAGAAAGAGCATCGCCTCCATCGAGCCGGAAGTGGGCGCGCTGAAGTTCGCCGTTTCATTGCCGGTAAGGTTGAACCCCTTGTAGGCGAAGCTGGTCGAGGAGGTGTTGTAGAACGTCACGCCGGTGCCGGTCAGGGTCGAGTTGCCGGTAACCGAAAAGCCGCCGCCGGCCAGGATGTAGGTGCCGGGGTTGAAGGTTATGTGGGCATTGCCGCTAATCGAGATACCGCCTGCGTACAGACCGGGACTCAGCGTCACGGTGTTGTTTCCCGTGATCGAGATCGGACCGCAGAATGTATACAGCCCGGAGTTGAAGGTCGTCGTCGCGTTGCCGCCGATCGATATGCTGGCGCCCGTGCCTCCTCCGTTCTGGTACTGGCCGGGGTTGAAGGTCACGTTTGCCCCGGTCCCGCCGATGCTGATCGCGGCAGAGCTGCCGGTGGCGTTGCCGTACGTGCCCGAAGTGAACGTCACGACGTTGTTGATGCCGCTGATGCTGATACCGCCGGCGTACACGCCGACCGGCACGGTTACGGTCTGACTGATGCCGCTTTCGGAATAGCTGCCGCTGCTGGTGGTGGCGGCCTGCGTGCACGTTGCAACTGTCGGTGAGGCGTGCCCGGCGAAGGGATCCGAGGCAGGCGCCATACCGGTTTTCGGGGTGGGCGACAGCGTGATCGTGCCGCTGGTCGTATAGTTGCCCACAACGCCGATCGAAGTCGCGGTCACGCTGCCATTGCCGCTCGCGCTCAGCGCCGTCGAACTGCTGGAATCGTCCAGAATGCCGCAGGCCGCGTTGACGGTGATGTTTCCCGTGAGGCTTATCGCCGCCGGCTGGCTGGGTGCGAGGGCATAGACGCAAGCGGGTCCGGTCACGCCGCCGCCCACGGCCCGCGCGGTCACGCTGACCGTCTTGTAGCCGAGCACGGTCAAAAAGAACGTCGATACCGGCTGCGTGACCAGGACCTCGTAATAGTTGCTGTTGCCCGAGTAGGTCCCGCTTGCCGGCGGATTGTTGACGGTTACCGTCACGTTGTTCTGGCCGTTGGTGAAGCCGTTGAGCGATGAGGCGGTGCGGGCGGCGCTGGTGGTGCTTTGGCCCCCTCGCGCCGCCGTGACCGCCGCTATTGAGGCGGCGTCGGCGGCAGTTTGCATCGCCCGCTGCTGAGTCCACAGGAAGCCCACATCAATCGCCATCCCGGCGAGTCCCATCAGGACCGTGATCGATAGCGCTACCAGCGTTATGACCTGGCCCAGTCGGCGATTGTGTCTTGCCGCAGTCCCCAACATCGAACTTCCTGATACCCCCGCGGTCCAATGCTACCATCAGTAGGTATCTATGACAATATGTGGCAGGCCGGGGCATTCGCTCCGGCGGATTGGTCGGATTGACCCCGGATCGCGCCGCAGAGCGCGATCGTTCAGCGTGCAGATCGCGAGTTTCCGGCGCGGTCAGGCCGCCCTGGCGCGGCTGGCCTGGAAACAGTCCGCCGCAACCTTCGCGCCGGCAGCGGCCGCGGGAACTGCGCCGCCGGGCTGCCCCGGTCGCCTGGCTCCGATACCTTGACGGCGGCGCCAAAACTTGATTGTGCTTTCCATTAAGCTCGTCAACTCGATCTGATCATGGCCTGCCCTCTGGTTGGGGGTCTGGGAAGGAGGATGTCATGGACCTGAACGGAATCGACGTAATCCTGATCCTGCTGCGATGGGGTCACTTCCTTGCGGGTATCACGTGGATTGGTCTTCTCTATTACTTCAACCTCGTGCAGACGCCGTTCTTCGGCGAGACCGAACCGGCGGTGCGGAGCGGCGCAATCCAGAAACTGGTTCCGCGCGCGCTGTGGTGGTTTCGATGGGGTGCGATGTTCACGGTGATTTTCGGGCTCGCGTATCTGCTCATCTGGTGGGGATCTCGGCTGAACTGGAGCTTCACGCCGTGGACGGTCGCGATCCTCACCGGTGGCGTGATGGGTCTGTTCATGTGGGGCAACGTCTGGTTCGTAATTTGGCCCAACCAGAAGATTATCATCGCCAATGCGATCGCGACCGCCGGCGGCGCCCCAGCCAATCCGGCGGCTGCGCCTGCGGGACGCCGGGCCGCGCTGGCCTCTCGCACCAATACGCTGTTCTCGATCCCGATGCTCTTCTTCATGGGCGGCGCCAGCCATTACAATCTCTTCGGCGAAGCCACTTCCGGCGGATTGGCCGGCTGGGCGATCCTGACCGCGATCGTCATTCTGCTGGTCGAGCTGAATGCGCTGGTTGGTACCCAGGGAGCCTCCAAAAAGCCCCTGGACACGATCCCCGGCGTAGTTACCGCCGGGTTCGTCCTCTGGTTCGTCGAGATCATAGTGATCGCTGTAACGCTCGGATGATTCTTCGCCCGCGCGTGGGCCGGCGCCGTGATCGAGCAAGGGCCGGCCTTCGCGCCGGCCAGCCTTCGCGGACTTTAATTGGCGCCGGCCTTCGCCGCTTCGTCCAGGAACGCGGTGAGGTCGTCAATGTGTCCCTTGAGCTGCGGAAACGCGCGCATCGCGTGCGTCGTGCGCTTGGGCGTATAACCCGGCGGATACGAAAGGTGGAGAACGCGCGCCTCGACCAACGCGCGCGATGAGCCGGCGATTGCCGGTCCCTGGCTTCCCGGCAGGCTGGGATCGGAATTGTGGCAGACCACGCAATTCGTCATGTAGATGATGCGCCCGCGGCGCGCCGGCGTCATCGGCTTCGAGCTGCACGCCCCGACACACAAGGCGAGCGCCGCCGCGCCTGCGGGAATCCATCGCGTATTCAATGGGCACACTCCCGATCCGGCAAAGTGTAGGTGACAGAAGTGTCGCATTCCAGCCTCGGACGCGCGCAAGCGCTGGAATCCTGGCGGGCGCGCGCTAAGCTCTTCAAAGATGGACGCGCGGATCGAAACCCGGCTCTTCATTGGCGGCCAATATTGCGAGCCGCAAAGCCGCGATCGGTTTCCCGATATCGAGCCTGCCACCGAACGCGAGATCGCACAGGTGGCGCGTGCCGGCCCCGACGACATTGATCGCGCAGTCGGCGCGGCTCGCGAAGCTGCGGATAGAGGACCCTGGCCCAGGATGAGCGCGGAGGCGCGCGCCGCCGCGCTCGATCGGCTTGCGGGCGGAATCGAAAAGCGCGCGCGCGAGCTCGGACAGCTCGAAGCGCGCGACGCCGGCAAGCCCATCGCAGAATGTGTCAATCACGATATCCCCCGCGCCGCGCGCAACCTGCGCTTCTTTGCCGCCGCCGCCCAGTCGTGGACCCACGACGCCGCGTTCAGCGAGGCGAGGTTCCTCGGCGCGGATTTGCACCTGGTGAACGTAACGGCGCGGCCGCCGGCAGGAGTCGGCGCGATCGTCATCCCGTGGAATTCGCCGCTGATGCTCGCCACTTGGAATCTCGGCCCGTGCCTCGCGACCGGCAACACTTGCGTGCTCAAGCCCTCCGAACTCGCGCCGCTCACGTCGATCGCGCTCGGCGAGATCGCGATCGAAGCGGGATTGCCACCCGGCGTGCTCAATATCGTGACCGGTTTCGGCGATACTGGCGCGGCGCTCGTCTCGCATCGCGGGGTCGACGCGGTCGCGTTCACCGGCGGCGTATCGACCGGGCGCAAGGTGATGGCGGCTGCGGCGGAGTCGCTCAAGCGCGTGACCCTCGAACTGGGCGGCAAGTCGCCCAATCTGGTTTTCGCCGACGCCGACCTGAAGCTCGCCGCCGCGGGTGTCGCGCGATCGATCCTTCGCAGTCAGGGTCAGTCGTGCGTCGCCGGCTCCCGCCTGCTGGTCGAAAGCCGTATCGCGAGCGAGTTCCTCGCGCTTCTGCTGGGCGAGGTGAAGAAGCTCAGAATCGGCGACCCGCTCGACCCGCAGACCGAATACGGCCCGCTGATTTCCGGGGAAAGTCGCGAGCGCGTGCACGGCTTCGTCACGGAAGCCATCGCCGGCGGCGCGGAGGTCCTGTGCGGTGGGAAGCGCCCCGATAATGCCGCGCGAGGGTTCTACTATCTTCCCACGGTAATCGATCGGGTCGGCGCCGGATCGCGCGCCGTGTGCGAGGAGATTTTCGGACCGGTGCTTACGGTCGAGCGATTCGACTACGAAAGCCACGCTATCGCACTCGCAAATTCGAGCCACTACGGACTCGCCGCATATCTCTGGACCTCGAAGCTCGATCGCGCGCTGCGCGTCGCGGATCGCGTGAAGACCGGGATGGTCTGGATCAACAGCTTCTTCCTGCGCGACTTGCGGACGCCATTCGGCGGCGCCGGGCAAAGCGGCCTGGGGCGCCAGGGCGGACGTTACAGCCTTGAATTCTGGACCGAGCCGAAACTGGTCTGCATGACCTACGGCGACGAAGATTCTAGTTGACTCAGATATCGATGTTGCGGTCACTCAACGCAGGGCGTCATTCTGAGCGGAAGGCTGCCGTAGGCGAAGAATCCCTACCACGGACCTTCGAATCTGCCGAAGTGGTAGGGACTCTTCGCTTCGCTCAGAATGACGTTGACTTCAACTATTCGCGAGCGAGTTGCGCCGGGCACATGATCCCGTTGAAGTCGCTAGCCGGATGAGGAGATCACCGTGAAACTTGCTCGCGGGATTATCGCGATGCTGGTGACGCCGTTCACCGACGACTATGCGCTCAACGAGGATGCGCTCAGGCGCGAGGCGCGATGGGCGCTCGCCGCTGGCGCCGAGGGACTGGTCGCCGCACCCAGTATCGGCGAGTTCCTTCATCTGAGCGAGGCCGAGCGTGTGAGCGTGTTCGAGATTGTGATCGAGGAAGCGCGCCGGCGAAGCGGAGTCTGCGCGATTGCGATGAGCTCCGGCGCGACCACGCTCGAGACGCTGCGCTACGCGAAGGTCGCGGCGCGGCTGGGTTACGACGCACAGCAGGTGATCCCGCCTTACTACTGGCGATGCGGCGAGCTCGAGGTCGAACGGCATTACCGGATGATTGCGGAGGCGGGCGATCTGCCGGTCGTCATCTACCACAACCCCGCGCTCAGCAAGTTCACGATCGCTCCAAAGTTCGCGGGCCGCCTCGCGGCGATTCCCAATCTCGTGGCGATCAAGGAAGTGCTCACTGACCTCCAGCATCTGGAGGCGCTCTACGACGAGATCGCCGGCCGGATCGAAATCTACAACACCTTTCGCGCGCTGCTCGCCGGCCTGATGCTCGGCGCGGCCGGCGGGTTCATCAATATTTTCGCCGTGCCGGCCGCCGTCGCGTTGCTCAAGGCCTGGCGATCCGGCGAGGTCGCGCGTGCAGAGGAAATCCAGCGCCGGCTCAACCGATGCTTCCCGCGCGGCGGCGAAGAGACGCTGGGTCATCTGGGGACCACCAAGGTGACCGCGTCGGTCGTGACCGGAATCGAGATGGGACCGGCGCGGCCGCCATACCTGGCGCCGGACGACGCCGCCGATCGTCTCAGGCGCCGCCTGCCAGCGCTGCTGGAGGTGCTGTGATGGGCGCGCGGTCGGGCAACAACTATCTTAGCGCGCTCCGCCGCATGAAGGCGGAAGTCTGGATCGGCGGCGAGCGCGTCGCCGACGTGACGCAGCATCCGGCGCTGATGCGATGCGCGCGGTCGGTAGCCTCGCTCTACGACATGCAGATGGAGCATCCCGAGGCGATGACCTCTCGCACGCCGGAGGGCGACCGAATCGGCTACTCGTTCGTGCAGCCGTCGGCGATCGAGGAAGTCCGCAAGCGCAGCCTGATGATGAGGAAGTGGGCGGAGTACAGCGGCGGGATGCTCGGCCGCACGCCCGATTACCTCAACGCGAGTATCGCGGCGATGGCGGCGGCGCGCGGGTTTTTCGCCGCGAGCGATCCGCGCTTCGGCGACAATATCGCCAACTACTACCTCGGCGCTCGCCGCCACGACTGGTGCGCGACTCATACGCTGGTGAATCCGCGCGCCAGTCGCGCCAGAGGATGGGCGCGCGAGACCGACGCCGATCTCGCGCTCAAGCTGGTGGACAAGACCGACGACGGAATCGTGGTCAGCGGATGCCGGATGCTGGCGACCCTCGGACCGATTTCCGAGGAGTTGCTGGTCTTCCCCTCAACGGTGCTCAAGGCGGAGCCGTCAGCGCAGCCCTTCGCGCTCGCTTTCGCGATTCCGTGCAACGCGCGCGGGCTCAAGTTTCTGTGCCGCGACCCGTTCGATATCGGCCGCTCCCACTTCGACCATCCACTCGCTTCGCGATTCGAGGAAATGGACGCGGTAGTGATCTTCGACAATGTGACCGTGCCGTGGGATCGCGTGTTTCTGTGCGGCGACGTCGAGCGGTGCAACGCGATGTACGCGGAGACCGGCGCCATCGTCCACATGATGCATCAGGTGGTGGTCAAGAATGTGGTCAAGAGCGAGTTCCTGCTCGGCCTGGCCGCGCGAATCGCGGAGGCAAGCGACGCGATGAGCCTGCCGCACGTGCGCGACCGCCTGGCCGAGATGATCATGACGACTGAGACGATGCGCGCGTGTCTTCGGGCGGCGGAAGCGGATGCCGCGCGCGACCACTGGGGCGTGATGGTTCCCGCGCGCGCGCCGCTCGATACCGCGCGCAACCTGTTTCCGCGGCTCTATCCGCGGCTGGTCGAAATAATCCAGCTCAACAGCTCGTCGAGCCTGATGGCGACGCCGTCGGAGCGCGATTTCCAAAGCCCGCTCGCGGACGACATCGAGCGATATTTCGGCGCGGCCGAAGCAGGTCCGCGAGAGCGCATCGCGCTTTACCGGCTTGCGTGGGACGTCGCGTGCAGCGCGTTCGGCGGCCGGCAGGTTCTCTACGAGCGGTTCTTCTTCGGCGATCCGGTGCGGATGGCGAGCGCGCTGGTCGACGCGACTGACCTGAAGCCGCTGATCGAGAGGGTCAATGCGTTCCTCGCCCGCCCCGATTAGACGCGCGCGCCTCGGCTTGTCCTCTGCGATCGCGAGTGGCTGTGAGTTTTGTGCCTGAAAACCCTCTCCCTGACCAGGGAGAGGGCGCCCAAGCGAATGCGAGGGCAGGTGAGGGCGACTGTTAGTGGCGCGTCTGCGAAAGGCCGCGAAGATCTGGCGCGATGCCGCGGCGAGGGATCTCGCCGGCCGCGTCATGATTCCCGACGATGGTCCGGCCTTCACGGTCGAACCCGCGAAGCTCTTTCCTCGCATCGCGGCGATCGAGGTGGAAATCGGCGCCGGCAGAGGCGATTTCATAATCGAGCGGGCGCGGGCGATTCCGGATCGCAACTTTCTGGCGGTGGAACTCGCCGGGTCGGTCTCGCGGATGCTCGCCGTGCGGGCCGGTCGCAGCGGGCTGACCAACCTGCGCGTGCTGCGCGCCGACGCGCGAACCCTGGTCAATCTCCTGCTCCCCGACAATTGCGTCGCGGCCTACCACATCTATTTCCCCGATCCGTGGCCCAAGGAGCGCCACGCGAAACATCGACTCTTCAACCGCTGCTTCGCGGAGAGCCTGAAGCGCACGCTTCGCGCACACGAGGGGCGCGTCTTCGTCGCGACCGACGTCCACGATTACGCCCGGGAGATCTTCGTGATTCTCGGGACGGCAGGCTTCACGCGTCTCGACGAACCCGTCCCAGGCGCATCGCGCACCAGCTTCGGACGCAAATACCTCGAAGGCGGCAAGCTGATCTTCTCCGGCACGTTCGGCGTCTCCGCCGAGGACCGATCCGGCATAACTGGTTGACCGCGATCGACCCTTGCCTTGGACACGTCCCGCGTCTAACCTCAATGGGAACCCCGTTATGAAACGGCCTCTGACTATTCTGCTGGCCCTCTGGATGGCGGCCATCGCGGGATGCAGCCTGCGTAAGCCTCCGCCGTCGGTCGAGGACTACTATGCTCAGGGCGATCTGATGTTCGCCCAGGGCAATTACAACAACGCGATCGAGAATTACCAGCATCTCATCGACCAGTTCCCGTTCAGCCCCTACGCCGAAGATGCGGAACTGAAGATCGGCCTGGCCTATTACCGGATGAAGGAATATGGCGAGGCGACAAGCGCGCTGAACGACTTCGAGCGGATGCATCCCACCAACAAGGACCTCCATCTCGCCTCCTATTACCTGGCGATGTCGTATTTCGATCAGATCGGGCGTCCCGATCAGGATCAGAAGAGCACCGAGAATGCGCTGAAGCAGTTCCAGGTCCTCGAACAGCGCTTCCCCGAGAGCCCGTTCGCCGAGCTGGCCCACGAGCGGATCGCGATATGCCGCGAGATGCTCGCCCGCAACCAGCTCGTGGTCAGTGACTTCTACTACGCGCGGGCCAATTTCCGCGCCGCCGAATCGCGGCTGGCCGAGCTGATGCAGAAATATCCCGACACTCCGGTCGCGTCGGAGGCGCTCTTCGACCTCGGTACGACGCTCAAAAAGGAAGGCAAGAAGTATTCGGCGGCACAGGCATTCGCTGCGGTCACGCGTCACTTCCCCGACACGCCGTATGCCGCCAGGGCTGACAAGGAACTCAAGGCTCTCAACCAACCCATCGATACCGAGGAAGATCCCCTGCGCCTGGTGCTGGCCGAAAGCGGATTCGGACCCGCCGATACCGACGACCACGATCGCATTCTGGTCCGCCAGCGCGACGGCCAGCCGGTGCCCGTGAACGAGACGGCCTCTGCCGATGGCGCATACGGTGGCGACGGATTGCCGGTCCTCGATCCTCCCGGGTCGAAGGCCAGGGATGATGCCAACCTCGCGAATGGGCCTGTGACCTTGCGCACAATTCGCCTCGGGGCCTCGGAGCCGCCGCTGTCCGTGATCATGGACCTGAGCGGACCCGTCAAGTTCGATCGGCGGCTGGAGAACGGGCAGGATTACTCAACGCTGACCGTCAAGCTCCTCAAGGCGACCCCCGATTCCAAGCTGCAGCGTCACCTGGTGTTCGACCGTTCGATCTTCAAGGATTGCGAGGTTGTGAGCGACTCCCAAGGGACGACGGTGAAACTGAACACGGTGCCTGTCGCCAGATACGCGATTATCCCGCTCGACGAGCCGCCGCGCCTGCTTGTGACGTTCACGCCGCGCGACCGTCAGCTCGACGAGACCGCGACTTCAGGCTTCTGATCGCCGGGCGCGCTCGCTTCAGGCGAAGACCTGATCGAACCTGAGTCCCAGGAACTCCAGCACGACCCGCGCGTAGAGTTCGAGTCCCCAGAAGAATCCCTCGATCGGCATCCGCTCGTCGTGGGCGTGATAGAGCGATCCGAAGGGCATCATCGGCTCGAGCTTGACCGGCGAAAACCCATAGCAGATGGCGCCGAGGCGCGCGTAGTGCTTGCTGTCGGTGCCCGCCGGAATCATCCAGGGCAGCACGTCCGCGCCGGGATCGGCGGTCTCGGTGCATTTCTTGATTAGCTCGAAGAGCGGGGTTTGGAAGCAGAACTCGACCGGAGGAGCTGTCTTGAGAAGCTCCAGCGCCGGCTCGGGACCTATTATAGATCGCAACTCGGCGCAGAAGCTGTCGAAGTCTTCGCCGGGCAGGATACGCCCGTCGAGTACCACCGAGGCTTCCCCCGGAATCACGTTGTCCTTGTAACCCGCGCGCAAGATTGTCGGTGAGGCGGTGTTGGTCAGCAACGGCTCCAGCAACGGAGGAGCGTTGTCCGGCGACACGCCGACACACGTCAGCGACGAGCGCATCAGGGCAGTCACCTTGCGGCGCATCGGGGTGTTCGCCACCTTCACGATCAGTTCCGCCAGTTTCGTGATCGCGGTGTGGGTGCGCGGTACCGATCCATGTCCGGGCGCGTCGGTCACGGTCATCTTGAGCGTGACAAAGCCCTTCTCGGCCACCTGCACCGGATAGAATCGGTTCTTGCCGATGTGACAGGTAAAGCCGCCGACCTCGTTGAGTACGAACCCGGCCTGGATCAGTTCAGGATGCCGCTCGACCAGGTACTTCGCGCCGTGCTCGGATCCGCACTCCTCATCAGCGACCGCGGCGACAATCAGATCGCGCTCCGGAATCGCGCCCGAGCGCTGGACCGCGGTCGTGAGCAGAAGGTCCATCGCGCACTTGGATTTCATGTCGAGCGCGCCGCGTCCCCATACGCATCCGTCCTCGACCAGGCCCCCGAACGGCGGCCGGGTCCATCGCGGAGCTTCAACCGGCACCACGTCGGTGTGCGAGGAAAGCATGAGCGGCGGCAGGCCGGCGTCACGCCCTTTGAGCCGCGCCACGAGGCTGGCCCGAGTCGGACGGCTCTCGATCACCACCGAGCCGATCCCGTGCCGCCCGAGCTCGCCCGACAGATAGTCGGCGGCGATCCGTTCGTTGCCGGGCGGATTGCTGGTATCGAGCCGGACCAGCGCCCGCAGGCTCTCCAGCGCCTCCTGGCGCGCAGATTGCCATGGAATCCTCATCGCCGCGTTCCTGCCTTTCCGGATTCGGCTGCCCTTGTCCAAAGGCGCTGCGCCTGGGCCATGATGATTAATCGTCATCTTTATGTACACTTTGTAGTATTTCTCGATTCGGTTCAAGCCCTAATCTTTCCGCCGGTCCCGGCCGGGCGCCGGCGCGGCCCGCAAAGGCGGTTCGGCCCGCTATGGACATCGCGCCCCGTTTCGCTCACATAATGGCGCCGGGGCCGGAGCCTGCCGGAACTGCCAGCGATGGATCTCTACCTGGTGCGTCATGCAACCGCCGAGGATCGAGCCGAAACCGGCGACGATGAGCGGGCCCTTACCGAAGAGGGGAAAGCGAAGATGATTCGCGCGACCAGGGGTCTCGCCAAACTGAAGGTCCGGCCCGATCTCATCCTCGCCAGTCCGCTTCGCCGGGCCCGCGAAACCGCCGAGATTCTCGCGGAGGGGTTGAACCGCGCCAAGGTCGATACGCTGGCGGAGCTGGCGCTGGCCGCCAGCCCGGCGCCGTGGTCCAGGCGCTGCGCCCCCATGCCCGACTCGAGAGCCTGGTCCTGGTCGGCCATCAGCCGGGCCTCGGCAATCTCGCCTCCCTGCTCCTGACTGGATCGGACAAGCGGCTGTTCGTCGATTTCAAGAAGGGAGGAGTTGCCTTGCTCGAAGCCGAACTCGCCGATGAACCGATTCGCTGCGTGCTTCGATGGCTCGTGACGCCCAGACTGTTGCGATCGCTCTAATCGGGGCGCGCCGACCATCCTCCAGCACGTGGCTGCCCGGGTACATCAGTTCTACGCGATCGCGTTCGTCGAGAACCTGTCACTGAAGCAGCTGTCCTCGTCCTTTCCCGAAGCGAGGGTCACGGCCCACGAGATGTACCTGCCGGTGGACTCCGAAGGCGGGATGTACATCTATCCGTTCGGGGCGGTGGTGATGCACGACGTAACGCCGGAGAGGCGCGATGCCGGACTCGCCCGCCTGCGCGAGGCTCGCCCGGGACTGACGACTCAGGTCATCATGGAGGATTATTCAGTCCTCGAAGATCCCACCTTCCAGACCGGCATCCTGAATGGAACGCTGCACGTCGATCGATTCACGCCGGCGCGGGCCGGCGTGGTTGCGCTTACCGTGGCGCAAAGCGCGGCGATGGAATACTACGAGCGGATCGTGGAGAACCTGTTCGCCCGCACCAACACGCTCGTCGAGCGGCTCGAGCGCCATGGAACGGTCCCGTTTCGCACTCGGCCGCTGCATCGCTTCATCGGCGAGGCGGTCTCGACCCGCACCGAAGTGCTCTCGATTCTGCATCTGCTGGACAAGCCTGACGCGACCTGGGAAGACCCTGCGATGGATCGCATCTACCAGGACCTGCGCAAGGAGTTCGACCTGGTCGATCGCTACGCGGCGCTGGAGGCCAAGCTGAAGAGCATCCAGGAGGCGCTCGAACTGGTGCTCAACGTCGCGAGAGATCGCCGCCTGGTCCTGCTAGAGGTCGCGGTCGTATTGCTGATCCTGCTCGAGCTGCTCTTCAGCCTGGCGAAACTCGTATCGTGAGATGTTCAAGAGCTTCGCGAAGCGATTGAATGCCCTCTCCCTGACCAGGGAGAGGGTGGCGAGCGCGAAGGCGCTCGTCAGGTGAGGGTGCAGGTTACCGCCCTGTAGTCACGCGGAAGTTCTGTTCATAGGATGGCGCAGGGTTGCATTTGCCCGAGGAGACAACGATGAGCGAATCGCAGGCTGCCGGTGTCGCGGTCGTGGTCGGAGTCGGCGCGGGGCTGGGCGCCGCCCTGGCGCGCCGCTTCGCGCAAGGCTACAAGGTCGCGTTGCTGGCGAGAAGCGCTGACGTAAGAAACGAGGTCGCGGACGAAATCAAGGCAGCAGGTGGGATGGCGCTTTCGATCGGCAGCGACGCGACCGACCGCGATCAGGTCGCAGCCGCGCACGAGCGGATAGGCCGCGAGCTCGGGCCGATCGAGGTCCTGATCTTCAACGGCGGCCGGCGTTCTTTCGGAACGATCATGGACATCACACCCGAGGTTTTCGAGAATGAATGGCGCACCCACACGCTCGGCGCGTTTCTGTGGGCGCGTCAGGTCGTCCCCGAAATGATCGCGCGGGGCAGGGGGACGATCCTGATCACCGGCGCCACTGCCGGGGTCAGGCCGTGGCCGACGTCGGCGGGTTTCGCGCCGGCGAAATTTGCGGTCCGCGGCCTCGCGCAGGTGTTGTCCCGCGATCTCCATCCCAAGGGAATTCACGTCGCGTACGTCAACGTCGACGGCGGCATCGACATGCCGCTGCTCCGCCAGTTCCGGCCCGACGCCAAGGACGAGGACTTCCTGAAACCCTCCGCAATTGCCGACGCGTTCTGGTACCTCGCGCATCAGGACCCCAGCGCGTGGAGCAATGAACTCGACGTTCGTCCGTTCAAGGAGAAGTTCTAACTTGGAGCCCGGTCGTCAGCACTTGCATCCGCCCAGCCGTTGATCAATTCTCTCGTTGAACTGGATAGTTCCCTAGATGAACGGAGGACCGCGATGAGCGACCAGTGGCAGAAGACGGCGTGCATCATATGCTCCGTAAACTGCGGTATCGAGGTGAAGCTCGACGGCAGGCATATCGCGCGCGTTCACGGCGACCGCGCGCATCCGGGGTCGCGCGGCTACGCGTGCGAGAAGGCGCAACGTCTCGACCATTACCAGAACAATCGCGATCGCCTGACGGCTCCGCTTCGACGCCGCTCCGACGGCAGCTTCGAGACTATCGACTGGAACACGGCGATTGCGGAGGTCGCGGCGCGGCTCGTGAGTGTGCGCGACACTTACGGCGGCCCGAGCATCTTCTACTATGGCGGCGGCGGGCAGGCTAATCATCTCCCCGGCATGTGCAGCACTGCGACTCGCAACGCGCTCGGATCGATTTACGCCTCCAACGCGCTCGCGCAGGAAAAGACCGGCGAATTCTGGGTGGACGGCCAGCTCTACGGCCGCGCGCGATGCCATACCGCGGGCGATTTCGAGCGCGCGGAGGTGGCGATGTTCGTCGGCAAGAACCCGTGGCAGTCGCACGGCTTCCCGCGTGCGCGCGCGATCCTGCGCGAGATCTCGGCGGACCCGAATCGAGCGTTGATCGTGATCGATCCGCTGCGCACCGAGAGCGCGGAGATCGCGGACTATCATCTGCAGGTCCGCCCCGGTACGGACGCCTTCTGCCTAAGCGCGATTCTCGGAGTGCTAGTGCAGGGCGATCTCGTCAACCACGAGTTCATCCGGGATCACACCAGCAACGGCGAGCCGCTCTTCGAAATGCTTCGTGAAGTTCCGGTCGCCGACTACTGCACTCGCGCCGGGCTGTCCGAGGAACTCGTGCGAGCGGTCGCGCGGCGCATCGCCAGGGCGTCGAGCGTATCGATCTTCGAAGACCTCGGCATCCAGATGAATCGGCATTCCACGCTCAACTCGTACCTCGAGAAGCTGATCTATCTTGTCACCGGCAATTTCGCCCGCGCGGGCGCGATGAACATCCACACCCGGATGGCAGGGCTCGGCGGCGGCCGCGAGTCGGGTCATACCAGCCCGGTGGGTGGCCATCGGATTATCGCGGGGCTGATTCCCTGCAACGCGATACCCGACGAGATCCTGACCGACCATCCGAAGCGATTTCGCGCGGTGATCGTCGAGAGCACGAACCCCTTGCACTCGCTGGCCGACAGCAAGCGGATGCGCGAGGCGTTTGACGCCCTCGACCTGGTGGTGGTGATCGACGTTGCAATGACCGAGACGGCGCGCCACGCGCATTACGTGCTTCCCGCCGCGTCGCAGTATGAGAAGTGGGAGGCGGCTTTTTTCACGCTGGAGTTTCCCGACAACGTTTTCCATCTTCGGGCGCCGCTGCTCGGGCCGCTTGCGGGCACGCTCGCCGAGCCGGAGATCCATCGCCGCCTGGTGCGCGCGATCGGCGCGCTCAATGACGATGACCTGCAGCCGCTGCACGAGGCCGCGGCGAAGGGCCGCGCCGCGTACGCCGAGGCGTTCCTGCGCATCACCTCGCAGCGGCGCGACCTCGGTCGCCTTGCGCCGATAATTCTCTACGAAACGCTCGGGCCGACGCTCGGACGCGGCAACGAAGCCGCCGCGATGCTCTGGGGCGTCGCGCACACCTGTGCGCAGGCCTATCCCGAATCGGTGCGGCGCGCCGGTTTCGAGGGCGATGGGTTCGCGCTGGGCGAGGCGCTGTTCGAAGCGATTTTCACCCGCCGCTCGGGGGTGAAGTTCACGGTCGATGAATACCACGAGACTTGGCGGCGGCTCGCGACGCCGGATGGCCGCGTCAATCTCACCGTGCAGGAGTTGCTGCCCGAGCTCGCCGGCCTCCGCAATGAGCAGCCCGATCGCGACCCCGAGTTCCCATTCGTCCTGATGGCGGGTGAGCGCCGCTCGACGACCGCGAACACGCTGATGCGCGATCCCGCCTGGCGCACCAAGGACGCGGCGGGCGCGCTCTACATGAGCCCGCGCGACGCGCAGACGCTCGGCGTATCGGATGGGGGCCGGGTCCGGATCACCACGCGGCGCGGCAGCGCCGAGGCCGTCGTCGAGGTAAACGATCGCATGCAACCGGGGCATGTGGGCCTGCCCAACGGGCTCGGCCTCTCATACCCGGACGCCGACGGCCGGTCTGTAGTGCACGGCGTGGCGCTGAACGAGCTCACAGCTACAGGCGATCGCGACTGGATTGCCGGGACGCCGTGGCACAAGCATGTGCCCGCGCGCGTCGAGGCGCTCGCGAACTGAGCACTTGCGATGCGGCGTACGCGCTTTGACCGCTGGCCATGCCCGATCGCCCGGGCGACCGATCTGATCGGCGACTGGTGGACGCCGCTCGTGATGCGCGAGGCGTTCTCCGGCCGCCGCCGCTTCGAGGACTTCCAGCGCTCGCTCGGCGTTCCCCGCGCGGTGCTCGCGAAACGCCTCGAGCGGCTGGTCGAAGAGGGCCTCATGACGAGAGTTCCCTATGCCGAGCGCCCCGTCCGCTACGAGTATCGACTGACGGACAAGGGCCGCGCATTCTGGGACGTGCTGGCCGCGATGTGGCGATGGGGCAGCGATTGGCTCTGGGACGAGAAGGAAACGCCGCTCGTGCTGCTGGATCGCGACACCGGCCGCGAGGTGCGCCCGGCCGTCGTCGATGAAAACACCGGCGCACGGCTAGACGTCCGCCGCCTGCGGGTCTCCCGCGCGCACGCGAAACCGATATGATGCGCGAAGCGGGTATAATGACAGACAGGCGCGCCTCAAGTGTTCGGAGCTCGTGATGCCCACGGATTCTTTCGATCGCGAAATAGACTACCTGCGTATTTCGGTGATCGATCGCTGCAACCTGCGATGCGTCTATTGCATGCCGCTCAACGGGCTTCGCTTTCTCCCCGGCCCGGAGCTTCTCACCGCTGCGGAAATCGAGCGCGTCGTGCGCGCGGCGGTGGCAGTGGGATTCCGCAAGTTCCGTCTGACCGGCGGCGAGCCGACGCTTCGCGCTGATTTGATCGAGATCGTCGAGCGGCTCGCCTCGGTGCCGGGTGTGAAGGATCTCGCGCTGACCACCAACGCGATACTGATGACAAAATTCGCCAGGTCGCTCGCCAGCGCCGGTCTCAAGCGGATCAACGTACATCTCGACAGCCTCAATCCGCGGACCGTCGAGGCGCAGATGCGATGGGGCAATTTCGAGAGCATCTGGCGCGGGATCGTCGCCTGCGAGGACGCAGGGCTGAGACCCATCAAGCTCAACGCGGTGGTTACGGCGGGCTACAACGAGCGCGATGTCGTCGATCTGGCGCGGCTCACGATCGAGCGCGACTGGCACGTGCGGTTCATCGAGCTGATGCCGCTCGGGGGCGGCGAGTGCGCCACGCTGTCGATTCAGCGCTACGTCTCGAATATCGAAACGCGGCGGCGAATCGAGTCCGGGCTGGGACCGCTGGCCGCGCTCGAAGCGGGCGATCGCTCCGATGAGGCGCGCAATTACCACTTGGAAGGCGCGCGCGGCGTCGTCGGCTTCATCAGTCCGGTCAGCGATCCGTATTGCGGCACGTGTAATCGGATGCGGCTCACCGCCGATGGCAAGTTCCATCTCTGCCTGCTCAACGACGACGAGCTCGACGTCCGCATGGCGATCCGATCCGGCGCGGACCTCGATCAGATCGGGCGTATCGTGCTAAAGGCCGTCGGCGACAAGCCCACCGGGCATCATCTGCTCCAGGGCCGATCGACGCGCGATCGCTCCATGTACCAGCTCGGCGGATAGCCGAAGTTCCGGCGCGACCACGAGTCGCGTCGCGCATCAGCGGACAAGGTTTGAGATGGATCGTTCGAGGTCCGCTTCGTCGTAGGCCCGAAGACCGGCGATGGGGCGCTGCGTTTGACCGCAGTCTTCGTTGTCTGCGAGATTGGCCGCCAGAGTCTCGAACTGACGCAACGCACAGGAGAGGAAGGGATGAAATTGAACAATTGGCATTTGCTGGTTGTGGTCACGGGGCTGGGGCTGTTGCTGGGAGTCACGCCGAGTTGGGGACAGACGCCGACGTGCGCCTCCTCGCCTGCCTCACCTGGGTGCAATCCGACCGCGAGCGATGATGCCAGCAACACCGCCGGCGGCACGGACGCGCTCGTGAACAACATGCCGGGGCCAAACGAAGCCGGCGCGTTTAACAGCGCCTTCGGAGAGGGCGCGCTCGGGGCCAACACCACCGGCATCGGTAACACCGCCACCGGATTCACGGCGCTCAACGCAAACACCATCGGCAACGGCAACACTGCCACCGGAATCAAAGCGCTCCTCTTCAACGTAAACGGCCGCGGCAACACCGCCAGCGGAAGCGGCGCCCTCCAAGCCAACATTAGCGGCAACAGCAACACTGCCATCGGCGACAACGCGCTCAACAACAACGCCAGCGGCAGCAACAACACTGCCTTCGGAGCCGGCGCGCTGAACAACAGCAGCGATACTACCGGCATCAACAACATCGCGTTGGGCTTCAACGCAGGCGCCGGCCTCACTGCCGGAAACAACGACATCTATATCGGCAATACAGGCGGCGGGGCCGAGAATCGCACGATCCGCCTCGGCACCCAGGGCCTTCAGGTCCGCACAATCATCGCCGGCATCAGCGGGACCAACGTCGCCGGCGGGACCGACGTGGTCGTCAGCAGCAGCGGCCAGCTTGGCATCGTGGCGTCCTCGGCCCGCTTCAAGCGTGACGTCCGCGACATGGGCGACGCTAGCGGCAAGTTGATGAACCTGCGCCCGGTGACTTTCCGCTACAAGGAGGATCCTACTGGCACTACGCAGTACGGCCTGGTGGCGGAGGAAGTAGCGCGAGTGTACCCCGAGCTTGTCACCTACGACGCCGATGGCAAGATCGAGACGGTCCGTTATTCCGAACTCACGGGAATGCTCGTCAACGAGTTACAGAAGCAGACCCGTGAGATGCAGAAGCAGGCCAACGAGAACGCGCGCCAGGTCGAGAAGGTCCGGAAACTCTCCGGGCAGGTAGCCGAGTTGAAAGCGGATCGCGACCGGGAACGCGCCCAGCGAGCCGCCTTCGAGGCTCGGCTTTCGGCACTGGAACAAACTACGCAGGCGCGCAGTGGAGGCCGCAAGCTGGCGGCGGCTTTCGACAGGTAGGCGTACTCCATCGGAAATTGCTACGCTTTGGACCGTCGCGGTCACTCGCGCTCCGTGCGTGAGCGAAGTACCAACTCGGCGGCAGAAGCGAGGCAAGATGGATTACAAGTCGGTTCGATACGAGGTCGAAGGGAGGATCGCGACGATCACGCTGAACCGGCCGCATCGCATGAACGCGATCGACGGCCCGATGCCGCGAGAAATCGCAGATGCGGTCCGGCGCGCGAACGCCGATAATGAGATCCACGTGATCGTCGCGACGGGGGCGGGCGACGGATTCTGTGCCGGCTACGACCTCGTCGAGTATGCCGAGAAGCCCGGCGTGCAGCCGGGCTCGCAACTCGGCTCTGCGGCGGCCGGCCGCGAAGATCGGCCGCTGCCGTGGGATCCGATGGCGGACTTCTACGGCATGTACCAGAACACGCAGGACTTCATGAGCCTGTGGCGTTCGTACAAGCCCACGATCGCGAAGATCAACGGACCCGCAGTCGCGGGCGGCAGCGACATAGCATTGTGCTGCGATATGATCATCATGGCCGACGAGGCGCGGATTGGCTATCCACCGGCGCGCGTCTGGGGTTGCCCGACCACTGCGATGTGGATATATCGTCTCGGTCCCGAGAAAGCCAAACGCATGCTCTTTACCGGCGACTTGATATATGGACCCGAGGCGGTGAAGCTCGGCCTGTGCCTCGAATCGGTACCGCGATCCGAGCTCGACCGCAGGGTCAAGGAAATCGCGTTGCGCATCGCGGGCGTCCCGCGCAACCAACTGATGATGCAGAAGCTGATGATCAATCAGGCGGTCGAGAACATGGGGCTCTACAACACCCAGATGATCGCCACGCTCTTCGACGGGATCACGCGGCATTCGCCCGAGGGCGTGTGGTTCAAGAAGCGCGCCGAGGAAGCCGGATTCAAACAGGCGGTGAAAGAACGCGACGGCGGCGAGCCGATCGCACCGGGATGGAGCCGCCCGTTCGGCCGCGCGTGATCGGCCGGCGATCGCGGAGACGGCGTGGCAAGAAAAGAGCTCAAAAAAGAGATCAAGATGTATTCGGACTACAAGAGTCCGTACGCCTACCTGGCTTTCGATCCCGCCTTCGCGCTCGAAGAACGTTATCATGTGCGCCTGCGATGGATTCCATTTCAGCTTCGGATCAAGGGCAAGGGCGAACGGAGCACCTATTCCGAATACAAGGCCAGGTATTCTTATCTTGACGCACGCCGCTGGGCGAACCAGCGCGGCCTGGTGATTCGGGGTCCCCTCAAAGTCTATGACACCAGGCCCGCGCTGATCGGCGGCCTGTTCGCCGACACGCGCGGACGACTGCTCGACTACAGCCGCCGGGTCTATGAGCTGTTCTTCCGGCGCGAGCTGGAAGTTGACCAGGCCGAGGCGGTCGCCGAAGTTATCGCGAGTCTCGGCATGAGCGCCGGGGAGTATCGCGAGTATCTGTCAGGAGCCGGAGCGCGCGCCCTCGATGAGGCCGAGCAGGAGGCCGCCGCCGATCACATATTCGGCGTGCCGATATTCATTCTGGACGGCGAACCCTTCTGGGGCCATGATCGGCTGCCGGTTCTCGAAAGCCGCCTCGTCGAGAAGGGACTGGCTACCTCGCGATAGTCTTGATTCCGTCAACAATAGCCACCGATGTGCAAATAGTCACTGATACACAATGATGAGCCGCGAAGATTTCTCGTTCACCAGCAGCGATGGCCTTGAAATTGCCTGTCATCGATGGTCCGCGTCTGCCCGGCCGGCCGGGATCGTCCAGATCGCGCACGGGATGGGCGAGCATTCGCTGCGCTACGCGCACGCCGCCGCCTTCCTGTCGCGCGCCGGCTTTCACGTCTACGCGAACGACCATCGCGGGCACGGTCATACGGTCGTGGGTCGCGAATCGCTCGGCGACTTCGGGGCCGGCGGATGGAACGCGCTGGTCGGCGATTTGGTGACGCTGACCAGACTAGCGCGCGAACGCGAGTCCGGGCTGCCGCTTGTGCTGCTCGGCCACAGCATGGGCTCGTTCGCCGCCCAGCAATATCTGCTCGACCACAGCGCGATGGTTGCCGGCGCCGTGATCTCGGGATCGGTGTCGGTCGATAAGCTCACTTTCGACGCGTCCAGGCCCGTGGATCTGGCGTCGTTCAATCAGGGTATCGACTCGCCGCGCACGCAGTTCGACTGGCTGACCCGTGACGGCGCGATCGTCGATGCGTACATCGCCGATCCGCTTTGCGGGTTCGGCGTGGACGCGCGCTCGCTCGAAACGATGGCTGCGGCAGCGCCGCGTCTCACCGATCCGCAGGAGATTCGGCGAATCCGTGCGAATCTGCCCATATACATACTCGCGGGCGACGGCGATCCGCTGAATCACTCGCTCGAATGGCTGACGCCGATGGCGCGGCGCTATCGCGATGCGGGTCTCGCGGACGTGACTGAGAAATACTACAAGGGCGGCCGTCACGAGATGCTCAACGAGCTGAACCGCGACCAGGTGCTGGCGGATCTCCTGATCTGGCTGCGCCGCGTCGTAGCCTGAAGTCCCGAATCTGCTTAGGGTCCCTCGCCGGCCTCAACATAGGTCGCTTCGCATAGATCCTTCAGCTTCGCCGCGCTCGCTTCAGGAAGACATCTTATTGAACCCATAGTTCGGCCGCGGCGAGGCGTTGGTCGTGCCTGTTCCGCGTGCCCGAGAACTCGGCTCCCCCGGTGCGCAGTTGCTATCATTTGCTATGATTTGCTATGAGAAGCCGACAGTCACCTGACTTGGAGAGCAACAATGGCTCAGCGTTTGGGTCTGCAAGCATCGTTCAGCGGCGCTGCCCTTTTCCTGGCGGCTTTGACTCTCTGTCCCGGCGCGCAGGCCGGGGTGAAGCCGGGAGTGGTCATATCGGCGCAGAACGCCGACAAGGTCGAAGACCAGGTCTCGCCCGGCGTCTTCTATATGGTCCGCCACGACATGCGGATGAAGATCATCGCGACCGAGCGCGTGGATTGGCCACCGCCATACAAGGAGGCGACGGAGAAGTACTCGGCGCAAGTGCAGCTCGCTCCCGACCATCGCAGCATGATCGGCTATGTCGCCGGCCAGCCCTTCCCGCTCATCGATGTCAATGACCCGCTCGTTGCTACCAAGCTCATATGGAACAACGTCTTTCGTCCGATTAGTTCCGACGACTACGACCTGCGGTTTTATGACTGCCAGGGTGTGTACATGCGGACCGGAGCCTCGCCAAAGATCATCACCGAGATCGAGGTGGGTCACTACGCCGGGTACAACCTTGTGGGCCGAACGGAAGTGGAGCCGATTCCGGTGGATCCCGACTTCAAGCAAAGCAACCGTCTGTGGATGGCCGCGCTCTATCCGATTATCGCGCCCTCGGAAATGCGGGGCGAGGGGATTCTCCGCTACCGCTACGCCGAAGCGAACCGCGGCGACGACAGTTGGAGCTGGACGCCGGGCAGCCGCCGCGTGCGCCGCCTGAATGAGTCCATCCTGAGCACCACCACCGGCCCGTTTGTCACTGACGCCGATCACTTTTCCGGTTTCAACCCCAAGACGGAGCAATACAACTACCGGTTGCTGGGCGAAAAGGAGATGCTGGCGTGCGTGCACGCGGCGCACTCGCCCGAGGTGGCCTGCCCGTACGACGGCGGCGCGTCCGCCTGCCCCGAGAACTGGGAGATGCGCCACATGTACATCGTCGAGGCGACTCCTCGCCGCGAGATCGGACAGGCGGGCGGCGCGCTCGAAGGTCGCAGCATTGTCTACCTGGATTCCGAGGCCTGGTTTGAACCCTATGTCGACACCTACGATCAGCGCGGTCGTCTCTGGCGCGCGCATGTCTTCTGGCTGACCTACCGCGACCGGCCGGTCCCGGATGCGAGGGTGGCGATCTATCCATTCAAGCGCGAGTTCGTGGTCGGTGTGAACGCGGTCGATACGCAGAGCGGGTTCACCACAATGTGCTACCTGCCGGGACAACACACCCCGGAGCGCGAGTGCTGGTACATCAACATGGGCGCCGTCGACAAGCAGTTCTGCACGGTCCAGGCGATGGTGAAGGCTGCGCCCTGACAGGGTCTGGAGAAACCCCCTATGCAACCTCTTCCGCTTTCCGCAGGCCGCCAGGCGCGGGAGCGCCTTACTGGACGACGAACAGGCGCCATTCGCCGGGCACGCCCTTGAGGTTGTGCGCGCCGCGATCGCCGAACTGGATGCCCGAGCCGGCGACGAGGTCCCTGACGGTGCTGGAAACCAGCACTTCGCCGGGGTCGGCCATGGCTGCGACGCGCGCCCCGATATGCACCGCGATGCCGCCGACATCGTCGCCGATTAATTCGCACTCGCCGGTGTGCAGGCCGGTGCGGACCTGCAGTCCCAGCGGGCGCATTCTCTCGCGGACCGAACAGGCGCATCGTATCGCCCGCGCCGGCCCGTCGAAGGTGGCGAGCAGGCCGTCGCCGGCGGTGTTCACCTCGCGGCCGCGGAAGGTGGTCAGCTCTTTTCGCATCACTGCGTAGTAGTTGTTGAGCAGCTCGCGCCATCGCGAGTCGCCCAGCTCGGCGGCGCGCTCGGTGGAGCCCACGATATCGGTGAACATCACGGTGGCGAGCACCCGGTCGGGCTCGAGGCGATGGCGCGCGCCGGTGATGAATTCCTCGATCTCGTCGGCGATGATGTCCTGCGTCTCGTTATCCTGAACCGAATGGTCGATGCCGGGAATCTCGGCATATCTGGCTCCTGGAATGTGCTCGGCCAGGTAGCGCCCGGCTGCAACCGGCACCAGCGCGTCACCCTTGCGATGGAGGATTAGGGTCGGCACATGGATCGAAGGCAGAATGTGCCGGACGTCGATCTCGTAATTGGCTCGGAACAGGGCGGCGATAGACGCTGGACTTGCTGAGGCTCGCTCTAGCCGAGCCACCGCCTGAACGACGGCTTCATTGTTGACCTGGCTCGGGATATTTTTCGCGACGAGGGTCCCCTCGCCCCAGTGGGCGCACAGTTCGCCAAGGTCTCGCTCGAATTGCTCGGGGTCACTCCACCCCTGGAGGCTCGCCTTTATCGACGCAAACGTGCCGTACAGCACAAGGCTTGAGGTTCGCTCGGGGTAGGTGGCAGCGAACATCAGGCACATCGGGCCGCCTTCCGACCAGCCGTAGACAGTCGCCTGCTTGGAGCCGGCCGCATCCATCACCGCCCGAACGTCACCGGTCCGTTCTTCGAGGGTTTGCTCGGCGACCCGATCGGAGAGTCCCTGGCCGCGCTTGTCGAAGACGATTACCCGGGCAAAGGAAGTGAGCCTCTTCAGGAGGTGCTCTTGCACGGCGTTTTCCCAATAGAGTTCCACATGGGAGAGCGTCCCCGGAATCAGCACCATGTCGCGCGGGCCGTCACCGAAAATCCGGTAGGCGATGTGAACGTCGCCACTCTTGGCGTACTTGATTTGAGCTTCCATGGCTTCCTCGCTTTCCGGCCAACATTAGCACGGCAGCATCGAAGGCGTTATCGCAGAGGGAGGAGCGCATATGAGATGTCGCAAGATCGCGCTTCAGGGCACCTGGATGTTATGCCTTGTCCTCCTGCAAGCTCGGAGCATGGCACCTTGCCGGGCTGTTTTGCTAGTGGTCCCCTAAAGAGGACTTCACGATTCTCACATAAGCATTGCGAACGTTGCGTACCATGCCTCGTCCGCCGCGCCGCGTTCCGCGCCGCCGGAATGAACGACGCGACGGAATAGGTGCACCGAGACCTCGGACGCGATGACAAGGATTACGCCCGCTTCGTTGATGTCCGATGACATGCATGCATCGCGGTCGTCGCGCGCGACGTGGATGTACCTCACCTCGGCATACATTGGCAGCGCGTCGAGCGGCAGATGAGACTTCAAGAACCGCTGGTGAGTCCGTGCCTCGGTCAAAGCCAGTGCCACTTCGAGCGACATCTGGAACCGGCAGTCCAGCCACGGCGACAATGCCCCCAGCGGGCGCGGCTCCGGCGATTGGAAGATCAGCAGTTTGACGATCTGCTCTAGCAGTTGTTCGACAGTCGCCTGCAAGAGAAGCAGCACCGGGTCGGCTGTCGTTACCGAAAATTGGATCCGAACATATTGATGATGCAGTTCTTAAAGGCCTTTGGTTGTCGTTCTGAGCCGAGGTGGCCCGCCGAAGGCGAAGAATCTACGCGGAGCGATTTGGCTGCAAGGATTTGCAGCGAATTAGAACAGGCGCGGGCCGATGAAGATGCCGTCGATGAAATGCTTGGTTGCGCGTGCCGCTCTCGGCGGCATCTTGAGCAACCGGTCTGCGATCCGCGCGCCGCGGGCATCAGTGCGCCGCCCTCGACGACGCGATTGAGCATCCCCATGTCGAACAGCTCCTTAGCCTTGTAACGGCGGCATGCGATTAGCGCTTCCTTCGCGCGCCACGGACCCATCCGGGCCGCCAGCGCGAGCGCCGGGCCACCGGTGAACGGGTCTGGAGTGAACCTCGGGCAGCCAGAACTCCGCTCTGTCCACCGCGACGACAAAATCGAAGGCCGCGACGATCGCCCATCCGCCACCGACGGCGTGACCGTTGACCGCGCAGATCGTCATGCAGTCGAGCCTCGTGATTTGATCGAACACCCGCCCGATGAGTCGCGGCAGTCCCCGATTGCGATCGGCGAAGCTGCGCTGTCGCTCCTTCGGATCGCTGACGCCCTTCGCCGCCGACATGTCGGCTCCCGCGCAAAACGAGGCGCCCGCGCCCGTCACGATCAGCACGCGGATCTCGCGATCGTCGCGCACTTGCCGAATCAACTCCTCGAACTCGGCCATCACCTCACGGTTGACGCAATTGCGGCGGTCGGGCCGGTTGAACGTTATAGTCGCGATCGGTCCATCTTTGCCGAACAGAAAATCGTCTGACATTTGATCTCTCGTCCCGTGGATTGGCGTCCCCTTTCAGACGAATGCCCCTTGCGGCTATCCAGCCGTCTCCTATTCAGGTCGCAACCGCACCGAACGTCGTCCGATCCTCAGTTTATCTCCCGGTCAGCTCGCGATCGTTTCCGGCACGTTGCGCAGCACGTTGAACACTACCGGCGGCACGCGCAGGCGATCGTCGGATTCGTAGATTGCGCGGACCTCCGGGAACGCCTCGTCTCCCGCGAGCGTCACCGCGGCGACGCGGTCGAGCAGCGCCTTTTTCTCGTCGCCCAGCCCGGCGTCGTTCATCTCCATCAGTCCCCAAACGTCCCACGGCAGCAATTCAATCCGATTCAGCGAGGCGAGGTCGCGCAGCACGTTGCCGGCGACAAACCACAACCCTTGCCAGACCGGAGAGGCGACAGGCCGAAGCGATTCGGATCGGCGCGACCGCTGCGGCACATCTGCCACGCGTCGCCGGCGATGATGAAGCGATCGTCGGGCACGTCGATCGGATCGAAATCGATGTTGAAGGCCTTCCGCTGTTGCGCGTCGAGTTGCGCATCCACCAATATCCAGCGCGCCTGCCCGGCGTTCCAATACTCGCACACCCAATGGTCTTCGAGTTTGCCCGCGTTGAAGTATGAGCCGAAGCCGCATCGCGCACGCGCCGGAACACCTTGCTCGCGCAGGATCGAGCAGAGCATCACGGAAAAATGACGGCATACGCTGGGCAACCGATGGGCAGGCTCGCGCGCGATCGTGAGCGGCCGCGGATCGAGGGCGCCAATCCGGGTGCGCATTTGCGCAATCGGGCGAATGTTTCCGTCGTCGCGCTGCTCTTCGGACAGATTGAGATTGTAGAGAAACGGCGCCATATCGCGATGAATCAGCACGCCTTGTATGACTTCGCACAGGGCTGCGATGTCCTTGGGCAGCGCACTGAACTCCGCCGCGTGCGGCCCTGGCGCGGTCATCGGCCCATTGCCCTTGTAGTACTCGTGTGGAGATTCCATGTTTCCGCTCCTTCCGTTACCCCGGCGCGGCGGACTTTACGAGGACGGCGAGCCCGCGCTCGGCGGCTTTGCTCGACAAGTCCGACATCGCCTCGAGAAAATCGCGCTGGCCGCGCCAGAAGGGAAATCTTCCCAGCCTCCGGACGAGCGGCGCGGCCTCGCCGGAAAGCGCAACGTGTCCATAGCGATCATCGGGAAACGGACGCCCGCGCCAAAAGACTTCCGGGTTGGTCGATGGAGCACGGGTTTCGCGAGCCGGATGGGATTCGCCGCCGTCGCCGGCGGTGCGATCGGTCCGGGAGTCGCCGATCGCGCCCAGCATCGCCACGAATTGCTCGCGCTCCATGCCACGCAGCCGGAACAACAGAAACGGATCGCGGTCGAACTGTTCGGCCAACAGGTAATAGACCGCGGCGATGTGTTTGCATGGATTAGAGGGATCGGGGCAGTCGCAGCGGGTGATCAAATCCTCATTCCGCGTGGGGAACAACGCGACACCCGCTTCGGCGAAACTCTGCTCCGCTTCCGGCGGCAGCACTCCGGCCATCAACCGGGCTGCGATCGCAACCTTCGACGCCATCGCCTTGCCCACCTTGCGCCATTTGGCGATCGGTACTCGCTTGAGTTCGATCGTCACGTTGTAGGGAATCGGGATCGAGCCCTGGACCGTGGCTGTCACCTTTTGGTTGGCGATCTCGAGGTGCAGCACCTGTCCGCGCCGCGCGTACGACCGGCCCCGGTTGAGCCGGGCGCGTACCTGAAACGACTCAAGCGTCTGGATCCATCGCCGCCCCCACCAACTGGTTGCGAACTCGCCGATCCGGCTGTGCGCGCGGATACCTCCCCGTGCGGGAAGCGGAATCGAGGGCGCAGGGAAACGGCCGGAACGGTCGAATTTGACCCGTCGCGATCTCGGCCGGTTCCAGCGCGCCATCGATGCTCCTTCCTCGAATCTCTATTGATCCGCGACCGCGTCGGGGCGCAACGCGAACAAATCGCGCAGTTCGGCGGTCGATAGCTTCGTCACCCACTCCTCGCCTCCGCCGACGATCGTTTCCGCGAGCGCGCGCTTGCGCTCGATCATTTCGTCGATCTTTTCCTCCAGCGTTCCGGCGCACAGGAACTTGTGGACGAAGACGTTGCGGCGCTGCCCGATGCGGAAGGCCCGATCGGTCGCCTGCTGCTCTACCGCCGGGTTCCACCATCGGTCGAAATGAAACACGCGGCTCGCGGCGGTCAGGTTGAGCCCGGTGCCGCCCGCCTTGAGTGACAGCACGAAGATCGGCGGCCCGGCGCCGTCTTCCTTCTGGAATCGCGCGACCATTTCATCGCGGCGCGCCTTGGGCACCGCGCCGTGCAGGAACAGCACCTCGCGCCCGAAAGTTGCCTCGAGGTGGCGCTTCAAGATCTCGCCCATCTCGGCGAACTGGGAAAAGATCAGCGCACGCTCGCCGGCCTCGATTACCTCTTGCAGCATCTCGACCAGCCGCGCAAGCTTGCCCGATCGGTCGGGAATCGAGGAGTTGTCCTTGAGGAATTGCGCCGGATGATTGCAGACTTGCTTGAGCTTGGAGAGCGTCGCGAGCACCATCCCCTTGCGCTGGATTCCGCTTGCGGACTCGAGTTCGGGCATCGCCTCCTCGACCACGGCGGCATAGAGCGAGGCCTGTTCCCTGGTCAGCGTGCAAAAGACTTTCATCTCGAGCTTGTCGGGCAGGTCGGCGATTACCGCTTTGTCGGTCTTGAGCCGGCGCAGGATAAAGGGCGCGGTCAGCTTCTTCAAATGTTCCGCCGCCGCCTGATCGCGCGAGGCCTGAATCGGCACGAAGAACTTCCGCTTGAACTCCGCTTGGGAACCGAGCAAGCCCGGATTGAGGAACTCCATCAGCGACCAGAGATCGCCAACGTTGTTCTCGACTGGAGTGCCGGTAAGCGCGATGCGATAGCCGCCTTTGAGCGCGCGGGCCGAGCGCGCCTGCTTGCTCTCGGGATTCTTGATGTTCTGCGCCTCGTCCAGAATGATTCCCGACCAGACGAGCTTGGCCAGTGTGGCGAAGTCGCGATGCAGGAGACTGTAACTCGTGATCACGAGGTCGTGCGCGCCGGCGGCTTGGAGGAAGCGGGCTTCTTCCTTGGCGCGGGCGGTTCCGTGATGCACCAGCACGGACAGGGCGGGTGTGAAGCGCGCCGCCTCATGCTGCCAATTGCCGATTACCGAAGTAGGGCAGATCAGGAGAACGGGTGGTCTCCGCGCCGGAGATGCTTCGCGCTCGCGCTCGAGGTGAACCAGGGTCTGAATGGTCTTGCCGAGTCCCATGTCATCGGCCAGACACGCGCCCAACCCCCATCGGCCGAGGAAACCAAGCCACCAGTAGCCGCGCTCCTGGTAGGGCCGCAGCACTCCACTGAAGCCGGATGGGGCCTCCAGCTTCTCGATGCGGCCGTGTCCTTTGAGCTGCTCGAGAAGCCCGCTCAACCAGCCCTCGGCAGCCACGCTGCCGACCTCGACGCCGTTGACGACGGTCGTATCCAGCGCCATCCGCACCACTTCTTGCGCGGTCATCCGGCGGGTTCCGCCCTCGAGTAGAGCGGTCGCATGCGCAATCTCAGCGGCGTCGAGCAATACCCATTGGCCGCGGGCCCTGACCAACGGCGCTTTGAGTCTCGCCAACGCCCGCAACTGATCGCGCGTGATCACCTGGTCGCCCAGCGCGGCCTCGAAGTCAACCGCGACGATCTCGTGCAGGGAAAGTCCGCCTCCGCCCGTCATCGCCGGCGTCTTTACTCTGGCATTCACACCAAGACGCAGCCGCGATCCCCTGCTGGTCCAGCCGGCCGGCAGCATTACGCCAAACCCGGCCTGATCCAGAAAGCTCGCGTGCTCGGTTACGAACCGGACCGCATCGGCGCCGTCGATTTCAGCGCTCTCCGGCATCGCGCCGCGCAGACTTTCCTCCACCAGCGGACAGAGCCGAGCCGCCTCGCCCAGTGATTGCAACAGATACTCCTGGACGTTGAATCCGCTCTGCTGACGGAACAACTTTGCTGCCTGCCCTCGATGGGACCATGCCTCTGAGGCCGGCAGCAGGAGACTCGGATCGCGATGCGCTTGCAGGAGATAGCGGATGTGCCACGATCCTTCGGCGGGGGTGATGCGATCCTTTGCGCCCTCGCCATTGGCATCAGGCAGGGCCGCTTTGGGCTCCGGTTCCTCCAGGCGAAAGCAGAGCCGGAAGGGACTGGACGCGTTGAGCGCAACCGGGCGCCACCAATCCTGGACCCGGCGCCTGAGCTGCTCGATCGCCGCGCGATCGCCCTCGAGTCTGCCGTCGGGTTGCGTCAGCGCGGCCAGCCATTGTTCGTCGAGGCTGTCGATCGGCGTCCGAAGCGATGCTGACTGCGGCGGCATCGCTGCCGATCGCACTAGATGGTCCAGGGCGCCTTCGACGAATCTCGAGAGCAAGATCTCCGCCGACAGTGGCGTGGCCGTTGCGGTCGCGCGGCATGCGTCCGGCATCGATGCCGCAAGCTCCGCCATCGCCCTGGATTCGGCAGGCGACGGCGCCGGGCGCCATCGCGCAACGAACTTGCCCCGTTCCTCGACGACATCCGGCAAAAAATGCTGGCGCGCAACCATCGCCCCAGCCAGCCGCAACGCCGCCACCCAATACGCCAGATCGGGAGCCACGACCACACCGGGCGCAAGCGTCCGCTTGCCGGCGCAAGCGCAGAGAAAGTCGATCGTGGCGGGCCAGCTGAGCGTGACCGCCGTGACCCACCACGGACGCAAGACCAGATTATCGGAGTTCGCGAGCTGCTCGGCGACCAGCGGACTCGACGCGTGCGGCCGATGCTCGGTCGATGGCAGCAATATGACCGCGCCTTCGGTCCGGCGGCCTGCGGTGGGAATACCGCTCGCGTGAATCGCGGCGACCAACGCCTCGCGCGGGTCGTAAGGTGAGAACGCAAATCCGTTCTGATCCGGCGCCGGATGAACGAGCGCGGCGGCTTCGCGGCGCTTCGATTGCGACCCGGAAGCGGACGAAGCAGCGCGCGTCTCGCCCCAAAGCATCAGATGCTCGGCAGCAAACGCACCGTGAAGAAGGATCGGTGACGCGATTGAAATTGGTTCCTCGTGTACGCCACGGCCGGCCCCATGCCGCAGATCCTGCAACGCCGGTTCCTGCCTCGAAACATTCGCCTGCACTTTCAGCACTCAGCACTTTCTCCAGAATAGTCAGCTTGAAGGAACCGGCCTCGATTGACAATTGCGAATCGCAATCGCGAGGCGGGCGTTATCAACAACGCACGGGTCGCGAAGTGACGGTTGCCCGGTTTGACATGGAGTGCGATGTTCGCGAGCTAATCCGGCTACGGGATCCCCCACTTGCCATTATACTCCGAGTTTGTAACATTTCCCGACTCACCAGCAGCACCCTCACCTTGTTGGCTCGCGCCGCCCTCTCCATGCGCCGGGGCGACGCAACCAAGCGGTAGAGGTGCGGGCGAGTCAAAGGCCACGGGATGTGCTTTAATCGCGTGTGATGAGCGCCACACACATCTTGCGCGTGAACGGCGGGCGGTTCGAGGTGGCCGCCGACTATGCGGACACGCCGCTGCTCTACGTTCTCCGCGACGATCTGGGCCTCAAGGGAACGCGGTTCGGATGCGGCGAGGGAAACTGCGGCGCGTGCGCGGTGTTGATCGACGGTCGCGCCCAGCGATCGTGCGAGCTGCCGGTCTGGTCCGTGGAGGGCAAGTCGATCATGACGATCGAAGGCCTCGACGCGATCGACCGGCTGCGTCCATTGAAGCAGGCCTTCCTCGATTTCCAGGCCGGACAGTGCGGTTACTGCCTCTCCGGGATCATCATGACCGTGGCGGAACTGATCGATGCGGGCGGCGAGCCGTCCCGGCAAAGGATTGTCGAAGCACTCGATCGCAATCTCTGCCGATGCGGCGCTCACGCCCGAATCATCGCTGCGATAGAGGCGGCCTGGAGCAAGTTACGGGGAAGCGCACCATGAGCGAGCATCAACTGCCCTGGAGCATTCACCAGAATCCGCTGCTCGATCAATGGGTCGATTTCAGCCGGCGCGGCGTTGCGCGCGTGTTTTCCGCCAAAGTGGAACTCGGACAGGGTATCGTGACCGCGGTCGCGCAGATCGCCGCCGAGGAACTGGGACTCCCGATGTCGCAGGTCGTGCTGGTTTCGGGCGACACTCGCTGTTGCCCTAACGAGAGCTATACGGTCGGCAGCATGTCGATCGAAATCGGCGGGACATCAGTCAGGATGGCGTGCGCAGAGGCGCGAGCGGCGCTGGTCGAGCAAGCGGCGCGCCTGCTCGGCCACGATGCGTCGCGAATCACGGCTGACGGCGGCCTGATCCTGCTGGACGGCAAGCCCTCAGGCCTGGATTATTGGCGCGTGGCGGCGCAGGTGGATTGGAAGCGCCCGGTCACCGGCGCGATCGCCTTCACACGATCGCAAACGCACATTGGTCGCAGCATCCCGCGGCTCGATCTGCCACCCAAGCTGGCCGGCGGCGCATTCATCCACGATCTCGAGCTGCCCGCGATGTTGCACGGACGCGTGCTACGTCCGCCCTCGTACGGCGCCCGGCTGGAATCGCTCGATCGATCGCGGGCCGGCGCATTGCCCGGCGTGATCAACATCTGGCGCAGCGGCGATTTCGTCGGCGTCTGCTGCGATCGGGAATACCAGGCCGTGAAGGCATTGGAAGCGCTCCGCGCGGGCGCGCGTTGGATCGAGAGCGAGACGGCCCGCGACACCCGAAGCTGGAAGGAGTTGCTGCCTTCGCTTCGCTCGATCGACTCCGAGGCGGAGGTCGGCGCACGCCCGGCGTCTGCTGCCGATCTCCGACGCGTGTCCGCTACTTACTCCAAGCCGCCGCTGGCGCACGCCTCGATGGCGCCCTCGTGCGGGATCGCGCGCTTCGACGGCGATCGGCTAATGGTCTGGACCCATTCGCAGGGAGTGTTTCCGTTGAGGGACGCACTCGCCGCCGCGATGGGACTGAAGCAGGAGCAAATCGCCGTGATTCATGTGCAGGGCGCCGGAGTGTACGGCCACAACGGCGCCGACGACGCTGCGCTCGATGCCGCCTTGCTCGCACGTCAAGTTGCTCCGCGTCCGGTCCGGGTCCAGTGGACGCGCGAGGATGAGCTCGCCTGGTCACCGCTGGGTTCGCCGATGGTCGTAAAGATCGACGGAGCGATAACGCCCGCCGGGCATATCGCCGAGTGGACCGCGAATATATGGAGCGGGCCGCATGGTCAGCGCCCGTCGCGCGGCGCGGTCAATCTGCTGGGCGCAGCTCACATCGATCCGCCGATTCCGTTCCCGGAAGCTTACGAAATGCTCGGCACATTCGCCGGCGGCGCCCGCAACTCCGAGCCTGCCTACGATTTGCCGCATCGCAAGGTAGTCCTGCACAGTCTCCCGGGCCTCCCGTTCCGCACCTCATCGCTGCGCACTCTCGGCGGCTACGCGAACGTATTCGCCACCGAGTCATTCATCGATGAACTGGCACTGGCCGCTCGGGCTGACCCGGTCGAGTTTCGCCTGCGCCATCTCTCGGATTCCCGCGCGCGTCAGGTGATCGAGACCGCAGCGCGGCTCTCGGAGTGGCAGCCCGACGCCGAGCGCGGAACCGGACGCGCGAAGGGGATTGGCTTCTGCCGATACAAGAACACGGCCGCATACGTGGCAGTGGTCGCGGAGGTCGAAGTCCAGATCCAGCCGCGAGTCACGAAGGCCTGGTGCGCAGTCGATGCGGGCTTGGCGATCAATCCGGACGGTGTCATCAACCAGATCGAAGGCGGGATCGTGCAATCGATTAGCTGGACGCTCAAGGAGGAAGCCGGTTTCGACGGCTGCCGCGTGACGACCAGGAACTGGGACGAGTATCGCATTCTGCGCTTCAGCGAGGCGCCGGAACTGAGGGTCGAATTGATCCAGCGGCCGGAGTGCCCGCCGCTTGGAGTGGGCGAGGCCGCGCAGGGGCCGGCGGCTGCTGCGGTGGCGAATGCGGTCGCGAGCGCGTGCGACCTGCGAATCCGCGACCTGCCGATCACGCGCGAACGGATAATCGCAGCGACAAGCGGGGAACCCTAGCTATGACTGACCAGAAACCGATTCGGGTCCATCTGATTGCGGGCGGATTTCCGCCCGGATCGCCCGCGGGACACGATATGGACTATGCGCGCTTGCGAATTCTCGCACTGCTCGGTGAGAATCCGCAAATTCGCGCGACCGTAGCCAACGATTTCATCGACATCGCGCGATGGTTGCCGGGAACGCAATTGCTGGTGACTTACCTGGCCGGGCCATACGCCAACGACGAGCAGTGCGGCACCCTGCGTCAATGGCTGGAAGGCGGAGGGCGATGGTTCGGTCTGCACGGCACCAGCGGCGGCAAAGCAGTTCCAGTGGAGGGCCATCGCTACGCACGCAAGATGGTCAAGACCCGCCATCATGAAACCCTCGGCTGTTTCTTCCTGAACCATCCACCAGTGCGCAGATTCCGCGTCGATGTGGCCGATCGAAGTCATGCCCTGACCAGGGGATTGCCGGCCTCGTTCGAAGTGCAGGACGAACTCTACTTGATCGAGCTTCAGGATCCGGTGAATTCGCATCTGCTCCTGACGACGGAGCTTCCGGAGGATCCGTCGCCGAAGGGCTTCGGCTTCGCTTATGACGCTGACACTTCCCTGCTCGATGACGGAAAGACCCGCGCGTTGGGCTACGTTCGCGAGATCGGCAAGGGCGGCGTGGCCTACATTGCGCTAGGCCACTGCCATTCGCCCTCGAACAACGTCCAGCCGTTCGTGGACAGCAGCATCCATCCCGAAGGCACGACTCCCTTGCTGTTCCGGGGCTCCTGGGAGACGGCAGAGTTCCAGATCTTGATCCGCAACGCGATCGGATGGGGGATCGGCCAAGCCCCGGCAGTTGCGGCCGGCCCGAGCCGCACCCGCGCGGAATAAGATTCACTCGGCCAAGGTACTCACGCAGTCGCGCCAGAGACACAAGCCAGATACCGATCGAGGTTCGCCAACAAGCACTCCCAGCCTGCCAGGCCGATCGAGTGGGATTGATGAAGCGCCGGCGCGGAGGTGGTTCCCGCGACGGCGCGCAGGGACGCCGCACCCGCTCGGCATTGCGCCGGCATCTGTTCGATCGACAAGCGCGCCTCGCGTACCGCGTCCGCCTCGCTAGCGGCCGCGCCGATCGCGCCGCCGTTTCCACGCGGACTTGCTACGAACCAGAACCAGGTCCGTTGACCAGTCCATACCTCGAAGCCGATACCCAGGTGAGATCCGGAATTGCGGATGCGGCCGTCTCGCGAGCCTGCCGATCTCTCTCGTTTCATTTTCAGAATCCTCAGCGATTCACAATGTCAGGTATTCGGCGAGGCGATCGAGGATGCTGGTCCATCCGCCCCGATGGGCATCGCGGGCCGTGACCGATTCGAAGACCGCTTGGTGCAGAGTTAGCCTCGTCTTGCCACCGTGTTCGGCGAATGTCACCGTCACCAGCGTTTCGTGGCCGGGCTTGCCCTCCGCATCCTCCCAGGCCCAGGTATAGACGAGCCGCTCCCGATCGACTATCTCGCGATAGACGCCCTGCACCCAATGGTCGGTGCCCTGGGGCGAGCGCATCCCGATCCGATATCTGCCGCCGGGGCGGATGTCCATTTGGCAGGAGAGCGCAGTGAAGCCCTGCGGTCCCAGCCAGCGCATCTGGCGTTCGGGCTCGGTCCACGCCTTGAAGACGAGGCTGAGCGGCGCCTCGAAGATGCGCGTGATGACAAGCTCCCGTTCGGCGGATTCCGCGACGGCGGCGTTACTTTGTGCGACCATCTTTTTTCTCCTTCTTCTGCAACTCGCGCAGATAATCCTCCAGGCGATCGAAGCTCTGCTCCCAGAAACGCCGGTAGTGCTCCAGCCAGTGCGCGACGTCCTTGAGAGGACCCGCTGCAAGCCGGCAGGGCCGCCATTGCGCCTCGCGGCCCCGCGATATGAGGCCAGCGTGTTCCAGCACCTTGAGATGCTTCGAGATGGCCGGCAGGCTCATCGCGAAGGGCTCGGCGAGCTCGGTGACCGAGGTCTCGCCCGAGGCAAGGCGGGCGAGGATGGCGCGCCGGGTCGGATCGGCGAGGGCCGCGAAGGTGGTGCTGAGGCGTTCGGAGGGCGTCACGTAATAAACCAATCAGTTAAATAACTGATCGGTTTAATACACCTTCGCGACGGTCGATGTCAAGGCGTCGCGCACGCGCCCGGTGGCCCGCTTTCCCTCAGCGCGATGACGGCTCGTTCACGCAGCTCATCCGCGGAAGAGCGCGCGCAAACGCCCTGGGCGGCCTTCCTCTTTTGCGGCAGCCAGGCGGCCGTTGTTCAGTTCGAGCCGCTCGAAGTCGAGACCTTCGAGTGCGGCGCCGCTATGCGCGGTTACCAGCACGGCGCATCGGCGCGCGACCGCCTCTTTGATAAGCGCGATGACAATCGCTATGCCTTGGCTGTCCAGACCGGCTAACGGCTCGTCCATCAGCAGCACATCCGGTTCGGCCACCATCGCACGCGCCACCGACAGCCTCTGCTCCATCCCGCGCGACAGCGAGCGCACGCGCTCGTCGGGCGCCGCGCCGAGTCCGACCCTTTCGAGCCATCGATCGGCGGCAATTCGCGGCGATGGCAGCTCATACAGCGACGCGTAGAATTCCAGGTTCTCGCGGGCGGTCAGGTTCGGGTAGAGGAAGCTCTGATGCGTCATCAGACCGACCAGGCGGCGGATGTTGGCCGGGAGCGATCGGCTCTCCTGTCCGAACAGCAGCGCTCGCCCTGCGCTGGGAATCGAGAGGCCGGCGAGCAGCTTGAGCAGCGTCGATTTGCCCGCGCCGTTGCTGCCCGTCACGATTGCGCCGTGTGCCGGCTCGAGCCTCAGATCGACCGTGCGCAGGACCGCGTTGGCGCCGTAGTTCTTGCCCAATCCCACGGCGCTTACGATCGCTTCCACGCTCAGTCGGCCTGCGCGGCCAGATTCCTGAGCGGATGAAGCTCAGCGCCGCATTCCACGCAGAAGTTGGCGTCGGGACTTACCCGCACGCCGCATTGCGGACAGAAGACCACTCTTGGCGCGCGCCGCTCCAGCGGCCTGATCGCGCGCAGCGGGCGCACGACCTCACGAGCCGCGGAGGCGCGAATATCCGCGCGCGCACGCTGTATCGCCGCCATCGCGCCCAGCGCCCGCGCCTCCAGCGGCTCGCGGAGCGCCCGATAGTCCTCAGCGGAGAGCTTCTTCATTTCGCGATCGAATTCCAGCTCGCGAAGCGCCTGCACCGCAAGCGCCCGATCGTGTGCAAGACGGTCGAGCTCGAGCTTCGCGATCTCGATCGGGGCCGGTCCCCTGGGGCCGCTCCGGCGGGCAGCAATGAGCGGCGCGGCCACGTAGAGCGCCACGCCTGCGACGACCAGCAATGCGGCTGCGTAGATCACGGCTCAGATCGATTCGCGCAGCTCGCGATCGAGGATCTTCTTGAGCCGGGGATCGAACTCGCCGCCGGCGGCCGCGCCCGTCCGTTCTTGCGCCGGAGCCGCACTGCGCCATCGCCCCAGGGCGAACAGGATCGCGATCGCGCCGGCGAACAGCGCGACGAACGGGGCGGTCCACGCAAGCAGGTTGAAGCCTTCCGTGGTCGGCGCGGAAAGTATCTTCTCGCCGAACTTGCGCCGGAAACTCATGATGATTCCGGCGCGCGACATTCCGGCTTTGATCATCCCATCGATTTGCGTGCGCAACGGGACCGAAAAAGGGCAGGTCGGATGGTTGCAGTTGGCGACCGTCAGCCCGCATCCGCACTGACAGGTCAGTCCCTCGCAGACCTCCTGCATCGTCGGCAGGCCGGCGTGCTGAGGACGGCCCGCGATCGATCCCAACACTCCGCGCAGGAAGCGTCCTGCTTGCTGGAGCGTCCCGCCGACGGGCTCGGATGAAACCGAAGCCCCCGCCGCAGAGGTGGAAGCCGCGACGAGCGGCCTCGGCGAGGCGATCCCGACAATCATAGTCGCGATCGCAATTGCAATCGCGACGAGCGCGATACAGCTCGGTCCCAATGCGGCGGCGCGCGTCCTCACGACTCGGTCACTTCGCGGGCCGCTTCAGGGGAGAAATCGTCCGGCGCAGCACGGCTGACTGCGGCGGCGATCGCAGCGCGCTCGCGCACGTTGGGCCACATCACAACCACGGTCCCGGTGGCCATCAGCAATCCGCCGGCCCACAGCCAGAAGACCAGCGGGGTCAGAAAGATGTCGAAGGTGGCGAGCCCGCTCGCGTCGTCGATGCCGGCCAGCACCACATACAGGTCAGACCGCGGGCTGGAACGAATCGCCACTTTGGTCGCCGGTTGCTGCGGCTTCTTGAAGAACAACTTGGCAGGCTCCATCGTCGCGATCAAACGGCCGTTCCGGAAAAGGTCGAGCCGCGCGATGGCGCTCGTCAGATGCGGCGTATCGGACAAATCAAGCCCGACGTATCGCATTTGGTAGGGTCCGATGCTGAAGGTTTCGCCTTTGTGTACGCTCTGCTTGAGCTCGGTTCTGAAGAACGATGACGCGACGATCCCGACGAACGCGGCGATCACGCCGACGTGGATCATATAGCCGCCGTAGCGGCGGTTGTTTTTCGCCACCAGATTGACCAGGGCGCGCGGCGGCGATTCGCCGACCAGACGGCGGCGCGCGTCGATACCGCGCGCGAACTCAGCCACCACCGTGGCGAGCACGAACGCCGCCAGCGAGAATGCGCTCAGCACGTACCATCGGCGAATGTCGCCCGCGAAGCATAGGATGAGGCCGGTCGCCATCCCGGCCATCGCCGGCGCCGCGAAGCTTCTCACCAGGTTCGATCGCGTGGCCTTGCGCCACGCGATCAGCGGTCCCACGCCCATCAGGAAAATCAGCGCCAGCGCAAGCGGGCCGTTGACCTTGTTGAAGAACGGCGGCCCGACCGTGATCTTCACGCCGCGCACCGCCTCGGACAGGATCGGGAAGATCGTTCCCCAGAAAACGGCGAACGCTATCCCCACCAGGATCAGGTTGTTGAACAGGAAGGCGGCCTCGCGCGACAGGTACGACTCGAACACCGCCGGGCTCCTGAGCATCCGCACTCGCCAAATCAGCAGCGCCGTGTAGGACACCGCGACTACGATCAGGAAAGTAAGGAAGTATGGTCCCAGACCGGACTGTGTGAAGGAGTGAACCGATGAGATGACTCCGCTGCGCGTGATGAAAGTGCCGAACAGCGTGAGCAGGAAGGCCAGCCCGACCAGCACCAGGTTCCAGACCTTCAGCATGTCCTTGCGTTCCTGGATCATCACCGAATGGAGATAGGCGGTTATCACCAGCCAGGGCATGAAGGCCGCGTTCTCGACCGGGTCCCACGCCCAATAGCCGCCCCATCCGAGCACTTCGTAGGCCCATCGCGCGCCGAACAGGTTGCCGAGCGTCAGGAAGAACCACGAGAAGATCGCCCATCGGCGGGTGCTGCGAATCCAGTCGTCGCCGAGCTTGCCCGTAATCAGCGCCGCGGCGCCGAACGCGAAAGGCACCGTCGCGCTGACATAGCCTGTGTATAGCGAGGGCGGATGAATCGCCATCCAGTAGTTCTGGAGCAGCGGGTTTAAATCGGCACCCTCGAGCGGCACAGATGCCAGGACATCGAACGGGCGCGTAACAAAGTTGAGCATCCCGAGGAAGAAGACCGCGACCCCTGCCATCACGGCGAGTGCGTACGGCGCTATCTCCGGATTGCGGCGGAGGTTCTGAATCGCGACCAGCGCGGTGAAGATCGAAAGCAACCAGGTCCAGAACAGCAGCGAACCCTGCTGCCCGCCCCACAGCGAGGTTACCTTGTAGACGGTCGGCAGCGTGGTGCTGGAGTACGAGGCGACGTATTCCAGCGAGAAATCACTTCGCAGCAGGCCCACCCAGAGCGAGGCGACCGCCACCGTGATCATCGCGCACATCGCCCACAATGCGTGGCGGGCGCTGATTATCAGGTCCAGGCGTCCGCGCCGGGCGCCGACGACGTTGGCGCCGATCGAATACAATGCCAGCGCGAGCGCCAGCGCGAGCGCTAATCTTCCCAGGACGGGCATCTGAGGATCACCCCGACAATCAAGATCTCGCGGTCGGCAAGCATATCAGCCGCGACCTCCATTTTGCACCGTAATTCAGGCTGGCGCCAACACAGACCTTCGTTCGCGTCATCTTATTGAAAAGCATCCCATCTCGCGGGCCACTCACGGAAATCGAAGCGGGCGGCTACAATCGCGAATAGGGCAAGATGAAACGCTACTGCCCCGATTGGAGGCGTCGTTGCCATGCGATTGCTCTACGTCGATATCGATACTCTGCGCGCCGACCATCTCGGCTGCTACGGCTACCATCGCAGCACCAGCCCGGCCATCGACGCGATCGCGCGCGACGCCATCCGCTTCGACTCCGTTTACGCTTCGGACACGCCATGCGGTCCCTCGCGCAGCGCGTTGATCTCCGGCCGCTTCGGGATTCACAACGGAGTAGTCGGTCATGGCGGCACCGCGGCCGATCCATTTCTCGAGGGTCCCGCGCGCGGCTTTCAGTCGCGAGGCGCCGCGACCAGTTGGGCGCGGCGGATGCGCTCGGTCGGGATGCATACCGCGACCATCAGCACCTTCGGCGAACGTCATTCCGCATATCACTGGGATGCCGGCTTCAACGAGGTGATCAATCTCGGCACGATGGGGATCGAAACCGCCGACCAGGTCGCGCCGCTCGCGCTGGACTGGCTCGCTCGCAACGGCGCGCGCGACAACTGGTTCCTGCACGTCCATCTGTGGGACCCGCATATGCCCTATCGCACGCCCGCCCGGCTACGGCGAACCGTTCGCGAAAGATCCACCGCCCGACTGGATCACCGAGGAAATGCGCGCGCATCACTGGACGATGCCGGGCCCGCATTCCGCGCAGGAGATGATCGGATTCAGGCCCGACGAGCACGTCATCTTTGACCGGTTTGCGCGCCAGCCCAGGCAGGCGACCTCGATGGCTGAGATTCGGCGCATGTTCGACGGTTACGATGTCGGCATCCGTTATGCGGATGATCATATCGGCCGATTCATGAACCGGCTCGCGGAGCTGCGCGTGCTCGATGAAACCGCGGTGATGATCTCAGGCGATCATGGCGAGACCCTGGGCGAGCTGGGCATCTACTGCGATCACCATACCGCCGACGAATGCGTTACCCACTTGGCGATGCTGTTGAAGTGGCCGGGACTCGCCGGCGGGCGCGTCGAGCACGGCCTGCACTACCAGATTGACGTCGCGGCGACCATCCTCGAACTCCTCGGCGCGCGGGTTCCCTCCAACTGGGACGGCGCCGGGTTCGCGGACACGCTCCGCCGCGGCGGCGAGGCGGGCCGCGAATATCTGGTCGTATCGCAGGGCGCGTGGACCGCACAGCGCGCCGTGCGCTTTGGCGACTACATCTGCATCCGCACCTATCACGACGGCTATCATGGCTTTCCGGAGGTCCTGCTGTTCGATCTCAAGACCGATCCGCATGAGACTCGCGATCTTGCGCTGGAGCAGCCGGAGCTCACAGCGCGAGCCCTGGCGAACCTGGAGCAGTGGCATTACCGCCAGATGATGCGCTCCACGACGGGCATCGACCCATTGTGGACGGTGATGCGCGAGGGCGGTCCGTGGCACGTGCGCGGTCGGCTCAAGGGATACCTGGAGCGGCTCAGGGAAACCGGGCGCGCCGGATGGGCCGAGCGCATCGAGGCTGCTCACGCCGACGAGGTCGGCATCGCCCCGCCATATGGTGCGCCTGGCTGAGCGCCCGTGAGCTTCTATTGCGTGCACGAGGCGGCGTCGCCGGCTTGGCTGCGATCATCGCCTAACCGGCGCGCGGTTTGAGGTCGAACGCTTCGGCGAGAAGCTGATAGGAACGCGTCCTCGCTTGATGGTCGTGAACGATAGTCACGATCATCAGCTCTTCGATATGAAGCCGGCTTGCCATATCGATCAGTTTGTCGCGCACGTGTTGAGGATTGCCCACGAAATAGCGGGGGAACTCGCTATCATTCTCCATGACCGCGGGATCGGGCGTCCCACCCAGCTCGCGCAGCGCCTCCTCGACCGTCGGCACCGGGCGGCTGTCGCCCTGCCTGATTCGCCTGATCAGCAAACGCGAGCTCGCGGACAGGCGCCCGGCTTCGTCATCGGAGTCGGCGCAGATCGCTCCGAGCGCGACCAGCGCCCTTGGCTCGGACAACCAATCGGACGGTATGAAGTGCGAGTAGTAGTACTCGATCGCGGCCCTGGTCGGCCGCTGATCGATGAAGTGCGCGAACGCATAAGGCAGCCCGATTTGCGAAGCCGCCGACGCGCTCCACATGCTCGAGCCAAGCAGCCACACTTCGGGCCCACCGGGCATCGCGGGCGACAGCTTGATGCGGCTGAAGGGATGGTCCGGTGGGAAGCTGTTGTTCAGAAACCCCATCAACTCCATTACCTGCTGCGGAAAATCGTCGGCGATCCGGCGCTGTCCGCGATCGCGCATCAAGGCGAAGGTCTCGAGCGGCGTACCGCCCGGCGCGCGTCCGATCCCCAGGTCGATCCGGTTTGGGCATAGCGCGTGGAGCATCCGGAATGTTTCGGCGACCTTCATCGGGCTGTAATGCGGCAACATCACGCCGCCGGAGCCGACGCGGATGCCGGAAGTCTCGGCGCAGATCCGGCTGATGAGAATTTCCGGCGCGGGACTCGCGAGCGTTGCCATCGCATGGTGCTCCGCGATCCAGTAACGTTCGTAGCCCAGCCGATCCGCCTGCCGCGCCAGCTCGATCGTGTTGCGGAGCGCATCTGCCGGCGTGGAGCCCGCAGAGACCGGGGATTGATCGATTATCGAGAGCTTCACGTACCGCCTTCCGCCGGGAGATCTTCTACTACGACCAGCCGCTCCTGGCGGATGCTGCCTAGTTCTGCGACGGGAACACTCCGGTCAGCGCGATGATGCAGGTCAGTGTCGTATAGGGCGGCATCGTCGGAATTGGCGCATTCTCGCCGGTGCTGCCGATCGATCTACCTGCCATCGTGGCGTTTGCGGCGCCGGCGCTGCGATAGAGCGGAGCGCTGGCTTTCGCGAGAACGTTCCCGGTCGGGTTGATCGCGCCGCCCGCCATGCTGCTCGCGTTCAATGAATGCGAGTGGGCGGGAAGTTGGGCCACGCTGAGGGTGGTGCTGGCAGCTCCGCCCTGCGAACCCAAGGGAAAATCCTCATCCTGGTGAACCATCACCCGACCTTGCAGGTTGGGCAAGGCGAAGGTGGTCCTGCCGTCGCCGCCGTAGTTGGTGTCCAGAAGCGCGAAGAGCGCAGTGTACTGCGAGATCGGCAGAAGCTGACCGTTGCAAAGCGCCCACCCGCGCGGTGCGAAGTTGTAGGGCACCCATGCAATCTGGCCCAGAAGCGGATCCGCCTGAGCGCCGGCTTGTCCGCCCATTCCAATCACCAGGCATCCTAACAACATTGCCGTCACTAGCGATTTACCAACCATCGACTTTTCCTCCATGCCGGGTCGCGAGTCCGTGGCAACGCCAAACGGGGTTCCCACTTTCGGGGGGAAATTCATTCTCGCACCAATATCGGGGTTTGCGAACACAAAGTCAGATACCCGTCAGCGCCGAAATTCGATTTATATGAGACAGCCGCATGGAGTCAGGTGCGCTGGCGCCTCGCAGCCGACTGGCTGAAGCAGCCGGCGTGCCTTTGCGCCCGACCGCCGCTCCTGGCGCCGGAGATCGTCGAGCCGATAGTTGCAGCTATCAGGCGCCCGAGCTCACTGCCGAGACCTTGACGTGCGGAGCATCTGTCAGCGGGTCGCGCGGCCGCGGCGAGACGAGCCGAGGAACAGCCGCATCGGCGAGACCTCGCGCGTGACCGGGTTCACCATCAGGCCGAGACTCTCCAGAGTCAAAGCCCCGAGCAGCGGCGTCACGTTCGGAGGGCCGAACACGACCTTCGAGGTGCCGCTATACTCGCCGAGCTCGAAGAACGCCTCACCGACGTCATAGGCGCGGTGGGTTCCGTCGGCCAGGGTGAACTCCTGGCGGTCGAGTTTCGCGAGCGCCAGCTTGCGAGCAATCGAGCCAGAGACAGCGCTGAAGATTGCGCCGGTATCGATTAGAAATTCGAGCTCGATAGCCCGCCGACGCGGCCGGCGAGGATTGGAAATTCTCGCCTTCGTGAATGTAATTTCCATCCGCTGCCCCTATGGGGTTTTGCATATCATAGTGACGATTCTGGTTCTGCACGATTCCCGGCTGTGTCATTCTCGCGCGTGGCTGCCGCGCGAAGAATCCCGGTCTCCTGGTCCGCCACGGCCGCGGAGTCCGGGATTCCTCGCACGCGCCAGACACGCGCGCGGGAATGACAGGAGGAGCTGCGCCGTGGCCTAATTGGCGTCACCATCTTGTGCAGGAATCAATAAGCGTGCGGGTGTATGTGTCTCCGTCCGGTTAGTCTCGGCAGGGAATTATCTTCGGCGATGCCGGACAGGACGACTGGCGGGCGATCGCGGAATTCTGCGACCAGGGAGAGATCGCCGCCCATCGCCTTGATCGTCTTGCGGAGCGTGGACAACAGAAGATCGCTGCGTTTTTCCAGGCGCGAAACGCTGTCCTGGGTGATCCCCAGGGCCTTGGCCATGCGGACCTGCGTGAGCTTGCGTGCATGCCGCAACTCGCGCAAGGTCATTTCCTCGGCAATCAGCTCGGCCGCGCGGGCCTCCACCTTCTTGCGCTCAGCAAGGTGCAGATTTTTGATCTTGTCATTCACGTTCACAGACATGATTAGTTCCTTTTCCTTTTCAATCGAACAAGATGGGCATCGAAACGGGCATCGGCCTTCCGGAACCGCGCGCTCAGCGGCCGCCACCCTGAGATTCACGACAGGACCGCGCGGCGCGTCCAACGATTTCGAAGGCGAGCTCTCTGGAAGCTTCCAGGTCATTTTGATCGATGGGGGGAAGCTCCAAGTGTTTCCCTCGCACGAATAGTTGGTTGAGCGCATTCAGTTGCCTGTACAGTGGCCACTACAACGCGCTGTCGGTTCGAGCGATTCCAGCCATTTCGCCCAGAGTCTCCTTGCCAGAGAGTTTTAGGAGTTGCTTGAAGTACAATTCGACCGCCTTCGCAAAAGAGACCACGATGCTGCCCCAGTCGAATTTGCGCAATGGCAACACCTTTCGCCTCGACAGCTCGGCTACAACTAGCCCTTGCCTGACATCGGGTGGCAGGTCGGAGAGGAACGAAAACTCCCTCTGCAACAAAGCTTCAGTCTTTTCTTGGTCGCCTTCGCGGGTGGCAGTAACGTCTACATCGAGGCGTGGCTCGAAACCGAACTCCAGGACCTTACCGGCCTGACTTTTCGTTTCATACCACCGGTCGTCGTATGCGCCCGCAAATTTGGACACGTCGTCTGAGAGAACCGTTGCGAGAGCCGTCAGGACATCCGGCCCGGATAGACCTCTGAATACGCGGTGATGGACCTTGGCCCATCTAACCTTCCCCCAGCGGAAAGCCTCTTGATACAGCGATTCAGAGAGGAGATCGTAGACCACCGCGATCCGAGGTGAGTCCTCACCCTTCGACCGCACATTTAACAGGTCGAGGAGGACTTGCGTCAGCGCATCGCCCCACAAGTCTTTGACGGTCTTTTCCTGGTCGTCAGTGTAGTCGGCGAAGTGACAGTCATACTCTTGGATCGGTTCGTCCCACAGGACGAGTCCGTAGAGCGCTGAGACAAAGACTACCTCTATAGATTTCGGAAGTTCACTCCAGAATGCCGGCGCGCGCGACAACAGGCTGGTGAAAAATCGGCCGGAATAACGGTGACTGGCTCGCAGGTAGATGGGTTCGCCTGAATCGCTACCGCCGAAGTCCGGACCGCAGAGCAGACGCCGGTTGCATATCGCCTCGTCGCGAAATCCGCCTCTTTGGTCCTCGTTATACAGCCTCGGTGGCCCTCCTGACAGAAGGCGCCGGATCTCATTTCGCCGGTCGAGAAGCAGTTGCCTCACAGGGCGCGTCAGATATTGAGCGATGCTGCGACCCCCGGGAGGCCTGTAAGGGTTTTGTTCGGTCGACCTTTTGTGATTGCTGCACGAGAGGAGCAGCAGACCAACCGGACGAGCCGGTACCGGCATACTCTAGTCCTTGGGGCGGACGGGCTGTTGTGCGACCAAATCGGGATGCATCTTACGGCAAGACAGCCTAGAGATTGGTTCGGACCCAGCCAACGATTGCATTGTCGATGATTTTGGTCGGGCTAGTATTCATAGCTCCTTTGTTGAGGAGTTGTTCGGTTTCGGACTTGCACGCCGTCGCGATTCGGTGAAAGCGACGAAAGATCTCGCAGAAGGCCTTCGCGCCTCCACCATAGAAGCTCTTCTGGCCATAGAAGAAGCGTGCGGTATATTGTCGGTCGATGGGAGGAACCAGATCGGGGAGCGCGTGGTGCAGGGCCTTTGAACCAGCCACGATCTTCGTCTCGCCGATTCCGATTCGCAATTCGAAAATGATGGCCCAAAGTCTCTCTGCCGCGTCAGCGACCTCACCTTCGGCAAGGTCTGCCAGCTTCAAGTGTTCGATGGCGGAGATTTCCGAGATGACCGAAAGCAGAGATTGTTTGAAGTCCTCGAACTCGACGAGCCTGGTGTCGGTGTCGCCCATCCGGTGCATCCCCCAAGCCGTCAGGGTCGCGTAGAGGCTTTCGAGGAAGCAATCGTCAGCGATCGCCTTCGAGCCGGACGAAAGGGCCCGAAGCCGTTCGAGAGTTCGAAGGTGGAAGTGAACGCTTGGTCCGGTGAACAGGTGGGCTTTCCCGAAAGTCTCTACGCATTCAGTGTAACGCCGGATCAAGCTCTCTACCCGTTGATCCATGCGCCCAATCGTCTCAATCCGCAGGCCCATCGCCCTGCTTTATCACGAACGTCTAACAGTTTGGAGCACATACGCAAGTGTGCCCCATATTACGCGTCACACCCTCAAGAACGAGGAGGGGCTGGAATTTGGTGGGCCGTCGGAGACTTGAACTCCGGACCCGCTGATTAAGAGTCAGCTGCTCTGCCAACTGAGCTAACGGCCCACCGTAGGCGACGCAAAGTATCAGGCTCTTTGGGGTGAGTGAAGGGATTTGAACCCTCGACCACCGAGGCCACAACCCGGTGCTCTGCCATGCTGAGCTACACTCACCACCCCGCAATGCATTCTCCAGGCCCGCAAAGCCATCGATGCGCTTGTGGCGCGCCAGAAGGGATTCGAACCCCTGACCCACGGCTTAGAAGGCCGTTGCTCTTTCCACCTGAGCTACTGGCGCGAATCGGGGCGAGCCGATTTGAACGGCCGACCCCCTGCTCCCAAGGCAGGTGCGCTACCAGGCTGCGCCACGCCCCGAATTCATAGGGATTAACATACGCCCCTATGCCGCTCAACTCGACTTGATGCGCGACGGTTTGCGCCCGCGGGTCAGGCCGCAGGCGCGGACGAGGCGTTATCAACGCTCAGCCGAGGAAGCGGCGGCGGACCAGGACTTCGGCGAGCATCAGCGCGATCGCGATTGGGATGAGTCCCGTCGTGGCGCTGGAATGAACGGTCACCATCGCGCCGGTGCGCTTGACGATCGCCGATGTGGGAGCGTCGAATTCACCGTGCGTTTCGGTTGCAATCCTGCGGAGCAGTTCGACATTGGGCGGCCGGATCTTCAGCTCGGCCGCGTCCGCCGGCGGCGTGCCGACCACCGCGAACTGGCGGCTGAGCAGCACCTGCTCGGTATCGGCGCCCTTGCGCATCAGCGTGGCGGTGTACTTGCCGCGCGCGAGCGGCCCGGCGTCGCCGCGAAAGACCGATCCCCCAAGCTGCGTCATCGCGACGTCGAAAGCCTTGTCGGGCGTGGTGATCCGGCATACGAGGTTGTTGGTCGGCGTTGCGATCGCTTTCTCGGCGACGATTCGCAATCCGCCGGCGGGCGTATCGTCGATTTTCAGGCTGTACAAGCCCGACTCGCCGGGACGCGCGACCCAGTTCACGACTTGCGACCAGAATTCCGCATAGCGATCCCATCGAATCCAGCTCAACGACGCCAGCGAGTCAGGATCGCCGGCGAACACGGCGCTGCGGCCCAGCCCGTAGGCCCACGCGGCCAGCAGCGGCGCGCTCTTGTCGCCGCGATGGATCCTCAAGGGGACCTTGGCGGCCTCCTTGGCCTCGGTGGTGGCGAAATACTCGAGCGGCGGGATTTCCTTTGCGGTGATTCCGCTCAGGATCGCGCTGCGCCCGTCGGATTCCATCCGGGCCGGACCATGCGATTCGCGGTTCATCGCCCTGCGCGTCAGGCGGACCAGGAGTTGCGGGAGCTTCTCGATGTCCTCGACGCGGTAGAAGACGCCGCCGGTCGCCTGGGCGAAGTCATCGAGCAGCCGCAGGTTGGCGACATCGGGTCCGATCCTGATGGTTGATACCGGGATGTGCTTCTGGGCGAAGTCGGCGATCAGGTCGTCGTGATCGTGATACTGCCGGTTGGTATCGCCGTCGGTGAGCAGGATGACCTGGCGCACGGTGATTCCGCTGGCGAGAATCTCCCGCTCGGCGATTTCGAGCGACTCCTTGAAATCGGTGCCGCCGCCGGGTTCGAGCCGCTCGATCCGTTTTTCGAGTTCGGTGCGATCTTCGGCCAGCGGGCGCAGGCGCGAGAGCACGTAGGGCTGCGAGTCGAACGCGATCACGCCGGCATAGTCGGTATCGTCGAGCTGGCGCAGAAGTGCTATCGCGGCTTGCTTCGCGTAGCGGATTCGTTCGCTGTCGCGCACCGCCGGGTAGCGCGAGTTGTAACTCATCGAGTTGGAGCGATCGATGCACAGATAGATCGCGATCGGCTCGCGGGAGGGCGGGGGCGGCTGCGGCCGGAACAGGATCGGGAGCGCCTTCTCCAGCGCTCCGCCCCTGAACTGGTCGTCGCGCAGCGCCTCGCCGGTCACGATCAGGCCGCCACCGAAATCGGCGACATAGCGATTGAGCGCCTGCTGCGTGCCGTCGGTGAGCGTGGCTGCGGTCGCGTCGGCGACGATCACCGCCTGATAATTGAGATAGCTCTCCGGGCGCTCGGGCAAGCCGCGCGGCGAGGCCTGGTCGACGTGGTATTTGCGTTGCGCGAGCGCGTTGATGAGGCTGGTCGGCGGGTCGGTCGAGATAACGAGCACGCGCGGGGCGCCGATCACGGAGACCGCGGTCTCGACGCGCGAATTTACCGCGAGCATCGGCGCCGGCACGTCGAGGTCGGCGCTCACCAGGTATGACCCCGCCTGATCGAATCGATAGGGCAACTCGAAGCGGTTCAATCCCGGCCTGAGCGTGAGGGTGCTGTTCGCCAAGCGGGTTGCCGTCAGCCGCCAGCCTCAGGCGCGCATCAACCGGCGCGGGCGCCTCATTCTGAATCGACAGGTTGAACGCGAAGCTCGTCTGCTCGCGCACCGGATCGGGCGCCGAGAGTTCGGTGAGAGCGATGCGCCGGGTCGCGGACGGCGGCGGGGCGTTGGCATAGATCTCAACGCCCTGCTCGGCCAGGGAGAGCACTTCGCCGGCTGCGCTTCCTTGGGTTTCATCGCCGTCGCTGAGCAGCAGGAGCCGCTTCTCGAAGTCGTCCGGGAAAAGCCCCGACGCGGCCGTCATCGCAGCGGCCAGATCGGTCGCTCCCGGGTCCGGCGCCGCCGCTCCCGGCTCGAGTTCGCGCAGCGCGGACGGCCCGGCGATCCTGGGGTCGGCGAACGGCGTTGACAGGCGCGCGTCGCGGCCGAAGGAAAGTACGGCCAGGCGATCGCGCCGGTCCATCGCGCGCGAGAGCCGAGCCGACCGTCTGCCGCGCCCAGTCCAGTTGATCGGGCGCGATCGAACGCGAACGGTCAACGGCGACGACCAGCGCCATCCGCCGCGCCGCAGTCCGTTGCGCGATTCGCAACCCGGCCGCCATCAGCACCAGGATCGCGAAGCAAGCGACTCGAAGCGCGATCGCCGCGCCGCCGCTCGCCCATCGGCCGCGTCTGATCGCGACAATTCCGGGCACGGCCACCAGCGGCGCCAGAACCAGCAGGAACAGAATCGCCGGCCGTTCAAACACGGCTCCATCTCCATCCCGCCACGTTGCGCAGAATAATCGCCGATTCGATCAGAAAAGCCATGAGCGCCAGCGCGACCAGTGCGATATCGAGCGGCCGTATCTCCGATGATCCGGGCGCGACGTGAGTGGCGGCGACGACGGCTGAGCCGGACTCGGCGGGCGCGGCCGTGGTCGCGGCGAGGTCGGATTCGGCGGCGTCGAAATAGTTCGCGAAGACCTCAGTCGAGCGGCCGGGAGACTCGATACTGTATCGTCCGGCCTGGAGCGCCCGGAAACGGATTCGTCCATAGACATCGGGCCTTGCGTTCTGAATGGCGCCATCGGGCGCGACGATCCGCGCGGCGCCCGCCGCCGGTGCGGTGACCCAGGAACCGGTCGCGACGATTTGCAAATCATCGCGGGCGACCAACTGTTTGACCAGGTCGAGAGTGAGAGTGAGTGCGTCGAGCCGGTCGGGATCGAGCAGCAGATGGTCTCGCAGGTCGAACGCGACGAGGCCGACCGCGCCGTCGCGATCGCGGCCGAATGCCGCCAGCGGAATTGTCTCCGCGCTGTCGGCGGCCGACCCGCCAGCCAGCACCTCCATCCAGGCGGGAAGCGCGAACACACGCGCCGGCCCGAGCAGCATCGGCCTCAAAAGCTCGCCTTCGCCCGCGCGCTCGCGAAGTTCAGCGATCGGGACTGCGGCCTTAAGATCGAAATCGGATGACGGGGAAGCCGGCGGATAGATGAACAGGCGCGACGGGGCTTTTACACGCGAATCGTAAAAGTCGTGCATCACGGCCAGCGCAAGGCCGGCGGGTTGATCGCCAATCTTGAACTTGCCGCTATCGAACGCCGTAATGATGAAGTTCTGATTCACCGCGAGCAGCACGCGCGCGAGATCATCGCGGACTGCCGGGTCCGGCGAGACGAGCAGCACCTTGGCGGGCTCGTCGCTCAGTGCGTACGCCCATCGCTCATTGTCGGCTGCCAGGGCGTCGTCGCTCAGGATGCGCGCGCTTACCAGGCCGCCCCGATCCAGCGGGCCGAACGGCACGACCACCTGGCCGCGCGGCTCGATCATCACGGTTGGGCGCGCGATGCGCTCGCCGGCGGATTCGATCGCGAGTTCGCACAAGCGCGGCCGCGAAGAGAAGTTCCGCACCACGCAATTGCCGGGCGAGACGCGCACGGTGCCCGGATCGATCGAGACAATCGCCAGATTGTCGGCGGGAGATCCGACCCGATGGAATCGAAGGCGGTCCGAGACTCCCGCCTCGGCAAGCATGCCGCCGGGTGGCAGCCGGTCGGCGTACAGGTCGATTGTGTCGGCCTCGCGCGCGCGCATCAGCGCCGCCGAGAGCGCCGCGGGACGCGCCGGCAGGGCGAACGGTTTGAGCGCGGCTACCGACTCGCGGACCATCTGGCGGTTGGCGCTTGGCGCGCGCAGGATCCGGGCCTCGAGCGCGTAGCCGATCACGCTGAACGCGTCGCCGGCGGGAGCGTCCGCGATAATCGCCCGCGCCTGACTCCTGGCGCGATCCAGCCGCGAGCGGCCTCCTTCGCGCGCGCCCATCGCCGCCCCGAGATCGAACACCAGCGCGTGGCGGCGAATGTGCTCCGGCGCCGCCGGCATCTTCAGATAGAGCCCGGCGGCCGCCATCGAGAGCGCGCCGAGCGCGAGTACCTCCAGCCAGAACATCAGGTCCACGCGCAACAGGCGTGCGCTGGCGACCGGCGCCGCGACTTCGTCGAAGAGCATCAGGCTCGACACTTCGAGCGTCGGACGCGATCGCGCGCGCAGATATATAAGGACCAGCACGCCGAGGCTGGCGAGGTAGAGCAGGTTGAGGGGATTCAGCAGGCCCATCGCTAGCGGACCAGACCGAGCTTGGGGAATTCGCGCTCGACGATTTCCTCGAATCGCGCGGCGCCGAACGCGGGTGAATAGGAAATTTCGCGCGCGGTGCAGTACTCGCGCAGGCGATCGGCGATCTGATCCGCGCGGCGGCGGCAGGCCGCGGCCGCCTGGGGTCCGAGCACCACCTCGCGAAACTGGCCGCTCTCGCAGTCGCGCAGGCGATAGAGCCCGCGAGAGTATGCGGCACTGCGCTCGCGATCGCCCATCACGTGCACGGCCTTGACTTCGTGGCCCGCAGAGCGGAGGCGGTTGAGGCCGTCCTCGTAGTCCAACGGGCTGACCAGGAAATCCGAGACGACGATCGCGACTCCCTTGGCCCGCCGTTCGAGCAGCAACTCGCCGGCCGCCGCGCCGAACCGCGTCTCACCGGCGCATTTCAGCCCGGTGACGAAGGCCCTGAAGCCGGGATACGATTCGCGCCTGCGATGGAACCCGGTGGACAAAAGCCTCATCGCGCCGCGATTCACTCCAAAGCCCACCAGCCGCACCGCGTTGTTGTCGCTCATCGCAACGTAGGCCAGCGCCGCTCCCAGCGCGAGCGCGAGTCCGAGCTTGTCGTCCTCCTCCGGCAGCCTCATCGAGGCGCTGGTGTCGATCAGAATCGTGACCTCGACTTCGCGCTCGGGGCGATAAGTGCGGATGAGCAAATCGTCGAGACGCGCCATCGAGTTCCAGTCCAGGAAGCGCAAGTCATCGCCCTCGGTGTATTCCCTGAAGTTCTCGAGCTCTAGGCCGGCGCCCTGCACGCGGCCGAGCGTGCGGCGGCCCGCGCGCAGAGCCCGCGCGCGCTTGATTCCGAGCACGAGGCGGTCGAGACGATAAAGGAAATCAGGCTCGAAAGCGCGCGTTTCGAGCATAGCCCGATTCGGTCCTCAGCCGCGCGCAGCGCGCACCGACCTGACCACTCCCTCGACTATCTGATTGGCGTCGATCCCGTCGGAATGGGCGGCGTAGTTGAGCATGATGCGATGGGGCAGGGCGGCCTTCGCGACGCGCTCGACATCCTCGAATGATATGTTCGCGCGGCCGTCGAGCAGCGCCGCCGCCTTCGCGCCGAGGATCAGGGCCTGGGCGCCGCGAGGGCTTGAGCCGAACGCGACGTAGCGATTCACGGCTTCGTTCTGGACGGGGCTTTTCTTGCCGCCGAGGAAGCCGGCATTGGCGGGCTGGGTCGCGCGCACCATCCTTGCCACGAACTGCTCGATGGCCGGCGCGACCATCACCTCGCGCACCAGATGCTTGAGCGCCTCGATTCGCGCCGCCGCCTCGTCGGGTTCGAACAGCGGCGTGACGGTGGCGGTCTCCGGCCCGGTGGTCGCCGAGATTATCCGCGTGAGCTGGGTTTCGTCCGGGTAGTCGAGGCTGACCTTGAACAGGAAGCGATCGAGCTGGGCCTCGGGCAGCGGATAAGTCCCCTCCATCTCGATCGGGTTCAGCGTGGCCATCACGAAATACGGCGGCTTGAGATAATGGGTGACGCCGCCGACCGTGACCTGCAGCTCCGCCATCGCTTCGAGCAGCGCGGATTGGGTCTTGGGCGTGGCGCGGTTGATCTCGTCGCCGAGCAGGATATGGGCGAAGACCGGACCCGGCTGGAAGGCGAACTCGCGCCGCCCATCCTCGCCCGATACGATCACGCGCGTGCCGGTGATATCGGCGGGCATCAGGTCAACCGTGAACTGGATTCGGTTGAAGCTCAGATTGAGCGCGTGGCCCAAGGTCTTTACCAGGGTGGTCTTGCCGGTGCCGGGCACGCCCTCGATCAAGACGTGGCCGCCGGCGAACATCGCGATCAGCAACTCCTCGACGGCCCGCTCATTACCGACGATCGCCTTGTGTACCTCGGTCTGGGCGCGCCGGAAGGTCCGCGCGAAATCCGCGACGGTGGGCAGCTCGATTGCGGCCGTGCTGCTCATCGCTCGAAGACCCGCTTGACCGCGATCCGGTCGTCATCGGGGATTGATTCGCGCGCGATCGGCTCGTCGGAATGCTGATGCGGGTTGAGTGCGGCGCGAACCTTGGGCGGGAGATACGATTGCGCGACGCCATTGGGGCCGTGCTCGGCGGGACGCGCTTCGATCGTTATCTCGAAGCCCTCCGATCCGATCGGCGGCTCGTCCGCCGCTCCGAACAGATGCTGCGGGTCGGAGCCGGAGCCGTGCGACGAACCGCCACCGCCCTGGTCATCGTCGCCGGACTTGGCCGCCGCGTCCTTGGATGAATCACCCGATGTGGGCTCGCCTGCCGCGCTCGATTGGCCGGGACTCTGCCCGCCTGCACCACCGCGCTGAGCCGTTTGCGCGGGCGACGAATCGGGCCTGGGCAACTGATCGTTGCCGGTGCGATCTTCGTCGTGCTCGAACTGGCCCGCTCCATTGTCGCCTCGATGCCTGCGGGGCGTCTTCGCGAACGGATGGTCGGGATCGTCGCGACTCTCTTCGCCGCTATCCGTGATCCGCAGCCGGAGACGATGCCCGCTGGATGGCCGGCCGAGCATCCGGTCCTGGATATTTCCGGCGAGATCGCGTGCCCTGCCCATCAGCCTGCCCAACGCGCTGTCCGGCTCGCCGGCGTCCTGATCCGCAATCGCCAGTTTGTCGGCGAGCTTGCGCATCGCCGCCGGGTCGCCGCTGACCTCGACGGGGGTTCCGAGCGGCGAATCCGCAGAACGCACGTCGAGATCGTTGACGTCGACTTGAAGGTCCGCCTGCGCGGCTTTCGACGCGAGTTCCGGATGCCGACTGATCAATGCGAACCCGACCACCAGCGCCGCGAGCAGGCAGTAGGCGAGCAGTCCGTAGATCGATCGCGAGACGCGCCGCGGCTCGATGGTGCGCGGCTCGAATCGCTCGCGCAGAGTCAGCGTGTCTTCTACCAGGTAGGGCCAGAGATGCCCGCGATGGGGAGAAGTTCGCGCCAGCGAGACGACCGTCGCAAGCCGGCCCTTCAGTGCCGCGCGCTCATCCGCGACCATCGCGGCGCGATCCGAATTCGCGCGCATCCGGAAGGCGCGCCGGGTCGCGCGCACGAGTCCGACGATCAGCACCGCGGCCAGCAACGCCGCGACGCACAGGAACTTCAGCGGTTCGAGAAGGTAGGCGGCGAGAAACACGATCGCGCCGCTGCCGACGATCAGCGAGAGACTCTCGAAAATCCCCTGCTGAATCGCGAGCCGATTGAGACGCGAACGGACGGAGACAATCTGGCCCATAATCAGGCCAAGCTTCTCCTCCCCGCGATGTGATCGTGAACCAGACGGCATCGAAGGCGTAATTCGACAATAAGCGAGCGTCCGCGCCACGCGCAACTTGCGATTTGCGGTGTCGGCGTCGAAGAACCTCACCCGCCGTCGCTCCGCTCCGCGCCCTCTCCCTTCAGGGAGAGGGATGGGGAGAGGTTTGTGGCGCTAAAAGGTCCATCCCACGATTGATTTCAGGAACACGCCGTTGCTGGCGCGCGTCACTCCGAATCCGACGCCAAGATTGAGTTCAAGCGCCGGCAGAAAATTGAAATTCAATGCCGGTGTGATGAAGTGCTGCTGGTTCTGCGCGCCGGGCAGCACCTGGATCGCGCCCATGTCGCCGTAGTACTCAAGCGCCGGCGTCACCCACGGAAAAAGGTCGTAGGTCGCCATCCCGGACGGTTGGAAGGTGAAGCCGCGATGCGTTCCCGGGCCGGCGAACGGCTTTTCGAAGACGAAGTCGCCTACCAGGCAAAGCCGCCCGACTCGCTTCTCCACGATCGGACGCAACTCCAGCGTGGTCGGATTGTCCTCGGCCGCATGGCGCATGTAGTCGAGCTCGATATTGCCCCCCAGCGCGATCGGCGACGTCTCCGGATCGCCGATTCCGCCGAAGTGCATCTTGGTCCGGCTGCCGGAGTATTCATAATTGCCGTTGTCGAGCTTGGCGGTCGCGAAGTACTGGCCGATTTCGAGATGCGGCAGCAGGCCGTAGGTGGCCTCAACGGTCTCGTGAATTTCGTAGGGGCGAATCTGTTCGTGCGCCTCCGAGCCGGTCGCGGTGCTGACCGTGTTGGAATGCAACTCCAGTTGCAGATGGTCCTGCGGGGTGGTCTCGACCGTGTAGATCTGGATTTCGTAGAAGTCGATCGCGCGGGCAGGCGCTGCCGACACAACTGCGCATGCGACCGCAATCGCAAGGATGGTTCGAGAGCGCATCATCGGGCCAGAATAATCAGTGCGCTTGCAATCGCGAGAGTCAACGGGAACGGGCGACGCCGATCTTGGGGCATCCTGGTTCGATTGGGCATCGCGAGCACCATGGCGACACCGGCTGGCAGATCGTCTGGCCGAAGGCGACCAGCAGTCCGTTGTATCCGAGCCAGTGGCGGCGCGGCAGAGTGCCGCGCAGCGCTGCCTCGGTCTTGTCGGGCGTCTTCGACGCGACCAGGCCCCATCGATTGGAAATCCGATGCACGTGGGTATCGACGCAGATTCCCGGCTTGCCGTACGCCTCGGTGACGACCAGGTTGGCGGTCTTGCGGCCCACGCCGTGGAGCGTCACGAGCGCATCGACGGTGTCGGGCACTCGCCCGCCGAACCTGTCGTTCAGGTCCCGGCAGATCTCATGTATCACTTTAGCTTTGGTCCGGTAGAAGCCGACCGGGTAGATCAGGCGCTCGATCGTGCGGCGATCAAGCCGCAGCATCGAATCGGGGGTGGTGGCGCGCGCGAAGAGGCGGGCGCACGCGGGGCCGGTGGTTTCATCCTTGGTGCGCAGGCTCAGGATACATCCGATGAGGGTGAGAAACGGATCGCGCCGTTCCTGAGCAATAAGCCCGACGATCGGGGCGTTCCACCCCGGCGCCTGACGCCGCAGGACGCGGAGGAATTTTCCAACGGTGCGGGCAGTGATTGCCGGGCGGCGGGTGCTGTCGTGGCTCATCGGTATATCTGCCGTCGCGCGCCGGTGTTTGACGGTCGATGTGGTAGGTAATATCTATCGCGAGCGGCCCGCAGATCCATCAAGGCCGCGACCAATGGCGGCGCGCCAGGGAGGTGCATCAATTATGGACATCGGCAAGGAATTGTTGCTCCAGATGTTCCGCACGATGCAGCGGATTCGGCAATTCGAGTCGAAGATCCGCGATCTCGCCGTCGCCAACGAAATCCCCGGCTTCGTTCATGTGTCGATTGGCGAGGAGGCGAGTGCAACCGGCGTCTGCGCAGCGCTCAGAAAGACCGATCGCATAACGTCTACCCATCGCGGACACGGCCATCTGATCGCCAAGGGCGGCGAGCTGCGGCGCATGATGGCGGAGATCTTCGGCAAGCGCGGCGGCTACTGCAAGGGCAAGGGCGGCTCGATGCATATCGTGGACTTCTCGCTGGGAATCCTGGGCGCCAACGGGATCGTCGGGGCGGGCCTGCCGATAACCGCGGGTTCGGCTCTGGCTGCCCAGATCATGGGGCGCGACGATGTGACCGCGTGCTTCTTCGGCGACGGCGCCTCGAACGAGGGCGTCTTCCATGAGGCGCTCAATCTCGCGGCGGTCTGGAAGCTGCCGGCAGTCTTCGTATGCGAGAACAACGGCTTCGGCGAGTTCACCCCGATGCACACCGTGACCGCGGTCAGGGACATCGCGGTGCGCGCGCAGGCCTACGGGATTCCCGGCCATATCGTTGACGGCAACGACGTGCTCGAAGTCTATCGCTTCGCGGGCGAGGCAGTGGCGCGCGCTCGCGCCGGTGACGGTCCCACCCTGCTCGAGTGCAAGACCTACCGATGGGAGGGCCACGTCGTGGGCGAACAGGCGTTTCTCGGCACCGGCGCCTATCGGGCCAATCCGAGATCGAGGAATGGAAGACGCGATGCCCGATCCTGAGATTCCAGAAATTCCTGGTTGAGGGCGGCAAGGCTCAGCGAGGCGGAGACTCGCGCGGATCGCGACTGAGACGGCCGCCGAACTCGATGAAGCGATCGCATTCGCGCGCTCGAGTCCGCTGCCCGACCCGTCCGAAGCGCTGGAAGACGTGTTCGCGTGATCGATGCTGGCGAGGGCTAAAGAACCATGCCGCAATTGAATTTCATTCAGGCGATCAACCAGGCGCTCGCCGAAGAGATGGAGCGCGACCCGCTGACCTTCCTGATGGGAGAAGACGTGGTGCTGGGCGCGTTCGGCGCGACCCGCGGACTCTACGAGAGGTTCGGCGCCAACCGGGTGCGCAACACGCCGATCTCGGAGGCCGGCTTTGTCGGCGCGGCGGTCGGCGCTGCGATGGCGGGTGCGCGGCCGATTTGCGAGGTCGAATTCGCGAGCTTCTTCTATTGCGCGTTCGATCAGGTCTGCAACCAGGCGGCGAAGCTGCGTTACATGTCAGGCGGACAGGCGCGCCTGCCGATCACCTTTCGCGCGGTCTACGGCGCGATGGGTGGCGCGGCGGCGCAGCATTCGGAAACCGTGTATGCGCAGTTCCTGAGCGTTGCCGGCCTGAAGCTGGTCGTGCCGTCCGGTCCTGCCGATATGAAAGGTCTGCTCAAAAGCGCGATCCGCGACGACAATCCGGTGATCGTTTTCGAGCATGGCGCGCTCGGCCGGCTCAAGGAGGAAGTGCCGGTGGGCGAGCATCTGGTGCCGCTCGGCAAGGCCGCGATCAAGCGCCCGGGCGAAACCGTCACCGCGATCGCGATCGGCGCGATGGTGCCGAAGACGCTCAAGGTGGCCGACAAGCTCTCGCAAGATGGAATCAGCGTGGAGGTGATCGACCCGCGCACGCTGATCCCACTCGACGAAGACGCGATCCTGACATCAGTGGAGAAGACCAACCGGGCGGTAGTGATCGACGAGGGGCATCTGCGCGGCGGCGCCGCGGCCGATATCGCGGCGCTGATCGCCGAGAAGGGGTTCGACTTCCTCGACGCGCCCGTCCGGCGGGTGACGGCGCTCGACGTGCCGATTCCGTTCAGTCCACCGCTGGAAAGCGCCGTCGTGCCCGGCGAGGACAAGATCGAACGCGCGATTCGGGAGTGCGTCGGACGATAGGGCGGATTCGGTCCATCCAACGAGCAAGCGAAGCCGCGATCAGGATCGCCGCGAACGATGGCTGTTGAAGTGACGATGCCGAAGTTCGGGCTGACGATGCACGAGGGGACGGTCCAGCGTTTCTTCAAGGCGGAGGGGGAATCGGTGCGCGCAGGCGAGCCGCTTTACGAGGTCGAGACCGAGAAGGTGCTGTACGAAGTCGAAGCTCCGGCGTCCGGAACACTGGCCGCCAGACTGGCCGAAGATGGAGAGACGGTTGAATGCGGTTGCGTGGTGGCGGTGATCGCCGAGCCGGACGACGACGCGCGCGCGATCGCGGCGCGCTATGCGGGCTCGTCGCCCCCGGCGCGGCTCCCGGTCGCCCCGGCCGCTGAGGCCGCCGGCGCGTTCCGCGCCAGCGGCCTCAGCGGCACAGGCGCCACCGGCGCGGTCGCCTCCGCAGAACGCCGCGCCGTCAGCCCCGTCGCGCGCAAGCTCGCCGCCGAACTCGGCGTCGAGCTTGCGCGCGTGACCGGCACCGGCCCCGCAGGCCGCGTCACGCGCGAGGATGTCGAGCGGGCCGCGGCTTCGGCCCCGGCCCCCACGTCACCGGCGACCGCCTCCGCTCCGCGCACAGCCGCGGTCATCCCGATGCGCGGAATGCGCAAGACAATCGCCGAGCGGATGCGCCAGAGCTTACAACAGTCGGCTCAACTGACCATCACGATGGAGGCCGACATCACTGAGGCCGCGGAACGTCGCGCCCGACTCAAGGGGCAGATCGATTTCACTTACACCGACCTCGTGATACTCGCGGCGGCGCGCGCCTTGGCTCGCCATCCGCGGATGAACTCCAGAGTCGGCGACCGCCAGATCGAGCTTCTCGATCGTGTCAACGTCGGGATGGCCGTGGCCCTTGATGATGGCTTGATCGTGCCGGTGATCTTCGATGCCGATGAAAAGAGTATCGAGCAGATCGCCGCCGAGACCCGAGCACTGGGTGAGAAGGCGCGCTCGGGGGGGCTGCGGCTCGAAGACGTCACCGGCGGGACGTTTACCGTTAGCAATCTCGGCGTATGGGGCGTCAACGCGTTCACGCCGATTCTCAACCCGGGCGAGACCGGCATATTGGGCGTCGGCCGAATCGTGGACAAGCCGGCCATATACAAAGGAGAGATCGCACGGCGAACGATGACGACCTTGTCGCTGACATTCGACCATCGCGTGATCGACGGCGCGCCGGCCGCCGGATTCTTGAAGGCCGTGATCGAAATCCTCAATAGTCGATAACAGCCGATACTGAGATGCGAATTTCACATCGTTGTCTGGCTGCGCTCATTACGGCGATCCTCGGGCTTGCGGATGCGGCCTTCGCGGCGCCGTTGCCAACTCCCGCCGCTCCCGCGACTGCTGCCGCTTCCCGAGCGCTTCACGGGCGTCCCGCTCCGAAGCCGATCGACTACGACAAGGTCACTGCCGAAGCCACCGACCTGCTCGCGAAATACATCAGGATCAATACGACCAACCCTCCGGGCAACGAATTGCCGGCTGCGAGGATGCTGCGTGAACGGTTCCTCGCCGATGGAATTCCCGCGACAATCTGGCAGCCGCAGCCCGGCCGCGCCGTGATCGCGGCGCGCCTGCACGGAATCGGCAAGCACAACAAGGCCATCGTCCTGCTGAGCCACATGGACGTCGTGCCCGCCGATCCGAAGGACTGGAAGGTACAACCGTTTTCGGGAGAAGTCCGGGACGGAGAGATCTGGGGGCGCGGCGCGCTCGATGACAAGGGGCCGGGCGTGGTCGAGATGATGGCGATGCTGGCGATCAAGCGGGCCGGAATCCTGCTCGATCGCGACGTGCTGTTTCTGGCCACTGCCGACGAGGAGGCGGGCGGCAGGAACGGCGCCGGATGGCTGGTCGAGCATCAACCCGACGTGATCTCCGACGCCGGCTATCTCCTCAATGAAGGCGGCGAGATTCGGGCCGAGCCGGGAAAGCCCAAACTCTACCAGGTGTCGGTCTCGGAGAAGACCCCGCTATGGCTTCGGTTGACCGCCGATGGTGTCGCGGGCCACGCTTCGGCCCCGCCCGATGAGACCGCCGTCACCCGTCTGCTGCGCGCGCTCGGCCGGATTATCGACTACCGCACGCCGATAAAAGTTCTGCCGATCGTGCAGAGCTATTACCACGCGACGACCGAGATCGACCACGGCCCGCGCGAGTTGCTGGACCTCAGATCGGCGCTCCGCGATCCGGCCTTCAGCCGGCAGTTCCTCGCGCTGCCGGGACAGAATGCCACGGTCCGCGACACCATCACGCCGACTGTGCTCTCCGCCAGCAACAAGACCAACGTGATTCCCTCGGCAGCGTCCGCCGAGCTCGACTGCCGCCTGCTGCCCGGTGACGACCCGGCGGTGATGATCAAAACCATCAGCAAGCTGGTCGATGACAAGCACGTCCGGATCGATCAGATTCTTAATTTCGCGCCGATCTCCTCGCCCGAAAAATCCGCGCTGATGACGGCGATTCGCAAGCTTGCGGGCCAACAGGCCAAAGCCGAGGTGGTGGCCACGATGCTGGTAGGATTTACCGATAGTCACTATTTCCGCCAGGCCGGATTGGTGGCTTACGGATTTATCCCGCTCGAATCGACTCCCGATGCCTCCCGCACGGTTCACGGCGCCAACGAGCGGATCGCGGTGAGCAATCTGCGCGGCGGAATCGAGCGGATGGTCGATCTGCTGAAGATCCTCGGCGGGCGTTAAACGATGCTACTCGCGGGGACAGGCTACTCGACGGCGGCCAACCCTCGCACTGCCGCGTCTGAGGCAACCGCGGCGGCGCTTGCCCGCGCAGGTCTGGCGCGCGCGATGGGGCGATCTGCTTCGCCACCAGCGCGCACGGGGCGGCTTTCCCGATAATCGCGCGCACGGTCGCATCCGAGGCCCACACGCGTGACGTTGCCGGATGCGGCGGGATTGGCGTAATCGGCGGGGGCCGCGAGATCGAGTCAGGGCCGGCGATATCGGTGCTGGTGTTCGGCGGCGGCTCGATCCGGGCCAAGCGCCTGTTCGCGGCTCCCTTGCGCGGGCGCGGGGCGCAGGCAGCCGCAGAGATCGCGGCGGCGGCGCGGCCCGCACTCGGCCCCAACAATCTGCTCTGCCTGTTCGCCGATACCTATAACTTCGAGGCGGACCCGTTCCTTCAGTCGATCGCGCGCGAATTGCCCGGCGTCAGCGTGGTGGGCGGCGGGGCAAGCGAAGACGGGTCGGTGGGTGAGACGTTCCAGTTCTGCGGCGACGTGGTCAGCTCCAATGCGGTGGCCGGGATGCTGCTTGCCGGTGACCTCGAGTTGAATGTCGGCGCGTCGCTGGCTTGCGCTCCGATCGGCGGCCCTCATCGCGTGACCGCAGTGCGCGACAACGTTCTGATCGAGCTGGACGGCCGCCCCGCGTTCGATGTATTTGCCGAAGCCGCCGGGCCGCTCGCCGAGGATCTGCGCCGCGCGCTGGCCTTTGTCTTCGTGGGCGTGCCGTTCGATAAGGGCGCGGAACGGATCGAGCGCGGCCGTTATCTGGTGCGCAATATCATCGGGGCCAGTGCCGAGCACGGCGTGCTGGCGATCGCTCATCGCCCGGCGCCAGGCGACACTATCGCGTTCCTGCTCCGCGACGGCGAGCGGGCGCGAACCGACCTGAAACAGATGCTGGAGGAGATGAGCGCGCGCCAGCGCAGCGCGCCGGCGTTCGGCCTGTACTTCGACTGCGTATCACGCGGCTCAGGGCTTTACGGGATTCCCGATCACGATTCGGCCTATATCCGGCAGTCGCTCGGCGACGTGCCGATCGCCGGGTTCTTCACGGGCTTTGAGATAGGCCCTCTCGGCGCGTCAACCGGGTTGCTGCAGTATTCGGGAGTGCTCGCGCTGATTTCGGAGAAGGACTGAAGATCTCCGGTTCCTGCTTTTGTCAGCTCGAGGGAGGCCGCCTCAGGGGATACGCCACGAGCGGCCGTCGGCCTGGATCAGCTCATCGGCCGCCTTCGGCCCCATCCGCCGGCGGCGTAATCGGGCAGCGGAATGCTCTGGTCGTTCTGCCACGCCTCCAGCACCGGCTCCAGGAACTCCCACGACTTCGCGACCTGCTGCTCCGCGATGAACAGCGTATGGTCTCCCGCCATCACGTCGAGCAGCAGTCGCTCGTAGGCTTCAGGCGATTTCTCGCCGAATTCGCTCGCATAGCGCAGATCCATCTTGACCGGGCTCACGGCGAGGTCGAGGCCCGGCCGCTTTGCCATTACCGCGAAGGAAAAGCCCTCATCGGGCTGGATTCTGAGCGTCAGCACGTCGGAGGGCAAACTGGTGCCGCGATTGAACAGAATCCGCGGCACATCCTTGAACTGCACCGATATCGAGCTGGCGCGATGAGCCAGCCGCTTTCCGGTCCGCAGGTAGAACGGCACGTTCGACCATCGCCAATTGTCAACGAAGACCTTCAGCGCGACGAAGGTCTCGGTCCTGTGCGCCGGCGTCACGCCGGCCTCTTCGACGTAGGCTTTCACGCGTTGGCCGTCGATCTCTCCGAAGCGTAACGCGCGCGCACGACGCGGCTTTTCACCTCCTCGCGCCGGATCGATCTCAGCGCGCGCAGGACGTTGAGCTTGGCGTCGCGGATAGCTTCGGCTTCGAGCGACACCGGCGGCTCCATCGCGATCATCGAGAGCAACTGCAGGATATGATTCTGCACCATGTCGCGGAGCGCGCCGGCGGGATCGTAGTAGTCGGCGCGCGAGCCGACGCCCTCGCTCTCGGCGACGGTTATCTGCACGTGATCGACGTGATGGTTGTTCCAGATCTGCTCGAAGATGCTGTTGGCGAAGCGGAGCACGAGCACGTTCTGAACGGTCTCCTTGCCCAGGTAATGATCGATGCGGAAGATCTGCGACTCGTCGAAGCGGCGGCTGATGGTGCGGTTGATCTCGAGCGCGCTGTTCAGATCGCGTCCGATTGGCTTCTCGACCACCACGCGGGTGAAGTTGGGCGCGACCGGGGCGGAGATCAGGCCGGCCTCGTGAAGGCGCTCGACCGCGTCGCTGATCGCCGCCGGAGGAATCGCCAGGTAGAAGACGCGATTGGGCGGCAGAACGCGATCCGCCTCGAGCTCCTCCAGCCGCGAGCGAAGCCGCCGGAAACCGTCCGGCTTGTCGAGTCCCGACAGATATTGAAGCGCCGAGGCGAATTCGGCCCAGCAAGCGTCTTCGACCTCGATCGGCGAGAAGCGTTCGGCAGCCTCGCGCGCGCTCTCGCGGAACTCCTCGAGCGTCAACTGGCGGCGGGCGAAGCCCAGCACCGCGCTCCGCTCCGGCATCATGCCGACCCCGCACGCGCGCAGATTGTATAGCGCCGGGATCAACTTGCGCCGCGCGAGATCGCCCGAGGCGCCCAGAATGATGACCGTGCAGGGAGCCGCAGGCTGCGCTTTGGCGATGGTGAACAGGTCGGTCATTAGCGCACTTTCAAGGAGTATGGATAGGTGGTAGACGTAAGGTCAATCGCCCTGATCGAATTCGAAGAACAGGGCAAATCCCGCTACCAGCGACGTAGCCTGCTCTCGTGGGACTGAACCGGAAATGGTGAAGGAGAACGTCGAGACCGGAACCCGGGTCGAGCCCGCTGCGCTCGACGGCATTGCACGGTGGATGCCCGTCCTGTTCTGGGCGGCGGTCATCTTTACGCTCTCGACCTCATACTTCTCCGCCGATAACACCGGACTGATCATCACGCCGATTCTCAAGTGGCTGATGCCGGGAATTTCGGCCGCAGCCATCAGCAGCGTGCATTTTTTCATCCGCAAATCGGCGCACTTCACGGAATATCTGGTGCTGTTCTGGTTGCTGGTGCGCGGTCCGATGGCGGGACGGCCGCATTTCGCGCTCGCGATCTGCGCCATGTATGCGTTCTGCGACGAGGGCCACCAGATTTTCGTGCCTGGCCGGACGGCGTCGCTCTACGACGTGGGACTCGATTTCAGCGGCGCGCTGTTCAGCCGCTTCCTGCACCTGGCGATCGTCGAGATCGCGTAGGTCGCCGGGTCATAAGCCCGCAGCCATAGTCGCACGGAAACGAGCTTGAGGGCGGCCATATGGTTTTCCTCGTGCTTGTCGCGCGGTGGGTGGACTTGCCGGAGCGCTACCGACCGCCGACAACCACGTGTGGATCACGCCGTCCGTAGCGGCCGCTCCGCTGCGCAAGCTTTCCAGGGTCCGAATTAATCTGGCCGGTCGAGGTCGGAAATCAGCCCAGGCTGCGTCGGGCGCCATCCCAGCCGTTCCTGCGTTAGCGCGCTTGAAGCCGGAGCAGTCGATACCCACGAAGAACCCGAGCCAGCCAAAATGGTCGGCTGCCTCCTCGGGGGACTTGGCGACGACCGGCACGTTCAGGCCGCGGCCGATTGCGTCAGCGATCTCTCGGAGCGGCACGCCCTCTTCGGCGACCGCGTGATACCGGGCTCCCGCAGATCCCTTCTCAAGCGCCAGCCTGTAGAGGTGGGCAGCATCGAGCAGGTGCACCGCGGGCCAGCGGTTGAGCCCGTCGCCGACAAACGCCGAGACACCCTTCTCGCGAGCTACAGCGATCAGGTAGGTGACGAGGCCTTGCTTGACTCGGTCGTGGACCTGCGGGAGGCGCACCACCGACGCGCGCACGCCCCGCGACGCCATCGAAGCTGCTGCCTCTTCCGACGCGCTGCGGGGAATCCGGCGGAGCTGGAAGCGGGCGCATCTTCTTCGGTCGCGAGGCGGCCCGGCGTGAAGACGACCGCGGTCCCGGAGGTGACGATCAAGGGGCGGTCAGAGCCAACGAGCGCGGAGCCGAGAGCCTCGATGGCGCGCCTGTCTGCCTCACAGTTGGCCGCGTACTTCGAGAAGTCGTGGTTAAAGGCGGTGTGAATCACGCCATCCGAGATGGCTGCTCCACTGCGCAGGCTTTCCAGGTCTTCAAGATCGCCTCGATGCACCTGGGCGCCAGCGGCGACAAGAGACTTGGCGCCCGCATCCGAGCGAGCCATTCCGAGCACCTGATGGCCCGCGTTAATTAGCTCCGGAACAATGGCAGAACCGATAAAGCCTGTAGCACCGGTGACGAAGACACGCATCTCGATTTCTCCTTTGTTTGGTTTTATGGCCGCATTCGCGTAGCCGGTTATTATCAAGATAGTGATGTGGGCAGGACACTAGGCCTGCTCGATCGCAGCCGTAATCCGATCGATACGTCCGAAGAACGCCCGCAACGCCGGGAATTGCGCCGGTATCTTCAGCTCGCCGCTCAGCGCCAGGTAGTAGAGCTGGCCGTATAGCGAGAAGTCGGCGAACCCGATTCGGCCGAAGATGAAGGCGCGATTGCCGAGCGAGTCCTCGAACGGGGCGAGAACGTCTTCCGCGCGATCCCAGTTTGCGGCCTGCTCGCGAACCATCCGGTCGCAGAAGCCCGCGCCGTACTTGCGATCGCGAATCAGGCGGTAGAAGGCCAGCCGATCGGCGCCGAGCTTGCGGAAGTAAGCGAGTTCGTCGGGAATCGCGACCCGGAAGAGCGCGTCTTCGACTTCGGTATCGATATAGCGCGCGAGCGCGAGATGAAGCCCGCGCCAGGCCGGCGGGAAAATCGTCGGCTCCGGATGGAGCTCCTCGAGCCGAGCCGCGATCCGGTCGGAATCCACGATCGTCTCGCCGCCAGGCAGCGTCAGCGCCGGCACCATGATCTGTCCCGAAGCGATCAGGAGTTCCTTGCGCTCGAGGTAATCGACCTCGATCGTTTCGAACTCGACGCCCTTGTATTCGAGAATTTTGCGCGCCTTGGCGCAGAAGGGGCTGGTCGCGAATTGATATAGTTTTGCCTGGTGCACGATTCGTCCGCCCTTAATGACTCAGCATCTGCGCCATCGTCGTGGCGTTCATCACGCCGAAATTGCGATAGCAGTTGTTGAAGATCACGAAAGCCCGCTTCACCTCCTCAAGATTCCTGAGCCGGCCCGCCCATTCGGCGAGCTCGCGTTCCGGGTAAAGATACTTGTAGCGCTCGGCGACTGCGATGTCGCGCTTGAACCAGTTCTCGCGGTTGCGGCCGTGAAACCTGATGTACGCCTGGGGCGTGGTGACCGCGAGAAATGACGGGACAATAGCGGGGGCAGCGGGCGCATCGATCGACACGTAGGTCAGTTGCCGATCGCGAAGGAATTTCATCGTCTGATCGCGGCTAACGCCGGAAACCCAGCTCGGATGGCGGAACTCGATCGCGATCGAGTCTCCGGGAAGGCGGCTGGTCAGTTCGGCGATGTAATCGAAGTTGCGCGCGCTGCGCGTGAAATAAGGCGGAAACTGAAACAGGAGCATCCCGAGTTTGCCGGAATCTCTAAGCGGCGCGAGCGAGCCGGAGAACATCTGATAGGCGAGATCCAGCACCGGCTTCGGCGGACTCTTGAGCCGCGGCGCCGACTTCTGCTCCACCGTCAGCATCTCCTTGATCGCGATCGGAAGCCGCGCCGTATCCGCCGCGTGCTGGGTCAGGAGCGCGAACGCCTTGATGTTGAAGATGAAGTCGTCGGGCGTGCGCTCGGCCCACAGGCGTGCGACGCTCTCCGAGAGCAACCCGTAGTAAGTCGAATCGACCTCTACGGTCTTGAAATGCTGCGCGTAGAATCGCAGCCGGTCCTCGGCGTTCTTCGCGGAGGGCGGATAGAACGTATCGGACTTCACCAGGGTCGGGTCGGTCCACGACGCAGTGCCGACCAGGAATTGAGGACCGGCCGTTGATGTATCCATCTAAAGCGGGATCGCGCCGAAGCGCGCGCCCCACAGATGAACGCGCTCGGGCTCGATTCGCACCACGGGATTCTTGTCGTCGCTCAGAGCCATCGTGCGGTACTGGACGTACTTGTCGCGCAGCCCGCGCAGCGCGAGCATGTATTCCTCGGCGGCATCCACCACCCGCGCGCTACCGTGGATCAGCACGAAGGCGAGGTGCGTCCAATCCTCCTCATAATGGTCGATCAGCAGCGCGACGCGCGGGTTCGCGGCGATGTTGCGCATCCGCTTCAGCGCGGCGCCGGTCCTGCGCTTGGGCTTCAGGTCGATCGCGAAGTAGAAGCGGGCGCCGTCGAACCAGAAGCAGACCGGCACGTTGTGCGGCGCGCCCATCGAATCGGAGGTCGCCAGGCGCGCAATACGCGCCGAGGCGATAAAGTCGCGCACCGGCGCCTCTTTCAGCGAAGCGACATCATCGCGGCTCATTGCGATTGCTCCCGGCAATTGAATCCGGCCCGGCCCGGCGATTGGATTGCTCCAGCTTGCGAAGCGCCTGGCGCGCGGCCTTGCTCAACAATGGGTCGTCATCATGGGTTGCGCGCTCCAGCGCCTGCGCGACGATCGGCCGATTTGCGCCGAGCCGACCGAGCGCGATCGCAGCCGCCCGGCGCACGCCGGGCTGGGGATCGGACTTAAGACATCGTAGCGCGATTTGGGCTGCCTCGCCGCCCGCGTCGGGAAGATGCGCGAGCAGCGACAGCGCGGCGAGCCTGACACTGGCCTCGGCGGCGCGGCTTGCCCGTTCGACCGTCGCGCGCACCTCGGGATCGCCGATCTTCAAGTCGCGCAGGCAATAGATCGCCATCTTGCGCGCGTTGTGATCTGCGTGATTGGCAAGCGACACGAGGCCACGCCTGATTTCGTCGCGACTCTCGACGCCGAGGCGGACGATCAGGTCCGCCGCGGCCCATCGCAAATCGCCGTCCGGGTTCGCCAGCGCTTCGAGCAGCGCCTTCTGCGCGCGCGAGTCGAGCGCGCCGCCGACGCTTCCGAGCGTGTACGCGGCGCCCCATCGCATCCGCGGGTCGCCGGAATCCAGCGCAGCGCGCAGCGCGGCGGCGACGCGATGGTCGTGAGGCGCGACGGTGGCGAGCGCGTCGGCGGCGCGCCGCTGGACGACCTTGCGTCCGGCGCCGAGGCATTCGACCATCCTCGCCAGTGCAAGCCCCGTGAGCCGGATTTCGGGAGCGCGCGCCACGCGGGCGATCGCGTCGAGCCGCGTCTCAAGATCGTCGGACGCGAGCGTGATCGCGAGCTGGTCTTCTATAGGTTCGATACTCACGCCGCCTTCATGATCAGCCTTACGAGGTCCGCAAGCTCGCCCATTCCGAGAATATAGTTGGAACCGGCGCCGAAAACGCGCATCGCGGCGGACGAGACGGTCGCGAGATCGAGCCGCATCCCGGAAAGCTCGCTTTCGAACTGTGCCAGACCCGGAGAATTCGCGAGAAAGTCACCGGCCACCTTGATGCGATCGATCGTGCCGTCATCGCGGAGCTTGAGTCGCGCCTCGACAAAACCGAGCTGCGAACTCGCGCGGGCGACCTTGTCGAGCGACGCGTCCGGTACGCTGTCGTTGAGCCATCCGGCCGATCGCAGGGCGGCGCCGCGGCGCTCGCCGTCTGACCGCTCCGGCGTGGTCAGTTCGCGCACTTCGACCTGACCCAGCGACTCGGCATAGCCCGGCGCGATCGCGTCAGCCAACTTCTCGATCGTCAGGTGACGGCCGAGCTCGCGCGCCACGGTGGTGGAGTTGTCGCGATCGTACATCGGGCAGCCGATCGCACCATCGGGATCGAAGCGCTCGAGATCGTGAACGAGGTCCTCCAGGCCTCGATTGACTGCCAGCACGAGATCGACCAGCATCGCGCCGGCGGCGTCGGTCTCGAACGAGGACATCGCGATTTGGCGCCGGTTGATCGTAACCGCGTCGCGTCCCGGATAGAAACAATCCAGGCCGATTTTTCGCAGCGCGCCCAGCACGCCTCGGACATAGCGGTTCATCACCTGATCGGGCTTGAGAGCGGCGTCGCGTTCCTCGAGCAATGACGATCGGGTTGGCAGGACGAACGCCACGCCGAGCCATCCTTCGCCCGCGCCCCAGACGCGCCCGCCCGTCAACCTGCGGTACGCGCCGATGCCGCCGCGATGCTCCGGGCCGCCGTACAAATGGTAGCGCCCGATCGATACGACCCGACCGGCGAGGCCATAGACGATCAGTACCGGCAGGCAGGCGCCCGCGGCGACCGCATCGAGAAAGTGGAGTTCCAGGCCCAGCAGATCCCACGGGTCGAGTCGCGAAACGACGATCGCGTCGAGCACGGCAGAAGAAGGCAGGGCTACCACAAAGGCACTACGGCACGAAGACACAAGGTCACAAAACCAGTTTCTTTATTGCTCTGACTTTGTGCCTTTCTGGTTAGAGTTTGCGTTTGTCCGGCCCTCAGCGTTCTTCGCCGAACAGGAAGATCGACACCGCGATCGTCAGGAAGACGAAGTCGCTGGTCGCGGCGGCGATCGGGGCCGGCAGAAGCCCCGAGCGGCCCAGCGAGGCGGTGAGGCCCAGCACCAGCCAGTAGCCGAAGCCGATCCCGATCGCGAGGCCGAAGCTGCGGCCCAGCCCCAGGTGTCGCGGCAACGGGTCGAGGCTCAGCGCGACGCCGAGCGCGACCATGATCAGGCAGGCAACCGGGGTTGCGTACTTGAGATCGCGATCGACCACGTAGCCGCCGGGGTCGAGGCCCTTGCGGCGCAGGCGATGGATATAGCGGTTGAGTTCCCAGAGGCTGAACTCCTCGGGGTCGCGGCGCAGCATCCCGAAGTCCGCCGGACGTACGCCGATCCACAGCCGCTCCGATTCGACCGGGGTGACGTTGCCGTTGGATTGAAGATCGAGGCGGGTCACTCCCGTGGGCTGCCAGAATTTGCCGTTCCAGTCGGCGCTCTCTGCGCGAACGATGCCGCGCAGGCTGTAGTCGGGCCCGATTTCGTACAGCGTGACGCCGCGCAACTGGTTGCGTGCGGAGTCGTATGCGTCGGCCGAGAGGAATCCGTCGCGCACGCGCACCCAGATGCCGTGATCGGCGAACACCCCGACCAGCTTCCGCTTCTTCATCTCGACCGAGTAGATACGATGCGCCTCGCGGGTCGCCAGCGGCACGACCGTCTCGCTCAGCAGGAAGTTGAAGATCGAGATGAGGACGGCGACCAGCAGCACCGGCGCCGCCATCTCGAGCCGGCTGATGCCGAGCTGCTGACAGGCGAGCACCTCGCCGCTGCGGTTCAGCAGCGCGAATCCGAGCAGGACGCCGGCCAGGCAGGCGGCGGGCAACATCTGCGAGACGATCAGCGGCAGCTTGAGGAGGAAGTACTCGAGCCCGATCACGCCCAGCCCGCCATAATGGAGCAGATCGTCGAAGCGTTCGAAGATATCGCCCAGCAGATAGCTCGCGGTGAAAGCGACCACGCATACCAGGAACGGCTCGAAAAAGCGCCGGGCGAGAAAGCCGTCGATGGTCGGAGAAAGCCGCGATGCCATGATAGTCAGGCCGCTTGCTTGCGCTCGAAGCGTTCCACCAGGTCCCAGAGCAGGTCGCCGGGGCCGCGGCCCTGATCGCCGCGGTCGGTAGCGCTGCGATAGAAGAGCCACACTGCCAGGACCGCGAAAGCGGCGTTCGGAATGCTCATCGCCAGCCACGCGCCCAGAATGCCGCGTTCCGCCAGCGTCTGCCCGGCGCGCATCAGCAGGTAGTAGAAGAAGAACAGGGCGACGCTCACGCCGAAGCGCTCGGATTGTCCGCCGCGGGCGGGTTTCAGCCCGAGCGATACGCCCAGCAGCGCGAACAGCAGCGTCGCGAGCGAAACGGTGTACTTGCGTGCCACCTCAGTCTCCGCTGTGTAATCCGGTTGACGCGAAGCGCGCGCCTTGTAGATTGCCGATCGCAGTTCGCCGAGCGTCATCTCTTCCGGATCGTGCTGCTGCAGCCCCAGCTCCTCCTGCGGGCGCACGGTCAGGTCGTAGCTCTTGAAGCTGGTAACGTGCGAGGCCTGGTTCTGCAGGTCCTGGCCGAAGATCGAGCCGTCGAACAACCGCAGCGTGACCGCCTTGTGCGCCTCGTCGGGCAGCAACAATCCGGTGCGCGCGACGATCGTGTTCTGCTGGGTGGGATCGCGCTCATCCGAGATCAGCACGCCGCCGAGACTCGAGTCGGAAGCGGAAATGCGATCGACATAGAGGATTATTCCCGGCAAGCTGCGATTGAAAACCTTTTCCCTTAGCCCCGCCGAGCTGCGGGTGCGGGTGAGTTGATACAGCCGATCTTCGAGATTGGCGTTGGCCCACGGCCTGACCTGGAAGGCAAACCAACTGGAGACGGCGTAAACCACCAGTGCCAGCACCATTACGGGCGCCGCCAATCGATAGAGGCTCACTCCGCACGCGCGCGCGGCGGTCAGTTCCTGGTCCCCCGACATCCGGCCGAATCCGAGCAGGACGCCCAGCAGGACCGCCATCGGAAAGGTGAGTTCGAGGAATCCCGGCATGATGAACCCGACCAGCCCGAGTACCTCGCCGAGCGTCACGCCGTGATTCACGACCATCTCGGTGAGCTTCAACAGCCTGCCGGCGACCAGCGCAAAGGTGAGCAGCACGACGCCGAGCAGGAACGGCCCGATCACTTCGCGCATCACATAGCGGTCCAATATGGTCCCGAACCGTCGCATGGCTGACACGTACCTGAGTATTATCGCCTGCGATGAGATCCCGCTATCCCAGGGGAAAAGCCCGCGGCGATAAGCGGATGCGCCGGCGATATCCTGAGGCCGCGGGCGCGCGATCCGAAGGCGGCGGTGAGGCGCAGGTCGTGTTCGGCGTCGAGCCGGTAAAGGAACTGATCGCGGCGGCGCCGGAGACGGTGCGGACGCTTTTCGTGAGAGACTCCGATCGCGTGAGGTTCGCCCGCGAGACCGAGCGTGCGCGCGAATCCGGGGCGGAGATTGCGGCGGCCGACGACGCGGCGTTATCGCGCCTGGCGGGCCGCGACGCCCGCCATCAGGGGATAGCGGCGATCGTCCGGGAATATCGCTACGCGCCGCTCGAAGATCTGATCGCGGCCAAGCGCGATCCGATCGTGATCGTTGACGGCGTCACCGATCCGCGCAACTTGGGCGCGATTCTCAGGTCGGCCGAGGGCGCCGGCACAAGCGCGATAGTCATCGCACGCGATCGCACCTGCCCGGTTACGCCCGCGGCGATCAAATCATCCGCGGGCGCGTGGGTGCATCTGAGGATCGCGCGATGCGGCAATGTCGCGCGGCTGCTGGAGGATCTCAAGGAAGCGGGCTACTGGGTGGCTGCTTTGACCCCTGAAGGCGAGACCTCGATCTATGAGCTGGACGCCGAGCGGCGGTTGGCGATGGTGGTCGGATCGGAGGGGCGCGGCGTCCGCTCGCTGGTCGCGAAGACCGCCGACTTCAGGGTCAGTATTCCGATGCGCGGGCGGGTCGGCTCGCTCAACGTGTCGGTGGCCACGGCGGTCGCGCTGTACGAGATCGCGCGCCGGCGTGCGGCGTTTGAAGCCACAGATAAACGCCGATGAGCGCGAATTTGGATCGGCCGGCCAAACGGGATTAGAATCATGATGTGAAGTATGCAGGGCGCTTCGGCCTGGCATTCTGGATCGCCCTCGCCGTCGCGGGGCTTCAGGCGTGCACGCCGATCGTTGCGGGCAACGCGAATTCGCCGGCCCGGATTCAAACCTCGATGGCGCAGGGCCGGGGATTACAGCCGTATGGCAGCGCGCCGCCGCCGATACCGCATCTTGATACCGGCCGTCTCGGCGACGCCGAGCTGGGCCGGCAGATGACCAGCTATTTTCACGGGAATCGGTTGCCGCTGGTCGGCGCCAACGTCTACACCGACGCGAGCGCGCGTCGCCAGGTCGTCCTTTACGGCTATGTCGCGACGGAATTCGGCAAGAACGATGCTGCCCAAAAGGCCAGTCAGCTTCTGAATGATCCGAAGATTGCGATCGTAAATCGAATCGCCGTGCAGCCCGATCTGTTGGGCATGAAGTCGTCGGCGCCTGCGCGCCAGGAACGTCCGGCGGACGGCAGCTCGTCGGGTACCGAGCCTTGGGCGTCGCTCGGCAGTGCGCAGAGTTATGAGCAATACCAAAGCGGGCCGGGATACCAGGCGTACCAGGGGCAGGGCTACCCGGGGTATCAAAGCTATCAAGGCTCCCCATACCAGCAGTCCCCGGACCCGATGAGCATGCTAATGCCGCTCTTGATGAACGGCATGGGGTTCAGTTCAGGTGGCGGAGTCAGCGGGTTCAGTGCCTTCGGGTATCCAGGTCCGTTCGGCAGTCCGCTCGCGAATCCCTATTCGGGGTATCCGTCTCCATACGGCCCGTTCGGTCCGTGAGGGTCACAGGCTGAAAGAAGCCTGTGCCACATAGACGTTGTGCCGCTGATGGCTCGGACTTTCGACCGTAAGAGAAGCGATCGCTACCGGCTTGTCCAGGTTTGAATCTTCAGAGGGTACCCGCTCGAACTCGGTGCGGTTGCGAATGATGAGCGCGGCTCCGTCAGCTCAAGGCGGCAAGTCTTCCAGCCGGGTACCACCCCGGGTTCTCAAGGTGCCCCGAGCCTCGGCCACGCGGCGCAGAAATTCCGGATGGTGCTCGAGGCGATAATCGAACCAGTCTTCCTCGCTTTCGAACCCGATGAGCACGCCCGCGGGCTTTCCATGCCGCGTAATCACTATTTCCTCGGACTCGGCAAGGCGCAGGAATCGCGACAGGTCGTCCTTGACTTCAGCCAGCGCCACCTGGCGTATCGGGCGTTCCGTGCTCGGCGAGCCAGCGCGCCGCTTCGGCTTTCGTAATGATCGCCAGGATCTCGACGGTTTCGGGCGTGACGTCATAGAAAACTCTCACCTCTCCGACCCTGAGCCTGTACTCCGGCTGGCGCATGCCCCGCAGGCGCTTGATCCGGCTCTTGCTGACCAACGTCGGCTTGTACCGCAAGTGTCGTTCGAGAGCGTCCCGCACCTCGGCGCGCCCAGTGGCCGGGAGGGTCTTGTAAGCCTCCATCGCCAGGGGCGCGAGGACGATCTCATATCGCATCTGGCTAGAGGATAGCTAGAATTGGACCCGAAGGTCAAAGCGGGGCTTCGCGCCAGTCCGCGGCCGATACCCCGTCGGGTCCGTCGTTATCGCGAAGAAAAATCATCAGGACGCCGACGCTTCTGCGGGGCCGAGGGCGAGGCGCAAGCAAAGTTCCTGCCGAGCATTGACCGCTTTCCTTGACATTCGCTAAAATATCGAATAATAATTTCGCTTTTAGTCCGCGCCGATGTAGCTCAACGGAAGAGCAACTGACTTGTAATCAGTAGGTTGCCAGTTCGATTCTGGCCATCGGCTTGGCTCGACGGGCGGCTTTGCGGAGAGGTTCCCGAGCGGCCAAAGGGAGCAGACTGTAAATCTGCCGGCTTATGCCTTCGGAGGTTCGAATCCTCCCCTCTCCACCAGTGAGCGCGAGAGCGGGAATAGCTCAGTTGGTAGAGCGCGAGCCTTCCAAGCTCGGGGTCGCGGGTTCGAGTCCCGTTTCCCGCTCCAACATCGGTGCGCAGCAGGCGGTTTACTTTGACGATCGGATCGGCAGACACAATGTTGCCCATGTAGCTCAGTCGGTAGAGCACTTCCTTGGTAAGGAAGAGGTCACGGGTTCGATTCCCGTCGTGGGCTTTGAAACCTGGGCATAAGAGGCAAGCGTAGAGAACAATGAGAGACCTAATTGGATTGGCGTGCGACGGCTGCAAGCGCCGCAACTACAACACCACCAAAAACAAGAAGCGGCAGACCGAAAAGTTCGCGATCAAGAAGTTCTGTCCGAGCTGCCGCTCCCATACGCTTCACAAAGAGGTGAAGGTCTCTTGATGGCTCACGGCCGGGCGTCGACCGGCGAAGGCAGGAACGGCCGCAAATCAGGGTCAGTAGCTCTAACTGGACAGAGCATCGGACTCCAAATCCGAGGGTTGCAGGTTCGAATCCTGCCTGGCCCGCCAGCGTAAATCGGGGGCTGGCAAGAGTCCCTGAAATGGATACAACTAAAAAGTTACCTCGAACAGGGCATCAGTTTCGTCCAGGAGGCCTGGACGGAGCTCTCGAAAGTCCACTTCCCTTCGCCCAAGGAGACCGCGCAGGCGACCGCGGTGGTGGTGGTCTTGACTTTCGTGATGGCGCTGTGGCTGGGGTTGATTGATTTGGCCGCGACCAGGGTCGTGCGTCAGCTCCTCGGTTGAGAAGTCCGGGGATTCCGGCGAATCGGCGCGATTGCGGATCGGGTTTACGAGTGCAAGTTCACACTGACGAATCACGATTGGGGAGCGTGCCGGCTCGGATGCACCGCCGGGGTTGGCGGGTCGCATGGAAGAGAGCACGGAAGCGAGGAAGGGCTCGCCGATGGCCAAGAAGTGGTACATCGTACACACTTACTCCGGCTACGAGCACAAGGCCAAAGCGGCGCTCGAGGAGCGGGTGCGCGCGCTCAAGCTGCAGGACAAGTTCGGCGATATCCTGGTGCCGACCGAGCGCGTCCAGGAGCTGGGCAAGGGCGGACAGCGCAAGATTTCCAGCCGCAAGTTTTTCCCGGGCTACATCTTCGTGAACATGGAGCTCGACGACGAAACCTGGCACGTAATCAAGGACACGCCCAAGGTGACCGGCTTCGTCGGCCATTCGACCAATCCGCCCGAGGTCCCCGAGGCCGAGGTGCGCGAGATAACCCAGCAGATGCAGGAAGGGGCGCTCAGGCCCAAGCCCAAGGTGCTGTTCGAGGTCGGCGAGGCGGTCAAGGTGGTCGACGGGCCGTTCCAGGATTTCAACGGCACCGTCGAAGAAGTGCGGCCCGAGAAGGGCAAGGTGCGGGTGCTGATCTCGATCTTCGGCCGCGCCACGCCGGTCGAACTGGATTTTGTACAGGTGGAGAAGTCGTAGCAGGCGCGGATTGCGATCGCCGCCGCCGCGGGCATCCGCGATGCCGGGCGGCGCGTAACCACGCCGGGAACGTCAAGTGGCCAAGAAAGTCGTCGCCGAGATAAAACTGCAGATTCCCGCGGGAGCGGCCAATCCGTCGCCGCCGGTGGGCCCGGCGCTGGGCCAGCGCGGCGTCAATATCATGGAGTTCTGCAAGTCGTTCAACGCCCAGACCCAGAACCATGCAGGGGCTGGTGATTCCGGTGATCGTCACGGTCTATGCCGACCGTTCGTTTACTTTCATTACCAAGAGCCCGCCCGCGTCGATCCTGCTGCTCCGGGCAGCCGGACTCGAGAAGGGTTCGCCGACTTCCGGCAAGAACAAGGTCGGCAAGGTCACCCGCGCGCAGGTCGAAGAGATCGCCAGGACCAAGCTCAAAGACCTGACCGCGAAGGACCTCGAAGCCGCGGTCCGCACTATCGAGGGCACCGCGCGCTCGATGGGAATCGAAGTGGCGGGATAAGGAACGAATCAATTCAATGGCAGGCAAGAAATATCGCGAGGCCGCAAAGAAGATCGATCGCGAGAAGCGCTACGCGCTCGAAGAGGCGATCAAGATCGTGGCGGACACCAAGCTCGCCAAGTTCGACGAGACGGTCGAGATGGCGGTGCGGCTCAACGTCGACCCGCGCCAGGCCGATCAGAACGTGCGCGGCACGGTGGTGCTGCCCAACGGCACCGGCAAGGTCGCGCGCGTGCTGGTGCTGGCCAAGGGCGAGAAGGAAAAGGAGGCGCGGGACGCGGGCGCCGATTTCGTCGGCGGCGAGGACCTGATCAAGAAAATCCAGGAAGAGAACTGGCTCGCATTCGACCGCGTGATCGCGACGCCTGATATCATGGGACTGGTCGGGCGGATCGGCAAAATCCTCGGTCCGCGCGGCCTGATGCCCAATCCCAAGGTCGGCACGGTGACTTTCGATGTCGCCAAGGCGGTGGCGGAGGTCAAGGCCGGCAAGGTCGATTACCGGGTCGACAAGGCGGGCGTGGTTCACGCGCCGATCGGCAAGCTCAGTTTCGGCGAGCAGAAGCTGCTCGAGAACGCGCACTCGCTGCTGGCTGCGATCGTGCGAGCCAAGCCGGCCAGCGCGAAGGGCAACTACGTGAGAAGCGTCGCGGTCTCCTCGACGATGGGTCCGGGGGTGAAGATCGATACCGGCGAGGCCCGCGTCGCGGCGGCCTGAGGATGACGGCGGCGGGTTTGCGATGAGAAAAGAACAAAAGACCGCGCTGGTCGCCACGCTCTCCGAGCGCCTCAAGCGCGCCAACATGGCGCTTATCTCGGAGTACAAGGGCATCACCGCGGCCGAGTCCACCGAGGTGCGCCGCCGCGTGCGTGCGGCGCGCGGCGAGTTGCGAGTCGCGAAAAATACGCTTATCCGGCGCGCGATCAAGGACACCGCTTTCGCTCCGCTGGAGGAGAAACTCGGCGGCCCGGTCGGAGTAATCTTAAGCTTCGAGGATCCGGTCGCGCTGGCCAAGACCGTCACTTCGTTCAAGGAGCTCGGCGACAAGTTCAAGCTGCGCGGCGGCGTGCTCGACGGCAAGCCGCTCTCCGCCCAGGAGATCCAGGCGCTGGCCTCGATGCCGCCGAAGGAAGTCGTGCTGGCGCAGTTGCTCGGACTGTTGCAGGCGCCCGCGACGCGCCTGGTGCGGCTGCTCAACGAGCCGGGATCGGCGCTGGCAAGGGTTATCGACGCGATCGGCAAGAAGAATGGTGAATCCGCGCCGGAATGAATGATGCCCGGAATTCGGCGCGATCAAGACAAGGAGTCGGACTAAAATGGCAGAAGCACAGGTGAGCCGCGATCAGGTCAAGGACTACCTGAAGAATATGTCCCTGATGGACGCGGCTGCGCTGGTCAAGGAACTGGAGCAGGAACTCGGCGTATCGGCGGCGGCTCCGGTCGCGATCGCGGCGGCAGCGCCGGCGGCTGGCGCCGGGGCGGCGGCGCCGGTGGCCGAGCAGGACGAGTTCAGCGTGATCCTGACCGGATCCGGGGACAAGAAGATCCAGGTCATCAAAGTGGTGCGCGAGCTCACCGGGCTTGGCCTCAAGGAGGCGAAGGACCTGGTTGACGGCGCGCCCAAGCCGGTCAAGGAGGGCGTGAGCAAGGCGGAGGCGGAGGAGATCAAGAAGAAGCTCGTCGATGCGGGCGGCACGGCGGAGCTGAAATAGGAGATCGGCGGCCTACGGGATCACGGGTCAGCTTTGACTACAGATTCGGGCGGCGAGTACGGCGTTTCGGCGCCGATGGCGGCGCTTGCTCGAACGCATTGGTCCGCTCGGGCCGGTCGCGATGCGACCGGCACGTCCGATTCGGGTACCTCGCGGCGCGCGCCCCGGGCGTGAAGCGCCTGACGAAGCCGGCGGGCGCAGGGCAGCGGTGAGAACAAATATGACGCAGCATCAAGTCACCAGCAATCTTCGGATTCGCCGTTCATTCGGCAAGATCAAGAAGATTATCGACATTCCCAACCTGATCGAAATCCAGAAGCGTTCCTACGACGAGTTCCTTCAGGCCGGCGTGCCGACCGAGGAGCGCGACGACACCGGTCTGCAAGCAGTCTTCAAGTCGGTGTTCCCGATCAAGGACTTCAACGAGACCGCGTCGCTCGAGTTCGTCGCCTACGAGCTCGGACAGCCCAAGTACGACGTCGAGGAATGCCATCAGCGCGGGATGACCTACGCGGCGCCGCTGAAGGTCAAGATCCAGCTGGTCATCTGGGACGTCGAAAGCGGCCGGCGCTCGATCAAGAACGTGAAGGAGCAGGAGGTCTACTTCGGCGAGATTCCTCTGATGACCCCCAACGGCACCTTCATGGTCAACGGCACCGAGCGGGTGATCGTTTCGCAGCTCCATCGCTCGCCCGGGGTGTTCTTCGAGCACGACAAGGGGCGCACCCATTCGACCGGCAAGCTGCTCTACTCGGCGCGGATAATCCCTTATCGCGGGAGCTGGATCGATTTCGAGTTCGATCCCCGCGACGTGCTTTTCGTCCGGATCGATCGGCGGCGCAAGTTTCCCGCCACCGTGCTGCTGCGCGCGCTTGGGATGACCACCGAGGACCTGCTGAATTACTTCTACAAGAAGGACGTTATCCTGCTCGACGGCAAGCTCTACGCCAAGCAGTTCAAGCCCGACCAGTTGCTCGGCACCCGCATCAGCCGCGACGTGAAGGACCCCAGGAGCGGCGACCTGATCGCGCGCGAGGGGCGCAAGTTTAACAAGGCCGTCGTGCGCCAGATGGAGCAGGCCAGGATCGCCGAAGTCCCGATCGCGCTCGACGAAGTGGTCGGGCGGATCTCGGCCCACGACGTTCCCGATCCTGAAACCGGCGAAGTGCTGCTCAAGACCAACGACGAGCTGAGCGAAGAGATAGTCGAGAAGCTCCGCGAGCGCGGCATCAAGAAGATCGAGGTGCTCTACACCGAGGGCGAACCCGGCGGCGGCCCGCTGCGGCTGACGCTCGCGCAGGACAAGCTCGGCGAGCCTGAGGAGGCGGTGGTCGAGATCTATCGGCGGCTTCGTCCGGGCGACCCGCCGACGAAGGAAACCGCGACCACCTTCTTCAACAACCTGTTCTTCAATCCCGAGCGTTACGACCTCTCGAAGGTCGGGCGCCTGAAGCTCAACCACAAGCTCAAGATCGACGTGCCGCTGGAGCAGGGCACGCTGCGCCGCGAGGACATCCTCGAAGTCGTACGCTACCTGCTGGAGCTCAAGAACGGCATCGGCCAGATCGACGATATCGACCACCTGGGCAATCGCCGCGTGCGCGCGGTCGGCGAGCTGGTCGAGAACCAGTTCCGGATCGGCCTGGTGCGGATGGAGCGGGCGATCAAGGAGCGGATGAGCCTGCAGGATATCGAGACCCTGATGCCGCAGGAGCTGGTCAACTACAAGCCGGCCTCGGCGGTAATCAAGGAATTTTTCGGCTCCTCGCAGCTCTCGCAGTTCATGGATCAGACCAATCCGCTGAGCGAGATCGCGCACAAGCGGCGCCTCTCGGCGCTGGGGCCGGGCGGGCTGACGCGCGAGCGCGCGGGCTTCGAGGTCCGCGACGTCCATCCGACCCACTATGGCCGCGTATGCCCGATCGAGACGCCCGAAGGGCCGAATATCGGACTTATCGCGGCGCTCTCGACCTATGCGCGCGTGAACGATTTCGGCTTTATCGAGACGCCTTATCGCGAGGTCGAGTCGAACCGGGTCACCGATCGGATCGTTTACCTCTCGGCGCTCGACGAAGAGGACAAGGTAATCGCGCAGGCCAATGCGCCGCTTGACGCTCATGGGCGTTTCTCGAGCGAGCTGGTCTCGGCGCGAATCGGCGGCGAGTTCACGGTGGTGCGCGCCGAGGACGTCCAGTACATGGACGTCTCGCCCAATCAGCTCGTGTCGGTGGCAGCGTCGCTGATTCCGTTCCTGGAGAACGACGACGCCAATCGCGCCCTGATGGGCTCGAATATGCAGCGCCAGGCGGTGCCGCTGCTGAAGACCGAGGCGCCGCTGGTCGGCACCGGACTCGAGAAGACCGTGGGCCGCGACTCGGGCGTGACGGTGGTCGCGCGCCGCGATGGAACCGTCGAGAGCGTCGACGCCGAGCGGATCGTGGTGCGCGCCGATCGACTCGCGCGCGATTCGCGCGACCCCGGCGTGGACATCTACAACCTGGTCAAGTACCAGCGCTCCAACCAGAACACCTGCATCAACCAGCGTCCGGTAGTGGTCAAGAGCGAGAAGATCAAGGTCGGCGACGTGCTGGCCGACGGACCCTCGACCGACGTCGGCGAATTGGCGCTCGGGAAAAACGTGCTGGTCGCCTTCATGCCGTGGGGCGGCTACAACTTCGAGGACTCGATCCTGATCTCCGAGCGGGTCGTGAAGGACGACCTCTTCACCTCGGTGCATATCGAGGAGTTCGAGTGTATCGCGCGCGACACCAAGCTCGGTCCCGAGGAGATCACTCGCGACATCCCCAACGTCGGCGAGGAAGCCCTGAAGGACCTGGACACCAGCGGCATCATCCGGATCGGCGCCGAGGTCCGTCCGGGCGACATCCTGGTCGGCAAGATAACCCCTAAGGGCGAGACCCAACTCAGCCCCGAGGAGAAGCTGCTACGCGCCATCTTCGGCGAGAAGGCGGGCGAAGTGCGCGATACCAGCCTGCGGGTCCCGCCGGGCGTCGAGGGCACGGTAATCGACGCGCGCGTTTTCGCGCGGCGCGGCGTGGTCAAGGACGATCGCACCCAGGAGATCGAGAACTTCGAGGTCGAGCGCCTCAATCAGGACCAGACCGAGGAGATTCGCATCATCCGCCAGGAAACGCTGCGCAAGCTCAAGCGCGCGCTGGCCGGCAAGAAGCTGGCAGGGCGCGTACTCGACGACGAGCGCCACGTGGTGCTGCAGAAAGGCGACTCGATCGAGGCCGAGCAGCTCGACGAGTTGCCGCCGCCGTTATGGAGCCAGCTGCGGGTCGAGAACGAAGCGGCGATGGAGGAAGTCAGCGCCGCGCTCGCCACGATGGACGAAAGCGTCGAGGGCGTGAAGGGCCAGTACGGAACCAAGATCGATCGCCTCAAGGCGGGCGACGAGCTCGCGCCGGGCGTGATCAAGATGATCAAGGTCTTCGTCGCTATCAAGCGCCGCCTCCAGGTGGGCGACAAGATGGCCGGGCGGCACGGCAACAAGGGCGTGCTCTCGCGAATCCTGCCCGAGGAGGACATGCCATGCCTCGCCGACGGCACCCCGGTCGATGTCGTGCTGAACCCGCTCGGAGTGCCCTCGCGCATGAACGTCGGCCAGATTCTGGAGACCCATCTCGGATGGGCCGCGCGCGAGCTCGGCCGCCAGCTCCAGTCGAATGACTCGACTACGCCGGCCCAGCTCAGGAAGCGGGTGCGCGAGTCTTTCATCGGCAAGGACGCACTGGACAAGGAGGTCCAGGAGTTTATCGACGATCTCCCCGACGCCGAGCTGGCGAAGCTTGCCGAGAAGTGCCGCGACGGTATCCACGTCGCATCGCCGGTGTTCGACGGCGCGCGCGAGAAGGAAATCTTCGAATTGCTCGGCCGGGCCGGATTGCCGGAGAGCGGGCAGTCCACGCTCTACAACGGCCGCACCGGCGACCCGTTCGAGCAGCCGGTGACCGTCGGCGTGATGTACATGATGAAGCTGCATCACCTGGTCGACGAAAAGATCCACGCCCGATCGACCGGTCCCTACAGCCTCGTCACCCAGCAGCCGCTGGGCGGCAAGGCGCAGTTCGGCGGCCAGCGGCTCGGCGAGATGGAGGTCTGGGCGCTGGAAGCCTACGGCGCAGCCTACACTTTGCAGGAGATGCTTACCGTAAAGTCGGACGATGTCGCGGGCCGGACCCGGATGTACGAGGCGATCGTCAAGGGCGAGAACACCTTGGAGCCGGGGCTGCCCGAATCGTTCAACGTGATGGTCAAGGAACTCCAATCGCTGTGCCTCAACATGGAGCTGCTCGAGCATCCGCAGGGCGGCGAAGGGCATCGCCAGGGAGAATAGGTAATGGAAGACCTCTTTGGTATTTTCGAAAAGCCGAAGAATCCGCTGGCGTTCGACGCGATCCGGATCTCGATTGCGTCGCCGGAGATGATCCGGTCGTGGTCGCACGGCGAGGTCAAGAAGCCCGAGACCATCAACTACCGCACCTTCAAGCCCGAGCGGGACGGGCTGTTCTGCGCCAAGATCTTCGGCCCGACCAAGGACTACGAGTGCAACTGCGGCAAGTACAAGCGCATGCGCCATCGCGGCGTGGTCTGCGAGAAGTGCGGCGTCGAAGTGATCCAGTCCAAGGTGCGGCGCGAGCGGATGGGCCATATCGACCTGGCCGCGCCGGTCGCCCACATCTGGTTCCTGCGCTCGCTGCCTTCGCGGATCGGCACGCTTATCGACATGACGCTCAAGGAACTCGAAAAGGTGCTGTACTTCGAGTGCTACGTCGTGACCGAACCGGGCGAAACGCCGCTCACGCACAAGGAATTGCTGACCGAGCGCAAGTATCGCGAGGCCCGCGAGCAGTACGCCGACGGCTTCAAGGCCGAGATGGGCGCCGAGGCGATTCGCACGATGCTCGCCTCGCTCAATCTCGATCAGCTGGCTGAGGACCTGCGCAAGGAGATGAAGGCGACCGCCAGCGAGGCGCGCCGCAAGAAGGTCTCCAAGCGGCTCAAGGTGGTCAACGCGTTCCGCGAGTCCGGCAACAAGCCGGAATGGATGATCCTGACCATCCTGCCGGTCATCCCGCCCGACCTGCGCCCGCTGGTGCCGCTCGACGGCGGGCGGTTCGCCACCTCGGATCTGAACGACCTCTACCGGCGCGTCATCAACCGCAACAACCGCCTCAAGCGGCTAATCGAGTTGAACGCGCCCGATATCATAATCCGCAACGAGAAGCGGATGCTCCAGGAGGCGGTCGACGCGCTGCTCGACAACGGCCGGCGCGGCCGCGCGATCACCGGTCCCTCCAAGCGCCCGCTCAAATCGCTCTCCGACATGCTCAAGGGCAAATCGGGACGCTTCCGGCAGAACCTGCTCGGCAAGCGGGTGGACTATTCGGGCCGCTCGGTGATCGTGGTCGGCCCCGAGTTGCGGCTCCATCAGTGCGGGCTGCCCAAGAAGATGGCGCTCGAACTGTTCAAGCCGTTCATCTACAGCAAGCTCGAGGAAAAGGGCTACGTCACCACCATCAAGAGCGCCAAGAAGATGGTCGAGAAGGAGGGCAAGGACGTCTGGGACATCCTGGACGACGTCATCCGCGAGCACCCGGTGCTCCTCAACCGCGCCCCCACGCTCCATCGGCTCGGTATCCAGGCTTTCGAGCCGGTGCTGATCGAGGGCCGCGCGATCCAGCTTCATCCGCTGGTCTGCGTGGCCTACAACGCGGACTTCGACGGCGACCAGATGGCGGTCCATGTGCCGCTGTCGATCGAGGCGCAGGTCGAGTCGCGCGTCCTGATGATGTCGACCAACAACATTCTGTCACCGGCCCACGGCAAGCCGATCATCGTCCCCACCCAGGACATGGTGCTCGGCCTCTACTACATGACCCGCGACCGCCCGCTGGCGCGGGGCGAGGGCAAGTTCTTCTCGACCCCGAGGAGGTCCGGATCGCCTACGATCACGGGGCGGTGGATCTGCACGCGCAGGTAACGGTGCGGATGCAGCCCGTGAAGGGCGGAGAACAGGCCTCCGAGGAGGGCGATACGGTTGCGGACGGCAAAGGCGCCGCTGACGGCAAGGCCGACGGCAAAGCGGACGGCAAGGCCCACTCGAAGGCGCGCCGCGCCGCCAAGGGCAACGGAGCCGCGGTTCCCGTACCGGCGCTGCCAAAGACCGAGCGAATCGAAACCACGCCCGGTCGCGTGCTGCTCTACGAGATCGTGCCGCCGGGAGCTGCCGTTCGACGAAGTCAACCGCACGATGAAGAAGAAGGAGCATCGGCAACCTGATCGATCTGGTCTATCGCCGTGCGGGCAACAAGGCGACGGTCATCTTCGCAGACCGGCTCAAGGACATCGGCTTCGAGTTCGCCACTCGCGCCGGGATTTCGATCTCGATCAAGGACATGAAAATCCCGCCGCAGAAGGCCGAGCTGCTCGAAGAGGCGCAGCAGCAGGTCAACGAGATCCAGAAGCAGTACAACAACGGCGTCATCACCGACGGCGAGCGCTACAACAAGGTCGTGGACATCTGGGCCGAGGTCCAGGACCGGATCGGCGACGCGGTCATCAAGGGGCTTTCGACCCAGGTCTTCGGCAAGGACAAGGACGGCAAGGACGTGAGCGGACCGTCGTTCAACCCGATCTTCATAATGGCCGATTCGGGCGCGCGGGGCTCCGAGCAGCAGATTCGCCAGCTCGCCGGATTGCGGGGCCTGATGGCCAAGCCGTCGGGCGAGATAATCGAGACTCCGATCACCGCCAACTTCCGCGAAGGGCTGACGGTGCTCCAGTACTTCATCTCGACTCACGGCGCGCGCAAGGGCCTGGCCGATACCGCGCTCAAGACCGCCAACTCCGGCTACCTGACGCGCCGGCTGGTCGACGTCGCGCAGGACTCGATCATCACCGAGCAGGACTGCGGCACGATGGACGGAATCGAGATGACCCCGCTGGTCGAAGGCGGCGAGATAATCGAGGGTCTCGGCGATCGCGTGCTCGGACGGGTGGCACTGGAGGATATCCGCGATCCGTTCACCAACGAGGTCCTGGTCCGCGCCAACGAGATGATCGACGAGGACAAGGTCAAGGCAATCGAAGATGCGGGCTGGAGCGGGTCAAGATCCGCTCGGTGCTGACCTGCCAATCGCGCCAGGGCGTATGCGTCAAGTGTTACGGGCGCGACCTGGCGCGCGGACATCTGGTCAATCTCGGCGAGGCGATCGGCACGATCGCCGCGCAATCGATCGGCGAGCCCGGCACGCAGCTCACGATGCGCACGTTTCATATCGGCGGCACCGCCAGCCGGCGCGCGGAGCAGACCACGCTCGAGGCGCGCAACGACGGCGTCGTGCGGCTGCACGGCGTCAATGCGGTCCACAGCCGCGGCGGCCTGACGGTCGTGATGTCGCGCCACGGCGAAGTGGTAATCGCCGAGCCGGTCATCGGCGAGGACGGCGTGCGCCGCGAGCGCGAGCGCGAACGCTATCCGCTGGTGTACGGCGCCAAGCTGCGCAAGGCCGAAGGCGATACGGTCAAGGCCGGCGAGCTGGTCGCCGAATGGGACCCGTATACCACGCCGATCATCACCGAAGTCGGCGGGACGGTTAAGTACGGCGACATCCTGGAAGGCAAGACGATGGAAGAGCGGGTGGACGAGCGCACCGGCGCGCGCTCCAACGTGATCGTCGAGTTCAAGGAACTCGACGTCCGCCCGCGCATCTCGATCAAGGATTCGAGCGGCAAGACCGCCAAGATCAAGAACACCGAGCTCTACGCGCGCTACTTCCTGCCGGTCGGCGCGTACATCAACGTCTCCGAGGGCGCCACGGTCGAGCCCGGCGACGTGATCGCCAAGATTCCGCGCGAGACCACCAAGACCAAGGACATCACCGGCGGCCTGCCGCGGGTGGCCGAACTGTTCGAGGCGCGCAAGCCCAAGGAGTTCGCGGTCATCTCGGAGATCGACGGCCGCGTGTCGTTCGGCAAGGACACCAAGGGCAAGCGCAAGGTCGAGGTCAATCCCGAAATCGGCGAGAAGCGCGAATACCTGATTCCCAAAGGCAAGCACATCTCGGTGCACGAGGGCGACATGGTCAAGGCGGGCGAGCCGCTGATGGAAGGGTCGTCCAACCCGCACGACATCCTGACCATCCTGGGCGAGAAGGCGCTGGCGAAATACCTGGTGGACGAAATCCAGGAAATCTACCGGCTCCAGGGCGTGCGCATCAACGACAAGCATATCGAGGCGATCGTGCGCCAGATGCTCCGGCGGGTGCGGATCAAGGAGGTCGGCGACACCGATTTCCTGGTCGGCGACCAGGTCGAGAAGTGGCGCTTCGACGAGGAGAACGCGCGCGTGCTGACCAGGGGCGGCGAGCCGTCGATCGCCGAGCCGCTGCTGCTCGGTATCACGAAGGCGTCGTTGTCTACCGAAAGTTTCATCTCGGCGGCGTCCTTCCAGGAGACCACCCGGGTGCTGACCGAGGCCGCGATCAACGGCAAGGTCGACCGCCTGGTCGGGCTCAAGGAGAACGTGATCATGGGGCGGCTGATTCCGGCCGGGACCGGGATGCCGTCGTACAATCGCGTCGAGATAAGGGTTGAGGGGGCGCCCGACGACCAGGAGATCGAAAAGCCCGAGGTGGCGGCTTCGCCGGCCGCGGGTGGAGATTGACAGCGTGGTTATTTTCTCTTAAGTATTGATGTTCCCCCCCAAGGGCGTGGGTGCCCTTGGGGGGTTTATTTGAGCCCCGCGCTTCTGTGTCGCCGGAGTCCGGCGAAGCGGGAAGCGCACAACGGTTTGGAGCGGATTTCGCAAGAAGTTGTAACGTGCCGACAATCAACCAGCTTATCCGTGGCTCGCGGGTCAAGAAGCGCTACAAGACCAGCGCGCCCGCCCTGCAGGCTCCCGCAAAAGCGCGGGGTCTGCACGCAGGTCAAGACCACTACGCCCAAGAAGCCCAATTCGGCCTTGCGCAAGGTGGCCCGGGTGCGACTCTCGAACGGCTACGAAGTGACGACTTACATCCCCGGCGTCGGGCACAACCTGCAGGAGCATTCGGTGGTCCTGATTCGCGGCGGACGGGTCAAGGATCTGCCGGGCGTCCGCTACCACGTGATCCGCGGCACACTGGATTCGATCGGAGTACAGGAGCGGCGCCAGGGCCGTTCCAAGTACGGGTCGAAAAAGCCCAAGTAGAGATTATGGCGCGCAAAGGCCAAGCGAGAGTCCGGGAAGTTGCCCCGGACCCAAAGTTCCACGATCGCACCGTCGCGAAGTTCATCAATATCGTGATGGAGCGCGGGAAGAAGGCGGTCGCCGAGAACATCCTCTACGGCGCGATCGAAGTCGCCGCCGATCGCACCAAAGAGGACGGGCTGGTGGTCTTCAAGCGGGCGCTCGAAAACGTCCGCCCGGCCGTCGAAGTCCGATCGCGCCGGGTGGGCGGCGCCAACTACCAGGTGCCCTCCGAAGTGCGGCCGCTTAGGCGCAACTCGCTGGCGATGCGATGGCTGGTGCAGGCGGCGCGCGCGCGGGGTGAGAAGTCGATGCAGGAGCGGCTGGCGGCCGAGATTCTCGAAGCCGCAGCCAATCGGGGCGGGGCGGTCAAGAAACGCGAAGATACCCATCGAATGGCCGAAGCCAACCGGGCGTTCGCCCATTATCGCTGGTAGAACACGAGATTTTTGGAATGGCTCGTCAGACTCCCATAGAACGGGTGCGCAACATCGGCATCATGGCGCACATCGACGCCGGCAAGACGACCACTACCGAGCGCGTGCTCTACTACACCGGCATCAACTACAAGATCGGCGAGGTGCACGAAGGCACCGCGACCATGGACTGGATGGTGCAGGAGCAGGAGCGCGGCATCACGATTACCTCGGCCGCCACCACCTGCGTCTGGAACGACCATCAGATCAATATCATCGACACGCCCGGCCACGTCGATTTCACGATCGAGGTCGAGCGCAGCCTGAGAGTCCTCGACGGCGCCGTCGCGCTGTTCTGCGCGGTGGGCGGCGTCGAGCCGCAATCCGAAACGGTGTGGCGCCAGGCCGACAAGTACCACGTTCCGCGCGTGGCGTTCATCAACAAGATGGACCGCGTCGGCGCCGATTTCGAGCGCGTGGTCCGCGAGATCGGCGAAAAGCTCAAGGCCCAGCCGCTTCTGCTCCAGCTTCCGATCGGCGCCGAGGAAAAGTTCCGCGGCGTTATCGATCTGATCGAGGAGCGCGCGCTCATCTGGGACAGCGACACGCTCGGCGCGCAATACACCACCGCACCGATACCCGAAGAGCTGCGCGATCAGGCTGCGGGCTACCGCGAGAAAATGATCGAAACGCTCGCCGATCACGACGAGCGGCTGATGGAGATGTTCCTCGAGGGCAAGCATCCGGAGCCGGCGCTCATCCGGCAGGTGATTCGTTCGGCGGCTCTCAAGCTGCGCCTGGTACCGGTGCTCATGGGCTCGGCCTTCCGCAACAAGGGCGTTCAGCCGATGCTCGACGCGGTGGTCCATTACCTGCCTTCGCCCGCCGACGTTCCGCCGGTAGTGGGCAAGGTCGGCGACAAGGACGAGGAGCGATGGCCGCGCGACGACGCGCCGTTCTCCGCGCTGGCCTTCAAGATCATGACCGACCCGTACATCGGCACGCTGACCTTCCTGCGGGTCTACTCCGGAACGCTCGAAAGCGGCGGCTCGGTGCTGAACTCCACCAGGGGGCGGCGCGAACGGATCGGGCGGCTGGTCAAGATGCACGCCAATCAGCAGGAAGCGATCTCGGAAGTATTTGCCGGCGACATCTGCGCGGTCGGGCTTCGCGATACCAGCACCGGCGACACGCTCTGCGACCCGGCCCATCCGATCGTCCTCGAATCGATCGAATTCCCCAACCCGGTCATCCAGATCGCGATCGAGCCCAAGACCAAGGCCGACCAGGATCGCCTCGGCGAGTCGCTCAACAAGCTCGCCAAGGAGGACCCGTCGTTCCGGGTCACCAGCGACAAGGAAACCGGACAAACGCTGATTTCCGGGATGGGCGAGCTGCACTTGGAGATCATCGTCGATCGCCTGTTGCGCGAGTTCAAGGTCGATGCCAACGTCGGCAAGCCGCAGGTTGCCTATCGCGAGACGATTCGCAAGCCCGCCGAAGCTGAAGGCCGGTTCGTGCGGCAAAGCGGGGGCCATGGACAGTTTGGCGTGGTCGAACTCAGGATCGAGCCGCTCGGCAAGGGCAGCGGATTCGAGTTCGTCGATGCCACCAAGGGCGGTGCCATCCCGCGCCAGTTCATCCCGGCGGTGGAAGACGGCGTGGTCGAGGCGATGGAGACCGGCGTGCTCGCCGGCTACCCGATGGTCGATGTCAGGGCCACGCTGCTCGACGGCAAGTCCCACGACGTGGATTCCTCCGAGCTGGCTTTCAAGATCGCCGGCTCGCTGGCGTTTCGCGAGGCCGCCCGGAGGGCCGACGCAGTACTGCTCGAACCGGTGATGGACGTCGAAGTGGTGACGCCGCAGGAATTCATGGGCGAGGTAATCGGCGATCTGAACTCGCGCCGCGGGCGGATTCTCGATATGGAGAATCGGGCGGGCGCGCAGGTAATCGATGCGCGGGTGCCGCTGGCGAGCATGTTCGGCTACGCCACCCGGCTGCGCTCGATCACCCAGGGCCGCGCGACCTACACTATGCAGTTTGCAGTCTACGAGCCGGTGCCGCACGCGATTTATCAGGAACTGACGGCGCGCGAGGGCGACCGGCCGTTACTCTGAGGAGAGAACGATGGGCAAGGCGAAATTTGAGAGAACCAAGCCGCATGCCAACATCGGCACGATCGGTCATATCGATCACGGCAAGACCACGCTGACGGCGGCTATCACCAAAGTCCTGGCGGCGAAGAAACTCGCCGAGTTCACGCCTTTCGACAAGATCGACAAGGCCCCCGAGGAGCGCGAGCGCGGAATAACGATCGCGATCGCGCACGTCGAGTACCAGACCGTCAACCGCCATTACGCGCACGTCGATTGCCCCGGACACGCCGACTACATCAAGAACATGATCACCGGCGCCGCCCAGATGGACGGCGCGATCCTGGTGGTCGGTGCCAACGACGGCCCGATGCCGCAGACCCGCGAGCACGTCCTGCTCGCCCATCAGGTCGGCGTGCCAGCGATCGTGGTGTTCATGAACAAGGTCGATATGGTTGACGACCCCGAACTGCTCGACCTGGTCGAACTCGAGGTCCGCGAGCTGCTCAAGAAGCCGCCGGCCAAATACGACGGCGACAACGTCCCGGTGATCCGGGGCAGCGCGCTCAAGGCGCTGGAGTGCGGATGCGGCAAGGACGACTGCCCGAATTGCAAGTGCATCCTCGAGCTCATGAAAGCGGTCGATAGCTATATCCCGCAGCCCAAGCGCGAGACCGACAAGCCGTTCCTGATGCCGATCGAGGACGTGTTCACCATCTCCGGACGCGGCACCGTCGTCACGGGCCGGATCGACAAGGGCAAGGTAAAGGTCGGCGAGGAAGTCGAGATCGTCGGCTTTCGCGACACCACCAAGACGGTCGTCACCGGGGTCGAGATGTTCCGCAAGATTCTCGACGAAGGCCAGGCGGGCGACAACGTCGGCGTGCTGCTGCGCGGAATCAAGCGCGAGGAAATCGAGCGCGGCCAGGTGCTGGCGCAACCAGGCTCGATCACCCCGCACACCAAGTTCGAGGCCTCGGCGTACATCCTGACCAAGGACGAAGGCGGCCGCCACACGCCGTTCTTCAACGGCTACCGGCCGCAGTTCTACTTCCGCACTACAGACGTGACCGGAGTGCTGAGCCTGCCCGAGGGCACCGAGATGGTGATGCCGGGCGATAACATCAAGATCGTCGGCGAACTGATCACGCCGGTCGCGATGGAGGAAGGCCTGCGCTTCGCCGTCCGCGAGGGCGGGCGTACGGTCGGCGCCGGAGTGGTCTCGAAAATCCTGAAATAGGACGGAGTTGACCTCGACCTTAAGGCGAAAAGCGGAGTCGGACGCGTGGCTGACAGAATGAATGAAAAGATCCGCATACGGCTCAAGGCCTACGACTACCGCTTGCTGGATCAGTCGGTGCGCGAGATTGTCGATACTATCCGCCGCACCGGCGGCCGCGTGGCCGGGCCAATTCCGCTGCCGACCCGGATCGAGCGCTTCACCGTCAATCGCTCGCCCCACGTTGACAAGAAGTCGCGCGAGCATTTCGAAATCCGCACCCACAAGCGCCTGCTCGACGTGCTCGAGCCGACCCAGCAGACCATCGACGCGCTGGGCAAGCTCGATCTCGCCGCCGGCGTTGATGTCGAGATCAAACTAGAGTAGCGGCGATGCTCAGCGGACTAATCGGAAAGAAGCTCGGCATGACCGAGTTGAACGACGCGACCGGGCACGTTCGCGCGGTGACCATCATCCAGCTCGGCCCGTGTACCGTGACGCAGCTCAAAACCGGGCCGACTGACGGCTACGACGGCGTGCAGGTGACATTTGGGAAGAAGAAGCTCTCGCGGGTGACCGAGCCCGAACGCGGCCATTTCGCCAAGAGCGGCGTCGCGGCCGGAGTCGCCACGCGCGAATTCTCGAGGCGCGGCGAGGGCGAGTTGAAGCCCGGCACAGTCCGTCGCGCTCGAAGACGTATTCAAGCCCGGCGATCTGGTTCGACGTAAGCGGAGTCTCGAAGGGGCGCGGTTACGCTGGCGTCATCAAACGCCATCACTTTGCCGGCTTCCCGGGTTCGCGCGGCACGCACGAATATTTCCGCCATGGCGGATCGATCGGCAACCGCTCGTACCCCGGCCGGGTGCGCAAGGGACTGAGGATGGCCGGCCAGATGGGGAACGAGGCGGCCACTATCCTGAGTCTCCAGGTGATCGAGGTGATCGGCGAAGACAGCGCGATCGCGGTGGCCGGCTCGGTGCCCGGCGCCGACGGCGCGATCGTCGTGGTCAGGCACGCCGCCAAGCCGTGGCGCAAAGCGGTGGTGACCGTCCATGCCTAGGCAGCACGCGCAGGCATCGCCGGTGAAGCTGCCGCTCTATTCGGCCGGGCGCGAGCGTGTCGGCGAGCTCGAAGTCTCAGGCCTGGTCTTCGGACGCGCCGGCGACAGCTCGCTGTTACACGAAGCCGTCACGATGCAGCTCGCCAACCGCCGCGCGGGTACCGCATCGACCAAGACTCGCGGCCTTATCTCGGGCGGCGGGCGCAAGCCGTGGCGGGAGAAGGGCACCGGTCGCGCGCGGGCCGGCTCGACGCGGTCGCCGCTGTGGCGACACGGCGGAACGATCTTCGGCCCGCAGCCGAGGGACTATTCCTACAAAATTCCCAGGAAGGCATGGCGGCAGGCGCTATGTCTGGCGATCTCGGATCGCGCCTCCGCCGGCAAGCTCAAGGTGATCCAGTCGTTCGAGATGCAGGAAGCCAAGACCAAAGCGGCCAGGGCGATACTCGATTCGCTCGAACTGGAGCACGCGCTGATCCTGATTGGCGAGGGCGAGGAAGGTTTCGGCCGCGCGGCGCGCAATCTGGCGGCGCACAAGGTTCTGGCAATCGAGGGACTCAACGTTTACGACCTGCTGAACTACGACGAGCTGCTGATGACCGAAAAATCGGCGCGGGCCCTGGAGACTCGTCTGGGAGGCGCGCAGTGAACCAGGAAAGCCTGATTCTCAGCCCATGCGTCACCGAGAAGGGCACTGCCGCCGGTGAGAAGGCCAACCAGGTCGTGTTCCGGGTAGCGCGCAGCGCCAGCAAGGGATCGATTCGCCAGACGGTAGAGCGGCTGTTCAAGGTGACGGTGATCAAGGTCAGGACGGCCAACTTTCTTGGCAAGAAGCAGGTGCGCGGGCGAACGGCCGGCAAGCGCCTGGACTGGAAGAAGGCTTACGTCACGCTCAAGCAGGGAGACCGAATCGAGTTTTTCGAAGGTGTGTAACCCGCGATGGCATTGATCCAGCTTAATCCGCGCACGCCCGGCCAGCGCTTTATGCAGGTCGCGGACTTCTCGCAGCTTTCGACCAAGCCGCCGGAGAAGGCCCTGGTCGCGCCGCTGAAACATTCGGGAGGCCGCAACAATCAGGGTCGCATGACGATGCGGCATCGGGGCGGCGGCAACAAGCGCCAATTGCGGCTTATCGACTTCAAGCGCAACAAGGACGGCGTTGCGGCGGTGGTGGTCGCGCTGGAATACGATCCCAACCGCTCCGCCAATATCGCGCTGCTCAACTATGCCGATGGAGAGAAACGCTACATTCTGGCCCCGGAAGGCTTGAAGCCGGGCGACCGCGTCGAATCCGGACCGCAGGCCGATATCAAGCCCGGCAACGCACTCCCGCTCAAGAACGTCCCGCTCGGCACCTTCGTTCACGCGATCGAGATGAAGCCGGGCGCGGGCGCGCAGATCGCGCGCGGAGCCGGCGCGATGGCGCAGTTGATGGCCAAGGAAGGAAAGTTCGCGCTGCTCAAGCTCCCCTCGGGCGAGCAGCGGATGGTGCAGGCGGAGTGCCGCGCCACGGTCGGACAGGTCGGCAACCTCGATTACGAAAACATGTCTATCGGCAAGGCCGGCCGCAACCGGCATCTGGGATGGCGCCCGCACGTGCGCGGGATGGCGATGAACCCGGTGGACCATCCGCACGGCGGCGGTGAAGGACGCTCCAAGGGAAACCATCCGCAGTCGCCGTGGGGCACGCCCGCCAAGGGCTACAAGACTCGCGGCAAGAAGCTGTCAGACAGCTTAATCGTTAGCCGCCGCCCGCGCGGCAAGCGGGGCTGAAACCGGAAACAGAGATGCCCAGGTCAACCAAAAAAGGTCCGTTCATCGACGGACATCTGATGAAGAAGATCACCGGCGCGAGCAGCTCGGGCGAGAAGCGGATCATCAGGACCTGGTCGCGCCGCTCGACTATCCTGCCCGAGATGATCGGGCTTACCTTCGCCGTCCATAACGGCGCGAAGTTTATCCCGGTCTACTGCACCGAAAACATGGTCGGCCACAAGCTCGGCGAGTTTTCGCCGACCCGCAATTTTCATGGCCACTCCGGCGAGCGAAAAACCGAGATCAAGGGCGGTGCGGCTCTGGCCGCTCCTGGAGCGCCTGGGCCGGCTGCCGCCGCGGCGCCCGCCGGCGCGAAACCGGGACCGCCCCCGGCGAAGTCCTGAATCTATACCGATAATGGAAGCAGTCGCCAAAAACAGGTTCATCCGGATTTCGCCGCGCAAGCTCAGGCTGGTGTGCGATCTGGTGGCCGGCAAGCGCGTGGACGAGGCGCTCTCGATTCTCGATTTCACGCCCAAGAAGGGCGCCAAAATTTTGTCCAAAGCCCTGCTGTCGGCGGTGGCCAACGCCCGCAACCAGCAGAATGTTCGACGAGGACCGGCTGTACGTCAAGTCCGCGCTCGCCGAAACCGGACCGACTATCAAGCGCTCGCTGCCGCGTGCGCGGATGAATGTTACGCCCATTCTCAAGAGAACGAGTCACCTCACGGTCGTGATCGACGAGCGGCCTTAGCACGGAGCTTTATGGGACAGAAGGTAAATCCCAGGGGATTGCGGCTCGGAATCATCGAGGGCTGGGACTCGAAATGGTTCGCCGGCCACGGCTATGCGGACCTGCTGCACGAAGACCTGCGCCTGCGCGATTTTATCAAGCAACGCCTCTATCACGCCGGGATTTCCCGGATCGAAATCGAGCGCATGGCGAACAAGGCGAAGATCAACATCTTCACCGCGCGCCCCGGGATCGTGATCGGCAAGAAGGGCGTCGAGATCGAAAAGCTCAAGACCGACATCCAGAAATTGATGAAGAGCAAGGAAGCTTTCATCAATATCCATGAGGTGCGCCGCCCCGACCTCGACCCGCAACTGGTGGCGGAGAATATCGGCCTGCAACTCGAGCGGCGCGTCGCGTTCCGGCGCGCGATGAAAGAGGCGGTAACGCGCGCGATGCGGATGGGCGCGCAGGGAGTCCGGGGTGCAGGTTTCGGGACGGCTGGCGGGCGCCGAAATCGCGCGCCGCGAATGGTACCGCGAGGGGCGCGTCCCGCTCCAGACGCTCCGCGCCGATGTCGCCTACGGCTTCGCGGAGGCCAGGACCACCTACGGTGTGATTGGGATCAAGGTCTCGGATTTTCCGCGGCGAGATCCTCACCCGCCAGGAAGAGGAGGCCAAGCGCTCCGGCGCTCACGCGCAGCAGTAGCCCATGCTCGCTCCCAAGAAAGTCAAGTATCGCAAGATGCAGAAGGGCCGCGTTCGCGGAGTCGAATCGCGCGGCTAGCCTCGCCTTCGGCGACTTCGGCTCAAGGCGGTCGAGACCGCCTATATCGACGCGCGCGCGCTCGAGGCCGCCCGAATCGCGCTAACGCGCCATATCAAGCGTGGCGGCCGGGTCTGGATTCGGGTCTTCCCCGATAAGCCTTTCACCAAGAAGCCCGCCGAGACCCGGATGGGCAAGGGCAGGGACCGCCCGAAGGATGGGTCGCGACGGTCAGGCCGGGTCGAATCCTGTTCGAGATGGAAGGCGTCGATCAGGCGACCGCGAAGGAAGCGATGCGGCTTGCTGCGCACAAGCTTCCTATCAAGACGATCGTAATCGAGCGCGAGGGAGTGGGAGCCTTTGGAGCTTGACGAATTGAGACAGATGAGCCCCGAAGACCTCGCGGTCAAGGAGCGCGAAGCCGTCGAGGAGGTCTTCCGGCTGCGGCTCAAGTTGCGCACCAACCAGCTCGACAACCCGGCTGGTTATCGGCGCGCGCGCAAGGAATTGGCGCACATAAAGACCGTTCTCAGGCAAAAGATTCTGGCCGCGTCGCAATCCGGCGCGGCACAGAAGAAGGATCGCGATGCGGCAGCGAATTAAACGGCGCGAAGGCGTGGTGGTCGCCGCCCGGATGACCAAGACCGTCGTGGTCCAGGTCCGGCGCCTGGTCGAGCACGGCCTCTACGGCAAGCGCGTCGAGCGCCGCGCCCGCTTCATGGCGCACGACGAAAAGTCCGAATGCCGCGAAGGCGATCGCGTGCTGATTATCGAATCGCGCCCGATCTCCAAGAACAAGCGCTGGCGAGTCAGCCAGGTGCTGGCGAAGGCTGAAAGGTAGGCAGCGCGGCGATGGTCCAGACCCGCACAGTGCTTGAAGTCGCCGACAATTCCGGCGCGCGCAAAGTGATGTGCATCAAGGTGCTCGGCGGCTCGCGCCGCAGATACGCCACCGTCGGCGACGTGATTGTGGTCTCGGTCAAGGAAGCCATACCCAACGCCAAGGTCAAGAAGGGCGAAGTCACCCGCGCGGTAATCGTCCGCACCGCGAAGGAAATCAGCCGCACCGACGGAAGCTACATCCGGTTCGACGACAACTCGGCGGTGCTGCTCGACGCTCAGCACGAGCCGATCGGCACCAGGATATTCGGGCCGGTCGCGCGCGAGCTGCGCGCCAAGCGCTTCCTCAAGATCATCTCGCTCGCCCCGGAGGTGCTGTGATGGCCGCGCGAGCACGCAACTACGCAAGCCGCATCAAGAAGAACGACATCGTGATGGTCATCGCGGGCCGCGATCGCGGCAAGACCGGCAAGGTGATGCGCGTGATTCCCGAGCGCGGGCGGGTCGTTATCGAGCGGCTCAACGTCGTCAAGCGCCACTCGCGCCGCGCGGCGCGGCCAGCCCGGGCGGAATCGTCGAAAAAGAGGCGCCGCTGGATATCTCCAACGTGATAATGCTCTGCGATCGATGCAACGCACCGGTCCGAATCGGAATAAAAGAGGCCGCCGACGGCAGCAAATCGCGAATCTGCCGGCGCTGCGGAGAATCATTGGGTAACGACTGATGGCCGACGAAACCAAGAAGCCCGGCAAGCCCGAACGCGCGCCGAAACCCGATGCCGCCGCAAAAGGCGACCAGCAGCCCGGGCGGAGCGCGCGCCGAAGGGCGCCGCTCCCGACAAGCGGGCGACAGCCGAAAGCGGGCCGAGCCGCGACCCCCCGACCCCAAATACCGGCCCGGCTGCGGGTGCGCTTCGAGAGCGAGATCTCGTGCCGCGCCTGATGCGCGAGTTGAAGATCGAGAACCGGCTGCCTTGACCGCTGATCAGATCGGGCAGCGCCAGCGCCTCGCCCTGGTAAGGCACGTCGACCATGTCGACGCCGGCCATCATCTTGAACAGCTCGCCGGCGACATGGAGCGGCGTGCCGTTGCCGGCGGTCGCCATATTGATCTTGCCGGGATTGGCCTTGGCATAGGCGATGAATTCCGGAACCGTTACCGCCGGCACCGCAAGATTTTCGACCATGACGAGCGGAATGGTGGCGATGCTCGCCACCGGCGCGGTGTCGCGCATGAAGTTGAAATTCATGTGCTGGTAGGTCGACGCGTTGATCGCATTGGCCGACATGGCGAGCAGCAGCGTGTAGCCGTCCGGCGGCGCTTTGACGACGACTTCGGTGCCGATATTGGCGCTGGCGCCCGGCCGGTTTTCGATGACGAACGGCTGCCCAAGCCGCTCCGACAGCCATTGCGCCATCAGCCGGCCGATAATGTCGGGCGAGCCGCCGGCGGGAACGGTCACGATCAAACGCACCGGCCGCGCCGGATAGCTGTCCGCCCGGCTAAGGCGCGACAGGGCCGGCAGCGCCGCAGCGCCCGCTCCTAGCTGAAGAAATCGTCGCCGAGGAAGTTGCATCGTCAGATCAGCCCGCTTTTAGCCCTGCGAACTTGACCACCTTAGCCCACTTCTCGGTTTCGTCGGCGATGAACTTTCTGAAT
>CAWHNS010000003.1:0-49992 GCA_963830715.1 uncultured delta proteobacterium
CGATGGACGCAAAGAACGAAATCGGCCAAGGCCTGTCGCGGTTGCTGAACCTGTCAGATGGAATTCTGGGACAGGGCACGAAAATCCTGATCCTGGTTACGACAAACGAAGATCTGGGCAATCTGAATCCCGCGATTCGGCGACACGGCCGCTGCCTGTCGGAAATTGACTTCCGCCGATTCAGCGGCGATGAAGCCGCGGCCTGGCTGCGCGACGGTGGATGCGACAGGCGAGCCGGCGGGCCACAGACGCTCTCTGGGCTATACGCGCTTCGTGAAGGCCGAGACCCGATGAGTCAGACAAAAAAGATCGGGTTCACACCGACTGGGTTCCGACTCAGGCTCAACACCGCGGGACGCATAGCCGCCTTCCCGGCCAACCGCGCGCGGTGAAATGGCGACAACCTCGGGGCACAAGTGCCTCTGCTTGGAAACATATCGGCCTGAACGTGCGAGGTGACTGCGTGGGCGCGGCTCGCTGGTTGCATGAATCGCTTGGTCTACGGCGGCGCAAGTGCTACGAATAGCGACACAGGAGATCTGATGTTCGACGACGACCTATTGACGGTCTTCGTAAGGAGGTTTTTTGGGTATGGGTCCTGGGAAGCCCCGATATGGTTTATCGGGATGGAGGAGGGCGGCGGTAAGAGATTTCAGGAGCTCAACGAGCGCTTCGACAAATGGAACCGCCGGCGGCCAACGCTTGAGGACATTCGCCATGGTGACGGCAACGACAGCCCGTGGTTCGGGGCGCGGGTGAGACTTCAGGCTACATGGTCCAAACTGATTTGCGTTCAGCTAGGCATGCTTGGCGTGGACTGGAATCGTCGCCCAAGTCGGGAACTCGTCAGAAATTACCAGCGGGATCACTTCTGTCGCACACGGGAGTGCCTAATAGAGTTGCTGCCCCTGCCATCGCGTTCAACGCGCGAGCACCACTGGCTTTATGGAAGACACTCGCAACTCGCTTGGTTGCAAAGCCGCGATCTGTATAAGAGGCATCTGCTGCGGCGCCGTTCTGAACGGATAAGGCATCTAATAGAGAGACACGAGCCTAGCGCGGTCATTTTCTACGGTCTCGGATATTCCGAGCACTGGAGAAGGATCGCCCAAGTGGACTTTCAGGAGACCTCGATTAAAAAAGTTTCTGCGGGGCACAATGCAAATACACTGTTTCGGATCGCGCCTCATCCGAATACACACGGCCTGACATCAGATTACTTCTTGCGGGTGGGCAGGCTCCTGGCGCAGGAAATGCCGTAGCGCTCAACTGAGAGGGCCGGTTTCAGGCCATTCTGAGCAAGGCTGCCGGCCGCTGCCTGTCGGAAATTGAGTTCCTTCGTTTTCGGAACCGATGAGGCGCTCTCCTGGCTGCGCCGCGCTGGATCTGCAGGTGAGCCCACTGGGCCGAGCGCACTGTCAGATCCCCTCAGCGGCCGATATCGCCGACTTTGGCTGACACCCTGCACGGTCGATACGCTACGCCGCCCTCGACCGGTGTGCAGGCGATCAGATCTTGCCGATAAGGCCGCTCCCGGCTTCGCCAACGAATCGGGTAAGCGCCGCTTCGTCCGCTGCACGCGCCAGCAGGATCAACCGATGCACTCCCAGGTCCGCGAAGCGGCGCGCGCTATCGCGATCGATCGGGCCGCGCGGCGTTACGCTGATTTCGAGATCCTGCGAAATTCCGCCCCGCCTTGGCGCAGGCCGCGCACAGCCCCTCGATACATTTCGCGGTCGCCCCGAGATCGAGCGCGAACCCGTACCATCCTTTCGCCAACCGCGCCGCTCGGCTGAATGCTTCTGGCGTATGGCCGCCGAAGACGATCTCCGGATGGGGCTTCTGCGCGGGACGCGGCATCGCATTGACGCCGCCGAACGACACGAATCGCCCGCGGAACTCCGGCTTCGGCATCGTCCACAACGCGAGCATCGCCGCCAGGAACTCCTCCGCGCGAGGCCCCTTGTGATCGAATGGCGCGCCGATCGCGTCGAACTCCGGCTTCAAGATATCCGATCGCCGATTCCGAAAATCAGGCGCCCGCCCGACAGCACGTCGAGCGATGCCAGCTCCTTGGCCAGCACCACCGGATTGCGCTGCGGCAGGATGATGATCCCGGTGCCGAGCCGAATCGACTTGGTATGCGCCGCGACAAACGCCAGCGCGACCGCGGGATCGAGCATCGGGACGTCGGGCGCGCCGGCGACGGCGGCGCCTGCGGATCGGGCAGGATCACGTGCTCGCCGGTCCATAAGCTCTCGAAGCCCGCTGACTCGGCCTCGCGCGCGACCTTGCGCGGCGGTGTCGGGCGCGGCGCAGGGACCAAAGTTGATTCCGAATAGTCCGAACTTCATGCTGCGCTGATTAGCACGAACCGCCGCCGGGAGCTATCGCGCCGATTGACTGGTGGTATCGTGATTCAGATTGGGAATTGCCTCACGCCGGTGAGGGATCTTTTCAGATTGTCATTCTCGCGCGTCTGTTTGCCCGGCGCGCGAAGAATCCCGGCGCCCGCCCGCCCGAATCCGGGATTCCTCGCGCACGCCAGCACGGAAGACGCGCGCGGGAATGACAGTCAAAGCGCTTCCGATCCATTCCAGTAGTGTTCGAATCTTAGGATACGACCGATTGACCGCGAGCGATCGCCGTTTCCATAATTGCGGGCAGCGCGGATGAGGCGGAGTGCGCGATGAGATGCCCCCAATGCGGCTTCAATATCGGACGGCGAAGCGACGTTCTGCTCGCGATGCGGCGCGCGGATTCTGACGCCGCGTCCGGCGGAGCGGCGCGAGTATCTCGCTGATCCGGATTTTCCCCTCGTGGTGGCGCTTCGCCGGCAGCTTCGCGATCGCGGCTGCTGCTGCTCGGCGCGAGCATCGCTGCTCGTCGACCAAGGGCCAGCAACCCGCAGCCATGGCTGCTGCTGGGCGCGAGCTTCCTCGTCGCGATCCTCACCGTCCATCGCCGCCGCAGCACAAGCTGGAGCATCACCTCGGAGCGTCTGATCGAGTATCGCGGCATCTTCGCCAGCCGCCGGCGCGAGATCGAGCTGGCCGACATCCGCTCGGTCGAAGTTGACCGGCGTCTTCTCCAGCGCCTGCTCGGAATCGGCAGCGTGCTGGTCGCCTCCGCCGCCAGCGCCGATTTCCTGATCAAGCTCGAAGGCGTGGTTCATCCCGACGATATCGCCGAGACCTTGCGCCGCGCGCGCCTCAAGCGGCTGGCGTGATCCGGCGATCCCAGCCTGCGAAAATCTTCCCTTCTGCCGCGCGTCGCTTTGACGCGGACGCTAGTCCGACCGCATAATCGATGGCAGCGGAAATCGGGTGCGGGAGGCGGTGCGCGGCGATGTCTCGACATCCCGACATGCGTCACGAACGCAAGCTATGGAAGGCCGGTATCGAGTCGGTCGCCGGCGTCGACGAGGCCGGCGTCGGTCCGATGGCCGGGCCGGTGGTCGCGGCGGCGGTGATCTTCGCCCCCGAAATTTTCATCAAGGGCGTCCACGATTCCAAGCAGCTCCTGCCGGAGCAGCGCGAGGAGCTGTATCCGGTCGATTCGCGAGCGTGCGCTCGCAGTCGGCGTCGGCATCGCCGAGGTCGCCGAGATCGATCGGCTCAACATCTACCGCGCCGCCGTGACGGCGTGCGCGCGCGCGCGTGGCGGCGCTCGCGCCGGCGCCGCAGCACGTGCTGGTCGACGGCCGGCGCAACCCCGGTCTCGCGCTTCCGCAGACGCGCAATCGTCGGCGGCGATCGCAAGAGCTTCTGCATCGCCGCGGCCTCGATCGTCGCCAAGGTGATGCGCGACCGGATCATGCTCGACTACGACGCGCGCTTCCCCGACTACGGCTTCGCCAGCCACAAGGGCTACTGCACCGCCGATCATTTCGCAGCGCTCGAGCGCCTGGGCCCCTCGCCGATCCATCGCCGCTCGTTCGCGCCGGTGATCGCCGGCGCATGCAACTGCAAGTTCCGCGCATGTAGCAGGCGCGCACTCGGCCGAGCCGCCATCCGGGTCCACGTCATTTACCGGCCTGTTAGGCGTTGGCTTATGATCGGATCAGGCGCGAGCACATCTCAATCCGACGGCGATAAATGATGGCGCTGGAGCGCGACAAGCATACGGCGGAGCGCGCGCTGCTGACCCTGCAGCGAGACCGAGCTACTCGACCTCTATCAGCGCATGGTGCTGATCCGCCGTTTTGAAGAAAAAGTCGCTGAGATGTACAGCCGCGGCAAAATCACCGGCTTCTGCCATCTCTACGCCGGCGAGGAAGCGGTCGCGGTCGGCGCGATCTACGCGCTCTCCAACAAGGACTACGTGGTCTCCACCTATCGCGAGCACGGCCACTGCCTCGCCAAGGGCGCGACGGCCCGCTCGGTGATGGCGGAGCTGTTCGGCAAGGCGACCGGCATCTCGCACGGCCGCGGCGGCTCGATGCATCTGTTCGATCCCGAACCTGCGCTTCATGGGCGGCTATGCGATCGTGGGCGGCGGCTTGCCGCTCGCCACGGGACTCGGGCTCTCGATCGCATACAAGGAGGAGCCCGAGGTCGCCTGCTGCTTCTTCGGCGACGGCGCGCTGCCGCAAGGCGCCTTCCACGAGAGCCTCAACATGGCCTCGCTCTGGAAGCTGCCGGTGGTCTTCATCTGCGAGAACAACTTTCTACGGGATGGGCACGCTGGTGCAGAACGCGATCTGCCAGGAAGAGCTCTACCGCTTCGCCGAGCCTTACAAGATGCCCGGCGTGCGCGTCGATGGGATGGACGTGCTCGACGTCTACACCGCGGTCACCGAGGCCGTGGCGCGCGCGCGCGAGGGTGACGGCCCATCGCTGATCGAGGCGGTCACCTATCGATTCCGCGGCCATTCGATGTCCGATCCGGCCGAGTATCGCTCCAAGCGCGAGGAGCGCATCTGGCAGGAGCGCGATCCGATCAAGCGCTTCCGCCGCCGGCTGCTCACCGAACATCGCGTGAGCCGACGCCAGGCTCGACGAAATCGAAAAGGAAGTCGCCGCGAGTGATCGACGACGCGGTCAAGTTCGCCGACGAGAGTCCCGAGCCCGCGCTCGATACGCTGACAAGAGAGTCTACGTCGAGAAGTAGCCACTCCCTGCGCCTCTCCCTCGCCATCTCCCATGCCAAGGAATGGGAGAGGGGCCAGAAAGCTCGTGCGTAGCTGACACTGAATCGTGGCGCAGATCCAATATCGCGAAGCCCTCAACCAGGCGCTGCGCGAAGAGCTCGATCGCGACGAGCGCGTCTTCATCATGGGCGAGGAGGTCGGCTACTTCGGCGGCGCCTTCAAGGTGACCGACGGATTGCTGGCGATCTACGGCGAGAAGCGCGTGCGCGATACGCCGATCTCGGAGCTGACGATCGTCGGCGCCGGAATCGGCGCCGCGATGGGCGGGCTCAAGCCGGTCGTCGAGTTGATGACGATCAACTTCGCCCTGCTCGCGATGGATCAGATCGTCAATCACGCCGTCCAAGATCCATTACATGTTCGGCGGACAGGCCAAGGTGCCGATCGTGATCCGCGCGCCGCAGGGCGGCGGACATCAGCTCGGCGCGCAGCACAGCCAGAGCCTCGAAGCGTACTTCCTTCACTGCCCCGGCTTCGCGTCGCGATTCCGGCCACCCCGGCTGACGCCAAGGGACTGCTCAAAACCGCGATCCGGCAGGACGACCCGGTCATCTTCCTCGAACACGAATCGCTGTACGGCGTTAAGGGAGAAGTGCCGCGAAGGCGAACACCTGGTGCCGTTCGGCGACGCCAACGTGCTGCGCGAGGGCAAGGACGTGACGATCGTCGCGTACTCGAAGTGCGTGTACGACGCGATCGACGCCGCCGAGGCCCTGGAGAATGAGGGAGATCGACGCCGAGGTGATCGATCTTCGCACGCTCAATCCGCTCGACCTCGAACACGGTGGTCGAGTCGGTCAAGAAGACCGGCAAGGCGATCGTGGTATACGAAGGATGGCGCACCGGCGGCGCGGGCGCGGAGATCGCGGCGCAGATTTACGAGGCCGCCTTCGACGACCTCGACGCGCCGGTCGAGCGCGTCGCCACGCTCGACGTCGCCGATGCCGTACAACAAGCATCTGGAGAAAGCCGCGCTGCCCAGCGCCGCCGATATCGTCAAGGCGGCCGAACGCCTGGTCTGAGCTTGGCCCGCCAGTCGGCGGCGCGGCGGACGTCGGCGAGATCGCCTGGAGCTTGCGAATCGAAAGATACCCCAGGAACAGCGACCGCCAGAACCATTGATTGCGATCGAGTCCGGCGCGTTGCGTCAAAGTTGTGCTGTAAAAAGCCTCGCCGATATGCGCCGCGATCGTCAGGTCGAAGACCCATCGCGCCAGCAGCCCCAACCACGATCCGGCGATCGGCGGCATCGTCGCGAGGAATCCGACTGCCATGAAGATAAATCCAACTGTCAGCCAGTCGCGCTCCGGAATTTCCACCTGATTATTTCTCCCTGCGCCGCGGCATCATCGGCGCGGACGCCTTGTGACTCAGCACCTCATCCGTGCAAGATATGTAAAGACGGCCGGCATGAGCAACGAAATCACGATGCCCAAGCTCTCCGACACGATGGAGGAGGGCAAGATCATCCGATGGCTCAAGCATCCGGGCGACACCATCCGGCGCGGCGAACCGATCGCGGAAGTCGAAACCGACAAGGCCGACATGGTGCTCGAATCATTCGAGGACGGCGTGCTGGGCGAGATAAAGCTCAAAGAGGGTGATAGCGCGCCGGTCGGCGCCGTGATCGCGATGATGGGCGGCGCAACCGGCGGCGCGGCGGCAGATACGCAGCGCACCGCATCGCAGTCTGCGTCCGCCGGCTCCGCTGACGGGGCGGAACGCGCGACGGAGGCCGAGGCCAAATCCGCATCCGCAAACGATCAGCCGGCGGAGGCGGAGGAAGGGCCTTCGTTCCATCCCGCGATGAGCGCCAATCCGTCGGCGGCGCCGACCGCGATGCCCCGGCCGCCGCGGCTGGTCGCAGTGAAATCCCACCCGCCTTCCGAGCAACCCGCGCACGCCGACGGACAAAAGTTCAGGGCCTCGCCGCTTGCGCGCCGCGCGGCCGAGGAAGCCGGCGTCGATCTCGCTAAGGTGCGCGGCACCGGCCCCGAGGGCCGAGTTACCAAGCGCGACATCGACAACTTCCTTCGCGAGCAGCAGATGTTCCGCGTCCGCCGCCTGGTCTCGCCCGACAAAGGCGCGCCCGGCTCGCACGAAGAACTCTCCCGGATGCGAAAGACGATCGCGCAGCGGATGGCGGCATCCAAGCGCGAGATCCCGCACTTCTACGTGACCGTCGAAATCGACATGGCGGAGGCGGTCAAGCTCAAGAAATCGCTCGAACAGGCCGAGCTGTTCGAAGAGGACATCACCTACAACGACATCATCGTGAAAGCGACCGCGCTCGCGATCAGCCGTTATCCGCGCATGAACGCGAGCTTCGAGAACGAGGGCATCACCATCCGCCCGCATACCAATATCGGCGTCGCGGTCGCGGTCGAGGACGGGCTGATCGTGCCGGTGATAAGGGAGTGCGAGCGGCTGACGCTGCCGGAAATCGCGCGCGCGGCCCACCACCTGGTCGGCGAAGGCCGCGCGCGGCGGCTTCACCACCGACGAGTTGTCGGGCGCGACGTTCACGATCTCGAACATGGGGATGCTGGGCGTCGAGCATTTCGCCGCGGTGATCGTTCCGCCGCAGGCCGCAATCCTGGCGGTCAGCGCAATCAAGGATCGCCCGGTGGTGCGCGACGGAAATCTCGCGGTGGGCAAGACCATGATGGTGACGGTGTCGTGCGACCATCGGATCGTCGACGGCGTCGTGGCGGGCCGCTTCATGCAGGAGCTCAAGCGATTTCTGGAGAATCCGGCTACCTTGCTGGTGCGGAGACTCTGACTCGTGCGACTGACCTGCGGCTGACAAGAGGCAAAATAGCAAGTACGACCTGGTCGTGATCGGCTCCGGCCCCGGCGGTGTACGTCGCGGCGATTCGCGCCAGCCAGCTCAAGATGAAGGTCGCGGTGATCGAGCGCGATCGGCCCGGCGGCGTGTGCCTGAACTGGGGATGCATCCCGTCCAAGGCGCTGCTCGATTCCGCCGAGACGATGGAGACGATACGCGGCGCCGCCAAGGAACACGGAATCGAGGTCGGCGAAGTCCGCGTTCGACTTCAAGCGCGTGATCGCGCGATCGCGCGAGGCCGCCGACAAGCTCGCGCGCGGCGTGCGGTTCCTGCTCAAGAAAAACAAGATTGACTATCTTCGAGGCCAGGGCAACAGTCAGCGGACCTCATACCGTCGCGCTCGCGCCAGGTCGAGGGCAAGCCGCGCCGCCCGTCGCCGAGGCAATCGAAGCGGATCGCATCCTGGTCGCCACGGGCTCGGGCGAACGGCTGTTTCGCGGGATGACGCCCGGCGACGGCGTGCTCACCAGCAAGGAGGCGCTGGTCTACGACGAGTTGCCGGCCAGCGTGATCGTGATCGGCGCCGGCGCGGTCGGTCTCGAGTTCGGCTACTTCTACCAGGCCTTCGGCTCCAAGGTCACGATCGTCGAGCTGGAAAAGCAGATGCTGCCCGGCTTCGACGCCGAGATCGCCGAGGAGCTGCGCCGCGCGTTCGTCAAGCGCGGCGTCACCGTGATGCTCGGTCATGGCTACAAATCGATGGTGCACGGAGGGACGGTGGCTCACTGTGACGTTGAAGGCCGTGCCGGCGGCACCAAAGAACTATCGACGCCGAGGTGGTACTGGTCGCGGTCGGACGCCGCCCGCTCAGCCCGAAATGGGACTGGAGAAAGTCGGCGTCGAAGTCGAGCGCGGCGGCTTCATCAAGATCGACGATTCGTTTCCGCACGACCTGCCCGAGCGTGTACGCGATCGGCGACGTGATTCGTCCGCCGCTGCTCGCGCACAAGGCCTCGGCAGAAGGCGATCGCAGCGGTCGAGATTATGGCGGGCGTGCGCAAGCCGGGCTTCGATCTGCTCGTCGATCGCCGGATGTATCTACTGCGAGCCCGAGGTTGCGACCGTGGGCCTGAGCGAGGCCGACGCGCAGCGCGCGGGATTGAAGTCAAAGTCGGGAAGATCCCCTTCCGCGCGATCGGGAAAGGCGATCGCGATCGGCCATGTCGAAGGATTCGTCAAGATCGTTGCGAGCAAACAGTACGGCGAAGTGATCGGATGCCAGATGATCGGGCATCGAGCGACCGATATGATCTCCGAAGTCGTGCTCGGCAAGACGCTGGAGGCAACCACCATCGAATTCGGCAAGACCGTGCACCCGCATCCGACGCTCTCCGAGGCGATAATGGAGGCGGCGCTCGCGGCCGACGGCGAGGCGATTAACTATTGAGGCCGCAGCCGGACTTGCTATTGCCATCGCCAGCGAGTGAGTAAGTCTATGAGTAGCCAACCCGTGAAAGTGCTGCATATCGTCCGGGCAGCCACGATCGACTATGCCGCCGCACTCGAAATGCAGGAGTCGATGGTTCGGGGGCGCACTCTCGATCAGATGGAGGATACGCTCGTGATCGCTCGAGCATCCCCACGTCTTCACGCTCGGACGCGGCGCCGACGAACGCTACCTTGGCAACGCACGCCCCGTAGTGCCGGTCTATCGCGTGTCGCGCGGCGGCCAGGTCACCTATCACGGGCCTGGCCAACTGGTCGGCTATCCGATACTGAAGCTCGAAGGCGCCGCCCGCGATGTCCATCGGTATCTCCGGATGCTTGAGGAGGTCATGATCGGCGCGCTGGCGCGTCACGGCATCGCCGCCGGACGGCGCCGGGGCATGACCGGAGTGTGGGTCGGCGATCGGAAGATCGGATCGATCGGGGTCGGTATCCGCCGATGGGTCACGCTGCACGGGTTCGCGCTCAACGTGTGCCCCGATCTGAGTTTCTTCGACGCAATCGTGCCGTGCGGAATCCAGGGATGCGCGATGACATCGATAGCGGCACTCGGCCGTCCGGAGATATCGGTCGCCGAATTCACGGAGACTACGGAGCAAATTTTCTCGCGACTGTTCGGCTACGCGCGCGTCGAGCGGGTCGACGCGGCTGAGATCATCTCGTTCGCTGACGCCCGCGCGACCGCTTGCGAGGCTTGAAGTTAGGGCACTCATGGCTGAGCGGAGACATCCGGACTGGATCAAGGTTCGTGCGCCGGTCTCGGCGGAGTATTTCAGGACCCGGACGATACTGGCGGACCTCAAGCTCCATACGGTTTGCCAGGAGGCCTGCTGCCCTAACATCGGCGAATGTTTTTCCCATCGCACGGCGACCATGATGCTGATGGGCGACGTGTGCACGCGCAATTGCCCTTACTGCGCCGTCGCGCACGGCAAGGTACGGCCCCTCGACAGCGACGAGCCGCGGCGCGTGGCCGAGGCGGTCGCAAAGCTCGAACTCCGGCACGTGGTCGTTACGTCGGTCGATCGCGACGACCTGAGCGACGGCGGCGCGGCGCATTTTGCCGCGACTGCGCGCGCCATCAAGTCGCTCTCGCCGGCTGCGCGCGTCGAGGTCCTGGTGCCGGACTTCAAGGGAGATCACGCAAGCGTCGAGACGGTCGTGGAAGCCCCGATCGAGATCTACAACCACAATCTCGAAACCGTGCCGAGTCTCTACAAAAAGGCGCGGCCGGGCGGCGATTACCGGCGCTCGCTGGACGTGTTGCTGCACGCGAAGGAAGCGGCGCGCGGGCGCCAACGCGGATTGCTCACCAAGGCCGGGGTAATGCTCGGCCTGGGCGAGGAGATCGGCGAGCTGCTGGCGGTGATCCGCGATCTGCGCGATGTCCAGTGCGATATCCTGACGCTCGGGCAATACTTGCAGCCCTCAAAGGCGCATCTCGCCGTAGCGCGCTACGTCCGTCCGGAGGAGTTCGCAGAATTGAGAGAGCGGGCACTGGCGATGGGCTTTCGGCACGTCGAGTCCGGCCCGCTGGTCAGGAGTTCCTACCACGCGTGGGAGCATGTGGACTGAGCGTCGCGCAGAGGCGCCGAAGCGGGCGGAGTCACGGAGTAATATACTCAGGGGTCTCCGACGCCGGCATGAGCGAGTCTCTGTTGATCGCCTTCTGTGCGGCGACGCGGCGTTGCATATAGCCATCCTGTACCGCGCCATATATATCAACTGAGTAGCGATCGACTTCCTCGAACAGATCGAGGTTGAGCGAGCGATAGTTTACCGCATCGATTACATACTCTCCGCCGGAGGTGGGTACCGTGACATACCACGGCAGCAGGTAGCTCATCGGATTCATCGCGCCGTCCGCGACGCGGCCGACGGCATCGCGGACGGTTGAGGGCCCGAAGAACGGCAGCACCAGGTAGGCTCCCGGCTCTACGTGGTAACGTCCGAGCGTCAGGCCGAAGTCATCGGGACTTTCCTTGAGCCCGAACCATTTGTCGGCGGGATCGAACAGCCCCGCCAGCCCGATCGTGCTGTTGATTCCGAACCGCGCCACCTCCGTCGCCGCCTGCTTGGCCCTGAACTGGAACAGATTGTTCGCGAAGCGCGGTATGATGCCTACATTGTCGAAAAAACGGCCTACGCTGCGGCGCGCGGCTGTCGGCAGGACCTTCGCATAGACGCTCGCCACCGGATGAAGGAAATACTCGTCCAGCTTCTGGTTGAAGGTGAACATCCGCGTGTTGAACGGCGCCAGCGGGTCGGTCAGCATCTGTTCGGATTCCGGCTGCGGGGCATTTTCGGCAATCGGCGCCGTCTGCGCGTACACGCCGGGCGCCGCGAGGCCCAGGAACAACAGGAACATCAGGAGATGTCTAGGCACAGTCGCCTCCGCTTCGCTGGAATTGAACCAGACCGATGCCCCAAAGCTTCAGGGGTGAAGGATATCACGGAGAGTTTCGTGAACCGAGACAAGGCCGCTCACAGTGAGGAGTGGCTTGCGCCGCGCGCGAGGAACTCCATAGCGCTAATTGGCTATGCGGGCGTCCAGCCCTTCCTGCTTCGACCGCATATCGTTCATCAGCGCGTCGAAGCCCTGATTATTGATTACGCGGTTGAACTGGTTGCGATAGTTCGCAACGATGCTGATATTGTCGACCGCGACATCGTAGACCTTCCACTGACCGTTCTCCAGCTTGAGCCTGTAGTTCAGGCTTATCGGCTGCCCTGCCCCGTTAATGACGTTGGTACTCACCTGCGCATAGTCAGAGCCCTCAAGCGACTCCCTTACGTACTCGATCTGCTGTCCGCTATAGCTTTCCACCCTGCTGATGTAGGAAGCCTCTACGAAGCGCGTGAAAAGGTTGACAAAGTCCTTGCGCTGCGGATCCGAGAGATCGCGCCAATGCACGCCGAGCGCGGAACGGCCCATCTCGGCGAAGTCGAAGTTCGGGGCGACCACGTCCTTGAGGCGCTGCCGGCGCTCTGTGGGGCTGGACTTGAGAGCGGGATCGGTCAACAGAGATAGCACCTTGTCAACGGTGGCCTTGGTCGTAGCCATCGGATCGGGCGCCGCCTTCGCACCTGTCGGCGTCGCGATCACGGTCGATAGGATCACAGCGCCCGCGATGAGGTGGAAGAGCCTCGGCGAGCGCCGATCCGCCGGCTTGCGCGCCCGGACGGTCTGAGTCCGATTGTACTCTCATACTGTGAGTCATTACTTGCCATTTACTGCTTCTTGCCCTTGCCGGATTCCTTGTCCTTCTCGCCGCCGCTCGACGCGTTGCTGATCAATTGCCCGATCGCATCTTCCAGCACGAACGCCGACTCGGTCTGCCTGACTGTGTCGCCGTTGGCCAACTCGCGATCGCCGCCGCCCAGCGCGATCGAGACGTACTTCTCGCCGATAATGCCGCTGGTCTTGATCGAGGTGATCGCCTCGTCGTCGATCTTCACTTTGCTGTGAATGCGCATCGCGACCCGCGCGCGGTCCTGGTTAAGCGAGATTCCGACCACCTTTCCGATTTGTACTCCTGCGATCTGGACCGGATCTCCCATCTTGAGACCCGAGATATTGTCGAAGTTGGCGTAAATCGTATAGCCGGGCTCCGGTATCAGCTCGAGGTTTCCCAGCCGAAGCGACAGAAAGGCCAGCGCCCCGATTCCCAGAAGCGCGAAAACGCCGACGATTAGCTGGGTTGTTCTGCTTGCATACATCGGGCGCTATGCTCCGGGCGCGGGTGCCTCGTCCTCATCGCGCCCTGCCCTGCCCGCCAGGAAGCGATTGAAGATCTCGTCATTCGCGCCCATCACCTGTTCAACGCTGCCGTAGAGCCTGATTTTGCCTTCGTGCATGAAGGCTACGCGGTCTGAGATCTCGAATACCACGGGAACGTCGTGACTGACGAGCACCGCGGAGAGGCCGAACTGCTGCTGAGTGCGGCGCACCAGGGCGTGAATCGAGCCGGTGCGGGTGGGATCGAGACCGGTAGTCGGCTCGTCGAGCATCAGGATTTTAGGTTTCCTGATAAGCGCCCGAGCGAGCGCGGCCCGCTTCTGCATCCCGCCGCTCATCTCCCCGGGAAATTTGTTGCCCATCGCCTCGAGTCCCACCGCGGCGAGCGTCTCTCTGACGTTCGCGGCGATTTCCTCCTCGCCAAGCTCGGTCTTCTCGACCAGCGGAAAAGCCACGTTCTCGAAAACGGTCATCGAATCGAACAGGGCGTTGGCCTGAAACAGGACGCCGAACTTCTCGCGCACCGCGTCAAGCGTCCGCGACCCCGCCCGCGTCACGTCCACACCGTCGATCAGGATACTTCCCGAATCCGGACGCAGCAGGAGCATCAGATGCTTGAGCATCACCGTCTTGCCGCATCCGCTCGGCCCGACGACCGTAGTGATCGCCCGATGCGGACAGTCGAGGTTCACGCCGTCCAGCACCTGCTGTCGTCCGAACCGCTTGCGCAGATTGCGGACTTCGATGGCGTTGGCAGTTGAACCGTCGGTTGCGGCAGCAGTCATCGCACCAAATGCGCCCGCGATGCTTACAGAAGCACCGAGGTCAGGAAATAGTCCCAGACCAGGATCAGCACGCTGGAGGTCACGACCGCGGACGTGGTCGCGCGGCTGATTCCGGTCGCCATTCGTTCGGCTTTGTACCCCTTGTAGCAGCATACCCAAGTCACGATGATTCCGAAAACCAGCGCCTTGTAAATTCCGGTAAGGATGTCGTGCCCGGTCATATTGTCTGCGATTCCGCCGAAATAGCTCGAACTCGGCGCGCCCATCAGGTCCACTCCGATCACGTAACCGCCCAGGATGCCAACCACGTCGAACATCGTGGTCAACAGGGGAAAACTTATCACTCCGGCCACTACCCGCGGCGAAATCAGGTACTGCATCGGGTTTATCGCCATCACTTTGAGCGCGTCGATTTGCTCGCTGACCTGCATCGAGCCCAGCTCCGCCGCCATCGCGGAGCCGGCCCGCGCCGTTATCATCAGCGCCGCGAGCACCGGACCAAGTTCCCGCACCAGTACCAGGGCAACGACCGATCCGAGCGCGCTTTGCGAACCGAATCGCGCCAGGGTGTTGTATCCCTGCAGCCCGAGCACCATCCCGGTGAACGTGCCGATCAGCACGACCAGAAACGTCGAGTCGGCGCCGATCTCGCGGATCTGCCGGATCACGAGGCGAAACTTGTAGGGCGGCGCGAAGGTGAAGGACACCGCGGCAATCAGGAACGTCACGATGCCGCCGAGCGCCTCGATCCGGTCGATCACAAAGGCGCCCAGCGCCTCGATCCATTCCACGACTCTCATCGATAACCGCAGTTCAGCCGTGGGCGAGGCCGAGGCGCGCAAGCTGGTTGAAGGTATGAGTGGTGCTGGGCATGCGCATGAACTCGATGAGATCGCGGACCAGATCGAGGTCGATCGCCGCGCGCGGCATCTTGACCACCCGGCACGGCACGTTGAGCCGCTCGCAATCGTGGAGATGGCGCGCGAGGCTCATGCGCCCGAATCGGGTCGGCATGATGTCGGGAGGCGTGCGCACGATGATGTTGGTGCCGGTAAGCTCGTGTGACGGGACCAGCAGCGCTCCCGGCCGTCCCGGCAGGTCGAAGGCCGCGTCGATATCGTCGCCGGTCACGAGCGGGATGTCGGACAACACCGTAGCGAGTTGGGTCGCTCCTTCCGCCACCAGCGCCGCAGTCGCGAGCCTGACCGCAGCGTTCAGTCCGCGCGGAATCTCCTCGTCGATAACGAGCGCGCCGGCGCCGCGCGCCAGGCCGATCAGGGCGCGATCCGAAGTGACGACCGCGACGTGATCCGCCTCACGCACGCTCATCGCGGCGCCCAGCACGTCTCGAAACATCGCCTCGGCGAGCGCACGGCGCTCGGCCGGCGGCAATGCGGGCGCGAGCCGGGTCTTCGCGAGTGCCAATTCCTTGGCGGCTATGAGAACGACGCGCACGGCGTTTCTTATATCCCACGCATGGCGACGGGCCAACCCGCGATCGCCTTGACTGAATGCCAATGATGCACCAAGAATCGATCGCGCGCTGCCCCGCCCTGATCGTTCGGGCGGCGGGTCCAGGCGTTTCCCGTTCAAGTCGAGGTGCCGAAAGATGGCTGATCAGATCGTTGACAAGGAAGTGAACTTTCCCGGCAAGACGGTCGAGCTGAAGGCATACGTCGCGCAACCGGCCGGCATGCCTCACTCTCTGCCGACCGTAATCGTGGTCCAGGAATGGTGGGGACTGAACGAGCACATCCGGGATGTCGCGCGGCGGCTGGCGCGCGAAGGCTACTTCGCGGTTGCGCCGGACTTGTACTCGCGTCAGGGCCATAAAGTCGCCAGCGACCCCAATACCGCCGGTCAGTTGATGGCCGGACTCAGGAAAGACGACGGCATCGAGGACTTGCTCAGCACGATCGAATGGATCAAAACGCAGAAGCAGGCCAACTCCGCAAAGCTGGGCGTGACCGGCTTCTGTATGGGCGGCAGCTACGCGCTGCTGCTGCCGTGCTCGACGGGGGACATCAAGGCTGCGGCCCCCTTCTATGGCGAAATTCCAGCCGACGACAAGCTGCAGAAGCTTTCCTGCCCGATTTTCTATGCATACGGCGAGAACGACGGATGGATTCAGCGCCGCGACGTCGATCGGCTCGCGGCGGCGCTCAAGAAATTCGGCAAGCCCGGCGAGGTGAAGGTGTACCCCGGATGCTCACACGGATTTTTCAACGACACGCGCAAAGACGTATATCGCCCGGCCGAAGCAAAAGACGCGTGGGAGCACACGCTCAAGTTGTTCGCGGAAAATTTGAAGCAGTAGCTCCGTCAGAAGCGCCGATAGGTCATCGCTGAGATGACCCGTTCGCGGGCGATGTCGAGTGCTGCTTGACGTGTCGATATCTTTCGGGTCTCGGCCGCCTCGAGCACCGCGCGCGTATTGTGACGAATTTTTTCCTCGATGGTTTGGAACGCGATCGACTGCGTACCACCGGCATACTCAACCGCGGCACAAATCACCCCGCCGGCGTTTACGATAAAGTCCGGCAGCGAGAGGATTCCGCGCCTGTGCAGCCGCTCTTCGGCTTCGGACGACACCGGAATGTTTGCGCCCTGGAGCACCAGCTTTGCCCGCACCGACTCCACGTTTGTCATGTTGATCACGTCCGGGCGAGCCGCCGGAATCCAGATATCGCAGTCGACGCCCACAATGGCGTCGCGATCGAGACGCTCGCCGCCCGGAAAGTCTGCGACGCTTCGACCTCGATCTTTTATTGCTGCCAGCGCCTGCACGTCCAGGCCGTTCGGGTTGGCGATTGTTCCGGTCGAATCCGAGGCAGCGACGAGCACGGCCTTTCGAGCCGCAAGGAATCGCGCCGCGTGCTTGCCAACCGCCCCGAAACCCTGGATCGCAACACGTGCCCCGACGAGCTTGATGTCACAGAAGTCCTGTGCGACCTCGGCGGCTACGGCGACGCCAAATCCGGTCGCTCCGATTTCGTCAAGGGGAATGCCGCCGAGCTCGCGCGGTAGACCTGCCGATCGGCCGATCTCGTCGTGAACCCACGCCATCGCGCGCTCGTCGGTTCCCATGTCGGGACCGACGATGTACTCGCGGATGTCTCGAATAGCATGCGCGAAGGCCCGGATCGTCATTTCCTTGCGCTCGGCGGGCATCCTGGGATCGCCAACGATGACGGACTTTGCTCCGCCATGCGGCAGGCCCGCGGCGGCGTTTTTCATCGTCATCGCTCGGGCGAGACGAGCGCACTCTTCGAGAGTGACGTCGGGCGCCATCCGGCAACCGCCAAGCGCCGGGCCGGTAGCCACGTTGTCGACCACGACGATGGCATGCAGGCCGAGCTTCGGCTCATAGATGCCGATCATCTTTTCGGGTCCGATGTCATCGGCGAATTGAAATAGCTCGTTCATTGCGAGGTGTCGGCTAGTCCACGGGACCTGATGCTCAAGCCGCGATCCTGCTCATCGAACCATCAGTGATGCGTGAAATCCTCTCTTCCTAAGCACTTTCGCCCCCGGCACCGGCAGAGACTATCTTCGGCCTGATCGTGAGGACCGGCTTCGGCGATTCGCTGCACCACCCGTTCAGCCACGCTACCTATGAACAGGTGACTCAGTCCGGTCCTGCCGTGAGTCGCCATCACGACCAGGTCCACGGCAAGAGCGGTCACCGCCTGGACGATTTCCGTCGCTGGATCGCCGCTGCGCGTGACTATCTGCGCAGGGCAGCTTGCCCTCGAGGCGCTGCTTGCGCAATGACTTCGAGTCTCTGTCTCGCGGTCTCCTCCGCGACGGGGAAAGGCTCCAGCGGAATCGAAGGGATTTGCGTCGAACCCACGGGCGAGGGAACGACGTTCAGCGATGCAGAGCGTTGCCGCGTTCTGCCGGGCCAGCGCGGTAGCGCAATCCAAAGCCGCCAGCGAGTTGGGACTAAAGTCGATCGGGCAAAGAATCTTGTGGAAGAGGTTGGCCATCGGCGTATCTCCAGTGCTCACGCGCTTAACGAAGCAGCAACAACGCAGATGCTAGCATGGCAGAGCGGCCGCATCCGAACCATGATCGGCTACCCCGCCTTGATGCGGGAGCGGAGATACGAAACGCAGGCGTCCAGCGTGGACATCTTGGCGTAGTCGGCCTCCGGAATTTCCACTCCAGTGGCTTCGTGGACCGCGATCATCAGGTTCAGGATGTCCATCGAGTCGAGGTCGATTTGCTCCCGTAGATCGACGGCCGGATCGACCTGCTCCGCCTCGACCTCGGGTGCGATCTTCTTGAGCTCGCGCAGTATGAGCGCCTTGATTTCCTGATCTGTCACAGCTTCTCCGGCTCCTGCAAAATCCGATCGATCGCCGCGAGGAAGAGTCCGCCCCGATGGCCGTCGCTGGCGCGATGGTCGGCCGCAAGCGTTGCCATGATGATCGGCCGCGCCCCTACCATCCCGTCGGCCGCCCACGGACGCTCGACGACTTTGCCGAAACCGACCAGCGCGACCTGCGGCGGATAGATGATTCCGAAGACCGTCTCGACTCCTTGCTCGCCGAGGCTGGTAACCGTGATGGTCGCGTCTGCGATCTCCGAGCTGCGCAGCACGCCGGCCCGCACCCGTTTCACGAGGTCGCGCAGATTCACCATGATCTCGTCGAGGCTCTTCTTGTCAACGTCGTGAATTGCCGGCGCGATGAGTCCCCCCTGGCGAAGTGAAATCGCGACGCCGACGTGGATTGCATCGCTCGGCTTGAACGCGCCATCCAGCCAGAAACCGTTCATCTCAGGTACCTCGTGGATCGCGAGAGCGACGGCTTTGAGAAGCGCAACCGAGTAGAGCAGACGCCCGGTGATCGGGCGCTTCAGGTTCTCGGCCTGTAGCCACGTCATCGCCCGGCTCATGTCGATCTGAGTACCAAGATAGTAATGCGGGATTTCGCGTTTGGAATGCGCCATCGCCGCCGCGATCACCTTGCGCATCGCCGCCTGCCGGTCCGCAGGTGCGATAGCCGGCCGGGACGGTGCGGCGCGCTCGGCGGCTTCGATCGGCGGCGCGCGCCGGACGCGCGGCGGCAGCGCCTTCCGCTCGTGCATTGCTGGCGCGCTCAACGTCGGCCTTGGTGATGGCTCCCTGCGGGCCGGTGCCGCTCACGCCGGATAGATTCACGCCAAGTTCCGACGCCACCCGAATCGCCAGCGGAGAAACGCGCATGCGAGCACCCGGAGCGGACGGCGGCTTGGCCGGCGGCGGCTCCACACGCGGCACAACCGGCGCCTTAGGCGGCGATGGCGCGCGAGGAACTTCGGGTTGCGCCGCAGGCGTTCGGTATTACTTCCTTTGGAACCGCTGCTTCCCGTTCCGTTTTGATTAGCGCCAGGACGGTGCCGATCGGGACCTTTTGGCCGGCCGGCACCACGATGCTCTCGATGATTCCGGACTGGAAAACCTCGACCTCGATGGTGGCTTTCTCGGTGTCGACCACGGCAATGATGTCGCCGCGTTTGACGGCGTCACCCGGCTTCACCAGCCATTCGACGATGGTGCCGGCCTCCATGTCGGCACCGAGCGCCGGCATTCGGAACTCAGCCACGGACTCCAACCATGGTACGCACGGTCTCGACGATGGCCGGCACCTGCGGAAGCGCCGCGTCTTCGAGATGCTTGGCGTAGGGCATCGGGACTTCCGCGCTGCAGATGCGCTCGACCGGGAGGTCCAGCTCGTAGAACGCACTCTCCATGATACGGGCGCTGATCTCGGCGGAGATACTTCCGCTGCGCCATCCCTCGTCGATGATGACGGCGCGGTGAGTACGAGTGACCGAATTGTTGATCGCGCCGGTATCAAGCGGGCGCAGCGTCCGAAGATCGACCACCTCGGCGTCGATCCCAATCTTTGCGAGTTCCTCGGCGGCTTGCAGCGCCTTGCCCAACGTGCCGCCGTACGCAATGAGGCTCACGTCGGTCCCGGGCCGCCGCACCGCCGCCCTCTCTATGTCCACGGCTCCCGCATCGGCCGCCAACTCGCCTTCGATGTTGTACAGTCCCTGATGTTCGAAAATCAGCACCGGGTCGGGATCTTCGAGGGCCGTCCAGAGCATCCCGCGGGCATCTTCCAAGGTCGCCGGCGTGACGATCTTGATCCCCGGAATGTGGGCGTACCAGCCTTCCAGGCTGTGCGAATGTTGCGCGGCGACCTGGCGGCCGGCGCCGGTTGCCATGCGGATCACAATCGGAATGTTGAACTGCCCGCCGGACATGTGGAGGATCGTCGCCGCGTTGTTAATGATCTGATCGAGCGCGAGCAGGCTGAAGTTGACCGTCATGATCTCGACGATCGGCCTCATCCCGCCCATCGCGGCGCCGATTCCCGCACCGACGAACGCCGCTTCGGAAAGCGGTGTATCGCGAATGCGCTCGGGGCCGAATTCCTCGAGCAAACCTTTGCTCACTGCGAAGCAGCCGCCGTAACGCCCAACGTCCTCGCCCATCAGGAAGACGCGCGGATCGCGCTGAAGCGCTTCGCGGATCGCCTGACGCATCGCCTCGCGATAGGTCGTACGAACAGTCTTGCCGTCCGAAGTCATGCGCGCGCCCGTTCCGAATGGACGAACTTCGTCAGGTCCTCAACCGGCTCCCAGTGACCGGCTTCGGCGTACTCGATCGCTTTTGCGATCTCGGCGCCGACTTCACTTTCGATCTGTGCGAGATCGTCGCCTGTCAACAGCTCCTCTTCCCGCAGCCGCATCTGAAAGGTGGAGATCGGATCGCGCTTCTTCCACTCCTCGACTTCCTGCTTGTCGCGATACAACTGCGGGTCGTACATCGAGTGGGCGCGGAAGCGATAAGTCCGAAATTCCAGAAAGCAGGGTCCTTCGCCGGAACGCACAGCGAGCGCGGCGCGCTGCGTTGCGTCTTCGCAGGCGACGATGTCCATGCCGTCGACCGGCCACGCCGCCATCTCATAGCTTGCGGCTTTGAGACTCAGATCGGTCTGCGATTGCGCGCGTTTCAGCGCGGTGCCCATCGCGTAAAGGTTGTTCTCGCAGCAGAACAGGACCGGGAGTTTCCAGAGCGCGGCGAGGTTCATGGACTCGTGGAATTCACCTTCGGCCACCGCTCCGTCGCCGAAGAAGCACGCCGTCACTCGCGCGAGCCCGCGCATCTTGTCGGCAAGCGCGAGGCCGACTGCCAGCGGCAATCCGCCGCCGACGATCGCGTTGCCGCCGTAGAAACGCGTGGCGGCATCGAAGAGGTGCATCGAGCCGCCCCTGCCCGCGGCTGCATCCCTCCTGCTTGCCGTACATTTCCGCCATGATCGATGCGGCGCTGACGCCGCGCACGAGCGCGTGTCCGTGCTCGCGGTAGGTCGTCACGATTGCGTCGTCGGGCTGGAGCGCCTGCATCGCGCCCACGGCGACCGCTTCCTCTCCGATGTACAGATGGAGGAAACCACGAATCTTGGCGTTGCTGTAAAGCTCCGCGCACCTTTCCTCGAAGCGCCGCACGCGCACCATCTCGCGCAGGAGCTTCAGGGCATGCGCGCGTTCCAACCTGGGCTGCAAGTTCGCTTGCAGAGTCATCCGGTCTCCATCGTTGAAGTGTCGCCCTCAGGCAGGCCGAGTTCGCGTGCCTTGAGCAATCGACGCATTATCTTGCCGCTGCGGGTCTTGGGAACGCTCGCTACGAAATCGATCTCCTTGGGCGCGACGACCGCCCCGAGCCGCTTTCGCGCGAACCCCAGCAATTCGCTCCGCAACTGCTCGCTCGATGAGTACGGCGCCTTCAGCGAGACGAATGCCTTGACCACTTCCCCCGCTAGCGGATCGGGTTTGCCGATAACACCCGCCTCAGCTACCGCCGGATGCTCCATGAGCGTGCTCTCCACCTCGAACGGGCCGATCAGATGTCCGGACGACTTGATAACGTCGTCGGCTCGGCCGACGAACCAGAAGTACCCGTCGGAGTCGCGTTTGGCGAGATCTCCGGTCAGATACCATCCGCCCACGAAGCATTTGCGATAGCGTTCCTCTTCGTGCAGGTAGCCGCGAAACATCGAGGGCCATCCCGGCCTCAGCGCCAATTCACCCTCGATGCCCGGCTCCATTACCGTCGCAGCAGTCCCGTCGTTCTGCAGGCGCACGATGGCGGCCTGGATTCCGGGAAGCGGCCGGCCCATCGAACCGGGACGAATGTCCATCGCGGGGTAGTTCGCTATCATGATGCCGCCGGTTTCCGTCTGCCACCAGTTGTCGTGGATCGGCATGCCGAAGGCTTGCTGTCCCCACACGACCGCCTCCGGATTCAGCGGCTCGCCGACGCTTGCGATGAAACGCAGGCGGCCAAGATCGTACTTGCGGATCACGTCGATGCCGACCTTCATCATCAGCCGCACCGCGGTGGGCGCGGTGTACCAGATCGTGACCTTCTGGTTCTGCAAAAGCGCGTACCAGCGCTCGGCATCGAATTCGGCCTCGTCGATTATGCTGGTGATGCCGTTCGTCAACGGCGCGATGATGCCATACGACGTGCCGGTCACCCATCCAGGGTCCGCGGTGCACCAGAAGATGTCATCGGGATGAAAGTCGAGAGCGAAGCGGCCGGTCATGTGATGCGCGACGACGGCCTCGTGTACGTGCATCGCTCCCTTGGGCTTGCCGGTTGTGCCGCTGGTGAAGTGAAGCAGGGCGAGATCCTGGGATCGGTCGGCGGAATCTCGAAATGGTCGTCCGCCTCGGCCATCAGTTGCTGAAAGTCGCGCGTTTCAGGAATCGCGCGAATCTCGTCGGGGCTGCCAATCAACAGTACGTGCCGAAGTCCGGGAAGCGAGGCTCGCAGCTCAGCCACCTTTCGTTTGTAAAGCGGTACCGTGGTAACGAGCACGCGGCCGTCACCAATTCCGATCCGCTGTCGAATCGGTTCCGGGCCGAAGGCCGAGAAAAGCGGGCAGAACACGTTGCCGTTCTTCAGACTGCCAAGCGCGCTGATGTAGAGCTCGGGTATGCGTCCGGCGAGCAGGAACACCCGCTCTCCTTTCGCGACTCCGAGGCTTCTGAGCACGTTGGCGAAGCGGTTGGTGACCTGGAACAGATCCGCATACGTGAAGTCGCGCACGTCACCGCGCTTACCGAGCCATCGCAGCGCCAGATGGTTGCGAAGCGGTCCCGTCACGTGGCGGTCAACGGCTTCGTAAGCGATGTTGAGTCCGCGACCGCCGGGGAGTCCATCGAGTTCGCGTCGCGCAGCCTCCCACGAAAAAGCCGCCCGAACCTGTTCATAATCCAGGAGGTTCGGGACGACGCTCCAAGCACCTCGCGGCTTCTCGATCGTCTTCCAACTCATCTCCAACACGCTATCGCGGAATTTGTACAATCCCATCCAAGCGAGGAACGTGCCATTGAGAATCGGCGAAACGGCATGATTTGCGGGCCGGTCCAAGTGCTTATACCCTGGGCAATCGGCTGAGTGTCTCCTTTGGCACCAATGCCGAAAGGTCCAATCTCGGCTCGGCAGCCGGACTATTCCGTCGCCCAGGGAGACTCGGCCTTGAAGCCGAGCGCCTCAGCGACGGCGAGATGCGTGACCTTGCCCTCGTGAGTGTTGAGTCCCAACCGGATCGCTGCATTGCGCGTTCCGGCGGGCATCAGTCCGTGATCCGCGATTTCCAATGCATAGGAAAGCGTCGCGTTGGTAAGCGCGTAGGTCGAGGTATGCGGCACGGCGCCGGGCATATTCGTCACGCAGTAGTGTACGACGCCTTCGTGGATGAAAATCGGCTTGCTGTGGGTCGTCGGACGCGAGGTCTCCGAGATTCCTCCCTGATCGATCGACAGGTCGACCAGCGCAGCGCCGCGCTTCATCTTCGAAATCAGCTTCTGGCGCTGATCAGACGGGGAGCGCGCGCGCCCGCTACCAGGACGCATCCGACTACCAGGTCTGCCTGGCGGACCTCCTCTTCAACCGTCGCACGATTGGACATCACGGTGGTTACGCGCCCGCCCATCAGGTCGTTGAGGTATCGCAGGCGCGTCGGATTCACGTCCATCAGCGTCACTTCCGCTCCAACGCCGGCCGCGACGCGGCATGCGTTGCTACCCGCGATTCCTGCGCCGAGAATCACCACCTTGCCCGGCCGCACGCCTGACGCGCCGCTCAACAGCACGCCCCGGCCGCCGTTTCGCGATTGCAGGCACCATGCGCCCTCCTGGATCGCGAGGCGTCCCGCGACCTCGCTCATCGGCGCCAACAGGGGAAGACTCGAATCCTCGAGCTGGATGGTCTCGTAGCCCAAGGCACTGACGTGGCGCTTGAGCAGCTCTCTCGTCAGCGCTTTGGGCGAAGCAGCCAGATGAAGGTAGGTGAAAAGAATCAGGCCGCGCCTGAGATGCCGGTACTCTGACGGCTGAGGCTCCTTGACCTTGAGCACCATGTCGGCGCGCTGCCAGACGTGGCCGGCCGAGTCGACCATCGTGGCGCCGGCGGCTCGATACGCCTCATCGGCGAAATCGCTACCTGCTCCTGCGCCGCGTTGGACCAGCACAGTGTGCCCATGGCTCCGGAACGCTGCGGCACCCGCGGGCGTCATCGAGACTCGTCTCTCGTCGATTTTTGTCTCAGTGGGAACTCCGACAATCATGGTGCTCGATTGTAGGCCAGGCGCTTCCAGGATTCACGCGATGGCACGCCGATCGATCTGATGTGCCTGGTCTGCTAACGGTTTCAGCGCCGGCCTTCGACGTGCCGGTGTGCAATCACCACTGAACTCGCCTGCGGCCCCTCGGCGCCTTCCTCCTCAACGAAGCGCACTTTGGTCCCGATCGCCACCTTGTCGAAGCCGCCGTGCAGAACGCTGTTGCGATGGAAATAGATTTCCCGCCCGTCGGGCGTCTCCAGAAAGCCGTATCCCTCCAGTGGGAAGAGCTTGCTTACCCGCGCAGGTGGGAGCGGCTCGTGAGCCTTGACGTCGCCCCTCATCTCTCTGACATGGTCCTCGAGCTGGCGGCGGATCGCATCGAACGCTTCACGGATGGCGGCGGAGAGTTCTCCCTCGAATTGATGGTTCACCACCAATTCCTTGTTCGGCACCGTAAGCCTGATGTGGACCTCGAACGGTCCGCCCTTACGATGATGCTTGACGGGGGCGCCGACGGTGACCTCGCATCCGCTGATGCGGTCGTAGTAGCTGTCGAGCGCCGCCACCTTGTCCTTGATTTCAGCCTCGAAGGCGGCGTTGAGCGTGAAATTTCGTGCCGTGATCTTGAGCGGACGTTGCATCTCGCTTCCTCCTCATCTCGCCACAGGTTTATCGCGCCCCTCCGGGAGCCGCGTTGGCCTCCTTGCGCGTCTCCATCGCCGATGCTGCAAGCCAAACCCGCTTGAGATCCTGAACAAGCCGTTCGACGCATCTCTCATGCCGAAACCGGGCGGGTTTCTTCTTGGATTTTCTGGCGCGTTTGGAAACACATGACTCCAAAGAGCCTTCTCCGGCGACGATGCCCCCTGACCGAAAAGGCTTTCATGAAGGCGCTCTGCATCAGCCCGCGCGAACTCGGCTTCTCGCTCGCCTACGATGTCTGTCAGAATATCGCCAAGTTCGAGGAGCATACCGTCGATGGCGAGAAGCGCGTGGTTTGCGTTCATCGCAAGAGCGCCACGCGGTGGTCGGGGTGAGGCCATTTGTCGGTCATCAAGGGGTGAGAGGAGATCTGAAGCGATGACCCATATCGGAAAATCAACCGTTCTCGCAGTGGGCTTCCTGCTGATCGGCGCGTCGGCGTTCGCAGGCGCCAACGTCGCAAACGGCCGGGCCTTGTATTTGCGCGATTGCGCGTCTTGTCACGGGATCGATGCCGACGGCCGCGGGCCGGTAGCACCCGCGCTGAAAACGCCGCCGGCTGACCTTCGCATCCTGTCGAAGCGATACGGAAATCCGCTGCCGGAAGATCAGATAGCCCGCTTCATAGATGGACGCGCCGACGTGTTGGCCCACGGCCCTCGCGAGATGCCGATCTGGGGTGAACGAGTTTGGGCACCAGGCGAGGCCGAGGAGAAGGAAACCAAGGTGAGTCATCGCGTCGCGGATCTGGTCGCATATTTGCAGTCGATCCAGAAAGCTCAACAACAGGCTCGTCTGGAGCAATCGCTCGACAGCCCGGCGCGCCGCCTTACCCGATAGCGGCAGCCAAGGAGGATTCCGATGCTGGCAGGTGAATTCAGCGAAGCGTTTCGAGAGGAGCATCGCCAGATGCGTGACATGTTGCTCGGCCTGATAGAGGCCATCGACAGCAACGAAGTCGAGTCGTTCCGCCAGGGACTCGACGAAATGATGGCCCACGTGGGACCGCATTTTCACTACGAGCAGGAAGCTCTCTATCCTGCGCTCGCCGATATCCATGGAGAGGACTACGTAGAGCGGCTTCGGGCAGAACATGACGCCGCGCTCGACGCGATCGAGGCGTTGGCCGAACTGGCGGAGGCCGAGGAACTCAGTGACGCGCAGGCAGAGTATGGCCGGGAACTTGTCCGTCAGCTTCTGCCGCACGTGAGCGACCGCGACGGTCTTGCGATGATCGTGGAGGTGCTGCCGGAGAAATCGGTCAAGTCGATTCTCGAGGTCCGCGAGGAATCGAAACGATCCGGCAAAAGCGCTCGCGAACTCGCCAGGGAGCGGAAGAAACGCGGTGCGGCGCGCGGCACACGCGGCAAAACGCATAAGCAGGCTGCGGCGCCCAGCGCCAAGGCAGTCCGGCGCGAGGGCGCAGCCTCCGCATCGCCGAAGAAAAAAACGACCGGCGTGAAGCTCAGTGCGGGCCGCGGTGTTAAGAAGCGGACCTGAGTGAAAAGCTGGAGTGATGTGAATCAGCGAGAAAGAAGGTGCGCTTCGCGCATTTCAGATGCGGTTCGCCTTTTACGGCGATCCTGAAAGCGCACCTTTCCGATTCGCAATCGCGAAACAGCCGAGGCCCATCCGATGCTTACGTGACGGACCCTTCCGAATCGATTATCCGCCGGTAAACAGCTTTCGCAGACAGGAATGAGCGCGTTTCCTTCCTCGAATACCGCAACCACCTCGTCCGCCGGCTGATCGGCCTCAGCTTCGGAGCGAATAGAGTCGTGCCGTCCGGTTTCCAGGCACTGCCAGCATCGGAAATCGCGCCCGGTCTTGCTCTCGTACTCTCTCGCGATAGCCGCCTGCTCGAGATCGCTAAGCCCGTCCAATATCCTGACTTTGCGTCGCAGCTGAGATGGGCGGAAAACTTTTGGACTCATGTTTGACTTCCTGTAATGAGCGTCGCCTTCGGCCGGCTCTGCGCACGGCTGTGGCCGACGCTCTCATTGGCGGACCTGGAACCTCGCATACATCGACGGAACGGTACCGGAGGTCCATTTCATGGGGAGCGATACTTCGTGCAACACAGGAACATTTATTTTACTACCATCGGTGCGCGTGAAAGTGCGATCCTCAATGTACTGCACAATCGTCGGTAGAATCACTCCGGTGGTTTTGTAGTGAGTCTTCCCGGTAATGAACACCGCATCGGGCTTCTGAAGTGAGCTGCCGGCTCGAATCAACCATTCATTCCCACCGAGACTACGAACAATGTACGCCTCGCTGATCACGTAGTATCCGGACCTTTTCGGCCGGGAGGCAGGCGGCACCACATTCCCGGTTCCCAACCAGAATTCGATGTTGACGAAGCGGTCCTTGTCCCAGTTGAGGGCGCGAACAACGGCGACTTTTGTATCGCTGCCAAGAGTGAAGGACTGGCCTCGAAAACCGGCTTCAACCTGCTGCGCGCTCGCAAATGCAGTCGGTGCTGCGCCGGGTTCCGCGGCCATTGCCACTGAGACAAGGCTGAGCACGAGCAGCGAGGCGAGCCTGACTGTGACCTCGCGAAATCCCATCGCCTTCTCCTCCAGACCTCGCGAATTTCAAGGCAAAGTTTATGCCACCAAAATGGATTCTCTCCAGGTGAATTTTTCGCTACCGACCATCAAGATCGATGGCGCTAATAGACACAGAGCCAAAGACATCCCTGCATCTGACGGCGCCAGAATCGGTGGAATCTGATCGGTCAATCCATTCGTCGGCCCCTTGATTAAGTGTCTCGGCTCTGTCTTCAGCCGCGCAAGTCACCCGGCTTCATCGGGACGGCAATTGCATAGGAAATAGCGCCGGAAAACGGTGCGCGCTCGACGGCTGTGATTCAGAACGATGAAATCGCGAAGATCCTCGACGAGATCGGGGACATGCTCGAGCTCTCCGGCGCGAATTTTTTCCGCGTCCGCGCTTATCACAACGCCGCTCGGGCTATCCACGACCAAACGGCACTCGTGGCTAAAATGGCTCCCGAGCAAATCGATGCGATTCCCGGCATCGGAGCCGATCTGGCCGGCAAAATAACGACGCTGATACGGACCGGCGAGCTGCCGTTACATCAGAAGCTTGGTCGCAAAGTTCACCCACGAACTGCTGGAACTGAGGGAAATTCCCGGGCTCGGCCCGAAACGCATCAAGATCCTGATGGACCGCCTTCATGTCCGTGGCAGGGACGACCTGGAGCGTCAGGCGAAGTTGGGAAAGCTGCACGGCATCAAGGGATTCGGCCCGAAGATCGAACAAAAAGTCCTCGAAACGATCGCGCATAAGCAGCCGGGTTCCGCCCGGCGGATTCTTTATCCCGAGGCCGCAATTGCGGCCGCGGCGCTGGTTGCTCATCTCCGCAATGCGGCGCGGTGGAGGGGCTGGAGGTGGCCGGCAGCTTTCGCCGCAGACGCGAGACAATCGGCGACCTCGATGTCGTCGTCGCGGCGTCGCGTCCCGAACCGGTGATGGAACAGCTCGTGACTTTCCCCGCGGTGGCGCAGGTGGCCGGCACAGGCGAAACCAAGAGCACCGTCGTGCTCAAGAATGGGTTGCAAATCGACCTGCGTGTGGTGCCCGGCGCCAGCTTCGGCGCCGCGCTTGCCTACTTCACCGGTTCAAAGGCGCACAACATCCATCTGCGGCGGATCGCGCAGGATCGAGACCTTCTGCTCAATGAGTACGGGCTGTTCCGCGGGAAATCGATGATCGCGGGAAAAACGGAAGAGCAGGTCTATCGCGCGCTCAAGCTGCCGTGGATCCCGCCCGAGATGCGCGAGGATCGCGGCGAGATCGAAGCGGCGGCGTCTGGAACCCTGCCGAAGCTGATTACTCATACCGACCTGCACGGCGATCTGCACACGCATTCGACGTATACCGACGGCCGCAGTTCGATTGAGGAGATGGCGCGCAAGGTGCGCGAAACCAAGCTTCAGTATTTCGCCGTCACCGACCATTCGCGGCGTATCACGATGGCGCACGGCCTCGATAAGGCGAGGCTCCACGAACAGGCGCGCGAGATCGAACGGCTGCAGGCGGCAATGAACGGCATCGCGATCCTGCGGGGGATCGAGGTGGACATCCTCAACGATGGCAGTCTTGACTTGCCCAATGACGCGGTCGCCGAACTCGACTGGGTCGTCGCATCGGTCCATTACAAGCTCGACCAGAGCCCGCGCGAGATGACGCGCCGTTTGATCACGGCAATTCGGAATCGGAATGTCAACGTAATCGGGCATCCCACCGGTCGATTGATCGGGCGGCGCGAGCCCAGCGAATTCGACTTCGACGAGATTCTGCGCGTCGCGCGTGAGGAGGGATGCGCGCTCGAGATCGACTCGCAACCCGACCGCCTCGATCTCACCGACACGATGTGCATCGCGGCCAAGCGCGCCGGCGTCAAGCTGGTCATTTCGAGCGATGCGCATTCACCGCGCGAGATCGACCTGCTCGAGTATGGAGTCAACCAGGCGCGTCGCGGATGGATAGAGCGGGGAGACGTGCTCAACCCGCGCCCCTTGGAGTCCTTCCGGCAGCGCCGCCCGCTGGTTTCTGCATAGCGAACTCGCGACAAGACCAACGAGACCTTGGATGAGCGGTCGCGGCGATACGATCGGTCTGCGCGCATACGGCTACGACCGCAAGTCGATCCCGGCCGGGGAGTTGCAGGCGCCTTCGCGCGAAGATCAGGCTGCTCTGGAATCCGCGAAATCTGTGTACCGCTGAGGGCCTCAAGCAGGAAGGCGCGGCCTGCAAGCAGGATCAGCCGAAGCGTCTGGAATCCTCGCAATGATAAGCGTGGGCGGCGTCTCTCGCCCGTCACACGGGTGGAATTTGAGCAGGAGCGTACCGGCGGAGACAGGACGGCGTAGATATAGCGAAAAGACGGTCCGATATGATATGGTCATCGTGGTCGCCGGACTCACGCATCGGCGGCCGTTCCTTGAAAACGATTATGCTGAAACGTGTCGCAGCCGTGGCACCACTCGCCGCGCAGCCGAATGGCCGAGCCCATGCCGGTCGAGGCGTCAGAACGAACGCGGCGGCGACCCTGGAGCGCCGTTATCGTGACCTCCGAGCCAAGCTGGAGCCGCCTGGGCAGGCGATGCTTGATCGGCTCGTCCGCGAGTACGAGCACTATGGCGAGGAGGCATGGTTCACCAGCCACATTAAGTGGCTCGAAGACCAGTACTCACCAGAGGCCGAGGAGGCCCGGCGACTCAAGAGTAAGGCCCTTGCACTAGCGGCATCAAGGCGCGGACGGCGTAAGCGGCGCGAGGGAAAACCGGGCGCGACAGAGACGCGAGCTGACCCGACCCGGCGGGACGCGAGATAGCGCAGCTAGCTCTGCCGGCATCGCCTGGAAGGTCTTGGACCTCGGGCGCCGGGCGCAGCGAGCGTTCGAGCGCCTGCGCCTTCGCTCGGCATGCGATGTAAGCCTGTTCGGCTTCGGCGTTGAGCGTCTGCGACCAATCGCAGTCGTATGCGGCAAACACCCCGCCGCCGCGCAAGATGCGCGCAACCTCGGCGAAGCTCCCGTTCGTCTCCATCCAGTGAAAGTGTGGCCCATTTAGGCCGGAGGAACGGCCATGAACGCAATACGTTCAACACGCCAAACCCGCGGTAAATCCCGGAACCACGATGACAAAATCTATCCGACCGGCCCAAGATCCGCGCTGCTGACGCCATGGCCTGGAGGAAAATGAAGCCATGACCGGAATCCAGTACGTGACCGATGGGAAGGGCCGCTAGGGGCGGGGCGGCGATAAGGAATGGCGGATTCGTGTTGGCGATTACCGGATAGTTTATGTCATTGACGACACGGCCAGAACCGCTGATGTGACGCGAGTCGCGCGCCGGCCCGAGATCTATGAATAACCGGGACACTGCGATGCGAACCGCCGATTTACGGCTTCGACTACGATGCAGATGTGCAAGCAGCGGTAAAAGCTATCAACAAATTCAGGGAAATCCAGCTTTGGATGCCCGGCCTAGGTTCAGGGCTCAGAAACGTCCGCCGAGGCCAGGGTCAGCGATCTCCGGCTAGTCCGCCGCCTTCTCGGCACGCATCGCCGCCGCGCTTACCCCTTGAGTCGAAGCAATGATGCGGATAGCGGCACGGGTCACGGGCACGAGGCTCTGGCGGTGGATCTTGTCGAGTGTGTCAATTGCGTCGAACAGGTAGAAGGGGGCGGTGAGGAAGTTGACCAGCGGCACGCCGGCCAGGTGAAAAGGGCCGCCGTCGGTGGTCGGTATCGGGCCGAAGACCTCCGGCGGCAGGATCAGCGACCGCTCGAGTTGCTCGGCGACGATCGCCTCACGCACGCTGGCTTCGAGCGGCGCGAGCCGGCTGGTGAACCACCAGCGCGGTTCAGGGCGCCCGGAGGCTACGAGGCCGCCGTCGCGCTCGACCATCTCGTTGGCGACGTGCTCGAGGTGGACTTCCAGCACCGCGCGAGCCAGCAACGCTTCGTGCCGGTCAATGAACGCGCGTACGCCGGCGCCGCCGGCCATGTGCCCCGCGTTGAGAAGGAAGATTAAGCGGTGGGGCCGTTGGGTCGGCGACATCCGTGACCAATAGGTGGCCTGCGCCAAGACCAATGCAACGCCTGAGGCGTCCTCGACTGCGGACGCCCACGGGCCGTCGTGGTGGGAACCGATGACGACGCTGTCCTGGTCGGCGCCCGGCAGCTCACCGACGACGTTATAGCTGATGATCTCGCGGCGCAGGGCGCGGTTGACCAGCCTGCCTTGCACCTTGCTCTCGCTGCAGAGCCGCCGCAGCCGCGCGCCGTCGCTACCTCTGATCCAGACGCCGGGCAACGCGCGGGCCACCCCATCGTAGGGGACGTAGTACTTGTACGAGTCGCCGGGGTAATCGCTCAACACCCCGACGAATCCCACCGCCCCCGCCGACAGCGGCGCATCCATGACAGCCATCAACAGACGGCTGAACGGCAGCACCTGGTTGGCCCCTGCGAGCGTGCGGCCCGGATCGTAGCAGCGCCAGTCGGCGTGAGCTTCGTCCGCCGCGCCGCGCCCAGCGAGCATCAGAGGAAGATCCGCCGCCGAACGCATAAGAGGCACGTCAACCAATGCGAGCGCGCCACGCACCGCGTCGGGCGTTTCGTCACGCCACCGGGCCATCGGCGCCTCACGCACGTCGGTTGCCGCCGAATGTGGCAGTGAGAAACAGGGAACGCGCCAATCGCGGAGGTTCGCACGCACGATCAGCGCCGTCTCAAGCGGCTGCCAGTAAGGCAGTGTCACTGGTTCGAGACGGACGTGCTCCAGTCCGAGATGACGAAACTGCTCGAGGCAGAACTTCTCGGTCCACCGATCGGCTGCGTATCCCGGCCGGCGCACGCCGCGAGCAAAGATGGTCTCGATCCAGTCGAAGATGGCGCGCTCGTCCGGCACGAACGCCTCTTGCAGGGCGCTCATCCGATGACCCGTGGAGACATGCCGGGGATCGTAACTGATTGTCATGTCCTCCTTTATGGTTCGACGCGCGCAGCAGCGGGCTCCCGCGATCGTGAAGACGACCTACGGCGCCGGAGGACTGGGTCCGGCCGTGGGTGCCGCGGGCCTGCCCTTGGGCCAGAACGTCTCGACCTCTTTCGCATAGATTCGATAGATGGCATTCACGAGTTGCGCGTGCCTGATCAGTATCCGCATGTCCCCCGTGACCTTGATCACGCCCTTGAGGCCCGCGTCGATCAGATCGATGTGCCCGGCGGCGATTCCTTCAAAGACCGAGGAGGGCAACTCGAAAATGAAGTTGAATCCTTTGCGCGCCGGTTGCGCCGGGACCTGCTCGTAGCTGCGGCATTTTCCTTCCTCGAACAGGATCACGAAAAACCGATCGTCACCCGGCGGTAGGTAGAGCGAGCGGTTATCTCCCCGGATTTCCGCCAGCACGTGATATTTGCCGCGAGGCGCGTTCTTCTCAACGTCCTTGCTCTGGTTGATGAGATCCTTGAGCGCGTCGTACCACTGTGCGCTGTAAATTGCCGGCATGTCGCTGTCTCTCCTCAGTAGATGCGATTCTGCTTCTGCCAGATCTTCGGCAGGTCGTAATCCTGAGCGATGACCTTGAAGGCGTTGTATCCGCCGGCCGCGCTGATGCCGCCGCCTCCGGCCGAGGCGCCGCACATGTACAGCCCTTCGAGGTCGGTGCGGTAGGTAAAATTGCGCGGCATCCCGAAACTCATCTGGCCAAGGCGGCCGTGCGAGAAGTCGCCCTCCGGCATCGCCATCCTGCGCTCCATGTCGAACGCTACGTAGAGCTTGTCCGCGATTACATTTTCGCGGGTCATGTTCGGCGCGTACTTTCCCCAAAGGTCGAGGAAACGCCCGTTGTACTCGCGCCGCACTTCATCCCATTCCGCAGGGCTCAGGCACGAGGCTTTCGGGAAAAAGAACCATCCGTTCATCGAGTGAAGGCCCTCGGGCGCCTGGGTCGGATCCCACAAGGAGTTCACCCAGGTGCCTGCGCCCGGCCGTTCCGGAATTCGGCCGCCATAGGCTTGCAGGATGTATTCGGAGACCTGTTCATGGTTCTCGAAGCCCACGATCGTGTAGAAGCACCGATTGATGTCCGGATTATGCCGAGCGCACTTGTAGTCCGGCGCCTTGCGAATGGCGAACGAGGGCGTTCCGAGAACGTGCTCGGGACCGAAATGCCAATTGGCCATCCGCTCCTTGCGAAACAGCGAAAGCTTGTCCCACCCGAGCAGGTCGATAAAGGTGGTTTTCGGATCGGCGTTGGACGCGACCAGCTTGCGCGCCTCGATCGTGCGCCCGTCCTTAAGACGAACGCCGGTGGCGCGCCCATTCGCGGTGAGTATTTCGACGACCGGGCTCGTGTAGCGGAGGTCGACGCCTTCGGCCAGCGCCGCGCTCGCCATCGCATGCGCGAGAATGTGCGTTCCGCCCACGGACAAATAGTGGATTCCGCAGAGCCAGATCACCGACATGACAAAGCCGAAGCCGTTGCCCGAGTGCAGGTTGGCGCCCCACTCGACGCATTGACGATAGAGCGTGGCGCGCAGCTCCGTCGACTCGAATAGCTGGTCGATTAGCACTTTCGGGCTCTTGTTAACCTCCTGCGGCTTGAAGCCGAGGTCGGCCCAGAGCCCGAACATTTTACCGGCCATCGTTCCGTCGAACGCTTCGCCTCGCGACTCGTCGGGCGCCGGCGTGTAGAGCATCGCGGCCAGATATCGATCGTTCTCCATCACCTTGCGGCGAATCTCGGTGAAGGTCTCGGCGTCGTGCTTCGAGTAGCGCGCGATACTTTGATAGGTCTTGTCGGCCAGATCGGGCCGATAAATAACCAACGGAGCTCGCCCATCGGCAAAAGTGATCCCGACTTGCGCCTCGGGCTTGATCATCCGGGCACCGAAGCTGGGCAGGTTGAAGTCGTGGTAGAATGGCATGTAGTCGATGAACTCCATGTATTGCGCATGGAGGTTGTGCCAGAAGCCGGGCACCGTGGCCTCGTCTGTATGAGCGCCCCCGCCTTCGTCGTGGCGCCGCTCGAACATCCCGACCTTCAAACCCGCGCGCCCGAGATAGGCAGCCAGACACAGCCCGTTGTGACCGGCGCCGATTATGATCGCGTCGTAAGTTGCGTCAGACATACTGACCTCCGTCAGAGCGCTGCTCGGGACTCAGGCGCATCAGCTTGTGGAGGCGAAGAGGCAAAAGCAGGTTGCGCCAGCTCGAGCTGACCTTGAGGCGGCCGCGAAGATGCTCGATCAGCGGATTGGTGCGGCCCTGGATGAGCTCCGACAAGGCCGCATAGGGTCCCGCGATGCTCGCGTCCAGCGGTTCCAGGGCGCCATCGTGGATCCCGATTTGGCCGGGTGCGAAGTCCACCGTCACCGCTACCCCATAGTCGGTCGCGGTCAGCGCAAGCCGCCCACGAATCCGCGCCGCGCGCGCGCGCCGGTGTTCCGACTCGGCCAGTTGCTGCTCGATATACTGCTGCATGATCGAAGCCAGGCCGCTGCTTGCTCCTCCGACGAGGCAAACCTCGATTCTCTGTGGCGCTCCGCTCATGTCCACCAGCGCTCGAGCTTGTAGTCTTCGGCGATCGCTTCCAGAGCGTTGTAGGCAGGCGCAAATGTCACGAAGCCGTGCGGATGCTGGGTGGCGCCGCACATATACAGGTTGGGTATCGGAGTTCGATAATCGCAGAGAATCGGACCCGGCCGCCGGTCGAGCAGGTTATCGAGGTCAATCAATCCTCCAATCCAGTCTGCCTGAACCATGTTCGGCATCCGCCGCACGATGTCCAGCGGCGTATAGGTTGCCCATTCCAGGAACGAGCGGTCGCTGAGGTTAGGCGCCGCCTTCTTCCAGACGTCTATGCACCGTTGGCCGTATTCGCGCGCCACGTCATCCCATGCCTGGCTGCCTCCGCTCGCGAGCTTGAACGGCGCCATCTGCCTGAGCAGCCCCGTGTAGCAGCCGTCGGGCGCGTCGCTCGGATCGAAAAGCGAATTGACGGCTGCGTTGGGTTTGGGATCGAGCAGCGCCCCTTTGCGCAAGTCGCGCCAGTCCTGGTTGATTTGAGCGGTACTCTCGTAACCGAGATTGACCACCCAGGCCTTATTCACGTCGGGATCGAAGTCCGCCGAGCGATATTGCGGCGACTCCGTCATCGCCATGTGCACGCTGAAAAATGTCGAGTCCATGTGCGGGAAGCGATCGACTTCCCTGGCCAGCGGCGCGGGAAGATTTTCCCGGCCGACCATGCCGAAAAAAGTCTGCTCGAGACTGATCGAGCTGGCGACCAGATGGCGTGCCCGGACGATGCTGCCGTCCTCGAGTCTCACGCCCACCGCCTTGCCGTCTTCCATTACGATCAGGTTGACGCCCTGCTTCAGGAAGACACGCGCCCCTGCGTGCGCGGCGGCTTCCCACAGCGAATGAGCCAGGGCGTGCGATCCGCCGATGCACACGTGCCAGTTGTCGATCTTGCTGAGCAGCAGCGGAAACGAAATAGCCAGCCCTTTCCGATCGGTGGCGTAGCCCGCCAGCGAGGCATGGAACGCCAGGTGGGCCTTGATCTTCTCGCTCTCGAAATGACGGTCGAGAAATTCGTTGATCGTCTGATGCCGCAGGTGGACGCTCAGAAATTCGCTCTTGTCCTCCACTCCCCATGCCACAAGCGCTTTGGTGATGTCGCGCATCGAGAGCGGCGGCGAGTACATCAGGGTCCGCAGGATCAGATCGCGATATCCGCGAGTCTCTTCATAGAGCCGATGAAAGGTCTCGCCGTCCTTGCGGGAGAACCGCGCCATCGAAGCGCAGGTCTTCTCCAGGTCGGTGTGAACGGTGAGCGCGGTGCCATCGGCGAAGACGCTGGCCATCTGGACCGGAGGCAATGCGTAACGCAATCCGTGCGCTGTGGTCAGCTCCAGATCGTTGTAAACGGGGCATATGCCGACGAGGGTATGATAGTTGGCGTGGACGTTGTGCAGGAAACCCGGCCGCGTCAGCTCCTCGGTACAGAGTCCGCCGCCTTCCTCCCCTCGCTTCTCAAAGACCGCGACCTTCCATCCGCTTTTCGCCAGATAGGCGGCCAACGCCATTCCATTGTGACCGGCCCCGATGATCACAGCGTCATAAGTCGCATCCGGCATAGAATTCTCCTGCCCGCGTTTCGGCAACATCGGAGACGCACTTCATGTGCCAGCTTCGTTGCGCGTATACCCTGTCCAGCTGTGAAGGTGAGATTGGCATCGTTGCGGGCAGGTTGTATCCTTTGGGACCAAACCAGACAGTGTTGACCCATCTGGCAACACAGCAGGAGCTGAGCTTGAAGCGCTCGCGCGCCCGCAGGCTGTGCGTGCGCGAGATTGGACCGCACCTTCTTGGCCGCCGCCAATCACCATCGCAAGTCTTACGACCTGAACCGTCATCCTGGAGCGCTTTCTGGAGACGAAGAGAATCGGCCGCGTCCATTCGCCGTTTTGCGCGATGCCGCGGGAATCGCGCGCCGCGCAAGTTTCGCTGGCATCGGATATGCGTGCGAAATGCTCAAGCTTTCTGACCCCGAGGGCACCATCGATGGATACATACCAAGAGCTGAGCGCGGACCTTTCGAAAGAGCTTCAAGCAATAAAAGAATCGGCGCATCGCTTCGCCAAGGATGTGATGCGTCCGGCGTCATTGGCTCTGGACCGGATGGCGGATCCGGAGGACGTCATCGCGTCAGGCTCACCGCTCAGGGAAGTCCTGAAGAAAGCCTTCCAGCTCGGATATCACGTCGCGGGACTTCCGACGGAGCTCGGAGGTCTCGGCCTGGATGGGCTCGGGATGCACATCTTCCACGAGGAGCTGTCATGGGGAGCGGTGGACCTCGCCCTGAGTATCGGATGCGCGGGATTTCCCGCCTTCGCCGCCGCGAGCGCCGGCAACCCCGAACTTTACGAAACCTTCGTCAAGCCCTACACGCAGGATCGAGAGGGCGCGTTCATCGGATGCTGGGCGATAACGGAGCCGAACCACGGCTCCGACCACGTCGCCATCGGCACGCCCGAATATCATAACCCAAAGGTCACCGGTGACGTGGTTGCCCGCGCGGATGGAGACTGCTACGTCATCAACGGCCAGAAATCGGCCTGGGTCTCCAACGGCACAATCGCAACTCACGCCGCACTTTTTCTCTCGATCGAAGCCTCACGAAAGATGGGCATGGCGGGCGGCGGAGTCGCGGTCGTGCCGCTCAATTTGCCCGGAGTCTCGAAGGGCAAGCCGCTAAACAAGCTCGGCCAGCGCGCGCTGAATCAAGGTGAGATCTTCTTCGACAATGTCCGCATCCCGCGCAGTCACATGGTCGTGGGCAGCGACCAGTACGAGTTCTATGCGAGGCAGACCCTCACCGGCGCCAACGGCGGAATGGCGACGGCCTTCACCGGGCTGGCCCGGGCCGCATTCGAGGCCGCGCTCGACTACTCACGCCAGCGGATCCAGGGCGGGCGCCCCATCTGCGAGCATCAGCTCGTGCAGAAGCGGCTGTTCGAGATGTTCACTAAGGTCGAGGCGTGCCGGGCGCTTTCGCGCGCGGTGACCGTTTACAATCGCAACTCGCCGGCTCCGAGCCTCGAGCACGCCATCGCAGCAAAGACCTTCTGCACGCAAGCGGCCTTCGAGGTCGCCAGTGACGCACTGCAAGTCTTCGGCGGCAACGGGCTCGAGTAAGGAGTATCCGATCGAAAAGATGTTTCGCGACGCGCGCGCTTCGCTGATCGAGGACGGGACCAACGATGTGTTGAGCTTGGCCGGCGCCCGCCACATCCTGGCCAAAGCGGGCAACGGAGCGCGCCTGCAGGCGTAGCTCGCTGCAAAACGAAAGGAGCGTCGATGGCACGGGTTCAAGGAACGATTGAACAACTCATCCGTCAGCGGGTGGCCCAGCATCCGCACCAGACCTGGCTCAAGTTCAAGGAGTCGGAATTCGCCTGGGAGCAGGTTCTCGCCAGCATCAATCGCGCCGCGAACGGTTTGCTCGACCTCGGGATTCGGCCGGGAGAGCGGGTCGCGATCATGATGGGCAATCGTCCCGAGTTTCTCTGGATTCACTTTGCCCTCGGATTTATCGGCGCCGTCAGCGTGCCGGTGAACACTTCGCAACGCGGTACGACGCTCCAGCACATCCTTGCCGATTCGGACTCGGTTGCCGCGATCTTCGAGGAGCCGCTGAGAGCGGCTGTGATGGCGGTCAAGAGCAGAGTCCCGACGCTCAGGGCGACAGTGGTCGCCGGTGGGGAAGCAGGACACGGCGTGGATTGGACGCTGGAGCGTCTCCTCGATCATCCCGAGCGCGAACCGGAGAGCGAGGTCGGCGACAACGCCGGCGGCGGCGCGATGATGTACACGTCGGGCACGACTGGACCTCCAAAGGGTGTGGTTCCCAGAGGCTCCGACGGTTCGGCGCTGCTCGCGGTTCTCGGCGCGATGAAGATCAAGCCCGGCGAGACCATGTACACGGCGCTCCCGCTCTTTCATGGCAACGCGCTGATGCTCTCGTGCTTCAGCTCGATTCTGCTCGACGCGAAAGTCGCGCTCGCCGAGCGGTTCAGCGCATCGCGGCTGTGGGACGATTGCCGCAAGTACGACGCCGTTGAGTTCAACACGCTCGGCGCGATGATCCCGATGCTGCTGAAGCAGCCGCCCCGTCCGGACGACCGCGATCATCACGTGCGTGTCGTATTTTCGGCCGCCTGCCCCGCAGCCGCCTGGCGCGAGTTCGAAAGCCGCTTCGGCGTGCGGATCGTTGAGGGCTACGCGATGGTCGATGCGCCGGGCTTCCTCCTCAACACCGTCGGCAAGGTCGGCTCGATGGGCAAGCCGGTGGGAGAAGTCGAGTTTCGCGTCGTCGGTGAAAACGACGAGCCCCTGCCGCCGGGCAAGGTAGGCGAGCTTGTCTTCCGCCATCCCAAGGGCCAGCTGAGCCAGTACCACAAGCTTCCCGAGGCTACCGCCGAAGCGTACCGCGGCGGATGGTTCCATTCGGGGGACCTCGCGAGAACCGACGAGGAAGGTTTTTTCTACTTCTGCGGCCGCAAGAAGGCGTCGATTCGCAGGCGCGGAGAGAACATTTCCGCCTGGGAGATCGAAAACGCGATCGATCTGCACCCGGCGGTCCTCGAGTCCGCCGCTTTCGCAGTCCCGTCGGAGCTCGGCGAAGACGAAGTCATGGTTGCGATAGTTCTGAAACCGGGCGCGAAGCTCCTTCCCGAGGAGTTGCTCGATTTCTGTCGCGGTCGCATGGCCTACTACGCGGTGCCGCGCTATGTCGAATTCGTCAACGAGCTTCCCAAGACCGGCACGCACCGCATCCAGTATGCCGCCCTCAAGGAGCGCGGCGCGGGACGCGCCTGGGATCGCGAGAAGGCGGGTATAACGGTCGCGCGAGCCTGAGCGGGAGGTGCCACGATGTCGGATGCAAGCCGAGTGGTTGTCGCAGGGGTCGGAATGACCCGGTTCGGCAAGTACTCCGATCGCGGGATGCGCTCGCTGGCGGAGGAGGCAGTGCATGACGCACTCACCGACGCCGGGCTCGCGCCCAAGGATGTCCAGATCGTTTTCTTCTCGAATGCGGCCGCCGGACTAATCACTGGCCAGGAGATGATTCGTGGCCAGGTCGCGCTTCGCAAAACCGGCCTGCTGGGCATCCCGCTCTTCAACGTCGAGAACGCGTGCGCGTCCGCATCGTCGGCGTTCAACCTGGCACACATGGCGATTGCCTCGGGCATGTATGACATCGCGCTCGCAGTCGGCGCCGAGAAGATGACCTCCGACGACAAGACTCGCGCTTTTCGCGCCACCGCTGCGGCGGTGGATCTGGAAGAGCTGCGGGAAATCATGTCGCGGACCGCAAGCCGCGGCGAATCTGCCGCGCCTGCCGCCGGCGGTCCATCCAAGTCGCTATTCATGGACATCTATGCCGCAGGCACGCGCGAATACATGAAGATCAGCGGTGCGACCGCGGAGACCTTCGCCGACGTGGCGGTCAAGAGCCACGCATTTGCGTCCTTGAACCCGAAAGCGCAGTACCGCGATCCCGTTACGCGCGAGCAGGTTTTGCAGTCGCGTCAGATATCGCCGCCGCTGACGCTCCTGATGTGCTCGCCGATCGGCGACGGCGCCGCGGCGGCATTGCTGATGTCGGAAAAGATGGCCCGGCAACTTGGTATCAGGAAACCCGTGCAGATTCGCGCGTCGGTGCTGCTCTCCGGTCGCGATCGTGAACCCGGCGAACCCAGCGTGCTCGAGCGGGTCGTCAAGCGCGCGTACGAGGTCTCCGGGATCGGCCCCGCCGACCTGGACGTGATCGAAGTCCACGACGCAGCCGCGCCGGCGGAACTGATCGCTTGCGAGGAACTGGGACTCTGCGGAAGAGGGGCCGGGCCGGCGTTGTTCGCCAGCGGTGCAACCAAGCCTGGCGGCCGGCACGTCGTCAATCCGAGCGGCGGACTGCTCTCAAAGGGGCATCCGGTGGGAGCTACCGGGATCGCGCAGATCTTCGAGATTGTCGATCAGTTGCGCGGCGGCGCCGGTGCGCGGCAGGTTAGAGGCGCCCGGGTCGGACTCACGGAAAATGGCGGCGGCTTTCTGGGCACGGACACCGCCGCCATGTCGGTGCACATTTTTTCGCTCTGAGGAGGGCGCGATGGAATACCAGGAACTGGTCGGAACGCGGCGCTCAATTCGTTTCTTCGATCCCAAGCGGCCGGTCGAGCAGGAAAAGATTCAGAAGATCCTCGAGGCCTTCCTGCGCGCATCCTGCGCCGTCAACGCGCATTGGCTGAGAGCCGTGGTGGTGAAGCGCGACGAAATACCGAAGCCGCAGCTTGAAAAGATGAAGACCCCCGTTCAGGCGGTAGTGATCGAACTGGCCCCCGTGCATATCTACCTCTATGCCGACCTCGGAGTTGTAAACCGCGTCCAGGGCACGCGGCTCAAAGAGCTCTATGACGCCAACGTAGTGGCGGCAAGCCACGGATGGAGCCACAAATTCGTCGACGAGATCGTCTATCCGCATCTCCTCAAGCCGATGACGCAGTCTCCACACTATCCCGTGATGGCGGCGTTCGACTGCGGCGTGGCCGCCTGCCAGGGACTGCTGATGGCGTTCGAACTGGGGCTGGGCGCGTGCCTTACCGCCTTCGTCGCGCCGGTTGTCAATGAAATCGTGAAGCCGCCCCAGGACTGGCTGCCGCTCTATGCCCTGAATATCGGCTATTCACTCGAATCGCGCGAGGCGGGCGGGCAGCGGCCGCGTCCCCCATTCGAGGAACAATACTTCCTTGGCCAGTACGGCAAGCCTTTCCCGCGCGACCCGAAAGTGGTCGAGGAATTGCGCCGTTCTAAGTTGATTCAGGCTGCGGCGCCGCAGCCCGGGCGGAAAGAGGAAATTCGACGGCTGGCGAGACAATTGGGACTTCCGGAGTAGTAATCGTGACGATGCGGGCGATCGAGGAATATGAATCCGTTCGCACATGGGGGAGTGCGCTCAGCCGGGAATGGGGCGGAGATCCAATCGCCGAGGAACCCGACAAGCTGATCGCGCTACGGCAGTTCTGCGAATTCATCGGCGAAGACCCCGATACGATCGTCCATCATTGCTTCAGGATTCGGAAGTCCGACGGCCAGCAAGTGATCAGCGCGAAGTGGCGGTCGTTTTATGCGGAAAAGATCAAGGAGTTCCGAGATCGCGCTAATCAAGCGGAATCAAGGCGGGACAGCGCGGCTGTGATGGGCTTTCTGATTCACAACGGTGTCATGTTGCAGGTTTAAGATTCATCAGCGACGGGCGCCGCGAACCGAAACGCCGCTGAGTATTTCGTTGCGGGCTGCGGACGTAGTCGAGAGAGTCAAGCCATGCCGACTAAAGGCAAGATTGCCGAACCTTACCGCACCCATCACGCGAGCGGCCCTTACGACGCGATAGTCATCGGCTCCGGAATTGGCGGACTTGGCGCCGCGGCACTGCTCTCTCGCTACGGCGCCAAGCGCGTGCTCGTCTTGGAGCGTCACTACACGCCGGGTGGATACACCCATGTGTTTCGCCGCCCCGGCTGACGAATGGGACGTCGGCGTGCATTACGTCGGGGAACTCGGCCCCGGGGCAAATGCTGCGCGCCCTTTTCGATGCGGTCACGGATGGGAGCCTGAAGTGGAATTCGCTTGGTGAGGTCTACGACCGGATCGTCATCGGCGATAAAGTGTTCGAGTTGCGCGCCGGCGCCAGCAACCTGCGCGGCGACCTCAAGGCCCATTTCCCGAATCAGACGGCCGCGATCGATCGCTACTTCGCCCTCATTGGTGAAGTTGTGTCGGCGTCGCGCAACTACTTCGCGGCCAGGGCGCTGCCGAACGCGATCGCTGCGATTGCCGGTCCGCTCATGCGCCGCTCCTTTATGCGCTTGGCTGAAAGGACAACGCGCTCGGTGCTCGAAGATCTCACGCGCGATCAGGAGCTCATCGCCGTGCTCACCGGACAGTGGGTTAATTTCGGCCTCCCGCCCGCGGAGAGCAGCTTCGCGGTCCACGCGCTAATCGCCAACCACTACTTTGATGGCGCGTACTATCCGGTCGGCGGAGCGGGCCGGATCGCCCAGGCCATCGCACCCGTAATCGAGGCGACCGGAGGCAAAATACTTATCAACGCCGAGGTGACGGAGATCGCTATCAGGGATGGCCGTGCGGTTGGCGTGAAAATGGCCGATGGCGCGGTGATCCGGGCACCGATCGTGATCAGCGATGCGGGCGTTATGAATACGATGGGGCGTCTTGTCCCGCCTGACTTCACCGAGCGCCGTCGCACTATGCCGAACCCGCGTGCGCTTCGGCCCTCGATCGCGCATCTGTGTCTTTATATCGGCTTGCAGGCCACCGCCGAGGAACTTGCGCTGCCGAAAGGAAACTTGTGGGTCTATCCGGACGAACAGCATGAGCATACGTTCGCTAACGCGTTCGGAGATGGAGACGGCCCGCTGCCCCCGGTCTTCATCTCCTTCCCCTCAGCCAAGGATCCCGACTTCGTCCGGCGCCATCCGGGACGCTCGACAATCGACGTGGTTACGCTCGCACGCTGGGAGACCTTCGCGCGATGGGCCGACACTCGATGGAAGAACCGTCCGGCCGACTACGCGGCGTTCAAGGACAAGCTGACACGGCGTCTGTTGGAAGTGGTGTATCGCTGCGTACCGCAGATCGAGGGCAGAATCGACGTCTGCGAGTTGTCGACGCCGGTCACGACCCGCCACTTCGCGAATTACGCGTGCGGCGAAATATACGGGCTGGCTCATGTTCCCGCTCGTTTCAGCGATCCTATGTCGCGGCCGCGAACCTCGGTCCCTGGTCTGTTCCTCACCGGCCAGGATGTGGCAACCTGCGGCGTCGCGGGAGCGCTTCTGGGCGGAGTGCTCTGCGCGTCGGCGATACTCCAGCGCGACCTGATGAGGCGGATCGTCCGGAACTCACAGACAGAAATGGCGACGCTCGATGTAAAGCGGCGGAACGCGATGGCCTCGCCAATTGCGGCGTCGTAGCGTGACCGTGCGGACGCCTTACACTTCTCCGACGTTGCTGAGAATCTCACCGATCCTGTTGCCCCAAGCCGGATGGTAGGTCATGAACGCGACGAGCGCGAGCACTCGCCGCGAACGCGTCGTCCGGCTCCAAGCCCGACCTTCGCTCAGTCGCACGTACAGCCTGGTGAGCATACGGTTCTCCTGGCGTCCTTATCAGCTTGCCGGCGTGCCAACCGCCTCGGTACGGCGCTGCGCACAGCCCCTATTTAACCGATAGTCAGTATACATAACCGATAGTTATTGCGTCTGAATTTCGACAACAATACTATCTGTATGCATATGCCGACCATCAGTCGAACGCCCGTTATCAAGATGTTATCTATTCCAGCTATCGGTAGAGTGCCGGCCTTTCCCCCGACAGCCTAGAAAAACCAGCCAAGGTCGGACGATGGGCCGAAGATTGCGCCGACGAATCGCTCCAGCTCCAGGTTGAATTTCAGGATCACATGGTCGGAGCCGCGTGTCAGTCCAAAACCCGGGCCGATGCTGTATTCGAACCCGTGAGGCAGTTCACCCCAGATTACCGGGAGGATGTAGTGCTGCTGCGCCGAGAGAGGATCGTTGTCGTCGATATAGCCAACCCCGCCGTAAAATTCGACTCCCGGCGACAAGTAGCGCATCCATCGGTAGTAGATGCCGCTCGCGTAACCGAACTTGAATCCCTTGTTCTGGTTCGGGCCCGTGAATATGGGCTTTTCAAATTTAGGATCGAGGACGATCGAGAAACGTCCAATGTCCTTTTCGACTATCGGGCGCAGTTCGAGTTCGAGCGGGTCATCATCGAACTGGGGCGTCTTGTGCCATTCAAGTTCGAGGTACCAGCCGAGATCGACTGGTAGAGCGCCCTCGTCGAAGAGTCTGCCGCGCAGGCGATACTTGGAGCCGGCGTACCAGTAACCGCGGCCGCTCGGCTGGGCCAGGTTGAGGTAGGCGGCGGCCTCGACTCGATCGGTGAGCCCGTAGGTGAGCTCCCACTGGTTGTACCAGATTCCCTGGCTCGAAAAGGTGCCCGAAGCGGTTCCGTCCGCGCCTTGATTGTGCCCGTTGGCCACGACGGCGTTGTCCACCTCGAGCTCGGCCACTCCCCGTTGTTCCGTCGCATACGGGTAGACCTCGAACTCCCACGGGTCCACTTGCGCGGCGGCGTGGTCGGGGCACAGAAGGATGCCGAGCGCCAGAAGTAATCCCGCCAAAGCTGCCGGCAAATATCGCCGCATTTCAATTCCTCACTTAGTCCGTGACTCCGGTGACGGACCCGCGATTTCCGAATCGATCCATCGTTCCAATGCGGCGCGGTCTTCCTCGGTCAAAGCGGCGCCCGGATGGACGATCCGATATGACCATGGGGGCATCGCCGCCTGGCGTAGCGCCCTGTCGGTCCATTGAAGCTTTCGTCTTCTCGTGGCCGGGTAGTATTCGCCCCATTCCGAGAAGTTGATTTGCTTGCGTCCCATTTCCACGTCGCGTGCAACCAGCCATGAGATCGGAGCGACGCGGCTGTACCACGGCCATCGCGTTTCGTCGGAATGGCAGTCGTAGCAGGCACGTTTCAGCGTCGCCTCGATTCTGGCGGAGCGGAGACATCACCCTTCGCCGGCGGGTTGATGCACTCGACCGGGCGGAATTGGGCGAGCAGCAACAATCCCGCGAGTCCGAGGACTCCAGCGGTTCCGACACTCCGGAGGGTCATCGGACGTCCACGCGCCTTCGTTCCGTTCACTTCGCGACGATGCTTCCCTCGGGAACGTCTGCGTGGAAGTCATCGTAGAAGTCGTAGCTTCCGGTGCTGAGCGCCGGCAGGTGCACGGTGATCGTTTCACCGGGCTCGATGGCCTTTTCGCGGTTGAGCTTGAAGCTCTCGAACTCGATCGTCTCTTTGCTTGAATTCACGACCTTAATCGCGAGCGGCCGGCCGGCGGGCACGGTCAGCATCTGAGGGGTGAAGTGGTGGTCGCTGAAGCGGATCTCGGTGACGCTGCTCTGGGCGCTCGCGGCCGCCACCAGACCGAGGATCGCGATCGCAAAAGGACCAACGATCGTTGACTTGAATGGGCATCGCATGATCGTCACAGTAATGAAATTGAGAATGAGTTTCAATCCCATTTAAGCCTATGTCGCCGAGTGCTGATTCTGGCCGGGAAAGCTCCGAAATCATTGGAAAAGCTCCGCTTGAGTTGCTCCAATGGCAGCGAAGGCCGGTGCTCGATTCGAGACTGCCGGATTTGCCTCGGGAGGGTTTGCACGATGGATACCATTCTCGGCGACATTCTTGCGTGGTCGCGGTTCTCCGAGCCGCATGGCTACAACTTCAATGGGTTGCTGATTCCCGACGCGGCTGGAAATTTGTGCCTCGATCCTGTCGAGCCTGCCGTCCACGTGCTGGACGAACTTGGCCGTCGCGGCGTGAGCCGGATCCTGATTACCAATCGAAATCACGTCCGTGCCGCCAATCGCGTTCGTGAGCGGACCGGCGCCCGCACCTACATCCATCCGGAAGATGCTGCTTACGCAAAGGAGCAGGGCGCGGTGCTCGACGGTGAACTTCGCATCGGCGAGACGATTGGCCCGCTCGAGGTCGTTGGCGTGAGCGGCAAGTCGCCTGGCGAGGTTGCCTTCCACTGGCCGCAACGAAAAATCCTGATCGTGGGCGACGCGGTGATCGGAAATCCGCCTGGACGTTTGAGCCTGCTGGGCGAACGCGTGATGGACGACCCGCCTCGCCTGCGCGCAAGCGTGCGGCGCTTGCTCGAACTCGACTTCGATACGGTGCTGGTCGGCGATGGCGTGTCGGTGCTCGCGAATGCGAAGCAGCGACTAAAGGAACTCATCGACGGCTTTCCAAAGTAGAGTGTTACCAGGCGGTAGAGCGATCGCGGACCTGCCCGTGGCCGCTGAAACGTGCGAAAGCGTACTCGCCCGGTTCAATTGCAAATGGTAGGCGGTTGATGACACGATACTAACCCAGATCGCGGACTATTTAATAGGCGGCGCATAACAACTTAGCTGGGAGGAGTTAGGTCTTGAACATAGACGCGATATTGGCGGAACTCAGGAGCGAAAGGGAGCGGATAACCAGAGCGATAGGGCTCTTGAAGGATCGGGTCAGGATCTCGCGGGAGGCGGAAAGGAACCGCTCCCGCGAAGCAAGGACGGAAGCGGCGCCGCCGACTCACCCCTGAAGGCAGAAAGCGGCTCTCGGACATGATGAAGAAGCGGTGGGCCGAGCGCCGCAGAAAGGGCCTGGGAAAATCCCTGTAGGGATTCGCAGGGCGGATGGCGCAGGTTCATCGGCCAGCCGGCCTCAACCGAACAGCCGCCGGCTCGCGATCGCGGCCCCGTCGCCGAGGGCCTTCAGCTTGAGCCAAACCACCTCATCGGCGACCTCGCCGAGGCCCGCCGAAGTCGCGAAGCCGCAATCGGTGCCGGCCCCAATCCGATTCGGATCGCCAACTCGCCTGCGCGGCGCGCTCGATTCGATCGGCTACGACCTCGGGATGTTCGACGTAGTTGGAGGTGGTATCGATCGCGCCCACGATTAGTTTCATCTCTCCCGGAAGCGGATGACGCGCGAAGGTGCGATATTCGTGCGCATGGCGCGGGTTCGCCATCGAGAGCATCAACGCGCCGACCCTCGCCTGGTAGACGAGCTCGACTATTTCCTCGACCGCCACATCGTCGTTGTGCGGCGCTTCGTAGTTTCCCCAGCAGACGTGCATGCGAATTCTCTCGCGCGGCAATCCCTCGATCGCGTGATTGATCGCAGAAACCACGAGCGCGACGAACTCGAGAAACTCGCTCACCGGCCTGGCCGAGAAGCTCGTATGCCGCTCCATCGCGAGGTCAGGACAATCGATCTGAAGGATCAAGCCATGCGCGATTATCGTCCGGTATTCGACGCGCAGCGCATCCGCGAGCGCCGTCACGTAGTCGCGCATCGACGAGTAATGCGAATTGAGCATCGCGGCCGCGACTATTCCCGGTGACGGCGCGGTCATGAAGCCGGCGCTGAACTGCCGCGTCTGGAGGGCGAGCGCGCGCCGAAAATCGTCACATTCCCTTTCGACCGCCTCGCGCGCGACGTATCGCACCTCGCCGGTGGCCATCGGCCACGCCGTGCGCCACTTCTTCATAGCACGACGCCGCGTCGCCGGTAACGGTCAGGATCGCCATGCCACGTCTCGGACGGCGGGACTCTACTCCTCCAGCACCGCCATCACTTCCAACTGCACCATCTGTGGATCGGGCAACTCGGGCGCCGAGAATGTGTGGCGCGCCGGACGCGAATGTGGATCGGGGAACAACTCCACCCAGAACTTGTTCACGTGCGGGCGCAGTGCGCGATCCTTCAAATACACGGTGAGCTTGATCACTTGTTCCGGTGTGGCGCCGGCGGCGCCGGCAGCGTCTTGAGGTTTTCGAATACTTGCGCGCACTGCGCGTCGAGGCCGTCGGGAACTTTCCCCTCGGTGTCTTTCGGGGTAATCACGCTGGACACCAGGAACGGGCCGATGCGGCAGGCGGCTGGAATAGGATTATCGTGTTTGAGTCCGGGCACTTCAATGCTCACGCGTTTGCTCATGCTTTCGAGCTTAACCTTTTAGATGTCAGCCCGCAAAACGGAGCCTACCGGCCCTTTGCGGGCTTTTCAGGCGTTGAGCACCGGCTTCAGCCGCAGCCACGTAGTCTCCAGATCCTCGGGCAGCACGCGCGTTTCGCCCACGCTGGTCATGAAGCTCGCGTCGCCGGGCCAGCGCGGCAGTACATGCATATGGATGTGTCCGGCCACGCCCGCGCCGGCGCATTGGCCGATGTTCATGCCGATGTTGATTCCGCCTGGCCGGTACAACTCGCGTAGAGCTTTCTCGGCGCGCACGGTGAGCCGCATCATTTCCGCGATGGTCTCAGGATGCGCTTCCTCGAGCGTGGCGACATGTTCGTAGGGCGCGATCATCAAGTGGCCGTTGGTGTAGGGGTAGAGATTCAGCAGCGCGAAGTTGCGCTCGGCGCGCAGCAGGACGTAGTTGCCGCTATCATCCGTGGACGCGGCCTTGGCGCAAAAAATGCATTCATTGTCCGGCAGGCCAGTCGAAACATAGTTGTACCGCCAAGGCGTCCACAAACGGTCCATTATTATCGACCCCGGAAGTTATTTTCCCACCATGTGCGGAATGTCGGCGTTATTCTCGTTGCAGATGAACTCCTGAATTTCTTCGGGCGGCGCGGCGTCGAAGACGCCCTTGATAGTGAAGGGCCGGGCGTACGCGCCCGGATCGTCGAACGTCATCTCGACTTCCAAGTGCCCCAGGTCGGCGCGCCGGAAACGCTCGGTCACTCGCAGCTTCTCCGTGTGCGGACGCCCGGAATTATCGATCCAGCTGGTGTCGTTGAAGCCCGCGCGATCGACCACCAGCGTGTCGCCTTCCCAGTGGCCGACGGCGTGTCCCATCCAGGTGTACTGATCTTTGAGGTGGGTGCGGCCGTCCATGAAGATCTCGCGATGGCTGGGGACCCAATCCTCGAACAGCAGAATGATCTCCGCCGGC
>CAWHNS010000004.1:0-47506 GCA_963830715.1 uncultured delta proteobacterium
TGAAGAACCGGTTGCAGTTGACGAATTAACCAGTCTCCTTGTAGGTAGTCCGAGAGTAGGTAGTCCGAGATTTTTCCTTATAACCTTCCGGTTGTAACTCTGAAACATGTACCAAGCTGAAATCGAGCGAATCAACGAAGAGCTGTATTTCATTGCTGCCAGTCCGGCTACACGCCGGCTGAGGACGCAAGCGGAATTACTCTCACAGACCGACGTACCGGTGCTGATTACCGGAGAGGCGGGGAGCGGGAAAACGACCACTGCCCAGCTCGATCCATTCGCTTTCGATTCGGTCCAGTTCCCCCTTCATGCGGGTCAAGTGCGCGGTGCTCACCTCCGACCTGCTGGAGAATGAACTGTTCGGTTATGAGCACACTTCCGCCAGCGGGCGGCCGGAATCGACGCCAGGAAAGTTCGAGCAGTGCGGCAAGGGAACGATTTTACTGGACGAATTCGATGCCATGCCGGGAGCGGTGCAACGGCGGCTGCTGAAATTGCTGGAATCGAGGGAGTTTGTCCGGTGCGGCGGCCAGAACCCGATCCGGGCCGATGTGCGTATCATCGCGGCCACCTGCGCTGACCTGGAGTTGGCGGCAGCAGAGAGTTCAGGAAGAGTTGTTCTACCGTTTGAGCGTTTTCGAATTGCGCGTACCACCCCTGCGGGAACGGCACGAGGAAATCCCCATGTTGCTGGGGCACCTCATGAACCGGTTGGCCCGGCGCTATGGCGTGCCCGCCCCGCGCTTTTCAAGCGCATTGCTGGATGCGTGCCAGCAGTATGCGTGGCCCGGCAACCTGCGTGAGTTAGAGACCTTTTCCAAGCGTTTCCTGGCGCACGGAGATGAGACAGCGGCGCTGCAGCTTTTACATTCGCCTCCAGATAGCGGGCTCGCCAATGATGAGAATGGGAATAGAAACAGAAACGGGCAGGCGAAGAGCGGTATTCACCCGCCGAGCGTTTACGCTTTGAATACGCACGCGTCGGAAGAAAAATCGTCCCTGAAGATGCTGGTACGAAACGCAAAAGGGGAAGCCGAGCGTGGTGCGATTGCTGACGCGCTCGAACAGACGCACTGGAACCGGAAAGCGGCCGCTCGGTTACTGAATGTCAGCTATCGTGCTCTGCTTTACAAGATCCAGGAATATGGCCTGGTGCCGCCAACCATTCGCGCGACTTTCTGTTATGCGGCAATCGAAGTAGTATTCCCTTGGAACTGTTGCGATTGAACCGAGTGGCATTGAACACCTACGATTACGAGCGAAATTGAACCAGGGAAAGGCTGAGAAGCATTGGCTATGATGCAACCCATGACGACCCATGAATAATCCCAGTCCTGACGCTTCTGGCGCTGGTGTCTATCGGAGCGTTCGCGCAATCCAATTTCCCGGCGCAACCTCCGGCGGCCGCCGCCCCAACAGCCGATAAGCAAGCGGGCGCGAAGCAGGGGCAAGGCTCGCAGGGTGCACATTCGGACACCTCTTACGTGATAGGCGCCAACGATGTCCTGGCAATCAATGTCTGGAAAGAACCGGACATCTCGCGTTCGTTCCGGTTCGTTCCGATGGGAAGATTTCTTTGCCCCTGGTTGGCGAACTTACGGCGAGCGGTCAAACCCCGCTACAACTTGAGCAAGAAATTACTAAGCGCTTGCAGAACTTTATCTCCGAGCCCGAAGTTACCGTCATCGTTACCGATAGCAAGAGTCAGAAGGTGAACATCCTGGGTATGGTGGCTCGACCCGGCACTTATTTGTTGACGAGTTCGACCACGGTGCTCGATGCCATTGCGATGGCCGGCGGTTTCAAAGACTTTGCAAAGCAGAAATCGATTTATGTTCTTCGCCAAGCCCCGGACGGAGCGCAGAAGCAGATCCCATTCAATTACAAAGAAGTGATCAAAGGGCAAAATCCGGAGCAGAACGTCCGTCTGCAAGCCGGCGACACGGTGGTGATTCCGTAGTTGTGGCGACGGCGCCGCCAAATCCGGGACCTGTCCGGCGGGCGCGAGCCGAATCACGATCTCACCGGGAATCTGCGCGATTGCGTAGTCGCTCTTTTCGCTGACCTCGACGATCAATCTCGAACGGCCATCGGGATCCTGGATCGCGCGCAAGCCCGACAGCGGGGCGCTATCCTCGCCGAATACCGCACGCGGTGGAATTTCGAGCCGGGTGTTATCGAGGTCGATCCGGAGTTCGTTGCCGTTGCCGGTGGTCAACAATCGCGGCATGCCGGTGAGCTTGAGGTGCAACTCAACGCTGCGGCCGTGGCGTTCGGATCGGACGGAACTGACGACGGTCTCGCGCGCGGCCGCGCTCTGCGATCCCAATGCCAACACGACCACTAACGCAGCCGCTATGGAGATCCTGCCGCCTGCCCACCCCATCGAATCCCGCAACCTCGCCACTCGCGCAAGTCTATCATGAAAGCGGGCTATCGGAATCCGCCCGAAATGTCAGGGAAGGCTTCGGATTCGCTAGCCGCTCCGCAGGCGGTCTTTGAGCTTCGCGAGGATTCCCAGGGCCTCGATCGGGGTGAGGCGGTCCACCTCGAGAATCGAGAAGCTCGTCGAGCGCGCGGCGTTCGGCGGGCGTGAAAAGGCCCATCTGCGGCGCGGCGCCGCGCTCGGGTGCGCGCGCCAGCCGCGGCATCCCGGCCTCGTCGAGTTCGCCTTGTTCCAGATTGTTGAGGATCTGCCGCGCGCGCTCGACTACGCTGGTGGGAAGGCCGGCGAGTCGCGCCACCTCGATTCCGTAGCTGCGGCTGGCCGCTCCCTCTACGACCCGCCGCAGAAAGATCACCTCGCCGGCCCATTCCCGCACCGCCATCGAGAGATTGGCGACCCGCGCCCGGTCGCGCGCGAGGTCGGTCAACTCATGGAAGTGGGTCGCGAACAGCACCTTGGCGCGGGTCGCGTCGTGCAGGTACTCGGCGACCGCCCACGCAATCGCCAGCCCGTCAAAGGTGCTCGTGCCGCGCCCGACTTCGTCGAGCAGGAGCAGGCTTCGCGGCGAGAGATCCGCCAGCAGCCGCGCCGTCTCGCGCATCTCGACCATGAAGGTGGACTCGCCGCGCCGGAGGCTCGTCGCGCGCTCCGATCCGGGTGAGCACGCGGTCGACGATCCCGAGCGCCGCCTCGGCGGCGGGCACGAAGCTTCCCATCTGGGCCATGATCACGATCAGCGCGACCTGCCGGAGATAGGTCGATTTGCCGGCCATGTTCGGTCCGGTGATCAGGATCAACTGGCGGGTCTCGGGGTCGGCGTCGAGATCGTTGGGTACGAACTCGCCGCGCTTCATCAGGGATTCGAGCACCGGATGGCGCCCGTCGCGGAGCAAAAGCCGCGCGCTTCCGTTGATCGAGGGCCGCACGTAACCGCGCCGGCGCGCGACCCTCGCCAGCGCCATTAGCGCATCCAGCTCGCCCATCGCGGACGCCGTTGCCTGGATCGCCGCGGCATGGCTGTTCAGGTCCCGCAGCAGTTTGGTGAAGATTTGCAGCTCCAGTTCCTTCAATCCCGATTCGGCGCCCATGATCTTGCGTTCGAGTTCCTTCAACTCGGGCGTGGTGAAGCGTTCCGCGCCGACCAGGGTTTGCTTGCGCTCGTAATCGGCGGGAACGCGATCCAGATGGGGCCTGGTGACCTCGATGTAATATCCGAAGACCTGGTTGAAGCGGACCTTGAGCGACGGGATGCGGCTGCGATCGCGTTCGCGCGACTCGAGCCGCGCGATAACGCCGCGCGCGTCACCTGCCAGCGCGCGAAGCTCATCGACGGAGGGATCGAACCCGGTACGAATTGCGTTGCCCTCGCGCGGGTTGACCGGCGGCTCGTCGCAAAGCGTCTCGGAAATTTTCCGCGCCAGCTCCGGATGCGGATCGAGCCGTGCGGCAAGCTCGCGGACCAGGGCGCTCTTGCGACTCATCAGCGAATCCTTGAGCGTCGCGACCGCGCCGAGCGCCTGGGCGAGTCGCTGGCAGTCGCGGGGCGACGCGCGCATGCTGCCGATTCTGCCCGCCAAGCGCTCCAGGTCGCCGATCCGGCGCATCGCGGTGTCCTCCTCGCCGCTCAAGTCGGCCTCGAAGAACTCCTCGACCGCGTCGTGACGCGCGCCGATCGCATCCCGATCGAGCAGCGGATAGACGATCCAGTGGCTGAGCGTCCTCGATCCGACCGGCGTTGCGGTTTCGTCCAGCACCGAGAGCAGCGTGCCGTTCCTGGCGCCGTCGCTCGACACCACCAACTCCAGATGCCGCCGGCTGGTCTCGTCCACCATCATGTATTCCGCCGCGCGGTAGACGCGAAGGGGCCGAAGATGCGCCAGCTCGGAGCCGAAGGTCTGCTCGACGTAGAGCAGCGCGGCGCCGGCCGCGGCCGCGATCGCCTCGCCGGCGGCGAGGGCGGCGCTATCGGTGCGCCTGGCCAGCGCGTCGGAAGCGCCGGCGAGCATCGATTCGTCGAGTTGCGTCACCGGGTATCCAAGGCTCGCGATGGCCGCGGACAGCTTGTCGTCGAGTTTGGGTATCAGGACCTCGCGCGGCCTGAGACGCGAGATCTCTTCGCGAAGGCTTGTGACGCCGGTGATTCGAGTCGCGAGAAACTCGCCCGACGAGACATCCAGCGCCGCGAGCGCATAACCGTCGCCGTCGGCCGCGACCGAGCACAGGAAGCTCTTTTCTGAGGCGGTAAGCACGGTCTCTTCGGCGACGGTGCCGGGAGTGATCACGCGCACGATCTCGCGCGCCATCAGGCCGCGCGCGTTTCCGTCCGCGCCGGCCTGCTCGCAGATCGCCACTTTCAGGCCAGCCTTGAGCAGCTTCGCGATATAGGGCTCGGCCGCGTGATAGGGGACGCCGCACAGCGGCACGCCGTCCTTGGATCGGGAGGTGAGCTGGATATCGAGGATGCGCGAGCCGGTCTCGGCGTCCTCGAAGAACATCTCGTAGAAGTCACCGAGGCGGAAGAACAGGATCGCATCGGGCACGCTTTGCTTGACGCGCAGGTATTGCGCGATGAGCGGTGAGTTCCTGGCCGCCACGATGCGCGCAAGGATAGCGCGTTTCGGCCCGCGATTTTAGAGATGAGGCCGGCTGGTGCCCTGTTCTATCGCCGCTCGCGGGCTGGCATGCGGTAGGTTACCAGGTCGAGACCGGGAATGTCCTCGAAGTCTTGGACATTTCTGGTGAGCAGGCGGCAGGCGTGCTGAAGGGCTTGGCTCGCCAGCCATAGGTCTTGAACACGGTAGCGGTGATGCCTGCCTGGGGGCTCGGATCTGGGCTGCCAGGTCGCCAAAGATTTCGCCAGTGGCTTCGTCGATCGTAAGCGTGGGCCTCCGCTGGATGCGCCGGAGGGCGCTGAGGCCGCTTTTGTCGAACCCTCGGATCTCGTGCGAGTTCCGCCCCGTACTTCAATTCGGCAACGGTTACCGGTGAAAGGAACACCGGCTCGTTGTTAGTCAGTGCGGCGACGTCGGCGGGTGCAAGGTCGCCGCGTTCAACGTCGATCCATACGCAGGTGTCAATCAGGAACGCCAAGGATCGCGCAGTTCCTTGTCCAGCCTGCCGCTCCTCCGCTTGTCGCGCTTAGCGTCGGCCTCCCAGGTTGCGGCTGCGTCTTCCGGTAGGGTGCGATACAGGTCGCTCATGGCTTCCAGCGCGGTCTGTCTTCCTGGACCGGGGACGAGGCGTGCGACCTGCCGATGGTTGCGCTCGATGACGACTTCCTCCCGGTCGCTCAGCAGGCTTTCGAGGACCTGGCGAAGATTGCGGGCCAATTGTGTCGCGGTGATCGTTTTCATCGAATTACGTAAAATATGATACCAGCATATTTGGGCGAGGAGCAGCCATTTTGGGCAACCGTCTCTTTGAGGAAAAAAGGCCGACCCAGCCAGTGCGACCGGGCCACCGTCAGCGGGTGCGCGATTGGCGTTCGCGCATCGCCTCGGCTGGAGTCACGATCAGGCGCGGTTGTTCCTTGGCCCGTTCTTCCTCCTGTGCGAGGGTCGTACCAAGCACTACGCGGATGAAATTTCGGAAGAAGGGAATCCGCTTCAAGTCGGCGCCGTCGCGAATCGCGGCGGCGGCCGCCGCAGCCCATCGCGCCGCTTGCGTCTGTCCCGTACGCGCCAGATAGTAGGCGATATCCTCAAACCGGCGGCGGACGCGCTCGCTGCCGAGTAGCGCCATGAGCGCCCGGTCCATGACAGCGTCGATTCGTTCCTGCTGCGCGAGCGGGTTGAGCACCAACGTGCTGCTTTTCAGCTCGCTTATCTCGTCAACGAAGGGTTTGATCGCGCCGGCCGGGAATCGCCATCCAAGGATTTCGTTCAGCTTGAGCAGATCCGCCGCGGGCTCGGCCGGCTCGGAGAGCAGTTCCGCATAGATCGGATGGATGAAGTCTGCCGGCGGGGGATCGGCGGCGATCATCTCCGCGCGCATCGCGAAGAAGTCGCCGACCTCGCGGCGGCGATCGGGCGCCGCCTGACGCCAGGCCTCGCATACGATGAAATCCGCGAGCCGCCAGTCGGCCTCGACGAACTTGGTCTTGAATTCGCGCTCGATCTCGGTGCGCTGTTCGCGCATCTCGCGGCGCGAGCGCATAGTCACGCCCGCCCCGACCAGACCCTCGTTCCATGAAATGACCGCGGTAAGCTGATTGAGGCCACCCTGGAACCGCGGCTTCATGATCCAGACGATTCGGGTATCCGCGGGATCGTAACCCGATAGCAGGGCGAAGAGCGTTTCGGATTCGCCGGTCGCAGCAGACTTTGCCTGATCGGCGGGAGGCTCCGGGCGCGAGTGCGCGATACCGTGCTGGCGAAGCTTGAACAGCGCGCGGCGGATCTCGCGGCGCGAAGCCCCGCTGGCGTTCATTTCCATCTCGCCGAGCAGATCTGCCGCGGCGGTAGTCTTCAAGTCGCCGATTGCGCGCGCGATCGCGGCCTTGTCTGCGCCGGTCTTGCCGAGAAGCGATCGCAACGCTTCGAGCGTCTGATCCGGCGGCGCCGACGGGTCGAGGCCCAACTCGCGAAGTCTGGACTCAGGCCGATCGGATTGCGTGCGAGTCGCCATTTAATCGATCTTGATCTCCACAGACGTGGAATCGTGCGAAGGTAGGCTTCCTCTCCGACGCGGTCAAGCCTCGCGTTCGACCACGCGGCCGTGCCGCGTCTATCATAGCCCGATGCGAAACGTTGAAGCGAAGTTCAGACTGCGCAATCCCGCGCGCGCGCTCGAACTCGCAATCGCGCTCGGCTTCGAGCGCCGCGATGAGCTCTCTCAGCGCGACACGTTCTTCGTGACGGCCTCGGGTAAGCTCAAGCTTCGCCAGGAAGCCGGAGCCGGCGGCGCGTGCCTCATCTATTACAACCGCAGGGACTCGGCCACGCTGCAACTGAGCGACTACGAAATCGTCCCCGTGGTCCAGCCCGATCGGATGCGCGCGATCCTGGCCGAAGCGATGGGCGTGCTCGCCGAGGTCATAAAGCACCGCACACTGCTGATGCGGCACAGCGTCCGGCTGCACATCGATCGCGTGGAAGGCCTGGGCGAGTATGGCGAGATCGAGGCGGTGCTTTCGGAAGGCGAGAGCGAGGACGCGAATCTTGAAGCCGTGGCGCGGCTGCTCAACGCTCTCGAAATCAGTGACGCGGATCGGGTGCGCGTATCGTATTTCGAGCTGATACTCGGAGCGCGATCGTGAGCCTGTGATTTTCTTTCATCACCGGCTGAAGCTGGTGCCACTGCAAAACAATCAGGAACGGAACAGCGCGTCGCAGCCGGTGCCGTCGAGCACTTCGTCGACAAAACGCCGGTCGGTCTCGCCGAGCGCGGCGCGGCCCTCGCGCAGCCACTTGAGGCATTTGCCCTGATACGGGAAGGGCCGCTGGATCCACTTACGCCCGTCGATTTCGCATTCGACCTGCGCCGCGTCGGCGGCGAGTGCCCGCGCATTGGCGACGAGGAACGGCGCGTACACGCGGCCGATCTCGCCGAACAACGCGCGCAGAGTCGATCCGATCGCGTCGCGCCGAATCCATCCGCTGTCGCCGACGTCCATCCAGCCCAGGTCTTCCATCCAGGAGACCCACGACACGACCCGCGGCGCCTCGTCGGCCGCGACCGCCGAGGGCGTCGGATCGAAGTGCGTGAGCTGGACCAATTGCCCGAAGAGTCCGAAATCGCCGACCCCCGGCCGCTGGCCCATCAGGAAGGGCTGTCCGATCAGGTGCGCGTCGAGGATGCTCAGCAACCGCCGGTAGCTCGCCTCGATCGCCGGCGCGGTGGTTTGATTCGATCCGACCACGCCGAGCCGATCGATTTGCCGTTGCGAGAAGATTTGCGCCAGTCTCTCGACCATTTTCGGATCGAGGTTAACGTCGCGATCGAGCGGCAGGACGTGCGCGGCCTTGCGGATGTCGGCCGCGTAGCTCCATCGATAGTGGAACATCGGCTTGGTCAGCCACTCGTCGCCGTAGTCTTCGATCAGTGACTGAAGGAAACGCAGCGCGGGATCGTCCGGAAGGAGCGAGCGCTCTGGGTACAGCGACTCGAGCTTCAGGATCTGGAACGTCGAGTCGATCATCGCGGTATCGGGCGCGCCGTTCTCGCCGGGGAACACCAGCACCGGGATGAGTGCGACCGGCACGGGCGGGATGCCCACGTCCCACGCCGAATCCCGCATAATCCATCGGAAGGGAATACGCCGATAACGCAGCACGGCGCGCATCTTGCGCGAGTAAGGCGATCCGTATCCGCCGACGAGTTTCAGTTCTTTCATCTTTGTGCTAAGCGGGCCTTAGCGCATACCTATCTGATTGTGCGATCGTATCGAAGCGTCCTGTCAATTCAATCGCCGGAAGCGTCAAGAATTTCAAGCAAATCGAGCGTGATTCGATAGGTGAGGCCCCAGATGGTCTGGCCGCCATAAAGGATCGCATCGTGACTCGACGCGGCGCCTCCCGTCGCGGCGAAACTCGTAGCTTCCGCGATGGCGCGCGTCGCGCAGCGCGCCGATCGGAACCGCGAACACTTCCGCGACTTCGCGCGGATCGTGGCGCAACTTGTGAGGGTCGGGAATCGCGCCGACGAACGGCGCTACGTGGAATCCGCTCACCAGCGTATTCTTGGCCGGCAGAAAGCCGAGTACGTCAACGGTGTCAGGCTCGATGCCGACCTCTTCGTGCGCCTCGCGCAACGCGGTCTCGCACAGATCGCGATCGGGCGGCTCGACGCGCCCACCCGGAAACGCCACCTGTCCCTGATGGCTCACATTTTCCGAGCGCTTGATGTACAAGAGATGGCCCTCGCCGCCTCGCTCGAAGATTGGGATTAGCACCGCGGCCACTTTGCCCTCGGGAATGGCCAGACCCGGCTCGGGCCTGCCGAGCCTGCGCCGCAGCCGGTCGAGGTCGCCTTTGATTACAGGATGATGGACCATGTCAGATGGTCTTCGCATCATCGTGCGTCGTCCAGCGCGGTGCAAGCCGCTTTTCACTTCGGGCCTCGCTGCCGCCCCGGTGGGGACGCTTCCGGCCCGCGATTATCCGTCAACAGCCTGCTAGGCTTGAGCCGGCGATGCGTTACCTGATTGGCCGATATCACGAAATCAATCTCAAGGGGCGCAATCGATGGCGCTTCGTGGAGGAGCTCAAGCGCAACATCCGCGGCGCATTTTCCGATTGCGCTATCGGCGTTATTCGCGGCGAAGGGCCGCGAATAATAGTCGAGCTGGCGGACGGCCTGGATGATTCGATCGTGGAAGAGCGCGCCAGGCTCATCTTCGGGCTTCAGAATTTCTCGATTAGCCGGCCGGTTGAGCTCTCGATCGAGGCGATTAGACTCGGCGCCGTCGAAGCGGCGCGGGCGGCCAACAATGCGCGCACTTTCCGGATTCGGACCAAGCGATCGGACAAGCGCTTCGCGCTCAACTCAATGGCGATCGATCGCGAGGCGGGCGCGGCGGTAGGCGAGGCGACCGGACTTGTGGTCGATCTCGAGAATCCGGACTTGACGATCGCCATCGAAGTCATGTCGGAGTTGGCGTACATTTCGGCGGCGAAGCTCGCCGGCGCCGGAGGGCTGCCGGTGGGAGTCAGCGGGCGCGGACTCGCGCTGCTGTCGGGCGGAATCGACTCGCCGGTCGCCGGCTACCGGATGATGAGGCGCGGGCTGCGCCTCGACTTCGTACACTTTCACAGCGTTCCCCTGCTCTCGGGCGCGAGCCGCGAGAAGGCGATCGAGCTCGCGGCGCACCTGACCCGCTACCAGTGCCATTCGACGCTGATGCTGGCGCCGTTCGCAGGAGTGCAGCGCCAAATCGTAAGCCGCGCAACCAGGCCGCTGCGGGTCGTGCTCTACCGGCGCTTCATGATGAGGATCGCGTGCGCACTCGCAAAGCGCACCGGCGCACGGGCGCTGGTAACGGGCGAGAGCCTTGGCCAGGTTTCTTCGCAGACGCTCGAAAATATCAGCGTGATCGAGAAGGCGTCGTCGTTGCCGATCCTCCGGCCGCTGGTCGGGATGGACAAGAATGAGATCATCGCGCAGGCGCGCCAATTGGGCACCTTCGAGACCTCGATCATCCCGGACCAGGACTGTTGCACGCTGTTCGTCCCGCCCCATCCTGAGACTCACGCCGATCTCCGCGAGGTCGAAGAGATCGAATCGCGTTTCGAGGTCGAAAAGATGGTCGCCGACACCGTGGACATGACCGATATAGTCCGGCAGGAGTTCCCTGTCAGAAAGTAGGATCGATCGCCACATGAGGCGGCTTTTGTCATTCCCGCGCGCGTGTCCGGCGCGCGCGAGGAATCCCGGATTCCTCTGCCGCGGCGGGCCAAAAGATCGGGATTCTTCGCGCGGCAGGCACGCGCGAGAATGACAACGAGCGTTACTGTCCCCCTCCGAGTTCTTCCAACAGAGACTTCGCTTGCTTCAAGTCGAAAGTGTCGAAGCCCTCGGTGAACCATCCGTAGAGCCTCCGCCAGCGTCCGCCGTGCCTCGTCGCTGCGTCCCTGTTTCTTCAGCAGCCGCGCGAGCGGCAGTGCGGAACGAAGTTGTTCCGCCTTGGCGTTGCGCCGGATGTCGCTGTGCAGGGCGAGACGGAACTCTTCCTCGGCGCTGGCATAGTCGCCCGCGTCATCAAAGAGCCTTCCGCGCAAGCGATGAAAGAATGAATCGTTCACCTTGATCGCGGTCTTGTCGCGCACGGCCGACCACTGCTCGAGCAGGGCGAAGGCACGTTCCCGCTCGCCGAGGATCGCGTACCCCTCGGCCAGGTTCAGCAGGGCCTGAAAGCGGCCGAACTCTCCCTCGGGACCGGGAGATTGCCGCAGGTCTTCCTCAATGATGGCGATCGACTCCTTGGTTCGGCCCTGTTGCCCCAACGCCCAGGCCAGTATTCTTTTGCCCACCGACAGCCAGAACGGATAGCCGTGCTCTTCGCATAGCGCCACCACCCTGCGCGCCGTCTCCTCGCCCTGCTGGGCCTCCCGGCGCGCGCAGTGGATTTGCGCCACGAAAATCGTCGCCATCGCGAAGCTGAATGGGTCCGATCCGGCGTCAACAGCCGACATCGCCTCGTACGCGCGCTTCATCGCCTGGTCGGGGTAACCGAGATCGAAAAGTACGCTGCAAAGCCTGGTCAGGCAGAGCACATTCGGGTCGGGACCGAAGCGCCCGGGCCGGCCCATCTGGCGGGGCGCGTCGGCCATCGCAAGCGATTGCTCGAGATGATGGCGGGCCGCCGCCAAATCTCCAGTCAGCTCCAGCGACGAGCCCATCGCAGTATGGGCCTCTCTGATCGCTCCGCGGTCACCCAACTGGTCGGCTATAGCCATCATTTCCGACGAGATATCCAACGAAGCCTGCACGCGCCCGCGGGTGTAATGAAAGCCCCACAGGCCGTTGAGCACGGCGAACAGCAGGAGCGGCTCATTCTGGTCTCGCGCCAGGTCGCGTGCGCGGGAATACGCGCGCTCGACGTCGTCCGAGGAGAACCCGGATGCGGCCATCTGCGAAACGCCAAGAGTGACTTGCAGCCGCAGCTCGTATTGCGCGCGCTGCCGCCCCTCCGGCATCGCGCGCAACAGTTCGAGAGCGGCGTTGGTATGGCCAATCGCCTCCGAGTACGAAGAGCGCTGAGTGGCCTGGTTGGCCGCGAGCCACAGGTATTCGACTGCCTTGGCCGTGTTGCCGCTGCGGCTGTAATGGCGCGCCAGCTCGCCAAAGTGATCGCCCAGCCGATCGGCGAATTGCTCCTCGATCGCCGACGCGATCCGTTCGTGCAGCGCCTTGCGCCGCTCCGTCAGCATCGAGGCGTAGGCAACTTCCAGCGTGAGCGCGTGCTTGAAGGTATATTCGACATCCGGGAAGGCCGGCTGCTCGTAGATGAACTCGGCCAACTGGAGAGTGGAGAGCACGCGATGCAACTCTTCGTCCGGCTGGGGAGCGACGCGTCTTATCAGGCCGAGCGGGAATTCCTTGCCGATCACGGCGAGCGTCTGGAGCAATTCCTTTTCGCGCGCCGCCAGGCGATCGATCCTCGAGCCGAGGATTCCCTGGACGGTGGCAGGAATCTTGATCTCGCCGAGGGGCTTGGTCTGCTTGATCGCGCCGTTTCGCGTCAGCGCTCCCTGATCGAAGAGCGCTTGCACCATCTCCTCCATGAAAAACGGATTGCCCTGGGTCTTATCGACCACGAACCGCCGGATCTCCGAAAGGCCGCCGTCGATGGCCCTTCCGGACCGGGCATGCGGTGCGGACTCGGGCAGCAACGCGCCGATCATTTCCTCGGCGCTCTCGCGTCCGAGCGGATCAAGCCGGAGCTGCGTGTAGCAGGTCCGGCTCCGCCAATCGTGGCGGTACTCGGGACGATAGTTGACCAGCAACAGGATGCGGGCGGTCGCGATACTCTCGCTGAGCGAATCGAGAAAGGCCTGGCTTTCGGGGTCCAGCCAATGAAGGTCTTCGAAAATGATGATCAGAGGCTGGTTGAGACTCTCGCGCAGAAGGAGACGCTTGATCCCATCGAAGGTGCGCCGGCGAATCGTTTGTGGATCGGCGCCGATCATCACTGCGGCTCCGGGCTCGGTTATAGCCAGCAGCGAAAACAGATACGGAAGGATGTCTTCGAGGCGGCGGTCCAGCGCGAGCACTTTGCCGGTGACCTTTTCGCGCCGCTTGCGCTCGTCGTCGGCCGCGTCGATTTCAAAGTAGCCCTTCAGCAGCTCGACCAGCGGCAGGTAAGCCGAGGCTTTGCCATGCGAGACGGAAAACGTCTCCAGCAGCAGGCTTCTGCTTTGCGCGATCGCCTTGAATTCGTGGAACAGGCGTGACTTGCCCACGCCGGCCTCGCCGACGGCCGCGACGATTTGCCCGTGACCCGCCCTTGCCTGATCGAGCGACCGTTTCATCGCCTCAATCTCGGCCTGCCGGCCGACGAACTTGGACAGCCCCCGCTGAACCGACATCTGGAGCCGCGTTCGCAACGATCCGAGGCCGGTCACTTCGTAGACCTCGATCGGATCGCTCACGCCCTTGACGCGGGTCGGGCCGAGCGACTTGAAGGAGAAGTATCCTTCGCACAGGCGGCGCGTCTGATCGGTAACGGCTATCGAGCCGGTCGGCGCCAGCGCCTGCATCCGTGCCGCGAGGCTGGTGGAATGGCCGATCGGCGTGTACTCGACGTGCGCTTCGGCGGTGCGGATCTCGCGGACCACCACTTCGCCGGTGTTGATGCCGACCCGTGCTTCGATCGGCAGGTTGCCGGCCTCGCGAAGCCTGGCCGAATAGCGGCGCATCTCGTCCTGGATACGGAGCGCCGCGTAGAGCGCGCGATGCGGGTGGTCCTCGTGTGCGACCGGTGCCCCGAACAGCGCGAAAATTCCGTCGCCGGTGGACTGCACGATATAGCCGTCGTAGCGATGCGCCGCTTCGATCATCAGCGTGAGCGCCGGGTCGATCAGCCGGCGGGCCTCTTCGGGGTCGAGGTCCTCCATCAGCTCCATCGAGCCCTTGATGTCGGCGAACAGCATCGTGATGGTCTTGCGCTCGCCGTCGGGCGCCTCGGTGCGATCGGCGTCGGGAGCAATGGTCAGGGCCGCGCTCGGCGCGTCAGCAGCAGCAGGCGCCGGCGTCGAGGGCGAGGTTAAAGGCGCCGCGCACTCACTGCAGAACTTGGCCTTGGGACTGTTGGGAGCTCCGCATTTGGCGCATCCGATGGGGAGCGGCTTCGCGCACTCGTTACAGAACTTGGCCCCGGCGGGATTGCTAACACCGCATGATGTGCAGATCATACGCTCGCCTCAAAATCCTGGTACTGGCATATGCACGTGCATGCATGATAGATGAGTTTTCCATGAGGACAACAGTGGAGATTGACGACGAACATCGGGCGAGACTGCTTGAGCTAGCCGCCCGCAGGGGCGAAAAAGGGTTTTCCCGGATAATATCGGAAGCGGACAGTATCTCGCCGCGCTCGACAGGTCGGAGGCCGACCGCCGGGCCGTACTTGGCCTTCGCGGCAGCTTGTCGCGCAAGGAGGCCGAACGGCTGCGTGCAGACACCACCGAGATCCGCCGGGTCTGGCGATGATCGTTGCCGACACCGACGTATTGATCGACTTTCTGGCGGGTCGCGACCCCGCCGCAGGGCGGGTAAGCGAGGAGTTGCGGCGGGGCAACCTGGCGACCACCGCGATTAGCAGGTTCGAGATGCTCTCCGGCGCCAGAAGTGCCCGCCAATTGGAAGTCGTCGTTCGGTTGCTCGATTCTGTGAGAACTATTCCGCTGGACGCTGCGGCGGCCGATCGGGCGGCTACGGTTCGTCGGGAGCTTGAGCGTGAAGGACGCAGCATTGGCATGGCTGACAGTCTGATCGCGGGAATCGCGTTGAACGACGGCGGCGTGCTCCTGACGCGCAACCGGCGTCACTTTGAGCGGATCGAGGAACTTGAGCTTGCCGAAATGAGCTGACACCGGGTCTTCAATCCGCACTTCCGACATCGCATCGAAGTTTGACTCTCGTGTTCGCAGCACGCTAGTGCACAGCTCCCCGCGGGGCTGAAGAGTAAATCAACGTCACACCACGATGCTGACCAGTTTGCCGGGCACGTAGATCACCTTGCGCGGCGGTTTGCCGCCGAGATGGCGCGTAACGGCTTCGCTCTTGAGCGCGAGCGCGCGGACTTCGTCTTCGCTCGTGCCGGCGCCGACTTGCAGGCGCTCGCGGACCTTGCCGTTGACCTGCACCACCACCGTAATCATTTCGTCCTTGGCCAGTTCGGGATCGCACTTGGGCCACGATTCCAGATGGACCGATCTCTGATGTCCTAGCGCCCGCCACATTTCCTCCGTGACATGCGGCGCCATCGGCGCGAGCATCAGCACATAGCTCTCGATCGCGAAGCGGCTTAGCTCCTCGGGTTTGAGCCGCGAGATGTGGTTCAGCTCGTCCATCAGCGTTGCCAGTGCGGTGTTGAATCGGAGCCGGTTGACGTGGTCGGTGGCTTTGCCGATCGTCTGATGGACGCGGCGATGGGTTTCCCGGCTCGGTTCGCCGTCGGGGCATCCGGCCTGCACGTAGCGGCGGACCATCTGCCACACGCGGCCGAGATAGCGGAGGGTTCCCGCGACGCCGTCCTCATTCCAATGCGTGTCCTCGTCGAACGGTCCCATATAGAGTTCCCAGAGCCTGAGCGGGTCGGCGCCGTACTTTTCGATCATGGAGTCGGGCGTGACCACGTTGCCCTTGCTCTTCGACATCCGGCGGCCGTCGGAAGCCCAGATCTGTCCCTGGTTGCGCAGGACCATGAAGGGCTCTTTGAAGTTGACCAGTCCCGCGTCGTACATCACCTTGGTCCACATCCGCGCGTAGAGCAGATGCATCACGGCGTGCTCGGCGCCGCCGATATAGAGATCGACCGGCAGCCAGTAGTCCACCGCGGTCCTCTCGAACGCCGCCTTGTCGTAGTGAGGCGAGGCGAACCGCAGGTAATACCATGACGAGCAGGCGAAGCCGTCGAGGGTGTCGGTCTCGCGCTCGGCGGGGCCGCCGCATTTGGGACAGGTCGTGTTGACGAACTCGCGCACGTTGGCGAGCGGCGAGCGTCCGGTGCCGGAGGGCTGGTAGTCGGTCATGTCGGGCAGCAGCACCGGCAGTTGCTCGTCGGGCACGGGGACGATTCCGTCGGCCTTGCAATAGACGATCGGAATCGGCGCGCCCCAGTATCGCTGGCGCGAGATCAGCCAATCGCGCATCCGATAGCTCACGGTCGATCGGCCGATCTCATGCTCGCGGGCGTTATTGCAGACCGCCGCGATCGCTTCGGCTGTCGGCATCCCGGTGATGAATCCCGAATTGATCGTGATTCCCGGCTCGGTGAAGGCCCGATCGGCGGGCGGCGCGGCCCCATCGGCAGGTGCCGTCACGCGTGGAATCTCCAGGCCGTACTTCGAGGCGAACTCGAAGTCACGCTGATCCTCTCCCGGCGCTGCCATGATCGCGCCCGTCCCATAGCCCATCAGGACGTAGTCGGCGATCCAGATCGGGATGCCTTTGCCGGTGAAGAGGTTGTGCGCACACGCGCCGGTGAACACGCCGGTCTTCTCTTTGACCGTGGACATCCGCTCGATTTCGGTCTCGCGCCGCGCCTGCGAGACGTAGGATTCCACTGCGGCGCGATGATCCGGCGGCGTTATCTCGGCGACCAGCGGATGCTCCGGCGCGACCACCATGAACGACACGCCGAAGACCGTATCGGGGCGGGTGGTGAAGAAGCGGACTTCCTTGCCCGGATGTCCGCTTACGGGGAAACTCAGCTCGGCGCCCTCGGAGCGGCCGATCCAGTTGCGCTGCTGCAGCTTGATCGGCTCAGGCCAATCGATTTCTTCGAGATCTTCGAGCAGCCGGTCCGCGTAGGCCGTCATTCGCAAGTGCCATTGCTCGAGGTCTTTCTTGGTGACCGGATTGTCGGTATGCCGCCAGCAGCATCCGTTGACCACCTGCTCGTTGGCGAGAATCGTTCGGCACTTGTCGCACCACCACTGCGAGCCCATCGCGCGGTACGCGAGACCGCGCTTGTAGAGCAGCAGGAAGAACCACTGCGTCCAGCGATAGTACTCGGGTGTGGAGGAGTTGATCTCGCGGGTCCAGTCGTAGGCGCATCCGGACAACTTCAACTGACGCTTGAAGTTCGCGGCGTAGCGCGGCACGGTCTCCTTGGGATGAAGCCCCTTCAGGATCGCGTCGTTTTCAGCCGGCAATCCGAATGCGTCCCAGCCCATCGCGTGCAGCACGTTGTGGCCGGTCATCCGCTTGTAGCGCCCGATCACGTCGCTCGGCACGTAGTTGTGCAGATGGCCGACGGAAAGGCCGTCGCCGGAGGGGTAGGGGAACATCTCCAGCAGGTAGAACTTGGGCCGGCTGCGGTCTTCGGGTGTGAGGTAGAGATTGGTGCGCTCCCACTCCGCCTGCCATCGGGATTCGATTTGTAGAGGCTCGTAACGCTCGTCCATCGGCATAGAAGTCTACCGTGCGGCGGCGTATTCGAGAAAGGCTGGCTGCGAGCCGAGCGCGCGCCGCGCGCGCTACTTCTTGCGCGCGATCGTGAGCCCGTCGGCGACCGGAAGCATCACCGCCTCGACTCGCGAGTCCTGCGCGATGAAGTCGTTGAGCTCGCGAATCGCGCGGGTGTTCTCGCTGCTGTCATTGGGGTTGATGACCTGGCCGTTCCAGAGCACGTTGTCGATCAGGACGAGACCGCTTGGGCGCAGCCGTTTGAGGATCTCCTCATAGTAGCCGCGATAATTCGGCTTGTCGGCGTCGATAAAGGCGAGATCGAAAGTCGCGCCGGCGGGGAGCGCTCGGAGCGTCTCGAGCGCGGGCGCGATCTTGAGCGTGATCCTGGCCGACACTCCGGCCTTGTCCCAGTATTTTCGCGCAATCGAGGTCCACTGCTCGCTCACGTCGCAGCAGAGCAGGCGGCCGTCCGGGGGCAGCGCGCGCGCGATGCAGATCGCGCTGTAGCCGGTGAAGGTCCCGACCTCGACGCACGATTTCGCGCCGATCGCCTGCGTGAGGATGCCCAGCAACGTCCCCTGTTCTTCAGCGATTTGCATCATGCTGATCGGACCAAGCTCGGCAGTCTCGGCGGCGAGTTCTCCGAGTATCGGATCGCGATTGTGGCCGTGCTGAACCACGTACGCGTAGAGTTCGGGGTTCAAAGCCGTGAACTTTTCTGTTCCTGCCATCGTTATATCCTTGACTGTGTTGATGAGCCAGTCTAACCCAAATTTCCAGCCCGGAAAGAGAATACTATGCGATCGCGCGGCGCGGTTTCGCGTTCGTCCGAGTCACGACTCTGCCCACGGGTGTGGATGTCCTCCGGCTACTTCCGCTGCCACCGCTGGACCCAATTCCAAGGATCGCGTGGATCATATTGCTCGACGTTTTCGTAAGAATCCGCGGCCTTCTTGGCGTTTTCGATAGCCGCCTGCTCAGCTTGATATCCCGCGAGGGTGGCCTCCTCCTCAGGCAAGGACGTATCGAGATTGTTCAGTTCCCTTTGTTGGTTGAGGTTTGGCAATTCGTGAAATAAAAAATGCCCGAGATTTAGCCCCCGGATGTTTACATTCCTCCATCGCCATACCATTTTTTTCCGCAGCGCTTCTCTACGCCTGGCGTCCTTGTTTATTGTTGCCTTCAGACTTTTAATCCTCTGTTGCACACTTACAGGCTCGTTCGGCAGGTTTTCGTGCACGTAATAATGGCCGGCCTTGGCTGTCTGAGCAGCCAAGTCTGGCCCACTCGTGGCTACGCCGGGACAACCGTAGCCGGAGGGGTCCGCCAGTGAAAATGGATCGTTATCGACATATGCGTAAAGATTGATTCCGCCGTCTTCGCCGATCGGGTCGCGGTTCAGCCATCGTCCCAGCGGCGCATTGTACATACGGTAGATCGCTAGGTCGAGGCCGCTTTGCGATTCATGGAATAATCCCGCAAAGCCGAAGTCGCTATCCTTCGCGCCAGAGAGCTTGGTGCGCACGCCATAGGGATCGTAGTCGTAGCTGGCCTGTATTGCGCCCGCGGGATCGACTAACTGGCGCACGTTCTGCAGATTGTCCATCGCATAGTAGTACGGCTGGCCTGCAACCCTGAGGCCCTCCTCGTAGTAACGCCTGCTGACCGTGTTGTTGTTTGCCGCGTCGGTCTCCAGACACAATCCGTCATCGCACCAGAAATAGCGCTTGTCGCTCAACACCTTGCCGCTAGAAAGCTGCGTGATTCGCTCGCGGTTGCTCAACCCGTCGTAGGCGAACTTCGTCGTGCCCGGGCCAGTCGTGGTCGAAATCAGCCGCCCGGCCGCATCCCACTGAAACGTCTGATTCCCCAGCTTGAGCGGCTGGCCATCAGCATCAAAAGTTGCAGTCCCGGGCGAGGTAAGCTCGTTGACCTTGTTGTAGATGAAACTCGTCGTGTTCGGGCCGATCTTCTCCGAAGTGCGATTGGATCCCAAATCGTAGCCGAAGCTGAAATTGCTCCCGCCGCCCTTCGAGGTCATTGCGAGGAGCTGCCCGGCGGCATCGTAGGTCATCGTCCGTACGATCGTTGAGGGGAACTGGTTTTTGACGCTCGTGGAGGTTATCTCGTCATCGTCATCGTAGGCGTACTGGAAGGCCGACACGGTCTTGCCTGCGTGGGTGTTGTTCGTGATGGTCTTCAGCCGCTGGTCGCCGAGGTTGTCGAAATAGGTGTAAGCGCTCGAAAGTCCCTTTCCTGACTTGATGCTCAGCGGTAAAATTGTCGTCCCAAAATAGCCAACATTGAAAGTATCAAGCGGATTGGCGTCGGCCTCGATACGCCCCAGCACGTCGTAGCTGAGCTGCGAGGTCGCGCCATCGGTCACGCGCCGCTCCACTCTTCCCAGCGCATCATACGTATAAGCCAACGTGTCATTGTAGGGGCCCTTGACGCTCTCGAGCAGAGTGGCGCCGAGAGCCGGCGGACTCACGACCGGGTAGTAGGTGTATGATGTCTTGCCGGTCCCGTCGGTCATTGCGGTGACCCGCGTGAAGGCCAGGTCCCAGGTGAGGCTGACGGGCGGCGTGGGGTTGATCGCGTGCAAGTAGTTAACTGCCTGCAGCGTATCGTCGGTGTTGTAGCTATACGAAGTTACTTGGCCGAGCGCGTCAGTGCTGTTTGCTAACCGGCTGGTCGTGTTCTCATACGTGAGATTGGCCGTTGAGTTATCAGCGAAGATCCTGGAGGCGAGTCGCTCTTCGAGGTCGTAATTAAACTGCGTCAGGTGACCGTTCGGATCGGTCAGATGCGACACGGCTCCGCAATCGCAGTAGCCCAGCTTGGTTGTGCGGCCCAGCGGGTCCTTTATCTGAATCAGCCGCTCCAGCGCGTCGTGGGCATAGCGGGTCGTGCGCTTCAGACGATCGGTGACCGACGCCAGGTCGAGGAGACTGTACGCGAAGTTTGCGGTGGTGCCGTCCGGAAACCGGACGCTGGTCGGCCCATCCGCCACGTCGTAGTTGTACAGCAACTGATAACCTTGCGGGTCGGTCATCGAGGCGACGCGATTGAACTTGTCGTAGGCGATCGCGGTGGTGGCGTCGTTCAGCGGCTGAATGATCGACAACAGGAGCCCGGCTGGATTGTAGGTGAAGCTGGTAGTCTCCTTGAGGGCATCAGTCACACTCAGTGGCTGACCCGCGGTGGCGTAGGTATATTGCGTCGGTTGACCCGAAGCGTCCGTCACGACAAGCGGCTCGTGTTGGTTGTTATAGGTCGCGCTCAATAGCAACTGATTTGCGCCCTTCGTGGTTTGCGAGACCGTCAGAAGGTCGATGCCGTTGGGTGCGTAGGTCATCGTGAGCTGGCGGCCGATCGGATCGGTCACCTGCGTTGGTTGACCGATCGGATTGTATCGGATGGTCCACAGTTGCGTGGCACCGTTGTCGAGCACGCGCCCGATCGCGCTTGGGAGATTGCTGGTGCCTTCATATCTGGCGGGGTTCGTGTCGCTCGAGTCGCTCGGGTCGAAGGGCTGGCCCGGATAGTTGAACCAGACGCGATTTTCGAGCGGCCGCTTGTAGCTTTCGAGTACCCTCGCGCACATGCCGGCATTTGTGTGCAGGAAATGCAGGATGGTCGCCTTGGTGTAATCGAGAGAGCCGTCAGGCTTCGTCGCGAGAGGCAGTTGATGCTTGTCCCAGACGAAACTGTTTCGATCAATCATGTAGCCGTTGACGCAGCGCATACCCGTGGGAACAGTATTGGCGGGATCGTACTGGTTGATCCCGGGAGCGTCCTGATTGAACTCGGTACGCTCGGTTTGGCCGAGCGGATCGGTGAGCGTTACGAAACGAGTAGTCTGAAGGCTGGGATCCGTGGTGGAATCGCCATAGGTGAACTTCGAGGTGCCATACGGGGTGGTCAGCGCCGATATGAAGTCGCCGCTGTTAGGCAGATACGTGTAGCTTGAGACGATCCCCAGGACGTCGGTGATGCTCGCCAGTTCACCATCGCTGTTGTACGTGAAACTCGCGGAACGGCCGAACGGGTCGGTAACTTTGGTCACGGCCCACATATCGCTCGGGAGACCGTAGATCAGCGTCGTCACCTCGCCTGACGCATCCGTGATGGCCGTGATCCGGTTATTGTCGTCGTAAGTGAGCGTGACCGTGTTTCCCTGCGGGTCGGTCACCGAGTTGAGAAAGAATATCGGAGTCTGGCTGCCCGGGTTGAGCAGATGGGTGAAGCTCTGCACGCTGCCGTCCGGCAGCTCGCGCGTGAAGCCAGTGGTATAGGAAATGCCCTCCGAGTTTTGCGCGATCATGATCGATAGTTGGGCCTGGTCGTCAATTCCGATCGAGAAGGTGGTGCCCCTGGGAGTGAAACTCACCGTATAGGACTCGCCGCCGCCGCCCGGCATGTAGAGGTCGGCCGTTTCCCCGGTCGCGGTGCCTGCGTCGGTATTGTCCACGATGTAGCTGATCCAGTTGGAAGTCCACTTCGGGCCGAAGTTGGTATATGTGAACGTCATCGGCTGCTCGGCGTCGCGATGGGCGTAGAACAAGCCGAACTTCACAGGTGGACCCTTGGGAGTCTGGTAGCTCAGTGGAATATCCCGCATTGCGAGACTGACGACCATCGCGAATGCGTTCGCGACCGTCATGGGGCAAGGACCACCGCCACCGGAAACAAAGACATCGCCGATGCTGTTCGCCTGCGGATCCTGGCTGGAACTCATGCCGCCGGAGGAAAATATATCACCGATGCTGGTCGCCTGCGGATCCTGGCTGTTGACGTAGCCGCGCCCCCAGATGTGTTCACCCTCTTCTGCTGAGACAGCTCGCCAACCTTGGGGAAGCGGGCCATCCGGCACCACGAAGTAGCCGCTGGACTCATCATCTATGGTTGCGGGACTGACGTTGATGTTCTCGCTGAAGGTGGGATCTTCAATCTGGTAGCCGCGGCCGCTGTTGTTGACGATCGCCGCAAAATGGCCGACCTTCCAGTGCATCACGGCCGGCACCAGAATCGCCGCGCCCGGCTCGCGATGCGCCATCTGGAAGTTCATGCCGGCCTCGCGCGCCAGGCTCGTTACCTGCACCAGTGAGGTGCCGCGCGGTGTCGACTGCGCGCGATCGAGTTGCTCGGCTTGTTCCCGCCGGCCCTGCGCGAGCGAAATCTGCCGCAGCGCCATCGGGCCGCATCGGAACGCGTCGCCGGGATGCGTGCGCATCTCGGCCAGTCCCTGGCTGGCGTTGCTGATATTGGTGGCGCCGGTGCCGTGGATCGGCCTGCCCTTGACCTCGTCGAGCAGCGGGCCGAGTGTCTCCACGCGGCCGAGATATGCCTCGAATTCGGCGAGCTTGCCGACTGAGTAATCGGCGATCGCTCGCGCGTTGCGATCGGAAGAGTTCTTCGTGAGATCCCACGCGCGCTGCCAAGCGTCCATCGCCTTCGACATATGACCGGTGCGCCGATAGATGATCCCGAGGCTGACCTCGAGCGCGGGTTCCCATCGCGATCCCTGATGGTCGCGAATTAAGCCGGTGATCGGCGAGAGCTGGTCGGATGCCGCGCCGCCGCGTATCCACTGCTGATATTCAATCAGTGCGCGAGCCAACGCGCGATTTTCGTCCACAGTAGTCTGGCCCGCTGGAACCAGCGGCTGAGGCAGAATGCCGGAGACCAGGATTTCCTGATCAGTTGGCGGGTCGGAAAAGTATGGACGGCTGCCGGGTAGCGAAGATGCGACCGCTGGCGAACTCGATGTGGCAGCCGCGATTGCCGTCGCAATCAGGGCGAAAACAATGATCGCGGCTCGTGGTTTCGACACCGTCATTGTCCTGGTCTTGGCTCTGCCCTGTCAATTAACGACCACGAAACCCATTCAATCCGGTTTCCTGGCAACCGAAATGGGAGTTGATTCCGGGCGCTGCAGGCGATTCTACTTGCCGCCGAGGTACGCGTAGTCGCCGCGCTGGTTGGCGGTCAGCGTGCCGGTAAAGATCGAATGCCCCTCGCTACCGGCGGAGTTCAGCGCGATCTTGTAGAGTAGCGCGGTCGTGCCAACCTCGAACAACGCGTCGTTGACGTCGAGCATGTAGAGTTTCTCGTGATCCTGCGTATCGGTCGCCCCGATGAGCATCGCGCCGGTCTGCGTCAGCACCGGATCGCCCAACGACTCGAGTTCCGTTCCGAGCGCCGTCAATTGGCCGCGCTGAAGCGGGACGTTCAACCTGCCGCGAGCCAGCCGCAGGATCGCCGGCACCTTGGCGCATCCTGCCAGAACCGCGGTCGTTCCGTCGCTCATCAGGCCCGGCCGACCGGGCGAGAGATATGTCACCGGCCCGGCTGCGGTGAGCGTGCCGGTGGGCAGTATCCGCGCCATCACGCCCCCGTGATAGAGGAACAGCGCGCCACCCGAGTCGGTTTTTGCGGTGAACGCGATAAGCGTGCCCTCGGGCGACGGCAGCGCCGCCGGCAGGCCGAACGGACGCCGATAGCGCGTGCGGTTGGGGCCGAGGTCCCCCTCGACGGCAAGCTCGATGACGCCGGTCGTGCGCGAAGCCATCAGCAGCGCCTGCCTGTCAGCGCCGGCCGAGGAGGCGTCCGCTTCCAGGAACCCGGTGAAGATAACCGCTCCATTCTCGCCCATCTGAAGGGTGCCGTAACTTAAGATAGAGATTGTATGGCCGGCGTTGGTATTCGCTCCGACTGCGGCGAGGCATGACAGCGCGCCTCCGGAGTACAGGAACAGGGTGTCGCGGCCGGAGCCGTCACGGGCGACGAATGCCACCTCACCGCTCGCGTCTGCGACCGCGTAAGGATCGGTGCGGATATTGGGCGAGCAGGCCCGGTCGTCGGATTTCACCCTGATCGCACGCGCGATGCGGCGCGACGGCGGCGCTTCGGGATCGCCCGCAAAGATATCCCATCGCCGGTGCCCGTCGGCGGCGAGCTCCTCAGCCCCGAAGAACACCCTTCCGTCGGGCCCCATGTTCGGGACGCCGACCTCGCTGAAGGTCCCGTTGCCGGGAGATCGGCCTCCGACTTCGGTTATGAGCACGGACTCGCCGGCGCCGTTGCTTGCGTATAGCGCCTGGGCCTGGTCTGCTTCAGGCGAGGCGCCCTCGCCGCGCAGCGTCAGCGAAAGAGCGGCCACGTTCGCGGCGATGCCGGCAAGGGCAAGGACAACAATGGCAGCAATGGCAAGAGCCTTGGTTCTCACGCGGGTTTTCACGCGAGCATGCTCACGCGGTCGGATTCCGATTCTGCGTAATCCTTATACTTCCGCCGCGATGATCGAGGCAAACCCGAAATGCGCGCGGCTGGACCCCGCGCGCGCCCTTTCGCTCAGATTCCCATCGAGTCAAGTTCGCGCATCGCGCGCTCCGTGTGGGTAGCGTCCCAGTAGATCTTTCCGCAGCCTTCGCACTCGGCGAACCGGTGCGCGCTGGCGTAAACGAACGGAGGCACCCGGCGCGCCAGGAGCTCGCGCGCGACCGTCGTGAGCCGCCGGTTGCAATTGAGGCATCGCATAAAGGCGCTGCGGCGGGGATCGAACGGGAATCGCGCCAGCACCTGCCGCAACTGCTCGCGGAAGTCGTTGCTCTCGATAAACAGCACGTCGCTCGCGGTCCGCAGGCGCTTGTCGCGGGTGAGCAGCGTGCGGCGTTGCTCGCGCGCGATCCTGAGCAGAGCAGGGCCGCGCAGCGTACGGTCGTACAGCACGTCGGCGCCGATGAGCCTCAGCCATCGCGCCAGCCGAGCCACCATCAGGTCGGCGGCGAAGGCGGGCGGCCCGGATGCGCCGGACTCGTCAGCTTGTAATAATTTATGTCTTAGAGTATGATTCACTCAGATAATTCGCGCTGCGCAGGGCGGTATTCGCCTATGGCAGGCAGTATCGAAACACGGCTCCGGGTGACCTTCGGGGTGGTCTCCTCGGGGCGGTTCGGCTGGATACATGGCACGCTGGCAGAGGCGCTCGTTCTGCTCGGGGTGATTATATTCACGCTGGGCGCCTCGTAGCGGCGTGACCTTGGACCGTACGGCGCTCGGGACAGGGGTGGTCAGCGCCGTGGTTTCGGCACCGGGTCAATTCGGGGTGTGATGATAGCAGAATCGCGGCGGACGAGCCGCAGGATCGCCTGGTTTCATTGAGCTTGTCTGCCATTTAGGGAGCTGTAGCGAGTGCGACCCGCGGATCTCACAGCCAAGCGAGCGAGGGCTGTCATGAAGGAAGAGGCAGTAAGGTTTGAGTCGCATCGGCTGAAACTGGAGGGACTCCTGTGCAGGCCCGGGCACGCGGCCGGCGAGCGCGTCGCCGTCGTATGCCATCCGCATCCGTTGTACGGCGGTTCGATGTTCGACGTTATCGTGGAAGCGATTCTGAAGGCGATGTGGTCGCTGGACTTCGCGACCTTGCGCTTCAACTTTCGGGGCGTCGGCAACAGCCAGGGCGAATACGACGAGGGACACGGCGAGGCGCTGGACGCCGAAGCTGCGATGAGGTTCGCGACCAGCTTGCGCGGGATGCAGCGCGACCGCGCGATCCTCGCGGGCTATTCCTTCGGCGCGGTAGCCGCAGTCAGCGCGGCCGGCCCGATGCCGGAGGTTGCCACCGTGGTCGCGGTTGCGCCGCCGATCCTTTCCGAAGGCCTTGTGCAGCTCACGGGTCTCAAGAAGCGCGTGGTGGTGATCGCTGGAGAGGAGGATCGCTACTGCCCGCCCTCGCAGGTGGAGGGGCTGCGCAACGCCCTGCTCGGCCTGGCACGCGTGAAAGTCATCGCCGGCGCCGATCACTTTTTCGCGGGCCATGAGGACCAGGTGACCGAAGCGCTGGTCGAAACGCTGCGAGGAGCCTGAGGACGCGGTCGGTGCTCGGCGCTCAGCGCGGGGTGTCCTGCGCGGCCTGCCAGATCGCGAAGAACGGGTCCTCCGGATGCGAGCGCGCGAGTTTTATGATCGCCTGAATCGTCGCAGTCAGGTCACCATCATATTTCCGATCGAGCGCGGCGAAGTTGTCGAGATCGTGGAAGTAGATTCGGTAATTGATCAGCACGGCGTTGTTGATCGGCTCCTGGTCGAGATCGAAGCGTTCCAATCCTGAGAGGTGCGGCTTGAGCAGCGCGTAGTCGGCCTGGATTTGCTTGAAGATCGGCTCGCGCCGTTTGACGATTTCGTCTCTGGTCAGATCGCTTCCGTATAGTTCCAGCAGGCGAGCCTCTTCGCGTTTCAGGAACCCGGCGAACATCAGGTCGCTCTCGACGATGCCGCGCGCGCGGGCGGCATCCGCCGAGTCGCGGCCCTCGCTGCGGGCGAAGAACTCGGCCGCGCCGCGGCCGCCCACGAAGGTCGCTGCCGATTCATCGAACATCGCGTCGCCCGGCGCGTAGAACGTGCGATGGAAGAGGCTCGTGGATGATCACGCCCGCGAGTTGCACCCGATCGAGCTCGAGGGCGTTGGACATCAGCGGGTCGTTGAAGAAGCCGAGCGACGAGAAGGCGACCGCGGGTCGGACCAGCGAGTCGTAGCCGGCGGCCTCGAATTCGGCGGCCTCTGCCTTCGCCGCGGTGGGATCGAAATATCCGCGATAGGGGACCGATCCTACGATCGGGAACCACCATTGGTATGGCGTGAGCGAATCTTTGGGCGCGGCCATCACGACCCAGACGATCGCGCGCTGGTCGACGATGGTCACGGTGCGATAAGCGTCGCCGACGTTCAATCCGAGCTGGTCGCGCGCGAAGCGGCATACTTCGAGTACGGTCGTAAGTTTCGCGCGCAGCTCGGGATCGAGGTCCGCGCGCGACAGTTCCTCGCTGATGGGCCGGCGGTTCCAGAGCAGGCGCCCCTCTTCGTACGCGGCCCGCGCGATATATCCCACCTGGCATCCGCCGAGTAACACGCACAGGATTGCCGCCAGCGTGCGGCTCGGGAGCGGGCAATTTTGAAGAAACGCAGCAATTCTCGCTTTCATCGCGTCCAGGGCAGGACTGTCGGGCCGCGAGCAGTCCTCGGGCCTCAGCGTATTAGGTCCCGGCAATCAAGCCCTGCCCGACAGAGCACGTCGGCAACACGATCAGTGCATGACTCGGTCAGGGGAGCCTCGAGGTATTCAGGTATCTCTTTTGGAGATGGAATTGTGCAGTTTCCAAGGTCCACAAGTCGGTTCCAGGGAATTGGCTTTGATCGGAGCGCCATTGCGCCGAGCGCCTGCAGGTCCCGTGCCCGAGGATCGACTATTTCCTCTTCGGTCTCCCAGGAGAGATAACCGCCAACCTCCGTCCAACGGCCCTGGTCGACAGCCGCTCTGATTTCCACCGGCGCATACGGCAACGCGATCGATTCCACCTTCAGCCGATACTGTGTGAACTCGGGAGCGTAGGCGAGAAGTCGCGGGGCAGATTCTCCGGACCACGCTTGCGCCAATCGGTCGAGGACGTCGTAAGACAACGCCGTGCACAGCGTTTCCATTGCGGCATTCGTTCGCGCCGGATTCAGCATGACATGCCCGAGTTCATGTGCGAGCTGATAGGCAAATTGGGTAGCCGACGTGCCGGTAGTGACACTGATGGTGAATCTTGTCGGCTGTGCCCAGTTATCGGTCGTGGTTTTTGGCCCATCATTCGGGTCCAGATGACAAACAATAGGAACGTTTACCGGCGGATCGCTTCGGAACAAATCTCGCACTATTGACCACGTATCTTGTGCGGCCTTCTGAAGCGATCCCTCCATTTTGGGCGGAAATGAATCATCGATGCCGATGCTGCCGGCTCTTGCAGTTGAGGAGAGCAGAAGCATTGCGGCGAAGGCCAGCATTCCGATTTTCGGCGCACAGCCCGGCGTTGCGGCGATACTTCGCATCTTCATGCCAAGAGTACGCGACATTACAGCCATGCCCAAGTTGAGCAGGTGGAGTCGGCGGGCGCGCAGATTTCGGCCGGATCGGCGCCGCCGGGCGAGAACCAGGCGTCAGTCCACCGCCGGGCGGACCGCCTCTCCCGCAGCGGCATACTGAAGCTCGAAGAGTTTGTAATAGAGGCCGCGTTGGGCGAGCAGCTCGTGATGAGTCCCGCTTTCGCGCAGCGATCCGTTGCTCAACACGAGGATTCGGTCGGAACGCTCGATGGTCAACAATCGATGGGCGATGATCAGCGCCGTGCGGTTGGTGAGCAGCTCGTTGAGTGCGGTCTGAATCAGGCGTTCGGTCTCGCTATCCACGCTCGAAGTGGCTTCGTCCATGACCAGGATGCGCGGATCGTAGGCGAGCGCGCGCGCGAACGAGAGCAACTGGCGCTGGCCCGCGGAGAGGTTGGTGCCGCGCTCGCTCACCGGCTCGCTGAGGCCGGCCGGCAGGTGCTCGACAAATCGCAATGCCTGGGCGCGCGCCAGCGCCTCGCGGACCGCGCGCTCGTCGAGTTCGACGCGTCCCAGCCGGATGTTCTCGACTATGCCACCCGAGAAAAGGAAGACGTCCTGCTGGACCACCCCGATCTCCCGCCGGAGTTCGTTCAAGTCCCATTCGCGCACGTCCACACCGTCGACCAGGATGCGCCCGCCAGTCACGTCGTAAAAGCGGTTGAGCAGCTTGATGATGGTGGTCTTGCCGGAACCGGTCGCGCCGACGATCGCGAGCTTCTGCCCGGGCTCGACGCTGAAGCTCAAGTCCTTGAGCACCGGCTCGCCCGGACGGTAGGCGAACTGCACGTGGTCGAACACGATCGCGCCGGCCCGCCGCGCGACACGCTTGGGCTCGGCCGGACTTGAGATCGCGTGAGGCTCGGCCGTGAGCGCCTGCAGGCGCTCCGCGGAGGCCAGCGCCGATTGCATCACGGTGTACTTGCCGGAGATGTCGCGCAGTGGCATGAAGAACATCTTCGCGTATTCGATGAAAGCCACCAGCGTGCCGAGCCCGATCATCCGGCGCATCACCTGTCCGCCGCCCGCCCATACGATTACCGCGAGCGTCACGGAGCTGAGCGCCTCGACCGACGCGAAAATTCCCGCCTCGTAGATGTTCGCCATCATCTGCGCGTCGCGGCTCCTCAGGTTCAGGGCGTCGAATTCGCGGCGCGTTTCGGCCTCGCGCGTGAAGAGCTGAATCACCGCCATTCCGCTGATCGCCTCCGACAGATAGGCGTTGAGGGCGGCCAGGCGCTCGCGGATTTCGCGGTACACGGATCGCGCGCGCACGCGGAAGAAGTTGATTATCAGCAGCAGCGGGGGAATCGCGCACAACGACCAGAGCGCGAGCTTCGGGCTCATCGCGAGCATGATCGCCACGATTCCGCCGAGCGTCAGCAGGTCGATGAAAAGCGTCAGCGAGCCCGCGTTGAACATCTCGTTGATCGCGTCAACGTCGGTGGTGAGCCGGCTCACCAGCCTGCCCACCGGAGTCCGATCGAAGAACGTCATCGGCAGGCGCTCGACGTGGCGGAACAGCGCGATCCGCATGTCCGCGAGGCTGTACTGCGCGACCATCATGGTGAGATAGAACTGCCCGTAGAAGGTCGTGAACTCGCCGATCAGCAGCACCAGGTAGATCGCGGCCATCACGAACAATCCGTGACCGTGCGACGCCGCGAGCATCGGCCGGAGCCATCGCGGCGGCAGCGTGCGGCGCGCGGCGAGAAAAATATCGATCGTGAACTTGATCACCCAGGGCTGCGCAAGCGAGAAGGCCGAGTTAAGCGGCATCAGGACGACCGACATCCAGAACAGCCGCTGGTAAGGACGCACGAAGTTCCAGACCCATCCCAGCAGATGGACGTCGCGGGCTTTGGCAAGCTTCTCTTCGGCTGCGACCTGCATGATTCAGTAGCGCGCCAGTTCCTCTTCGAGCAGTTGGCGGCGGAACAGTTCGGCGTAGATTCCGCGCCGCGCCATCAGCTCCTCGTGGGTGCCGCGCTCGGCAATTTCGCCGTCCTCGAGCACGATGATGTGGTCGGCGTCGCGGACGGTGGAGGCGCGATGCGCCACGACGATCGTGGTGCGTCCGCGCACGCTCTCAGCGAGGCTCTTGAGCACCGACTTCTCGGTTTCGGTATCGACGCTCGAGAGCGCATCGTCGAGCACCACCACGTCCGGATTGTAGGTCAGCAGCCGCGCGATCGTGACGCGCTGCTTCTGCCCGCCCGAGAGCGACATCCCGCGCTCGCCGACGATCGTTTCGAGCCCGTGCGGCAGGATCGCGATATCGGGCTCGAGGCCGGCGGTCCGCGCCGCGGCGTCGATTTCCTCGAGCGGGGCGTCGCAACGGCCGAAGGCGATGTTTCGCGCGAGTGTGTCGGAGAACAGCGCAGGCTCCTGCGGCACCAGCCCGATCGCGCGCCGGAGCGCCGCCAGGTTAAGCTCGCGGACATCACGCCCGTCGAGCATGACCCGCCCTCTGGTCGGCTCGATCAGTCGCGCCAGCAGCTTGACCATCGTGGATTTGCCGCTGCCGGTGCGCCCGACGATCGCGAGCTTGCCTCCGGCCGGGACCTCCACGCTGATGTCCTTGAGCGCGTAATGGAGATTGCCATTGGCGCCCGATCCGTTGGCGCGCGAGCCATTGGCGCTGGAGCCGTTGTCCGCGAAGTAGCTGAACCAGACGTGATCCCACTTGATCGAGCCCGCGACGCTGAGGCGCGCCTCGCCGTCTTCGATCGATAGCGGCGGCGCCGCGTTGAAGATCTCCTCCAGCCGCTTCATCGAGGCCTTGCCGCGCTGATAGATCGAGATCATCCAGCCCAGCGAGGTAACCGGCCAGGCCAGCAGCGCGAGGTAGGCCATGAAGGCTATCAGGTCGCCGATCGATATGGTGTGGCGCATCACCAGCGAGCCGCCGTAAATCAGCACGATCATGGTCGAGGCGGTTACCGCCGATCGGATCATCGGCATCATCGCGCCGCGCAGCCGCGCCAGCGCCAGTCCCTGCTCATTGTAGTCGTCGTTCAGCGCTCGAAAACGGCCAGCATCGAATTCCTCCAGCGTGTAGGCCTTGACCATGTGGATTCCCGCCAGGCTCTCCTGGACCTTGGCGCCGATCGCGCCAAGTCCTTCCTGCACCCTCAGGCTTCGCATCATCAGCGAGCGCGTCAGCCGCCGGATACCGGCGAACAGCAACAGATACGGCGACACCGATGCGACCGTCAGAAGCGGGTTCATCGACGCCATGATCGCGAGCGCATAGGCGAAATAGACCGGCGTGTTGGTGAACGTCAGCACGCCCATCCCGACCATCATGCGAATCGCGGTCAGGTCGTTGATCATCCGCGACATCAGGTCGCCGGTCTTGAGCCGCTGATAGAAATCGGGGCCGAGCTTCGAGAGATGAGCGAACAGGTCGTTGCGCAGCTCGTACTCGACATCGCGGCCGCAGTTGAAGATGGTGAAGCGCGAAAACCATCGCACCACGCCCAGCGACAAGGCCGCCGCGCACATCAGTTCGGCGTACCATTGGAGCAGCTCGAAGTGTCCCTTCTCGATCGCGTTGATCGCGTCGCGCAGCAGATACGGCCCGACCATCGCGAGCGTGCCGGTCAGGAACGTGCAGAGGGTTCCGAACGTGTAGCCGATCCAGTGGCGGTGTACGTAAGCGGACAGACGCTTCATGGGTTCGCGCCTACGTTATCAGTTATTTCAGGCGAGGAAAGCGCACCGGAATCAAGGCGCCGGTCATTTCGGATGGCTCATCTTCAGCCGGCGCTCGTAGAGCTTCGCGTATTTCAGGAAGACGTAGAACGCAGCCGCGGTCGCCGCGTACAGGCCGCGGCCTCCGTCGCGGAAGCCGCCGCGCAAAAAGTAGAAGTTGAAAAACCGCCAGGCCGGATTCGCGATCATCTTGAGCGGCGTGAGCGCCGTCGGTTCCTGCTCCATCGCGGCGACCGAGCTGAAGCGGTTGATGGTCGCTACGTGGTCGGCGACGTCGCGATAGCTGAAGTGGAGTATCGGCGAACTGAGCCGCCCGATCCTGCCGTCAACGACCACCCGGTCGTGAGGGTCGCGCCCGCCGATATGCGCGCGATCGCGCCGGAACAATCGCACCGGATTGTCGGGATAGATCGGACGCGTGAAGTAGTGGCCGAGATGATACAGCACGCGGCGGATCCGATAGCCGTCGCACGGCTCGGACGAATTCAGCACCGCCTGGATTTCGACGCCGAGGTCGTGGGTTGCCTGTTCGTCGGCGTCGAGCAGCAGCACCCAATCCGACGCCGCCTGATCGAGCGAGAACTGCTTCTGCGCGACGTAGCCGGCCCACTCTCGCTGAAAGACCCTGGCGCCGCACTCGCGCGCGATCTCGACCGTGCGGTCGGTCGAGAATGAGTCCACGACGATCAGCTCATTGCAGAACCAGGCGCTCTCGAGGCACTGACCGATCAGTTGCTCTTCGTCTCGCGCGACGACGATCAGCGAGATGGTTGGACGCTCTGACGCCATCAGTGCGGCTCGCAGGCGGGAACGCGTGGCTCAAGCTCCGCCAGGAAATGCGCGCAGCCGTCGCGCGCCGCCCGGTAGCGCGCATCGTCGATACGGCCGCGCATCAGCTCCACGCGCAGGAAGAGGAAGTAGGTCTGGATCACGTCATTGCGGCAATAGCGATGGATTTCCTCGAGCCGTCCGGCCTCGTACAGCTCCTGCACTTGCGATCCGTCCAGTTCGGTCTTGCCCGGCATTCCGATGAGCTTGAGCAGAAGATTCAGCCCGCCGCGAACCTGGAAGGCCCCGTAGTTGGTGATGAAGTCCATCAGGTCCAGATGCCGCAGGTCGGAGTAGCGCGAGCGCGCGGACCCGCTTTCGCTGAAATGCACCGGAGCCGATATGCCATATCGCAACGCCTGCAGTTCGAGCACCGGGAGATCGAAGCGCCGCCCGTTGAAGCTCACCAGGCATCCGGCAAAGTGGTCGGTGCGCGCCCAGAACTCGCGCGCGAGCTTCTCCTCCGAGAAATCGGCTGTCGCGAGGCTTTCGACCGAGCGCAGCAGGTAGTCGTCGCCGACGTTTCCGACCGCGATCGAGATGGGCACGTGCAGGGTGGTTGGAAAGAAGCCGCGGCCGCTCAACTGCTCGCGATACTGCTGGTAGGCTTCCTCGTCAGTCAGTTGTTCTCCGGCGGAAAAGACCTGGTTCAAAAGCCGCTTGTCGATCCTGGTCTCGATGTCGAACACCGCGAACGCCATCGCCGGTCCTCAGGACGATGCCGGCGCGCGGCAAGTTCCACCGCCCGGACCGCTCATGATCTCTGCTCGATCCGGGCCAGCAGTTTGCCGGCGATCGATTTGAACGCGAGGCTCACCGGATGGTCCGGCGCGGCGGCGACCAGCGGATTGGCGGTGTCGCCGCCCTCGCGCAGTTCGCGCACGATCGGCAGTTCGCCGAGGAACGGGATGCCCATCTCCTCGGCCATCCGCCGTCCCCCGCCGTGCGAGAAAATCTCGTGGCGATGGCCGCACTTGCGGCAGAGGTAGTAACTCATGTTCTCGATCACGCCCAGGACCGGCGCGTTCACTTCGTTGAACATCGCGACCCCGCGCCGGACGTCCAGCAGGGCGAGTTCCTGCGGAGTGGTTACGATCACGCCGCCGTCGAGCGCGACCCGCTGCGTGATGGTGAGCTGCGCGTCGCCGGTTCCGGGCGGCAGGTCGAGCACCAGGCAGTCGAGCGTGCCCCATTCGACGTTGAACAGGAACTCGGTCTCGAGCTTGGTGACCATCGGCCCGCGCCATATCACCGGGGTCTGCTCGCCGATGAACAGCGCCATCGAGACGTAGCGCAGTCCGAACCGCTCCAGTGGTACAATCCGCCGCTCGGGCGTGACCGTGACCGGACGTTCCCCTGCGCCGATCATCATCGCGACGCTCGGACCATATACATCCGCGTCCATCAGGCCGATGCGCCTGCCGAGCGCCGCCATCGCGAGCGACAGGTTGACCGCGACCGTTGATTTACCGACGCCGCCCTTGCCGCTGGCGACCGCGACGACATGGGCAACGCCGGGAATGCGGCGAGTTGCGGGCGCGACCATCCGCTGCGCGGCTGGCGGACCCGGCGCTTGTTGTTCAACCTGAACCCGCACGTCCGGCACGCCCGCCATCGCACCGATAGTCCTGCGGATTTCCTCGACGATTCGGCCGGCCACCTCGGGATTCGCCGACGGTGCGGAGAGAAAAATGGTGACGCCGGCGCTCGCGACCTCGATATCCTTGACCAGTCCGAACGAGACGATATCGCGCGTGAAGCCCGGATACTTGACCTTCTTCAATTCGTTGAGGATTTCCTGCGGATTCGGCATCGGTATGGAAGCGGCGCTCGCGCGCGCCAGCCGTGTCAAAATTGCGTCAGGATGTTATCATGCGCCCATCTTCGGAAAAAACGACGTTGGAACAACGCCAGGCGGGACGGTTGATTAGATGGTAACACGAGAGCGTGGGACGGCGATGCGCCTGCTGCATTCAGCGCGCGGCGGCAAGGCGCTCAACTTCGCGGCGCGCGAGCTTGCGCACGCGCTCCACACGATGGTGGGCGAGCGGGTCAGTCCGGAAGGCAGCCGCGAAATCGCCGGCCGCCGCCTCCAACTCGAACTCGGGCGGGCGGCGCGCATTCCGTCTCCGGCGCTCGAAGGCGACAGCTTCGCGATCGGGCGCGCCGGCGAGACGATCACTTTCGACGGCGGCAGCGATCGCGCGGTGCTGCACGCGGTTTACGATTTCCTGGAACGATTGGGCGCGCACTATCCGGCCGGTCGCCGGCCCGACCTGCCGCGGATCGATCCCGCGATGCTGCGCCAGATCGAGCCGCGCAAGGTCGAGCCGGCGTTTGCGCGGCGCGCGCTGGTCTCCGACGTCATGACCTGGAACTACGGCTTCCCGGACAGACTCGAGCAGCATCTCGCGCACGATCGGGAGTTCATCCCGTGGATGGCGGCGCGCGGGATCAACGCCTTCTCCTATATCCGCCATGCGCACGACACGCGGCTCCGCATCGACGAATTGACCGCGCTTTGCCGCGAGCGGGGAATCGCGTCCGAATACGGCGGTCACGTGCTGCAACTGCTGCTGCCGCGCGATCGCTTCGAGACCGATCCGGCGATGTTCCCGGCCGACGCGGAGGGAAAGCGCGACCCGCGCGGCAACCTGTGCGTCTCCAATCGCGCGGCACTCGATTTGGTGCGCAACAATGCGCTCGCCTGGGCGCGCGAATATCCCGAGAACGAGCTGCTCCATATCTGGGGCGCCGATGTGTGGGAGGGCGCGTGGTGCCGATGCGGCGATTGCAGCCGGCTCACGCCGCAGCTCCAGTACATGGCCGTGGTCAACGAAATTGCGCGCGCGCTCGGCGACGGCGGCCCGCCGGTCGCCTATCTCGCCTATCACGACACCATCGATCCCGATCCGGCGGTCAGGCCCGAGTCCAACGTATGGTTCGAGTGGGCGCCGCGCGAGCGATGCTACAGCCACGCGATCGACGATCCGGCCTGCGAGACCAATCCCCGCTACTTCGAGTCACTCAAACGCTACATGGAGTTATTCCAGGGCCGCGGCCACGTGTTCGAGTACTACCAGGACGCGATCCTGTTCGGCGGCCTCGGCTTCGCCACTCCGTCGATCATCGCGCGCGACCTGCGCGCCTACCACGCGCTCGGGCTGCGCAGCGTCTCGTGCCTGATGTTCGGCGCCTACAGCCTGCTCGCCTATCCGGTGAACCTGAATGCCTTCGCGCGCGGCACGCGTTCGCTGGACTTCGACCCGATCGCGACGCTGGCGGATACCGCCGCCGAACGCCATCCGGCGTGCGCGCGCGAGATGGCCGAGGCGTATCGCATGATCGAGCGCGCCTCCGCGAAGGTCCTTACCTATGGCGACGTGATGCGCCCGTCGCTGCCCGTGGAGAAGGCGAAGACCAAGCGCGGCGAGCTTGCGGAGGCGGCGACGCTGCTCCGCGGCGCGATCGAGGCGGCCGATCGTATCGTGCAGGAGAGCGACGCGCCGGAGGTTCGCGCGGAGCGCGAGTTGTGGGAATATAGCGGCGAGGTTCTGGGCGCGATTGCGGATTATCTCGAAGCGCGCGCGATGAGCGGCGCGGATCGCAAGCAGAAGGGCGAGGCCGCGATCGCGCGAATCGACAAGGCCGCCGACCACATCCGCGCGATCGACATCGCGATCAAGGGAACCTGGGGCGCCTACGACTTCGAGTGGATTCGGGGGATCTGGCTCGACGGCCTCCGCCGCGGCCTCGAGGAAGTAAGCACCGGGCCGCAGGCGCAGACCGCGGCCGGGACGGTTATCCGAATGGAAAACGGAACTGGATTCGAGTTGACGTCGGAACTCAAGGCGCTGCGCGAGCAGGTCGGGAAGATCATCCGCGAGGAGATCATACTGATCGAGCGGCGGATCGATCCCGATGCGCCCGAAATACCGGAAGACGACTACCGCCACATCGCGGGCAAGACCCGGGAGGCCGGGATGTGGTGCATGGGCTCGCCCAAGCAGTATGGGGGCGGCGGACTCGGCGCCTTCGAGATGTGCGTGCTGACCGAGGAGATGTGCCAGCATCGGATGGGCCTCTACAATCCGGGCGCGGGCGTGTTCGGCCGCACTCCGCCGCCGGTGATTTGGGGCGGCACCGAGGAGCAGATTCAGAAATATGCCGTCGGCACGCTCCGCAATGCGTGGCACACGTTCTTCGCGATTACCGAGCCGTCGGGAGGCTCCGATCCCGCCGGCGCGATCCAATGCCGCGCGGTTCGCCAGGGCGACACCTACGTGCTGAACGGAACCAAGATTTTCATCTCGCATGCCCACGAGGCCGAATGGGGCGTGGTCTTTGCGCGCACCGATCCCGGCGCCGGCCGGGCGGGAATCACCTGCTTCATAATCGAGAAGGGCGCGCCCGGCTTCACGCCGCGACCGTTTCGCACCATTCGCACCAGCGCGGTTCCGTGCGAAGTCGCGTTCGAGGATTGCGCGGTGCCGGCGGCGCAGCGGCTGGGGCCGGAGGGTGGCGGACTCACGCTGTGCCTCGATCTGCTGACGCGGCTGCGCTTTCCGTATTCGGCGTGCAACGTCGGGGTCGGCGTCGCCGCGCTCAGGATGGCGATCGAGCACGCGAAGCGCCGCAGCACGTTCGGCGAACTGCTCGCGCGCCGGCAGGCGGTGCAGTGGATGCTCGCGGATTCCGAGGTCGAGCTGCGGGCCGCGCGATGGCTCATCTGGGAGGGCGCGTGGAAGGCCGATCGCAAGGAGGACGCCCGGATGGAAGCGTCGATCGCGAAGCTCTATTCGAGCGAGGTCCTGGGGCGCGTGATCGATCGCGCGGTGCAGATCCACGGCGGCTACGGCGTCAGCAAGGAATTTCCGCTCGAACGATGGTACCGCGAGGCGCGCGTGCGCCGAATCGGCGAGGGCCCGTCGGAGGTCCATCGCATGGTAATCGCGCGCAATTTGCTGCGGTGATGGGGCGCGATGTTAAGCCTCTGGACGTAGCGCATTGAGGCTTGATTTCCGTGGTGGCAACTTGCACCCTCACCAACCCTCGCGTTCGCTCGGGCGCCCTCTCCCTGGTCAGGGAGAGGGCATACAATCGCTTCGCGAAGCCGCTTACGCCTCTCCCTTGTCCAGGGAGAGGTCGCGCGAGCATCGGGAGCGCGGGTGAGGGTTTTTGGCGACCGTAGTCACAAAATTCTCAAAACTCGCGTATGACATGAGGCGCAAAGCAGTAACCGTAAGGCTCGACGACGATCTCAAGACGCTGCTGGATGAGGTTTGCCGGCGATCGCGTAGGACTCGCAGCGAGGTGATGCGCGACGCACTGCGGCGTCATCTCGCGCGGCTTCGATTCGAGCGCTTGCGGTCCCGCGTGATGCCGTTCGCTGAGGCTCGCGGGTATCTGACCGACGAGGATGTCTTCGGCGAAGTTTCGTGAGTTCCACCTTCGGAAAAGAGTCCGTGGATGAGGTGCAGGATCTGATGAGCCTTCCACTCGAGGGGATTCGCGTTATCGACCTGGGGCAGATTTACGCGGCGCCGTACTGCACGATGCAACTTGCTTACCTGGGCGCTGAGGTCGTCAAGGTCGAGCCTCCGGGGTCCGGGGAGTTTCTCCGGCGTCCGGAGGTTTCTCGCGGCGGGGTCGGCTACTCCTTCCTGATGTTGAATGCGAACAAAAAGTCGGTGACGCTGAATCTCAAGCATCCGCGGGCCGCGAAATCCTGCTGCGGATGCTCGACGGCGCCGACGTGCTGGTCGAGAACTATCTGGCCGGTGTGATGGAATCGCTCGGGCTTGGATACGATCGTCGCGCCGCGCTTTCCGCGATTGATCTACGCCTCAGGCAAGGGCTACGGATCGGGAGCCAATGGGAGCGGCTGGGCGCGATGGATTCGACCGTGCAGGCGTCATGCGGCTTCATCAGCGTGACCGGGTTCGCCGATCGCAGCGGAGTGAAGACGCCCGCAACTTTTATCGACATGGGCACCGGGAGTCATCTGGTGAGCGCGATCCTGGCCGCGCTTATCCAGCGCGGCCGCACCGGGCGTGGGCAACGGGTTGAAGTCGCGATGCTGGACGTGTGCGTTCCCGCGATGACCAGCCTGGTCGCGCAGATGCTCGAGGGCCGCAAGTTCAAGCGGCTCGGCAATCGGCATTGGGGCGCGGCGCCGTGCAACGTTTATCCCGCCCGCGACGGCGAAGTGCTGATCTTCTGCCTGACCGAAGCCCATTGGAGGTCTTGCGCCGCGCTGATGGGGCGTAAGGAGCTGGTCGCTGATCCTCGCTACAAGGACCACGGCGCCGAATGCGGATCGCAGACGAGGTCGACGCGATCGTGGCCGAATGGACGCGCACGCTCGGCCGCGAGGCGATCGTAGATATGCTGATTGCCGAAGGCATACCGTGCGCGCCGGTGCGAAGGATGGAGGAGGTGATCGACGATCCGGGACGTCGAGGCGCGCGCGATGCTGATCGATAGCGAGTTCCCGACGCGCGGCGCCATCAAGGTGCTCGGATCGCCGCTCAGGTTTTCGGACGCGCCGCCCGATCCGGGCGCGATCAGGCGTCCGCCGGCGTTCGGCGAGCACAACGCCGAGGTGCTCGCGACGCTCGGCATCGGCGCGGACGAACTGGACGAGCTGAAGCGTGCGGGAATCATCTAGCAAAGTTGCCCTGGAACAGCAGAAATCTCCGCGCCGTGCGCCTTCGAATCGCCCTGGTCGCGCTCGTCGTGGCGGTCGCCCTCGGCGCCGGATGCACGATCGACGCGGGCCGCATGATGCCGCACGCGGATGCATCGCCGGCGCCTCCGCCGATCGAAACGCCCACGCGCACGATATACCTCGCGCCTTCCGGCGCGGGCTACGACCTCGTCACGCCGGACGGGATCCACGTCAAGACCAACGGCCAGTACAAGAGCGAAGCGGAGCGGAAAGCGGCCGGCGCTACGATCGATCGTTACTGGCATGACGTGCGCGATTGCGCGCTCGGCGAAATTCCGTCATCCGACACCGAGTTGCGCGACAAGCTGCTGCCGGAATTTCCGCGCCACCTCTCGATCGAGATCGCCGGCGACTGGCGCGTAGTCGAAGGACCGACCACGCATCGCCGGATGCAGGCCTTCCCGTCGCTGATGAAACCGGGCGCATGGTCCACGGCCAGCCGCGAAGAAGACGCGCTGTACATCAAGGTCGTGCCCGAACTGAGCGGGCTTCCGCGCCAGATGGCGGGTGAGGTCAACCTGTGGCTCGGGGGCAATACCAACACGTTGCCCACGGAGCTGTCGAATCTGTGCGCCAGATTGCCATGCTATAAGTTCACTTACGACAACTCGCCGTCGCAAGCGTGGGCAGACTGCCGGAGTTGGTGAATCATGAGCGGAGATTTTTACGGACGGAAGGAAAACGTAGTATACACGAAGGTGCTATCGGGGAATTGGGGGACAGGCAGTGAACTATAAGGGGGAAGGAATCAAATGGGTGGGCATCGGGGAGTACGCCAACCGTCCATCGGCGAATTTATCGAGCTCGGGCCGTTGGTCGTTCGACCGGATCGCGATCGAGGCGAAGCCCGGTCTGGAAATCATCGGCTGTTACGTTCTCACCCGTGGCGCTGAACGGGCGCTGCAAGCGATTGACCGGCGGCTGAACGAAAGCCGCGGCGGACTGTTCTGGATCGGCGGCCCGGCCGGGTCCGGCAAGACGCATTTTCTCAATTACCTGCTTGCCCTCGACCGATCGCATCCGGACGAACGGCCGCGGCGCCATCTGGCGCTGGCGCTCGAAGGCGCCGGACGCGGCCGCAGCGAGACGCTGGAAGCGCGGATACGCGACGGGTTGGCGCGCGCGCTCGGCATCAACAGCCGCGATGCGATGTTGTGGCGCCAGATGCCCGTGGCGGAGGCGCTCACGGTCGCGCTCGATCACGCCCGGCGTCTCGGCACTGCGGCAATAACCGTGGGGATCGACTTCGACGTCGCCGAATCCGATGCGGCCGGCGACTATCTGGCTACGATCGGGCGGGCGTGCGAATCCGCGCACCCGAAGCTGATCGTGATCGCTGCGGGCAGAGGCAAAGCGCCCTCTTCGGCGTCGGCTTTCGAGGTCGCGCCGGTTGACAACAACGAGTTGGCGACGGTCGCGATCGGCAGAGCCCGCCGCCTGAAGGACGAGGCGAAAGTAGCGGTAGAAGAATTTTGTCGCGCAGTCGATACGGGCAGTTTCAACCCGTGCGCGATCTTCCCGTTTCATCCGCTCAGCATCGACGTACTTCGCGCGATTGCGAATGCGCCCGGATCGATCGCCGAGCTGGCCCGCCTGGTGCGTGACGTTCTCGCGCCTGACGGAGAACCGCACGTCTTCGCTCATCGCGGCCTGATCGTCCCCGCCGATCTGTTCGCCAGTCCGGCGGTATGCGCTCGCGTCGAGGCGCGCCTGGGTGAGTCGGGACGCGCGGCGCTGAAGATCGCGCGCGCCGCGCTGGAAAAAATGAACGGCGAGGACGGCAAGCTCGCGAAGCAGATCCTCGAGACCCTGGTGCTGGCCCGCGTCGGCGGCAGTTCGCCGGAGCTGACTGTCGCCGAGTTGCAGGCGCGACTGCCCGGCCATTGGAGCGGCGCGCTTGCGCCGGCGGATACCGTGGCGCGAATTAACGCGCTGCTCTCGAGGCTCGCGGAGCGAAGCGCAAACGTGATTCGGTTCGAATCGAAAGCGGCGCACTTCGATCCCGGCGGCGCCGGCGCTCCGCAGGTCGCGTCCTTCAACGCCGCCTTGCCGCTCATCTCGCGCTTCGATCCGACCATCACACCGGCCCGCGAGTTGCCCGAGCTCAAGGCCAAACTGAAGCGGCTGGCCGATGCGATGAGCAACGCAATCGAGGCCGCTCATCGCACCGGCGAGGTTCTCGCTCCTGTTCTCAGAGAGGCGCAGGGCAGGGTTGCGCTGGAACGGCAATCCACGCTCGCGGACTATGTCGCGCTTGCCTCGAGTGGTCCGACGGCGCTGATCGAGGCGGCAGCCGACTCGAAGCGGCGGCAGCAGGCGCTCGAGACGATCGCCGGATACGAGACGATGTCCGGGGCAGCGACGGCTGCGCCACGCCTATGGGCGATGCGTGATTACCTGCAAGCGACGGGACTTAGATGGTCTTACGACGATCGGGACAGGGACGGCAGGATCTCGGCGCTCGAAAGCGAATGTCAGTTGCTGGGCAGCCAGTTGACTCCTGCGATGCTGGTCGGTGAGCGCAGTAATTTCGAGGGTCTCCAGGCGCGATTCCAGCAGTTCCGCTGGAGTTACGTGCGGGAATATCGAGCGGCACACAAACGATGGCGCGAGGACATGAAGAAGCTTGCCGCCGTTGTCGAGGACGCGCGCCGTTACTTCGATGCGCTGCGGCGGCTCGATTTGATCGAAGCACTGGGTGCGCCCGCGGGCGAAGCGTTGGCGCCATTGATGGCCGAGATGGGCAAGAGAATCGTCCAATGCGACTTCGAGGGTCCGCTCGCGCCCGAAGTCAGCCCGCGATGCCCTCGGTGCGGATTCACGCTCGGCGCGGCGGCGCCGAAAGAGGAGTTGGCCGAGCTGTTCAAACGGATCAAAGACGCGCTCGACCAAAAGCTGGCCGCGCTTTCGAAGAGCACGATCGCCCGCCTCATTCGCGAGCACGACCATGCGCATCGGCTCGAAGGACTGCTCAAGATGACTCAGGCCGCAAACCTCGAAGTGCTGGTGCGCGTGCTCGACGACGACCTCGCGGGTTACCTTGGGCGGCTTATCGACGAGAACCTCGCGTCTGCCGGCGAGGCTGTGTCTGGTTCCGGCGAGGCTCAGTCCGAGCGCGCGGTGATCCGCAGGATTAGCGAACGGCGCGCAAAGTCCCGCGGCTCCAAGACGCGTCCGTAGGACTCCGCCGCGCAGGAGCTACATTCCTGGTTCGGGGTGCTGTTTGGCGTTGGGATTGCCTGGCGGGAAAGGGCTGGCCCGGCGGCGGCGCGCCTTTACGTTCAGGCGATCGAGCAGCCGGAAGTACCAGTTGCGGACGATCTCCATCACTGAGAGCAGTCCCAACCCGAGCGCAATCCCGATTCCTTGAATCAGCTGCCAGACGAACTGGGCCTTGCTCAGCGGCCTGGTCTCGACGTGCAGTTCGGATGATTCGATATTCGGCATCGACAATCAGACTAAGCGGCGATGCGATCTCGCGCAAGGCATCGGGCCGGCACTCGAGGCGAGCTAGGGCACAGGCTTAAGCGTGTGCCGCGGGAGGAATTTGCACGGAGCGATTTTTTCTGCCGGTTAAGGCGGCAACGGCGGAGGTGCGCCGCCGGAGGCTCCCGGGAGCGCCGGGCATCCGCGGCGGAGCTGCCGGAGGAGCTCCCGAAGGAGCCTCGCCTCCGGACGTACCCGACTCAGCGCCAGTGCCCGGGGCCAGGGTGAGCTTGACGTTATCGAACAGCGGCTGCGAGTCGTTGAGGGCCCAAAGACCGATGCGTCCGCGCTTGATTTTGCTGTCGCTCACGTCGAACGCCATCTTGTCGTTCGAGTAGCACGACAGGTGCTCGCCGTCGGCGACCACTTTGAGCTGATACCAAACGCCCTGGTCCAGCGGCACGACCGTCTGCTTGAGTGTTTCAGGATTGCCGTTGGAAACCCGTGTCAGCGCGAAATAGTCGCTCGGGCATCCGGCACTCAGCACGTAGTAATTCTTCGGATCGGCGTAACGGAAGACTAACCCGCCGGAACAATCGAACCATCCCTTCTTGGCTTTGAACGCCGTCTCAAGAGTAAAATCCGAATACTCAGTCGGATCGCTGATGACGGCGAGTACGGAGTAGTTCAGGCCGTTCATCAGGGATTTGACCTCGCGTCCCGCCGCGAGTCCGAACCCATTGGGGGGACTCGGCGCGGTCGGATCGGACAGTACGACCCAGTCACCCTCGACGGCGGTCCATCCCTGTGCGATGGCGTCAGCCTTGTCCTGATCGAAGTTCCATTGCTTCACTTCCGGCGCCGGTGTCGGCATCGGAGTGGGGACCGGCGTCGCGGTCGGCGTAGGGGCGGCCTTCTTCTTTCTCGCATAAGCGGGCGGAGCGTGGAGAATCGCCGCCGCGGCCAAGCTGGCGATCACCATCGCAGGAATAGTCAGGTGGGAAATACCCCTCATCGTCTTTTCCTTTTCACCTCGGGCACGCTCGCCTTGCTATGCGCGCCCGCGACCGTCTTCGGTTACAGTAAGTGCCGCCGCAACAGGGCGCGAGTTTCGCGATTCCCTTGCGGCCTGTCAAGCAAGTCTGTCGGCAATTGCGCACATAGAAACCTACCTTCGCCTTTCGTTTGCTGAAATCATTTGTGCGCGCATTGACAAGTAGTGGGAATAAATGGGATGTTGCGGCCTCTAGGGGAATTTAGTGGCGTGGCATCGGGGTTCAACGGCCGTTTCGACCACTCCCTCGACGAAAAGGGGCGCGTCAGTATTCCTGTCCCGCTGCGCGAAATCCTTCAACGCGACAAGCAGGACACGCTCTTCATTACGAATTGCAATTTCGACGGCGACCGATGCCTCGAGCTCTACCTTCCGGACGAATGGAAGCGATTGGAGGGCCGGGTTGCGCAGAAGAAATCGTTCGGCCGCGAGATTCGGATGTTTCAGATGTTTTACATCGGCGGAGCGCACGAGGTTCAGGTGGACAGGCAGGGGCGAATCATCGTCCCGGCCAAGTTGCGCGAGTTCGCGGGACTCAAGCGCGATGCGACTTTCTCTGCGATGGTCGATCGGTTCCAGCTCTGGGACCGCGAGGCCCTCGATAGCTATCTCAAGAACATCGAATTGATCGTGGGCGATCCGACATTCCTGGAGAAGCTGGATTTGTAGATCGTGATGGGCGCGGCGATTGAAATCGACATGAGCGGCAACCTCACCCAACGGATTCATGTTCCGGTCATGGTGGCGGAAGTGACCGGGCTGCTCGCGGCGAACGAACCGCGAACGATTGTCGATGTGACCGTCGGGACCGGAGGCCACGCGCGAGCGCTGCTCGAGGCCACCAGCGCGCGCCTCGTTGGGATCGATCGAGACCCGGCGGCGTTGTCGATCGCGCGCGATCGGCTCGCCGGCTTCGGCGCGAGAGTTACGCTGCATCATGGCGACTTCGCCGAGCTTGACGCCGTCCTCGACCGGATCGGCGCCGAGCGCGTGGACCGGATTATAGCGGATTTGGGAATGAACAGCTTTGCCCTCGAAGACGCTGAGCGCGGTTTCAGCTTCCGCCACGACGGGCCGCTCGACATGCGGATGGACCCGCGACAGGAGTTTCGCGCCGCCGACATAGTCAACCACGAGAGCGAGAGCGAGCTGGCGCGGATACTGTATGAATACGGCGAGGAGCGGGCATCGCGCCGGATCGCGCGTTTGATCGTGCAAGCCCGCCATCGCGCGCCCATCTCGACCACGCACGAACTTCGCGCCCTGGTCGAGCGTGCGCTCGGTCCGCGCCGCCGCGGCGGAGTCCATCCGGCAACCCGAACATTCCAGGCGCTCCGCATCGCGGTCAATCGCGAGCTCGAAAGCCTCGCGGCGCTGCTCGCGCACGCGCCGGCGCGTCTGGCCGAAGGCGGCCGGATGGCGGTGATTTCGTATCATTCGCTCGAAGATCGGGCGGTGAAGCGGCGCTTCCGCGAATTGGTGGAAACCGGCGAGTTCAAAGCAATCACCCGCAAGGCGATGCGGCCCGAGCCCGCGGAGGTCATCGAAAATCCCCGGGCCCGCAGCGCGCGGCTCAGATGCGTGGAGCGCAGCGCCTCATGAACCGTCGCGTGAAACCGGTCAAGACGGCGTCGAGGCTTGTGCCGTCCATCCTGGCGCTCGTGATCGTCACAATCGTATTCGGCACCCTGATGGTGCGGCTCGAAGTCACCGCGCAGGGCTATCGACTCTCGGAATTGAAGAAGGAAATCGGCGAGCAGCAGGAGCAGAACCGGCGCCTGCGGCTTGAAGTCGCGCAACTCGGATCTCATCAGCGGTTGCGGGCACTGGCCGCTCACTATCATCTCGGGGCGCCCCAGCATGGACAGGTGGTGATGGCGCCGTGAAGCCGGTTCTCATGCGCCGCCGGGCCCGAATCGGGACGCTGTGGCTGGTGATGACCGGACTGTTTCTCATGGCCGCGATGCGCCTGGTCGAGCTGGTGGCGCTTGACGGGCCCGCCCTGAGTTCGCTGGCGCGCAGCGAGCATACCGGAGAGCTGCGGCTCGCCGCGGCGCGCGGCCCGATCGTCGATCGGAATGGCGAGCCGCTCGCTCTGTCCGCGGAGACGCGCTCGGTCTACGCGCGTCCGAAGAAGCTGATTGAGAGCAGCACGCCGGCGCAGCGCGCGCGGCTCGCGAAAGAGCTGGGACTGTCGGCTGCGGAACTGCAATCGCGCCTTAGCCATCGGGCGCCGTTCGTGTGGCTCGCGCGGCATCTCGCGCCCGAACGCGGCGAGGCGGCGGAAGCGCTCGGGGCTCGACGGTATCGGCGTGCTCAGCGAATACAAGCGTTTTTACCCGGAGAGCAATCTGGCCGCAGGAGTGGTTGGGCTGGCTGGGATGGACGGTCAGGGGCTCTCCGGGGTTGAATCACAATACGATCATATGATCCGCGGCGAGCCGGTCGTCGTCAGCTTCTATCGCGACGCGCTCGGTCATCCGATACTCGACAGCCCGCTCGCGCTGCGGAGTCCCGAACCCGGGGCGCGCGTCGAACTGACCATCGACTCCGAGATCCAGTCGCTGGCGGAGAACGAGCTCGCCGATCAGGTGCGCGCAAGCGGCGCGCGCAGCGGCAGCGCGATCGTGCTCGATCCGTTCACCGGCGAAGTGATGGCGATTGCCAACGCCAGCGTCGATCCGTCCGAGCTCCACGATCGATTGCACGACCCGGCGGTTGAGGATGCGTTCGAGCCGGGCTCCACCATGAAGGGAATTCTCGGCGCGATCGCGCTCGAAGACGGAACCATCACGCCCGATCACAAGATCTATTGCGAGCAGGGCGAGTTCCAGATCGGCCGGCGCCGTATCCACGATCACGGGCATCACGGATGGCTCGATCTGGGCGAGATTATCGAAGTCTCTTCGAATATCGGAGCCGCCAAAATCGCGCTGGCGTTAGGCTCGCAGCGCTACTACCAGGGACTTCGGGCTTTTGGAATCGGACGCCGGAGCGGTATCGACCTGCCCGGCGAAGCGGCGGGCCTGCTCCGCCCGCCCTCGACCTGGCAGGAAATCGATCTCGCCAATCATGGATTCGGGCAGGGCGTCGCGATGACGCCGATACAGCTTGCGGTCGCGTACGCCGCGATCGCGAATGGCGGCCTGGTGATGCGGCCGTTCGTGGTCAAGGCCGCCTACGACGCCGAGGGCCGCCGCATCCTGACGCACACGCCGCAGGTCTTGGAACGCGCGATATCGCCCGACGTGGCCCATCAGGTCAACGTGCTGTTGCGCTCGGTGGTCAACGGATCGGATGGCA
>CAWHNS010000005.1:0-169642 GCA_963830715.1 uncultured delta proteobacterium
AAGGACTGGAAGGCGGTGTCGAGCGACTGGCCCATACTCGCGAACAGCATCCGCCGGCGCCGGAGTGGGCGTCGCGGTTGGAGTCGCGGTCGATGTCGGGGTCGGGGTTGGAGTGAGCGTTGCGGTCGGCGTGGGTGTCGGTGTTGGTAGAGTCGGCGTCGGCGTTGGCGTGGGAGTTGGCGTCGGAGTCGGAGTCGGCGTGGAGTCGGCGGTGGAGTCGGCGTCGGGGAGTCGCAGTGGCGGCGGGCGTGCTGCCGAGACAGCACGCATCGACGCGCCCGGCCGCGAACGTCACCGCGAACGTCACCGCGAGCGTCGCCGCGAGCGCGACCGCGAGCGCTATGGACAGATAGTTGCGCATTCGATCGTCGCCGGGCATCCGGTGGACATGCAGACCTGCGGCACGCCGTTGTAGGTGATCGGCACTGGAGAAAGCGCGGCGTTCCGCCGCCCGGTTCCGGCTGGCCGGGCGCGCCGCCCGCCGACAGGTCCAGCGTCTCGCGGTAGCAATCCGATGACTCGATCGGCGGGCCGTTCGGCGTCGGCAGCGGACAGGGCGTCGGCGTCGCGGGCGGAGTCGGGGTGGAGTCGGAGTTGGAGTCGGAGTCAGGGTTGGAGTCGGAGTCGGCGTCGGCGTTCCGTTCGGCGTCGGCGTAGGCGTGGGAGTCCGAGTTGGAGTCGGCGTCGGTGTCGGCGTCGGCGTGGGGGTCAACGGGGTCACAGTCGGGGTTGGCGTCGGAGTCGGCGTGGAGTCGCGGTGGGAGTCGGCGCATGGAGCAGCGCCTCGGCGACCGCGCTCGCATCCGTGTAGCCGCTGCCGTCGTATCGGCGGGCATCGACGTGCCGCTCAGTATCTTGTCGCCGGAGAGCAGCCGTAGTAGACCGGCACTCCAATTCTGGAGATAGCGCGTCAGCATGTCGGTCGGGCTTGAGATACTGCTACTGCCCGCGTCTCCGAAAAAGCCCACATGGCGTCGTTCGCCGTGCTCGGATATCCGAGCGCGAAAGTCCGCGTGCTGCTGGCGCCGTCGTTGGTGGTGAAGGTGTCCTCGAAGGTCGGGTCGGCGACGTTCTCGTAGGTCGTGATCGCCGAAGGAATAGACGACGCCGGTCCAGGTGTAGGTCGAGGCTCGCGACTGCCGGCGAAGCGGTAGTAGCAATCCGAGCGCGCGTAGGTGCCGTCGCTGGCCGCCGTGCGCGAAGGTCCATCCGGAAGGCGCCGCCGGCTGGCCGTCCCCGAGCTGTGCGCGAGGCAGGCCCACATGAAGCTCCCCTGAAGCCGTACCAGCCGGCACGCTCAGCGCGATCGAACTCGCGAGCGTCTGCGTGGTCGGGCCGCTGTTGTTGACGTAGCAGACGCTGCCGCTCGGACAGGGCGGGATTCCGGCGCGGGCCGCGCTCACGAGGCCGAGCAGCAGCAGGCCGCAGAGCAGCGCGCGCAGCTTGTCATGTCCCATAAGCGCCCTCGTCTCCGGCCGAGCCGTCCATCAGGAAGCAGCTCGACTCGGTCCGCGATCCGCACGAGACCGGGTTGTGGTTGCTCGAGCATCGCGGGGTCGCTCCCGGCGGGATGCACGAATCGCAGATTGTGTCGGGCGGCGTGGCGCTTAGCGTGTGCGGAGAGCCGGGCGCACGGCGAGCTGGGCGCGGCGGCTTCGAGCAGGTTCCATCGGTAGCCGTCCCACCAGCAGGACCGCCCGTTGTCGGTGCGGAACTCGCGATCGGCGGGATTGGCGCTGCATAGCCCGGCGCCGCTGCCGGTGCCCGCGCCGGTGCAGCATGGATAGGGAGCGCCGGCGCCCGTGCATTTGTAATTCGCGGTCGCGGAACAGTTGCCCTGCTCGCTCAGATAGACCGGGATCGGCGTCGGGGTCGGAGTGGGAGTCGGCGTCGGAGTGGGAGTCGGGGTCGGAGTGGGAGTCGGGGTCGGCGTCGGAGTAGGAGTCGGCGTTGGAGTGGGAGTTGGCGTCGGGGTCGGAGTAGGAGTCGGCGTGGGAGTCGGCGTGGGAGTCGGCGTGGGAGTCGGAGTCGGCGTGGGAGTCGGTGTAGGAGTTGGAGTCGGGGTCTTGGTCGGCGTGGGGGTCGGCGTCGGAGTTGGAGTCGGCGTCGGAGTCGGAGTCGGCGTAGGCGTTGGAGTCGGGGTGGGAGTTGCGGCAGGAGTGGGCGTTGGAGTCGGGGTTGGAGTCGGCGTCGGGGTTGGGGTCGGCGTCGTGCCGGGCAGGATCGCGAACGAGACCGACGCCGAACCCGTGGTCGTCGTGTTGGTATCGGCGTAGGTAGTGCCGGAGACATAAGACCCGGTGTCGCTAACTCCCTGACACCAGTTCGAGCCAGCGGAATAGGCCGTCAGCGACTGGTTGCCAGGCAGCCCGGCGGCGAAGCTGAAGGTGTTGGCCTCGCAGCCGACGCCACAAACGTAGCAATCGGCGGTTTGGCTGGTTGTGAGCCCAGCGCAGGACATATACGTTTCTCCGGCCACATGAGTTCCGCCGTCCACGTCGATGCTTGTGTTCGCGTTAGCCCCGTTGTTGCGGTACAGGTAGATTTTCGCGACTGCGTAGGCGGTGGTGCTGAAACTCACCGTGTACTGGGTCCCGGCGGTGTCTCCGCTGGCCGCGTTTTTGTAGTAGCTCTGCGTAATGACATAGCTGAGGGCGTTCTCACCCGGCCCGGCGGACCACCCGGTCGGCCCGGTGATCGTCGCCGTGTTGTAGTAGGTCACCCACATCAGCATTAGGTCGCCGACCGCAATCCCGGTCGGGGCGGCGGGCTTGACGGTGGTGCCGCTCTCAATCGCTGTGGACGATGCGACGAAGCCGAGCGTGTTGGGCGATCCCGCTGACCAGGTGGACAAGCCGAGGCTGGCCTCGGCGCGAGGCGCGAGGACGATCGGGATCGCGGCCGCGATCGCGAGGGCGAGCGCGCGGCGCATCAGGTCTGCGCGAGCAGCGCCCATCGGCCGGCCTCGGCGTCGATCAGGTTGAGCGAATTGTTCTTCGCGATCGGCCACGGCGACTGGTTATCGTCGATCGCGTCCGCTGCCGGCGGGCGTGATTATCGTCTCGAACGCACTGCGGTTCTTGACCGCGATCGGCCTCGAGCTGCCGGCGGCGGCGGGCAGGTCGATCGTGACGTTGGCGGCGGTCGCCTCGCCGACGATCACGATCGCGATTCCGGCCGGGACGCTGTAGGGCGAGTCGGCGTCGGTGATTACGACCATCCCGCCGCCTGCGCCTCCTCCGACGCCGCCCGAGATGGTCACCGCGACCGATTGCGGGTCGGGGCTGTAGTTGCCGCTGGTGTCGCGCACGCCGAGCCAGAAGGTGTAGCTGCCGTTGGGCACCCGGATCGAAAAGTTGGTGGTGCGCGCGCGCGCCACCAGCGACGCAGCTGCCCAGCTCGCGCCGAGCCGGATTTCATACTCGCCGAGCGCCGACCAGGTGAAGCGGCGTCCAGCTAAGCTGCGCGATTCCGTCGCCCGCGTCGATCGCTCCGAGGCCGCTCACGTCGGGCGGAAGAGTCGTCTGCCCGGCCACGGTCGAGTTGGCGATCGTGGCCCACGGAGTGACCGATCCGTCGGTCATCTCGTAGCGCATCCGGATCGCGTAGAGCACGGACGGACTCACCGGATGGATGTAGATGAAGCGGCTGAGCGTCTGGAGGCCCATCTCGGTCCACGGCGCCGCCGGCGCCGAGCTGGGCGTGACGCCGTTGGAGATCAGATGCCAGTAGGGCGGCGCGCTGGCCGGCGACCAGTACGGATTGCCGCTCAGGTCGAGCGTGCCGGGCGCCTGGTTGGCGTTGGCTTCGAGGCAGAGCCATACGCCGCCGCCGTAGGCAGCAAAATCCCCCACGTTGTAGGCGGTCGCGCCCGACCATGCGGCGGGCGCCTGCGTCGTCCCAACCGGATGGTCGGTGTTCGGGATGACGCACATCCAGAACTGCCCGCTCGAATCGGTTACCGTATCGCCGACCACGTAGGCTTGCGTGGATGACCAGGCGGCGGCGCCGTTGGTGGTGCCGTCGAGGGCGCCGCGGCGGAACTGGACGCGTACGCCGGAGATTTTCGGGATCGCGCCGGCGGCCTGCCGCGCGGGCTGGGCGAACTGCTGGAGCGCAGAGAGATCGAGCTGGACCAGGATGCGCGGGGTGCCCGACCCGTCGCTATCCTTCGCCATCGCATAGTCGTCGGACCGCGCCGAGAGAATCACCGGCGGCGCGAGCGGCGTGTGTGCGATCGCGGGCATCTCTTATTTGTAGGGGCGGGTCGAGACCCGCCCGCCGCATCCGGGCGACTCGCGAGTCGCCCCTACAAGAGGGATGCCGGAGCGAAGCGTCCCCGGCGCGATGCGAGCCAGGGTGAGGTTCAGCATCACCAGCATGGGACGCCGGTCTCGTTCCACGTGCTGCCGGTGCAGCTCAGCAGGCAAGGGCCGGTGCCGCCACTGGCGTAGGGCGTTCCCGCGGTGCAGACGGTGGCCGCGTCGGAGACGCATACCAGCGAATGCGCGGGCGCCTGGAGCGATCCGCAGGTCGGGCACGGGAGTGCCTGCCGCCGAGTAGTTCAGCGCGAGCGGCAGGACGTCGAGGCCGGCGCCGTAGAGATGCAGCACGGTCGCGGCGGTGCGCTGGAAGGCGACCTGCTGGTCGTCGCCGAGGAAGATGTTGCCGGTGTTGGTGCCCGAGGCCGACATCAGCGATCCGCCGGAGAGATTGTTCGGCCGCGCGCCGGCGGTGACCGATCCATTGGTGATCGCGACCAGATATCCTTGCGCCGGTCCGGAGCATCCCTTGAACCAGGACGTCCCAGAGTCCTGCATCGAGAGCACCGACGCGTTGGCGACGCCGTTCTTGCCGCCGACGATCCAGGGCGTGAGATTCGGTGCCGTCCCAGGCGCCGCCGTTGTTGCCGATCGAGTTGACGAAATCGCATCCGTCGATCAGCACCGAGCCGGCCTGAATCGGCGTTCCGCTCACGCCGGTTCGCGCCCAGATGACGGTCCCATCGGTCACGAAATGCGTCTGATAGGTGTAGGTCGCGCTGGAGGCGACGGTCGTGCCCGCATAGCCCATCAGGGCAATTTGGGTGCTGCTGAGGTAGGCCGCGACGCGGGTCTGAAGGTTGCCGCCGCTCGGACCGGCGCCGTTAATCGTGATGAACTCGTCCTTGATCTGCGGGTAGAACGCAGTGCCGGTCAGGATATTCGAGCCGCTCGCGATCGCGCCGTCCGATCGCGAGGCGGTGAGCTGCGGGAAAGGTCGGGCACGATCCGCCGGTGGTTCCCGATGCCGTCGCGACGAATGAGTACCCGCCCGCGTTGTTGCATCCGGGAACGACGTAGGCGCCCAGCGCGACCGCGGTGTTCTGGCTCCAGGCGGGCAGCGTGGCGGTCGGAATCGAGACGTTGAACACTGATTGCCGATCCAGTTGGTCGCGCGCTGGTAGGAGCTGTTGCAGGCGCTGTCGTGCATCGAATAGGTGACGTTGCCCTCGTTCTCGTTCTCGACGAAATCCGGCGTGGAGATGACCCCTGAATCGACCTGGAAGGCCGCGCTCGAAGCGCCGATCGCGTTGGAGCCGTTCACCTGCTCGACGCGCCAGGAGCCGTTGCTCACGACATCGCGGAAGTAGATTCCGCACTGCTGGACGTTGCCCTGCCGGATCTTGCTCATCTGGGCGGCGTTCGCGCCGTTGATCAGCACGCCGACGCTGGAGGTGGTCCCGTCGCACTGGATAAGGAAGTTCTCCAGGTCGGTCGAATCGGCGCGATAAGTCGGGCCGGCGGTGGTGCTCGCGGTGCCGTACACCACGCCGTAGTGGACGCCCCGGATAGTCAGTCCCCGGAAGTTGTTGAAGCCCGACGCCGGGTTGTTGTCGGAGTCGTATTTGAGGCCGATCGTGTTCTGCTGGTTCGCGCTCGAAGCGGACGTCGCGTCGAGCGTCACGCCGATCAGCGCGGAGTGCATCACGTCGTGCGCCGTGACGATCGGCGTAAGCCCGGAGAGCGAGCTGGAGGGCGCCCACTTGATGATGGTGCCCATCGGGGATTCGGCGCCTTCGTTGGTGCCACCGCCCTGGCCGTAGACGGTAACGCAGCCGGGAGTCGCGGCTCCCGTCCCAAGATTCAAGCTCGTACCGGCGGCGAGCGTCCATACATTCGATATGGTCTGCGGCAGGACAACGATCGCGCACTCGCTCTGCGCGGTCGCGATCGCGCCGTTGATCGCCAGCGTGCAATCCGTGGCGGCATTCGAGCACGTAGGCGGAACGATCACCGGCAGGCCGACCGTGCCGGGGCCGAGGACCGGAGTGATCGGGCCGCAGGTGCCGTCGAGCAGGCAGTTGATCTCCCATCGCTCGAAGTCGCCGGCGCTGGGCGCCACGTAGCGCGGGACGAGCGAGTCGTCCTGGCCGGGATTGGCGCTGACGATCGGCGACGGCGAGACGTAGGGCGCTGCCAGAGCAAGAGCAGGCAGTAACCACAGATGGACACTGATGAACACTGATCCGAGCAGCCAGCTCCGCCGTCGCGGAGCGCGGTGCGAGAGAAAACATTTCTCGGCGTTCATCGGTGCGGCTGCATCTGTGTTCATCGGTGGTTACCTCTTCTCCTCATGGCAGAATCTCCAGGTATAGAGTCACTTCGTAATGCCTGCCGTCGCCGGCGTCGGCGTATTCGGGCGGCTTGGCGAATCGGAAGGTATTGAGGCCGACGAAGATCAGCGCGAGCAGGCTGGTGTCGCCGACCTGGCTCGTGTCGGAGTCGGGGATAGCCGGCGAGGCGGTGTCGCGCTGCCGGCGCTGCATCGTCCACGAAAAGCTCAATGCGCCGCCGGCGCAATCGTTGACGTAGAAGTCGTCGAGCGCGTCGAGCTGGTCCTCGTCGCAGACGATCATCCCTTCGACCATCCGGACGCCGGCGGTGAAGCGGCGGCGCACCTTGGCCGGCCCGGCGTCCATCTGGGTGCGGACGGTGAGACTGGGCGCGGCCTCCTTGTAGTTGCGCGTGAGGAGGTACTGCGGGAGCATCGCGGGCCAGATGGGAGTCATCGCTTCACCGGGACGGGGGCGCTGCCGAACTGATCGCGGATCGACTGGGCGAGCGGGCCGTTGGTGCGCACGTCGCGCGCCATCTGGTTGCCGATTATCACGTCGATAGTCTTGCCGCCGCGCCCGTCGCTGCGCGTGCGGGTGGTGGCCTGTGCGCCGGAGTAGTTGTGGACGTTGACCGCGACATTATGCCGCCGGCAGGCCCGCGATCGTTGTCGGGACCGATCTTCACGTGCTCGCCCGGAGTGGCGCGAAAGGCTACAAGTTGGCTGTCCGTGCCGCCGCTGCCGCCGACGTCGAAAGAACCGCCGCTCGCGAAACCGGTGGAATCGAAAACGCCTGCCAGCGCGTCGCCGACCGACGACAGACTGAATGTCGGGAGTTGGGTCGCGCCGCCGGACAGTGCGTTGAGCAGCGGGTTCAGGACCGTCAATTGCAGGACTGCCTTCTCGACGTCGCTCGCGAGTCCGAGTGCGGCGTCGCCCAATGACAGCCACACGTCCTTGGCCCTCCCGGCGTCGACGATCGTGTCAAGCATCCGATCCCCAGCCAGGTTCAGGGCGGACTCGAACGCGCCGCTCGTTTCCGAAACCTGCGCGCGCGCCGATTCGAGATCGGCGTTCAGAGTGTCGAGACTCGCGACGATCTCGATTCGAGCCGTGCCGAGGATTTCGTCAGACATCGCAGGTAGTTGGGTTCAAGCCGCGGTGGCTATCTGGCGGCGCGCCGCATTTGGACGACGATTGCTTCGTGTTCCCGGCCGCGGCGATCGAGATCTTCTTCCGGCGCACGCTCGCGTGGCGGCCGCAGAATCTCCTTCAGGGGCGCAAGCCGCTCGACCCGCTGGAAGGCCGCGACGTGCCAGGCGAACGCGAGGTCGCGCCGGGTCCGAGCTTTTGCGCGACGAGCATGAGCGCGGACATGAAGCGAGATCTCTCGGGGCGTGGAACGCCAGAACGCATCGGGCGTGAGGCCCAGTTCGATCGCCAGCATGAGAAGATCGTCCCATCGTGCTTCTTCCGGTGCAGAGGCCGGCGCTATGCGATCTCGGTAGGGTCCTTGTCACTGCGGTCCGCATCCGCGATGTTCTCCCGGCGCGGCATCGCCGCGCGCCACGCATCCATGATGATCGGGGCGGCGGCAGAAGCGCCGCCGAGTTCATCGAAGATGTCCCCGACCTCCTCGATGGTGTAGGGGCGATCCGATCCGGTCACGTCGGCGCCGTGCCCATTGTGAGCGTCCTCTGAGCGCCGCTTCAGGCGCGCTCCCTCCAGGCCTGCCCACATCATCACCTGCAGCTCGACAATCCCGAGCGACCGCAGCGCGACGGCCAGCGGCCGACCCAATTCCTTCTCCAGGCGGTAGAGCGCGTTCTGGGTGAAGCGGATAGTGTATGACCTTCCGCCGGCTTCGAACGTGCGTTCCTGATTCGGCATTGACGATCTCAATCTCAGTGAGTAGTCACACTGGCCCGGGATGGGCGAATCGTGATCGTACCCGCATCAGGCCGTCCAGTTGCCGGTCACTTGAAACGTGACCGCGACGGTGGCAGGCGTCTTGTCCTTGAAGTCGCCGCTTATCTGCGTGACGATCGCATTGGCCTGCTCGAGCGCCGCGCCGCTCTCCTGCCGCTGGAGCATCAGGACCGTGCCGTTTCGCATCGCGCCTTTGAGTTGGAGGTAGGCCGCGTCGGTGGGCACATATAGATGATCCAGCGTGACGGTGGCGTCGTACTCACCGGGAATGAATTGTCTATTGCGGCTCGACTTGTTGGTCATATCGATGGCCTTGGTCCGCTCGTCAAACTTGGCTTGGGTCTGCGAACCCACCGCGGCGTAGGTTATCCAGGTGTAATTTGCCGTGATGGCTGCGAGGTTGGCGGGAGCAGAGGCGAGATTCAGCGTCGCCGCGCCGGTCAGGTAATCGATCGTCGATCCGGAAGCGACGCCCGCGCCGGCCAGATTGCCGCTGCCATCGTCGGTCGCACTGACCGCGCCGACGGCGATCGTGACCGTGCCCGGCTGAATCGGCCGATTCGCCATCGTGTGGCTGAAGGTGGTCGCCGTCCCGTTGCCGGCGCCAAACGCCTCGCCGGTCACGGAGGTGGCCGCGGTCTGGGCCAGCACCAAAACCGCAGTTCCGCTAAGTGGAGTAGCCATTCAAGCCTCCTTGACAGAGAACAACCAACCTGCGTGGATAGCCATCGAACGTGGTGAGTGTATCGGACGGAGTATGCATTATCTGACTCAGACCAGGACGAAGCGCGCCGTGAGCGCGAGCATCATGACCCGCGGATCGCTGGGCGCGGACACCGGGCCGCTCACGTCGGCGACGATCATCGTGTAACCGGCTACGGCCAGAGACTGGCGATGGAGCAACGAGCGGACGCGCTCGGCGATCGCGTCGATCAATTGCGAGCTCCCGGATGCGTCGGTCACCACGCGCACATCCTGATGGATGATGCGGCCCAGCGTGGTATTTTTGCCGTCGAATGCTTCGTCGTGGAGCGGCTGCGCCGTTACGAGGTAGGGACGGGGAACGCCGTATGGTACGGGGCTCGCGGTGACTATTGCGGGCGCGCCCTGATAACTCGCCAACAGACCGGCCAGAGTCGAGTCGGCTTGCAACAAATTGTAGACCGCCTGCGTGAGCGCGTTCACTACAACCCCGGGGAAGAGACAGAGAAACCACGGATGAACACCGATGAACGGTTGAGATGGCAGCCAGCTTTGTCACGGCGAGGCCTTCCAGGGGGACCGTGTCTACCGGTGTTCATCGATCGTTACTCTTGTGCCTCGCTGGCGAGGATTTGGATAATTCGATCGCGATTGCGCAGAAGCGCCGGGCGCAGGAAAGGGCGCGGCGCCTGATCGTAATGCCGGCCCAGTGAATCGACGCCGACGAATCCCAGTTCCAGTCGCAGCGCGTAGGCTACGTCGTTTCGGACGCCGAAGAAGCCGTGAATCGCGTCGCTCCGGCGCTCGACCTCGAAGTCCATATTCGCGTGCAGGATCCCGCTCTGCAGAAGCGGCGGTTGGCCGGGTGCGGACGGCTCGCCAAGCCCGGGAACCGTGACGAGATTGCTCGCCTCGGCCGCCAGAAAGGCCACCGCGAGGTTCATCCCGCGCTCGACCTTGTCGCCGACCGAATCGAGGATACCGCCAGCATTCCATGTGATGATCGGGTCAGCCAAGGAACTTCTCCCCAGCCCTCTCCCTAAATCGCCACCGGCGCGTGGGAGGGGATGCCGGAGCGCAGGGGCGGCGGGTGAGGTTCTTCATGCGCCTTGCTGCACTTCGCGGCACTCGCATTCGAGATGCCGGCGGGGCGTCGCGCTCGGCGTTCGCACGACGAGCACCAGATAGTTGACGCCACTGGAGTCCGAGACCTGGTCGCCACGCTCGATCGGAACTCCTGGACGGCAGAAGAAGAGATGCGAGGCCCACTCCTGAAGTTGTGGACCGACAAGCCGCTCCTCGGATTTCGAGGCGGCGCGTCCGAGCCAGCTCATCCGGCCGCGTTCGGTGGCATACTGCGTCCAGGTGTAGGTCCATCCGCCCTGACCGTCGGCGACCGGACTCTTGTGGTATAGCGTGAACCATTCGTTGAAGGCGCCGGCAATCATAAGTCAGTAGTCACAGATGAACATCGATGACGGCCGGCGGCTCATCCCGCTCGCCGCATTCCCTCGAAGCCGGCGAGCTCCGCCTCGGAACCGTGGGCCAGGATGACTTTCACGATCGAGCCGACCTCGAGGTCGTCGGCGGCCTCGGGCGGCACGATGGCGGCGAGCTCGAGCGCGCCGGTGGCCTCGAGGTTGATTCGCGCCGGCTTCTCGTCGGGCGGGTGTCCCTCGGGGACCTCGCGTCCGTAGGCGCTCCAGGGCAGCTCGCGATAAATCTCGACAACACGCCCGACAAATGTGACCTGTCTCATTTCAGGCTCCTACTTTCAGGACCTCTCCCCAGCCCTCTCCCTAAAGGGAGAGGGTGCCGGAGCGGATGCGACGGCGGCTGAGGTTTTCCGGTTCAAATGACTACCTCTCTCCACGGACTGAGTAATTGCTCGACTTCCGGAGGGAATCCGGAGCCGGGCCCGGTCTGCGTGCTGTAGCGATAATCGCCGACTTGCTCCTGGGCGAGCGCGTCGCGGCGGTTGTAGCGGCCGGCGATAGTCATCAGGGCGGCGAGTTGCACGTCGGGCGGGACGGAGGAAAATCCCGCAGTATAGTTGATTTGCCATCGCCGGAAGCCGGCGCCCCACTGCGGCTTGAGATCGAGGAAGGTGAAGAGGCCGGCGGGAATCGGGAAGTTCGGCGGCGGCTGCGGCAGGGGAAAGACGAGCCCGCGCTGCGCGTCGATCGAGTAAAGCTGTGGCGAGATGATCGCGCTGTTGGGAACATACGCGGCGGCCACGTTCTGCCCTGACGCGACCGGGGCGCTGAGGTTCAACAGGTAGGCACCGGAGGAGTAGTTAATCGTCGAGCCGCCCGCGACTCCGGCGCCGGTGAGGTTCCCGTTGCCGTCGTCGGTCGCAACCACGCCTTGTCCGGCGCCGCCGGGCAGGACGCCCGCGACGATCTGGACGGTGCCGGGCAGCAGCGGCGCATTGCGCAGATTGCCGGAGAAAGTCGCGCCCGGTCCGGCGCCGAGAATCTCGTTGTTCGCGCTCTGGCTCCGATCGATCAGCGCGGAGACCGACACGACCGGGCGATTGTTCAGGGCGAAGCTCGGCGCGGGGCCGTCAAAAGTGTCGGAGCAGGAGTTGACCGAGCTGAAGGAGCGGCGGCACCAGGACTCGATCGCGGCGGAGACGTTGGTGATGATCTGCGTCAGCAGCGAATCGTCGGTGGTGAACCCGCTTGCGAGCTGCAAGTAGGTATGCACATCGGAGAGCTGTACTAACAAACCCACTTACGCGTTTCCTCCAAGAACCTCACCCCTGGCCCCTCTCCCTTCTGGAGAGGGGAATGGTCCCCCTTCCCTTGATGGAAGGGGGACTAGGTTAGTTAGTCAGTCCGGAACCGACCGTCTGCGGATACGAACCGACGCCGGGCTGCGCTCCCGCGTATCGCAAGCCGCCCTTCAGGATGTTGGCCGCGACGATCGCGGTCGGCGAAGTTCCGCCGGTCAGCGCGGTCGTGATCGATATGCGCACATACGGCTGCTTGCCATTGGCGCCCGCCAGGTAGCGCATCCGCAGGATCTCCGGCAACGTGTCGCTGTAGTTGGCAACCACCTGCAGGTTGCCGAGAATGGGGTCGCTGACCTGGGCCCATCCGCCACTGCCGCTCGCCGATTCCTCGAGTATCGCGGTGACCGTCCCGCCGGTCGGAGAGCCGGTGAGGGTTCCGACGTGGACCTCGGCCACGATCGACTCGCGGTCCTGGGTCTTGACCGCTGAGCCATGCACAGTCGCGGAGGCAGCCATCGATTGTGCCGCGACGGTCGGAGCGTTTTCAGTGGTTACGAAAAGATCTTCTAATCCCTGCATTTGCCTCTGCTCCTTGTCCTGAGATCACCGGGAAGGCACAAAGAAACCTCACCCGCCTCGCGTCTGTTCCGGCGCGCGCTCTCTCTTCAAAGGAGAGGCCGGGAGAGGGTTGCTCTGAGCTTCGTGCCTTCATGGGTCTTCACTTCGTCGAGATCCTTCGCTTCGCTCAGGATGACCTCTCGGCTACGCCTGCGAGGTCAGTTACGCGTTAAGAACTGGAATGGGTCGGCGAGGACGGGCGCACCGTCGTAGCGCTTGCGCATCCGGAAGCCGACCTGGTCGTTGCCGGCGTAGAGTTCGTTCAAGCCGCTGGACCATCAGGTCGATCCGGTCGACGATCCAGTAGAATTTCAGGTTCGAGAAGAGCGCCATCGGAGTGCCCGCGGCGCCGGTGTAGGGATTCGGCATGAACTCGCTCTCGAGCAATGGGAAGCCGAGCAGTGTGGGCGGCTCGCCGGCCTGGAACGAAGGTTGGAAGAGGAAGCTGCCGGTCCCGGCGCCGCCGATATTGGTGCGGAACAGGCGCACGGCCTGCACGACCAGGCGATGCATCAGCCAGGTAGCGTCGCGGCGGTACACCGCGCGCATCGCATAGACCGTCTTGATGAGGTCCTCCGGCACCATGTTGGTGGTGCTTCCCGCGATCGCAAGACTCGGCAGATTGGGCGCGTTGATCAGTCCCAGCGGCTGGTTGACTCCGATGCCGTTGATAAAGTCGTTCTCCTCGATTTCGGCGAAGCGCAGCGCGAAAAAGTCGGTCAGCAGCGAGCCGACATCGACCACCGCGTCCTCCACGAGTTCGAGCGGGATCGGGATGATGACCGCGCGCTTGTGGGGCGTGAACTGGATCTTGCCGAAGAGATTGGTGAGATTGGCCTGCGGGATCGCCGCGTTCTGGGCCACTTGCGGCGGCGCGGTCTGGCTGTCGGCGGGCTCGAAGGCTGGGAAATGCGACGGCGCCCGCGCTGGTCTGAATCACGGTCGCGTGCTGGCGGATATAAACCAGGTTGCGGAGCTTGCGGATCACCTCGACCCGGAACTCCTCGGTGACGAGAAATCCGCCTTCGGCGTCGGTCAGCGAACTCAGGGCCTTGCGCTCCTCGAGCGTGAGGCTGCGCTCGCCGAAACGGACGTAAGCCTCGAAGGCGCGCTTGAACTCGGCGGGCCGGCAAGAGGCGATCCGCGGGTCGAGCGACTTGAAGCGCGGATCGGCCAGCTCCAGCGCGGTGCGCGTCGTGCCGAGTCCTCGCCGGGCCGTGCGCGCATCGTCCTCGGGCGGCGGATCGTCGTCATCGCCGCCGATCGGGAAGCGGCGCTCGGGGAGTTCGTGCCACTTCTTGAGATCGGCCTGGCGTTTGGCAGCATCGGCGCGCTGCTTGCACGAGTCGGCTTCGTCGAACCAGCGGTTGGCCTCGGCGACTCTTTCCGGCGTCGGTGCCACGCCGGCGCGGTCGCAGTCCTCGATTATCGCCTGGCCCTTGCGGTAAGCCTCGAGCGACTTGGTAACCAGTTCCTGTGCTGTCATTGCCCCCTCCGTCGGGTTTATTGGGAACCGAGTAACAACGCCCGGCGCCGAAGCGCCGGCCGGCTGTCATCGCTTCCTCCCGTGGGTGGGGAACCCGGCCCGGCGGAGAGTGTGTCGATGGTCCGCGCGCTGACTCGCGCGCGGCTTCGCAGTTGGATCGGATTGTACACTATGGGAGACATGATGTCAATCCTTAGTGAACCTGTGGCAGGCTCGCAGTGGTCCACGACCTTACTCGCTGCGGCGGCGGGCCAGCTCCATGCCGAGCGCGGACGCTCTACGCCGCAGTGAATCTTCGCCGGTTTGGCCCGCGGCGCGGAGCGCCTCGATCAGATGGCTGCGGTCGGGGGCTTTCAACACGCTCAGCAGCTCGGCTACGGCGGCGCCAACGTCTGCCGGTTCGCAGGCGCCCATGGCCCGCGCCTCCAGCACGATGGAATCGAGCGATTTCCTGCGCCAGGGCGCGACGATCGAGTCGTCATCGAACTGGCGCGCCATCTTGTCGTAGTAGCGTTCGATATTCGCCATCACCGCGGGTTCGTCGCCGCCGAGGTCGAGGCCGCTGGAGCTGCCGGCGGCGCGTGCGCCATGGACCGCGCCGGCTGCGGAGAAGACCGCGCGGGGAATCGCGATGATCTCGCCGTCTATGACGTCCGCGATTGGAAGCTTGTACGCCTCGATCCGGTCGGCGTTTTCGCGGTCGTACCACAGAAACGCACGCCGATAACGCGCCCAGTTCATGGCCGTGGTATCGTCGTCGCCGCCGCCCGCCCACTGCGCCAAGCGCCTTCGCGCGCCGTCGCTTTCCCATTCGCGGTCGCGAGGGCCGATGGGAAGATCCTGGAAGGGGACCGCGGTCTTCACACTGATGATAGTCGCCGCCTCGTTGGCCGCGATCGGTACGGCGGACACTTCGAACAGCTTGACCTCATGCAGATGGCGCACGATCGACTTGCGGCGCGAAGCCGGCGCCGGCAGGGACGCATCATCGGAGCCGGGCGCGAGGTCGTCCTCTCTGCGCTGGTAGCTCTCGCGCACCGGCGCGAATCCGATCGAGAGCCTTCTGATATGGCCCTCGAGCATTTTCTGGCGGACCTCCTGGGCGCTCGGCGCCTTGCTGATACTGGCCCGGAAGCGGAGACCCTTCTGATCTTCGTGCGCTTCGATGACGGTGCCGATAGTGTGAGAGGCGTCCCACTGATGGCTGTCGAGAAACGGCACGAGGCCCCGGCTGACCCGCTCCCGGATGGTCTTCTTGAAGGCGCCGGGTCGTACGATATCGCCGTTGTGGTCGAGGTTGCCGAAGACATTGGCGTAGCCTTCGACGAAGCTGTCGTCCGCGCCGTTGCGCAGCAGCTTGAATTCGGCCGGGAAGATTAACCGCTCAAAATCCGGATTTGATTTCATATATTGCAACTGGATTTCCCGCCACCCCACCCTCCAGCCGCCCTCCAACTGATTATTGATGCGCCAGTCGTTTGCAGACGATCACGCTATAGAACCCGGAGGCCACAGAGTCTGACCGCAAGGGGCGCGCCGCCCGCGCCAGCCGAGTTCAGGGTCATTGTTGGCCGGGCGGGCGGCGGCAACAGAAGAACGTCAGGCCTGTCTATCCTTGTTGACATCAGACGTCATCGCGGTGCGTTTCCCTTCTCTCGAAGTCTGACGCGATGTTCGCGGCGAGCAATTCCGCGCCGGCTGCATCCCACTCCTCGAACCTGGCTTCGAGCCGTGCGCGGAGCTCGTCTACTGAGAGTGCAGCTTGCGCGGCGGCGCTCAGGATCGCGCTGACCTCGCCGGTGGTCTTCTCGGCGAGCCGATCGGCGAGCCGGACTGCGCAGGTCTCGGCGGCGCGGCAGTCGCGGTCAGCAAGCTCTCCGAGTGCAAGCATCGCGCTGTGGGCCGCTCGCGCACGCCATCGCGGCGCGGCAGCCGCGATCTCGCCCGTGATTTGCGCGGCCCGATCGGTGGTGAGGGCCTGGCGGTTGCTGCCGAGTATCCGGATCGCATCGGCGGCCTGACGCTTGAGCTCGCTTCGCGCCCAGTCGCGAAGCTTCGCCGGCGGCATGAGGGAGCTTCGCTTCCGAGTTTTGATCCGCGACGATATCTCTATCCTCAGCTCGTGGTTTACCGGCTGCTACCGCGAGGGTGGTCTGCGGTCGCAGGAAGATGTCGCCGCCGGCTTCCGCCGCTTCGCCGACCATCGCGAGTGCGCGGTTCACCGTGAGCCATCCGCCCTGCACGCCGGCCTGCGCGTTCTGCCACCTGAGCTCGCGTACCGGCCGCAGCGCGGAGACCCTGGAGGTGTCGAATCGGAGTTCGAGGCCGCGCGAGTCGTCAAAGTCGGAGTACAGCAGGTCCGATTCGAGCCGGTCGTCGAGCCGCGATTGAAGCGGTTCGACAGTGTCCTCGTAGAAACTCACGCGGGCCTGGGCGTAGTTGCTGAAAGTCGCTTCCTGTCCGAGCAGAACGGGCGGGACGCCCAGCGCGACCAGCACCCGCTTCTGAGACGAAGCGTCGAGCTCCGGAAAGGCCAGATCTTTCATTGAAAGCCCGATCGTTTTGATATCCATCCCGGCCTGCAGGAACGCGGGACCGCCGCGGTTGCGCCCGCCGAACTTTTCGCGCCATCGAACGGAGAGACGGTCGGCGGTGGCCTGGTCGATCGCGTTCTGAGTGGTGACGGCGATCGAGGGCGTGGCATTGTTCTGGAGCAGCACCTTGGTGAAGTCGGCGGTCTCGTTGTCTATTACGATTCGACGCAAGGCGGCCTGGAGGGGTGACAATCCCCAATAGTCATAGAGCGGATGAGGGAACTTGAAGTGGACTACGTCGAAAGGATCGAGTGGATATTGTCGGCCGCCGATCTCATATATGTAGCCGGCGACGAACTTCTGATTGTCAGGAATGATCCTCAGCCGGTCCGGGCGGAGGGGCCATACCTCGCGCACGCGTCCCGACCTGGAACGCACCTTCACCCAGAACGCGTTGCCGGAGAGATAGAGATGGAGGACCGTCGTCTCCCACAGAAGATGCTCGCCCATGAACGGGTTGGGGCGCTTGATCAGCACGCGCAGCGGATGTGACTCGAGCGCCTGGCCGTCGCGGTCGTAGACGCGGAGCGGGGCCTCGGCAATTGCGCCGGCGAGCATGTTCATTCCGCGATAGACCAACTCGTTGCGCAGGTAGCCTTGCTGGGAGAACACGAAGTAGTCGCCGACTGGGAAAATCGGAGTGGTCGTGAGCCAGGGATTGAGTACCGGCGGTTGGTAATTGGGAGACTTTTCCCGGGACGGAACGTTGCGGCGTCTGAGTATGCGATTCCAGAGGTTCATTCTGGTTTGCGAGACCCAAGCCCCTGACCCTTTGGAAGGGGGAATTCGAGGGAGGCACAGACTCTCACAGCCTGGAGGATCACGCCCGCGCCTCCCCGCGATCATCGTCGTCGTCGGAAGAAAAGAAGATCTCGGGCGTGGACTTGCGCGTGCCGCCGTCCGCGGCTGCGATTCCGAGGAATGCGGCCCAGGCGCGATCGGCGTGGCCGCGGCTGTCGCTCTCGGCGACGAAACGCGGGATTCCAGTTGGGCCGACGACCTTGCGGAGCTTGTGCAGATCGGCGCGGAGTTGGAGGTTGCCTTCGGGAATCCGGACCTTGCGATCCTCGAACGCGGCTTTGCCGACGGTGGCGAGCGCCAGCTTGCTCGGCGCACTGAAGATCACGCCTTCGACGCGGCCGGGGTAGCGGCGGCGGGCGTCTTCGACCGGCTTCTCGCCCATCCCGGTCTGATCGATGGCGAGCCGCGCGACGCGATAGCGCGCCATGATCTCCGCGATCGCCGAATCGTGCTCGGCGAACGACGCGCGTGCGAGTTCGCGGACCTCGCGGGTCCAGAGCACGTCGCCCACCACTTCCCACACCCACGCGACCCAGAGATCGCCGCGCGACGCGATATCGTTGCCGACGAAGCACGAATTGCCCGCATACTTGTCGGGACGGCCGGCGTCGGGATGCTCGACCGCGGTGATGAGGTCATAGGTGAGCCACGCCGTGGCCTCATCGAGGAACTTGAGTTCGTACTCCTGCGCCCAGACTTCGTCGTCGCCGCACGCGGCGCGCAGCTCATCGATATCGCGTTCGAGTCCGTCGGCGACGGCCTGGTAGATGTCCACGATGTGGCGCGACCAGATCGAATCGTTGGCGGTGATGATCTCGTAGAACTTGTTGTTGCGACCGTTGGGAGTGGACAGCACGCGGAGCTTGAGGCCCTTGCGCGAAATCACCGGGAAGAGCGCGCCCCAGATTTTGCGGCTGTCCGGATGGATCGCGAACTCGTCAAGCACGACGTTGGCGGTGAAACCGCGCGCGGTGTCGGGATTGCTGGGCAGCGCGGTCACTCGCGATCCGCTCCGGGGAAAGACGATCTCGGTGGCCCTGTACCTGACCTGCGAGTCGGCTTCCCACACGTAGTCGAGGGCCTCGAAGGCGGCGCCGTAGATTTTGCACAACGGCTTGATTCCTTCTTCCATCGCCTCGGTTGCCTGGCGTTCGCCGCGCGAGAGCCAGATCCATCGCGTGCGATCGCCACGCGCATCCGCTTCAAGGCAATCCTCCACCACCTCGATCGCCGCCATGTACTTGGTCTTGCCCCCCTGCCGCGTGACCATCGCGGCCTTGAAGCGCGACTTATCGGACAGCCATCGCCGCTGGTAGGGATGAAGGTTGATGAGCGATTCAGGCATTGGACGTCATCCCGAAGAGAAGAGGATTCAAGAACTAACCCCTGCGGCTTGCCCTGAAGAGGAAGGGGAACCGGACATCACTCGGCGGCCCACAGGAGGCGGAAGAAGTGGCAATGCATGACGGTCAGGTCGTCGCGCGCCATCGATTGCCACATGCAGATCAGCTCCCAGACGTTTTCGAGTTCGACGGTTCGAACGATCTCGCGAAAATCCACTGCCGCACCCCCTCATCCACCTCGTCATCAAAGCGCTTGCAACCACAGATGAACACCGATGCAACTTCAGGGAATCCGGAGAAGGCTCATCCTTCCCTCACAGCAGGCCGCGCACCAGTTCCTTGGCCTTATCCAGCGCCGCGACGTCGCCCGGCGCGCCGGCGCCGCCGTGCTTCATCTCGTCGACCTTCCGATCGACGTCGGCGCGGAGTTTCTCGCGGAGCCTGGTCTCGCTCTCCGCGATCGTTTTGGAGGCGCCCTCCATCTCCTTGATCGCCTTGGCCAGCACGGCGAGCTCGGCAGGCCTGGTTGGGCGGCGGCCGTTGGCGATGCTCATGTCGGCGAGCTGGCGGAAGGCGACCATTCGGAGCATCTCGATCAGCAGGCGAGCGACGTTGCCGTCCGGATTGCGGCCGAACTTGTTGACCCAGGCTTTCGCGACTTCGTAGGCCTCGCGATAGCGCTCCATCTTGGCCGGCAGACCCTCTGCTTTCGATCGCGGGAGTTTCACTATTACTTCCGTACTACTTTCCTGGAGCCGGGCGCCTGACCCCGGGCACGATCGCCTTGCCGCGCGCGGCATCCAATCCGCGCCGCGTCGCGATCGCGATCATCACGCCGGCGATCTCCTCTGTGGTGACCAGCTCCTGCTCCTCCAGCCAGCAGAGATCGGTGCGGACCTGATCGCGGCTGGTGCGATGGCCGAAGTCTTCGAGCGCGAGATCGAGCAGGCTCTCGTTGGCGCTGTAGCCGGGCGTCCTTTCCAGCAGTTTCAGGATTACGAGGCGGCGGTCCTGCGCGATTCGTTCGGCGAAGGTCATGGCTGTGCCAACTCGAGGAGGCGGCGTGTCAATTGGCATCTCCTTCAAGGAGATGCTGTTGCACGATGTCGAGCGTGCCCTGGACGTTGGACAGCACGTAACGAAGGCCCTCGATCTTGGCGCCGACCGCCTTGAGGTCGCCGTTGACGGCCGCGATGCGGGTCTTGAGATCGTCCAGCACGCCCCATCCCGGGGCGGCCTCGGAGACTTCCTCGAGATGGGTGACGCGGATTTTCACTTCGTCCAGCTCACGCTTGGAGACCAGTACTTTGCCGACGATCCACAGAACGAGGTAGAAAGCGAGATTGATTATCGAAAGTGCGAGCGGCGACCACTTGAGTATTACCTCCGGCACTCCATGCCCCTCATCTCCGGCGCGAAAGACCTGGCACCCGCCCTTAGCCTAAGAGGGCGGGCGGAGCAGGATTTCCGCGCGCGCGGGGATCATTTGCGGCGCTGGGCTCCTCGCTGGAGTGAGCTTCACCGCTCCGGCCATCGCGATCAGCAGCATTGCCAGCCCCTCGCGCCAGGATTTCGCGCCGGCTGAGGTGAATGCGGTGGAATGCCAGACTTCGACGGCCCGGAACACGACGTAGGCGAATGCGCCCAGGACTCCGACCACGCGCGCGGCGTCGTAGGTGAGGTTGTCCTTGCCTTTGAGGATGTCGCTCAGGAACTTCACCTCACCGCCCCTCTTCTTCGCCCCGCGCGAATCCGTCACGCGTTCAAAAATACAGAACAAAACCTGTCGAGGTCTCGGTCTGCAATTTCAGGGTCGGCGGCGCAGAGAGGGCGCGTTTCACGCGCCGTGGCGGTTGCGCCGGCAGGAGCGGGTCAGATGGGCGAAATCGACGGGACGCCGACGAGCAGAATCACAGGCTGAAGCCGTGCCCTGTGCCACATAAGAGATCGAGGGTTTGGCCGGTTGCCTCGCATATATACCGATAGTAGGCTTTTCGTAATTGATGGTAGCGGTTGCGCGGCGGGGCCGAAAGCACGGGCCGGGCGCCGGTTCCGCGGTGGAGGGAGGGTCGGTCCATGCTTTATCGAAACAGCCCGGGGTTGAGAACGCCTTTTGCGCGGGTCGCACTTCCGATCTGCGCCGCGGCGGCGGCGATGATCCTGAGCGGAGCGGCGGGAGACACGATTGCCGACCACGAGCTCGGCCAGCCCGATTTGTTCCATAACTCGGCCAACATCGTGGACGCGTTCTCGATGAACAATCCGAACCTGGTTGCCGTCGATACCACGTTGAAGCCCAACCGCGTGTGGGTCGCGGATTCGGGCAACAATCGCGTGTTGGGCTACAAGAGCGTGGCGGCGCTGGTAAGCGGCGCGCCTGCCAATCTGGTGGTAGGACAGCCGGATTTTTTCTCCAGCAACTGCAACATTTCGCCCGCGAGCCTGTGCTCTCCGCAGGGCGTCGCGGTGGACGGGGCAGGCAACCTGTACGTTGCCGATAATGGCGAAAGCCGCGTGCTGGAATTCAACAATCCATTTGCCGCGTTCGCCGCGTCGAAGCAGACTGCGGGCTTCGTGGCCTCGATGGTGTTCGGGCAGGGCGGCGACTTCTACTCAGACGCATGCAATGGCGGTGGCCCAAGCGCCAGCGCGGGCACGCTATGCAATCCAACCGGCGTCGCGTTGGATAAATCCGGCGATCTCTTTGTTGGAGATACCGGCAACAGCCGGGTGCTCGAATACCTGGCCCCGCTCTCCAGCGGCCTTTCCGCCGGTCAGGAATTCGGCCAGCCGGATTTTGTGTCCACCGCCTGCAACGAGCAGCTCACCAGCACCAGCGAGAATGCACTGTGCCATCCGTTCGGCCTGGCGATCGACGGCGAGGGCGATCTGTTTGTAGCGGATCATGACAACAGCCGCGTACTGGAATACAGCGCGCCGCTCACAAGCCGCAAGCCTTCCCTGGTCTTCGGCCAGGGCGGGAGCTTCGCCATCGGCATCTGCAACCACCCGGCGATCGGTCCTGACAGCCTCTGCTCGCCCAGCGGAGTGGCGTTCGACGGCGAGGGCAACCTCTATGTCTCCGATACCGGCAACAGCCGCGTTTTGCAGTTCGTTCCGCCATTCGGATCAAGTCCATTCGCCAACCAGGTGTTCGGTCAGGGCGGCAGCATGACGGACAGCACTTGCAACAACGGCGGAATCGGCGCTTCTACGATGTGTGCACCGGTTGGCGTGTCGATGGATAGCGCCGGCGATTTGTACGTCGGCGACAAGACCAACAGCCGCCTACTCGCCTTCGCGCTGCCGTTCGCCGCAAACCCGAGCGCCTCGGTCGCGTTGGGGCAGCCCGATCTCAGCCACGACACGGCCAACACGGTGGATCCGAGCCTCGATGTCGCATCCGGCGGGTGCGGCGATCGACGCGACCGTGAAACCCAACCACCTCTATGTTGCCGATACGGCCAACAGCCGCGTGCTCGGTTACAAGAATGCCGAATCGTTCCTCAGCGGCCAGGACGCCGACCTCGTAATCGGGCAGCAGGATCCTTATTCGGGGCTCTGCAATCAGGGCATTTTCCCACCGGTGGTCACCGCAAAGACGCTATGCAATCCCGGCGCGCTGCTGGTCGATAACGCGGGCAATCTGTGGGTCGCCGACACCGGCAACAGCCGCGTGTTGCGCTACCCGCCGCCGTTCAGCAGCGGTCTGGTCGCCAATCAGCCTGCCAAGCTGGTGATAGGGCAGGGCGGCAGCTTTACACTCAACGGATGCGGTCCCACCAAGTATGGTCTGTGCAGCCCGTCGGGGCTCGCGATGGACAAAGCGGGTCACCTGTTCGTGGCCGACACCAACAACAATCGGGTGGTCGAGTACACGCCTCCCTTCGGCAGCATCCCGATTGCGAACCTCGTTTTCGGAGAGAACGGGCAGTTGGGCTCGAATGTCTGCAACATCGGAAACATCGGTCCCACGAAATATAATTTGTGCAATCCGAGCCAGGTGGCGCTGGACGCAGCCGGCGACCTGTACGTGGCAGATTCCGCAAACAGCCGCGTGCTGGAATACGACCACGCGCTCACGAATATGACTGCCACAAGGGTCTTCGGGCAAGTCAGCTTCACTACCAACGCCTGCAACGCGGTTGGCGGCGTGAGCGCGAAGACGCTGTGCCAGCCGGCTGGAGTGGCGCTCGACAGCCTGGGCCGGCTCTACGTCGAAGATAGCCACAACAATCGCGTATTGAGATATTCGAAGCCTTTGAGCAGCGCCGTTGCCGACGGGGTCTTCGGACAGTCGGGAAATTTCACCTCGAGTGGTTGCAATCTCGGAGGGCCGCAGGCGAGCCCCGGCAGTCTTTGCTCGCCGACCGCCGCGGCGTTCGATTCCTTCGGCAATGTATTCCTGAGCGACACGAACAACAGCCGACTGCTCGAGTACAATAGCCCGTAGCCGCTGTAGCCGAGCGTCCCGCCTCTCCAACTGGTTGGAGGCATAGGCACAGGCGCGCACGCTAAAGTCTGTGCCACGCGTGGAGCCTCGTGTGCGCCTTGACGCTGGATTGTAAAACCATAAAAAATGATTTTATGAAAACACGAGCCCAAGCCGTCTCCTTCAAGTCGGTCGTAAAGCTGGGAACCAGCCGTCAAGTGATAATTCCCAGAAAGATTCACGACCAGCTCGGGCTTGCGCCTCGGAGACTATCTGGAGGTCGAGCTCCGGAAAGACAAAGTTGTTCTCACGCCGAAGGCCTTGATTGAGAAGCGCCTCGCCGAGGCGCTGGAAGACGTGAGAAAGGGTCGCATCCACGGACCGTTCCGCTCGGCCAAGGAAATGGTGCGTTCGCTCCGTTCCGGCGGGAAGCCCCCGGCCGCGTGATGTGCCTGCTCTACACGGAGAGATTCCGCCGAAGCTACACGAACGCTCCCTCAGCGGTCCAGCGCGCTTTCGATCGCCGGGGCAGAGTTCCTGATTGCGAGTCTGCGTCATCCGTCGCTGCGTGCGAAGAAGTACGACAAGGCGAACAAAATTTGGCAGGCGAGGGTAGATGGCGGCTGGCGCTTCTACTTCCAGATCGAGGGAGACTCGTACACTTTGCTCGACATCATGCCGCATCCGAAGTGACCTTCGAACCGCGGAAGGAAAGAGCGCGAGACCAAGCCGAAGCAGAAGTCACGGGCTGGCTTGCAGCTTCAGCAATTCCAGCGTGACCTCGGCGGTCGCGATCATGTCCTTGACGTCCAGCCACTCGCGCACGGTGTGAATGTCTCGCATGCCGGTGCCGAGGTTCGCGACCACCAGCCCGCGCCCGTTCAGGACGTTGGCGTCGCATCCGCCGCCCATCGCTTCGGGCTTCACGACGCGCCCGGCGCGCCGTGCGGCTTCGACCACCTTGCGCACGATCGGCGCGTCGTCGGGCACGTTCATCGCGTCGTACTCGGGATGAGCCGCGTGCTCGAGGGCAGCCTCGAAGCGCTGCCCGTCGATCGTGATGCTCGCTCTCGCGACTGCATCCTTGAAGCAGGCGATCATGTGATCGACTTGCGCGGCGAGCTTGGCCGCGTCGCGCGAGCGCGCCTCGCCGCGGACAGTGACCTCGTTGGGAATGATGTTGAGCGCGCGGCCGCCCTGGATGAGGCCGAGGTTGGCGGTGGTTTCATGATCGATCCGGCCCAGACGCATCGCCGCGATCGCCTCCGCGGCGACCTTGATCGCCGAGATTCCGCGCTCCGGCGCCATCCCGGCGTGCGCCTCGAGTCCCTTTACCGTGAAGCGCAGCACGTTCGCTCCCGGCGCGCGCACGAACAGGTAGCCGGGCGAGTCGCTGTCGTAGACCAGCCCCTCGCGCGCATCGATCAGGTCGAGATCGAGGTACTTCGCGCCGAGCAGCCCGATCTCCTCGCAGATCGTGAACACCACGTCGATCGGGCCGTGGGCAAGGTCGGTCTCTTTGAGCTGATGCAGCACCTCGCAGATGATCGCGCATCCGGACTTGTCGTCGCCGCCGAGCACGGTGCGGCCGTCGGTGCGGATGATGTCGCCCTCGACGATCGGCTTGACGCCTTCGCCGGGCACGACGGTGTCCATGTGGGCGCAGAGCAGGATCGGCGGCGCGCCTTTCACTCTGCCGGGCAGGCGGCCGATCAGGTTGCCGGTGTTGCCTTTGACGCGCTCGCCGGCGCGATCGAACTGGCAGGGCGCGCCGCATGCTTCGAGCTCGCGCTGGAGTCGCAGCGCGACGTCGCGCTCGTGGCGCGAATGCGAATCGATCTGGACGAGTTCGAGGAAGAGCTGCTTCAGCCGATCATTGTTGATGGATGCCATCGCGGTTCACCAGCACAGAGGTTTGCGCAAGTCGGCGGGAGAGGCAATGGCGACGGGTGCAGGAGTCGGCGACCGCGGGTGAGCGCGCGGTTCGCGTCGCGAGAGTTTATGCGCCGGCGGCGCGGTGCTGGGATGGGCGTCCGTCCAGGCTCGCGACCAGCTCCTGGTACCGTTGCTTGAGATCGGCGGGCATCGTTGCGCCGATCTTGTCGAACAACGCGCGGACCGATTCCAGTTCGGCCTTCCATTCGGCGCGTCGACGGCCAGCGCGCGGCCCAGGTTTTCGCGCGGAACATCGAGGCCGGACAGGTCGAGATCGGCTTCATCGGGCACGCCGCCGACCGGGGTCTCGACCGCGCCGGCGCGGCCGTGAATCCGATCGAGCATCCACTTGAGCACGCGGAGATTCTCGCCATAGCCGGGCCACAGGAATTTGCCGTTCGCGTCCTTGCGGAACCAGTTGACCATGAAGATCTTCGGCGGATGCGCGATCGCCTGGCGCATCGCGAGCCAATGGGCGAAGTAGTCGCCCATGTTGTAGCCGCAGAACGGCAGCATCGCCATCGGATCGCGCCGCACGACTCCGACCGCGCCCGACGCGGCGGCGGTGGTCTCGGAGCCCATCGTCGCGCCCATGAAGACGCCGTGCGTCCAGTCCGAGGACTCCAGCACCAGCGGCATCGTGGTCGCGCGGCGGCCGCCGAAGATTATCGCCGAGATCGGCACGCCCTCCGGATCGTTCGCGCGCGGCGACAGCGCCGGGTTATTGGTCATCGGCGTGGTGAAGCGGCTGTTGGGATGCGCCGCCTTGTCGGCCGGATTCCCGCTCCAGGGCTTCCCCGTCCAGTCGATTAGCCCCTTGGGCGGATCGACATCCATGCCTTCCCACCAGACGTCGCCGTCGGGCGTCATCGCGACGTTGGTGAAGAGCGAGTCGTGCTCCACCATCCTCATCGCGTTCAGATTGGAGCGCGCGCTGGTGCCGGGCGCGACTCCGAAGTATCCGTTCTCGGGATTGACCGCCCATAGCCGGCCGTCCGATCCGGGTCGCAGCCATGCGATATCGTCGCCGATCGTCGAGACCCGCCATCCCTCGGCCGCCATCGCCGCCGGCGGCGTCAGCATCGCGAGGTTGGTCTTGCCGCAGGCGCTCGGAAACGCGGCAGCGACGTAGGTGGTCTCGCCGTTCGGGCTGCGGAGTTCGAGGATCAGCATGTGCTCGGCGAGCCATCCCTCCTTGCGCGCCGCCCAGCTTGCGATTCGGAGCGCGAAGCATTTCTTGCTGAGCAGCGCGTTGCCGCCGTAGCCGCTGCCGACCGACCAGATCGTGTTGTCCTGCGGGAAGTGGCAGATCAGCCGGCGATCGGGATTCAGATCGAGCGTGCAGTGCAGGCCGCGATTGAATTCATCGGAGTCGCCGAGCATCTCGAGCGCGGCCTGGCCCATCCGGGTCATGATTCCCATGCTCAGCGCGACGTAAACGCTGTCGGTGATTTCGACGCCGACCTTGGCGAAGCGCGATCCGAGCGGGCCCATCACGTAGGGCACGACGTACATCGTGCGCCCGCGCATCGAGCCCTCCAGCCAGCCGCGCATTTTGCGGTAGGTCTCGTCGGGCGGCGCCCAGTTGTTGGTGGGGCCGGCCTCGTCCCTGCCGGGCGTGCAGATAAAGGTCAGCTGTTCGGTGCGCGCGACGTCGTTGGGGTTCGATCGATGGAGGTAGCATCCGGGGCGTTTGGCGTGATTGAGAGGGATCAGAACGCCCGCGTCGACGGCCTGACGGGTGAGCCGCTGCTTTTCGTCTTCCGAGCCGTCGCACCAGTGAACGCGATCGGGTTTCGTCAGGCGCGCAACATCGGCGACCCATCGGAAAGCGCGCGGCTGCTGGTGGCGGCGTCGCTACGATCGTCCCGCAATTTCGGCGTTACCGCCACGGAAGCTCCATCGGTCGAAAGAGATTTTACTATCTAGATAAGTTCCGCCGCAAATGCAAGCCCATTCGTATAAGCATTCTTGATGAGTCCGCCGAGTCCGCGCCGCTGGTGACGCGACGATTACGAAACCCCGGCCGCGCTGAATTCGCCGCGATCGGCAGGAAACTCAGTAGGCGGCGCTCTTGCGCGCGGCGGCGATCAGGCGCTCGATTTCGTCCTCGGTGAAGCCGGCGAGCAGCCGCGCTTCCCGGGCGATCGTGATGAACGGTCCTTGCTCGCTCTTGACGTCCTCGCGCGCGCGGCGGCCGCCGCGGAAGTTGAACATCTCGTCGATTCCGTCCTGGAAATCCTGCGCGCGCTTGAGCCGCTCGGGGTCGCCCTCGGTGAGCTTGCGCATCCACTGCGAGCCCATCCGGACGTGCGTAATCTCGTCGGCGAGGACGTAATCGACCGCGCGCTCGATCACCTCGTCGCCGTTTTTTTGCGCGATTCGGATTAGCTGTTCGAAAACGTCGCAGGCGAGGCCTTCGAGTCCGCGGTTGATTCCGGCCACGCGGGCCGCCGGATCTTCGGCCTGAGTGCATCGCCAGAGGATCTCGGTCTCGGTGAATTCGCCGGGGTGACCGCCCATGTATTCCAGCAGACGCTGGAAGATTTCGGTGTGGCGCGACTCGTCCCATACCTGGCGCGCCATGTCGAGTTGGAATTCCCACGGCGTCGTCGGGGAAGTCGAACAGGGTGCGGCCCGCGGCTTCCATGGCCTGGACTTCGCCGGTGAAGATTCCGTGAAGGCGCGCGCGCAGCGCTTCTTCGTCGAAAGGCACTACGCGCCCTTCGAGTTCCTGCTCTTCGCGGATCTCGCGGGCCTTGCGGCCGCGCAGCAGCACGAAGCGATCCTCGCGGGCGAGCTTGTCAACCGGGATGCACTTTTCCATCGTGGGCTTCCTTGATGCCTTGCCTTGATTCCTAGTAAGCGGCGCTGCGCGACGCGGCCCGAATGATACGCTCGATTTCCTCTTCGGTGAAACCGGCGAGCAGGCGCGCGTCGTTGGCGATGGTCAGGGTCGCGTCGAAGTCGATTTCCTTTCGCCCAGGCGCTGCGGCACCTGCCGCGCATCCTCTTTGGTGGTGCGGCCGCCGCTGAAGTTGAACAGGTTGTCGATATTGGCCTGGAAATCCTGCGCCTTCTTGAGCCGTTCGGGGTCGCCCTCGGTGAGCTTGCGCATCCACTGCGAGCCCATCCGGACGTGCGTGATCTCATCGGCGAGCACGTAGTCGACCGCGCGCTCGATCACCGGGTCGCCCATCTTCTGCGCCAGGCGGATTATCTGCTCGAAGACGTCGCAGGCCAGGCCCTCGAGTCCGCGGTTGATGCCGGCGACGCGGCAGGCCGGGTCGTCGACCTGGGTGCAGGACCACAGCACTTCGCTCTCCGGAAATTCGCCCAGGTACGATCCGACGTATTCGAGCAGCTTCATGTAGATTTCGGCGTGGCGCGACTCGTCCCATACCTGGCGCGCCATGTCGAGCTGGAATTCCCACGGCGCTTCGGGAAAATCGAAGAGCGATCGTCCCGCCGCTTCCATCGCCTGGATCTCGCCCGCGCAGATGCCGTGCAGGCGGCCCTTCAGGAAGTCGTCCTCGTAGGGCATCGCGTTGAACGGCATCAGGCCCTGGTCCAGACGGGCCTGCTGCATATCCTCGAGCGGGACCAGGATGTGATTTTCGGAGCGGGCAAGTTTATCGACGGGAATGAACTTCTGCATGATCCTTCCTCTGTGGCGCGTTCGATCTATCGCGTCCAGGCCGATCGCCGGCCAGTTAGATTTTTCGCCTCCCAGATCATCCAGCGGCCTTCGTGCTCGCCGAGCCGCACCTGGAACAGGAACGGCTCGACGCCCGGGCCAGTTAGCCTGGCCTTGATGTAAAACTGACGGTTCACCCGGGCCTGCGCGATGATCTCGTCTTTATTATAGACTCCCGCGCGGCAGCTTGTCGCGAGTGCGCCGACTTCGCCGCGCGCCTTGTCGTGGGCCATCGCCTCCAATCCGGCGCGATCGCCCTGCGCGAGCATCTTCAATATCCGGCCGGCCGCGGCCAGCATCTCGGGCGGCGGAGGGGTGCGATCCGCTATCGGCTGCGGACCCATCACGTTGGCGCGCTTTCCGAGATCAGGCACGGCCATCACCCGAGCGCATCGCGGCCAGCGGCGGAATGTCGCTCCACGAGGAGCGCTTGCCGCTCAGGTCTTCGACTTCGACGATCGCCCAGCCGCGATCGCCTTCCCGGTTCCAGCGGTTTTGCGAAACGAATTTGCCGCGCGGCCCGATCAATCGGACCTTTGCGATGTACTGATGTCCGATCTTGGCGCGTGCCAGAATCTCGACCGTTTCGAGCGGTCCCATCTTCGCTGCCGCGTCCATCGCGGCGCGATGGGTCTCGAGGCCGCGGTCGGCGACGAATCGCTCGGAGGCTTCGCGATCGCCGGCCAGGAACGCGCGCGCGTGCGCCTCGATCGCCTGGTCGAGTTCCGGAATCGGCTTGCGGGTAATCATCAACTGCGTCCGAGCCGCTTCGGCTCTTCTTCCTTGTCCGGAAAGCCGGTCACGCCGCCCGACGCGGCCAGCAATTCCTCGAGATGCCCTTGCCATTGCGAGACCCGCCGATGCTTCTCCGGCGAATCGAGCAGATCGTCGAGCAGCACCAAGCCGCGCTCGACGTGGCGCTTTTCCTCCTCGACCAGCCGGGCGAGGATCCGAAGCGTCGGCGGCTCGTAGACCGGATTGGCCGCCTCGATATGCGCGCTGTAGTGCCCGATCAGATGGGGCTTGAGCACGCGGTAGATTCCGACCAACCGCTCGATCGTGTCCTCCCACTCCTCCTTGTCCTCGATCGTGTTCATGAAGGTCACGAAGGCCTGGTTAGGCGGCTTCGAGATCTGGGCCTGGGTGCGCAGCTCGCCGAGGCGCTTGCCGAATGCGTCAGCGTGCAATGCGTCCTCATAGACCTGCCGCGCCATTTCGAGCTTGACTTGCAGCTCGGGCGTGAGCGCTATCCATCCCGCCATCATGCGCATCATCCGCTCTTCGGCGTAGCGGTAGTTCATTATGTAGGCGGCACTCTGACGGACGCTGTAAACGCCGTCCATCGTGCGTCGATCGTAAAATGCCATCTGATGACTCCCGATTCGTTCAGGCTCCGTTTCCCGCTGCGCGCATCGCTTCCATCTCGCTCAGGCCGGGTTCGAAGAAGCGGCCCTCGACGATCGCCGCGATCTCGCGCCAGTAGGTCTCCTTGCTGGTGTTCTTGAGCAAGCCCTTCCCCATCGCCCATCCCGAGCACATCATGTGGATCGCCTCGACTACGCTCTTCAGGTCGCCGTAGTGGATGACGCCGAGATGCTTGCCGCGCTCCAGCACCTCCGCGACCAGCGAGGTGTACTGCGCTGCGATCTTGTCGAAAGCGCCGCGATAGCGCGGGCGGCGCGCCAGGTAGCGCACCTCGTGATGGAGCACGGCGAAGCCTTCGCGATAGCGATCGATAACGTCCACGATCGTGCGCATCACTTCGAGCAGCTCGCGGCGCGCGTCGCCGCTGGTGCGCTCGCGGATTGTGGGAAGCGCATCGCTCAACTCCCCGACCATCGAGTCCGCGAGCAGCAGCAGGATATCGTCCTTTCCCTGGAGGTAGAGATAGATCGATCCGGCGGCCAGGCCGGCCTCGATGCGCGATCTCCTTGACGGTCGCCTCGTGGAAAGATTTGCGGGCAAGCACGCGGCAGGCGGCAACGAAAATCTGCCGCCGCCGCGCGCGCACCAGCCCCTCGTCCTGCGGATGGTTCCTGAGTGCTTCCGGCATCTGTGATAGGGGCCGGCCCGTTATGGCTGCCTGTCAAGGTCGAGAATAGTGAATGAACGTTCATTTTGTCAAACCGGCGGTAAGTATCCCGCCGCTGTATAAACCAAACGGAGCGTTCGTTATGACTCATGGCGACAGACCGGTATTCGATTCAAAGCAAAAAGGGACGCAGGGGCGGGATGACCTCGTTCAAGATGTAATCCCGAATCCCCTCAAACGTAGCAAGCACCTCGCGCCCTTCAACGGGCGGGTAAGCGAAGGCTACTTCTACCACGGGACGGAGATTCACCTTGACACGCGCGGTCTTGTCTCCGAGTTTGTGGGCCTTGTAGCGAGCAATCTCTGCCTCGCGTTCGTGCGGCCCCAGGACTCGCACAACATGCATGGACTCGATCACAGTGTCACGCGAAACCCCAGGGTTTCCCCAAGATGTTCCCTGATGGGCAGCAAGGGCCAGATTCAAAGTTCTGTGTTTGTCAACGTCGTCCAGCTCTTTCAGAAACCAGAGCGAGTGCTCCACAGGTGTTGCAGCTTGGTACGGTTGCAATCCCTTGATGATTGCCTGCGCATGGGGATGCAGACGTTTGATCCGGGCAGGCGCGCGCTCCTCGAAGCCTTTCGGAAATCGAAAGATCGGAAACTGCGTGTCTCGAATGTCGCCAAACGCAAGTGGACTGCCCACTGTCGTCTGATGGTAGCTGACCGCCAGCGCGTAGGTCAGATGGTCGAGGACGGACCGGAGATTATGAAAAGCGTCACCCGCTGCGAGCGAAATGGCTTCCGGCGCGGCTCCAACGCTGCGTATACGAAAGACATTTTCGCCAGTCTCAGGGTCAGTTGTATCGATGATGGAATAAGGGTCGCTGGACAGCCACCGATGAACTTCGAGTTTCAGAGCCTTCAGGTGCTGATTCGCCCGCTCTAGCTTTCTCTCAAAAGAATACGTCATGGGCACTTCCTCGCATTTTATTCAGTGCGGGGATAACCGCCAAACCAAAACCTGCTATGATGCGCAGGTATAGGCAGCAATCGAGCCGAGGAAAGCAGAAAAACAGCGACAGCCAGCTTATGCAGTCAAGGGATACTTACCAACGGGCGCATCGATTGCTTGACCGGCTGGCGCGCGCTCGAGTGACTGTCGCGAGCGCGAGTGAACCGGCATAATCCGCGACCGGGGACTAACGCCGTGGCCGATCAGGACAAGTATCAGCAGGAGACCGCATTCGAGCGGATTGCCAATCGGACCTTCGGGGCGCTGGTGCGATTGGGACTGGGGCTCTCGCACAACTATCTGCTCGAAGTGCGCGGGCGCAAAAGCGGCAAGGTCTATTCGACGCCGGTCAACCTGCTGGAATACAACGGGCGGCGCTACCTGGTCGCAAGCCGCGGGGAGACCCAATGGGTCCGCAATGCGCGCGCGGCGGGGCGCGTGTCACTGCGCAAGGGCGTCCGGCGCCGCGAGTTCACCGTCAGCGAGATCGCGGTGGCCGATCGGCCGCCGATTCTGAAGGAGTTCCTCGATCGCTTCGCAGCCAGCGTGCAGCGGTTCCATCCGGTGCCGAAAGGATCTCCGGCCGAGGCCCACGCCCCGCACGCAGCGCGCTATCCGGTGTTCGAGTTGATCGAGGTCAGCGCCAGCGGCAGAAAGTAGTATTTATCTACAATTCGTAATGAGGGCCTTCACTGACGCCCTGGCGTACTCGGCGATGCGGCCACCAGTGGTGTGAGATTCCTCGCGCAACGCTCGGAATGACAGGGGCCCGCGCGTCTCACCAGTTGTCATTCCGAGCGGAGCGAGGAATCTCATGCCACCGGAGGTCGCGTTCGCCGGTCGCGCGGCGTTGGGAGTCACGCCTGCTTTGGAGGGAACCGCTCTACTGATCGTGGCTGAAGACGTACGGGCGGGCGCGGCCGGCGCGTAGCTCTATGCACAGTTCCTCGACCGTGCAGACCTTGCGGTCCAACTCGGTCGCGCAGGTCAGGAACCAATTCGGGGTGGCGAAATGTGCGTCGCTCCCGCCGACCGCGATGAGGCCCAGCTTCTCCGCCGCCGAGAGCGCCTTTTCGTTCTGTGCCGCCGTGTTCTGTCCGTTGATCGCCTCGACCGCCGGCAGCGCCCGTCCGACCCTCGCCAACAGCTCCTCGAGGCGCGGCCCGAAGCCCGAGTCGCGGAACGGATGGGCCGGAATTGCGATTCCGCCCTCGCCGTCGATCGCTTCGATCACGCTCTCGCTGTTGAGCATCCGCTTGTTGAGGTCGAAGCGCCGCCTGAATGCCGGCGTCAGACCGAACAGCAACAGGTGGCCGAGATCGGCGTCGGCCTCGACGCCCTTGAATATCGCGACGCCGAAGCGGGCGGAGAAGCTCGTCGTAAAGCCGTTCAGTCTCCGCATCGTCCGGATATGCGCGATGTTCGGTGAAGCAAATCGCGCCGAGGCGATTGCCCGCGCGGGCGATCGCTTCGAGGTAGGCGCTCGGGTCGACGTTGGAATCGTCGGAGAGCCTGGTGTGAACGTGCAGATCGACGAGCATCACTCGGGTCTCTTCGAAGGGATCGTGCTGCACCTTCAGATGATCGTCCAGTGCGACCAGATGCGTCATCGCGAAGACGCCGAACTGCACCTTCGCGCGGTCGATCAACGTCGGCACGCTGCCCCAGAGTTCGACCGTCTCGCCGTCCATGATTCGGAAGTGCACGGAATGATAGCCATTGAAGTCGAGCCATCGCCGGAGCTGGATCTCCTGGGGGGTGTTGTGCGGCGGTTCACCCGGTTCGGGAGCCGGCGCTCCAGGATAATCCGGCGCCGGCGCTGCGGGAAAATCGGGAGGCGCGATTCCCTCCTCCGGCGGAGCGGGATTCGGCCTGAGCGATGACCAGGCGCGCACGCCCATGTATATGGCGAAGGCGCTGGCGGCGATCGCGCCGATGCGGATCCTGCGGCCACGCCTGTGGTGCCGGCGGCGATCCCGGCGATCGGCCGCGGTCTCGAACGGAGGGGGATTCTGCCGATCGGGCAGGATGACCGTCTCGGCCTGCGGTGCGCTCGCGATTCCGCCCGATCCGAGCCCGCCGCGGCGCAAATCAGTGGCGCAGAACGAGCAATACTTGGAATCGGCCGGGACGTGCCGGCCGCATCCGAAGCACACGATCTCGGTCGGGTTGCGCAGGATCGTCGGAGGCTGCGTGGACGGAAGCGAAGCCGATGACGGCCCGGATTGCGAGTCGTTCGCCGCAGCCGCGGTCCTTGCGGCGTTGGGCGGCACTCCAGCGCTGACGCCGGTCTTGATCTCGATCAGGCGCCGCCTGAACTCCGACGCGTCAGGAATCCGGCGATCGAGGTCGTAGGCCAGCGCCTGATCGACCAAATCCGCCAGCGTCGGCGATACGCCGGGAGCGGCCTTGTGAAGCGGCGGGAAGCTGAACGGAGGCTCGGTAGTCGGATCGCGGCCCGAGAGCGCGTGATGCATCGTGGCGCCGAGCGCATAGAGGTCGGATCGGGTTTCCGCCTTGCCGCGATATTGCTCGGGCGGCGCGTAACCCTGAGTGCCGATCATGGTGGCGTTGCTCAGCGGCTGGAAGAAGCGCGCGATTCCGAAATCGATCAGCTTGGCCTGCCCGCTCTCCATCAGCATCACGTTCGACGGTTTCAAATCGCGGTAGACGACGGCGGGACTTAGACCGTGGAGGTAGATGAGCGTATCGAGAATCTGGAGCGCGATATCGACTACCCGCGTCTCATCCAGCGCGCCCTTCGCGGTCTTGAGCGCGTCCTCGAGCGTGATGCCGTCGATATACTCCATCACGAGATAGTGATGGTTCTGCTCGCTGAAGCGATCGAAGACGCGCGGGATGTGTTCGTTGTTGAGCTGTGCGAGCATGTCGGCCTCGCGCTGGAAGGCGGCCACCGCCTGATGCTGCATGTCGGGACTGGTGAAGCTGTCGACCATCTCGGCCAGCGCGCATCGCCGCGAGGCGAGCCGCAGGTCCTCGGCGAGGTAGACGAGCTTCATCCCGCCGCCGCCGAGCGGCCTCACGACCTTGTACCGGCCGCCGACTATGGTGTTCTCGTTGAGCATCGATGCGCGATCGCGGTGGCTACAGCGACCATGCCCGCGTCCGACCCGCGCCCGACTGTCGCGGCAGGCGATCCGCGCGCCGCGCTCCAATCGACGCCGCACTGACCGCGCATACGATATGGAGTATCACGCCCAGCGGTTCCGCCCCATGCGCCAGCATCACGCCGAAAAACCACCACATTCCCCGATACGGATGTCCCTGATAGAGATGCCCGAGTCCGGGGATGATGCTCAGCGCGGCGGCGATCAACGGCCTGCCTACCAGGTCGCGCGGGGAGCGCAAACCCTGCGAGAGCGGCGCGCCGCATTCCTTGCAGAAGCTTGCGTCGGAGACCACCACGGGCTGGCCGCATCGCGAGCAAAACTGCGCTCTATCCGGTTGCGCGTCAGGCACGGAAGGTGAACTGCATATCGCCGAGTTTTATCGAGTCGCCGCTCGCGATCCGCGCTTCGGCGATTCAGCGGCCGGCGAGAAAGGTGCCGTTGCGGCTGTTCAGATCGATCAGATCGAAGACGCCGTTGCGGCTCACGATATTTGCGTGATAGCGCGACACCGAGGCGTGATTCACTACCACGTCGTTGTCCAGCGCGCGCCCAAGGCGCGTGACCGCTCCGCTGCGCACTCCGAAGGCGCGGCCCTCGGAATCGAGCAGGCGCGGCAAATGATCCGCCGTCGGTGGCGATGCGGCTGACAGCGGTGCCGCCGGCATCACCGGCTGGGAGACGGACGGCCGGGACAGCATCGCGCTGGCCGGCATCTTGCGCAGATGAAAGGCCAGCTCGTAGTTGCCGATCCTCAGGCGATCGCCCTCGTGCAGATCCGCGCTCTCTATTCGTGCGCCGTTCAGAAAAACTCCCTTCTGCGGACTCAGACTCTTGAGGACGTAGGTGTCGCCGCGCCGCGCGATCTCGGCGTGACGCGGGAGAACGTCCGGATCGCCGAACAATCCGACCGCGTTCTCCTCGGCGCGGCCCAGGGTCGCGACCGCGCGCTCCAACCTATATTGACGTCCACGCAGCCGTCCGGCTTCGACGCTCAGCCACGCGGCCTTGGTCAGCTCCTGAACGAGGCCAATCAGAAGGCCGATCGCGAGTCCGATCGCGCAGAAGCCGACCAGGCGCGAGGCCAGTCCGCCCATGTTCTGGCCGATCACATCGAAGACCAGGCCGCCGATAAATCCGCCGACCCATCCGCCGGCCGCGCCCTTCACCAGGTTGGACAGGGAGAAGCTTGCCAGTCCCACGCCCGCGCCAAGCATCAGGCCCATCAGGGTCCAGCCGGTGATGCGCCCGAGAAAAAGGTAGAAGACCGAACCCTGGTGATTGACGCCCCATCCGCCGGCGTTGAGGATATAGCTGAAAGCCAGGTTGGAGTAGTAAGTCGCGGGCAGCGAGAGCAGAGCGCAAATCACGAACCCGCGGATGAATCTCCGCTTGCTCTGCGCGGTTATCTCGATGCTCTGTCCTTCGGCGGCGAGAATCAGTCCTCCGATCAAACCCGACAGGATCGCCATCGCGGTGAAATTCGCGATGATGTCGGTGGTGGACTGGACCTCGGTCAGGCTGTGGCCGTGGCTGGCGATCTCCACCGGCAGCCATCCGAGCCCGCCACCGGCCAGGCCGGCCAGCGCCTTCAGGATCAGTTCGCGCCGGTTGAGGTTGCTGTTCATACGAGTTTCCCGCGGCCGACAGCTATTGGGACGATCGCATAGTCATAATAGCCCGGCTGCATAGTCGGTAAAACGTCGCGGATTGCCGTTGCTCAACCTCCAAAAAGCGGCGAGAGGAGAATTCTGCGATCAAACTCGCGAGCGTCGCGTCCCGGAGCGGCGGAACGGTCTGATTGGAAATCGGCGCGCAATTGACAAACGTACCAATAGGAGTAGTCTCCATGCGACCTTTAATCCTCAACAGAATCGGGACGGCTGACGGGAGCCAGCCGGTGGAGACTCTGAAGATGCTACAAAAACATCGACTGCGCGTACGTGTATTGATGGCGGTCGTTTTCACCATCATGCTGATCGACGCGTCTCCAAGATCCGTCTCGGGTCAGTCTCCGATGACCACCTTTTCTTTGGGACCAGCGGGTACGGACTACCTGGGAAATTCCAGCACCCTGATGCTCGCCGTGTATCTGAACAATACCGGCAATAACGCAGCGTCCGGGGTGACAATAAGTTCTATCGGAATAAATGGCGCTCAGCTTCTTACTCCATTGCCACTGCTGGGTCAGATCAATGCGGGCGGAAGCGCAATTCTCGACGCTAATTTCAGCGGCACATTTACTCCGGGCGACGCCTACGAACTGTCCGTGAGCGGTACTTACGGAATTAACTTGGCGTTCACGGCCCAAACCCGGATTGCCTTGCCCCCTGCGGCGCCCGGAGCCGCTTCCGCGAGGAAAGGCGCCGTACTATCAAGGGTTGTTACCGGCGGAAAATTCAAGCCCATAAAAATGCCGATGAATTTTAACGAGGCGAACGAACTGTCGTCATGGGTCGTTCCCAATGGACCCTTTGTTGCCGTTACCCCGAGCAATGTCACTGGACGCGTTGGGAACGCGAACGGGAGCGGTACGGGGGCGCAATCGGCGGGTCCGGCTGATCCTTCAGTCACTTTTCTCGCCAACGATTCGGAGCATCTCCCTTCCGGCGGCTTCAACGGCCAAGCGAGTACGGTTGCAGAGCCTAGCGGCGGCGCAAACACCGGCGGTGTGATCTTCTCCACGGCAAACTGGCTTGCGGCTTATTCGACCAACAGCGGCGGCAGCTTCAAGACAGTAAATCCGACGACCATCTTCCCGAACGACGCGGTGGGGTACTGCTGCGACCAGATTGTGCAATATGTGCCGAAAATTGATCGCTTCATTTGGCTGCTGCAGGGCAACGGCGTTCGGATTGCCTCAGCTAGTCCGGCCGCGGTCAAGAGCAGCAAAGCCACCGCGTGGACATACTGGAATCTAACCCCGCAGTTTTTCGGCCTCAGCCGCAGCGCCTCGCTCGATTACCCTCACCTGTCGGTAGGAGCGAATGACCTGTACATGAGCATCGACGAAGTGGGCGTAGGACTGCTGGTTGCACGCATCCCGCTCTCCCAAATCAAGGCGGGCGGCACGATCAACGTTCCTTACACCGATCCCACCTTGAGTCCCCAGGCCTACGCCGGCACGGTCACCCAGAATACGTTGACCGAAGTCTATTGGGCCGGCCACAACAGCACCAGCAACATGCGGATTTTCTCCTGGGCGGATAGTTCGGGCAACTACTCCTGGCAGGACATCGGAATTGGGAGCTGGTCAAATAGCAACCTCTCCTCGACCACGCCCGACGGCATGAACTGGATGACCAAGCTGGCCGGCTTCCCGGGCACCGGCGTGATAGGCGCGACCCGATCCGGGAACAACCTCTGGTTCGCCTGGAGCGCAGGCACGGACAATAATTTCAACGACCCTCACGTCGAGATGGTGGAACTCGATCAAAGCTTTAACCTTCTCCAGCAGGTGCAGATCTGGAGTCCGGATTACTCGTATGCTTATCCGGCCCTGGCCACCAATGCCTGCACCGGAGAGATCGGTTTTTCGCTGGAGGGCGGCGGTGACGGCAATTTCGAGAATCATCTCGTAGGCTTTTGGGGAGATTTCAGCGCCTACACTATAACTGCCAGCAACCTCGGGACGACCCGTTTCGGAGATTACGTGACGATCCGGCAGGATCCCGGCCACTCCGGCGCCTTCTTTGACGCGTTCGGCTATGGGCTCGACACGGTGAAGGGCCTCAAGGGGCCGCAGACCGACGTGCACTACGTTCTCTTTGGCCGAGGAAACGGAAAGTCTTGCGGGGGTTGAAATCCGAGCTAAGTGGGGAGGGGCTTGCTCCTTCCCACCGCGGGTTGAAATCCAGCTCAAGTGATGCTTCCGCAAGCGGTCTTGACGACGGCGAGGGGGGCGCACGTCACACGCCTCGTCTGGCAAGGATAGACTATGGCGACGACTCGTATCTCAGCGAGTTCTGAGATGAGAGGCGTTCAGTTTTTTGCGGCGTCTGTTTCGTTATGCGCCCTCTTGTTGGCCGCGGGCGAGAACCCATCGCCCGGTCCTCCGGCTTCAGAACCTGCGGCCTCTTCCTCTGCTGCTCCGCATACCGTGAGTGGCGGCCATTACCCGCCTCAACCGCTAAATTTCTCCGATAAGGTAAACCAGGGCCCCGGCTGGAAAGTACCGGTGGGGCCGTATTGTCCGCTCGCGCAGCCTTCCAGGGACTCGTCCACGAAAGAGGCGCCGAAAGCAGATCGACCGAGCGACTAGATTCTTTCGCGAAACTATCGTCTCGCGGCAGGGCTTGCACGCAGCCTGGTTCGATCGCATCTTCAGTGAGCGATGGCGTCCAAACTCACGACCCTTGTTCCGGAAGCATTCGGCCCGCTCCAGGGAGTGAAAATCGTTTCCACCGGCACGCTGATCGCGCAGCCGTTCGCCGCCGCGCTCGCGGCCGAGATGGGCGCCGAGGTGATCCAGGTCGAGCGGCCCGGCGCGGGCGACGTCGGATGGCGCACGCTTGGCATTCGCCTCGAGACCCGCGATGGCAGCCCGCCGATCTCAACCAACTGGATTCAGGAACGGCGGAACGTCTTCTGCGTGACGCTCGATCTCTCCCGGCCGCGCGGGCGCGAGCTTTTCCTCCGGATAGCCGCGCGCGCCGACATATGGATGGAGAGCTCGAAACCCGGCACTTATCAGCACTGGGGACTCGACGACGCCGCCCTGTGGAAAATCAATCCCCGGCTGGTGATCGCTCATACTTCCGGCTACGGCCAGCAGGGACATCCGGAATACGTCGGCCGCGCTTCTTACGATATCGTCGGGCAGGCCTTCGGCGGGATGATGCAACAGACGGGATATCCCGACCCGACTCCGCCGACTCGGGCCGCCCCCTGGATCGGCGACTATCTCACGGCGCTGTTCACGCTATGGTCGTCGCTGGCCGGACTGACGTACGCGCGATCCACGGGAAAGGGGCAGGCCATCGATGTGGCCCAGTACGAGGCGATCCATCACGTGCTCGGCGGCACGATGATCGAATACTTCGAGCGGGGCGTAGTGCGAGAGCGATCGGGAAACAAGGCGCAGGGCTTTCAGCCGCTCGACAGCTTCCTTGCCTCCGATGGATGGGTCGTGCTGGGAGCGCTGTCCGAGGTTTACGACCGCCTGTGCCGGCTGATTGGCCTGGACCCGCGGGAAGCGAAATGGCAGAGCGCGCGGGTCAACCTCGATTCGATTGAAGGAATCGAGTTCGACGCGATCCTGCGCGGATGGGTAAGCGAACGCCCGGTGGCCAAGGTCGTGCGAATGATGAACGAGGCCAAGGTCCCATGCTCGCCGATCATGTCGAGCAAGGACATGGCGGAGGACCCGCACTATCAGGCGCGCGCGATGCACATCGAGTGGGAGGACGAGCAGGTGGGCCGCGTGAAGGGAATCGGGATCGCGCCGAAGTTCTCGCTGACGCCGGGCAGGGTCTTTCGGGGCTCGGTGGGAATCGGCCACGACAACCGCCGCGTGTACGCTGAATTGCTGGGCCTGACGAATGAGGAGCTAGAGAGCCTGGCCCGCGACAAAGTGATCTGATTTCAGTCGGAGATAAACCACAAAGACTCGAAGGCAGGCACAAGGAGAAAATTTCCTTCGCGCCTTGGCGGCGAATAAGCACCATTGCTGCGAAGCGCCTTAAGCCCTCTCCCGCGAACGGGAGAGGGTGAGGGTGAGGGTCCTACAGAGTAAAATTGCTCTGTCTCTTTCGTGCAACTGAGGGAGTGGCTGTGGCTTCGATTATCGAGGCTCGCGACCGATCGCGGCGGCTGCGCCGCGAACCGACAGATGCCGAAGCCAAGCTCTGGTCGCGGTTGCGCGCGCGCCAGCTTGGAGTGAAGTTCAGGCGGCAGCATCCGATAGGGCCATTTATCGTGGACTTCTGCTGTGTCGCGCGGCGACTAGTCGTCGAGCTTGATGGTGGGCAGCATGTCGAGCGCCAACAATACGACGCTCGACGAACCGCATATCTGTCGCGGCGCGGATATCGTGTCATACGATTCTGGGACGATGTCGTCTTGACCCATGTCAACGATGTGCTGGAGCAAATCAGAATTTCTCTGTAGGACCCTCACCCTCGCCCTCTCCCATACTATGGGAGAGGGAACTGATGCAGCACAAGAAGAAAGATTCTTTGTGCCTGCGTGCCTTTGTGGTGCGTCTTCCTACAGCGGCGAAAAACTCGGCGCGGGACGCGGGATCGGGCGAGTGGCGGCCTTGCCGAGCGCGCAACCGTTCGGGCTTGAGCGTCGTGGGGCGTGGCGCCCGCTGCCAGACGCGGTGTTTCCCCAAGGGTGCGCTGGCGTACCGCGTCTCGTCTTTCCCCTGCTCCACCGCATGCGCTACATACAGGCGGCTCGCAGGGGCGGCGAAGGGCGGGAATCAGTTCGTGGTCGCCTGCAGGCTCCCGCGGTCTCGCGCTGCCTGACCGCCCTTGTACGGCGCGCCGCGAGCAGGAAGACAGAGAAAGGCAGGGAACGATGGCCACGAGCGAATTGGATGTCCAGTGGTCCAGTGAGGTGCCGTTCGAGCCGCTCGCCATCGACCGCCAGGTTCCCGACAGTGCAGGGGTATATAAGATTCTCCAGAGCGAGACATATTCGCGGTACAGCGGATGCACGCGAATCCTCAAGATCGGGAAGTCAGAGACAAGCCTCCGGGACGAGCTCGCAAACCACTTCGTCCGGCATACAACTGCTAACCGCCTCTCACGAGTTCGAAAACGCCCTGGCCTCCGCGTTTCCGTCGTGTTCGCGGTTCTTGCGCGAGGTCTCGCGGCACAAAAGGAGAATGAGCTTCTTCGCAGGTTCGAGGACGAGCGCTCGGATCTTCCCGTCCTCAACTCCCAGCGGGGCTATGCGCGGAGCGCCGATGGCCATTACCGTACGTCGGGCCCGGTCAACTTCTTAGGTCGCGCGAATCCGCAGCCGCCGTCTCACCTTCGGGAATAGACGCTCCTCAGAATCTCAAGCAACTTTTCTGTGCAGAAAACCGCGTCCCGCTGACTTGCGATGCCCGATTTCCACTCGACTCCGTTTCGTCGCGATCGGAGCGAGTCCATGTCTTCCGCAACCTGCGGGGTGATCCGCCTCAGCTTCAGCCGCTTAATCGCCCGAGCCAACTTCCCCTCTTTCTGATCGTCTCTTGCCTGCGGATCGAGAGCGAGGACGATCGGTATGAGTGCTGTCCGACACAACGAAACGGCGGCCGCTGGACTCTTGAAAACCAGCGACATGGCCTCGCGGCTCAGGCGGTCTAAATTCGGCTCAAGTTGTAGGCGCGACAGGATTTCGAGACGAGTACTTAGCGAAGGGTCGTCCTCTGAGGACCAGGATTTTCTCTGCGCGTCCGTCGACGCGACAGCGTCGCGAGCGTACTTCTGCCATTCCTCCATGCGAAAAAGCGCAGCGGCCCGCTCGTAATCGCTGAGTGCGAGCTCCGCCTGACCCAGCTCCTGATAGGCCTGAGCCCGCTTAAACCAGACCATTCCATCTTCTTCGTGTTCCCTGAACAAATCGTTAAACGCTTCTCTGACAGAAGCCCGGCCTTTAACCGCTCGCACCCTCGCCTGCTCTGCTTGGGTGAAGACCTTGGACCAATCGGGGAAAGGCCGTCCGCGATGGTCGCACAGTTCAAGCGGGACCTTGGCACCGCAGGCCAACACGATGAGCCTCAAATAAGCCAGGCTCAATCGACTGGACGGGTTGACGATAAACAGGAGTCGGGAAATATGTCTTTCCTCCAGTTGTCGGCCGACTTGTCGAGTATGGAGAGCAATTTCGTCATCGCCGAGCGTTGCTCCGCCAGGTGAGACAGGTTCGTCTGGATCGAGCAGGCCATCCCGCGCTGTCAGAAGTAGCAGGGGTACGTTGCGCTCTTTTGCAATTCGCTCAGCTTGTTTGACGCGCGATGTTGCCCAGCGCTGGACGGCAGGCTTCGGTTCGGGAGACGAATCGACTTCAATGGAGCAGTACGTACAACACGCCTCACTCACGGCACTCAGACCCCAGGTGGAAACTCCCGCGCCGGTAGAGACCTGGGCGCAGTTTGGCCCTCCTTCCGCGCCCTTTCTTGCGCGGACTTCCATTTAAGCTTAAGCCCTCCGCTCTACAGCCGCGAGGCTTGGTGACGCCCGGCGCGGGATCGGGCGAGGCGGCGGGCGGCTTTGCCGAGCGCGCCGGCGCGATGCCATCGGCTGTACTCCTCGACCGTCAACCCCCTTGCCGCTTCGAGCCCGACCGACAGCCCCGCGATCAGCGCGACTTGCGCGAGCACGCTCATCCGTGGCGCCAGGCCGAGCACGCCGCCTTCGCGCCGGACCGCGCAGTGCAGCACGAAATCGGCCATCTGCGCCAGTTGCGATCGCGGGCCGCCGGTCAGTGCGATCAGTTGCGCGCCATGTTCCTTGATCGCGGCCGCGGTTTCGCAGATTTCGGACGTGCTGCCGCTGTTGGAGATCGCGATCACCAGGTCGTCGGGATGAACCTGGCCGAGACTGCCGTGGAGCGCCTCGGTCGCGTGAAGAAACGTCGCGGGAGTGCCGATCGAGCTGAACAGGCTGGCGGCATATCGCGCGACGTGCTCCGGCTTGCCGACCCCGGTGACATGAACGCGCCCGCCTCGCGCCGCAGTCGCGCGAATCATCGCGACGGCCTTCGGCAGCCCGGCGAGATCCAACGATCGCCGCAGGTCGCGGAGTTCGTCGAGACAGAGCGCGAAGAACGCATCGATTTGCGCGGCGGAGTCGTGCTCGCCCGGCGCCGCATCGCGCACGCCCTGGTTCGGCGCCATCGACGGGAGCGCATCGCCGTACAGTTTCGCAATTTCGTCGCGCAACTCGAAGCCGCTCGGAAACGCGCCGAGCCGGGTCACGCATACCGCGCCTGCCGCGTTCGCGAGCCGCCCGATCGTCGGCCACGGGAGGCCCCAGCGAATCCCCGCGAGCACCGCGCCCAGAAACGCATCGCCCGCGCCGGTCGTATCGACCGCTTTCACCCGAAACGCCGGTATTCTGAGCGCGGCGCCATCCGCCGCGATCGCGCATCCGCGCTCGCCCTCGGTGATGATGACGGCGCGATTGCCGAATCGCGCGCGAATCGCTTCGGCCATCCTGAGCGCATTCATTCCGGCGCCGGCGCCGATCAGTTCGCGGGCGGCCGCCTTCGCGGGCTTCAGGATGGTCGCGAGCCTGAGCGCCCGATCGAGGTCGCCGCGCGTGCCGAGCATCGCGCACGCGTCGGAGGGCGGGATATCGACGTCGAGAACGGTGGGAATCGAGTGCGCGCGAGCGTAGAGCAGAATTGCCAGCACAGTCGGAACCGGAAGCTGCGAGATTTCCGTCGAGACCAGATGGGCGCGGCGGATGAACGCGCCGTGGCGGCGGCGGATCTCCTCCGGCCTGAGTTCGCCGGTCGCGGCGCGCGCCATGTAGATCGCGCGGTTCCCGCGGGAATCGACGAATACCGTGGCGAAAGAGCTGGCGCTGCCGTCCGGCGTGAGATGCTGGTGGATGCCGAGCCGGTCCATCCCCTCGCGCAGGAACGCGCCGTTGCGATCGTCGCCGATCTTGCCGAAGATGCCGGCTTCGAGCCCGAGCACGCGCGCCCATCCCAGATGGTTCAGCGTGACGCCGCCGACCTCTGCGCGCTGCATCTCGCCGGTCGCGCGATGAGGGTCGAGCAGGATCTTCTCTTCCGCCTTGATGATTCGCGGCGTGCGGTAGAACAGGTCAACGACCATGCTGCCGCATCCGGCGACGTTCGAGTTTAGGATCAGCCATGCTGATGAGCTAGGCTGCGCGGCGCACGGGGCTCGTATTCGCTGAGCCACGGGGCTTCGAGCGTATCGGCGGCCCGCGCCCGGAGCTCCGCGAGCCGGCGGCCGAACTCGCGCCGCTCGTTCGGGTCGAGCGTCGGCGTTCCCGGAGCGACCGCGTCGCTGGCGCATACGCCGCGTTCGACCAGCGCCGCCTTGAGGCAGGCGATTGTCGGCCGGTATTGATTGCCGCTCCGATCGAAGACGCACGCGGCGCGAAACCTCCCCAGGATTTCGGCGTAGCGATTCATCAGCGGGCGGTCTCCGGCGCGGCACGCGAGCCACGCCCGCTGCCACTCCCGCGGCATCGCGTTGGCAGGTCCCGCCACCACGCCGTAGGGCAACGCGCGCTGCGTCCAGTAGCGGTTCCAGTAATGCCGCATAATTCCCGCGAATCCGGTGCGCCGGGCGAAGAGGTCGAAGATCAAATATGGATTGCCGGCATAGATCGCGAACTCGCCGCCGATCTTGAAATGCGAAGCGGCGCGCATGTAGTTGCCCAGCACGGACTTGCCGGCGGTCACCTTCATCCCGCGGATGTACTGCAACTGGCTCATCCGCTTGACGTCGCGGGTGCGAAGATGCGCCGCATTGCCGGGCGCGGCGATTTCGGCGTTGTCGTAGAGGAAGACCGGAATCGCGCGCCCGAGCCTGTCGAAGACGTCCGCGATTTCCCGCGCGATGAAATCAACCGGATCGGCGGCGTCCGCGATCGACAGCGGCGCGACGACCGCGGCGTCGGCCGCGAGCTCGATCGCGTAGGCGAGGTTCTCGAGGGTCTCGCGGCGGTTGGGCGCCGTCACCCCGACCCAGGCCTCCACTTTCCGGTCGTCGCGAGACGCGCTCCGGCATTCCTCGACGGCGATTCGCGAAACCATTTGGCGGCGCGGATTATCGATCCGGTCCCACTCACCAGTGGTGCCGGCCGCGAAGATGATGTCCGCTCCGGCGCCGCGTTGGATTGCGAAACGGACCACCTCGCGCTGCTCGTCTTCGAGCACCCGCGCTTTGGCATCGAGCACGGTGATTAGCGGAATCGAGAGCCCGGGGCAGGGGGCGTATCGGTCGAGCGACTGCACGGTTCTGGATCTTATCAAATCCGGGCTTGGCCGCCGCCAGCAGGCGGCACAATTCAATCGAGGCCGCCACTCAGCTCCAACAGCCAACCGGACGCTGCCCGTCAGGCGCTGTGGCCGGGCGGCGTTGGGAACTCGATTTTGGCCTTCGCCTTGAGCCGCTTCAGGATCGCTTTGAGCGCGGCGTCCTGATTGTAATCGAGTAGAACGATCGCGATCTTCTGTTGCACGTCTTTCAGCGGCGCGTATGTCGCTCCGCGCCGCGCGGTCACCTTGAGGAAGCTGTAGCCGATGTTCGAGGAGATGATCGGCGACAAATGCCCGACCTTGGTTTCGAAGGCCATCTTCTCCACCACCGGCGGAAGCTGACCGGGCCGAAAATAGCCGAGGTCGCCGCCCTTCGGCGCCGACTGCGAATCCTCGGACTGGTCGCGTGCGAGCGCGCCAAAATCCCTGGTTCTCTCCGCCTCCGCGTAGAGCTTGCGGATTTTCGCCTCCGCCTCCTGCTTCTGCTGCGCGGTCGGATCGCGGGGAAGCTTTACCGCGATATGCGAGATGCGAATCTCGCCCGGATCCGCTACGAAAAGGTCCTTGTGATCGTCATAGTAGCTCTGGATCGCCGCCGAGGTCGGCTTGACCGAATGCGCCCTGAACTCCTGATCGAGCATGTTCTCGATTTCCATCGAGCCTCGCACCTCGCGCATCAGCGCCACGTCGGGAGCGCCGCCCGCCGAGACTTCCTGCCCCGAGGCGTTGGCGATCTGGAATTCGCGCGCGCGCTGCGCGACTTGGGCGTCCGGTATCGTAATCTTGCGCCGCGCCGCCTCCTCGATCAGCAGTTGGCGGCCGATCAGACTATCGACCGCGTCATGCCATACCGCCTTGTTCTCGGCCGTCGTAGTGGCGTTGACCATGTGCGCTTCGGTTGCGGCGTAGGAGTCCACTTGTGCCAGCGTGATCGGAGTGCCGTCAACCGTCGCGACGACCGGATCGGACGGATTCGGCTTGACCAGCGGGATGATTCCAAGGAAGCGCTGCCGCCAATCCAGGCTGTCGGCGCCGCCTTGCGCGCGAGCGATTGGCGCGAATTGCGTCGCGGCGAGAATCGCGAGCATCACACCAACGATGCGTTTGCGGGCTGTGGTCACGTCGGGGCCTCCATCCATATGAAAGCATGGCCGGACGCAGCGGGCCAACAAGCGGCTTCGAAGAGATGAATCACCTGCGCAGGGTGAGCACCGTGGTCGCGACTATCGCGAGCGTGATGGCGCTCGTCTCGGGGGCGGTGCTGTTCTTCGTTATTGAGCCGCCATTCCTGGTCTCGATTTTCCTCGCCTGCGCTGCGATTGCGATCGCCTGCTTCGCGATCGCCGCGGTCGGCGCCTGGTTCACCGATTAAACCGATTCAACCGGGAGTATGTACTTTCACTGGCAAAGAATCAGAGTCCAACGTCATTCTGAGCGAAGCGAAGAATCCCTACCACGGAGCTTCGAGCCTGCCGTAGCGGTGCGGATTCTTCGCTTCGCTAAGAATGACGTCACGCCTGGCTCTTCGGTGAAGAGAAGTTGCGTTAAGTACACACTTTCGGGTTAAAGAGGTCGGCCCGGCTTGAGCGCCGCCGCGTAGCTGGTGACGCAGGGCGCGCCCGATGCGAAAAAATGCTCCACTTCGCCGGGCGCCCTGCCGAGGAAGATCAGGCTCGAGGATCGCGTGCCGTATTCGCCAAGATGGAGGCAGAGCGCATTTGGTCGGCCGGATCGCGAATCGAGCTGCGTGGAGTGATCGGCGAGTAGCCGGGCGAGTGCGCCGCGATTCGCGAGCGGGTCGCGCGCGAAATCCGGGTTCTCGGCCAGTTCCGCGAATCGCCGATACGATCGGCTGATCTTGGGACACTCGAAATCGTTGAGGTCGAGATTGGTCAGCAGATGAAGCCCCGGCGTGAGCCGCTCGATATCGATCATGCCGGCGCGATTGTAGGCCACGAAAGCCTCGTCGGCGGAAGCGACCAGCAGGTTGAAGGCATTATAATCCGACCCGCGCTGCACGCGGACCAGCGCGTCCGCCTTCTGCACCGTGCGGCATCGGAGCGCGTCGAGGCATAGCAGGCCGCGCGATCGTGCGCCCGGATCGACATCCTCGGATCGCCGGTTGAGAAGCCCCGCGACCATGCCATGCTCGTTGATTCCGAGCCAGGTGCCGCCCGCCTTGAGATCCTTGCCGCCGACGACGCTGGGACTCTCCGAAAGCACAACGGGCGGCAGGGCAGGGCGGGCAAGAAACTCGTCGCGATTCGCGGCTATCACCACGGGATAGCCGACAAAGGTCCTGAAGTAGATGGCGAGTGTACACACGCCATCAGGTTGGCAGGAGCGCAGAACCAGAGACAAGAGGCAAATCGGCGATAGGGGTTGGTGGACATAATGTCTCAAGCAGGCAGCGCGAATGCAGAAGATGAAAAGAGAGCCGCCCTCAGCGGCGTATCGCAGAGGGCGGCTCGACTCGGACCAGGAGCGGAAACGCGGTTCAGAGGGGGTGCATTTCTCCGTCAAAGGGCGAGAAAAATCCGGTGTTGTAAAAATTGTCACTGCCGTCGGTGGCGAACAACACCGTGGCTCCGCCGTTAACGATGTTTAGGTACAGGTCAACCCCTTCGGCATGACTGCAAAGAGACGCGCCAGTGTCTATCGTCGCGTAGCCGCTGCCGTCTATGTTGATGGAGTACCTGCCGCCTTCGATAGGTGGGTTGTACTGCGCACCGTTGATATCGCAGTGGAAGATGCCACCGACCACGTTGCCTCTCCCGTCGAACGTGATCGTGCCCACGCCCGAGACCCTGTCGGTACCGGGCTCGCCGCCGCTAAACCTGAAGCCGAAGGTTCCGCTCAGGTACGACGGGTTCCTGTTTCCCGGCGGCAGGGTGCCCGCTCTCACAGCCGTCGCGACCAGCATCGCGGCTATCGCCAATAGACCAACCAACTTTACAGTACGCATTTCCCGTTCCTCCTTGTTTTGTGCCAAAGGCACTTTTTCGCTGAAGCTCATAGGAACCTTCCGCGCACCTTGAAAGCATTGCGGAGCAACGCGCGTGCCCATTTCGCGCAAAGACGCGGAGCGCTCGCTACCGCTTGCGACTGTGGTGGAGTCTCTTCGGTGGTGGACACCGAAAACTCACTTTTGGGTCAGCACCAGCGGAAGCGGTTGAACAGCGCCATGTCAGCGCTGACTCTACGCTCGCGCGCTCGCAAAAGAGAAGCGCGTTCGTGTGATGTTTGACTACGGCCAAGCATCCCGCGGCCGTGGGATAGCATGCGGCGCGTATCGACGTTCTCGTAGGGGCGACTCGCGAGTCGCCCGCGGGCGCGTCTCGACGCGCCCCTACAGGATTTCTGCTGGGAGCGGGTGAGGGCGCAGCCCGATTCCCGTTATCATTCGGGAGCCGAAAAGGGCGGGCAACTTCATCGTTTGAGGCTCCGCCTGTGCAGCCTGCCGGATAGCCGGACGCCTGATTAACATAATGTCTCAAGTGCGCGGGCGGGCGCGAGACGATGGAAGGAGAGCCGCCCTCAGCGGCGTGCCGCTGAGGGCGGCTCGATTCGACTCGGGCTAGAGCGAAGCGCGGATCAGCGGATCATTTGTCCGCCAAAATGCACACCTACCCCGGTGTTGTAGAAATTGTCACTGCCGTCGGTGGCGAACAGCACCTGACCCCGCCATTGACTACGTTTATGTTCAGGTCAACCCCAAGATCCTCATCGCAGACGTAACCCCCGGCGTTTATCGTCACATAGCCACTGCCGTCGGTGTTGAGCGAATAGCTGCCGCCGGTAATGGGTGAGTTGAACTGAGCCGGACTGACAAGATCATTGCAGCGGATGATGCCGCCGGCGACGACGTTGCCTCTGCCGTCGAACGTGATCGTGCCCACGCCCGAGATCGAGTGGAACTCGTTTTCGCTGGCTCCGTTAAACTGGAAGCCGAACGTTCCGTTCAGGTACGCCGGGTTCCGGTTTCCCGGCGGCAGGGTGCCGGCGCCCGCAGCCGTCGCGACCAGCATCGCGGCCATCGCCAATAGACCAACCAACTTTACTCTGCCCATTTTCCCATCCTCCGTTCGTTTTGGTGCCCGAAGGCACTGTTTTCGCTATTGGAACCCGGGCCGCGCTCATCGCGCGCGGCGTTGCGCGCTCTCCCACGTCCGGCGCGAACCTTGAAGCTGTTGCGGTGCAACGCGCGCGCGCATCTCGCGCACAGTCGCGCATCCCTCGCTACCGCTTGCGATTGTGGTGGAGCGTCTTCGATTGTGGACGCTGAAGACTCACTTTCGCGTGAGCCAGCGGAAGCGGTTGAACAGGCGCCGTGTCAGCAGCTGACTCTTGCCACGACGCGCGCGAAAAGGGAAGGGCGCGCCCCGTCAGGCCGAACCGGAGACCAGAAGCAAATCACGATCGGGCTTCTGGTAACATGAAAAATGATGGACTCCGGCGAGCATCTCGAGACCACGATGTTCGACGCGATCCTGGTCGGCGGCGGCGTGATCGGCAGCTCGGTCGCGATGGGCCTCGTCGAGCGCGGCCTCAAGGTGCTAGTGGTCGATATCGATCTGAGCGGCCGGCTGAGTTCGAGCGAGAAGAACGCTGGCGGAGTGCGGGCGACCTGGTGGCAGCGCGTGAATGTCGCGCTTTGCCTCGCCTCGATCCGCTACTACGAAACGATTCGGGACGAGATAGGCTTCCGCCAGAAAGGCTATCTCTGGCTCTACGACTCCGAAACGTGGCCGCAGGTCCTGGATCACATCGCGCTGCAGCGCGAGCTTGGACATGCGATCGAAACGCTCCCGCCCGCCGAAGTCGCGCGCCGGGTGCCCGAAATCGACAAGCTCGACGGAATCGCGGGCGCGACTTTTTCCCCCGCCGACGGCCTCGTCAACTCCAACCTGCTGAAGGAGCACTATCGCGCGAAGTCGCGCGCGATGGGCGCGCGATACCTCGATCGCGTGTTCGTCCACACGGTCCAGGTTGATTCGGACGAAGTGCGGCTCTCAGGATGGCGCGCCGACCAATCGCTGTCCGATTCGGCCCTGACGCGCCTGATGACCGAAGACGACCGCGGCCAGGCCGAAGCCGGGCATCCGCTGGAGCTGCGGGCGCGCAATATCGTCGTCACCGGCGGCGCCTGGTCGGGCAATGTGCTGAAGCTGCTCGGGCTCCGGAATTTCAGCCAGGCGATCCGGCGCCAGGTATGCCTGGTCGAGTGCCGCGCCACCGACCTGTCGGCCTACGGAATGATCGTCGATGCCTCGGGACTCTACTTTCACAACGAAGGACCATACATTCTGGCGGGTTTCTCCCCGCCCGACGAGCCGCCGGGCCATCACTTCCATTACGACGGCGATCGCTTCTTTATGGAACAAATCTGGCCGCGCCTGTACGCGCGGATGAGCTGCGCCGAGCGGCTGCGCCACGTCACCGGATGGGCGGGGCTGTACGAGGTCAGTCCCGACCGCAGCGCGATAATCGGGCGCGCGCGGCCGCGGGTCTTCGAGGCGCATTCGTTCAGCGGCCGGGGCGTGATGCAATCCTGGGGCGCTGGCCAGGCGCTCGCCGAGTTGATCGCGAACGGCAGATACGGAGCGCTCGACGCGAGCGCACTCAGCCGGGACCGATTCGCGGCGGGCGCCCAGGTTTGGGAGGAATTGCACATTTGAGTACGGTGCTGGGTTCAACCGCCGCCTTGCGGACATATCCCTGAGCCAACAAGGGCGATCGGGCGGGACTTGACGAAAGGGCCTGAGTCGTGCGATTTATCGCGCGTTGGCGAGTGGGGACACACAGAACGGTCGGGGACGGCTATTTTGGCAGGAGGGCGTCAGCATTTTGACTCGCCGACGGCGCTCTAAACCGCCCCCGACCTTGCCCCTAGCGTAACCCTGCCGATTCTGTAGTCAACCCCTACCGATAGATAGGTCGCTCCGTCGGGCTACGCCTTTTAACGTAGAGCGATGAGCCGGAGAGCGCCAAGAGCCGGGAACATCGTCATCGCTGGGCTGGTCTCGCTGTGGATAGAAGTGCCGGCGCCCGCTTTTCCTTTCTCAAGGGCGACGGTCGGCAAGGCGATGTGGCGGACAAAGTCGGAGGGCCGGGTTGCCCCGGCCCTCCTTGCCGCCTCCGCATCCACCACATCCGCACGCGTTTCCGAAGCGGTGGCATTCCGCTCGAGACCGATGTTACGCAGACTCCGGGGGAACGTTCGCCGCGTTCCGTCGCGGCCCTCGGCAACTCGCGCCGCGCCACCCTGCCAGGCTTACGCTTTCCCCCACGCCCTCATCGTCCCCCGGAGTCTTTCCAACCTCCACGCGCCGCAGCCGCGCACGATGCTCACGAGCATCCGCTGGTCGTGCCGCAGTTCAGGCACTTGTAGCAGGTTCCATTGCGCACCATGATGCATCCGCAATCAGGACACGGCGGCGCATCCGCCTGATTGATGAATGCCTGGCGCAGATTCGAGTCCTTGCCGTCGTGCAGTATCGCGGTCGGCGCCTGCGCCGAAATGGCGGATTCCGATCGCTGACCCGGGGCCGCCGGCGCTTCGATTACGCCGATCTCCTGGCGCGCCTGCTCGTCGAGAAACTTCGAGGCGAGCCATCGGAACAGATAATCGACGATCGATTTGGCGTACGGAATCTGCGGATTCTTGGTGAAGCCCGACGGCTCGAATCTCATGTGGGCGAACTTGTCGACCAGGAACTTGAGCGGCACGCCGTACTGGAGCGTGTAAGAGATCGCGGTCGCGAACGAGTCCATCAGGCCCGAGATCGTCGAGCCCTGCTTCGACATCTGGACGAAAATCTCGCCCGGCGTGCCGTCCTCGTACATTCCGACCGTGATGTAGCCCTCGTGGCCGGCGATATCGAACTTGTGGGTTATCGAGCGGCGCTCGTCGGGGAGCTTGCGCCGGACCGGGCGGAATTCGTCGGTCGGGGCGAGCGCGCGCGCGGCCTCGATCGCGCTGTCGGCGGTCCTGGCCTTGGCCGCGCCGCCCTGCGCGGTGTTGAGCGGCTGCGTGCGCTTGGAGCCGTCGCGGTAGATGGCAATCGCCTTGAGCCCGAGCCGCCACGCCATGATGTAGGCCTCCGCGACCTCATCGACAGTCGCGGCCTCGGGCATGTTGATGGTCTTCGATATCGCGCCCGAGACGAACGGCTGCACCGCGCCCATCATCTTGAGATGCCCCAGGTAATGGATCGTGCGGGCGCCGGCGCGCGCCTTGAACGCGCAATCGAAGACCGGCAGGTGGCTGTCCTTGAGATGCGGCGCGCCCTCGATGGTTTCGTGCTCGTCGAGGTACTCGACGATCTCCTGGATCTCCCTGGAGTCGTAGCCAATCCGCTTGAGCGCTCGCGGCACGGTCTGGTTGACGATCTTAAGCATCCCGCCGCCGACCAGTTTCTTGTACTTGATAAGCGCGATGTCGGGCTCGATACCGGTGGTGTCGCAATCCATCATGAAGGCGATCGTGCCGGTGGGCGCGATCACGGTCGCCTGCGAGTTGCGATAGCCCGCGACCACGCCCAGCTTGAGCGCCTCGTCCCACGCCTCGCGCGAGGCGCGCAGCAGGTCGAGCGGCACGTGCGCCGCGTCGAGCTTGTAGGCGTAGCTGCGATGGCGCTCGATCACCTTGAGCATCGCGTCGCGGTTCGGCGCATGGCCCTCGAACGGCCCCATCGCTTCCGCAAGGCGCGCCGACTGCGCGTAGGCCTCGCCGGTCATCAGCGCGCTTATCGCGGCGGCGTAGCTGCGCCCCTGATCCGAGTCATACGGCATCGCGAGCGCCATCAGCAGCGCGCCCAGGTTCGCATAGCCCAGCCCCAGCTCCCGAAACGCATGCGCGTTCTGTGCGATCTCATCGGTGGGATAGGAGGAGTTGTCGACCACGATGTCCTGCGCGATGATCATCACATCGACTGCGTGGCGGAACGCCTTCACGTCGAATTCGCCGCGATCGTCGAGGAACTTGAGCAGGTTGAGCGAGGCGAGATTGCACGCCGAATTATCCAGATGCATGTACTCGCTGCACGGATTCGACGCGTTGATGCGCCCCGAGGCCGGGCAGGTGTGCCACAGGTTTATCGTGGTATCGAACTGCATCCCGGGGTCGCCGCACGCGTGCGCCGCCTCCGCGATCAGCCGCAGCAGGTCGCGCGCGCGATAGGTCTCGGCAACTTCGCCGTTGGTCACATAGCGCGAATTCCAGGTGGAATCGTTCAGCACCGCCTGCATGAACTCGTCGGTGACGCGCACCGAATTGTTGGCGTTCTGGAAGAAGATCGAGCCGTAGGCCGGCCCGTCAAGCGAGGAATCGTAGCCCGCGTCGATCAGCGCCCAGGCCTTGCGCTCCTCGTCCTGCTTGCAGCGGATGAAGTCCTTGATGTCGGGATGGTCCGCGTTGAGCACCACCATCTTGGCCGCGCGCCGGGTCTTGCCGCCCGACTTGATCACGCCCGCCGAGGCGTCGGCCGCCTTCATGAAGGAGAGCGGGCCCGAGGCGGTGCCGCCCGAGGACAGCTTCTCGCGGCACGATCGCAGCGCGGAGAGGTTGACGCCCGCGCCGGAGCCGCCCTTGAAGATCATGCCCTCGTTGCGATACCAGCCGAGGATCGATTCCATGTTGTCTTCGACCTTGAGGATGAAGCACGCGGAGCACTGCGGCTTGGGATCGATCCCGACGTTGAAATATACCGGGCTGTTGAACGAAGCCTTCTGGTTCAGCAGCAGGTAGGTCAGCTCGGCGTGAAACGCGTCGCGATCCTCGGTGGCGTGGAAGTAGTTCTGCCGCTCGCCCCATCCGGTGATCGTGTCAACCACGCGGGACACGAGCTGGCGGACGCTGGTCTCGCGCCTGGGTCCCACCCCCGCGATGCGATCCTTTTCCGTGCCGAGCGGCCCGCGGAAATACTTGGAGACCACCACGTTGGTCGCGGTCTGCGACCATCCGCGCGGGACCTCGACGTTCTGCTGCTCGAAGACCACGCGGCCATCCTCGCCCGCGATCACCGCCGAGCGCAGATCCCACTCGGTTTCGCTCATGGGATCGACGCCGGCGCGCGTGAAGTAGCGCGCGATCGAGACGCCGCGCCCGCCAGTCGAGACCTGCTCGGCGAACTCCTCCGGCTTCCTGTCGATACTGCCCGCCATCACCCCACCTCCATCCTTCCCACCGCCAGTGATCGGCGTATTGTTGCGTCCGTATTTCTTGTCTGGTGATGCCACGTTTCAGAACCCTGTCGGCACTCTCTTGCGCGATGCTTTGAGTGCCATCGTTCGGGGTCTAATGTCAAGCACAACCACTATCCGTTGTGTATCCGACCTGTTGACAACCCCTATAGTAGGCTGTGGATAACTTCTTTGCAATTGTTTCGCCCGATGAGAATAGCGCCAATTAGCGTCGTTGCGAGATAAGCCACTCTAATGAAAGCCGCGCGTTGCCTCGCTCTTATGCGCGATCCAGACGATCCTCACTTTTCCTAGCACAGCGACACGAAGAAATGCCCGGATATTCGATCTGGCCACGTCGAAAAATCCACAGCGCACGAGACTCATGCGGAATCCCTGCGGCCGGCAGCAACCGCACGAGCATCGCAATCCACTGAATGACAAAATGCGGCGCGGCCGCTGCCCGGAAAATCCGCTCAAGAGCCTTCGCCTGTCCTCGCAACCTGAGGGATTTGACCCAAGCCGCGCGCGCGCTATCGTGAGCGCGTGGTAGGCCGGAAACCGCTGAAGACTCCCGAGCGTATCGGCGGCGCGTTGTTGCCGATCATCGACCAGCTCAACGCCGCCGGCCACTTCGATATCATCCGGCTGGCGCAGGTCTGGCCTGCGGTGGTGGGTGAGGCAATCGCGCGGCGCACCGAAGTCGCGCGTCTCAAGTTCCACGTTGCGGTGATCAGGGTCTCGAGTCCGATGTGGATACAGGAGCTTAACCTCATGCGACTCCAGATCCTCGAACGTCTGAGCGCGGCGTTGGGCGACGATTCCGTGCGCGACATCCGCTTCGTCAAAGGCGCGCTCAGCCGCCGGGGGCGGTCGCGGCTGCGCGCGGTGCCGCGCCGCGCGCGGCAGGCGGTGCAGCTTCCCGAGATGAAGGACCCGGAGTTGAAGCGCGCGTTCGAAAGCCTGATCGAGGCCTGGGGCCGCGCCCCGCGCCGCGGATAGGACGCGCTACAGCCGTATCGCTATCGTATCGCCGTCACATGCCCGCTAGACGCGAAATCGGCCGCTTCCGGTGGCGCCGAAACGCCGGGGACCAAAACCGGGCAAAAGCCTTGCTGAGGGAGGCCCCTTGGTCTAAAAAGCGGATTGGGATCGAAGAGGCAAAATAGAAATTCTAGCTTACGCAAGCGTTGCGATACCTCTTGGCGGAAAATTCGGAGCCGTCGGCCGCCGCGCCGGGCGCGAGGAGCGAGTCGATCAGCCGGAGAAGACGGCCCCAAATGGGCCTCCGTATTCGGCTTTGCAGTGTGGCGTTGTTCGCGGCACTCATGTTTGCGGATCTTTCCACCGCGGTCTTTGCTCAATCGCCTTCGTGCCCCGGAATCCATGTCAAGATTTTGAACATCAGAAACCGCAATGGAACCGTGGATTGCGCGCTCTTCGACTCTCCAGAAGGCTTCCCTCGCGAATTTTTGCATTCGGCGCAGAACGTTATGGTGATCAAAGTTCGATATACGCAGGCGCGTTGCGACTTCGAAGCTATCCCGCCGGGGACCTATGCGCTTGCTGTCATTCATGATGAGAATTCCAACGGCGAGTTGGACACCAACTGGCTGGGGATTCCAACTGAAGGCTACGGGTTTTCAAACGACGCCAAAGCCTTGCTCGGTACGCCTTCGTTCGCGGCCGCTAGTTTCTTATACGCCGGACAAACTCTGGATATGACGATTAGCCTGCGATACTAGAGTGCAGCCGGAGACTCAAAATCCCCGTTTGGTTGTTGAAGAACGCTTCGTTTGCTTCAATCGAGCCGCACGGCGTGCGGTCGGCAAGAAACCTGTTCAAGTTGTAAGTGTAATCATGGAGGAACCCGATGATGGGCGAAGCAAGACGTTCGGCATATGTCGTGTTGACTTTTATGGCGGCAGCTCTGGGCGGCGCGCTTTCGAGTCACTTCTGGCCGCGGCAGTTCCGCGATAGCAGCAGAAATGCGCTCCAGGCACCCCAAGGTGGTTACCGCCGAGAAGTTTGTCCTCGTTGATTCGGCGGGACGCGATCGGGCGTTAATGCAGGTATTGGCGAATGGAATGGCCGGCTTGGCGGTGCTCGACACCACCGGGCGAGATCGCGCTGAAATCCGCGTGGCTTCGGATGGCAGTGCTGGGGTAGGCTTTTACGATAAGAACGGTAACAAGGTGGCTGTGGTCGGCGAGGGCGTAGATGGTGACGCCGGCCTCCGTATATTCGCCGCAGACGGCACGCAGCTCGCCGGGTTGGTCGTGTCAGCCAAGGGGGAGACAGCCCTGACGCTGTTTGATCCCAAGACCGGCTTGGCACGAGCCGGACTGGGCGTGGCAACCGACGGTCAGCCAGCGCTCGTGCTCTCGGATGGCGCCGGCAGGGTTCGGACCGAATTGCATGTTCGCGCCGACGGCAAGCCCGGCTTGGCGCTCGCTGACGAGAACGGCAAGACGATCGCCGGACTGCCCTGAAGTTTCGGAGACGGAACTTGGGCCGGAGCGAAAGCGACGAACCAGCTGGCTAAGAGGTAAAAGCCATGCAGAGATCAGGTTTCATTTCGATTAGCGTCCTGCTTGTGGCGCTTTGTGGGCTCGTGCTCTCTGGATGCTCGGGTAGTCAACCACTTTCGACTCGCGAGAAGGGAACCCTCATCGGCGCCGGTGGAGGCGCAGTGGTCGGCGCAATCATCGGAGCCAGCGTCGGCGCGCCCGGCGCCGGCGCCGCCATTGGCGCCGCAGTGGGCGGCGCGGGCGGCGCGCTGATCGGAAACTCGATGCAGAACAATGAAGCGGAGCAGTCCCGGACCGAGTCGCGGCTTGCGCGACAGCAGCGCGAAATCGAGCAGCAGCGCCTTGAGCTCGAGCAGCAAAAGCAGCAATCTGAGTCGGCGTTTTGAACCCGGGCGCCCGCCGGCCTGGCTCAAGCGCCGAACCTCGAGCGAAGGGCGGCGAAAGCCGCTACGACCTGATCATTCGCAACGGCACGGTCGTCGACGGCAGCGGCGCGCCGCGATTCGCGGCGGACGTCGCGATCGCCGGTGGCAGGATCGCCGCGCTGATCGCGCCCGGCGAAGCCGCCGATGTTGCAGCGCCGCATGAAATCGAAGCGCGCGGGCTCGTCGTCGCGCCGGGCTTTATCGACCTGCACTCCCATTCGGATTGGGTCGTCGCCATCCCCGAGCATCCTGCGATCCTGAAGCCGTTCCTGCTCCAGGGCGTCACGACCATCGTCGGGGGCAATTGCGGATTTTCGACCGCGCCGGTCACCCGCGAGTGCTATCGGCTGCTGGACGAATCGAGCCAGATGCTGCTGGAGCGCAAACTCGACTGGCAATGGCAACAAGTCTCCGAACTCGGGAGTCATCTCGAGCGGCAGGGAATGGCGCTCAACGTGGCGCATCTGGCGGGCCACGGAAGTATCCGGCTGTGCCTGATGGGACTCGAGACGGGCGAGCCCCTCCGGCGAACAGTTGCGCGCGATGCGCGCGATGGTGGAGCGCGCGATGGAGGATGGGGCCGTCGGGCTGTCCACCGGGCTCGGCTATTTTCCCGGCATGGTCGCGAAGCCCGCGGAACTCACGGCGCTGGCCGAAGTGGCGGGCGCCGCGGGCGGAGTTCTGACCTCGCATCTGCGCGCCTACTCCGCGCGATCGCTTTTCTACGACAGTCCCGCGCCGCACAATCTGCTCGCCGTGCGCGAGATGGTCGAGGTGGCCCGCGCCGCGCGCGTGCCGCTCCAGATCTCTCATCTCATTTTCATCGGGCACCGCAGCTGGCGCACGGCTGCCGAGGTGCTGCGCGATATCGAGCGCGCTCGCGCTGACGGCGTGAACGTGGCGTTCGACACCTTTCCCTACACCGGCGGCAACACCACAATTCGCGTGATCTTTCCGGCGTGGGCGCAAGGGCGGCTGACGGATCTGCTGGGCAGCAGCGAGGGATGGTCGCGGCTCAAGGAGGAGTTTCGTCCGCTGAACCCGTGGATCCAGGATTCCGCGCAACTGCTCTGGGCGGTCAAGCCCGAGCTGCGCGAGTTCGAGGGGAAATTCTTCGGCGAGATCGCGGCGGCGCTCGGCCTCGATCCCGCCGAGGCGTACCTGACAATCGCGCGCGAAAGTGAGGGCAGGGCGCGCGTGATGCTGCATCTGTACAGCGGCGACGATCGGGACGAGCAGGCCTTGCGCGCCGCGATGGCCCATCCGCTAAACGCGTTCGAGATGGACACAATTCTGACTTCGCGCGGCCATCACAATCCCGCGAGCTTCGGCACCTACCCGCGCATTCTCGGGCACTACGTCCGCGAGCTTAAATTGCTGACGCTGGAGCAGGCGGTACACAAGTTCACCGGGATGGCCGCGGAGCGGATGCGACTTTCGGGACGCGGCCTGCTGCGCGCGGGATGCGCCGCCGACGTCACGATCTTCGATCCCGAGACCGTCGCGTCGGGAGCCGACTTCCGATCGCCGGCGCTCGAGCCGGCCGGAATCACGCATGTGCTGGTGAACGGACGCGAGGTGGTAGCGAGCGGCGTGTGGTGTGGAGACGGGACGATGGCCGGCCAGTGGCTGCGGCGCGGCTAATGCGCGCCGTTTCGCTGCTGGATCTGCTGATCGATCTCGCGCATCTTTGAGAGCCGCTGGTCGGTGGGCATCACCGTGTTCTGCGATGCGGCAAGCCTGGCGGCGTGCTGAGTCGGCAGCTCCCCGTCGATCTTTTCAAGCGACTCCTGGGCGAGGCGCCTCACCAGCTCGCTGCCGTCCTCGGTCGCTACCCGCGTCAGCACGTCGGTCGCTTGCGGGTCGCCGATTTCACCCAGTGCAAAGACCGCGGTGCCGCGGCTGCGCTCGTCGCCTTGCTCCTCGAGATACTGCATCACCGGCAGCACGCCGCGCGCGTCGCCGATCCGTCCCAGCGCGGCGACCAGATGGAGCTTGACGGCGGGTTCGGTGGAGCGCAGAAAGAGCATCTGCGACATCTGCGTGACGCTGTCGGTGACTTCGCGCTGGCCGAGTATGTCGACCGCCTTCATCTTGACGCGAATATCGGGATCCGAAAGAGCGCGAATCAGGATCCGGTTGGCTTCGGGGTCCTGGAGGTCGCGCAGCATCTTCAGTCCCTTCACGCGGGTCACCGGGTCCGCGTCGTCCATCGCTTTCTTCGCGTCTTTGATCTGGGCAAGCGGCGTCTCGGTGTCGATGCGCTTCTGGAGGTCGCCGGCCCCGTTGGGCATGCTGGTCGGACCCTGATGCAGCATCGGATTGTTGCTGAGCGCGCTTCCGACCTGCGCGAAAGCACCCGATCCGGACAGCGCGATCACTCCCGCAGCCGCGATCACGCCCAACCGGCCGATTTTCCACCAGTCCACGATGGTACAAGATCATCGGAGATAATGACGGCAATTGCAAGCCACATTCGTTCTGCGGAGCACGCGCGATTCTGGTCGGCCGGCGCGATCCTGCTTTCGATCGCGATCGGGTTCGTCCGCCCGGTTGCCGCGGTGGACGCGCATAGCCAGCCAGATGCGCGCGCTCCGCTGCCGCTTCCCGACGGGATCAAAATTCCCGCCTACCAGCCGGGCCCGATACCGTTTCATCAGGGCGAGCAGTTGGTCTACCGCGTGTCGTGGATCGGAATCCCGGCGGCGGAGGCCAGCATCATCCTGCGCGGCGAAGCCGGAGATCCGCGGACCTGGAGCGGGGAAGCATCGATCAGCACCAGCCGGTTGGTCGATGTTTTCTACCGGATGCGCGCCAACATGCGCGAGGAATTCGACGGGAACTCGCTCGCTCCGCGCGACATCCATATGACGCAGCGCGAGAACCAGCGGACCAACGAGTACCGGATCAGCTTCGATCGCCAGGCCGGGCTGGTCACTTCGGTCAGGCGCAACAAGAAGGGAAGCGATACCGCCCGCTTCGTGGCCGGCGATCCGATGGGTCCGATTTCGGGGACGATCATGGCGCTCTCGCAGCCGCTCACCATCGGGCAGAAGCTGATTTTCGATGTCTTCGGCGGGCGCAACCGCTATGTGATCGAGTTCGCGGTCGTGCGGCGCGAGCGGATTCAGACCGCGATCGGCGCTATCGATGCGATTCGCGTCGTTCCGCGCCTCGTTTACGTGAGCGATGAGGATTCGCGGAGAAAAGCGCGCGAGACCACGATCTGGATCTCCGCCGACGATCGCCGCCTGCCGCTCCGGATCGAAGCCGCCGCATTCATCGGCAAGCTGCGCATCGATCTGATTCGGGTCGTCGATACCTCGCCCGAGGCGACCCCGCGCTGGCAAAACGCTGCGCAGGCCCAGGAGTAGGGCAGAAGCCTGCCGGAGTCCTGATCGCCGACTGTCTTCCGCCGCGATCGCCCGAATCGCGCTTGTTTCATCGCGACAAATTCTTGTACAATCTTTTGTTAGCGAGGTTCAAGCGCGATGCAGCGTTACGTGACGGTCAGCGAGGCTCGGCAACAGTTTCTGAAACTGGTGACCGAAACCATGGAAGGCGACCAGATCGTGGTGATGAAGCACGGCAAGCCGGCCGTCGCCATGGTCGAGTTCGAGCGCCTTCAGACGATCGAGTGGCTCGCGGCGCTGTGGTCCGATCGCGAGGCCATGATCGGGATGAGGGAAGCGACTGACGACGCGAATGCGGGGCGGCTCATAAGAGTAGAGGGGATGCCCACGCTCAGCCGGCTTCGCGAAATCGCGCGCACGCACCTTGCTTTTCTCAATGGTGGTAGAGGTTCAAAAACTCGACTACGCCATCAGCGCCGACGCGGTAATGGATCAAAAGCGGCCCGGCTCGGTAGAAGAAAACTAGGCTTTGCCGGATCATAGTGGCTGAGGAATCTTCCCCGTAATTCCGGGTCAGCCACGATTGCAGCAAGCGCCTTTTCAAGTGCTTCCGCGTCGCGTGGGGACGCACCCTTCTCCCAATCCTGCTCTTCGCGCAGGAACCCCGGAGAGAGCACGAATTCGGCCACAAGGTCGCCCCTGCTCTGGCTCGCTCAGATCGTCTGCTTGGTGCTCCGCCAGTCGGAGAGAAATCGCTCGAGGCCAAGGTCGGTCAGCGGATGATGCAGCATCTGCTTGATCACCGCGAACGGGATGGTCGCGACGTGCGCGCCCGCCTCCGCGGCGCGCGTCAGATGAGTCAGCGAACGCACCGATGCCACCAATACCTGCGCCGGGTAGTCATAGTTCTTCAGGATGCGGACCAGGCGTTCCGCGACCATGAATCCGTCCTCGCCGATGTCGTCGAGGCGGCCGACGAACGGCGACAGGTAGGTCGCGCCGCACTTGGCTGCCGCGAGACCCTGCAGGGGGGTGAAGATCAGCGTCACGTTGACCCGGATGCCGCGGCGTGAGAGTGCGCGAGTCGCCTTCAGTCCCTCCACTATCAGCGGGCACTTTACGACGATATTCGGGTGGATGCGGGCGAGCTTCTCGCCCTCTTCGAGCATCGCCCCGGCCTCGAGGGCGACCACCTCGGCGCTGACCGGTCCGTCCACCAGGCCGCAAATCTCGCGCAGCACGTCGGCGTACGGGCGGCCGGCTTTGGCGATCAGGCTCGGATTGGTGGTGACGCCGTCGACCAGTCCCCAGCTCGCAGCCTCCTTGATCTCCTTCACGTCGGCCGAATCGATAAAGAACTTCATCGCGATGCAACCTCCCGTCTGGCCGGCGGCGGCCTCAACAGATCGGCGCGCGCCAGTGTCACTCGATGGGGCGACTTCAATCGGGCCAGGAGTTCGGAAATCGAAAGATTGAGCTTGGGATGCATCAGGGAAGGCGCCAATTCGCTCATCGGCGCGAGCACAAAACGCCTCTCGTGCAGCCGCGGATGGGGAACCTGAAGCGCGCGCGTATCGATTACTTCCTTATTGAAGAACAACAGATCGAGATCGATTATGCGCGGGCGATACTTGCCGCGAGTGGGGGGCTTGCGTCCCTTCACCCGCCGCCGGCCCATCACGCGCTCGATCGCGAGCAGCCGGCGAATCAGCACCTCGGGCGAAAGCTCGGTCTCGACCTCGACCGCTCCGTTGAGGAACGCGCCCTTGATGTCGCCGACCGCTTCGGTTTCGTAAATCGACGATTGGCGAACCGTCCGGGTGTCGGGCAATTCGGCGATTCGCTGGATCGCCTCGCGATAGTTCGCGGCCCGATCGCCCAGGTTCGATCCTATCCCGATGAAAGCCCTATGGGGCATCCCCGCGGTTACAGCCGAAGCGCCTTCAGTCTGTCCGCAGCCTCCTTGAGCCTCTCGCTCGCAACCGTCAGCGAAAGGCGAATGTAACCCTCTCCGGCCTTGCCGAAGCCCGAGCCCGGCGTCGTCAGGACTCCCGCTTCCTTCAGCACCCGCTCGGTGAACGACACCGACGTATAGCCTCTGGGAACTTCGACCCACAGGTAGAAGGTGGCCTTGGGCGGCTCGCAAGCGAGTCCCATCTTCTTGAGGGCAGCCACCATCAAGTCGCGACGCGCCTTGTAGATCGCGCAATACTCGCGCAACTTCTCGTCGCTTCCGTTGAGCGCGGTGGTTGCAGCCTCCTGCACCGCCTGAAACGGGCCGGAGTCCACGTTGGTCTTCACCCGCCCCAAGGCGCCGACTGCGGCCCCGTTGCCGACCACGAACCCAACGCGCCATCCGGTCATCGAGTAGGTCTTGGAGAGCGAATGGAACTCCACCGCACACTCGCGGGCCTCGGGGACTTCGAGCACGCTCGGAGCGCGATAGCCGTCGTAAGCGATCTCCGAGTAGGCGAGATCGTGCGCGAGGACGATCGAATTCTTGAGGCAGAACTGCACCGCGTGGCGGAAGAACGACAGGTCTGCGACCGCGGCAGTGGGATTATTCGGATAATTCAGCCAGAGCAGCTTCGCGCGGCGCGCAATCTCCGATGGAATCGAATCGAGGTCGGGAAGGAATCCGTTCTGCTTGCGAAGCGGCAGAAAATACGGCTCGCCGCCGTTGAAGGCGCATCCGGAAAAATAGACCGGGTACCCTGGATCCGGAATCAGCACGATGTCGCCCGGATCGACAATCGCGGTGGCGAAGTTCGCGATACCCTCCTTGGAACCCAGCAGCGCGCATACTTCGCGCTCGTGATCGAGCGAGACGCCAAAACGGCGTTTGTACCACGACGCGGCAGCGGCGCGATAGCTCTCTATCCCTGCGTAATCGCTGTAACGATGGTTCCTGGGGTCGCCGGCGGCAGTCCTGAGACTCTCGATAATATGCGGCGGCGTCGGGAGGTCGGGGTCGCCTATCCCGAGGCTGATTACGTCGACGCCCCTTCCCTGGACCTCTTTCTTCAGGCGATCGAGTTCGGCGAACAGATAGGGCGGAAGAAGACTCAGACGGGAAGCGGGCTTAATCTGCACCGTACCTGATAATCTCCGCCCATGTTAACTAACACACTTTGATAGACCTCCGAAACTACACGCCGAAAGTTTTTTCTCCCGTTCGCCCATGATGCCGCCGGAGGCGGCGATTTGGCTTGCCCGCTACCCGTCGCCCCTGTTAGTGGTTGAAATGTTCCTGGCGGAGGGGCGGTCGGCGCGCCATGGGGAGCCCGCAACGGCGCTCGAAACGCGAGACCACGCCTTCCGGACTATTGGCAAACGCGTGAACGGCCACGATGGCCGTTTGCCCTGATGCTGCCGGACGACGGGGCGCCGGTCGCGGTTCGGGGATTTTTGACCAGCTTGAGGTGGCATGAATCGCGTGGTGATTCCGCTTGCCGTCCTGATGCTCCTTGCGGGCGCGCTGATAGCCGCGTTCTCGCAACGTCCCTGGCTTCCCCGCGAGGACGTCGTACAGCCGATCGCCTTCAGCCATCGCGTCCACGCGGGCGTCAACAAGATCCCGTGCCAGTACTGCCACGAATACGCGCGCCGCGGGCCGGTCTCAGGGGTGCCCCCGGTCCAGCGATGCGTCGGATGTCATGGCACCACCGGCGCGCTCGACGCCGCGCTCAAACCCGTCGTGCGGCCGTGGACCGATCACACTCAACCCGCCTTCGAGATTCGATGGAACCGCGTTTACGCGCTGCCCGATTTCGTGAAGTTCCAGCACAAACCGCACCTCGCGGCGGGTGTCGGATGCCAGACCTGTCACGGCCCGGTTGAGACGATGGACCGCGTCGTGCCGGTCTATCAGATCGACATGGGATTCTGCCTCAACTGCCACGCGCATCGCGGTGTCAGCATCGACTGCGTCGTCTGCCATCACTAGAGGAGTGAAGTGCCGGAAGGATTTTCCAGGCGGGAGTTCATCAGGCTTGCGGCGGCAGCCGGCGCTGCCGCTTCGATTCCCGGATGCCAGCCCGCCGCGCGGAAGCTGATTCCGTATGTCATCCCCGACGAGGACGTCATCCCCGGCGTTGCCACGTTCTACGCCACGACCTGCGCTGAATGCCCCGCCGGATGCGGCCTGGTCGCGAAGGTGCGCGAAGGACGGGTAATCAAGCTCGATGGAAACCCGCTCGACCCGATAAGCGCCGGCTCGATCTGCGCCCGCGGACAGGCCGGCGCTGCAGGGGCTTTACAACCCGGACCGGCTCTCGGAGCCTCAACGCCGTGGCCCCGATGGGAATCTCCAGGCAATCTCGTGGGAGTCGGCGATCGCGATCCTCAACGATCGTTTGCGCTCCGCCTCGCAAGCCGGCGAAGACCGCATCGCGCTCATCGGCGCACCGCAGGGGCCCGCGATGGCGAGAATCGTCGGCGCGTGGCTTGGCGCATGGCGATCGAAGGGCGCCGTCTTCTATGAACCTGTCAGCGACGAGCCCGCTCGCATCGCGATCGAAACCTGCTTCGGCCGCCAGGACTTGCCGGTTTATCGGCTCGATCGGGCCGAGGTAATCATCTCGTTCGGGGCGGATTTTCTTGAGACCTGGAATTCGCCGGTCGAATTCACGCGCCAGTACGCTGCTTTCAGGACGCCGGTCGACCGGCGCGGCGAGCTGACGATCGGCCGATGCGTTTACGTTGGCCCGCGTTTCGGCCTGACCGCCGCCAAGGCCGATCGACTGGGTCGTCGCGCCGCCGGGTACCGAGGCGCAGGATCGCGCTCGGCGTCCTTAACGTGGTCGTCAATCAAGGATGGATTCGGCACGATGCGGGACTCGACATGACCGCGCTCAAGAATTACGTCGCAGGCTACGATCCTGCCTCGGTGAGCGATCTTAGGGGAGTTTCCGCCGCGACGCTTTCGAAGATGGGCCAATGGTTCGGCAGGCGGACGGCGCTCTCGCGTTCGCGGGCACCGACGATCCCGACGCTGCACGCGGCATGCTTCGTCCTGAACGCCGTGACCGGCAACCTCGGAAGGACCGTCCTCTTTCTCGACAGAGCGCCCGCCCCGGCAGCCTCGCGTTCCGCCGATGTGACGGGCTGGTGAAATCGATGCGCGACGGCAGGATCGAGGTGCTGCTCGTGGCGGGCGGTAATCCGCTCTTCTCGATGCCGGCCTCCGGCGGGCTTCCTCGATGCGATCCGGCGCGTTAGTTTCGTGGCGTGGTGCGGCGGTGTGCCGGATGAAACCGCCGGTATGGCTCATCTGCTCATGCCGGCGGATCATCCGCTCGAAAGCTGGAGTGATTCGGCACCGCGCGCCGGAATTCATGGCTTCGCGCAGCCGGTGACACAAAGAGTTTTCGACACCAGGGCGCTTGGCGATCTGATGCTCGATTCGGCGCGCGCCGCGGGCTGGAAGCCGCTATGGGCGAACACCGCCGATGCTGTCGAAAGTTCATTCCGCGAACTGTACGCGGCGCGCGGCGGCGCGGGTGCGGCGTTCGAGGAGTCCTGGCAGAGGGCGAAGCAACAGGGCGGGATTTACGAAGATGCCCAGAAAACGGCCGCTGACGTTCGCCTGCAGCCCGGCGCTATGAGGCCGTCGCCGCCCGCGTCGCAATCGGCTCCTCCATCCGGCCAGCTCTCGCTGGTCGCGTATCCGCACATCTTCTTTTATGACGGGCGTGGAGCCGACAAGCCTTGGCTGCAGGAGATTCCCGAACCCGTCGCGCAGTTTGTCTGGGAAAGCTGGGTGGAGATTCATCCCGATACCGCCCGGCGGCTCGGCATCCAGCGCGATGACGTCGTCGAGCTCGCCACCGATCACGGCGTAATCGAGCTTCCCGCGCTCGTGAGCGCGGGGGTGCATCCGGACGCGATCGCGGTGGCGATCGGCCAGGGTCACACCGCCTACGGCAGATACGCGAAGGGCCGCGGGGCGAACCCATGGCGCGCGCTCGCGCCGGGCCGGATGACGGCACCGGTCAGGCTTCGCAAGACCGGCGCACAACATCGATTGGTCTCGATGGTGACAAATGGTGACATGATGCGCCGGCCGATTATCGAGGCGATCGGCCTTCAGGATCTGGCCCGCGGCGTCGCACCCTCCGGCGAGGAGCCGCCGCCGGAGCCGTGGGAAATGTACAAGCAGTTCGACTACCCGGTGCACAAATGGGGTATGACGATCGACGTCAACGCGTGCACCGGATGCAGCGCGTGCGTCGCGGCTTGCTACGCCGAAAACAACCTGCCGGTGGTCGGCAAGGAGTCGGCTGAGTATGGGCGAATCATGTCGTGGATCAGGATCGAGCGCTTTCACCCCGAGACCACCGATGCGCCGTTGATGTACGTCGCGCCGATGCTCTGCCAACAGTGCGATCATGCGCCGTGCGAGCCCGTCTGTCCCGTCTTCGCCTCCTATCACACCGGCGAGGGCCTCAATGGCCAGGTGTACAACCGATGCGTCGGTACGCGCTATTGCGAGAACAATTGCCCTTACAAGGTCCGGCGCTTCAACTTCTATCGCCCTGAGTGGCCCGCGCCGCTCAACCTGCAGCTCAATCCGGATGTAACCGTCCGTGGCACCGGCGTGATGGAGAAATGCACCTTCTGCGTCCAGCGCATCGTCGCGGCGGAGATCGACGCGCGCGCAGAAAAGCGCCCGGTCCGCGACGGCGAGATCATCCCGGCCTGCGCGCAGGCCTGCCCCGCCCATGCGATTAGCTTCGGCGACATGAATGATCCAGGCAGCGCAATGATGCGGCGGCGGAAGGACAATGCCACTCGCGACTATCGCGCGCTCGAAGACCTGAACACGCGGCCCGCGATCGTTTACCTGCGCGACATCTATCGACCAAGGGGACGGGCTTGAGTGGCAGCCGCAACCGGACATCCGAATCTGAATCCCGGCTACGGCGATATCGATCGCAGCGTGCTCAAGACGCTTGCTCCGCCCGGTATCCGCTTCTGGATCTGGGTGGGATTTCTGGCCATGCTGGTAGCGACCGGCGCCGGCGCATGGACGCGCCAGATCTATGAAGGCCTCGGGGTGACCGGCCTGCGCCAGCCCACGATGTGGGCGGTGTACATCACCAATTTCGTTTTCTGGGTCGGGATCGCGCACTCGGGCACGCTGATATCCGCGATCCTGTTCCTGTTCCGCACCCGATGGCGCACCGCCGTTTATCGCACCGCCGAAACCATGACGCTCTTCGCGGTCGCCACCGCCGGGTTGTTTCCGCTGATCCATCTCGGGCGGTCCTGGTTTTTCTACTTCCTGGCGCCGTATCCGAACGAGCGCTGGCTGCAGCCCGACTTCCGCTCGCCGCTGGTGTGGGATTTCTTCGCAGTCAGCACCTACCTGACCATAAGTGCGTTGTTCCTGTTCACCGGTCTGATCCCGGACGTGGCCAACGCGCGTGAAGCCAGCTCCGGCTGGCGCCGGAAATTCTACTCGGTGATGTCTCTGGGATGGCAGGGCAGCGATCGCCAATGGTATCACTTCATGACAGGCTATCTCCTTCTCGCCGGACTTGCTACGCCGCTGGTTATCTCAGTGCATAGCGTCGTATCGTGGGACTTCGCGATGGCGCAGTTGCCGGGATGGCACAGCACGATCTTCGCGCCATACTTCGTCGCCGGCGCTATCTTCTCCGGGGTCGCGATGGTGATCACGCTGCTGGTGCCGATGCGCCGCATGCTCGGGCTCGAAGACGTGGTCACCCCGTGGCATTTCGACAACCTGGCCAAGATCATCCTGTTGACTTCGCTGATCGTCAGCTACTCATACATCACCGAGTCCTTCATGACCTGGTACGCCGGCGATCCGATTGAGCAGATGACGTTTCACATGCGCTATTTCGGTCCCTACGGCTGGCTGTTCTGGCTAATGGTTCTGTGCAACTGTGTAATCCCGCTGTTGCTATTCTCGCCGCGGATTCGCGTCAATACCGTCGCGCTGTGGTGTATTTCGATCTTCGTGAACGTCGGGATGTGGACCGAGCGCTTCGTGATCATCGCCGGTTCGCTGGCGACCAATTTCGAGCCCTCGCAGTGGGGCTTTTTCCGGCCGTCGCTGACCGAGATCGCGATCACCACCGGCAGCTTCGCATGGTTCCTGATGTTGTTCTCGCTTTTCACGAGATTTCTCCCGATCGTCTCGATGACCGAGCTCAAGGAGGGGGTGATCTGGCTGAAACACGCTCTGCGGCAGGCCCACGCGCATGAGCAATGAGGTCGAGGTCTCTGGCGTCTTCAGCGGCGAGGACGAGTGTGCGCGCGCGATCGAGACGCTGCGCGAGGCGGGCCTGCGTAGCATCCGGTACTTCGCGCCGTTCCCGAGCGAACGGATACTCGAGGCCTGCGGCCGCGACCGCAGCCCCGTGCGCGGGTTGGTGCTCGCGGCAGGGATCGTCGGCGCCGTGAGCGGGTTCGCGCTCACGATCGGAACCTCGCTCACCTGGTCGCACGTGGCAGGCGGCAAGCCGATCATCTCGCTCCCGCCGTATATCATCATAGCTTTTGAGCTGATGATCCTGTTCGGCGGCGTTACCGGTGCGTTGTCGATCGTGGCTTTGGGCGGATTACCTCAATGGGAAACGCTGAAGGGATTCTCCCCGCGCTTCGCTTCGGATCGCTTCGGCGTGCTGGTGCGATGCAGCGAGAGCGAAGCCGCGCGGGCCGAATCGATTCTAAGAGAGGCGGGAGCCGAGGAGGCGACGCGTGAGGGCGCGTAGCGTCACGGCAGTTGCGCTCGCAATCGGAGCGATGCTCGTTGCGCGCGGATTCGCCTGCGCCTTCCCGTGGAGCATCGACATGTACCGCGGTCCCCAGATATCTCCACTGACGGTCGCGCCGCGCGACATGCCGCCGGGCACGGTTCCGGTCGGCGGCTCCGAGCCGCGGATCACTCTGGAACAGGCCGCCGCGCTTCACAATCCGATCGCGCCGACAGCGCAGGCGCTCGAGCACGGCAAGATGCTCTACGACACCGACTGCGCCGCCTGCCACGGAGCGTCGGGTCGCGGAGACGGCCCGGTCGCTCATCTGCTGCGCACGGCGCCGCCTGATATGACGGTCCCGCCCTCAGCCGCGCGCGCCGACGGATACATCTACACGGTGATTCGGTATGGAGTCGGCAAAATGCCCGCGCTGGGCGACGCGATGGCGCCCTATGAGCGATGGGAAGTCGTGCACTACGTTCGCTCGCTGCAACAGCGGCCCGCGGCCCCGCAGGCGCGTCGTTCATCCAGCGATAGCGGACCGAGATGACGCCGCAGGCCGAAACCGCGCTCAGGCCCGAGCCGATCTCGTCATCCGCGACCCGCCGGGTCGACTCTGGAAGCGGCCGGCGGTGGTGGGGGTGCTCGCGGCATTTGTGATCGCCGGTGCGATCGCGTTCGAAGCGGCGCGCTCGGGAGAAGCTGCACCCCGCGCCTGGCAGGCGTTCCTGGTCAACTTGTTGTTCTGGCTCGGCATCGCGCAGGGCGGAGTCGTCGTTTCCGCCTCGTTCTACCTCACTCAGGGACGATGGGGCCGGGTGGCCGTATATCGCGTTGCCGAAGCCTTCAGCGGATTCCTTCCGATCGGCTTTCTGCTTTTCTGGCTGCTCTATTTCGGGCGGGCCAAAATTTTTCCATGGGTGACGCATCCCGACTCCCAGAAGGCGGCCTGGCTGAATGTGCCATTCCTCTTTGCTCGGGACGGCATCGCGCTCGCCGTGATGACGTGGCTGAGCCTATGGCTGGTGCGCGCGTCGCGGCGCCCCGAGGTCGAGAGCTGGATCGGATCGATGAACACCATCGAGCTTCCGCCCCCGATCATCCGTCGCCTGGCAACCGCGGTTGCGCTCGCATACTCCGCGGTTTACTCGCTTGTCGCCTTCGACCTCGTGATGTCATTGTCGCCGAAGTGGCACAGCACGCTTTTCGGCGCGTACTTCTTCGCCGCCGCGTTCTGGACCGGAATTGCGGCCACCTCATTGACGGCGGCTCTGATGGCCGGACTCAATCGGGGGCGCAACCTGTTCGCGGATTCCCGCGTTCGCCACGATCTCGGTAAGTTCCTGTTCGCCTTCTCGGTCTTCTGGGTATACCTTCTGTTCTCACAATATATAGTCATTTGGTATGGCGACATTCCCCGCGAAACCTTCTTCGTTGTCGTGCGAGTCAGCTACTTGCCGTGGGCCGTGCCGGCGTGGGCCGCTTTCATACTCATCTGGGCCGTTCCGTTCACGGTCCTGATGGGGCGCGCTCCGAAGCGCACTCCCGCGATTCTCGGCACGGTAGCTCTGCTCGGCCTGGCCGGAGTTTTCATCGAGCGCTACGTGCTGGTGGTGCCGTCGCTCTCGCCGAAGGCGATTCCGTTCGGATGGGTCGAAACAATGGTCACGCTCGGCTTCGCCGGCATGTTCGGGCTGTGTTCGCTTTCGGGACTTAGCCGCGCCGCGACGCAGGCCATCGCGGACGCGCCAGGAGGTGAGCGATGACCCCTCGCCGGACCATCCGGTGGGTGCTCGCCGCATTCTCGATGGCGCTCGGGCTCGCGAGCTGCGGCGGCAGGGAACTGCCGATGACCACGTGGGCTCCCAAGTCGGACCTCGCGGAATGGATCTATGCGCTGTTTCTCCAGGTCACCGCCTGGGACGCGCTCATCATGGCGATCGTGACCGTCGCGCTCTTTCTGGCGGTCTTCGTCTATTCGACCCGCGTGGGCGAAGCGGCGCCGTCGCTGTCTCCGCGCGCCGACCTGACCCTCGAAGTCACCTGGACAATCGGCCCGGCGCTGGTGTTGCTATTCATTTCGATTCCAACCGTGCGCCTGATATTCCGCTCGCAGCCGGCGGTCGCGCCGGAGGGGTCGCTGCGGATCGACGTCACGGCGCATCAATGGTGGTGGGAGTTCAGTTATCCCGACTCCGGAATTCGCACCGCCAACGAGCTTCACATCCCCGTGCACCAGTTGATCCGTCTCGAGCTTCAATCGGCCGACGTGATCCACAGCTTTTGGGTGCCGCAACTCGGCGGCAAACGCGACGTGGTACCTGCGCAGGTGAATCATCTCACGCTCGAGGCGCGCCAGCAGGGTGTCTTTCTCGGTCAGTGCGCGGAATTCTGCGGAACCTCGCACGCCAATATGCGGTTTCGGGTGTTCGTGGATTCGCCCGAGCGGTTCGCGCGCTGGAAAGCGGATCAATTCGCGGCGGCCGCCGAGCCTGCAACGGGCCCGGCCGCCGACGGCGCGCGCATCTTCGCCAACAGCCCGTGCACGACTTGCCACAGGGTCGCCGGCGTCTCGAAGGGCCTGCTGGCCCCCGACCTGACGCACTTCGCCAGCCGCACCACGCTGGCGGCCGGGGTATTTGACAACACCTCCGGCAACCTCGCGAAGTGGTTGCAGAATCCGCCCGAAATGAAGCCGGGAGCGCAGATGCCGGCGCTCGGGGTTCGCGGCAAGCCGCTCGACGATCTGGTCGCGTACCTGGAAAGCCTGAAATAGGAATTTACCAATGGCCGCCCAACCAAAAGCAATAGCTACTCCAGGCAACTACCTCAGCGAAGGCGGTATCCTGAGCTGGCTCAGCACGGTCGATCACAAGCGCGTGGCGCTGATGTATGGCATGAGCGCGCTGACATTCATGGCGATTGGCGGCATCGAGGCGATGCTGATCCGGCTCCAGCTCGCCGCGCCGAATGAAAAACTGATTTCCGCGGAGATCTACAATCAGCTTTTCACGATGCACGGGACCACGATGATCTTCCTGGTCGTGATGCCGATCGAGCTGGGATTCTTCGCCAACTTCCTGTTGCCGATCCAGATCGGCGCTCGCGACGTGGCTTTCCCGCGCCTCAATGCGCTCAGCTTCTGGCTGTTCCTGTTCGGCGGCATCTTTCTCCACTTGAGCTGGTTCTGGGGCGGGCTGCCGAATGCCGGATGGTTCGGCTATGCGAACCTGACCGAGCGCTTCTACTCGCCGGGGACCAATCTGGATTTCTGGGTGTTGGGGCTGCTGGTGCTGGGGGCTTCGACGCTGCTCAGCGGCATCAACTTCTTCGTCACCATCCTGAGCATGCGCGCCGCCGGCATGACTTTCATGCGGATGCCGATGTTCGTGTGGTCGCTGCTGGTAACGGTGATTCTTATAATGATCGCCTTCCCGCCGCTCACGGTGGCGCTGATTTTCCTGGTTATGGATCGCTTCTTCGGCGCGCATTTCTATACCGCGGTCGAGGGCGCCACGCCGATTCTCTGGCAGCACATGTTCTGGCTATTCGGCCATCCCGAGGTCTACATAATGGCCTTGCCGGCCTTTGGCATAATGTCCGAGGTGGTGCCGACCTTCTCGCGCAAGCCGCTGTTCGGCTATCCGATGATGGCGTACTCGCTCGCGCTGATCGCTTTTCTGTCGTACGGCGTATGGGGTCATCATATGTTCGCGGTCGGGATGGGGCCGGTGGCGGACAGCGCGTTCGCAATTACCTCGATGCTGATCGCAATTCCAACCGGGATCAAGATTTTCTCCTGGATCGCCACCATCTGGGGCGGATCGCTGAGGATGACGACCGCCTTTTACTTCGCGCTCGGCTTTATCCTGGAGTTCACGATCGGCGGCTTGAGCGGCGTGATGCACGCCAGCGCGCCGGTAGATCTGCAGCAGACCGATACCTACTTCGTGGTCGCGCATTTCCACTACGTACTGTTCGGCGGCGTCATGTTCGCGATCCTTGCAGGATTTTACTATTGGTGGCCGAAAGTGACGGGTCGGATGCTGGACGAGCGGCTCGGGAAGATCCAGTTCTGGCTCACGGTGATCGGCTTCAACACGACCTTTTTCCCGATGCACTTTCTCGGGATGATGGGCATGCCTCGCCGGATTTACACTTACGGCGCCGGACTTGGATGGGACCAGTTGAACCTGCTGGCGACCGTCGGCGCGATGATCCTCGGACTGTCGTTCCTGGTCTTCTATATCAACCTGGCAGCCAGTCAGGTGAGAGGCGCGAAAGCTCCGGCCGATCCCTGGGACGGCCGCAGCCTCGAATGGTCGATCGCATCGCCGCCGCCCGAGTACAACTTCGGCAGTGTTCCGGCAGTGCGCGGCCGCGATCCGTTTTGGATCCGCAAGTACGGGCGCGCCGGCTCTCGCGGCATAGCGCTGCTTGCGAGCGGCGCGCGACCGCCGGAAGTCATCGACGCCGCCCCGGCGGAGCCGATCCATCTGCCACGGCCGTCGTTCTATCCGCTGCTGATGGCGCTAGGCGTGTTCACTTCGGCGCTCGGCGCGATTCTGTGGCTCCGGATCGTGTACCTCGGTGCGGCAGTGGCCGGGCTCTCGATTATCGCGATGGCGTTCGAGTATCCAAAATTCGGCGTCGCAGAGCCGGCCATCGGCGAAGGCTCGGGCGGCGTCGATCGCCGGAAGGTGGGTATGTGGGCGTTCATCGGCTCGGAGAGCGTATTCTTCGCGAGCCTGATCTCGACTTATATCGTGTACAAGAGCCGCAGTCTCGGGGTTCCCGGCCCCGCCATTCTCGAGATCCCGCTCACCTCATTCAGCACCTTCGTCCTGTTGATGAGCAGCCTTCTCATGGTGCTCTCGCTGGCCGCGATCGAGCGCGGCGATGCGCGATGGACCCGAGTCTGGCTATTTGCCACCGCCAGCTTCGGGCTGGTCTTTCTCGGCGGCCAGGTGTACGAGTTCACGCATTTCTACCATCGAGGACTCGGCCTGACGACCAACCTTTTCGGCCAGACCTTCTACACCCTGGTCGGATTTCACGGCGCGCACGTCGCGATCGGAGTGGCGTGGCTGCTGACTCTCGGCGTCGCTGCGATGAGAGGACAGATGCCGAAATCGCGCGCGCTGTCGGTCGAACTGTGCGGGCTCTACTGGCACTTCGTGGACGCGGTGTGGATTCTGATCTTCACGCTGGTTTACCTGATGCAGGCCGTGGGAGGCGCATGAACGAAGCCACCGATACGCACGCCCATCCGGGCGCTATGCTGTACCTCATCGTCGCCGGCTTCCTGGTCGTCCTCACCGCGATGGAGCTGACGGTCTTCTATGTCCACGCGCTGAAGCCCGTGCTTGTGCCGGTCCTGCTCGTGCTCGCGGTCGCCAAATTCGCGCTGGTCGCGCTCTTTTATATGCATCTCAGATACGACAGCCGCATCCTGAGTGCCGTGCTCGCTTTTCCGCTGCTGATTGCCGTGATGCTGACGGTCTCGCTGCTGATGCTCTTTGCGTATCTCTCGAATCACATGGCATCGGGGTAGGTATACAGTGGTGATCTCCGGACTTTCACTGTTCGAGCACCCGAGCGTTGTGATCGGCTGCGGCCTGCTCGCCGCTCTCTATGTAGCCGGGGCGCTGGCTGCGCGCCGCCGTCCGCGTACACGCCAGACCATCGCATTCGCGGCCGCCCTCGCGGTGATTCTCATTGCGCACGGGCCGATCGATCGGTTGACCGATCAGCGCCTGTTCTTCGTCCATATGTTCCAGCACTTTCTGCAGACCCTGGTGATTCCGCCGCTGCTCCTGCTCGGCGTGCCGGGCTGGATGCTGCGTCGCTGGGTGATGAGCGGTTCCATTTTGCCGCTGGCGCGGTTCTTCACGCGCCCACTCACCGCCTTCCTGCTCTTTTCGGGCGTGTTGATTCTGGTCCACAATCCCCCGATTTTCGACCTGATGTGCCGCGACGAATCGTTTCATATCGCGATTCATCTGCTGTTCATGACGGTTGGCGTGCTGCTGTGGTGGCCGCTGCTGAGTCCGCTCCCCGAGTTGCCGCGGCTGCCGTATCCCGCGCAAATCATGTACCTGTTCCTGCTGATGATTCCGATGGCCGCGGTTGCGGCGCCGATCACCCTGGCGATGCACATCGTGTACCCCTGGTACGCGGAGGGACCTCATCCGTGGGGCCTCAGCGCACGCGCCGACCAGGTCCTGGGCGGACTTCTGATGTGGGTGGGCGAGGGGCTCTACCTGATGTGCATCTTCAGCATGATCTTCTTCCGATGGGCGGCGCGCGAAGATCGCGACCTGCCGGCGATCGGAGCCGAGCCCCAAAAGCTCGAGCTGGTCCATGGCGCGAAGGGTGCGCGCGCTTAAGGCCCGGCTTGCCGCTCGAGTTTGCGCTGCGCTAGTACTGAGTCAAACGATGGAGCATTCCAGGGCAAGGATAATCCTCGACGGCGCAATCGCGGGTCTGATCGGCGCCGCGGCCGTCGCGATCTGGTTCCTGATCTTCGACGCCGCGCGCGGCGCGCCGCTCCAGACGCCTTCCCTGCTTGCGGCAAGCCTGCTCCACGGCGCGCGTAACGTCGTTCCGACCGGATCGCTGCTGCAACTCACCGCCGAATACTCCGTCCTGCACGTCTCGGCATTCGTGATCGTGGGAGTGGCCGGTGCGCTCCTGCTCGAAGCCGCCGAGACCGAACCGACGCTCACGTTCTCGCTGGTGATCTTCTTCGCGGCCTTCGAGGTGTTCTTCTTCGCGGTAGTGATTTTTATGGGTCCGGTCGCGATGGCCGCGCTGACCTGGTGGGGAATACTGGTCGGCAACCTGCTCGCGACGGCCGCGATGCTCGCATTTTTCCTCGGACGGCATCCGATGCTCGGTCGCGATCTGTTCGGCGAATGGCTGCTGGTTGCGAGCGAAGGCATGACCGCGGGCGTATTGGGCGCGCTACTCGTCGCGCTGTGGTTCCTCGCCTACGACTTCGCGTCGGGCGAGCCGTTTCGAACGCCGGCGATGCTTGGCGCGGCGATCTTCACGGTTGTCAAGGACCCCAACCTGGTCAAGGTCACGATGCCGCTCGTGCTCGGCTACACCGTGCTGCACTTCTTTGCGTTCGCGATCTTCGGGTTGGCTGCGGCGGTGCTGATCACCGCCTCCGAGCGCGAGCCGCTGTTCGCGCTGGGCGTGTTCGTCCTGTTCGCAATCTTCGAGGTCTTCTTCGTCGGGTTCGTGACGCTGGTCGACGCGTCGCTGCTGCAAGTCGTCGGATGGTGGAAGATTGTGGTCGGCAATATCCTGGCGCTCACCGGAATGGCCGCCTTCTTCCTGATGCGGCATCGTGACCTGGGCGTGAGGTTGACGCAGCGATGGGCCGCGCTGGAGATGGAAGGTGACGAAGCGGAGCCGTCGGGCCATCGCCATCATCCAGCCGGGCATCGCGATTCATAGTCCGAGCACGTCGCGCATCGTGTAGAGTCCCGGCTTCTGTCGCTCCAGCCAGCCCGCCGCGCGAATTGCGCCGCGCGCCAGAGACTCGCGGCTCTGCGCGCGATGGGTGAGCTCGAGCCGCTCGCCCTGGCCGCCGAAGATCACGGTGTGATCGCCGACCGCGTCGCCCGCCCGCAGCGCCATCACGGCGATTTTCCCCTCCGGCCGCACGCCGGTGATTCCCTCGCGTCCGAAGATCGCGTTGCTCGCGAAGTCCTGCCCGCGCGCCGCCGCGATCGCTCGGCCGAGCGCGAGCGCCGTGCCGCTGGGCGCGTCGATCTTGGTACGATGATGGATTTCGAGCACCTCGGCGTCGAAGTCCTTGAGAATCGCCGCGACCTCGGCGACGATTTTCGTCAGCACGTTGACGCCGATACTCATGTTGGGCGCCATGACGGTGCGGGTGCGCCGGGCCAGCTCGCGCGCCCGGTTTTCCATTTCGGCGTTGAAGCCGGTCGAGCCGATTACGATCGCGGCGCCCTTTGCAGCCGCAATTTCGAGATGTTCGAGCGAGGCGGCCGCGTTGGTGAAATCGAGCGTGACCGTGTCGGTGTGCGCGAGTAAGGCATAGTCGGCGACGATCGCGACGCCGAGATGACCGGCGCCGGCGATTTCACCTGCGTCGCGGCCAATCGCAGGCGTGCCGGTAGCCTCCAGGGCGCCGGTCAGCTTGTGAGCCGGGTCGGCCGCGATCAGCGAAATCAATAGCCGGCCCATCCGGCCCGCTGCGCCGGCCACGATCAGATTCGCCATCGCGGGATTACTCCGGCGGCGTCACGCGGCCGGTCACCTCACGCGCTCGGGGCAGGTGCGGCTTCGGGAGGCGCGGCTGGCGCCGGTGCGGCAGGGGCGGGTGCTGCGGCGGGAGCCTTGGCGCTGCGGGTTGCGGCGTAATGCTCCTGGCACAGGCTGCCTCGAAAGCGCGGCTTGCGGCACTTCTCGGCGGTGCATGTCTTGTAGCGCGGCTTGGGCATCTCGCCCGCTTTCCAGAGCCGGTAATGCTTGCGGCAGTATTGCTTGGCGAAAGCTTCGCGCGCGCAATCCTTGGCTTTGCAGTTTCCTTTGTTGGCCATCAGTCCCTTTCCAGATGCTGGTGATCGCGCAATGTGGAGGCGCGATGCGGCAACCATCGACCATAGCGCTTGCCTACTGCTCTTCATAGGGGTGCTGAGAGGTTGAGAGATTCCACGTCGACAGTGCTATGCACCAGCGTCAGAATCGTGCGAGGTAGTAGCGATGCCAAGTGGCGCGGAGTCTCACGCTCGTTTTCAACTCGGTGCCATGGTTGCGGTCGTGATCATCGCCGGCGTCTTGAACCCCACAGCCGCATTCGCGACCGAAGCCGCTTCGTCGTCGGTGACTCCTGCTCCCATCGCGACGCCTACCGCAAAGCCAGGCGTTGCTCCGACTCCGAAGCGAACCGCGACACCCAGACTCACGCCGAGGGCCACCCCGACTCCCAAGCACACGCCAACCCCCAAGCGCACCCCGACCCCCAAGCACACGCCAACCCCCAAGCGCACCCCGACTCCCAAGCACACGCCAACCCCCAAGCGCACCCCGACTCCCAAGCACACGCCAACCCCCAAGCGCACCTCGACCCCCAAGCACACGCCTACGCCGAAGCGCACTCCGACGCCGAAACGCACCCCGACTCCGAGGCGCACTCCGACGCCGACACCCACCAGAAGGCAAACGCCGACACCGGCGAAGACGCACACCCCGACGTCGACACCACCAGACGCGACCGCTTCGCCGACACCGACGCCTACCGCGACGCCGACTTCCAGTCCGACGCCCACCGCATCCGATCCGACGCCAGACGCCAACCGCCACGCCGACCGCCGGGGCTTACAATATCGGCGCCTATGGCGCGATCGGAGACATGGAGAATTTCATTTCCGGCGGCAACGCAAGCTCGGGAGGCAATGCCTTCGCGGACACTACCAACAGACCGTTTGTCTGCCCCGGTGACGCCGCCAGCAACAAGCGAATCGTGGTTCACGGATCGCCGGAGTTCTTCAGCTACATCATTGCGTGCGCAGATTCCGGCCACGTGACGCTTCACGATACCGCGCCGGCGTCCTACGTGAATGCCGCATACTCGTTTGGAACCGACAACACGGATGCGATCAACGCGACGATCGCGAATGCCGCCGCGGTCGGCGGCGTGGTCATCTGTCCCCCGGGGAATACTGGGTCTCCGCGAATGGGTTTTTCAACGGGATCAACATGAGCGGCACTCCCGCCATCAGATTCAGCGGCACGACCCTCGATCCCTTCGGCGGTGGATGCGTGCTGCACTGCATCAGCCAGAATCCGGGTTCAAGCGCCAGCGTTTGCATCGACATGACCGGGTCGGATTCGGCCAGCCTGCAATACCTGAGGGTGCGCGGCGGCATCGACGAGGCGAGTGCGCCGGCGGTCGCGATCCTGATGGCGAGACTGGCTCCACCGCGGGAGGTGGCCCGCAGGCGGCGAGCGGCGTCAGCGTCGATAGCTACGGCAGTTATTTTTATTACAACAATGGAGCCGAGAGTAACGACTTGAACAATTGCGAGGCGTGGGCCGATTCGAGCACCAACGTCAGGTCGCTGTATACCTACAGCGGGGTCAATTCGGCCGGGATCGTGTCGCCGTATCAGGGCTCACTGTCGCGCACGTCAGAGACTGCGATGAGAGTGGAGGGCGGTTCGGGGGTCGCCTACTGCGCCGGCGGAGGCTGCACGGCCTTCACCTTCGACGAGGGTAACCAGGCGATCGCCGGAGTCAGCATCGACATGCCGTACATCCAGTTGGCCGGGGGCGACGTGGCGTTTGCCGACTCGACAGGCGCGACCGGACAACTCAACACCTTCGAGATCACCACCCGGGTTCAGACTCAGGCCGCCAGCGATCGGCTATTCGCGATCAACGGCGCCGCCAACAACTGGCACGTAACCGCCGATCTTTACGCGGTGACGAATCTTACGACGTCACCGACAGCCGGGTTCGGCACGGGTTTTCTGGACTCCTCCACATTTTACCTGTTCTCCGAAACCGGCGACGTATTTCCGCTGATCGCCTTCGCGACTCCCAGCGCCACGGGCGCTATCGTCTCGATAAACACCGGGCGTATTATCAACGCACCCGGCGCCCTTCAGATCTGCGACAATACATCTTGCCCTTAGCATTCCGATCGTGCACCCGCGGCGCGTGCGGATAGTCACGGCAGGCTCCGGCAGGCGGTATCGCCGTCAAGGAATTTGCACTGGAAGTTCACAGCCCAATTGTACAGGTGCGTACCGTCCCCAAGGCCGGACATCGCGGGGTCGTTATCGCGGAGGTTCCCGCCAGAGGGGATTGGATTGCCCGGCGGCGTGAGGCCATAGCTCAAATAATGCGTGCATCCCGCTGTCGGTCCTGCGCTCATCGTGATCTCGACCTGGTTCGCGCCCGATAGCGCGACGCTAGTGATGGTCGGTGTGACGGCGCAGCCCGAAGGCGGCCAGTTGGGAGGGCTTCCGCTGGACTCGGCGTACTCAAAACCATAGTTCGGGTACGCTCCTTCCCAAACGGTGTTGTCAAGCACAAGCTGGTCGCCGCTCACTTCCGGCGGGAAGCTGAAGGTGACGGTGATGACGTTGCTGCTCACCGACAGCGCAGTTGGGGCCACAGGCACCCACGTCTGCCCATTGTTTGCCGCCGCTTTCGCCTTCGCGATGTACTCGCCAAGAAGATGCTGCGAATGAGCGTTGAGATGGATGTAATCTGATAGCAGCGCGAGCGGATACTTCGGCGTCGTAATCTTGAAGTGCGCCGGGTCGGCCAGGGTCTGCGCCCACGCCGCTATCTGAGTGGCACTCTGACCGTTATAAATGTTCGATACTCCCTGCTCGTTCGCGCCTTCCGGATCGATCAGAAATATCACCGGGGCGCTCTGCCCGGTCGCCGCCTGAATATCGCTCTGGTAGTTCGACTGCCATTGTGCAAGCTCGCTCGCGTAGTCTGAGAGGCAGGTATTGAACGACAGGTTCGCGCTGATGCAATCCCCCAGGTCCTGTTCGCCGTGCGTGACCTGAAGGTCGAAAACCTCAAGCGGCGTTGGGTTTTCCAACACCGCAGCGCGCGAGACTGCCTGAATCGAATCACTGTAGATCATGTTTGGGGTGCAGCTTGATCCGCCGCCAAGCAGGCGAACTCGAGCAGGGATATTTCTTGAGGTTGCAGTAGTCTTCGCCGGGCACGCCAAAGTTTGAGTAAATGATCGGATAGTTGCCCGTCGCGTTGAGGTCGAAGGTGAGGCCCGCACCGGCGTCTTCGTTTTGGTTGGTCGATTCGTACAGCGGCGCGAAGTTGTTGATGTTATAGGGGGGAATCACGCAACAAGGTGAGTTGTTCTCCATTGTCTGCGTGCCGGAGTTGAACATCAGCCCGCCCGTCCCGCTGCACTGATTCTGGCCCGGCGAACCGCAGGGCAGATTGTCGTTGCCTGCAATGTGCGCGTCAGCGCCTGAACAGTTGGACTGGCCGATGCAGAGCATCATGTCGGCAAATGGCGCCGGCGTCGGAGTCGGCGTGGGGGTCGGTGTCGGTAACGGCGTGGCGCAAGCCATATATGGAACTATAGAGGCATACCAATTGCCTGACGGACTAATCGTCCATCCGGCAGAGTAGGCGCCGCCCAGCGTGCCGTACGAATCGCTAAAGGAGATGTTAGGCGCGGGGCTTGCGAATTGAGTAAACCCGTTGGTCGGACCTGCCGTCACCGGTGAAGTTCCATCCGCCGCCAGAGTGGCCAATATGAAATCGCTGCCGGATGCGCTGATCGAAGCCGTCTGAGGAGACGAGCTATTATTATTGTTGCTGACGAGTCCGCCCCTGCTGAAGTTGAGGTCCAGGGAATTCAGGGCGCCCGCGACTTCAGTGGCGCAAACGTCACATCCTATGGGCACATTCCAGTTGACTTGAACCGTATTCGCCGGAGTCGATGGGGCCGTACATGCCCAGGTCTCAGCTTCAACTTCGTTCAGGTTGAATAGTCCATTGGGGACTGACCTGCGGCAGTCATCAGCTCCGACCGCCTGGACCGAGCTGACCGTGGTGCCGCCTGAATTGCTGTAGTTATCTGACCACACGACAATAAGGTGGCCGGGTTGAGCGTTGAAGTTGGTTATCGACAAGCTGCTGTTGTTGCATTGCTGAAGATTGCAAACCGTCTGGATGACCTGAAGCGGCCCGGGGCATGGCGGTACAGGCGTCGGAGTCGGAGTCGGTATCGGCGTAGGGCCCGGTGTGGGTGTCGAGGTCGGTGAAGGCGTCGGTGTGGGCGTGGGCGTCGGTGTCGGAGTAGGCGTCGGTGTCTCAGTAGGCGTCGGTGTCTGAGTGGGCGTCGGCGTTGAGGTTGGGGTCGGAGTCGGTGCCGGTGTTGGAGTAGAAGTCGGCGTAGGAGCGGGCTTTGGAGTTGGTGTCGGAGTTGGAGTTGGAGTTGGTGTGGGTGTCGGCGTGGGCTTCGGTGTCGGAGTCGCCGTCCTTTTTGGGGTCGGGGTGCGCGCTGGCGTCCTAGTAGGAGTGCGCCGTGGAGCGGGCGTTGGCGTCCGGGTCGGAGTGCGCCGTGGGGTCCGCCTTGGGGTCGGGGTTGCCGTCCGGGTCGGAGTGCGCCGCGGGGTCCGCCTTGGGGTCGGCGTCGGCGTCCGGGTCGGAGTGCGCCGCGGCGTCCGCCTTGGGGTCGGTGTTGGCGTCCGGGTCGGAGTGCGCCGCGGCGTCCGCCTTGGGGTCGGCGTCGGCGTCCGGGTCGGAGTGCGCCGCGGCGTCCGGCTTGGGGTGGGCGTTCGTGTCGGCCCAGTCACCAGCGATCCGGTGGAATCGATACCGGAAGATGAACCTGCTACGTCAGGCCCGCCAGCGGCGATCCCAAGCGTCTCAAAAGGCAGAGTGAGACCAATCGTCGTAAAGATCGTTAAGACGATGACAGCAGCGATCGGACTCCGAGCAGCCGGGAGCATCGCGGCGTACCGCCGGAAGCGGTGCAAACTCATAGCGCCCGCTGATGCGGCTCGCAGTCGATCCGCGGCCTGCGCCCCCATTTTTTGGCTCCCCTGACGCTCGGCGTTTCCGTTCTCTTCAGCGGCGGCGCTCCAAGCCGATCACCATCGGCGGGTCCATCCGACAGTCATCCGTCGAGGCTGGCAGAGCTTACCATGCGGAGGCGGATCGTCAAACGCAGCCGCCAGAAGCGCGCGCGAGACTCACGGTCGGACGAGTCGCACTTCAGTGACTGAAGCGGAACTGCCGGACGCCGCGCCCCGCCAACCCCCTCGGTCACTGGCTCGTATAATACAGGGCGCAGTAGTTGACAGACATCGGCGTGGTTATGCCGCCCAGTCGGGTCGAGCCGTTTTGCATCGTGAACTTGAGGGTGCTGTTGAATTCCACCGGGTCCGAGGCGTGGACGCGGTACGCGCCCACCGTCGCCGGGCTAGGGCCCGTCATGTAGGTCTCTCCGGTGTTCTTCCCAATCAGGATTCGCAACGGTGCTGCGGCGCAGCTTTGCCCGCCATTGTCAACAAAGTACCATGGGAAGTTGAAGTAGTCCTCGCCGCCTGCCTCCTCATAGGTGCGCGTGCCGTCCACCCAATAAGATTCCGACCCTTCTAAAAACGTGCAGCCAGCCTGCCCGGACTGGAAGATGTAGTTCGACCACAGGGCGCCCGGCCCGCCGCTCAAGCTCCAGACGGTCCCCTCGGTGCCCGCCGGCGCTGGGATCGAGGTCGAACCGCAGGCAGAACGAAGGTGTTTGTAGCGATTCCACGGCGGCGCCAGCCCGTTCCAGTTGAGCGCGTATTCGGTCATCCCAAACAGGTACATCACCCCGGCGCCGCCGTTCTTTACGTTGACCCTCACCTGGCTCGTGAAGGGAACACGCACATAGCTGGTGAAACCCTCTCCAAGGAGGCCCTGATACCCGTACTGGCTGTGATATGCGAAATAGTCGCTCGTGAAGTTTGCCAACGGCGACGTGTTGCCGCCGTTGCCCCGCATGCCGCGCGCCGCGACGAAATCCACGAGTGGCGCGTTGACCGAGGGGACGCCGGACGTGTTGTCGCCGTCGGTATAGATTTGAATCGTGCTGGCGTCGAGTGAATTGGAGTCTGTGCTGCCGATGTCGATCATCAGCCGCAGAATCTCGCCGGGAGCGCCGCTGATGTTGGCGATCGTCGCTGCGGCTCCCCCTGCAACCGTGAGCGGGTTCGGGATGCCGTTAACTACGGTCGGCACCCCGTAGAGCCTGCCGGTGTCGCCGCCCAAAGCGAGCGGCGAGTCGGGTGCCGCCACGCCGCTTCCCGGCGGCCCCGGCTGCACCGGCGCAGTTGGAGGGCTAACTTCCACCGGTGTTGATGTTGGCGTAGCCGTAGGCGTAGGCGTCGGTGTAGGTATCGGTGTCGGTGTCGGCGTGGGCGTCGGTATCGGTGTGGGTGTGGGAGCCGGGGTTGGCGCCGGAGTCGGAGGTGGTGGGGTAGGCATCGGCGTCGGGACCGGGCTTGGGGTCGGGACTGGCGTGGGACCTGGAGTCTGCGTCGGACTCGGAGTCCGCGTCGGAGTAGGAGTTAGCGTCGGCGTCGGAGTCGGGCCGATGGGACCTCCCTTCAGCGCGACATCCACGCTCGCCCATCCGGCGCTGGTCATGGAGCCGGGATCGAAGGGCACCGCGCCCGCCGCGCCCAGCGTCCTGTCACCGGCTGCAGCGCCGAAGTTGGCTCCGACTGCGAACTGCGTCAATTGTCGGCTGGTCAGGTCGCCGGGCAGCGTCAAACCGCCCGCGCCCCCATTGAAGAAGCCCACGTACATGTCATTGGCGGCTGTGGTCGTGAAGCCGCACAGTGTGGGAGCGGCGCTTGTGCCGGTGATGGCGCAAGTACCATCCTCGAAGGCCGACGATGCGTTGCGATAGTCGAGCATCCCGCCCGCCTCGTACGGCAACGAGCCGTTGCCCGAGGTGAACGTCCATGTGTAGCCCGCAGGCTCGTTGTTGGCGAACCGGTACCACACCCCCATCACTCCGCCCCCGCTGAGCGTGGCTGAGTTGAGCACCGCCCATCCGGCCGGCGGCACGGCCGTGGTCTGCGCCCAATACGAATAGTACGCCAGCAGCAGGTCGCCGTTCTGTGCTCCGGTCGGAACGGTCTGAGTGGTGGTGGCGGTATTGGTCGAGGCCGTGAACGCCAGCGGGGCAAACCCGGTGTTGGGCTTCAACGCCACCGCCACGGTAGCCCATCCGCCGCTGGTCATCGAGCCCGGGTCAGAAGCCACCGCGCCTGGCGCGCCCAGGGTCTTGTCGCCGGCCGCGACGCCGAAGTTGACCCCGGTTGCGAACTGCTTTAGCTGGCGGCTCGTAAGGTCGCCGGGCAGTGTCAAACCGCCCGCGCCCGCATTGAAGAAGCCCACATACATGTCATTGGCGGCTGTGGTCGTGAAGCCGCAGAGCGTGGGAGCGGCGCTAGTGCCGGTGGTGGCGCAAGTACCGTCCTCGAAGGCCGGCGATGCGTTGCGATAGGCGAGCATCCCGCCCGCCTCGTAGGGCAGCGAGCCGTTCCCCGAGGTGAACGTCCAGTTGTAGGTGGCAGGCTCGTTGTTGGCGAACCGGTACCACACCCCCATCACTCCGCCGCCGCTCAGCGTGGCCGAATTGAGCACCGCCCATCCGATAGGCGGTGCGGCGGTGGTCGGCGACCAGTACGCGTAGTACGCGAGCAGAAGGTCGCCGTTCTGCACGCCCGTTGGAAGCGTCTGTGTCGTACCGGCCGTATTTGTCGAGTTGACAAACGCGATGATCGCAGGGGTTGGGCTTGGCGTTGGTGTCGGTGTTGGGCTCGGTGTCGGAGTCGGGGTTGCTGTAGGTGTCGGGGTCGGTGTCGGTGTCGGGGCTGGCGTAGGAGTTGGTGTGGCAGTAGGAATTGGAGTAGGCGTCGGTGTCGAAGTGGGAGTCGGCGTCGGAGTTTGGGTAGGTGTTGGCGTCGGAGTTGACGTTGCAGTCGGTGTAGGTGTTAGGGTCGGAGTCGCGGTTGGCGTAGTGGTTGGCGTGGGAGTAGGAGTTAAGGTTGGAGTTGGTGTGGGAGTTAGTGTCGGCGTCGCCGTGGGCGCTGCCGTCGGAGCTTGAGTAGGCGTTGCCGTCGGAGTCGGAGTTGCGGTCGGCGTTGGTGTGGCGATCACGTCCCCGAATTCGAACGCGCCGATGTCGCACGCGGTCTGTCCGGGTGCTGGCCGCGGACCGCCGCGCTGGTCGGTGGTCACCGTGCACGAAGTAAGCGGGACCGCATCGATCGCGGGACTGGTCGCTTGCAGCGCGATCGTCCAGGTAGGCCCGCCGTTGCTCTGCAACCCATTGGGGTCGAGCAACGGATTGACGTTGTCGCCTATAGTCTGGAGGTTGGCGCTTGTGCCGCTGAAACCACATGAAGCGTCATCCGAGATATTGTAGCCGCCGTCGGTGATCGCACCGCTGCCGCTGCAGTTTCCCCCGGAGCTGGCGGACAGAATGGAATTGCTTAGGGCGCCGGCGCTGGGGAGTGTATTATTATAGATGCCGCCGCCGGAGTTGGCGCTGTTGCCGGAAAAAGTGCTGTTGGTGATCGTGGCCAGAGAGCCAACGTCTAGAAAGATGGCTCCGCCGTCGCCCTGCGATCCGTTGCCGGAGAAGGTGCTGCTGCTCACGATCAGCGGGCCCGCAGAATAAACGGCTCCGCCGGACTCCGAGCTGTTGCCGGAGCAGGTGCAGTTGGTGATAGTCAGCGCGCCGAGGTTATCGATGGCCCCGCCGGCGACCGCGCTGCCGTGGGCAAGAGTCAGGTCATTCAGGCCGAGCGTCCCGCTCGAACTCACGAACAGTATCTGGGACAGACTGGCGCCATCGACGATGATCGTCTGTCCGGTCCCATCGATCGTCAGCGTATTCTGAATTGACGGGAGACCGCCGGTCAGCGTTATCGTGCCGCTGACGCTGAAGATGATCGCGTCGTTGCCGGTCCCGACCGCGCAGTCGCCGCCGGTTGTGTCAGTGCCCGGACTGTTGGCGTTGTTGATGGCCTCGCGCAGGCTGCAGAGGGTATCACCGGAGGGACTCGAGTCGCTGGTGGTGTTGACGGTTATCGATCCGCTGGCCTTCAGCGCCGGCTGAATCAGCAGCACGCCGACGGGCAGGATTGCAACGAGCAGGGCGAAAAGGAGCGTAGGCCGGATCGCCCCGCCGAAGCGCCCCCCCCCCGCGGTCGATCACTAACCTGCGCACCGTTTCATCTCCTTTAGTGCCCGGCGTTCCGAGCCCTTCCGGTGTGCGCGACCCTCGTTATTCGGTGCCCCATCGGTCCGTCCCCCCGCCCGACCTTCGAGCACTTCCCCGATCCCGGTCAGCTCATCGCCCGGGCCAAAAAGTGCCTCAATCTACCACGGGTTCGCAAATAGTCAACCGGAATCGACGCGGCTACCGGCGGACGCTACGGGCTGCAACGAGCGAACCGGTTTGCTCGATCGCTCACACGCCGGCCACGGGATAATTCCCGACCCGCGCGAGCGCTTCATCCCGTTGATCAGGGAATTCGTGACCAGCTAAGTGGTCACTGGCTCGTGTAGTACAGGGCGCAATAGGTGACAGACATCGGCGTGGTTATGCCGCCCAGTCGGGTCGAGCCGTTCTGCATCGTGAACTTGAGGGTGCTGTTGAATTCCACCGGGTCCGAGGCGTGTACGCGGTATGCACCCACCATCGCCGGGCTGGGGCCTGTCATATAGGTTTCTCCGGTGTTCTTCCCAATCAGGATTCGCAACGGGGCCGCGGCGCAACTTTGCCCGCCATTGTCGACGAAGTACCACGGGAAATTAAAGTAGTCTTCGGCTCCCGCCTCCTCATAGGTGCGCGTGCCGTCCACCCAATAGGATTCCGACCCCTCCAGAAACGGGCAAGCATTCTGCCCGGACTGAAAGATGTAGTTTGACCACAGGGCGCCCGGCCCGGCGTTCAAATTCCAAACAGTTCCTTCGGTTCCCGCCGGGGCCGGGATTGAGATCGAACCACAGGCCGACCGGAGGTGCTTATACCGGTTCCACGGCGGTGCTATACGGTTCCAGTTGAGCGCGTATTCGGTCATCCCAAACAGGTACATCGTGCTCGTACCGCCATTCGTGACGTTGACTCGCACCTGGCTCGTGAACGGAACGCGCACATAGCTGGTGAAGCCCTCACCCATGAAACCGCGATACAGGTACTGACTGTGATACCCGAAGTAATCGCTCTGGAAGTTCGCCAACGGCGACGTGTTGCCGCCGTTGCCGCGCATGCCGCGCGCCGCGACGAAATCCACGAGTGGCGCGTTGACCGAGGGAACGCCGGACGCAATGTCTCCGTCGGTATAGATTTGGATCATGCTGGCGTCGAGTGAATTGGGGTCATAGCTGCCGATGTCGATCATCAGCCGGAGAATCTCGCCGGGGCCGCCGCTGATGTTCGCAATCGTCGCAGCGGCTCCCCCCGCAACCGTAAGTGCGTCCGGGATGCCGTCGACGATGGTCGGCACGCCGTAGAGTTTGCCGGTGTCGCCGCCCAAAGCGAGGGGCGAATCGGGCACCACTTGCGCGCTCCCCGGCGGTGCGGGCGGTACCGGTGGAGTCGGACTTGGGGCCGAGGTCGCGACGGGCGTTGACGTTGGAGCCGTATGCGTGGGAGGAGGCGTCGGGATCGGAGTGGGCGTTGCGATCGGAGGCGGCGGAATCGGAGTGGGCGTTGCGATCGGGGGCGGCGCAGGGATCGGAGTCGGTGTCGGACTCCGGGTTGGAACTGGTGTAGCCGTGGGTTGCTCCAATGCGATCATGACGCCCGAGCCGCAGCTCTCGTAGCTTGGGGTTGTGGTTCGCTGATAGACGGGATGCGTACCCGCCGCGACCGAGAAAGCGTGAGCCGGATCCGCGATTGTTGCAGTGCCATTGCCGAACGGGCCGTCATCAGTGAGTTGAGGACTCAAATCGTTATTCCAGGTCAGGGGTTGATATGTGTTGTTGGCGACGATCACTCCGAACAATGCATCTCTAGCCCATGTAGTCCTGATCGCCGGATTGTCGAACTGGATCCACTGAGTGCCTGCGGGCGGGCAGTAAGTGTAATAAGCGGTTCCGTCCAGAGTAGCGGGGCTGAGCAGGTTGGTCAGCTCCCAGAGCCAGGCTGCCATCAATCCGCTCCCACCCTGCGTCGCGAGCTGCACAGCCCCCATCCCGCCGCAGTTGGAGCCGATCCAAACTTCCGCATCGGCCATCCCGAAACCGGCGGCGGAGGTGTTGTACACACTGCCTGCGTACCAAGTCGAGCAGTTGCCGGTAGGAGCAGCGAGATAAGTGGTGCTGCCGGCATAAGCCAGCACCAGGGTGTCTCCGCTCGTGACCGAGCCGGGCGCGACGACCAGGGCAGAGGCGGTGGATCTCGCGTTGTAACACTCTTGTGCGATGCCGCCGCCGGGTTGAATGCAGCTGCCAGGGGGCAACGACATAAGCGCCACAGCGGGCCTGGCGAACTTCCGTTGCCGGTTCCCTGCGTAGGCGCTAGTGGGTGTGGCCTTCGGCGTGGGCCGCGCGGCCTGGGCCGCTGCAGGCGCCGGCGCGACCGAAAACAAGTTCGGTGTCGCCCGCGAACTCGGGTTCTGAGGCGCGGCGGACGGAGAAGATGCTGCAATCAGAATCGCGGTCAGGACAAATGGCAGCACGACTCCCCTTCTTTGGCGCCCCATCAGTGATCCCCCTTTTGGTCCTCAAGCACTCCCACGATTTGCAATCAATGGGCCGAGGCGAGAAGGGGCCAAAACCTGCCGTGAGCGCAATAATGGTCAACAGGAATGGACAGCGAGTCAGTGCTGTCCTAAGTCAGGACACTACTCGCGACTGTGAATCGGATGCCGGATCGCTTGCATGGGCCCGACGGAATCTGCTTCGCGTAGATCCTTCAGCTTCGCTGCGCTCGCTTCAGGATCACAGGTTGGAGCCGTTTATTGCTGTCATTCTGAGCTGAGGCGACAGCCGAAGGCGAAGAATCTACGCGAAGCGATTCGTCGGTTACGCGGCCGAGCGCAGGATACGGTAGAGCGGCTCGAGCTCGCGAAATGCCTCGAGCACTTCGGCGCGATCGACTCTCAGCGCTTCGTCCACGCTCCATCCGAAACCGACGTCGAGCGCCCCGGTTTTTTTCGTCAGCCGCTGCGCGACTTCGCTCCAGAATTCATCGCTTATCGCTTCGCGGCGGGGCAACTGCGCGAAGTCCCATCTGTCGTAGCGGGCGAGCGGAGCGGCCCTGAACGATCTGCTGAGCGCGCCGGCCTTCTTTTCGATTCCGCGCGCCATCTCGGGCCGCCGGTCAGCCTCGGATTTCACCACCGCGCGCGCGTGGATGCCGGACCCGGAGATGCACAATGCCAGATAACCATACCGTTTGTAGCCCCTGGGCGAGGGGCCGAATGCGGCCCAGGTTTCAGGCGGCGGATTGACCGTGCGTCTGGCGTGCCGCGCGACGTGCGGGAAGAACTCCATGTGCAGCGTGCGCGCGAGTTCGGGGGCCAGCTCGCCGCCCAGCCGGAGCAGCCGGGGGCGCACGCGCGCATAGATTTGCTGCATTCGATCGTCGAAGCCCTCGACCTTGAACACGCCGAAATCGGCCCGCGTAAATCCCAGCGTCGCCACGGTTTATGTTCTCTCCGATTGCCGCTCGCGCTGCGCTTGCTCCCAGTTGCGGCCGTCGAAGCGATCGCGCTCGAGCTTCGAGACGTCCACGCCTTCGAGGCATCGCGCGTTGACGTCGATCTTGCCGGGGTCCGACCTTGCGATGTAGAACGGCGCGACACCGCACACCGGGCAGAAATGATGCTTGGCGGTGCGAGTGTTGAACTGGTAGGTCGCCAGATCGCCTGCCGGCGTCAGCATCCGGAAGCTCTCACGCGGCACGATCCAGTGCAGGTAGGCCTTTTTCATGCAGATCGAACAGTTGCACTCGCTGACCCTGCGAAGTTCACCTTCGACCTCGTACGCGATTCGCCCGCAGTGGCATCCGCCGCGATAAGTCATAGGTCAGAAGCTTAGTCCAGTTCGCGGCGATTCCTAAGCGGCCCGCGCGTTGAGATCGACGGTTCGCGTTTGATGGCGCTCGTGCTATGAAGGGGCACCATCGCTGATGAAAGGAAGGAAGCTGAGCAATGTCGCTGATAGACGGACAATGCGATTCTCGTTTTGAGCCGGTGCGCAAAGCGTTCGCCGGGAATTTCGAAGCCCTGGGCGAGGTCGGCGCGGCGGTCGCTGTGACCCTCGATGGGCGGCCGGTCGTTGATTTGTGGGGTGGCCACATGGAGAAAGAGCGGGTTCGTCCGTGGACTCGCGACACGCTGGTCAATGTCTATTCGACCACCAAGGGCCTGACCGCGATTTGCGCGCATCGATTGGTAGATAGCGGAGCGCTCGACGTTGACGCTCCGGTCGCGCGCTATTGGCCCGAGTTCGCCCAGGCCGGCAAGGAGAAAATCCCCGGTCCGATAGCTGTTGAGTCATCGCGCCGGACTTCCCGCGATCAAAAAGCCGCTTCCGGTCGAGGCGGTATATCAATGGAATACGATGTGCGCGGCACTGGCGGAGCAGGAACCGTGGTGGGAGCCCGGCACGCGGCACGGCTATCACGCGCTGACCTTTGGATGGCTGGTTGGCGAGGTGGTGCGAAGAGTCGCGGGAGTTAGTCTCGGGACGTACTTCCGCAAGGAGTTGGCCGAACCGCTCGGCCTCGATTGCCATATCGGGCTGGATGCCCGCCATGATTCGAGGACCGCGGAAGTGATCGCCGCGCCGCCGCTTCCGCCGGAACAAGCCGCGATGTTCGAGCAGATGATGGGACGCGACAGTGTCCTCGGGAAGGCTCTCAACAATCCTCCGACGCTGGCCAGGCCCGGCGCCGTCAACTCGCGAGAATGGCGAGCAGCTGAAATTCCCGCCGCCAACGGACATACGACGGCGCGCGCGCTCGCCCGGCTATACGGTGCGCTCGCGATCGGCGGCGAGATCGACGGCTTTCGCGTCCTGACGCCGGCCGGAATCGAGCGATGTTACACCGAGCAGTCGTACGGTCCGGACGCCGTGCTCGTGATCCAGACGCGCTTCGGCCAGGGATTCATGCTCACGCAGCCCGGATGGCCGCTTGGGCCGAACCCGCGCGTCTTCGGACATCCGGGCGCGGGCGGTTCGATCGGATTCGCGGACCCGGACGCAAAGGTGAGCTTCGGCTACACGATGAACCAGATGGGGCAGGGGATCATCACCTTCGAGCGCGCAGCCGCGCTGACCAAGGCGGTCTACGAGTGCGTCTGATCGGGCGAAGCCGGCGGCGCGTTCGCTAGACGCCGGTCGCTTCGAGCACTGCGCATCGCAGCTTGAAGAAGTGGATCATCGAGGTCAGGTAGCAGACCCGCCACGGAGCGCTGATCGCCTTCTGGCTCAGATCCATCTTCAACCGCGATCCGATGGCCTCGTAGGTGTTCTGGATTCGCTTGAAGAACTTGTCGGTCTTTCCGGGTTCGAGCCGGTCGAGCCGGCCGATGGTCCTGATCATGTCGGGCGTGTAGGCGGATAGCGCCACGAGCGAATCCGCGAACAACTCGTTCTCATCGCGCAGGTGAGAGGTGAAAGTTCCCTCCATGAATGCGGTCATCGGGGCGGTCTCGCCGACCATCGCGCCGTACAGATAATGGCCGAGTTCATGGCCGAAGGTCGCCGCGACCGCGGCCGGATGATGGGCGGTATTGAGGAAGATGACGAACCTGGACTTGCGTCCGACCTCGGCCCGGCAGAAAAAGCCGCGCAACGCCAGGCCGGCGCCGCGCCGGTATGGCTCGGCGCGGACCTCGATCTCGCGGGGGCCGAAACGCTTCACCAGATGATCGAATCTGTCGGGCTCGGCCCATTCCTTCCAGATGTCGGCGCGGCTCTTTATGTCGGTATCGACGGCGCGGGCGAGTTCGCTCAACAGCGGCTTGGAGGGCATCCCGGGCGCCTCCTGATAGTCCGCCGCCAGCACCTGCTTGAGGTCGCCGAGCTGCGCCATCACGCGCTTGCCCAGCGAGGCGAACGGGATCCTGATCTCCTCCAACAGGCGGGATACGAGCGCGTCAACCTCTCGTACGCTGAGGGCGTCCGGAGCGCTCGCGTTGCCGACCCGGCGTCCAGCCGCCATCAGTGTGGATCTGACATTCACCAGTGAAGCCATCGCCGCCTCCACCACCTCTGCCGCATTCCGTTTGGCTTATCTCAGCGCGCGCGATTATAGTCACGAAAACGGCAGGCAACACAAGATGGGCGGGGGCAATATGATACCGGGGAGTAGGGTGTGCCTCGGATGCATCGGTCATGCCAAGGCGAAATGACCTGATAAGTATCGCGCTTGGAGAGCCACTCCCCCAAGCGAAAACCTCGAAAAGTCGCGGGACTTCCGAATTGCCCTCCGATGACGGCGTCCAGACGGGCGCAGTGGAGTCCCCGTCTCCGGAGACCTCCGGCAATGCTGGCAATCCTGAGGAGGCGCCGCAGGACTCAGTCGAACGCGGTGAGGAACTCGAGGGCTATATCGAGGTTCGCCCGATCGGTACAACGCAGGGGCTCAGAGAGTTGGCGCAACTCTACAAAAAGACTGGAGGTGAACTCGGCGCGCTGGAGCGCAAGGTCCACATGATGCTGTGGCCGCTGGCCCTCCACTTCGGGCTCTACTGGATACGGCCGGGCCGCGACAACAAGCGCCCGCCGCTGGTTGGCGCGTTCTGGGCGCGATCGTTGGCTGAGGCACCGCTGACGCTGGGCCATCTGTACCCGCCGGCGCTCTTCAAAGGGCTGTTGGCCGGCGATATTTTCGAATTCGGAGGGATGGCGCTGGATCCGGACTTCCGAGCCGACCGACTGATGCCGGTGCTGATGGACACCATCCGTCTGTTTCTGTTCTCGCGCCGGCCGGAACTGGTGATCGCGACCCACGTCGAATCAATGCACGAGCTTTACAAGCAGCTCGGGCTCAAGACCGTCGGCAACCGCCCGGTCGATCACCCGCACGTTGCGGGCGTCAAGGTCTACCTGATGTACGGGCGGTTCAAAGACCTGGCCGGGCCCATTTCATGTAGCGCAGCACGAAAGCCTCCGTGCCCGGTTCAGCGCCGGCCATTGCCGCCGGAAACGCGATGGGTCGGCGTTTCCTGACTGCGGAACGCGGCCCCAAGCTTCTGGTCGTTGGAAATCCGCCGTCTTGTGAGCTGGGCGCGGCGGCATGCGGCTGCCCCGATCTTGCTCTGGATCCTGGCCCGCCTGCGGCTCAACGCGGAGACCACTTCCGAATAGATCTTGAGCTGCAGGCCGAGTTCGAACCAGTAGCACGGCTGGCAAACCGGAGCGCACAGTCCGGTATCGTCGGGGCCCGGACAGCGGAACCGGGCTGCGCATCCAACGCAGTGATGGGCGTGAGGAGCGAGCGCCCGCCGGCGTGCCGCGCCGGAAGGCGGCCAGGGCAGCGGTCTCAACTCGAGTGGCTCCGGCTCCGCGCGGCGCCGGGCGCGGACCCGCGCGCCGGCTGTGGGCGCAAGAGCAGCGGCCTGATGATTCCCCATGGATCTTAAGTTAAGCCAGTTCTACAGTAAGTCAAGACTGTACTACAGACTGTTTTATCGAGGAGGGGTGCGATCGGCCCCCGGCCCGGCGCGGGGTTACGACTTGAAGGCGGAGCGCAGCGTCTTGAGTATGAACACGAAATCGGACGGCGTGTGGACGTCGCCCATCAGTCCGACCTGCGAGATTATGTCGATTTCCTCGGGCGCCAGCGCGTAATCGCGCCTGAGCTTCCGGTTGGTGCGGAAGGTGTTCCAGGCGCGGCTTAACCGGGCACGCCGGCCGGATGCGGCGGCGATCTCGCCGACCGACACCCGATCGGCGCATTCGAGGCCGTGCGGCGCCATCAATCGCGGATGCTCCTGAACCCTCCCGGGCGGGGATTGCGAGCGCGGGCCGGCCGCGGCGTCCTTCTTTACAAGGGGAGCGGCGGCGGCGCTGGCCCGACGCTTCCTGCGGGTCGATCCCGGAGAGCTTTTACGCTGGCTCATGTTGAGTGAATTTTGGAAGAACCCCCTTCGGCGCCTTCAAAGCGAAACATTGCTCACGCAACAGTGTCGTAACACTTTGCCGGCGGTCTGTCAACAACAAGGCGTAAATTGCGTCAACAAGGCGACTTGGATTGACAACCGGCTGTCGGCGGCGGCGGGTCGAAACCGGGTTCCGCGGGTTGTGATCGCCGGCGGAATTCCCGCTGTTCGTGCGCGTCGCGGAGATCGTGTAACTTGGGCCGCGATGGTTCTTGGTGCGACAACGGTGAGCGCCGCAATCCGCGCGGGACGCAAGATCATGCGCGGCGTGGTCACTGCGATTTGCGTCTCCGTCACTCTGGCGACGCTCGCGCTTGCCGGCGCAGCGACAATGAGCGATGCGCAATGCGGCCCATTCGGTGACCCTCCGGCTCAGGTGCGGCACGGTTTGATCGCGAATCTGGTGTCGAACACCAATCCGGTCTGCTTTGGTGGCAAGCTGCTCGGGCCGTGGGCGGATTCCGGCGGCTCCGATCGCTACGCCTGCCTCTATGAACCCAAATCGGCAGGAGCGGAAAATCCCCTGCCGCTGGTCGTTTTCCTGCACGGATCGCTCGCCACCGCGGATACGATATTGCTGACCGGTCTCACCGGGCGGGTTGACGACGCCGATTTGGGTGGGGCCCGTCGCGGGTTTATCATGATCGCTCCCGAAGGCCGCGAGGCGACGCACCACTATCCGGGGTTGGACAAAAGCGGCCTCGGATGGGACAACTGGTATCGGCAACTGGAACCGTCGGGCGACGCTGTGGTCTCGGGCACCACCTGTCGGGAAAACGACGACGCGGCCGCGATCGACCATTTCGTCGAGGACGAGGCCTCGACCGGCAAGGTCGATCGCAAGCGGATTTACCTCATGGGATGGTCCAACGGGGCGGCGATGGCGATTCTGTATGGGCTCAACCGGCCTCAAGTCGCGGCGGCTGCGGTTTATTCGGCGCCTGACCCGTTCGGCGCGTTCGACGACCCTTGCGCGCAGACGCCCGTTGCCCATCCACCGGCAGGCGTCGCCGAGGTCGAGGTTTTCAACCCCGGCCTGCCGATACTTCACGTTCGCAACAGTTGCGATATAGAGGGAATTTGCCCGAACGGCGATACGATGGTCAGGCAGCTGCACGCCCTCGGCGGCGACCTGGAGGACGTAATTCTCGATTCCTCGCAGAACCAGGTCGCTCGATGCGAAGACGCATGCGGGACCAATCCGATGGCGGGCGGCCGGATTGGAGTCGCCGGCGAGTTCAGAGGGTTGAAGAATCATGTCGCGTGGCCGAAGCGATGGAACGACCGAATGTTCGACTTCCTCAAACGCCACTCGGGTGCGACCGGTAACTCGCTGGGTATGGCTGGGTATAAGGATCGGGCCGCATTCCTTGCTCTTTTTCCCCCGTCAGCGGGGAGGACCGTGAGCCGGAAGCGAAGCGAGGCCCCAAGTGAAAGAGGGGTCGCTTCCACGGGACTCATCGGACTGCTAAGTTCTGCTACATAGTGTCTATTCATGCCAGGTCTTCTCTGGGTGAAAGGACGCACGAAAAAAAATATTCAGCCCTCATCGGTGCCCCTCTGATTCGAAGTATCTTGAAATCCGATCGAAGACACAGGGCAGGGGGTGCTCGCACGGGAGTGGTGCTGGCGGCGACCCTGATGGTCGTGGCTCTGGTGGCAGCCCTGCCCGCGGCGACCGGTGACACTATCGCCGACCGCGTGCTTGGACAGTCCGACTTCACCGACAACGCGCCGAACACGGTCGGCGCGCAATCGCTCGACTTTCCCGTCGCAGTAGCCGTCGACAACAGCGCCACACCGCGCCATCTCTACGTAATCGACGGGGACAACAGCCGGGTGCTGGGGTACAAGAACGCGGAATCGTTCGCGGACGGATCTCCCGCCGACCTGGTGATCGGGCAACCAGATTTCGCATCGGCCGGTTGCAACCTCGGATCGAGCCAGCCGACCGCGAAGGGCCTGTCCCTGCCGGGCGGAGTCGCGGTCAACCCGGCGGGAAATCTCTATGTCGCCGACACGATGAACAGCCGCGTCCTGGAGTACAGCAATCCCTTCGCCGCGCTGGCTCATAGCGGCAAGGATGCGGGTCAAAGCGCGGCGGTGGTTTTCGGCCAACCCGACTTCGCTTCGGGCTCCTGCAATCAGGGCGGGAATCCAGGCGCCGACACGCTCTGCGACCCCGCGGGGGTCGCGGCGGATCTTGCGGGCAACCTCTACGTCGCCGATTCGGGCAACAACCGGATGCTGGAATACAATACCCCCCTCGCTTCGACTGCAGCGTTGGGAAGCGGCGACACGATTGCCGACCTGGTGTTCGGGCAGGGAGCGAGCGGAAAGAACTTCAGCTCAAATGCCGCAGCCACAGGTACGACCGGTCTGAATGCGCCGTCCGCAGTGTCACTCGACGGCTTGAACGATGTGTATGTGGCTGATTCGAGCAACAGCCGGGTGCTCGAATACAACGAGAATTCCAACCCGCCTACATTCGTCACAGCCAACACCGTATTCGGGCAGCCGGGTTTCAGCTCGAACTCCTGCAACGGCGGCGGTTCCGCTCCCACCGCCGTCACCCTGTGCTTTCCGCAAGGACTCGTGCTCGATAGCGCAGGGGATTTGTTCGTCGCCGATGAGTTCAACAACCGAATGCTTGAATACTTCTCGCCGCTCGCATCGAATGCCGGCGCCGGCAGCGGCGATACGATCGCGGACCGCGTCTTCGGGCAGCCCGTCGGGGATTTCACTGCGGGCGTTGCAACCAGGACAATGGAGTGCCCGGCCCGAATGCGCTCTGCGGCGCGCTGGGAGTCGCGCTCGACAGCTCCGGCAATCTCTTCGCGGCCGACTCGGGCAACAATCGCGTCCTCCTATATCCGTCAGCCGCGGCCATCGCCGGCGGCGTGATCGGTCAGCCCGACTTCGCTCATTCGGCACCCAACAACGTCGATGCGCGCGGGGCTCGACAAATCCGGAGCAGGTCGCCGTCGATACCAGCGCCACCCCGAATCATCTTTATGTCGCCGACACCAGCAATAGCCGCGTGCTTGGCTATGCGAACGCCGAATCATTCCTGAACGGCGCGTCCGCCGATCTGGTAATCGGGCAGCCTGATGTGTCTTCGAGTATCTGCAATCGGGGGCTGGGTAAGCCGACCCCGGCTACGCTGTGCAATCCGGAAGAAGTTGCCGTTGACGGGGCGGGCAACCTCTACGTGGCCGACACCAACAACAATCGCGTACTGGAATATCGCAGTCCGTTCGCCGCCATGACCGGCACCGGGAAGGCCGCGGACAACTCGCCAGCCTCGTGTTCGGACAGTCCGGCGACTTCACGGGCAACTCGTGCAATCTCGGAGCCAGTGTTCCTTCCGCCGACACTCTCTGCGATCCGACCGGGGTCGCGCTCGACGCAGCCGGCAATCTCTACGTGGCCGACGCCAGCAACAATCGCGCGCTCGAGTACAATACGCCGCTCGCAGCGACCTCGTTGGCGGGAAGCGGAGACACTACCGCCGACCTGGTGTTCGGCCAGGGCAGCAGCGGAAGGAATTTCAGTTCCGGCGCGGCAGCCACCAGCGCGACGGGCTTGAACTTCCCGGTCGCAATCGCGCTGGACGATGCGAACGATGTGTACATCGCCGATACCGATAACAGCCGGGTCCTGGAGTATAACGAGAGGCTCGAATCCGCCGGCCAACGTCAACTCCGACGCGGTATTCGGACAATCGGGGAGCTTCACTTCCGGGCTATGCGACAACTCGCGCGATTTCTCCCCGACCGCCGGCACCCTGTGCTCGCCGCAGGGCGTCGCGGTGGATCGCTCCGGTCATCTATACATCGCCGATACGGACAACAGCCGGGTGCTGGAATACAACAGTCCTCTGGTGACGAGCAGCGTCAACGGCGGCGCGAACGCAAGCCTCGTCTTCGGGCAGAGCGACTTCGCATCGTCGTTGTGCAATCGAGGCGTCGTGACACCGGGATCGTCCAGCCTCTGCGTGCCATCGGGAGTTGCAGTTGACGCGCCCGGAGATCTGCTGGTCGCTGACACCAGGAACAACCGGGTGCTCCTGTTCAGCCAGCCTCTGCGGCCTACGCCGACTCCCACGCCCACTCCAACTCCGGCGCCGACACCTACGCCAACCCCGAGCCCCACTCCGATCCCGCCGCCGGACCCGGTATCGGGAACGCCGGAGAATAGCAAACCCTCGGCAGGCCAGACCGTGGACGCCGGCAGCATCACGATCACCAACCCGACCGCCAACGCGCAGACTATCGAGTCCATCACCGTGAGTTTCGGCAAGCCAAGTCTGTTCGGGGGCGCCTCGATGGCGATCAGCTCGGGCAATTCGAGCGTATCGAGTACCGCTGCGCCAGCCGCGACGACGATCTTCACTTTCACGCCGCCATTCACGCTCGCCGCCAACACGATGGCCACGGCCGGTCTCAAGGTGACCGTGGCCGCCAATGTGTCATCGGCGGAGCCGCGCATTCGGATTGCGACAATCTGGCGTCCGGCAGTCGCGATGGCCGCGACGATGCCGCCCTCCCGCAATCCGGGTGCGAACGACGGCGCACCGCCGGTTGTCCTCGTGGCGCTCGGGATGCTCGCGCTGGCTTTCCCGATGACACGCCGGCGCAAGGCCCTCACGCTCGCGGCCGTGCTGGTGGCGGCGTCGGTGATGCTGACCGGATGCGATCCGTGTCCGAAATGCGTTTCCGTGACCTCGGTTCAGACAGTCACGAGCATCCAGGCAACGACATCAACCGGCACCCCGGTAGAATTCACCAACCTGCCCGCCACGCTGAGCACGATCACGACCATGACGTAGGACTCGCGGGATCGAACCTCGGATCGCATTGCGAAGCGATTGAAGCCCTCTCCCTTACCAGTCGCCCCCGGCGCATGGAGAGGGTGCCCGAGCGAATGCGAAGGGCAGTTGAGGGTGCGCAGCGGCTACTGCGGGATGTGCACCGCCTCCAGCTTGATCCCGTCGGGATCCGCGAAGAACACTGCATAGTAGCCGGGCACGTATTGCGGATACTCGCGCGGCTGATCGAGGATTGTCCCGCCCCAATCCGGAATGTCGCGCGCGAGCGCGTCGATCTGGTCGCGACCGCCCGCCCTGAACGCCACTTCGCACAATCCTACGCGGTCTTTCGAGAATGTATCGCCGGCGTATCGCGCGTCTGCCTGCTTGAGCCAGAAGCTGCCGCCTTTGCCCGAGAATCCGACTACGACCGTATAGTCGATGACTTCCGGAAATCCGAGACGCGGCATCAGCGCGGTATAAAACCGGCGCGACCGGCTCAGATCGTTGACCGTCAGAAACACATGATGGACACCGCCTGCCGCTGCGGACGCAGACGAAGTGGGCGGGCATCCGCATCCTTTTGATGGTTGCTCGCTTGCCATGCCGGAAACCTACCAGAACGCGCGCCGATCGACTAACCTGCGTCGCGGGAGGGCCGATAATGGCGCGCGCGAAACTCATCGAACCGAAAGCCACCCGGCCGTCGATGCCGGAATACGGGTTGCTGGATGCGCCCGATGGCAAGGGCCTGATGCCGTGGCGGCTGGCGGTCCAGTGCATAGCCAAGTCGCACAACTATATTGTGGCGACCACGCGTCCCGATGGCCGGCCGCATTGCATGCCGGTGTGGGGCGTGTGGATGGACAATGTTTTCTACTTCAGCACCGCGCGCAGCTCGCGCAAGGCGCGCAACCTTGAATCCAATCCGAATTGCGTCGTGTGTCCTGAAAGTGACAACCAGACCACGGTGATAGTGGAAGGAATCGCAGAAGAAGTCACCAATCGATCGATGCTGAACAAGGTCTTCGAGGTCTACAACGCCAAATACGACTGGGACGCGACCCCCGACGTGGGTCCGGTCTACGCGGTGCGCCCGACGGTCGCGTACGGGATAATCGAGTTCGCGATGCAGGGCAGCGCGACCCGCTGGGACTTCACCGCCGCGCCCCCGGCGTCGCGCAAGTGACTGGCTAGTCGAACACGATCGTGCGATTGCGATCGGTGAGCACGCGCTTTTGCAGGTGCGCGCGGACCGCCCTGGCGAGCACCATCACTTCGACGTCCTTGCCCTTGCGCGTCAGTTCCTTGACTGAATCGCGATGGCTCACCTCGGTAGTTGCCTGCGCGATGATCGGACCCGCATCGAGGTCCTCGCTCACGTAGTGCGCGGTGGCGCCGATCAGCTTCACGCCGCGCTCGTATGCCTGCCTGTAGGGGCTGTTGCCGGCGAACGCGGGCAGGAAGCTGTGATGGATGTTGATGATCGGCTTGCTCCACGCGCGCAGGAAATCCCCGGACAGCACCTGCATATAGCGCGCGAGCACGACGGTGTCGCAACGCAGATTGCCGAGCGCATCGAGCAGTGCCTTCTCAGCGTCGGGCTTGCGGTCCTTTTCGACCGGGATAACGGTGAACGGAACCCCGAACGCCTTGACCATGGGCCCCATCTCGGTGTGATTGCTGATGACGCCAACCACATCCGCTTCCAGTTCGCCAAAGTGATGGCGGCTCAGCAGGTCCATCATGCAGTGCGGCAGTCGCGACACCATTATCACCATCCGGTCGCGCCGCGCGCTGTCATGAAGCTCCCAGTTGATGCCGATGTCGGGCAGCAGCGCTTCGAGACTCTGGCCGAGCAGCGACCGCAATTGCGCCAGGGTGAGACGCTCACTCGCGAGAAAGATCCGCCAGAAAAACCGGCCGTTGTCCTCTTCGGTGTGCTGGTCGGAATTGATGATGTTGCATCCGTGGGAATAGAGCAGGTTGGAAATGCCCGCGATTATTCCGGCGCGATCGCGCGAGGTAATCAGCAGGGTTGCCGTAGGTGCCGCCACGTCGATCGACTGTTTCCGCGATGAACTAGTCTGATTGTAGCACGCGGGAAGCAACCCAGGCATCAGAAGTAACCACAGATGAACACGGATGAAAGCGGATGGGATTTTTAGACGGCAGCCAGCTTCGCATGAGCGAAGCTCTGTTCACAAAATCATCTTTATCGGTGTTCATCTGTGGCTATTTTCTGCTCCTCCTTGTCTGATCGGCGAGTTTGCGTCAGGATGACGCCATGTCGGCGGACAAATACAGCCTGGCGCTGGCCCAGATCTCGCCGCGGCTCGGCGATATCGGCGCAAACCGCGAGATCATCCGGGAGCAGATTGCCGCAGCGCGCGGCGCCGGCGCCGACCTGGTGGTTTTCCCCGAGCTGAGCCTCACCGGCTATTTCCTGAAGGACCAGGTTCCGGCGATGGCGTTGCGCGCCGACTCGAAGGAGCTCAAGTGGCTGCGGGAGCAGAGCCGCCGAATCTCGATCGTGGTCGGGATCGTCGAGGAGAGCGCCGAGGCTTTATTCTACAACTCTGCGATCTACTTCGAGGGCGGTGAAATCCGCCACGTCCATCGCAAATGCTACCTGCCCACCTACGGGCTGTTCGACGAGCAACGCTACTTCGCGCGCGGCCGCGCGCTGCGCGCCTTCGATACGCGCCTGGGCCGCCTCTCGATGCTGATCTGCGAAGACATGTGGCATCCCTCGTCGGTGTACGTCAACGCCGTCGATCGCGCGCTCTCGATCATCTGCATCTCGAGCAGTCCGATCTGGGGGATGAGCAAGCTGGAGCTGCCGGAGAACGCGGCGTACTGGGAGAAGCTCAGCCGCTTCCACGCCGAGACCTGGGGCGTCTTCGTTGCCTATTGCAATCGGGTCGGCTTCGAGGACGGCGTCGGCTTCTGGGGCGGCTCCGAGCTGATCGATCCCTTCGGGCAGGCGGTCTGCAAGGCGCCATACTACGAAGCGGCAATGACTATCGGCGAAGTGCAGATGCGCAAGGTAAGGCGCAAGCGAATCTCCTCGACGATGATGCGTGACGAGGACATCGATCTCACGATCAACGAGCTGCAGCGGATCCGTTTCGCCCCCGACGGGGCCGGCGTCGCGGCGCGGGCGGAGCGCGATCGAGCCGCGATCGCCGCTGCGGATCGCCCCTCGCGGCGCGGCCGGAGCTGATTCCGGATGGCATCAGCGGCAAAGCCCGGAGCCGACTATCCACGGCCGGAGATCAACGCCCGGCTGGTCCACAAGCTGCTGGTCGCGTTCATCCGCAACGAATTCCTGAAGGTCGGCATCAAGCGGGCGGTGGTGGGAATTTCCGGCGGCGTCGATTCGAGCCTGAGCGCGATGCTCGGAGCGCACGCGCTCGGCCCGCAGAACGTGCTCGGGATCATGATGCCGTACAAGACCTCGAGCAAGCAAAGCCTCGAGCATGCCCGCCTGCTCGCCGATCGCGCGGGAATCAACACCCTTAAAGTGGAGATCACTCCACAGATCGACGCCTACTTCGAGCGCTTCCCGGAGGCCAACCGGCTGCGAAGAGGAAACAAGATGGCGCGCGAGCGGATGACGATTCTATACGATCACTCCGCGGAGTTCGGCGCGCTGGTGCTCGGCACCTCCAACAAGACCGAGCTTCTGCTCGGATACGGCACGCTCTTCGGCGATATGGCTTCGGCCGTGAATCCCAATGGCGATCTCTACAAGACCCAGGTCTGGGCGCTATCCTCCGAAGTCGGCGTGCCGGAGGAGATTGTGAGCAAGAAGCCCTCGCCCGATCTGTGGGTCGGACAGACCTCCGAGGGCGAACTCGGTTTCAGCTACCGGCAGGTTGACGAGTTGCTCTTCCTGATGGTCGATCGGCGCTACTCCGATGAGGAGTTGCTGGAGGCCGGATTCCCCAAGCATTTCGTGCGGCGGGTAAGCGAGATGGTGCGCAACTCGCAGTTCAAGCGCCGCTTGCCGGTGATCGCCAAGCTCTCGGAGCGGACCATCGATCGCGACTTCCGCTACGCGCGAGACTGGGGAAGATAGGAGGTCGGCCGCGGCTTACCGCGGCTCCGAGCCGGCCCTGACCTCGATCGCTGAAAAATCGGCAGGCGCTCTATACGTCGTCGCGATGCCGATCGGAAATTCCGAAGACCTGACCGCACGGGCGCGAAGGGTGCTGGCCGAGGTTGACCTGATCGCGTGCGAGGACACGCGGCGCACCGGGCGGCTGCTGGCGGAATTGGAAATCCGCAAGCCGATGCTCAGCTACTTCGAGCACAACGAGCAGCGGCGCGCGGCGGAATTGGTCGAGGCGCTCAAGGCCGGCGCGGCGATCGCGCTGGTGACCGACGCCGGCACCCCGCTCATCTCGGACCCCGGGTTTCGCCTCGTGCGCGGCGCGATCGAGGCCGGAGTCCGCGTGACGGCCGTTCCCGGTCCTTCGGCGGTCACCGCCGCGCTTTCGATCGCGGGGTTGGCCTCGAACCGCTTCGCGTTCGAGGGTTTCCTGCCCGCCAAAGCCTCCGCGCGCCGCAAGATTCTGAATTCGCTCCGCGACGAAACCCGCACTATGGTCTTCTTCGAGGCAGCACGCCGGTTGGGCGCCACAATCAACGAAATGGCAGCGGCCTTCGGCGAGGCTCGCAACGCGGTCGTCGTTCGCGAGATCACGAAGACCTGGGAAGAGGCGATTCGCGGACGGCTTGGCGATCTCGCGCACAGATTCGCGGCCGAGCCGCCGAGGGGCGAGATAACGATCGTCGTCGAGGGCGCGAACCAGGATCAAGTCGAAGCTCGCCCGGGTCGGCGCGACATCACGATCGAGATGCTGGTGCAGGCCGGTATCAGCCTCAAGCAGGCCAGTGCGGTAATCGCGCGTATCACGAATCGCAGCGCCCGCGACATATACCAGGAGGCGATCCGCGCGCGCGGCCCGCGGGAATGACTCGGTCTCGCGTTCCTATGCAGCCACTACATCGAATTTCCGTAACAATGCCGCGCTTGAAACCGGATAGCGGGTTGGGGTTCAATGCGCCAAGGACACGGGCATGGTGACGAGGCTCAGAGGATTGCCCTCCACGCGGTCGGCTGCCACCGTGAGGCCGGGCAAGCGGGCAACCGTATTGGTCGTGCACGGTCCGAATCTGAACCTGCTCGGTGAACGGGAGCCGGAGCTCTACGGTCGCACCCGTCTTACGGAAATCGATCGCAGGATGTGCGAGCTCGGCAAGGAGCTCGATCTCGAAGTCGAGACGTTTCAGTCCAACAGTGAGGGCGCGATAATCGATCGAATCCAGCAGGCGCGCGGCCGGATTCACGCGCTGCTCATCAATCCGGCGGGATATACCCATACCAGTATCGCGATTCGTGACGCGGTGCTGGCGCTCGATGTACCGGTGGTTGAGATCCATCTGTCCAACATCTACCGGCGCGAGCCGATGCGCCATCGATCGATCCTCGCCGACATAGTCCAGGGGCGAATCATGGGATTCGGGCCCGATAGTTACATGCTCGCCTTGCGCGCCGTTCGCGGGCTGGTGGAAGCAGCCCGAGGCGTCGGCGGCTGAAGCCGCCGGCTCGCCCACACGCAAGCGTGCTGCTGCGTTTGGCGGCGATCTCCCGCGATAATCAAGAGCGCCGATGGAGCTTCGCGAAATAAAAGCGCTGATCGCCCTGATGCGCGAGAGCGGGCTGTCGAGCTCGAAATCGAAGACAAGAAGGGCAAGATTCGCATCGTGCGCGGATCGATCGATCGCTCCGGCGCGGCCGACGCTCGCCCGGACCCGCGTCCTGCGCCCGCGCCCAAAGCGCGCGCGGCGCAGTCGAATGAAAAGCGCGGATCGCCGGGAGTGACCCCGCCTCATGGGTCGCCGGCGCCCGAACTTGGACCTAACCAGGTCCTCGTGCGCAGTCCGATGGTCGGCACGTTCTACCGCGCGACCTCGCCCGGCTCGGAGCCCTTCGTCGAGGAAGGCAGCCCGGTGCGAAAGGGCCAGGCGCTCTGTATCATTGAAGCAATGAAGATGATGAACGAGGTCGAGGCCGAGGTATCCGGATCGGTCGCCAGAATCCTGTGCGAGAACGGCCAGCCGGTCGAGTACGGGCAGCCGCTGATTATTCTCGAAATCCAATAGAGATCGCGGGCCGTGTTCAAGAAGCTGCTGGTCGCGAATCGCGGGACGATCGCTATCCGGATTATCCGGGCGTGCCGCGAGCTTGGCATCCCCACGCTGGCGGTCTATTCGACCGCCGATCAGGACGCACTCCACGTCAGGATGGCGGACGAGTCGGTCTGTATCGGCCCGGCAGCCGCCGAGGAGAGCTACCTCAGCATCCCGGCTATCGTCAGCACGGCGATGGCGTACGGCGCCGACGCGGTCCATCCGGGCTACGGATTTCTGTCCGAGAATGGAGACTTCGCCGAGGCCTGCCGCCGATCGGGACTGATCTTCGTGGGTCCGCTCGCGCGCCACATCCGGCTGATGGGCGACAAGCCGCGCGCGCGCCGTATCATGATGCGCGCCGGCGTGCCGATCCTGCCGGGCAGCGAGGGCAAAGGCGTGACCGAGCTGCGCGACGCGCAGGCCGAGGCGAAAGTGCTGGGCTATCCAGTGCTGATCAAGGCCGCGGCGGGCGGCGGCGGCAAGGGGATGAGGATCGCGCGCGACAGCGCCGAGCTCGCCCGCCTGTTTCCGCTCGCGCGCGGCGAGACCGAAGCGGCCTTCGGCTCGCGCACCATGTACCTGGAGAAATATCTCGAGGGCGCGCGCCACGTCGAATTTCAGATTCTTGCCGATACCCATCGCAACGTGATCCATCTCGCCGAGCGGGACTGCTCGATCCAGCGGCGCCATCAGAAAGTCCTCGAGGAAGCGCCGTGCCCGGCGCTGAGCGCGCGGATGCGCGACAAGATGGGCAAGGCCGCGGTGAGGGCGGCGCAGGTGGTCGGCTATTCCAACGTCGGTACGGTCGAGTTCCTGCTGGCCGGCGACGGGAATTTCTACTTCATCGAGATGAACACCAGGATTCAGGTCGAGCACGGCGTTACCGAGATGGTCACCGGGATCGATCTGATCAAGGAGAGCCTGCGCCTGTCGGCGGGTGAGCCGATAGGATTCAAGCAGCGGAGCATCGCGCTCGCCGGCGCGGCGATCGAGTGCCGGATTTACGCGGAAGATCCGGATACGCACCTGCCCTCGCCGGGCGTGGTTTCCAACCATCATCCGCCCGGCGGACTCGGCGTGCGGGTCGAGACCGCGCTCTACGACGGCTACCGGGTGCCGATGCAGTACGACCCGCTGGTCGCGAAACTGATCGCGCACGCGGCGGATCGCGCGGGCGCGATCGCGCGCGCCAAGGCCGCGCTCCGTGAGTACCTGATCGATGGAATCAAGACCAATATCCCGCTCCATCTGAAGATCCTCGACGATCCGGACTTCAGAAAAGGCGACCTGGCCACCGATTTCCTTTCTCGCTACGAAGCGCCGGCCGAGACGCCGCGCGCAGGTCCATCGAGTCGCGAAAGTCTCTTGACCGCGCCCCTGTCTGAACGAATTGGTATATAGTTGGAGTATTCTTGTGACACGTCGAGCGGGGCGGACGAGCCTTGGAGTATTCATTTTATGTACCTGAGTTCCAAAAGGCAGCGGATCTGGTTTCGAGTCAGGGGCGTGATCTTGACCGCGATGCTGGCGATATGGATAGCGCATCCGGGTGCGGGTTGGGCGCAATCTCCAGCGCCGGCGCAATCCGGCGCGGCCGCCGGGCCCAAGGCCGAGGTGGTAAACCCGGTTTATGATTTCGGAACAGTGCTCGAAGGACAGCGAGTGACTCATTCGTTCGCAATCAGGAATGCCGGAACCAAGGACCTGATTATCAACGGCACGAAAACCTCCTGCGGATGCACCGCCGCCGCGCCGAGCACCAATCGCGTCCCGCCCGGCGGGGAGAGTCAAATCTCGGTGACCTTCGATACTCATTTCCAGAAGGGTCATCGCGAACGCACTATCACGGTATTGACCAATGACCCGGCGACCCCGAATGCGATGATGACGTTGCAGGGCGACGTCAAGGTCGAAGTCGAGGCGACGCCCTCCGAGGTCTCGTTCGGCAAAGTCCACTATGGGACCGAAGAAACTCGCGAAGTGGTAATCAGCGATCTGGCGCAGGACAACAAAGCCTTCAGCGTCGGGACGCTGTCGAACAGCAGCAAGAATATCAAGGTCGCGCAGGAGCCTCGCAAGGATGGCAAGCCCGGCGTGGTCCTGAAGGTGAACCTGCTCAAGTCGATGCCGATCGGGCAGTTCGACGACTCCATTGATGTGGCCAACAACCGCAGTCCCGTCCAGGTCCACGTGTTTGGCACGGTGACCGGCGACCTGACCCTGGATCCTGCGCAGGTCTCATTCGGAATCGTACCGAGCAAGCAGAGCGTGGTCAGGGTTCTCAGGCTTACCAACGATAGCGCGCAGGCGGTCAACGTGCTGGGAGTGTCGAGCACCAACCAGTCGGTGGTCGCGAAAGTGGAGCCGGTGAAAGCGGGCAAGGAGTACAAGATCACCGTCGAGCTTCGCCGCAACACGCCGGACGGTCAGCTTCGGGGCACGCTGGCGATTCGCACCGACGATAGCACGCAATCCACGCTAACCGTGCCATTTTACGGGATTATCGGGTCATTCGAGGGTTGATCACGCGCCGTTTGCTTGTCAAACCGGTGGATAGCTTCGTATATTCAGGCTGAATGGGTGCTGGCGCGCCTCAAGTCAACGCTTCACGGCCCATATCCTGGGTCAAGCGGCTGAACCCGGTCGCCTATCTGCGAAGCAAGCTGGTCGCTTTCGCACTGCGGATGCTGACCAAGCCGCTTCGTCGTTACACGCTTTTCATCCCCAATGACATGGGCAACCTCAAGCGGTTCATCCGCAAGGGCGATGTCATCCTGGTGGAGGGTAACGAGCGGGTAAGCGAGGTGATCAAGTATCTGACCCAGAGTTCATGGTCTCATGCCGCGCTGTATGTCGGTGACGAGCCGCTGAAGCGCGACCCCGAGTTGCGAAAAAAGCTCATCGACCAATACGGCGAGGACGCAAACCACCTTATCGTCGAGGCGCTGGTCGAGAGCGGCGTGGTGCTCGCGCCGCTGAGCAAGTATCGCGACTTCAATATGCGGGTCTGCCATCCCTACAACCTCGCCAACGGCGACTTGATGCGCGTGGTGGACGAGGGGCTGATCGCGGTCGGCGCGACTTACGACATCCGCAACGTGATCGACCTGGCGCGCTATTTTCTGCCCGTGAGCCTGGTGCCGAGGCGCTTTCGGCGCAAGGCGCTGCAGTTCGGCAGCGGCGAGCCGACGCGGGTCATCTGTTCGAGCCTGATCGCCGAATGCTTCGGGCACGTGAAATTTCCTATCGTCCCGAGCTTCGTCGAGTTGCCGGTCGATTCGTCCTCGATCCGGCAGCACGGATTGCGGCGTCTCATTTCCCGTCCCGACGCCAAACGCTACGGCGTGCTGCGCAGGGTCTCGCCGACGCTGATCACGCCGCGCGACTTCGATCTCTCGCCCTACTTCGAGATAGTCAAGTTCAATGTGATCGAGGATCTGAAGTTCGATTACCGCAAGATCGTATGGGCGGAGGAACAGCCGCCCATGCCTCCCAAGCTCGAGAAGTCGGCCTAAGCTCTTGCGAAATTCCGGATCGGCGAGGCATCCAGCAGCCACTTCCGCTGCTCACGCTCTTCCACTCACGGGCGATGGAGTAGGGGAAGGTACTGTGACTGAGCTGTTGCAATCGGTCCGGACGGTTGGCGAGCGGCGCGGGCTCAATCTCGTCGCGGCGATTCCGGCTGCGCGCTACGATGCCGCGGTCGCTTCCCGGTCGGCTTCCGGGTCGGCGGTCGCTGTGTCCGCGCCCGATGCGCGATCGATCATCGTGATCGGAAACGGCGGCGGCGCCTTCTGGCGCGCGTTGAAAGATCACGCCGCGCGGCATCCCGGATGGTGGCAGCGGGACCATCCTCTTGACGACTTCACCCGCGAGGTGATCGAACGCGAAGTGGCGCCAAGTGTGCGCGCGGTTGGGGTGGCGTGCCGCCCCATCTATCCCTTCGACGTCATGTCAATCAACTTCATGGAACTGGGCAGGATCGCGGGTCTCGGCGGACCGAGCATCCTGGGCGTGCTGGTCCATCCAACCTACGGGCCGTGGATCGCATTTCGGGCCGCGCTGCTGATCGATGCGGACCTGGACAGTCCGGGAGCGGCGTCGGGGTTCGAGCCGTGCCCCGGATGCACCGTGAGAAGCTGCATCCCGGCCTGCCCGGTCGGCGCGGTCAGCTTCCCGCAGGGATGGGACATCCCGCGATGCGTCGAGCATCGCATGGAGGTCGAGCCCGACTGCGCCCCGCGATGCCATTCGCGTGCGGGATGCGTCCTCGGCCCTGAGCATCGCTACCCCGACGACGCTCTCGCCTATCACCAGATGCGCGCCCTGCGCTCAATCCGCGCCCACTACAGAAAATGAAACCACTGATGAACACAGATAGACGCTGATTTGCAGCCATTTGTGAAACTGCCTTTCATGCTTACATTTGTTGTTTATCTGTGTTCATCTGTGTTCATCGGTGGTTCCCTTATTCAGGAGACTATTCTTTTTACCTCGATTCGAGGATTGCCGAAGTTGATCAACAGGCAGAGCCTCAGGCCGCACGCCTTCAGATAGTTAAGGCACTGAGCCAGATGAATCTCGTCCAGCGCTCGCGCCGACTTCAACTCAACCAAGACTCGATCCTCGACGAGTAGATCCGCTACGTAGTCCCCGACAACGATACCGTCGTAGATAACCGGGAGCGGATGCTGTTGGCCCACCCGGAATCCGGCTTTGCGGAGGCTCGTGTACCATCGCGTTTTCGTAGACCTTTTCCAAAAAACCGCACCCGAGCGTATTGCTCACCTTGAACGCGCAGCCAATGATCCCCTCTGTGATCTGATCAAATCCATGTTTATCTGTGCTCATCTGTGGTTTCAGATTTTTCCGGCTATGCTTTTCGCGAAGTACGTCAGGATCAGATCGGCGCCGGCGCGTTTGATTCCGGTGAGTACCTCGAGCGTCGCGCGCTCTTCGTCGAGCCATCCGTTGATTCCGGCCGCGCGGATCATCGCGTATTCGCCCGAGACGTTGTAGGCCGCCACCGGGCATCGGAACTGCGTCTTCACGCGGTAGATCAGGTCGAGATAGGCGAGCGCCGGCTTGACCATCACGATGTCCGCGCCCTCTTCGAGATCGAGCGCGACTTCGCGCAGCGCCTCGTCGCCATTGGGCGGATCCATCTGGTAGGAACGGCGGTCGCCGAACTTCGGCGCCGATTCGGCGGCCTCGCGGAACGGACCATAGAAGGCCGAGGCGAACTTCGCCGAGTAGGCCATGATCGCGACGTTGCCGAAGCCGTTCTGATCCAGCGCCGTGCGGATAGCGCCGACCCGCCCGTCCATCATGTCCGACGGCGCGACGATATCGGCGCCGGCGCGGGCGTGGGAGACCGCCTCGCGCGCGAGCAGCTCCAGTGTCGCGTCGTTGTCAACTTCGTTCCCTCTGATCGCGCCGCAATGGCCGTGGTCGGTGTATTCGCACAGGCATACGTCGGTGATTACCATCAGCTCGGGCTCGTGCTCCTTGATTTCCCGAATCGCGGCCTGCACCACGCCGGTATCGCTCCACGCCTCGCTGCCGATCGCGTCCTTGATGCTCGGTATTCCGAACAGGATTATCGCGGGCACGCCCGCATCGAAGGTCTCGCGCGCCTCGCGCAGCGCGTTGTTCGACCGACAATTGGGCGACGCCCGGCATCGACTCGATCGGCTTGCGGACATCGCGGCCGGGACAGACGAACAACGGCTGGATGAAATCGTCGGGCGAAAGACGGGTCTCGCGCACCATCCGGCGCAAGGCCTCGTTGCGTCTCAGTCTTCGCAGGCGGGTTGCCGGGAATGCCATGGCGAGCCTCCGATTGCGCAGCAGCACAAAGAAGATTTAACCACAAAGCTGGTTTCGAGGCTGCGTTGGGCAGCGTTGCGACGCGGGCCGCCGCCTATCCGCCAGCGGGGCCCAGGGCCATATAACGATGACCGTGAACCGAAGTCACGGCGTGAGCTTGAAAGCCACTCCACAACCTGGCGGCGGGTTTGGAGGCAAGTTGAGGAAGCCGCTATTGTCGCGGCACGCAGTATCATCACCGCCAGCGAAGGCTGTGCCGTAGAGCGCGCCCTTCGTGTCGAACACCAGTGTGCTAAGCGGGCCGGCGCCATCGGCGGCGCCGGTAAAAGTGTGTAGCACGGTCTCGGTCCAGGCCGTATGCCCCTTTGCCGGCGGCGTCAGCTTGAACACCGTGCCGCAGCCTTCGCCGCCACAGGCGGTCGAATCGCCGCCGTAGACAGTCGTGCCGTAGAGTGAGCCTCCGTTGAACACCAGCCCGCTCATCGGGTTTCCGCCATCGGCGCCGCCGGTGAAAGCATGGAGCGTGGTCAGCGCATGAGTTGAGGGATCGAGCTCGAACACCGTGCCAGCGTTGCTCTTGCCACCGCCCTGAGCCGTCGCGCCGTAGAGCACAAACGCGCCATTGGCCAGGTAATTGATGGTGAGCCCGCCATGCGATTTTCCGCCATCGGCGCCGCCGGTGAAAGCATGGAGCGTGGTCAGAGTCTGGGTGGCCGGATCGAGCTTGAACACGGTGCCGCACTTCTTGCCGCCGCCCGAAGTGGCCGTAGCCGCGCAGGTGGAATTGCCGCCGCCTTGGTTTGTGCCGTAGATATTGCCCGTCTGGTCGAACACCAACTTGGAGGCTTCTTCATTATTGTTGCCGGGGAACGTGTAAAGCGTGGCGAATGTCCACGCGGTTTTACCCTTAGCCGGTGGCGCGAGCCTGAACACCGCATCAGGGGCAGTCCCGTTGTCGCCGCCTTCGGTCGTACTGTAGAGAGCGCCCTTCCTGTCGAACACGAGACCCCTAAACGGGCCCCCGCTATCGGCGCCGCCGGTGAAAGTATAGAGCGTGGTCAGCGCCTGAGTTGGGGATCGAGATCGAACACCGTGCCGCAGCCCCCCTGGCAAGTGGTGTCGTTCGCGTAACCGCCAAACGCGGTTGTTCCGTAGAGTGCGCCGTTCACGAACACCACCCCGGCATAGGGGTTGGCGCCATCGGGGCTGCCACTGAAAGAATAGAGGGTCTCGGTCCAGGCCGTGTGCCCCTTCGCCGGCGGCGCGAGCTTGAACACCGCGCCGCAGCCCTGGTCGCCACAGGCGGTCGAATCGCCGTCGTAGAGGGTCGTGCCGTAGAGATTGCCCGCGTTGTCGAACACCGCGCCAGACGGGAATCTGCCGTCGCGGCCGCCAGTGAAACTGTATAGCGTCTGAAACGTTCGGGCATTTGCAGCGGTGGGGACGAGCATCGCTGCACCCAGCGCCAGTCTGAGAAAGAGACGCCTCGCACCGGACATAACGCGAACCCTAAAAGATTCAGCCACAAAAAGGAATCCACTAACCGAAGATTTCATTTTCGATCCTGGGTCGGATTAGCACCGGCGCCGGGCGTTTTACAAATGCGAGGTTCGCGAAAGACTCGCCGCGAGGCTCACAACTCGGCGCGGCGATAGCCCCGCCACATCTGGTCGGCGATCCGATCCGGGTCCGCGCCGACGCCCGCGCGCGCGAAGTATCGGCAGACGTTTTGCAAGTCGCGCCGCAGCAGCATCTGCGCAGCGTGATTGAAGCGCGGATCGATCGCCTGCGGAAAATCGATCGCGGCCGGCGCTCCCTGCCAATACAGGATGTTGAATGGCGACAGGTCGGCGTGGATACGGTCCCATCGGAGCCACAACGCGACGTTGCGGACGATGCGCTTGAAGGCCGCCAGCGCTTCCGGCCGGGGCAGCGACACCTGACTCAGCATCGGCGCCGCGCCGCCGCGATCTCCGTAATATTCCATCAGCAATACGCCATTCGATTGCGAAATTGGCCGCGGAACGTCCGCGCCGGCCATGCGGAGAATCCTGAGCGTCTCATATTCGGCGGCGACCCAACTGCCGAAGTGTACGTCGCGCCCGTGCCGGCTCTTCTTTTCCATCGCGAGCCGGTCGCGCCGCGAGAAAGCCGCGCCGCGGCCTTCCTGGTAGATCGCGTCGTTGCGGAAATTCCGCGCTTCACGCGGCCGATAAACCTTGGCCGCCACCAGCTCCGCGCCGGCGGCCGGGCCGGCCAGGCAACAATACACAGTCGCCTCCTTGCCCGCCTTCACCGGGTAGAGCACCTCTTTGACCAATCCTTCGGTCAGTAACGCGTCGAGTGACGATTCGATATGTTCCTGTTCCAGCGACATGATTTCCTCTGTGAGCGGTTCGTCGGTTGAACGGCTGATGCCTTGTTCGTCTTCGTCGTCTTGTTCATGGGGCTCGACTCTCCTTTCGATCGATTTGCGCACCGATAACGAAAACGGCCACGGATGCCCGCGCACCCGTGGCCGAGATGAATACGGAAAAAGCAAAAGCCACGGGGCGGGAGTGCCACCGTGGCTCGGCGCCTGGCGCTAGAAAAGGCTCAGCGTTCGGCGGAGATTACCGGCGTACTCCGGAAAGTTACTGCGGATTCTCTTCTCATGGGTTTCTTCTCGAAGTGCGCCTCCATTCAAGGAGTGAGAGCAAAATAGCATTGCCGCAGACGAGCCGCAAACGCCCTCGAACGTCAATTTATGCCTTTGCGAGGATCAATCGCATGAACGGAGTTGTCTTCCCGCGACTCCATCCATTCGAGGCAATCCGCGAGGTGCAGAGAATACGAAGTTTTGCTGATTTGGCCGTGTAAGATGCTTCGCGGGTTCATTCAACGACCCTCCGCGCATGATTGGAGGTTGCGCCTGAGTATAGGTCCGCTCTACGCGCCCGAAAAGTGCGGGATCACACGAATCGGCGCACGGAAGGCTGGTAGAGGAGATCGAACTTCACCGGAGCCGTCGCGATTCAATACTTGCCGAGCGCCGCGACGCGCTCGCGATGGTACACCGGTGAGCCGAAATACGACTCGTTGAAGCGCGATCGTTTGAACCACAGATGAATGTCGTGCTCCCAGGTGAAGCCGATCCCGCCATGCATCAGCACCGCGCGATCGGTCGTGCGGCTGTAAATCTCCGACAGGCGCGCCTTGGCCATCGATGCGGCGCGGGCCGCTTCGGCGGGAAGCTCGTCTTGCGCATAGGCCGCATACCACAAGAGCGCACGCGCCGGCTCGAGATCGGCGACGATCTCGGCGGCGGCGTGCTTGAGCGCCTGAAACGATCCGATCGGCTTGCCGAACTGCTCGCGCACCCTGGTGTAGTCGACTGACATGTCGAGCGCGCGCTCGATTCCGCCCAGTGAATCGGCCGCGAGCGCGACCGCCCCGATATCCGCCACGCGCTCGAGCAGGTCGGCATCGCCACGGAGCCGCGCCTCAGCCTTGACTGAGACGCCTTCCATCTCGACACGGCAAACCCGACGCGTCAGATCGATGGTTCGCCCGAGCTTGACGCGCAGGCCGGGCGCTGTGCGCTCTACCACGAACAGCGCGACACCCGATCGCGAATCGGCGATCCGCGCCGCGACGATCATGAAGTCCGCGACCTGCGCGTATGGGACGAACATCTTCACGCCGGTCAGCACGAATCCGGCGCCGTCGGATGCGGCGACGGTCGCGATGTCCGCGGGCGCCAGACTGTCGCTCTCCTCGACGATCGCGATCGTGCCGATAGCGCGTCCCTCGGCGAGCGTGGGCAGCCATCGCGCGTTCAGCTCGTTCGAGCCGCCGAGGCAGAGAGCGCTCGCCGCGATCGCCGACGAAAACAGGAACGGGCCCGGCATCGCGGCGTAGCCGCATTCTTCGGCGAGCACGGCCATGTCGAGCATCTTGAGTCCGGCGCCGCCGAATTTCTCCGGCACGACGAGGCCGGTCCAGCCCAGCTTCGCGATGTCACTGTACAGATCGCGCGGCATCCCGTCGGTCTCGGCCATCACCTTGCGCACCAGCGCAGCCGGGCATTCGTTGCGCAGGAATTCGCGCGCCGTCTCCTTGAGATGGCGCTGCTCGTCGCTCAGTCCGAAGTCCATCAGCGTGACTTCGGCATCTTGAGGCCGCGCTCCGCGATAATGTTCTTCTGGATATGCGAAGTGCCGCCGCCGATTACCAGCCCCAGCGAGAACATCCACTCATACGGCCAGTAGGCGTAGTCGAGCGCGTAGTCGTCGCCGCGCGCGAGTGTCGAGTAGTCGCCCATCAGTTCCATCGCGACGGTCGCGAGTTCGTGGTTGAGTTCCGTCCCGACCAGCTTGTTGATCATCGACTCGATTCCGGGATTGCGGCCGTGGACCTGGTCCGACAACTGCCGGTACGAATGAAACCGCATCGCGGTGACCCGCGTCTCGAGGTCCGCCAGGCGCTGCCGAAACACCGGATCGTCCGCCAACGCCCGTCCGTTGCGCTTGATCGATCGGGCGAGCGCGAGCAGCCGGTTGAAGATCTGATGGCTGCCGGTCGCGGAGCCCAGCATGTTGCGCTCGTGGAAGAGCGTCGCGTTGGCGACGATCCAGCCTTCGTTGAGCTTGCCGACCAGGTTTTTGCGCGGCACGCGCACGCTGTCGAAAAAGACCTCGTTAAAGCCTTGATCGCCGGTCATCTGGACCAGCGGGCGAACGGTAACACCGGGTGAATGCATATCGATCAAAATGTAGGAAATGCCGCGATGCTTGGGGGCGTCGGGATCGGTGCGCACCAGGCAGAACATCATGTCGGAGTATTGCGCGCCCGAGGTCCAGACTTTCTGCCCGTTGACTACGAACTCGTCGCCGACGATTTCGGCGCGGGTGCGGAGCGAGGCGAGGTCGGAGCCGGCGCCGGGCTCGGAATAACCCTGGCACCAGATCTCGTCGCCGGTGAGAACCCTGGGAAGGTAGCGCCGCTTCTGCTCCTCTGTGCCCCAGGAGATCAGCGTCGGCCCGAGCATCCCGATACCCGAGGAGCCGACCAGGTACGGCGCGCGCGCCCGCATCAGTTCGTCGTTCACGATCGCTTGCCGCTCGGGGTCCATCGCCTGGCCGCCATACTCCTTCGGCCAGGAAAGCGCGATATAACCGGCGTCGTAGAGCGTGCGCTGCCAAGCCTTCGCCCGCACGAGCCAACCCTTGTCCATCAGCCCCTCGCCGCGCCTTCCGACGAGCCCGCTCTTCGGGACATTCTCTTCGAGAAACGCGCGCACCTTGGCGCGGTATGCTTCCTGCTCGGGAGTGAACGTCAGATCCATTTGCCGCTCCTGGCGATACGACTATCCCATCCAGCATAGTCAAAACGCGCGATCACGGAAAACCGAACTGGCGGGTAGTGCATCGTTCGATCGGTGGGCACAGGCTTCAGCCTGTGTTCCTGAGCCGTTGTCGGGCATTATGAGCGTTGATAAAGTCGGTGTGAGTTATGGTTCAGTTGCGCTTCAGCAATTGACGGAGCGTTTGACCCCCGATGGCGACCACGATCACGAGCGAATGCATCAACTGCGGGGCGTGCGAACCCGAATGCCCCAACACCGCGATCTATGGCGGTGGCGTGTCCTGGGAACTCAACGGCGAAACCCGTCCGGCGATCGCGCAGGATATCTATTACATCGTGCCGGCCAAGTGCACCGAATGTGTGGGCTTCTACGATCACGAGGCCTGCGCTGCGGTATGCCCCGTCGATTGCTGTATCCCGGATCCCGCCAATCTGGAGAGTGAGCAGGTCCTGATCGAGCGGGCCAAGGTGCTGCATCCCGAGGAGAGCTTCGGTGCCGATTTTCCCTCGCGCTTCCGCAAGGAGGGCGCGGGCGCTGCGCCGGCCTCGGCGGCGAACGGCGCCGCGGCCAGCGCCCCCGACGGCGGCGCATCGCCGGCTGCGGAACCGGCGGCCAAGCCGAGGCCCGCCCTGCCCCCTCCAGTCGCGGCTGCTGCCGCGCCCGCGCGGAGCGACGAATTTGACCCGATCGCGTGGGAAGTCCCGATCCGCTGCAAGGACTGTAACGAGGTCTACAACATCCCGTATCGCTATTTTCAGGTCGGGGTGGTCTTCAATTGCCCGTTCTGCTCGGGTTCATTCGTTCCGACCAGCTACATCTACCGGACGGTCAAAGACACTTTCGAAGGATTCTATCTGGCGCGACAGCGCGAGCAGGAGGCGCACGCGCGCAAGCGCGCACGCGAGCAGCAGCAGTTCGAAGCAAAGCAAGTCGCCGAGATGAACGCTTTCAGGGAACGCCTCCGGAAGCTGGCGGACGAGATCAAGCCGGCGGGCAAGACGGTGAAGCCCAAGGGCCTCGCCTCGATGTTCACGTAGCGACTATCGTCCAGCCGCGATCCTTCAGGCGGCGCCTGATCTCCTCGATATGATCGGGGCCGCGAGTCTCCAGTTCGATCTCCACCTGCACCGACGCGATCCCGACCTCGCGCCGCGTGCGATCGTGGCTAATCGATCGCACGTTCGCGCGCATCTCACCGAGCGCGGCGAGCAGCTTGCCGAGTTCGCCGGGCCGATCGCGCAGATCGATCGTCAAGCGGAGCAGCCTGCCGACCTTGACCAGGCCGTGCCAGATGATCCGGTCGAGCAGGTTGATATCGATATTGCCGCCGCTCGCGACGATCACGACCCGTTTGCCCGCGAGCGCCGCCTTGATCTTCAGCGCGCCCGCCAGCGCCGCCGCGCCGGCGCCTTCGACGAGCAGCTTCATCCGCTCGAGCATCAGCAGCACGGCCTCGCCGATCTCGAAATCGTCAACCGTCACCACGTCCTTCACGTGTTGGCGAATCAGCTCGAACGGCAACGCGCCGATTTTTCCGGTTGCCAGACCGTCGGCGATTGTGTCCGCCGGCCGATCGATCGACGCCGCCCGGCCCAACTTGAGGCTCGCGCTCAACTGAGGCGACCCGGCGGCCTCGACGCCGATGACGGCCGCGCCCGGATTGCGCGCCGCGAGCGCGACCGCGATTCCCGCGACCAGTCCGCCGCCGCCGACCGGCACCAGAACCACGTCCGGTTGGACTTCGCCGGCAATCTCCAGCCCGATCGTTCCCTGGCCCGCGATCACGAAGGGATCGTCGTAGGCGTCCACGAAAATTGCGCCGATACGCTCGCGAATCGTTTCAGCCTCGCGATGGGCCGCCTGGTAGTCGGCACCGCTCAGCACAACCGTCTGTCCATAGCCCCGGGTCGCGTCCACCTTGGCGATCGGCGCCGCTTCAGGCATCACGATCGTCGCTTTGATTCCGGCGCGAGTCGCGGCGTAGGCAAGCGCCTGGCCATGATTTCCGGCCGAGGCCGCGATCACCCCGTGGCCGCGCTCCTCCCGGGAGAGCGATGCGATACGATTGTAGGCGCCGCGAATCTTGAACGATCCGGTCTTCTGGAGATTCTCGGGCTTGATGAAGACCTCTGCGCCGAGCATCCGCTTGAGGGTCTCGCTCCGGAGCAGCGGCGTCGGCTTGACGATCCCGTCAAGCCGCTCGCGCGCAAGCTCTATATCGGCGATCGTTACCGTCATGCGGAGCGACTCGGCCGCCTTCTAACGAAGGGAGCGCGGGGTGCGTGGCTTGTGCATCGGCGCTTGCGTTGCAAACCAGATCGTTCGAGGATCGCGGACGTCTTGAACCTCAGGCGACCGGGAGGATCGATTCACATGGTAGGACGCTGTCTCTGCGGCGGAGTCACGTTCGAGTTCCACGACCCGACGACGGATATCGAGATCTGCCATTGCACGCGGTGCCAGCGCGTGACCGGCTCTGCCTTCGCGGCGGAATTTCGTGTCCGCGCGGAGAACTTTCGCTGGCTTGGGGGCGCGGATCTGATCTCGTTCTACGATGCGCCGATACTTCGCAGCCCCCCGGCTTACCGCAGTTCCTTTTGCAGAACCTGCGGCTCGCCACTGCCCTCGGTCTTTGCCGAAAATCCCGTGGTAGCGATTCCGGCGGGGCTGGTAGCGGGTGATATTTCCGCGCGCGCGGCCGACCACATCTGGATCGGAAAGAAGGCGAGTTGGCTGAATCTCCACGAGATCGGCAGGCTCCCTGAGTATGACGGCGACCCGCCGGAGGAATCCAATGCTCATTTGATCGAGCCGCTCAAACTTTCGTGAACTGCCGCTCGCGGCTTGGGCCGAATGCGTCGCCCTCGAAGTCGATTTGGACGCAGCGGCCGGTTCGGTAGTCGAGGTCGAGCAGCGCGTAGCGCACTGCGCGCCGCTTGACCTCGCGAATCAGCGCTGCGATCGACTCGCGATCGGCGCTCGAGATCGACGCGCAGCTCGGCGACTTCGAGCTTGCTGGCGGCGCAGAATTCGCGGGCCGCCTCTGCGGTGGAGAAGGCCAGCACGCCCGCCCACGCAGTGTCTTTCTCCTCGAACACGATCACCGCGCCACCGCGGTCGAGCAGGAAGTGGTACTCCTGGCAGGCCGTCGCGCTCAAGCCGTCTCGACCTTGAGCTGCCCCCGGCGAATCGCCTCCGCCCGCTCCCTGACCAGCGTGGGATAGCTGTAGTAATGGTCGCCGGAAAGGCGCAGGAAGGAATCGAGGTCGACTTCGTCCATCTCCAGTTCCGCGATTCGCCGTTCCGCCGAGTCGCGATCCGGCGCCCCGACGATTACCTCATAGAGCGCGCGCGTCTGTTCTGACTGGAAGTCCTCCGGTCGCGGCATCGCGGTCCGGTCGATCCTGCCGGAATGGAAATTGTCCAGGATAAAGCGCAGCGCCTTCAGTTCATGGCGCAACAGGTCGATTCGCTTCAACGATCGGGAATCCATCTGAAATCGAGCTTATCGTCGCGACTCCGCGCGGATCAACCGAGCGATCCGCAGGGCAGGGGACGAGCGCCATGCTAATCCCGGGTCAGGCGATGGACGGCGCTCAGATGCCGCAAGGCCTCGCGCCGGCGGCCTGCCTGCTCGAAAAGCTCGGCGAGATTCCGATGGGGTTCGACGGCGTCGGGGTCGTATTCCACGGCCCTCAGGAAGTTTCTGATTGCGCCGGCGGCATCGCCACGATTCCGGTAGATAATCCCCAGCCGCTCATAGACATCCGCATTTGACGGCTCGATCGTCGCGGCGCTGAGCAGATGCTTGAGGGCGGATGCGACATCGCCGCCGCGTTCGAGAATCGCGGCGATCTTCAGATGGACCTCCGCGTTGCGCGTGCCGCTGGCGAGAAGCTCACTGAACATCCGGCGTGCCGACGCGCCCTCGCTTGATGCACTTTGCCCGCCCGGCGTCGCCGCCTGCGCCGGCTTTCCCGGCGGCGCGTCCTCGACCCCGAGCGCTGCGGAGAGCGAATCGAAATCGAGAATCAACTGTCCGCTCTCGGCCTCGAAGGCGAAGCTGCGCTCGCGCACCACGATAGTTCCGTCCTGGTTGGAAAGCCGCAGCGAGGTCACCGGCCGGCCCGGACCGAAAAGCCCGCGGACCCGCTCGAAGCATCGCTGGATCGGCTCCAGATGCCGCCGGTTGGGCAGCAATTCCTTGGCCAGCCGCATCACGAGCAGATCGTTGAAAGCGAACCGGTACTGGCGACCCTCGGTGACGCTCGGACGGATCAGGCGGCGCTTCACCCAGTAGCGAATCCGGTCAGGAGAAACGGCCAGAATACGCGCCGCCGAACGCGTAGAGAAAGTCTGCGCTTGAGCGCTTCCACCAGCCATCACCAACGCCACCAGTGAGAAGTATAGGAAGCGGCCCTGCGATCCTCAACCGCGCCGCGAGGAACTTTGAACAGCGCGCTCGCGTCTTTCTCGCGACCTCTCCGTGAACTCTGGGGGAACGGCTCGCGAGCCGCCGCGGAATGCGAGAACGGGCGGGTCTCGACCCGCCCCTACCGGAGAATGTGCCGCAGACTAGCCGATTTCCTTGAGCACGCGGATCATCCGCACCACCGAGTCGACCGCGTTGCGCGCGTTGTCGATTCGGTCGAACGCCTGCTCGGTCGTCATCGCGGGACCGGTCACGCCCAGCGCCACCGGCTTGTCGAACTGCAAGGCCAACTCGTTGGCGGCGTGCGCGGTCACGCGCGCGATCAGGTCATCGTGGTTCGTATCGCCCTTGATCACCGCGCCGATTATCACCACGCCGTTCACGTCCTTGCGTTTCAGGAGTTTCCTCACCGCGAGGCTCATGTCGAAGACGCCCGGCACGTGGATGACATGGCTCACTTCGACGCCGAGTGATTCGGCATGGCCGCGCGCCCGCTCGAGCATCAGGGAGGTCACTTCGTGGTTGAAGTCGGAGACCACCAACGCGATTTTCAAGACGGCCCTCTCCCTTCGATCGTTACCTGATCGCGCACCTCGATCCCGTGCGTCCTCAGGTAGTCCTTGAGGGCTGGAATCGGATACGTGCCGTAATGCACGATCGACGCGACGATCGCCGCGTCGGCTGCGCCGCTGGTGAACGCCTGGCGAAGATGCTCCGGCTCGCCGGCGCCGCCGGAGGCGATTACGGGAATCGTGACCGCCTCGCTGACCGCGCGGGTCAGCTCCAACTCGTAGCCCAGGTTGGTCCCGTCGCGATCGATCGAATTGACGCAAAGCTCGCCGGCTCCCAGCCGCTGGCCCTCGCGCGCCCATTCGATCGCGTCCTTGCCGGTGAAGGTCCGGCCGCCGTCGATCACGACCTCGTATCCTGAGGGCACGCCCGGCCGTTTCCCGGTCTGCTTCACCTGCATCGAGAGGACGATGCACTGGCTGCCGAACGCGCGCGCGCCCTGCGAGATCACGCCCGGATTGCGCACCGCGCCGGAATCTATCGAGACTTTCTCGGCGCCGGCCAGCAGCACCGCGCGCAGGTCGTCGAGCGTGCGCAGCCCGCCGCCGACGCTGAACGGGATGAAGATCTCGCGCGCGACCGCGCGCACCACTTCGATCATGATGCCGCGGCGCTCGTTGGAAGCGGTGATGTCATAGAAGACGATCTCGTCCGCGCCCTGCTGGTAGTAGTGGCGCGCCATCGCGACCGGGTCGCCGACGTCCACGTTCTCCAGAAAGCGCACGCCCTTGGTCACCTTGCCGTCGCGAACGTCGAGGCAGGGTATGATCCGCTTGGCGAGCACGGTCAGAATTCGATCCGGCAGAAGTTGTCGAGCAGCCTGAGCCCGGCGGCGCCGCTCTTCTCGAGGTGGAACTGGGTCGCGACGATGTTGCGCCGCGCGATCGCGGCAACGAAGGTCACCCCGTGATCGCTCTCGGCGATCGTCACCGCGGGATCATCGGGAATCGGATAGTAGGAATTGACGAAGTAGAAGTGCGTGTTGTCGGGTACCCCGTCGAACAACGGATGCGGCCGCGTCTGGCGCACGCGGTTCCATCCGATCTGCGGCACCTTGAGCGGCCGCCCGTCGCACGAGTTCGGATAGCGCGCTACGCGGCCCGCGATAAACCCCAGACAGTGCGCGTCGTCCTCCTCGCTGCGATCGAGCAGCACCTGTATGCCGATACAGATCCCGAGGAACGGTTTGCCGGCCTCGAGCACCTGCTCCCGCAGGACGGCGTCGAGCCCGAGCGCGCGCAGGTTTTCCATCGTCGCGCCGGCGGCGCCGACGCCGGGCAGGATGATGCGCTCGGCTGCGCGAATCCGCTCCGGACGATCGGTGATTTCCGAGCGCCGGCCGAGGAATTCCAGCGCCCGCGCCACGCTCGCCAGATTGCCGGCCTTGTAGTCTACGATCGCGATCATCGGTCCGGGGGAGGATCATACCGGTAATCCGGATGCCATCACAGGAGACCGGATGAGCGGCAGGAGCGGGCGGCCCGGTCAGAGCGGGCGGGCCCGGTCAGAGCGCGCGGCGGCGGGCGGCGGAAACGACCGACATCGGCCGCGACGCTATCTGAGGAGCGATACCGGCGTCCGGCTGCTTCATCATAGTGGAGGCCGATCCGTCAGACTGGTTGGCGGCAGGATGTCCGTTCGCCGCCGCGGAGGCGGCCAGTGCGGGACATGGTCCCTGCTCGAAGCTGAGCAGCCGGCGGCGGGCTTCCTCCCGAGTGATCGAACCACGTTCGAGATCGACGACCGTCACGACGCCCCGGCGGGCATCGTTGACCAGAAACGTCCATTTGCAGCGAACGCAACTGTACAGATAGCGGTGGGGTTGGAGAATTCCCGGCAGCTTGCCGAGCGATTGAACCGCAAAGTTGTGGGGCAGCGATGCTTGATGATTCCTCACGACTCGCTCCACGCCGGGACGCAACTGCAATCAAAGCACCGCTCGTGCCACGCGCGAGCCGCCGATATCAGGGCGGTTTCGCGTATTGCCCATGGTCTATTTCAGTTTGAATCGTGCGGTACAATGCAATTTGCACGACCGATCCCGCTCGGATAAGTTCCCTCCGTGGCAGCAGTTGACCCCAAGTCTGGACGAGTAACCCTTGAAGGTAACGGTACCCGGGAAAAACGCACGCTGAGCGGGCTTCTAATTGGTCCGCCGCGCGACGTGCGGGACCCGGAAGTTTTCCACAGCCTCTCGCTGATCGCATTCCTTGCGTGGGTGGGACTTGGCTCGGATGGCTTGAGTTCATCCTGCTACGGACCGGAGGAGGCCTTCCTCGCGCTCGGGAGCCATCAATACCTCGCGCTGTTCCTCGCGATGCTGATGGCGTTGACGGTGTTCGTGATATCGGCTTCCTACTCGCAGACCATCGACCTGTTCCCGACCGGCGGGGGCGGCTATCTGGTTGCGACCAAGCTGCTGGGCCGGTACGCGGGCCTGCTATCGGGCAGCGCGCTGGTCGTGGACTACGTTCTGACGATCTCGATTTCGATCGCCAGCGGCGCAGACGCGATCTTCAGCTTCATGCCCGTCGGCTGGCTTGGGCTGAAGCTTTGGCTGTGCCTGCTGGTGGTGCTGGTGATGGTCGGGATGAACCTGCGCGGCGTGCGGGAATCCGTCCTCACCCTGCTGCCGATCTTTCTGTCGTTCGTCGCGATGCACATTTTCATGATTGGCTACGCGATCCTGGCGCGATCCGGAACGCTGCCGATTATCGCCCGCGACGCCGTGGCTCAGGTCCACGAAGGCGTGAGCAAGCTCGGCATCGCCGCGCTGGCGGTGATCTTTTTCCGCGCCTACAGCCTCGGCGGCGGCACATATACCGGAATCGAGGCCGTGAGCAACGGGCTTCCGATCCTGCGCGAGCCCCGGACCGTGACCGGCAAGCGCACGATGATCTACATGGCGCTCTCGCTGGCCTTCATCGCGGGCGGCATCCTGGTGAGCTACCTGCTGTTCAATGTCGGCCCCGAGCAGGGAAAGACGCTGAACGCGGTGCTCTTCAATCGGCTGGCAGGCAACTGGACGCTCGCCGGCCTTCCGATCGGCGCTCCGCTGGTGACCTTCACGCTTGTCACCGAAGGCGCGCTGCTGTTCGTAGCGGCGCAGACCGGGTTCGTCGATGGGCCGCGCGTGCTGGCCACGATGGCGACCGATCGATGGCTGCCGCGACGCTTCGCCAACCTGAGCGGGCGGCTGGTGATCGAGGACGGCGTGCTCGCGATGGCGCTGGCGGCGGGGATCATCCTGTTCGCGACCAGGGCCGACGTCTCTACCCTGGTGATCCTGTACGCAATCAACGTCTTTATCACCTTCACCCTGTCGCAGCTCGGGATGAGCGTGCATTGGTGGCAGGTGCGCAAGACCGAGGCGCGCTGGAAGCATCGGCTATTGATCAACGGCCTGGGATGCCTGTTCACGGCCACCATCCTGATGATTACGGTTACACTCAAATTTTACGACGGCGGCTGGGTGACGGTCGTCATGACGGGCGGGCTGGTGGCGTTCTGCTACCGGGTACGGAGTCACTATCGGCACGTGCGCGATATCGCCGATCAACTCGAGGTGGAGATCCTGCCGCAGATTTATGCGGCGGAACAGGCGGAACCGGTCGGGAGCCAGAAGCCGGACCCTCGCGACCCTACCGCAGTGCTGCTTGTCAACGGGTTCAGCGGCCTCGGACTGGCGACGCTGGTCGCGATCCCGCGGCTGTTCAACGGGCAGTTCCGCAATGCGGTGTTCGTCGCGGTCGGCGAGGTCGATTCGGCGCTGCTGAAGGGTCCCGAAGAAGTCAGGCAGCTCGAAAAGGAGGTCGCCGACGATCTCAACGAGTACTCGAAGTTTGCCGCCAACCTGGGCTTTCGCCCCGAGATTCGCGCCGGGATCGGCACCGACGTTGAACTGGAACTACATCGGCTGTGCCTCGAGGTGGCGCGTGATTTCCCGCGCAGCGTGTTCTTCGCGGGCAAGCTCGTATTCGAAACCGCGGGCGAGCGTTTCATCAGCCGCTTTCTTCACAACCACACCGCGCTCGATCTCCAGAACCGCCTGCAAGCCGACGGCCTCAGCCTGATGATTCTCCCGATCCGCGTGACACCGCCTGGCGCTCACGCAGGAGTCGAGCCGCTGGCCGGCGCCGCCTAGGCAATCAGCGGCAAGTCGCCGGCACCACGGAGAATCACCGGTTGTTTAGGAGTGGCACAGGCGTCTTCCTTGCCGTGACGCATTATGCGCGGCCGTTCGAGCCGGATGGTCGAGCGGGAAGGAAGTCCTCTTTCATGAACTCGTCAAAGTTCCACGGGCAGGTTTTCGGGAACAGTTTTTCACGATTCCGACGGCCGAGTTTCATCTCGGTGCTGGCAAGCACGCGGGCTTGCTTGTACGCCTTGGTCAAATGATCCGAGCGGCGGTTTCTGAGCGTCGCGGAGTCGTCGAGCACCTCGGAGAGGTCCTGTCGGGAACGCGCTATGGAGGTTCGCCAACTACTCTCTGATCTCCGCTCTGTTTGATACTTCCACTTGAGTAGATGGGCCAGCAGGGTTCGAAGATGGCTGACGAGTTCGCGTCTCTCACTAGCCCCCATTGCCCGAAGTTCCTCGGCTAGATTGTCCCAATCGACAGATTCGTATCGCCGCGATCGCAACGCTGCGGCCTGGCCCAGCAGCCAGCCGTAGAGGTCGTCCTCGCGACGGAGCGGCTCCTCGGCGCGGGCCAAGGACGAGGAATTTTCAACTCTCGCGGATGAATTCCTCATGCCTGTCGCATATCACAGTGGCGAAGACGGCGAAAATACAACACGGGTCCGTCGCCAGGCGATTGCACGGGAGATCGCGGCTTGGGGTTGCCGCGAGCTAAATTTCGGCGCGGATGTCGCGGTTTTCGGAGAGAACCCGGACGCCGACGTGATGCTCGTCGTCGGCGAACGAGCCCCAGTGCATCGCGAAATTCTCAAGCTGCGTATCGGGCTGGAACTTCGCCGACACGCCCATCACGACTTCGTTGACGCCGAGGCGATAGGCGGTATTCGCGATCGCGTAGAGCTGGTCGTTGGAGACCACCACCAGCGGCGTGACCGCGCGCCCGTGATCCTCGCATACCTTGACCACCTTGCTGAACAGCTTCTCTTCCTCCCGGGTGAAGGGCTGCGCGCCTTCGCTCGAAGCAAGTCCGCGCTCGTTCCGCACCGTCAGCGCGATCAGGTGGGCGTTGTCGGGCTCGCTCAAGTATCGATGCAGATGAGTCAGGTTGCCGGGATCGCGGATCGCGATCAGCTTCTTTTGCTTGCCGTCGATGCCGAGCTTCTCGAAGTCTATCCGCTGGCCGTCTTCGATCACTTCGAGGTTGAATTTTTCCGGCTCTTCGCCGTACTCGTGCGGCGCTTCGCCGTTGATCCGTTCCGAAATCGAAAAGATTGCGAACAATATCAACGTGAACGAAACGCCCCAGATTGTCGCGACCTGCTTGGTGAGCAAGTTGATAAGGGCGGTGGCGAGCAGGACCAGAAAGGCAAGCGCCAGCCCGAGCGGGAAATCCTTGCCGCCGGGACGAAACCAGGTGAGGTTGAGCGGCATCCGCCACATCCGCTTGTACTTGTCGCGATAGCGCAGGACCAGCACCGACAGGCTCTTAAAGACGAAGCTCCACACCACGCCGAAGGCATAGGCTTCGCCCAGCACGTACATGTCGCCGCGCGAGAGCACGATCGTCGCAATTTGCATCCCGGCGACCAGATTCACGATCCGGTAGTTGGTGCCGTAGCGCTTGTGCGGATTGCGGAACCAGTCCAGCATCACGCCGTCTTCGGCCACCCGCGTGAGCACGCCCACCGAACCGACGATCGCGGTGTTGACCGCGCCGGCCAGGATCAGGAAACCCACAAAGACCACGAAGGCCCTCAGAGCGGTCCGCGCCCACAGCGGACCGACCATGTACATCGCCAGGCCGCCAATCAGGTTGTCCGCATACTTGGCCATCCGCACGTCGTCCGGAATGATCATCACGGCAAAGAACGAGATGATCCCGGTCAGCAGCAGGCTGTAGATGAAGATTATGAAGCCGGTGCGCAGCAGGTTCTTGAGCTTGGGCGCCTCGATTTCGCGGTTCACCTGCGCGAGCGATTCCTCGCCCGACATCGCGAGGATCGAATGGCCCCACGCGATCAGCACGCCTATCGCGCCGATACTGCGCGCGGCCGGAACGTGCGCCAGCCAACCCAGCGACGCCGGGCTGAACTTCAGTTCGAGCGGGGGCATGTGCGCGCCGCGAAAATAGATCGTGATGGTGCACCAGACGATCATCAGGATCCCCATCACGGTGGTGGCCTGCATGATGCGCATCGCCTTCTCGCTCGACTCCTCGATACCGAGAATGTTCTGCCACCAGAAGTAGATCGTCACCGCGATCGCGAACATCGACGCCGTAAAGTCGGGCGGCAGCGCGATCCTCGCCCCCGTCAGAGCCAGCAATTCGTTGATCAACCCGGTCAGGTACTGGCCGGCGGAGACGCCGCTTATCGGCCCGGTCAGGATGTAGTCGAACATCAGGGCCGAGACGGAGATCTTCGCGAGCGTGGAGCCCATCGCCTCCTTCACCACCCGGTAGACGCCGCCGCGCGTGAACATCGAGCATGACTCGACGTAGATCGCGCGGACGGCATAAGAGAAGACCATCACCGCGAGGATGAAGTACGGTGCCGAACGGCCCACGGCCTGCTCGACGATCCCGCCGATGTAGTAGACCGTCGAGGCCATGTCGCAGAGCACGATCGCCGACGCTCTCCAGAACGAGATGAAGGTGAGCATCCCGCTGGTGATTACGATTACCTTGATCCGTTTGCCCGTTTCCGCTGTCAGCGGGGCGATCGAACTGTCGGCGATCGGCGGTTGAATCTTGGGAATGGCGGCCAAATGAACCCTCCTTGATGGTTCAAAACGAAATGGATTTCAAAAGGAAATTCACTTTTCACAGAAGCAAGCTCCGCGCCGCCGATTTTGGCTTATGCTTGTTGAATCAACGCGACGCGGGATTGCGCGCCGCAATGCGTCGAACGAGTCCGGCGCTGCATTTTGCAATGCGGTCGCGTCTGTTGCCGCCTTGTGTTTCGCCGTCCGGCGGACGGTACAATATCGCCATGGCCAGCATTGCGGGCGGCAGGGGCGGTTTTCGCCGCCTATGGTGGTCGCTCGCGGGCCGCGTCTGGCTGACCAACCTCGCGCTGGTTCTGCTGATGGCGGCGCTCGGGGTGCTGGCGATCTCGCGCCTGGCGGTGCTGGAGAGCTCGGTCAACCGCGTTCTCTCCCGCAACTACCTGTCGATCGAGGCCGCTCACGAAATGTTCCGCGCGGTCGCCGGCGTCAGGAGCGGCGATCTGATTGCCGCACGGGCCCAAGCCGACTTCAGGCGATGGCTCAAGATCGAGCAGGAAAATCTGACTGAGCCGGGCGAGGATCGGCTTGCCGCCGAGATCGCCGCCGCCGGCGATCGATTCTTCAACGCGCCGCCCGATCAGCGCGGCGAGGCCGCCGCCAGGCTCGAGGCCAGACTGGCGGAACTCATAGCGATGAACGAACATGCGATGTTCAGCGCCGATCGCCGTACGGTGGCCGTCGCGCGCAGGCTTCGCACTGAGGAGTTGGCGCTCGCGCTTGCGGCGGTCGTGCTGCTCGGCGCCTCCAGCTACTTCTTTGGACACACGCTGGCAGTGCGTCCGCTGAACCAGTTGGCCGATACGCTCCGTCAGATCGATGACGAGCGATCGCTGCGCGCGATGTCGCCGCCGCATACCGCCGAGCTAGCCACCCTTGCCACTGAGTTCAACGCGATGGTCGAGCGGCTGGAGCGCGATTATCGCCTTCGTCTCGACGACCTGCTGCGGGAGCGGTCGAAGACTGCGGCGATTATCGAGAGCGTCGAGGACGGAATCATCGTGCTCGACAGCGCGGGCGCGGTCGTCCATATCAACGAGGTAGCGTGCGCGATTCTCGATCTCGAACCGAATCAACTTGCCGGCAACAGGCTTGACGATCTCGCCCGGAGCAACCAGGTCGCGCGCATGCTCGCGGCGCGCCGCGAGGAGGCCAGCGGCGCCAATGGATCCGCATCGGCGGAGTTCAAGGTCTTCCTCCGCGGCCGCGACCACACCTATCTCCGCCGCGAGCTTCCCTGGACCGGTCCGGAAAGTCAGCCGTTGGGCACGATTGTCCTGCTGCAGGACGTGACCTTCATCCGCGATCAGGAACGCGCGCGCACCAACCTGATCGCGACGCTCTCGCACGAGCTCAAGACTCCGCTCACCTCGCTGGCGATCGGCGCGGAGCTGCTGAGCGAGGCAGCCGCCGCCGAAACCGGGGCGCGCCAGCGCGAAATCCTGACGACCATCCGCGACGACGTGAATCGCCTGCAAAACATATCCAGCGATCTGCTGGACGCCTCGCGCACCAGCGCCGCGCGGATCAGCGTCGAGCGCCGTCCGATTCTGCTCGACCGAATCGTGCAGGACGTATGCGCGCCGTTTCGGATTCAAGCCGATGAAAAGCGAATCAGGCTGGAGATCATCGCGGCCGGGCAGCCGATACCGATATGGGGTGATCCGATCAAGCTGCCGTGGGTAATCACCAATCTGCTCGGCAACGCGCTGCGCTACACACCGGAGGGCGGCACGATTACCATGGAGATTCGATGCGCGGAAAACGCCGCGCGGGTGATCGTGAGCGACACCGGCCCTGGAATCGCGGAGGCGGTGCTGCCGCACATCTTCGAACCCTACGCGCAGTTCCCCAATGAGCCGGCACGCGCGGGATCGGCGGGACTTGGATTGTACATCGCGAAGGAAATCGTCGAGGCCCACAACGGCCGGATCTTTGTTCAGAGCCGGCGCGGCGAAGGCAGCAGCTTCATCGTGGAAATTCCACTGAGGGAGGAAGTGATTGGCTAGCATCCTGGTGGTTGACGACGATCGCAACATCCGCCGCATGATTGTCGCGACGCTGGAGCCGGCGGGCCATCGCGTGGCCGAGGCCGATAGCGCCGAGCGCGCGCTCGAGATGCTCGCGCGAAACGGCATCGAGCTGCTGGTCTCCGACGTCAGGATGGCCGGAATGGACGGCTTCAAGCTGCTCGATGAAGTCAAACGCCTGAGCCCCTCGACTCCGGTGATCATGATGACCGCCTACAGTTCGATTCCCGACGCGGTTGAAGCTGTGCGGCGGGGCGCGAGCGACTACGTCCCCAAGCCGTTCAGCGCCGAGCACATCCGGCAGGTCGTCGCGCGCACGCTGGAATTGCAGAAGCTCAGAGTCGAAAACCGCACGCTCAAGACCACGCTCGAGCGGCTCGCGGCTCCCGGCGTTTTTCTGACGCTCGGTCCCGAAAGCAGGAAAGTTGCCGAGACCGCCGCGCAGGTCGCCAACAGCGACGCGACCATCCTGCTGACTGGCGAGAGCGGCACCGGAAAGAGCATCCTCGCCCGGCACATCCACGAGCTCAGCCCCCGCAAGGCTGGCCCATTCGTGGAGGTCGCGTGTACGACGCTGAGCGAGCATCTGCTCGAAAGCGAGCTGTTCGGCCACGTTCGCGGCGCGTTCACGGGCGCGATCAAGGACAAGCCGGGGCGGCTCGAAGCGGCTGACGGCGGCACCGTCTTCCTCGACGAGATCGGCGAGCTTTCGCCCGAACTGCAGTCCAAGCTGCTGCGTTTCCTGCAGGACAAGAATTTCGAGCGTGTCGGCGGAGCACAGACTCTGAAGATCGACGCACGGATCATCGCCGCCACCAATCAGGGTCTCGAAGCGGCGGTCCGCGAAAAGCGCTTCCGCGAAGACCTCTACTATCGCCTCAACGTGATCGAGATCTCGATACCGCCGTTGCGCGAGCGTCCGGGCGAGATCGTCCCGCTGGCCGAGCACTTCGTCGAGCACGCCGCGCTGGTCCATCACAAGCCCGGCCTCGTTCTGGCTCCGGAGGCGCGCGAAGCGCTGGCCGCTTACTCGTGGCCCGGCAACGTGCGCGAATTGCGCAACGCGATCGAGCGCGCGGTCATCCTGAGCCGGGGCGCAGCCCTCGCGCTCAGCGATCTGCCGGACAAGATCGTCGCGGAGCCGCGCCGCACCGACGGCAAGCTCACGCTGGAGGAGCTGGAGCGCCGGCATATCGAGATGGTCCTCGAACAGGCGGTGACGCTCGAAGAGGCCGCTGACATGCTCGGGATCAATGTCGCGACGCTCTGGCGCAAGCGCCGCAAGTACGGCTTGGAATAAGCGCGTCTGTCGGATTGTTTCCCGAGTCCGCTAAAATGACCCACCGCCTCGCAGGAAAGGAGTCATCATGACCGGAAAGACCGCAAAGGTTGCGCTCGCATTCGCGATGATGCCGGACGCCCCGCCCCAGAAGCTCATCGAATGGTCACGGGCGGCCGAAGAAGCCGGCCTCGCCGGCGTATTCGTGACCGAGGCGGGCAACGACGCGATCGCTTGCTCGATGGCGGTCGGGCTGCGGACCAGCCGCATCGCGGTCGGCACGGCGATCGCCAACATCTATTTGCGCCATCCGGTGCTGCTCGCCAACGAGGCCGCGGCGGCGCACGAGTTCACCGGCGGCCGTTTCATCCTGGGCCTCGGCACGGGGCATCGCGAGATGAACTCCGGGCTCGGAATCGAAATGGGCGACCCGATGGCGAAGATGCGCGAGATCGTCGCGGGCCTGCGCAAGGCGCTGGATCGCGGACACACGGGGCCGAAGATCAGCGGAGCGAAGCTGCCGATTTATCTGGCGGGCGTATCACGGCCGATGGTCAAGCTTGCGGGAGAGGTAGCCGACGGAGTGATCTACAACTTCTTCCCGCCGGCGCGGGTAAAGGAGGCGACGGGCGAGTTGGCCGACGGCGCGAAAACGGCTGGCCGCGATCCGAGCCAGATCGAAGCGGCGCTGTTCGCAACCGCGTTCATCTCCGACGATATCGAAGCCGCCCGCAGGCCCGCGCGCAAGCTGCTCTCCCGTTACGGCGCGCTCCGCTTTTACGGCAACATGATGGCGCGAGCGGGCTTTCGGGACGAAATCGAGGCGATTCGCGCCGCCCGCGGAAATCCGGACGCCGCAGTAGCTGCGGTCAGCAACGCGCTAATCGATGCAACGCTGCTGGTCGGCCCCGAAGCACGGGTCAAGGAACGGCTCGCGGAACTGACCGCATCGGGAATCGGAACAGCGATCGTATTCACGAATCCGGTAAACGAAGATCGCGACAGCTCGGTCAGACGCACGATCCGCGCGCTCAGGATCTAGACCGACGCGCGGCACGCGATGAAGGTAAGGAGGATTCTCCAGATGCTGGCGGACGACGGATGGTTTCCCGTTGCGACACGCGGGAGCCACCGTCAGTTCAAACATCCCGTCAAGGCGGGCCGGGTTACCGTTGCCGGCAGCCCGTCCGATGATTTGGCGCCCGGAACTCTGCGGAGTATTCTCAAACAGGCTCAGCTGTTAGGCAGGAAATGATGCGATACGGTGTCGTAATCGAACGGGCGAAAGGGAACTATTCGGCCTACGTTCCCGATCTTCCGGGGTGCATTGCTACCGGAGCAACTCTCAGGCAGATCGAGCGGCATATCCGCGAGGCGATCGAGCTCCACGTCGATGGTCTCCGCAAAGACGGAGTCGTTGTCCCAAGCGCGACCAGCATCTGCGAACATGTCGACGCGCGGATTGGACGCTCGAACGGGTCGTATGCGGCCGCGAATCCGCCAGCAGCCGTCGGGCGTTCTGCGAATCGTCTCAGCCGGGCGCGCCGGAGTCGGACGAGAGCTTCGCGAAAAACGTCGTGATGCGCTTGTGATTCATTCCGAAGTCGCCGATTCCGACGCGCGACTTGGATCTCATCTCGACCAGGCTGCCCGGTCCGTCGGTCGCGGGACGAATCTGGATAACGAAATCGTCGCCGAAGTGGAACAGCGATGAGGTCGCGAATCCTTCCAGCGTATGCGTCTTGGGATCGTCAACGGTGATCTGCCAGTCCGGAAACGCTTTCGCCGCGGCCTCCACTTTCGCGAAGGTCGCGTCGGGATCGGAAGCCATCTTGAGCGGAGCGAGCTCGCCGTAGCCCGCCGACTGGCGATCCGCGTATCTGGTCTTGTCATATTTCAGGTCGCGACCCTGATTGGCCGGCAACTCGCCGGCGTGCGTGAACTCCGGGGGATTGTCGAAGTCGGTGGTGATGTCGTTGATCGGCGGATACTTCCTGCCGCTCAGGAAAACCACCAGTATCGGCAGCACAACGATCAGGCTGACCGCCGTCCCGAAAACGGCGCGCGGCCGTCCTGCGGCGCGCTGCGGTGAACGCGTCCTGAAAATGCCGACAATCCCCGCAATCAGGCCGATAAAGCCCAGCAGAAACCCGAATGCGAAAGTCTGAAAGCCCATGAACGGCGGCAGGTAATAGAAGTGCGCGCCCAACATCCCGATTACAACCAGCACCACTGCCAGCATCGCGTCAAAGAAAGAGAGCCACGCCGGAATCATGATTTGTCCCCCGCGGGCCTTACCCGCTTCACAGCCTGGTCCCGCGCGCTACGAACTGCGGCAGGACGAATAGATAGTCGCGATCCGCGACCGCGCGTTCGACCTCACGAAGCCATCGATCGATCTCGTCTGCGCTGACGCGGCCTGAATCGAGAGCGTATCGCGCCAGGCTTGCCCGCAGCATCGGGAGCGATCTGCCCGCCGTGTCGGCGCCGGCGAACACCTCGACCTTCACGTCTTTGAGACCCGCGGCGCGGAACAGCCAGTAGAGCTGGCGCCCGATTCGCGGCTCTTTGATCGCGATCGACTTGGCCGCGTCCAGCACCTTTTCGGTGAGCAGCCGCGCCGGCGGACCCGTCTCAATTGCTATCATGTCCCAATCGCTATCAACCGCGACGACGATACCGCCTTTGACCGGCACGCGCGCCAACTCGGCCACGGTCGCTTGCGCCGAATCGACGTATTCGAGAACGTTCTTGCAGAATACGCGATCGAAGCTCGCATCCGGAAACGGCAGCGGCGGAAACGGACTGCACACGAAGTCGGCATTCAGTGCGGCCGCGGCCTCCCGTGCGCGTTTGCTTGCACGCTCGACGAATTCGGAATTGATGTCTACGCCCGTCACGCGCCCTGCCGCGCCGACGCGGCGCGCCAGCTCGAGCGTAGTGTGTCCGGGGCCGGAGCCGACATCCAGCACGGTCATTCCCGCTGCGAGTTCGAGCGGCTTGAGCAGGGGCTCCATCGCGGGATGGAAATTGAGGATCTGATCGTAGGCCGTATGGCGGCCGGAATCGATCTCGATCCAGTGCTGCTTGTAATAGGGATTGGCCACGTGTCCCGCTCAGCGTGTTCGATACCTCAAGTCGGCCCTGAATACAAAGCCGCCCGCGGTGCCTTCTGCTGAACAGTCGCCGACGGGCGGAGGCAAGTCCGAACCGGCGCATTCCAAGGCGAGCCGCTGAGCGTGTTCACACGGCTGGCGGGTTGAAATAAACTAAGTGGTTCTGGGATGCGCCCGCGATGCGCGGGTGCCTCACACTCATGACGCGCGATACGCACAGGATCAAGCTTCTGAAAGACGTCCTCGCCGAGCGGATTGTGGTGCTCGACGGCGCCTTCGGCACGTATATCCAGGGGCTGAACTTCAGCGCCGAGGATTTTGGCGGGCCGGAGTTCGAGGGGTGCAACGAGAACGTCGTGCGCACCCGTCCCGACGCCATTCGCGCGATGCATCAGGGGTTCCTCGACGTCGGCGCCGACATCGTCGAGACCGCCACCTTCGGCGCGACTTCGGTGGTGCTCGCCGAGTACGGACTCGAGGCCCATGCCCGCGAGATCAATCGCCTGGCTGCCCGGATCGCGCGCGAGGCGGCGGACGCGGCGAGCACGCCGCGCCAGCCCCGTTTCGTGGCGGCTCGATGGGCCCGACGACCAAAAGCATCTCGGTAACCGGCGGTGTCACCTTCGATCAACTCGCGGCATCATACCAGGAGCAGGCCGAGGGCCTGATCGAGGGCGGCGCGGACGTTCTGCTGCTCGAAACCGTGCAGGACATACTCAACTGCAAGGCGGGGCTGGTCGCGATCGAGCGCGCGATCGAGAAGCTCGGCAGCCCGGTTGCGGTCGCGGTGTCCGGCACGATCGAGACCATGGGCACGCTGCTGGCGGGACAGGATATCGAGGCGTTCTACGCGTCGATCGCGCATCGCGATCTGCTCTGGATCGGGCTCAACTGCGCAACCGGCCCCGACTTCATGACCGACCATCTGCGCACGCTTGCATCGATTTCGCGCTTCAACGTCGCGTGCGTTCCGAACGCCGGACTGCCCGACGAGGAAGGTCGCTACAACGAGACCCCCGAGTTGCTCGCGCAGAAGGTCGCGCGATTCGCCGAGAACGGATGGGTCAACCTGGTCGGCGGATGTTGCGGGACGACCCCCGAGCATATTCGGCTCCTGGCCAAAGCAGTCGCCGCCAGTCGCCCGCGTACCCGCGCTACGCTGCGCCGCTCGATCCTTTCCGGGATCGAGTCGCTGGTAATCGACGAGAACACCCGTCCGGTGATTATTGGCGAGCGGACCAACGTGCTCGGCAGCCGCAAGTTCAAGCGGCTAATCGGCGAGGGCAAGTTCGACGAGGCGGCCGAGATCGGGCGCCTGCAGGTGCGGCGCGGCGCGCATATGCTCGACGTGAACCTGCAGGATCCCGATCGCAACGAAACGGCCGACGTGATCCGGTTCCTCGAGCTGCTGGTCAGGAAAATCAAGGTTCCGATCGTGATCGATTCGACCGACGCGAACGTGATCGAGGACGCGCTCAAGCGCACTCCCGGCAAGTCGCTGATCAACTCGGTCAACCTCGAGGACGGCGAGGAGCGCTTCGCGAAGGTGGTGCCGCACGCCCGCCGCTACGGCGCGGCGCTGGTGGTCGGATGTATCGACGAGGACAAGCATCAGGCGCAGGCGATCACGCGCCAGCGCAAGCTTCAGATCGCCGAGCGGTCATTCAAGCTTCTGACCAGCAAGTACGGCGTCGAACCCGAGGACATCTTTTTCGATCCGCTGGTGTTCCCGATCGGCACCGGCGATCGCAACTATATCGGTTCCGGCGTCGAGACTATCGAGGGTATCCGGCTGATCAAGGCGGCGCTGCCGCAATGCAAGACGCTGCTCGGCGTGTCCAACGTATCGTTCGGGTTGCCCGAAGCGGGCCGGGAGGTGCTGAACTCGGTGATGCTCTATCACTGCGTGCAGGCGGGACTCGACCTTGCGATCGTGAACGCCGAGAAGCTGGAACGATACATTTCGATGCCCGAGGAGGAGCGGCGTCTGGCGGAAGATCTGATCTGGTGGCGCGGCGACGACCCGATCGCCGCATTCGCCGCCTACTTCCGCGCCAAGAAGGTCAAGCCCTCGGTCGAGCAGCGCAGGTCGCTGCCGCTCGATGAACGGCTGGCGCTCTACATTCTGGAGGGCTCGAAGGACGGCCTGACCGCCGACCTCGAAGAGGCGCTCAAAGATCGCGGGCCGCTGGAAATCATCAATGGTCCGCTGATGAAGGGGATGGACGAGGTCGGCCGGCTTTTCAACGCCAACCAGATGATCGTCGCGGAAGTGTTGCAGTCGGCCGAGGCGATGAAGGTCGCGGTCGCCTACCTGGAACCACACATGGAAAAGGCCGACGCGGCCAACAAGGGGCGAATCATCCTGGCGACGGTCAAGGGCGACGTTCACGACATCGGCAAGAACCTGGTCGACATAATCCTGTCCAACAACGGCTACCGGGTGATCAACCTCGGCATCAAGGTGCCGCCGGAGGAATTGATCAGGGCGTACCGCGAGCATTCTCCCGACGCGATCGGGCTCTCGGGCCTGCTGGTCAAGTCGGCGCAGATGATGGTCGTCACGGTGCAGGACCTGAAGTCAGCCGGTATCCGATGCCCCGTCCTGGTCGGCGGCGCGGCGCTCTCGGCGCGCTTTACGCGGATGAAGATCGCGCCCGAGTATGGCGGGCTGGTGGCGTACGCCAACGACGCGATGACCGGGCTGGACCTCGCCAATCAGATCATGAACGCGCAGCGCCGCGAGGAGTTGACCATCTCGCTCGCGTTACAGACCGAAAAACTGCTCGCGGCGCCCAAGCCGGCCGACGGGGCGGCCAAGGCTATATCGAGGGAATCCTCGGTACGCCGGGATGTGGACATTCCTGTACCGCCGGACTTGAAGCTCCACGTCCTGCGCGATTACGACCTCGACGAGATCTTCGGGTACATCAACCCGGTGATGCTGTACACGCGCCATCTGGGGCTCAAGAACTTCGAGCAGGCGCTGGCCGATCGCGATCGAAGGGCGGTCGAACTTAAGGCCGCGGTCGCGGCAGTGCAGGAACAGATGCTCGCGCGGCGGGACATCACGGCGAGCGCGGTCTACAAGTTTTTCCCCGCACAATCCGATCGCGAGCGCATGCTGATCATGAGTCCCGACCGCGGGACGGTGCTGGAGACTTTCACCTTCGGCCGGCAAAGCGATGCGCCCGGCTTGTGCCTGGCCGATTACATCGCGCCGCGTTCGCGGATGCGGCTCGGGCCGACTACCTGTGCATGTTCGCGACCAGTATCGGCGACGGGGTCCGAGCGCTCGCCGAAGAATGGAAGGGGCAGGGCGACTACCTGCGCTCGCATATCCTGCAAGTGCTCGCCCTGGAGGGCGCCGAGGCGTTCGCCGAGTTGCTGCATCTGAAGATCCGCCGGATGTGGGGAATCGGCGACCCGCCGGGCCTCACGATGAAGGACTTGTTTCAGTGCCACTACCGCGGACGGCGCTATTCGTTTGGCTATCCAGCCTGCCCGCGGCTCGAGGATCAGGCGCTGCTGTTCAATCTGCTCGAGATCGAAAAGCACATCGGCGTGCAGTTGACCGAAGGCTACATGATGGACCCCGAAAGCTCGGTCACCGCGCTCGTGTTCCACCATCCCGAGGCGAAGTACTTCAGCCTCTCTCCTTCGGATGTCGAGCGCTTCGAGGGCGAGCTGCAGGACGCGCGCTAGCCGAAGACTGTCTTCAGGCGGGCGAGCAGATCGGTTCGCATCAGCGCGTTGGTGTTATCGACGAACTGATCGACCGAACCGATCGGGCCGGCGCCGGCGCGGATATTCCTTACCTCGTCGTCCTGGATCGCGTCGCCGATCGCTTTCGCAAACATGCCTGCGGCGATGACGAGGTATGGGCGAGTGTGAAATGTCCGGAGTTGCGCGGCGACGGGCTGTGTTATTGCGAGCGCGTTATGCATCCGCGCGACGTGCTCGTACGCCGCGCACATATGCTTTTCGCGTTCCTGCCAGGAGCCCGATGAAAGCGCGGCCGCGAGAATCGGGCAAAGCTCCGGCCCGCATTCGAGGCGCGCGAACGCGGTTCCCAGCCACTTGATGTACGGCGCGTACTTGCGCTCGATCAGGAAGCACAGGCGCATCAGGTCCCGCACCAGCCGCCCGGCGACCAGCCGCGAGCCCAGGTCGTCGCCGGCCTCGCCGCATCTCCCCAGGAAGTGTTCTTCCTGCGCGATCCGCATCCACTGCGCGCTCAACAGGCAGAGCCAGACGTCGTGCGGATAGTAGGCAAGGCGTTCGCGAAGCGGCGCGAGTTGCTCCAGCCCGTCGTGATATACGGCGCCGGCGGTGATTTCGAGGAGCCTCGCCTCCGGCATCACCAGCCAATCGCGCGCCGAGAGCGCCTGATCGGTCTCGATGCCGAGGTATTGCCGCACAAACCCGCGCACGGTGAAGATTTGCACATGATGCCTGACGCGACCGGGCGTCGCGCTTTCAGACACGCGCACGCCGTTTTCGTCGGGTTCGGAGAAACTGGTCGACCAGCCGCGAAAGGCCGGCGGCAGGCTCGCTCCCAGCGCGTCCGAGATGCTTGCCGCGAGGGCGGCGTGATTCGCATCGGCCAGGAACAGCAACAGGCGCGGGCCCCATTCATGATCGGTCGATCGCGGCGAGTCGTAGCCGAGCACGTCGGAGCCGTATCCGATCAGCGCCGCCGAGTGACGCAGACCGGAGAACTTCGAGTCCAGGATCGGACGCACGGCCTCGCGGTAGTACATCCGATTCAGCTCCAGTCCGGGCAAAAAGTCGGAGTCGGGCATCGGAGGAATCTCTGATTGCGCGTCGGGCGAAGTCGCGGACCGATCGCTCAACCGCTCAGCCGGTTGTCGCGACGCGGCGGAGGCTTTCGACCCATTTCTGATGGCCGCGGTAGAGCGTCGGCCTCAGGTACCATCGGAGGACCATCGGGAGCGGCCCCTTCTGGGTTTCCTCCGTTACCACCCAGACACCGTCGACGGTCTGCTCCAGTGACCACCCGTGATACGCGCGCAATCCGATCGCCCTGGCGTCCCATTCCAGCGCGCGCATCGGCTCGAACACGCGAACCTGGCTGCGTACTCGCGTGCCGAAGGTTTTCCAGGTGAACTTGCTGTCGGGCGCGAGGTCGGGGCCGGCGCCGTTCTCGAATTTCAGCCACGCGCAGTTCGTGTACCACGTAGGCCATAGACCCGCCCGGCAGAGCCACTTCCATATTTTGGCGATGTCGGCGTCTATCTTGATCTCGTTTCGCGCGTAGACCGGCGCACGCTTCGGCTCCATACCCTGAGGCCACTGCATCTATTCTTTGTCTCCATCGGCCCGATGGCCGAAACCTGCCGGGATAAGCTAGCCGAAAAGCCGTTGGCTAAAAAGGCGCTTGTGGGTGACGGGGACGGCGCCCTCGGGCGGCTGTCGAGTCGGCGCATTCACTCCGCGGGGTTTCTCCCCGAGGGACGCCATGATATTGAAATGAGGTCGTAGCGGCGGCAGCGATTCGAGTTGGCGCTGACCGCCGGGGAGGCTGAATGTTCTCATCGATCGAGGATGTAGCGGCGCGGTTCGAGCAGCAGAGGTACATCACCAGCCGCCGAATCGCGACCGTGGTCTATCTCGCCACCGAGTTGAAGAAACCGATCCTCGTGGAGGGTCCGGCCGGAGTCGGGAAGACCGACCTCGCCAAGGTGCTGGCGCTCGCGCTCGGCTACGATCTGGTGCGGCTCCAATGCTACGAAGGCCTCGACGAGGGCAAGGCGCTCTACGAATGGGAGTACGCCAAGCAGCTTCTCTATACCCAGATCCTGAAGGACAAGATCAGCGAAGTTCTGGTTGGCGCCAAGGGGCTGGCCGAAGCGGTCGACCGGATCGCCAATGAAGATGAGGTCTTCTTCTCAGAACGCTTCGTGCTCCCGCGCCCGCTGCTCAAGGCGATCATGAGCGACCGCCCGCTGGTCCTGCTGCTCGATGAAATCGACAAGGCCGACGCGGAATTCGAGGCCTTCCTGCTCGAGTTGCTCTCCGACTTTCAGGTGACGATTCCCGAGATCGGCACGATGAGCGCGAAGCAGATTCCGCTGGTCGTGCTGACCTCCAACAACGCGCGCGAGATGTCCGACGCGCTGAAGCGGCGATGCCTCCATCTCTACATCGATTTTCCGGATCGCGCGCAGGAACTCGCGATTATCAAGCTCAAGGCGCCCGAAGCCTCCCACAAGCTCGCCGAAGAGGTGGTCGGCGTGGTGCAGTCGCTCCGCAAGCTCGACCTCAAGAAGACCCCCGGCATCAGCGAGACCCTCGATTGGGTCAAGGCGCTGACCCTGCTCAATGTCCAGAGCCTCGACCAGGAGCTGGTCAACGAGACCCTCGATACGATCGTCAAATATGAGGGCGACGTGCGCAAGGCCCAGGAGGAGTTGAAGGACTACGTGCGCCGGGTGCGCGCGCGCCGCGGCACCGCCACCACCAGCGACAAGGACCTGCTCAACTAGAGCGGCGCGCAGGGCAGGGCGCTTAGCTTCGATGGACGACAAGCTGGTCGAATTCGCCAACCTGCTGCGCCAGAACGGCGTGCGGGTCTCGCTGGCCGAAACGCTGGACGCGATGGGCGCCGCGAGCCTCGTCGGGCTTCGCGAGCGCGACGCCTTCCGCGCGGCCCTGCGCTCCACGATGGTCAAGCGGTCCGGCGAGCTGCCGGTCTTCGAGGAGCTCTTCGACCTGTTCTTCTCGGGCCTTGGCGAAATCATCAAACAGGCGAGCCAGTCCGTGCAGGACGCGCTCTCGATGTCGGACCAGGAGTTCCAGAAATTCCTGGACCAGGTCGAGCAGATGCTCAAGAAGGAGGGCAAGAAGCTTTCCGAACTCGCGCGGCAGTTGCTCTCCAACAACTCGGGCCAGCTCGAAAAGATGATTCGCGACGCGGCCCGCGCGGTGCGCCTTTCCAATATCGAGCGGACGATCGAGGAAAATTACTTCGCCCGCGCCCTCGCGCGCCAGCTCGGCCTCGAGCGAATCGAGCAGGAGATAAAGGAGCTGCGCGAGCAACTCGAGAAGATGGACTACGGCGGCGCGATGCGGGCCCGGATGGAGGAGTATCTCGAGCGCCGGCTGAAGGCGCTCAACGACATAATCCGGCGCTACGTCCGGATGGAACGCGAGAAGCGCGACGTGAGATCGCGCGAGGACCAGCTCCAGCAGCTCGGCGAAAAGAGTTTCTACTATCTCACCGAGGAGGAGCTGCAGAAGATGAACGAGGCGGTGGCGCGCCTGGCCCAGCGCCTCAAGAACGTGGTCTCGGTGCGGCGCAAGCGCGCCAAGCGCGGCCGTTTCGATATCAAGCGCACGCTCAGGCGCAACCTCGAATACGGCGGCGTGCCCTTCAAGCTCCGCTTCGACCATCGCAAGAAGGAAAAGCCGCAGGTGGTGGTGCTGTGCGACGTCTCCGATTCGGTGCGCAACGCCTCGCGCTTCATGCTCCAGTTCGTCTATTCGCTGCAGGACCTCTATTCGCGCGTGCGCAGCTTCGTCTTCGTCTCGGAAATCGGCGAGGTTACCCAGCATTTCCGCGAGCACGACGCCAAGGAGGCGCTCGGAATCGCGCTGCGCGGCGATATCATCAACGTTTACGCGCACTCCAACTTCGGCAACGCGTTCCGCTCATTCGTCGGCGATCACATGGGATCGCTCAACAAGCGCACCACCGTGATCGTGCTGGGCGACGCGCGCAACAACTACAACATGCCGCACGACTGGTGCCTGCGCGAGATGCGCCAGCGGGCCAAGAGCCTGATCTGGCTGAACCCCGAGAGCCAGACCACCTGGGGCTTCGGCGACAGCGAGATGGAGCGCTACGCGCCGCACTGCGATATGGTCGAGGAATGCCGCAACCTGAACCAGCTCTACCGGGTCGTTGATCGGCTGGTGGTGCGCTGATCGCGAACATCGTTGCGGGTTGTTTTCCTTTGGTTGACGGTCATTCGCGTTTGGTCCAAGATTAATTTGATGGCGACTGCGCGCACAGAACGCTTCAGCTCGTGCCGTCGGAGGCGACGCTCAGGAAATTCCCCCTATGGCCGCTAACAGAGACGATTTCATCCTGATGGTGGTCGGCGGACTGACGCTCGATCCGACTACCAAAATGCCGATCGTGGTGCTGAAAGACCCCGACAACAAGCTCAACCTCCCGATCTGGATCGGGATGCTCGAGGCCACCTCGATGGCGACCGAGTTCGAGGGAATCAAGCCGCCGCGCCCGATGACTCACGACCTGCTCCGCAGCGTGCTCGGCGAATTGGGCGCCACAGTCGAGTCGATCGAGATTACCGAGCTGCGCGAGAACACCTACTTCGCGCGAATCCAGTTGAAGACCCGCGAGGGCAGGGCGGTCGATATCGACTCGCGGCCGAGCGACGCGATCTCGCTGGCCCTGCGCACCAAGTCGCCGATCTACGTCGCCAAGCGCGTGCTCGAACTCTCCAGCGAGCTTCACGAAGCGGCGACCGAGCCCGGCGCAGCAGGACCAGAACCTGGCCGGGGTCTCGCGCGACAAATGGTCCGAAATTCTCGAGCGGATGTCGCCGGACGACTTCAAGTACAAGATGTGAGTCCGGTCCGCGCGCCTGAGCGCCGCACAGCGCGGCCGGCGCGCGCCACATCACTGCCCTCCCCAATCTAATGCCGCCAACCCATCGCAAGCTTCGCCGCAAGGAGCTCAAGGAGCCCGACGAGTTCCTGAGCTTTCTCTACGACGCGCGGGAATTCGTCACCGGCAATCTGACCCAAATCGCGGCCTCGGCCGCGGTGGTCGTCGGCGTGGCGATGATCGCGATGGGCGTGTACTACTACGAGCGCCATCGGGACCATCTGGCCGCGGCGCAGTTCTACACCGCCTTCAGCGCCCTCGGTTCGAAGCAGTACAAGACCGCGCAGCAGGATTTCACCTCGCTCGCCGCCTCCGAGTCGGGGCGCGAGCTCGGACGCCTGGCGCGCTTCTACCTTGCCCAGTGCTATCTGGCCGAGAATGACCTGGCGCGCGCGCGCGACAGCCTGGTCGCGTATCTGGCCGACGCGCACGACCAGGCTTTCGAGGGCCTGGCGATGATGAACCTCGCGATCGTTTACGAGCGCCTGGGCGATCTGAAGAAGGCCGAGGGCGCGTATCAGCAGGCCGCCTCGATGCCCGGCGCGCAAGCCTCGGCAGCCGAGCTGGCGATCGCGCGCATCCGCGCGCGCGCGGGCGATCGCGCCGGAGCTATCGACGCCTACCGCAGTTTCCTGAACGCTCATCCATTCTCGCAGGACCGCCAGGACGCGATCGAAGCGCTCGCTCAACTCGGCGCGCAACCCGAGGCCGGCGGCGCGCGAAGTCCCGCAAAAGTGGAGATACCGTAGGTTTTCGGCTAACCCGGCGCGATTCCTGAGCGCCTCGCCCCCGGCGCGCGAGGCCGGGTGAGGGTGCCGCTCGCCGAATCGCTACGGCTTTGCCGCTGCGGTTTGCTTGGCCTGCAATTCCGAATCGATCACGAACGCCAGCGCCTGCTGATCGGGGAAACCCACTACCGGAATTCCGTTCACATAGAAGGTCGGCGTCGATTCGACTTTCAGGCTCTGGCCGTCCTTTGCGTCCTGCTCGACTCGCTCCGAGGCCGCCCGGCCGATCATGCACGCGCTGAGCGCCTTGGTGTCCAGTTGCAGGCTGGAGGCGTACCGATCGATATGCTCGCGGATGTTCTTGGGATCGATCGACGCCTGGTCGCGATACAGATCCCGCGCAAAGTCCCAGAAGGCTTCCGGGTTCTGCACGCGTACGCATTCCGCCGCGATCGCAGCCGGCATCGCCCACAGATGGCCCCCGAGCGGAAAATTCTTGAAGATCAGGCGCACGCGACCCTTGTAGGTCGTGTTGACAAGGGTCTCGACCACGTCCAGCGCCCGCGCGCAGAACGGACACTCGAAATCTCCGAACTCGACCACCGTAACGGGCGCATCGGCGGGACCGGCCGAAGGACGATCTTCAAGGTGTATCCCTTTCAGATCGACTCGGTCCCACGGATCCTTGGCGGTTTCGAGCAACTGGCCGACAATGACATCCCTGCCGCTCGCGTCCGTGAACAGCGTCGCGTTGGCGGTCTGCCCCTGCGGGCCGGTGATAGTCATCGTGCGCAGCCATAAGCCCGCGATCGGGGCAGGCGAGGGCGCGCTCAACTTAATCGAGGTCGCAGCCGGGATCCGAAAGTGCTTTTGCAGATAGCCGACCAGCGCCGCGTCGTGGGTCGCATCCGCAGGCGGCGCGCTCGGGTTCGCGAGCGCGATGCGCCCGCCAATCGCGACCAACGACAGGGCGATCGCCGCTGCGGCGACCGTTATGACATTGCCATCCAGTCTCGACTTCAGCCTTCTATGCACTTCAGCCCTCAGCATCATGACGGTTCACTAATGATAGGGAGCCGCGCCCCCTTCCGCCAGCACCCCAGGAGGGCAGCGAGCGCCGGCGGTGGGCGCGCAATATTTGAGCTTGTCATGAGCACCGGCGGCGCTTCGCATAAGAGACATTATGTCAACTACGATGGCGATTAGTTGGATGTTGACACTCAGCCCGAATATATTAGAGAATCGGGGCGATGCCCGAAAACGAGAGCATGACGGCACGAATAAGGATTGCTGTTGCCGGACGTGCGCGCCGATACAGGCGCTCGTATTGGGGCTCGCCCCTAGGCGGCGCTTAGCTCGCCTACTCGCAATGGTGCGGTATGCCTACATAGACGAGAGCGGACGTGGCCAGACAGCTGGGGCTTATGTCGCGGCGGGATTTGTCGCGCCTGAGGAAAACTGGCTTCCGTTCGCCGCAGACTGGCAAACAGTCCTAGACGGACCGCCTAAGCTTGCTTACTTCAAGACCAAAGAGGCGATGGGAATGGGCGGACCGCCGTTTGAGCAGTTCCGTGGCTGGACTAGAGAGCAAGCCGATGAGCGGGTCGATCAGTTTCTCGAATTGATCCACCAACACAAACTACTACCCTGTCGCGTTTTCATCCCGCATAGGCACTATAAACAGATTTTTAAGGGAAAGGTAAACCGCCGATTTGATAATCCCTTCTTTGTACCGACCTATTCCATTATCCAAGTAACGCTTCGCTACTTGGCCTATCAGGGTATTACGGACAAAGTCGAGTTTGTTTTTGACAAAACCACAAATCGTGAGAAAAAGCTCATTCGCAGAGCATGGGATTTGTTCACAGAATACGCGGCCCGCGAAACCAAGCCGTTATGGGGAAATGAGCCGAGCTTTCGTGATGACAAAGAAGTGTTGCCGCTCCAAGTTGCGGACCTGCACGCATGGCATGCCCGAGAGTTTGCTTTGGCGCGCTCGCACGGAGACGAATACGATCATCCCGTGTGGAAATCAATTTGTTCCGTATCTGCCGCCGAACGTGAGTGGGATGCGACGGACCTGAGAGGTGTGTATGATATGATACCAAGAAGTCGCGCACAGTGGTCGGGCATGATTCGCCATCTAAAGCGCGGTTCTTAAATCGCTAATGAACAAAGCTTGCCTTGCGGTCACGCTAACGCTCGGCTGGTATCTCATGATACCTCCTGGCGGCGTGCCGGCAGCACTTTTATTTCGATGGCATATTGAAAGTTCATACGACTCTGCCGAGAAATGCGAGAAAGGACGGCAAGCTTTTATATCAAGCGCAGAAGTGCCAAAGAAATACAGAGGGTTTGTTGTCCAGAGTCTCAAGAGTGAAGCGATTTGTGTGGCGACTGACGATCCGCGTCTTAATCTGCCGCTTTCGATTCAGCGCTGACGACGTGCAGAAATACAATGCTTTGTGCTAAACAAATTAAATGGCCGATATTCTCAAGCTCGTGCCGAATACGGGCGAGACGCTTAAGGAACTAGAGCGGAGTTCGGAACTAACAAGCACCCTGCTTACGGTACTGCTTGCGACCTATGGACAGGCTGGCTTTCCGATGCTTAAGGGTATGCTTGCGAACCTTAAGGAAATGAGACGGCAAGCCGATTTCCCGCAAAGCGAACGGGGGAGAAGCAGGACGCCATCAACAAGGCAATCGCCATCGTCGAGAGTTTGATCGCGCTGAAAAACTCCTAATAGCCGAAAAGTCTCGTCAAACCACTTCGACAATTCGCGACTCATCGCCATACTGACAGAAAATCCGCCTAGCGAGCGGGTTTGTCAAGTCGAGCGTTTCCGCGCGACTTTGTCCCTTTGGTCTGAGGCATCGGTTCGCGCTTCTGGATCAGCGTCGGCGTGATCATCCGCTTGAACTTCTCGATGTCCGCGTTTCGGAGTTTTTCGCGCAGCCGCTCGTCTGCCTGCCGGGTTTTTTCTGTGACCACGCTCGAATACTAGCGCGGCCACAGACTGACGGCTACTGACTGACGCTTTGGATCAAGTCCGAAAACATCGCGTCGTTCTTCCGATTGTTGAAGCGCCAGCTAAATTCGTTCAGGTACAGCGGGAGATATTTCTTGCTGACGTGGTGGAAACTCCCGACCACGCCGCGCTTAACGAGACTCCAGAACGATTCGATATTATTCGTGTGAACGACGCCGCGCACGTATTCTCCGGCACTGTGCTTGACCGCTCTGTGCTTCAAGCGTCGATCCACGTAGTTGTAATCCTGCTTTTCATCGGTCGCTAGAAGCTCGACCTTCTCCGTGTTTACGACGTTGCGGACAAACCCGCTCAGCGTCGGGGCGTCCATACTGCCGATCACGCGACAGACCACATTGCCCTTGCGCTGGATCGCGCCGACCACGCCTACCTTGCCGTACCCGATGGACTCGCCAAGCGGCTGAGGGCCAGCGGTTTTGCGAACCTGCGCGCTTTTCTTGTGCCAATGGCGATTGCGATCCTCTCCGCCGACGTACATCTCGTCAACTTCCACGATGCCCTTTAGCGGAAACGCATCGCCCTTCATCGCCGCGCGCCAGCGCATCACCATGTACCACGTCGTGTGATAGGCGTGGCCGGAATCTTCGCCGAACAGCATCCGGTGAACCTGTAAAGCCGAAATGCCTTTCTTGCTCGTCAGGACGAGATACGCGGCCTTGAACCAAAGCTTGAGCGGGATTTTCGTGTTCTCGAATATCGTGTGCGTGATGACGCTGAAGCGGTAACCCGCACGCTTCCCGCAATCCGCGTTCTTGCACACCCAATGGAAGGGGCGAGCCTTCAGCGCATAGATGCGCTCTGCGCTGTTGCAGCGAGGGCATCGCACGCCGTTCGGCCAGCGCCTTGAGATCAAGAACAGCTTGCACGCTTCGTCGGTCGGAAACTCTCTGTCAAATGCATCGATGGTCTGCATACCCAATAATTAGCGCATTTAATAGCGAGTGTCAACATCCGACTAATCCCCACTACGATGGGGAGTATTACGAACTTGACACCTGATAGCCTAGAGCTCGATAATCCCTTGCTTTTGGTGGCGGTTCGCTCGTCCCTAGTTGGCGGTTTTGTCAGCTATGGTGGACGGGCTGATTTGGCCCGAAAGCGAGGGATGGTATGTCCAAGAAGCGCCGGAGGCATCAGCGCGGTAAGGGGGCGCGAACGCAGAACGTCGCCCCGATTTCCGGAGCGCCGTCAGCGCCAATCTCTTGGCGGGGCTGCGTCAAACGATATTCGGGCGACCTTATCCACGGCGCAGCATTTGCCCTGGCGATCGGCCCTGTCACGGCGGCGCTTTCGGTCGGTGGCGACGTGACCTACGTTGTCGTGTTTTTGAGCGTGGGTTGGGCGGTGGCGGCGATTTCTCTTGCTACCTACGAACGACTAGGCGTGCGGGCAAGGCTTGAGACTATCTCGGCCGTTGCTTTCGCGTTTGTGGGCTTGGGTCTATTTGCGATACATCACGCCCGATATAGAGAAAACCAGCTCACCGATGAGAAAGTATTGTTCGATGCGCAGTTTAAGGAATTGACCGCTCTCGAAGATTTCATCGGCGCCAAGGACGAGAGCGAATTGCGAGAGCTATTCGGCTTCCCAGACGCTGTGAAGTTCAACGTTATGATCGCAAAACGGAATTTTCTGCCGAACGGAGTAACGCGACGACAGTCGGAGGCGATCGATAACTTTCTCGCCACTGGCACGCAAGCGAAAATCAACACGGAGTCCATGACGTGGTGGAAGTCTAAGGGCGGCGGAATTAGCGCGCAAATGAAACCAGGCGAAATCGGCGAAGTGTATCTGCCAAAGCAGTATGGCGACAAGAGGGCCGTATTGACGACTTTGAATCTCGGGCTGAGATTCCTTCGGCTATCCATGCCGCTCTATTGGAATTTGACCAAGCCCTCGACGGCAATGCGGACTTGTTGCTCCGCGTGATGAATCAGAGATTCAAGGAGGCTCGGAACAATGTCTTCCAAGACGACGATCCGAGTTCGCCATATTTCGGTGGCGTAAGCAGCTATTATTCAGAACGGTTTATCCGGTTGAAACCCAAGGCCGACAAGGTAATCAACGCGATCCGCGCTTATTTGAAAGTCGAGTGATCACTTTCTTTCGGGACTTTTTTCCACGCTTCGTTGGATTGATCGGAGGAGTCCGCACAAGCCGCCGGATCGCTTCCTCGAATGTGAGCGGATGCAGCGAGACGGGCTTATCTTCCTCGCGCTTTGGCATCGGTAGTGCCTCGCAAACTCAAACGATAGCTGTTTCGGTCTGGCTGTGCGATGCAGAAGCGTCCGCCAGTTCGGACGCCTCAGCATCCTGCCATCGCGGAGCGGAAGATATCTTCGTCCTTCCGATGGTTGAAGCGCCACGAAAACTCGTTCAGGTACAGCGGCAAGTATTTCTTCGAGACGTTGTGATACGTGCCGACCACACCGCGCTTGAGCAGGCTCCAAAAGCTTTCGATATTGTTCGTGTGAACCACGCCCCGCACATACTCTCCGGCGCTGTGGTGGACGGCCTCGTGCTTCATCCGCCGATCAACGTATTTATAGTCCTGCTTTTCGTCGGTTGCGAGTCAACTCGACTTTCTCCGTGTTCACGACACGGCGGACGAATCCGCTCAAAGTCGCGGCATCGGCAGAACCGATCACTCGACAGACCACGTTGCCCTTGCGGGCTATCGCCCCGATCACGCCGGTCTTGCCATAGCCATAGGCCTTCGCCCGGTGCGCCGGGAATCAGCGGCTCGCCCATCCGCTTGCGTACCTGGGCGCTCTTTTTGTTCCAATGGCGGTTCTCATCCTTCCCGCCAACATACGGTTTCGTCCACCTCGACCACGCCCATCAGCGGCGGAAGGTCGGGATTGTCGAGCATCGCACGCACGCGATGGCAGATATAGAAAGCGGTCTTGTACGCTGTCGGTCTGCCGTTCTCTTGAAGCATCCGCTGAATCTGTAGATGCGCTCATGCCCTTTTTCGACTGGCACATCAGGTAGATTACCTCGAACCAGATCGGCAGCGGATAGTTCGTGTTCTCGAACACCGTGCCGACGAGCGGGGAGAAGCGATAGCCGTTTTTCTGGCAGACCTTGCACTGCCAGCACCACGGACGCTTAAGTTTGTAAATGCGCGGGTTTCCGCAGCGGACGCAGCATACGCCGTTCGGCCAGCGCATCTCAACGAGGAAGGCCATACACTTGTCTTGCGTGTCGAATTGTTGGTGAATCTGTTTAAGGCTTGTCATAAACTTACTTTACACCAATTCCTGAAACGGTGTCAAGTCCGTTCGCCATCATTCTTCGATGCACAGAAAAGAATGAGCGAATTTCCTATATGCGGCGCTTGCGATGCGCTGATGCGTGATACCTATTTCATTGAGCGCGTTTGAAAGTTCAAACCCTCCCGTCAGCGTTGATCCCAAATTGCACAATACGGACACGCCCTTAATCGCTGGGGCGGTTGCGTCACTGCGAATCGCGGGTGAACCTTCTAACCATCCAGCTTCGGATAAAAGTGAGCCAAACTCTTCAGCAAGGCGAGTGGCGTTTTCTGTTGGACCATAAAACACCATCACTTTATGAGGTGGCTGCTGTGCATTTAGGAACATTGCTTGAAATTGCTTCAATCTGTTGACAAACAGCTTTCGGTCTTCTGGCGCAATCCAGATCGGCAGCGGTGGTGGTGGACCCTCACGCCGCATAGGGACGATCTTCCGATGGATTTGAATCAAGGTCAGCACCACGCTTACAGCGGCGATGAAAGTGCAAGCGGCCAGAGCGCCTGTCGCCCCGTCAGTCCATCGGGGGCTCAAACCGCCGAACTGACGCCACACAAAGACCGCACCCGCTAGGAAAGCAGCCAAGACGGCACCCCAAAATACCTGCAACGCTGTATCGATCGCAGAATTCGCGAGTCGCTGAATAATGCTTGGCACCGCGACATTATCGCACCTTTGGGTAGCTAGGTGTCAAGTTCGTAATACTCGCCACTACGATGGCTATTATGTGAGACTCGACACCCCGTGTTGAAATCTGGCATAGCCGCACTTTCCGAAGCGCGCTCCCGTCGAGGCCGGGCGCGCTTCTCTTTTCAGGCTGTCGGGATAGAATCAACCGCTGACATCGCGCTGTTCAACCGCTTCCGCTGGCGCTCACCCGAATCAGAGCCTTCAGTGCCCACCACCGAAAAGACTCCACCACAATCGCAAGCGATAGCGAGCGATGCGCGACTCTGCGCGAGATGCGCGCGCGGGTTGCGCCGCAACAGCTTCAAGGTGCGCGCCGGACGCGCACGAGCACGCAATGCAAGGCGCGATGAGCGAGGAAGGTTCGCTTGACTGGTTTGTCACTTGCCATACGTGAGAAAGTGCGCCAGCCCGAGCTGCCGCAAACGGGCACGGAATCAAACTTCACGGAGGATCGGTGATGAGGATGATCTTCGTTGTCGCTACGGTGTTGGTGTCGCTGGTGTCGCCTTATCCGGCCAGGTCGGTTTACCCCGCTACCTGCCCGAAGCCGGCTCCGAAGTGTACATCGAGTTCGAGCGCCACGCTCAAGGGGCTTGTCGGAACTTTCGGCTGCTCAAACGGCGAACCCACTCGAGCGGAACGGAATACGTTGAGATTGACTTGGCGACCTTTGATGGATCGGGGCACGTCAAGATCATACAAGCTGGCAACTCCGACGGTGAGGGTAACACCTACTTTGGCTTCACTCCTCCGTTGACCGCAACATACTGCGTCAATTCCGATGGCACCGGCTACGTTTTTGCTGGCTGCCCCTTGGCTATGGTTATCGATAGCGCGAAGTCTGAAATTCGGATGATCCAGTCAGAGGAGAACGAGGCCCACTCGATCATTTGCAGACACTAGGGGGCTGGATCATTTCCCGGGCGCGTGTCGTCCGCCTTGTATCACCTTGCTACAAAGACATTCTGACAAGTTAGGCGCGCGCCTCCGTTGCGCGCACGCGCTAGCCACCCCACCTTTCCCCTTCCAGAACTGAGCGAGCCACGAATCCTCGAAGGGCGCGTCACGGACGGGCGCGCCTTCCCTTTTCGCGCGCGGCGGCGTAAGGATCAGCGCTGACACGGCGCGGTTCGGAAGCCTTCGCTGGCGTTCCCCCGAAGAGGAGGCTTCAGTGCCCACCACCAGCGAAAAGGACCTGTCACACCAGAGACCTGAGTTTGGGCGGAGGGTTAGGATGCCCCAAGTTTTTCTCTGCGAGTACTGCGATCAGGTAATCGGCGAAGACGAGGACTACGTGGTTGTAGGTCCCGGCAACCCGGAGAACATCGTTCTCGTAGTGGTCCACGTGGTCGTGGGCACGGCCAACCCCGAGAAGCGCGCTCATGCGAAGTGCGCGGCAGAGCACCGAAGAAAGTCTAAAGCCAGGAAATAGGCCAGCCGCTCGAAACCCGTGCCGATGTTTCGATCCTGGTCAGTTGAGGAAGAGCTCCACAGGGGTGGGCATCGGGACCCTCGGCCAAAATCAATTCTATTGACCTTGGCGACACACTGACGAAACAATAGGGGTCTAAGTCACCGTGCGTGAGGGCGACCGCCGGTCGCCCAACCCTTCCGATCGAGAACGACACGGGCATCGAGAAAAGTGCCTTCGGGCACAAAACGAAGGAGGCCGGAAAATGCGCAGAGTAAAGATGGTTGGTCTATTGGCGATCGGCGCGTTGCTGGCAGCGACGACCGCTCCCAGGGCGGGCACGCTCCCGGCGGGAAACAGAAACCCAAGCTTGCTCAACGGAACCTACACCTTCAACTTTAACGGCGGTGTCACCACCGACTCGTCCTCGCGGGCGTCCGGCGCCGGCACAATCACGTTCGATGGTAGGGGCGATGTGGTCGCCGGGATCATTCAGTGCGATAAAGGCGCGGCTCAGTACAGCTCAGCCATTACCGGCGGCAGCTACTCCATCAACAACGACGGCAGCGGATACGCAACGATAAACACGGCAGTCGGTGGTCCCAATAGCGACGGTGTTTGTAATGAGCAACACGGCGTTGACCTGTTCTTGGGTATCGCCGGTGTCGGAACGATGATCCACTTCGCGACGGACGGCAGCGACAATTTCTACAACACCGGGAAATTCGTCCCGTTCAACGGCGTAATGGACGCCCAGTGATTCGTCTTTAGCCCGAGTCCCTCCAAACCGCCCTCAGCGGCGCGCCGCTGAGGGCGGCGGCTTTCCCAGCTTCCGGAGCTTCGCGGGAACCGCGGTGCGCCGAGACGCGCTTGCGCGGGCGACTCGCGAGTCGCCCCTACGAGGCATCAATGGGGCTGCCTACCTTGGCTCGCGGGCGCGACGATCGAGGAAGGTTCGCTCGATCCGGCTAGTACGCCCCGCGATTGTTCCGTGGCGATACGTCGCTGGCGACGGCCGGTTGGGGATCGCCGGGGGCCTTCGGCTCGAGCGCGGCGAGCGAGCGGCGGATCGTCAGATCGTCGGGCGACAGCTCGACCGCGCGTCGCAGGTAGCCGGTCGCTGCTCCCGGCTGCTCGAGTTTCAGTGAGACACCGGCGAGCCCGTGCAGCACCTCCGCGCGGTCGCCCCCCGCTTCGCGCGCCAGCTTGAGAAGCGCGAGCGAGCGCGGAAATTGTTTGCCCTCGGCGAGCAGCAACGCCAGGCCGAGCAGCGCGTCGGGATTGAGCGGATCGAGCGCCAGCGCCTCCTCGAACAGCGACTGGGCGTTTCGCAGCAGGCCCTTGGCGCGAACCTCTTTGGCGGTGGTCACGAGCTGGTCCGATTCGGCGGTCATCCGCACGCAGGCGATTTCCACGCGCGCCTGATTGTGTACGATCTCGACACTGACGACCCTGACCTTCTGGCCGAAGTATTCGGCCAGCCGCTTGGCCGCATCGTCGGCGATACCGAGAAAAATCGCGCCGACTGCATCGCCGATATGATCATCGCGCCACATGACTATTCGCCTGTGTTCCCGCATCAGTAGCAGCCTGCGGTTCCCGTGGCCTGCTTCCCCCTCTGTAATCTCCCCCAGAGGGGGAGAACTAAAGGATGGAAGCCAGTCTCATTGCAGGGAACGGAAGAGCGGCTTATGTGCATAGTGGTCTTCCGTTCCCCGCTATACGCGCTCGTTGGGATCGAAGAGTTTGCCGTATTCGTCCAACGCGAAGCGATCGGTCATCCCGGCGATGTAGTCCGCGATCACGCGCGCCACCGGCTCGCCGTCGGTCTCGACGCGTGCCAGGACATGCGGCGGTATCTGGCGCGGCTCGCGCATGTATGCCTCGAAGAGCTGGACGAGCACCCTGCCCGCCTTTTCGGTCATCCGGCTCACGCGATAGTGACGATAGAGCCGGTCGCTCATTATCTGCTTCAACTCGCGCACGAGACCGTTCATCTCCGGACCGAACGCCGCGAGCGCGCGCCCTTGTCTGCGGATATCCTCCACGCTTCGCGCACCCGAGCGCTCCAGTTCCTCGTTGACGTGCGCGGCGAGGTCGGTGGCCATCGCGTCGATCATGCGGATTACGGTTTGATAGCGACGGACGCGCGAGTCGGAATCGGGAGCGGCCTCGCGCGCCGCCGCTGCCGCGCGCTTGAACAGACGCGAACCGTCGAGGTCCTCGACGGTCAGCATCTGCGCTTTGAGTCCGTCGTCCACGTCGTGCGCCAGATAGGCGATCTCGTCGGCCAGGTCGACAATCTGGGCTTCGAGGCACGGAAAGAGATCCGGATCGAACTGGCGCGCGGACTCCCGGTTGCGGAAGTCCGAGTGCTTGATGATGCCCTCGCGGACCTCGTAGCTGAGATTCAGGCCGCGGAAGCCGGGATAGCGCACTTCGATCCAATCCACCGTCCTGAGGCTCTGGGCGTTGTGGTCGAATCCGCCATGCGATTGCATCAGCTTGTTCAGCGCATGCTCGCCGGCGTGGCCGAACGGCGGATGGCCCAAATCGTGGGCGAGCGCGACCGACTCGGCAAGTTCCTCGTTGAGGCCGAGCGATCGCGCGATCGTGCGGGTAAGCTGCGCCGCTTCGAGCGTGTGCGTCAGCCGCGTGCGGTAGTAGTCGCCCTCATGATTGACGAAGACCTGGGTCTTGTATTCGAGACGCCGGAAGGCGGCCGAATGTATTATCCGGTCGCGATCGCGCTGGAAGGCGGTGCGCATCGGATGCTCGGGCTCGCCGACCACCCTGCCCCGGCTGTCGCGCGATCGCATCGCGTAGGGCGCCAGCGTCTGCGCCTCAATCGCCTCGAGTTCCTGTCTGGTCCGCAGCATCGGTAAAAGCGGGATCGATGGTATCACGGAGGGTAATTCGCGCCGAAGCGCCGGGCGCGCATCTCTTCACAGTTCGGGCGGGGCTTGTCCTCTTGCCGCGCGCCTGCTCTATAATCTATCCGCGATGGGCGTGTGCGGCGGTGAGGGAACGCGACTGCGGCTGGGACTTGCGGTCGCGTCGGCGCTTCTGTTCGCGGCGTGTGCCGCGCGTCAGGCTCAGCACCCTGCCCCTTCGACCCTGGTCGGCGACGTCTCATGGTATGGGCCCGGATTCGACGGCCATCGCACGGCAAGCGGCGAAGTCTACAATCAGGAGGATATGACTGCCGCGTCGAACATCTTTCCGCTCGGAACGCGCCTGATGGTGACCAACCTGGAGAATCGCCGATCGCTTGAAGTCCGAATCAACGATCGCGGCACGCTAAGCAGGGGGCGCGTGCTCGACCTGTCGCACGCGGCGGCGCGAGTGCTCGGGTAGTGGGTCCGGGCAGCGCACGGTGCCGGATGGAGGTGATCGGCGCGCCGCCGGGCGCGCTGATGCTTGCCGGGCGGCCCGCGTTACTTCGTGCAGTTCGGCTCCTTCGCGGAAGCATCCAATGCGGAGGCGCTTCGCGGCCGGCTGGCCGCGTACTACTCCGATGTGCGGATCGACACGCTCGACGCCGCAAACCGCCGATACTACCGCGTCCGGATGGGTGCGTTTGCGACTCGCGGCGAGGCCCAGGCGCGAGCGGCCGGCTCCTCCCGTTTTGGACTGCCCGTGTTGGTAGTGGCCGAGTGATGCGCCGGCCATCGGCGCGCCGGCGTCTCTTCCGATCACGCCCGCGCCGAGCCCCTCCTGTCTCTACTCTTCGGCGCTTTTTGCGGCTGCGCGTACGCGATCGTGCAAGGCGCCAGCGTCAACCTGTCCAAGGCCGGGCAGATCGAGGAGGGCATTCAGGCCCTGCGCCAACTGAATTTCAAGATCCCCGTTCCGGTGGTCGCGATGACGCCCGACCAGGCCGGGCAGGTAATACTCGAAGAGATACATCGCGATTATACCGACGAGCAGTTGAAGATTGAGGCTTCAACCGGCGCGATGGTCGGGCTGTATCCGAAGGGCATCGACCTCGAAGCCGAAACACTCAAGCTCCTCAAGAGCCAGATCGCCGGTTTCTACGAGCCGCACCGCATGGAAATGATTCTGGTCTCGGGCGCCGGCGAAACCGGGTTCTGGAACCGCGTCACCGAGTTCATGACCCAGCGCGACCTGGTGGGCGAGATGTTGCTCGCGCATGAACTCACCCACGCGCTCCAGGACCAGCATTTTGCCGTCACCGATCAGTTGGAGGCGATCAAGGACAACGACGATCGGCAACTGGCGCTGAAATCAGTGGCCGAAGGCGATGCGACGGTCGCCGGCCTCGCCTGCACGATTGGGAAGATCGACGACGCCACGGTCTCCGCCCTGGTCGACAGGCTCGACCAGCTTCCGGCGCAATTTGCGGCGCAGACCAGCGGCGTGCCTGAAGCGCTGACCGCGCCGCTGATCTTCCAATACTCCGCCGGAGCGCGCTTCGTCGGCGAGGCGTTTCATCGCGGCGGATGGAGAGCGGTGGACGGCCTCTACCGGAAGCCGCCTCAATCGAGCCGCCAGATCATGCATCCGGCGCTCTACTTCGACCGCCCTACCCTGCCCGCCGCGATCGATATTCGCGGCTACCAGGCCGTTCTGCCGGACTGGCAAAGGGTCGACGCAAACACGCTCGGCGGGTTACTCCTGCAAGTGATCCTCAAGCGCAACCTGACTCCATCGGCGCCGGAAGTTGGTCTTGCCGATCGATGGGCTGGCGACCGGATAGTCACCTTGCGTAGAGGCACAAGCCTGACGGTGCTGTGGCTCGTGCTCTTCAGTGACGAGCAGTCGGCGCAGCGGTTCGCGACGGCCTATGCAGGAGCGCTCGACAGGTTCCTCGGCGCCGGCGACACCGCATCACGTCGAGGCCAGGTCGAGCGCGGTACTCACGATTGCCGGCGAGGAGATGCCTGCGCGCTGCCAGATCTCGCCGCGGCCGTCTGGAAGGCGACCCGAATAGACCGCCCGGCGCCTCCGCCCCGGTCGCCGGTTCGCGCCACCAGCGAACGCGCGCCAACTCTCGCATCGATGATCACTGCGCCAGCATCGCCGCAGCCTTCGAGATGAGCTGGCGTTCGTTCTCGAAGCTTGCCGTCCGCACCGCCTCGTCGAGGTCGAGCCACGCAACCTGATCGATTTCGGCGTCGTGGGCCGACGTGTCACCATCCTTCAACTTCATCAGGAAGAAGTGGACGCTTTTGAACACCCTCATCAGCGGCGCGCCGGGATTTTCGTGGAACGAGAAGATGTAGGAAATATCGCCTAGCGGTTTCGCGTCGGCGGCGGTGAGGCCGGTCTCTTCGCGCACCTCGCGAAGAGCGGCCTGCGCGACGCTCTCGCCCTTCTCCACGTGGCCCTTGGGGAGGACCCAGTATTCCTTTCCGGCGGGCCTGACCAGGACGACCTCGAATCCGCCGCGCGGTTTGCGCCGCCAGATGAGGCCGCCGGCGGAGACCTCGCGCCTTCTCTCGACGGCAGGCGGGCCTTTTGAGCGATTCGCCATTCCTGGTGCAACCCCCAAAGCCAAGGTGACCGGCGTCCGAGCGCTCGCCAAGCTGCTGCCAACTCTATAAGTTTCGTAACCCTCAGCCTATATCGGCAAGGCTGAAACCGAACTCCAGCATCCGGCCCAGCGCCCTCCGGGCTCCCGCCGATTCCTCGCGCAGGAGCCGCGGGTCTCGGCGCAGCCAGTCCTCGGCGATATCCCGCGCGCGCTGGACGATTGCCTCATCGCGGATGAAATGCGCGAATCTGAGCGGCAGCGCGCCGGCCTGACGCGCACCGAGCAGGTCACCGGGACCGCGCATGCGCAGATCGGCGCGGGCAATCTCGACGCCGCTGCTGCTCCGCGCCATGATGCCGATACGGTCGCGGGCGCGCGCGTCGGCGTCGCGCGACACCACCAGACAGCATCGCGAGGGCGCCCTGCCCCGCCCCACGCGGCCGCGCAACTGATGGAGCTGGGCGAGGCCGTAGCGCTCCGCCGCGCTCACCACGATCACGGTAGCTTCCGGCACGTCGATACCGACCTCGACCACAGTGGTAGAGACCAGGACGTCGAGCGCGCCATCGCGAAAGTCGGTCATGACCCTTTGCTTGTCGGTGGCGCGCATCCGTCCGTGCATCGCGCCGATTCGGAAGCCCTTGAGCGCGTCATCGCGCAATCGCTGCGCCGTCGCGATTACCGAGGGCACGTCTTCGTCATCGTCACCGTCGCCTTCGATCAATGGCACGATGTAGTAAGCGCGATGGCCGGCCTCGAGTCCCGCCCGCAACGCCGCGTGGACGACCGTCATTTCGTCTTCGTCGAAAATCTGTGTGACGATCGGCGTTCGGCCGGGCGGCAACTCGTCGAGGAATGACACGTCGAGATTCGCGAACAACGTCATCGCGAGGCTGCGCGGAATCGGCGTCGCGGTCATCAGGAGCATGTCGGCGGTCGCGCCCAGAGACTTGAGACGCGCCCGATCGAATACTCCGAAGCGATGCTGTTCGTCGACGATCGCGAGTCCGAGCCGCGCGACCCGAACGCGCTCCTGGATCAGCGCCTGGGTTCCGAAGACGATCGATGCCTCTCCGCTTGCGAGGTCGCGCAGGACCATCTTTCGCCGCGCGGCGGTCACTTTGCCGGTCAAGATCGCGCTTCGCACCGCAATCCCGGATGACAGCCCTGCAAACGCTGCGTGATGCTGCTCGGCGAGCAACTCGGTCGGGGCCATCATCAGGACCTGACAGCCGGACTCGATTGCCCGCAGCGCCGCCCAGAACGCGACGACCGTTTTTCCGCTGCCGACGTCGCCCATCAGAATGCGATTCATCTGCCGCGGCCGCGCCATGTCGGCCTCGATTTCGGCGATCGCCGCGCGCTGCGATGCGGTCGGCTGAAACGGAAGCGTGGTGAGGAATCGATCCGTCAGCTTGCCCGATCCGCCGAGCGCACGACCCGTGCGCGCTCCTGCGCGGTCCCGCTCGATACAGAGTGCGAGCTGAAACGCGAACATCTCGTCGAGCGCGAGCGCCGAGTAAGCGACGCTTGTGCCCTCTCGAAGCGATTGCAGATCCGAGTCGGCCGCCGGCGTGTGAAGCGCGCGCAGGACTTCGTTTAATGGCGCGACTCCGGCCGCTTTGCGCAAACCGTCGGGCAGCGCTCCGGAGATCGCCCCTTCGAGCTCCGCGAGGGCGCGCGCGACAAGGTTCGCGAACAATCGCTGACTCACCGAGTCAGGCAATCGATATTCCGCATGTATCGGCGGCCTGTCGCCATCTCTCAGCGAGTGGAGCTCCGGATGCGCGATCTCCAGAGATCCATCCGGCGCGGTCGATACTTTGCCGTAGGCGAGAACGCGATCGTGATTCACGAATCGGCCGCGCAGGTAGGCGGGAAGATTGAACCAGACCACGCGCACGCGAGCGCCGTCGGAATCGCGGAGCCATCCGGCGAGCAGATGGCGCCATCGCGCGCCCGGCATCGGGCGCTCGGCGAGACCCTCCAGCTCTCCTTCGACGACCACGGTCGTGCCGGGCCGCAGTTGCGAAATCGGCGTGCGCACGCGCCAATCGTGGTAGCGCGAAGGCAGATGGAACAGCGCGTCGGCCACGGTCTGGATGCCGCGGCCGGCGAGAGCAGCCGCACGCTTCGGTCCGATGCCGGGCATCGCCTCGATCGGCGTCTCGGGCCGGAGCGTCGAAGGCGTCGACTTGGCGTGGCCTGACGTCAAGACCGGTCATGCTCCTTTGGCATCAAGCTGGCCTTCAAAGCACGCTTGAAGTAGAGTTTAGCCAACGGGTGGTAGTTCGATCTTGCGGAAGGTTCCCCACAGGATGCGAGACCTGGAGGAAGAATGCGCGATGGCAGTTGATGAATCGAAGCTGAACGAACTCATGCAGAAGATGCTCGGCGACATGAGCGCCACGATCGGCGGGGCGTTGGTCGTGGTCGGTGACAAACTTGGCCTCTACAAGGCTCTGGCCCAGCACGGTCCGATGACCTCCGCTGAACTCGCTGGCAAAACCGGTACGGCGGAGCGCTATATCCGCGAATGGCTGGCGCAGCAGGCAGCTTCGGGATACGTGATGATAGAGCGCGGAAGCGGACGTTACTTCATGACGCCCGAGCAGGCAATGGCCTTCGCCGATGAAGGTGGACCGGCATTCGTAGCCGGCGCGTTCGAAATCATCAGTTCGATATTCCGCGACGAGCCCAAGATTGCGGAAGCGTTTCGAACCGGCGGCGGCGTCGGATGGCACGAACACGATCCCGCACTTTTCCGCGGCACGGAGCGTTTCTTCCGGCCTGGATACGCCGCGCACCTGGTGCAGGAGTGGATTCCAGCGCTCGAAGGTGCGAGAGAAAAAATGGAGCGCGGGGCGCGCGTCGCCGACGTCGGATGCGGCCACGGCGCTTCGACTATCCTGATGGCGAAGGCGTTTCCGAAATCGTCATTCACTGGATTCGACTATCACGTCCCCTCGCTGGAACGGGCGCGCGAGGCCGCTCGTGAAGCAGGCGTGGCGGATCGAGTGAAATTCGAACAGGCGACCGCCAAAGACTATCCGGGCCGTTACGACCTGGTCGCGTTCTTCGATTGTCTCCACGACATGGGCGATCCGGTGGGGGCGGCGGCGCACGTGCTCAAGACTCTCGACGGCGACGGCACCTGGATGATCGTCGAGCCGTTCGCCGGCGACAGCGTCGAGGAGAACCTGAACCCGATCGGCCGGATGTTTTATGCCGCCTCAACGATGATCTGCACGCCGGCGTCGCTGTCGCAGGAAGTCGGGCTGGCGCTCGGCACGCAGGCCGGAGAGGCGCGGCTGCGCGAGGTCGTCACCGGCGGCGGATTCCGCCGCTTCCGACGCGCCACCGCGACGCCGTTCAACCTGGTGCTGGAAGCCAGGCCGTGAAACCTGCTGGCGTCGGCAAAGTTGCCGCCTCAGCGTTGCCGATGATAATCCTGCAGCGCGCGGACCTCTAGCGAGGTGCCCCTCAGCGCGCCGATTGCCTCTACCGCCGCGAGCGCGCCGGCGATCGTAGTGAAGTACGGCAGCTTCTGCTCCAGCGCAGTGCGCCGGATCGAGAACGAATCCTCGGCGCCGCGAGCTTCCGGAGTGTTGATCACCATCGCGATCCGCCCTTCGCGAATCAAATCGACGACGTGCGGACTGCCCTCGGCCACCTTGTTGACCCTCGCGCATTCGATACCGAGGCCGCGAATGAATCGCATCGTGCCGCCGGTCGCGATCAACGCGAACCCCATCGAGCTCAATCCGCGCCCGATCGGCTCCAGCGATGCTTTGTCCTCGTCGCGCACGCTGATGAAGGCGGTGCCCGCGGCCGGAAGATCGGTTGAGGCCGCCAGCTCGGCCTTCGCGAAAGCCATCGCGAACGACTCGTCGATCCCCATCACTTCGCCGGTGGACTTCATCTCGGGGCCGAGGATGGTATCGACGCCGGGGAAGCGCACGAACGGAAAGACCGACTCCTTCACCGCGACGTGCCGGGGCACGCGCTCCGTAACGAAACCTAATTCCTCCAGTTTCTTGCCGGTCATCACCCGCGATGCGAGCTTGGCGAGCGGCACTCCGATCGCCTTGCTGACGAACGGGATCGTGCGGGAAGCGCGGGGGTTGACCTCCAGAATGAATACCTCGCCCCGGTAAATTGCGTACTGGATATTGATCAGGCCGATCACGCCGAGCTCGCGCGCGAGGAGCTGCGTTTGCCTGATGAGTTCCTTCTGCAACTCGAGTGTGAGACCGCGCGGCGGCAGGACGCACGCGCTGTCGCCGGAATGTATTCCGGCGTGCTCGACGTGCTCCATGATGCCGCCGACCACCACCGTCTCGCCGTCGGCGATCGCATCGACGTCAACTTCGATCGCGCCGTCGAGATAGCGGTCGATCAGCAGCGGATGCCGCTCGGAGGCTTGCAGCGCGTGGGTCACGTAGCGCCGCAGCGCGGATTCGTCCAGCACCACTTCCATGGCGCGCCCGCCGAGCACATATGAAGGACGAATGAGCACCGGATAGCCAATCCGCGCCGCGCCGGCGACCGCCTCATCGAGGTCTCGCGCAAGGATTCCCCGTGGTTGCTTGAGACCGAGCTTCTCGACCAGGACATTGAAGCGCTCGCGGTCCTCGGCGCGATCGATCGCGTCCGGCGGCGTGCCGAGAATCTTCACCCCGGCGCGCGCCAGCGGGACGGCGAGCTTGAGCGGAGTCTGCCCGCCGAACTGGACGATCACGCCGAGCGGTTGCTCGCGGGTGACGATCGCCATTACGTCTTCAAAGGTCAGTGGTTCGAAGTACAGGCGGTCGGAGATGTCGTAATCGGTGGAGACGGTCTCGGGATTGCAGTTCACCATGATGCTCTCGAAGCCGTCTTCCTTGAGCGCCATGCTCGCGTGAACGCAGCAATAGTCAAATTCGATTCCCTGGCCGATGCGATTCGGGCCGCCGCCGAGAATCATCACCTTGCGGCGCTGGTCCGGTTCCGCTTCGTCCTCGCCTTCGTAGGTGGAATAGAGGTAGGGGGTGAACGCCTGGAACTCGGCGCCGCAGGTATCGACGGTTTTGTAAACCGGCGCAATGCGCAGCTCGCGGCGGCGGCGCGAAATCGCATGCTCGTCCTCGCCTTTCAGCTCCGCAATCCGGCGATCCGAAAATCCCATCGATTTAGCTTCGCGCAGCAATTCGCCGTCGAGCGGATCACTTGCGATTCGCGACTCGGCGGCGACGATTTCCGAGATCGCGTCGATGAACCAGGGATCGATCCTGGTGAGCGCGTGAATTTCCGCGACCGCGATTCCAACCCGCAGCGCGTCGGCGACGTAATAGAGGCGCTGACTGTGAGGAACCCGGAGATTCGCCCGCACCTCCGCGACCGCGGCGTCACGGCCGAGTGCCGCTATGCGGCTCTCGAGTCCATACGATCCGATCTCAAGTGAGCGCAGCGCTTTCTGCAAGGATTCCTTGAATGTGCGCCCGATCGCCATCACTTCGCCGACCGATTTCATTTGCGGTCCCAGCTCGTCGACGGCGCCGTGGAACTTCTCGAATGCGAAGCGCGGAACCTTGGTCACAACGTAGTCGATGGTCGGCTCGAAGCAGGCCGGCGTCATGCGCGTGATGTCGTTGGGGATCTCGTCGAGCCGATAGCCGACGGCGAGGCGCGCCGCGATTTTCGCGATCGGAAAGCCGGTCGCCTTGGAGGCCAGCGCGGAGCTTCTCGACACTCGCGGATTCATCTCGATCACGACCATCCGGCCCGTTCCGGGTTCGACCGCGAACTGGATATTGCTGCCTCCGGTGTCGACTCCGATTTCGCGGATGATCCGCAGCGCCGCGTCGCGCATCACCTGGTATTCCTTGTCGCTCAGGGTCTGCGCAGGCGCGACGGTTATCGAATCGCCGGTGTGGACCCCCATCGGGTCGAGGTTCTCGATCGAGCAGATGATCACGACGTTGTCGGCGCCGTCGCGCATCACCTCGAGTTCGAACTCCTTCCATCCTTCCACCGACTGTTCGACCAGCACCTCGTGGCTCGGGGAAGCCCGGAGGCCCCATTCGATCTTCGCGCGGTAATCGTCAGGGTCGCGCGCGATCGAACCGCCTGTGCCGCCGAGCGTGCGCGAGGGGCGAATGATCAACGGGAGATCGAGCAGGCGGCGGATTCGTTCGGCGTCATCGTGGGAATGCGCGACGGCGGAGGCCGGGACCTCCAAACCGATATTGACCATTGCCCGTTTGAAGAGGTCGCGGTCCTCGGCTTTCTTGATCGCGTGGAGCTTTGCGCCGATCAGCTCGACGCCGAATCGATCCAGCACTCCGGATTCAGCAAGCTCGATCGCGAGGTTGAGCGCAGTCTGTCCGCCCACGGTAGGCAGGAGCGCGTCGGGACGCTCGCATTCGATGATCTTCGCGATCACACCCGCGGTCATGGGCTCGATATAGGTCCGATCGGCCAGGTCCGGGTCGGTCATTATCGTGGCGGGGTTGGAGTTGATGAGAATCAGGCGCAGGCCCTCTTCCCGCAGCGCCTTGAGCGCCTGCGTGCCGGAGTAGTCGAATTCGCACGCCTGGCCGATAACGATCGGTCCGGAGCCAATCAACAGGACAGATTTGAGATCCTTGCGAAGCGGCAATTTCGACTTCCCGTTATTCCGATCAGTCAACTCAGCCGTTCAGCGCCGGGTCGTTGTCACCTTCGGTTGCCAGGACTCGATCCAGCGCGCCGGCGCCATAGCGAGGGAATGCCTCGACCAGGCGTTTGAAACGCCCGAACAGATAGCCCGCGTCGTGCGGCCCGGGCGACGCCTCCGGATGATACTGGACCGAGAAGAACGGAACTCCGACGCCGCGAAGCCCTTCGACGGTCTTGTCGTTCAGATTCAGATGCGAGAGTTCGGCGCGTCCTGCCAGCGACTCGGCGTTGACCGCGAAGCCGTGGTTCTGCGAGGTGATTTCGACCCGGCGCGTGCGCAAATCCATCACCGGATGATTCGCGCCGTGATGGCCGAAATCCGAGCTTGTAGGTTTCGCCGCCCAGCGCCAGCCCCAGTATCTGATGGCCGAGGCAGATTCCGAACAGGGGTCTTTTGCCGATCACGCCGCGGACCGCATCGCAGGCATAGGGCAGCGCGGCCGGGTCGCCCGGACCGTTGGAAAGAAAAACGCCGTCCGGATTGTGAGACACGATCTCGTCCGCGGTCGCCGAAGCTGGCAGCACCTTCACCCTGAACGCCCGTCGCGACCAGACGCCGCAGGATATTGCGCTTGATTCCATAGTCGACCGCGACGACCAGCGGCGCGTCGCGAAGCTTCTGCTGATCGATCTGCCGATAGCCTCGCCCCAACTCCCAGTCGCCGGTATCCCAATCGTACGCGGCCGCGCATGTCACTTCCTTTACAAGATCGCGGCCAATCAATCCCGGCGACGACTTTGGCCTTCGCGACCAGTCTGCGCCGCGTCGAGTATCCGCGCTGGATATGACCGCCTCCTGAGCGCCGTGCGTGCGGATATGGCGGACGAGCGCCCGCGTATCGATACCCTCGATTCCAACCACGCCGCTGTTCGCCAGATACTCGCCCAGCGAAATCTCGGCACGCCAGTTCGACGGCTGCGCGCAGTATTCCTTGACGATCGAATCCCTCGACGTAGATCGCGCCGCGATTCGGCATCCTCGGCATTGATTCCGACGTTGCCGATCTCCGGATACGTCATGCAGACGATCTGTCCGCGGTACGACGGATCGGTCAGCACCTCCTGATAACCGGTCATCGCGGTGTTGAACACGACCTCGCCGACGGCCTCGCCGATCCGCGCCGAAGGCCCGGCCGCTAAAGATCGTTCCATCGGCGAGCGCCAGGATCGCCTCGCGGCCGCGCGCGCCCGTCATAGCGGCTCTCCCCGCCGCGCGTCGTAAACGACTGTGCCCCCGACCATCGTCAGGATCGCTTTGCCGTTCAGCTCCATTCCCGCGAACGGACAGTTGCGGCTCCGGGACAGAAACTTGGCCGGATCGACGCGACCATCGCCAGGTTCGGGATCAATTATCGTGACGTCCGCGACGGCTCCTGGCGCCAGCGTGCCCGCTTCGAGCCGCAGAAGCCGGGCCGGATTCAGCGACATCAGCTCGACCAGGCGAACCGGCGAGATTAGCGAGCGATGCACCAGGCGAAGCGCGAGACCGAGGGCGGTTTCGAGCCCGATTACGCCGTTGGCGGCGCGCGTGAATGCTTGCGCGAGATCGCCGGGCGAGCCGATCGTGCGCGACGTTCCCCGGTCCGAAGAACCCGGCGAGCTGGTCCATCTGCTTGGAGCCACAGTCGTGCGGCGCGTGATCGGTCGCGATCATGTCGATGGTTCCGTCGCCAAGCGCGGCGATCAGCGCCTCGACATCGTCGGAGCGCCGGAGCGGCGGCGACATCTTGGCGTTCGGTCCCCAGGTCAGCACCGCGCGCTCGTCGAGGGTGAAGTGATGCGGCGTCGCTTCGCAGGTGACGCTCGCGCCGTTCGTGCGCGCAGTGCGGATCAACTCCAGGGATTCGGAAGTGGAGACATGGGCGACGTGAACCGCGGCGCCATCGCGCGCCGCCAGGGCCAGGTCGCGTGCGATACGCGCGGTCTCGGACGCAGCCGGCACGCCGGCGACTCCGAGCAGCCGGGCGACTTGACCTTCATTCACCGCGCCTCCGGCTGACAGCGCGCGGTCTTCTTCATGGAGTGAAACGGCGAAGCCGAGAGTGTTGATTTTCTTCAACGCCTGGGAAAGAACAGTCTCGTCATCGATCGGAATCCCGTCGTCGGAGAACAAGCGCGCACCCGCGGCTACCATCGCGGCACAATCGACCGGCTCGCGGCCCAGCAGCCCCTTGGTCACCGCCGACACCGGCACGAGCCGGGCCGCGTGCGCATGGTGGGCCTGATCCAGCGTGTAGCGCGCGACTTCGGGAGTGTCGTCAACCGGCGACGTATTGGCCATCGCGGCCACGGTGGTGAATCCACCCGCCGCCGCGGCTCGCAATCCGCTCGCGATTGTTTCCTTCTCCGGGAAGCCCGGATCGCGCAGATGAACGTGTACGTCGATGAGGCCCGGCACGACCCAACAGCCGGAGGCGTCCACCGTGCTGTCGACCTGACGCCGGCGCCCATCGAGGACTCCGGGACGCTCGACCGCGGCGACCCTTCCGTCCGTGATCAGTACATCGAAGGCGCCGTCCGTGCGGGTTGCAGGATCGATCACGCGGCCTCCCGTGACAAGAATCGACGTCACCCTGCCCTCTCAGGTTCCTTCAGCGATTCGAGCATCGAGTAGATCACCACGCGGTCGGGATGCTTATGGGCCTGCCCTTCGGAGGTCGAAAGCCGGACCTGGACGCGTTCGGCGCGGGCGGTGGGAACGTTCTTGCCAACGTAGTTTGGGCGGATTGGAATGGCACGATGGCCGCGGTCGATCAGCACCGCGAGCTTCATCGCGGCCGGCCGCCCGCGCTTCCACAGCGTCGCCATCGCGCGCTGCACGGTCCATCCGCTGTGAATCACGTCATCGACCAGCACGATGGTGCGGCCCTCGACCTCGAAATCGGCGGTCCCGTCGAGCGGCTGGATAGTGCCGGCGCCGCTGACTACATCTGCGGCTGCGCAAGGCAGCCGGACTTTCGTGCGCGCTTCGATCAGGTCGCGCAGCCGCGTCGCTAGCAAGGCGCCGTGGCTGACTATTCCAACCATCGCGACGGCGCCCAAATCAGGCAAGTCCTGGATCAGTTGATCGGCCAGCGCCTCGCAAGCGCGCGCGACTTCCTCGCTGTTCATGATCTCGCGCTGAGGCCCGCGGCGATAAGGCTCGTAACCGTGCTCTTCGGCCTGTTTCTCGCTGTCGAAGGCGGCCAGCGATCCTTCTTCG
>CAWHNS010000006.1:0-392097 GCA_963830715.1 uncultured delta proteobacterium
ATCGGCTATGTATTGCTCCTTCGTACAGTTCCCTGTTCGCCACGCCCGTCCCTCGACGAATCGGGTCCGCAATTCGTGGCACCCATACTGGAAACAGCAGGCGAACCTTGCGCCGGGAGGGGCCGATGAGGGTCACGGAAGCGTGGATTTGTACGGTCGCGGTAGCAATCGCGATTACGACGGCACCGGTGCTGCGCGCGCAGTCTACGCTAGGGGAGCCGATGAAGACGGCGGCTCTGGCTATTCTTCGGCGTCGGCCCCGGCTCCGGTGATCACCGGAGACGCCACCAGGCCTATTCCGACACCGAGCGAAATCCTTCAGAAATACGAAGCGGCCGTGGGCGGGCGCGAGGCGTGGTCCCATTTCACGTCGCGCTACATGAAGGGCATTTACCAGACCGAGGACGAGTCCGGATTCGCGGCGATTGAAATTTTCGCGCAGGCGCCGAACCTGCGGTTCACCAAGATCACGTTTCGCAATGGCATCGCGCTGCGCGAAACCTGCAACGGCAAAACGGCGTGGATCGAGGGTCCGCGGGGCGGAATTCTGGAGTTGACCGGAGCGGCGCGGGTGGCGTGGATGCACGACTCGGAATTCAACCGGAGCGTGAACATCCTGCTACAGCTTCCCGCCGGCAAAACGGTCGCGACGGCGCAGGTCAAAAAATACTTCACCTACGTGCTGGACTTCCAGCCTCAGAAGGAAATTTCGTCGAAAGCGTATTTCGACAGCGTGCAGCGGTTTCCCCGTGCGCCTCGACGACACAGTGCACCTCTCAAGTGGCGATTACACGGTACAGACATTTTTGGACGATTACCGCTCGGTGGATGGAGTTTTCTTTCCGTTTAAGTTGCGCCATGTGGAGCAGGGAGACGTTTATACGGTTCACATAACGAAGATCGAGAACAACGCGCCGGTGGACAGTTCCCTGTTCACGAAACCGGACGCGGTGATCAACACGCGGTAACCCGGAGCGGGGCGCGCGATGAGGGGGCGCTCACGACGAAAATTGCTCGCACTCGGGCTGGGAATGCTATCGATGGCGTTCGGTGCGACGGCTGGGGCGCAAAGTCCCACGCCGCACGCGGCGCCTTCGACGTCCGCAGTTGCTGCGGGGGCCTACGGCAAACCGGCGCCCGCGAACGCTACGGCGAAGCAGGCCACGCCCGCCGCGAATTCGTTCGCGCAAAACGGAGAAACGTGGACCCAAGCGGACCAGCCGACTTCACTGGGCGAACTCGCGCGGGCATCACGGGCAAAGAAAAGCACACAGGCCAAAGCCGTGAAGATTTTTGACGAGCAGAACATGCCTCAGACGCTCCGATTGCCGATAAGGCGAAGCGGCGCCGGGATTTTCGGTGGTAGTTCGTCCGGCGGCAAGGTGACGATTCTGCGATTTCTGGGCAACGTGGTGCGGGCCATGCCGCCACGCGCTGCCGGGATTAAAGCAGCTTCAGGCCATCTACGGAAGCGACCAAGTGGAAGTCGTGAGCGTGAGCGAAGACGAAGATGAGGACCAGTGGCGCACGTTCGTCGCGAACAACGGGACGAATTGGGAGCAGAAAATCGATTCGAACCATGAAATGATGCACCAGTACGGCGCGAACGCGCTGCCGACGTACGTGCTGATCGGGGAGGACGGCAACGTGGTGCGACAGTATGTAGGCGACGACGAAGATGCCGATCGTCGAGCGTATGGGCGGAGACATCAAGGCCAGCCTCGCGGGCAAATCGTAAATGTAAAGGTTCGGTCCACACCGGCGCGCGGGTGCTATACTGACGGGCGAGTCTTTCGGGTGGAGGTGGGCCATGACCCGTTCGGATTCGCCGTCCTACTCCTTTCTTCACTTCCTTGCGGTTCCCTGCCGCGTTCAGGCTTTTCAGAACGATGCCGCAACGGCACCCGAGCATCGCTTCACCATATCGGGGAACGTGTATTTGGGCGACACGTCTCATCCGGCCTACAACGTGATGGTTCAACTTCAAGCGGAGGACGGCGCGGACCGGCTGGACGCGGCAACTAATGAGTCCGGCGGCTTCGTGATTTACGATTTGAAGCCGGCGATGTACACACTCGCGCTCGATGTGCAGGGCTACGAACGCGCAAGCGTGTCGGTGGATTTGTCGTTCGCGTCCAGCAAGGGACTGGTGATTACGCTCCAGCCGGTGGAGAGCAGCGACATCTCCCACAAGGCGACTTCGGTTTCGAGCCACGAGCTCTCAATACCCAAGAAGGCGCGCGATCTGGTGACGTCGGGAAGGGACGGAATGCAACGAGCAACACGATGCCGCCGGCGCGCTCGACGATTTCAAGCAAGCAATGAGTTTGGCGCCGAATTATTACGAGGCGGAATACGAAGTGGCGATGGCTTATTTGACGCAGGGAAAACGCGACGAAGCCGCGTCGAGCTTTCAGAAGTCGATCGATATGAGCGACGGAAAGTACGGAGAAGGATTCGTGGGGCTCGGAACGCTGGCGGCGGATCGTAAAGATTACACGCAAGCGGAGAAAGAGTTGCGACAAGGCATAACGTTGAGCCCGGATTTTTGGCTGGGGCATTACGAATTGGGGCGGACGCTTTTTCTTGAAGACCGGATTGACGAAGCGAAGGCGTCGGCCGAACAGGCGCGGTCGCTGGCGCCTGCTGCGCCGATTATTTACCGACTGCTCGCGAACATTCACCTGAAGGAAAAGGACTATCGCGCGGCCGAGGCGGACATCGACGAGATGTGAAGCTCGATCCGGACAGCGCCGCGGGGCGCCGGGCGAAGGAATTGCGCGAAGTGGTGGCGCAGAAAGTGGATTCCCGAGCCCACACCGCCAGCTGGAAATGCGCCGACGCTACAACAGCATCAGTGACGTACGGCTCGCGAACGCGGTCTACGCTCGTTGTCGAGAGAACGCGGGAATCTCAGCGGCGGTGAAACCGAGAACGAACATGGGCTGCGGCGCAACGCGGCCCCAGCGAAAAACATTCCAGCGCGCGCGAATGTAATGGATTTCAAGCCGCAGCGACAAGTCAAGAATCTGGCTGGTATCGCCTTTGTAAAAACGCTGCGGCATGATCAGCAGCGGCCTTTTCTCCCAGGTTTCTCGATCCTCGGATCCCCAAACGGAAAGTTCGACAGACTCCTGCTCGACTTGCGCGGTGATTTCCATCGTGCAGAGGAACGTGCGCGTTTCGCTGGCGGCAAGATCGAAGATCGAGCCTTCGCCGTCTTCGACGAGGGGCGCGCCAGCCGGGATCAATAGCAGAGAGAGCGGCATACGTGACCGAGGCGGATTCTAGCACGCGGCGCGAACCGATGCCGCGTGGTGGCGCGCGACTACTTCCAGGGCGCCGCGAGCGGCTTGAGCTTCGCGAGACGTTCTTCCGCAGCCTGAATGTTTTCTCGGTTTTGCAGAACGTGAAGCGAAGTTGGGTCCGACCGTCCGCGGGATTGCGATAGAAGCTCGAGCCTGGCACGGCCGCGACACCTATTTCCGTGACGAGATGTTTCGCGAACACGACATCATCCGGAAGACCGCGAATGCGGGAATGTTGGTCACGATGTAGTAGGCGCCGAACGGCTTGAAGCAACGGAACCCGGCGGTGGTGAGAATGCCGAGCAGACGTTCACGGCGCGCGACGTAGTCACTGGCGAGCCTCGTATAGTATTCCGCGGGAAATTTGAGCGCCACAGCGCCCGCATCCTGCAGCGGCGCGGCGGCTCCGACGGTGAGAAGTCGTGACACTTGCGAATGGCGAAGCTGACTTCGGGCGGAGCGATGGCCCAGCTGACGCGCCAGCCGGTAACGCCGTAGGTTTTCGAAAGCGCATTGATGGTGACGGTGCGCTCGCGCATGCCGTCGAGCGTGGCGATCGAAATGTGCTCGGCACCATCGTAAAGCATGTATTCGTAGATTTCGTCGGTGATCGCGAGGCAATTCCACCGAACGCAGAGGTCGCGAATCATTTCGAGCTCGGCGCGATTGAAAACTTTGCCGGTGGGATTGTTCGGCGTGTTCAGGATGACGGCCTTGGTTTTTGGGCCGAAGGCGGCGGCAAGTTCCTCGGGATCGAAATTCCAGTCGGGCGCGCGAAGTTTCACAAAGCGTGGCGTCGCTCCGGAGATGATTCCGCTGGGCTGTAATTTTCGTAGAACGGCTCGAAGATGACGACTTCGTCGCCCGGATTAATGATGGCCATCATGGTGGACATGATCATTCGTGGAACCACAGCAAACCGTGATTTCGCGCTCCGGATCGATGGCGATGCCGGTCCGCTCGGCCGATTTCGCGGTGATCGCGTCGCGGAAATTTTTCGCGCCCCAGGTGATGGCGTACTGATTGATGTCCGCGGAGATGGCGTCCTCGGCGGCGCGCTTGATTTCGGCGGGCGCGGGGAAATCCGGAAAGCCCTGGGAAAGATTCACAGCTTTATGGGCGATGGCCAGACGTGTCATCTCGCGAATGACGGATTCGGTGAACAGCGCGACTTTTCGCGACAGCGCGATGCTACTTGCCGCCGTGGCCGGTTGCGGTTTTGCGGGATTCATTGGGCTCCCCGTACAGCTTCCTGTAAATCTCGGCGTTGCGTGTGACCAGTTCCACGTATTCGCGCGTTTCGGTGAACGGAATCGAATCGACAAATTCGGCGGGCTCGCGATAGGACTGGCCCACATTCCACTGCGAAACACGCGTTTCGCCAGCATTGTACGCGGCGAGAGCGGATTCGTCCGTGCCATAACTCTTGCGGAGGCCTGCGTAGTAGATGGTGCCGATGCGGATGTTGAAATCGGGATCGACGAGAAGCGACGAGGAATACCGGACGCGATTGCGCTGCGCGAGTTTGCGCGCGGTTTTGGGCTCAAGCTGCATCAGTCCGTAGGCGTTGGCATAGGAGTGGGCGTCGGCCGCGAATGCGGATTCCTGGCGGATCAGACCGGCGGCGAGCATCGGATCGACGTCGACCTGTGCGCCCGGCGGCGGATTGAGGTTGAAACGGCAAGGCGTACGCGCGAAGCCACACCTCGCGCGGAACGTCAGCAAGGGGGCGCGCTTCGAGCTGCGGGTACATCTGCCGCACGGTGACGATGGCCGCGCCTACGTGGCCGGCGTTGACGGCGTCCTGCGCGGCCTCGAGCAGCAGACGCGGTTCGCCGGTGGCGGCATACGCGGCACGAAGTTCGAGTTCGGCGGACGCGTCGAACGCGATGGATGCGAGGGCATCGGCGCGGGCTTTTCGCTTTGCCGCCGCGGCGGAATCGTGTCGCCGAGGCGCTTGACGGACGGAACCGGAGGAATCGTTTCGAGCACGGGGGCTGCCGCGCCGGGACCGTGGCCGATTACGCGAAATCGAGCGGTGGCGAGCTGCGTGAAGTAGTTTTGCGGGGAAGCGCTCCTGCAACTTCTGGTAGTAAGCGCGAGCGAGTGCGACGTTGTCCGATTCTTCGGCGAGGCGGCCGAGCCAGTAAAGCGCGTCGGATGTGTACGGCGAGGCTGGAAAACGGTAGAGGTGCTTGACGGCAAGATCAGCGGCGTCGGGCTGGCGCTTGATGATCGATGCCCACACGACGCGCCAGTCCGCGTTGTTCGCATCCACGGACGACGGAAAAGAATCGACGAGGCGCTTGTAGTAGGTGGCGGCGCGGTCGCGATCCAGCTCAACCCAAAAGTAATTACCAGCGAGAAAGTAGGCGGATTCGGTCGAACTGCTTTGGGGAGCCCGGGCGGCGGCGGATTCGATCGCAGCAAGCATGTCCGCTTCCCTGCCCTGGATGCGGTAGTGATTGGCGACGATGTAGTAGCGCTCGGCGTCGACGTCGGGATCGGAAATGCTGAGGGCGACGATCGAAACGGGGCTTGCGCCCAAGGCGAGGCCGCAAGCGAGAACGCGAAGTTCGGCGCGCTCTTTTTCGGCGCCGGTGGCTTCGGAAATGATGCGGGAGTACTCGTTGCGCGCGTTGCTCCACTGATGCGCGCCATAGATTGTGTTGGCGTGCTCGAGCTGATGCTGAAGCGACATAGCCGGAAATTTTCCGCCGAGGGTTCCGCGGAGGCTGTCGAGCCTTTCTTCGGCTTTCCCCGCGACGTCGCTGGTCGGAAATTTCAGATAAATTGCCTGGTAATCGACAGCGGCTTGTAAGGGCTGCGAAAACGCGGCGTGCGCGTCGCCGCGAAGAAGCAGGAGCGCGGGTTTGTCTTTGGTTTCAGGATAGAGATCGAGCGCAGCCACGGCTTCGCCAGCTTGCCCTGTGGCGAGCGCGGCAGTGGCGAGGCCTTGTACGGCCTGATCGGTGAGGACGGAGTCAGGATTTTCTTTGCGGTACTGCTTGAACTGCGCGAAAGCTTCGGGGTTACGGTTCTGTTCAAGATTTGCCTGGGCCGTGTAGAAGAGCGCGTAGTCGTGCAGGAGCGGATCGGCTTCCGCGCGGCTGAGCCACTGCGCAGCCTGGGGATAGTGCGATTTCCGAGATCGTAATAGCCGAGCGCCAGGCTGCGCGCGCAGAAGTGAGGCCCGCGGACTTCTGATTCGCGATGGCGCTCAACTTCGCATATGCGGCCGAAGCGTTCTTCTGTTTCAAATCGCGCGACAGTTGCTCGAGTTGTTTTGATGACGCTGTATTGGCGGCGTGAGGCGCGAAAGCGGCGCGAGTTTTCTTTTTTGTTTGCGCAGATGCAGGTTTTGGCGCTGCGGATCCGGCGAGCGACAAAAGAAAGACAAAACTCAAAGCGAAGGTAAAGCGCACACTCCATTTTAGCACGGACGTATTTGACCGAGTCTTTAACGGTGCAGGACGGGTGACGGATACGGATACTCGCCGAGCGCGTTGCTGTCGCCTCCGGCCAGGATCTCGACCATCCAGTGATGGAAGTAGTCGACCGGATGATCCTGAATGGCGCGGAAGCGGCGGTCGTATTCCTTTCGAGCTTTGTCGATGTCGACTCTCAAGCCGCGTGCAGATGTCCTTGTGCTCGCGCCCGGCGCGCACTTCCTTGGGCTGAAGCAGCTTGATGTCCTGCATGGCGACTTTGGCAACGCGGTTCGCGCGCTTGTGCATGTCCTGAAGCTCGGTGGGCAGAGCGGCGACATCGAACGCTTTAAGTTTTTCTTCGGCGACCGGTGCGGCAAAAACTTCGTCAGGAACTTCGACGGAGGGATGCTCTTCGACGTGAGCTTCGGCGGCGATTTCGTCCGCGGGCGTTACGGCGTGTGAATGAACCGGTTCGGGCTCGTGTACGGTCTCGGGAGCTTCGTCGACCACCTCTTCGACGGTTTCCGCTTCGGCGCTCACGTCAACCGCAGGAGCGGGATCCTCGACGGCAGTCGCCGACCCTTCTGCGGCATGTTGTTCGCGCGGATTTAGCGCCACAGCAACAAAATTCGAAAGGACAGAAAGTCCGGCTGCGAGCGCCGAAGCTGCGGTCTGGGCGCGAAGGAGCGACGGCAGAGCATTGCTGGGGCGGCTGGACGCGCAAGCAGCCACCAAATCGGCGCAGGCGTGGTGCAGTTCGTCGGCGGTGCGCTGAAGCGGTGCCAAATTATCGCGAAGTGCGCGAGAAACGGCCTCTTCCAGGGCGTGTTCGAGCGACTTTTTGCCTAGCGGTCAAGGGGACTTTGCCTCAATTTAATTATGAAAACGGTGCTCAGGGGTGTCAACGCAGATTCCCCGGAGGCGTTCCTAGGGGTTAGCGGGGACCAGCTCTTGAGGTCGTCGGCCGACAGCTTGCCGGGCTGGAACGGCGCCTCGCGCACCGCCTTGACCACGTCGCGGCCGATCTCGCCCTCGTAGAAGACCTTGGGCCCCTGCTCGGCCAGCAAGCGGAAGGTGCGTCCCAGGTCGGGGTTCTTGCGCAGCTCGCCCAGCTCCGGCACCGAGCCGTCGTCGTGGAGGAACAGCTTTTTCGACTCCGGGAAGCGCAGGAAGCGCGTCTGGTGGACTGCGATGGCCACCTGCAAGCGCGGCGTGACGCCGCTGCCGTCCTCCGCCAGCCGGATGGCGGGCCCCAGCACGCGGGCCATCGGCAGCTTGCCCCAGCGGCCGTGCGCCAGCCACATCGCGGCGACGGTGCCGGGCACGCCGACCGGCAGCCCTCCCGTCAGCGGCTCGGCGACTACTCGTCCCTTCGCATCGAGGAAGTCCTCGCGGCGAGTGGCGGCCGGCGTCTCCTCGCGGCCGTCGATGCAGTAGGTTTTGCCCGTTTTAGCGTCGTGATAGACGATGAAGCAGCCGCCGCCGAGGCCGGACGACTGCGGCTCGACGACGTTGAGCGCCATCTGCACCGCGACCAGGGCGTCGATGGCGTTGCCGCCCTCCTTGAGGACCTGCACGCCGGCGCGGGCGGCGAGCGGGTGCGCCGCGGCGACCATCGCCTTCGGCGCCGTCGTCGCCGCGGGCAGGTAGCGCGGCACATCGACCGGCTCGGGGAAGTTGCCGGCGTCGGCCGGCGGCTGCGGCAGCTGTCCAAAGGCGGGCTTCATAAAGAAAGTGAACCACAGAGGCACAGAGAACACAGAGAAGAGGAGGACGAAGGAAAGAAACGACGACGACTGAGCCGGCCGCGTGCGCATACGCTCGCCTCCCTTTCTTGACCGAATTCTCTGTGCCTCTGTGTCTCTGTGGTGAGTCACTTTCTCAAGACCAGCCAGAGCACGACGAGCGCCACCAGTCCGAGGAACATGCCGGCGGCAATCGTCAGGCCGTATAGCAGCCACGGCGGGATGCCGGTGGCTTCGGGCTCGAAGCGGGGACGCCGTTCCACCGGGTCGGCGAGCACGACGCGCGAGGTGCGCTTCGGTTCGGGCGGGCCGGCTCCGGGATGCCGACCGGGATGGCGTCGGGGATCGGCTCGTCCGGCGGCAGCGCCAGCGGGGCCTCGTCCTTCGGCGGCTCGTCGTCGGCCGGCAGCACGTCGCCGACGATCTGTTCGGCCGACGGCTCCTCCGCCTCCAGGCGCGCCACCGCCTGCTCGTAGCCGGTGTCCTCGGGGCGGTCGAGCGGCAGGCCCGACCCCTTGTCGGCCCAACCCATCAACTCGTGGCGCACCGCCGCCGCCGACGGCAGTCGCTGCCCGTGGTCCTTGGCCATCATCCGCTGCACCAACCCGACGAAGCCGGCCGGCACGGCCGCATTCAGCTGCGCGATCGGCGCCGGCTCCTCGTTGCGGTGGCGGAGGATCTTCTCCTTGGTCGAGCCGCCGGGGAACGGCGGCCGGCCGGTCAGGGCGAAGTAGATCGTACAGCCCAGCGAGTACACGTCGCAGCGCGCGTCCACCTTCGACGGGTCGGTCGTCTGCTCCGGCGCGATGTAGTCCATCGTGCCGACGACGTAGCCCTCGCCGCCGATGACCTCGCGCTCGCCGTGGATTTCGCCCTCCATGAGGGCCAGGCCGAGGTCGAGTACCTTGGCGTGGTCGTTGGGGGTGATCGATGATGTTCGACGGCTTCAGGTCGCGGTGGATCAGCCCCTGGTTGTGGGCGTGGTCCAGCGCCAGGCAGACCTCGGCGAACAGCCGGGCCGCGCGCGGCACCGTCAGCGGCCCCTCGTCCTGGATCAGGCGGTAGAGGCTGCGGCCGGGGATGTACTCCATCGCGATGTAGTAAACCCCGCGCGCAGATGCCGACCTCGTAGGTCCAGGCCAGGTGCGGGTGCGAGACGCGCTGGCACATCTCCATCTCGCGGCGGAAGCGGGCCAGCAAGCGCTCCTCCTCGCGGGCCTTGCTCCGGCGGCAGCACCTTGAGGGCGACCAGCAGGCCGCCGCGCGCGTCGCGCGCCAGGTAGACGGTGCCCATGCCGCCCTTGGCGATGGGGGCCAGGACGTGAAACGGGCCCAGGACCAGGCCGAGCGCCGTGCCGGCGAGCAGCTTGCGCGCCTGGAAGCGGGTGAGGCGGCCCGCCTTGACGAGGTGGTCGGCGACCGCCTCGGGCTCGTTGCGCCGGTCCAGCGGCAGGCTGCGCAGCAGCGCTTGCAGGGCTTCGCGGTCGAGCAGTCCGCTGCGGAGGACGGTCCGGAGGAAGCCCTCGACCGTGGGCGGCGTCGCGCTGTCGGCGGAGTCTTCGGCATAGCGGCCGGCTCAGAAGGGGAAACGTCCCGCGAAGTGATGAATTGTAAGGGATGGGCGGAACAGCGTCCAGACGGCCGCGTTCGCCGTAGCCGCCAGCGGGACGGCGCGCTTGCGGTCGCACACGACGACCCGCTAGAATAACTGTACTTCCGCCCCCGGCCGTGCTCTCCCCGAGGAGCCCCCCTTGATCGTCGTGGCCTTTCTGTTGCCGCTGGCAGCCTACTGTCTCATCCTCGGCCTCATCAACCGGCGCCGCCATCCCCTGCTGGTGTCGGCCGCCTGGGACTTCGCCGGCCTCCTCTTCGCCGCCTCGGGCTTCCTCGCCTTCGGCCTGCCGGGCATCCTCAACGGCTTCACCGAGCGTGGCCGGAGCACCGCGCTGTTCGGCCGATCCGCATCCGGCGGCGGGGCCTGGGCCTCGTTCGCGGACCTGTTTGATGGACTGTGCTCAACCCTGTTCAACGTCGGCAACGTGCCGTCCTCATCGCCTACTTCGTCCTCGTGGTCGCCGGCAGTGCCTACGTCCTGTGGCGACGCCAGGGCCAGACCGCCGTCTACAACGTCCACCCCGAGGCCTGGAAGAGGTGCTCGCCGGCGTCCTCGACGCCGCCGGCCTGTCGTGGTCGTGCGCGGCAACCGCTATTTCATCGCCCGCGCGCAACAAGGGCCGCCCGCTCGCCGACAAGGCGCCGGAGGCGGCCACGGAGCCGGCACCCCCGCCCCCGGCGGAGCGGCGCACGCCTACCCCACCTCGGTCGAGGATGTCGACGGAGTGCCTACCTGGAGGTGGAGCCGGCCCCGGCCCTGTGCCACGTCACGCTGCGCGGGAAACCGAGGACGAGGAGTTGCGGAAACAGGTCGAGGGAGAGCTGAAACGAGTCCTGACAGAAGTGCGGACCAGCGACAACCCGACGGCCGCCTGGCTGCTCCACGGCCGGCACCGTCCTGCTCCTCTCGTCCGCGATGGTCTTCGGGCTGGTCGTTATCTACAGGCTGTTCTTCGAGCGCTGATCGGCCCGTCCGGTGGGCGTATCAGACGACCACCTTGGGGAAGCGCTTCTCCAGCCGGCGAGCGACCAGCGACAGCGGATAACTCATCAGCAGATAGAGAATCGCCGTCATCCCGGCGAGGCGCAGGATGTGGTCCGGCTCGGCGATGCGCAGCTGGTCGTAGTTGCCCGTCAGCTCCATCACCGCGACGACCGAGCAGATCGACGTGTCCTTGAACAGCGAGATGAAGTCGTTGGTCACCGGCGGCACCACGATGCGCACCGCCTGCGGGATGATGACGCGGTGCAGAGCGGTCCAGCGCGTCAGGCCCAGCGCCAGCGCCGCCTCCATTTGCCCCTTCGGCACCGCCAGCAAACCCGCCCGGTAGTTCTCCGCCTCGTAGGCCGAGTAGTTGATGGCCAGTCCGATCAGCCCGGCCCAGAAGCCCGGCAACGTGATCCCCGCATAAGGAAGAAGGTAGTAGATGACGTACAGCTGCAAGAGGATCGGCGTACCGCGCAGCAGCTCGACGTAGCCGGTCAGCGGGCCGGCCACCAGCGGGCGGGGCGTACAACCGGCCGAGGGCAACGAACAGGCCCAGCGCTACCGCCAGCGGGAACGACAGGCACGACAGCAGCACCGTCACGCCGGCGCCCTGGACCAGCACCCGGGCCTCGTCGAGCAGCGTCCGCTCCGGCTCAGTATCGACGGGGGGCCAATCCTTGGCCAGATCGGCCAGGCCATCCTGTTGCTTGTTCCAGACGATGTGGTGCGCCTCGTAGATCTTGCGGAGGGTGCCGTCGTCGATCATCGCCTGCAGCGCCTCGTTGAGCCGGTCGTGCAGGGCGCGGTCCTGCGGGCGCAGGAAGATGACGTAGTAGCCGTGGCCCTTCACCTCGCGCGGCTCGCCCACGATTTGCAGGCCCTGGTAGCCGTGCTCCGAATAGTAATCCGCCGTCAGGTCGTCCTGCACCGTGGCGTCGAGTTGCCCGTTGCGTACCTGGTCCATCGCGCCGGTCGTCCCTTCCTTGAAGGCCAGGACATCGACGTAGCGAGAAAACTCCTTCCGCATGTAGACCTCGGTCAGCGACCCGCGCAGGACGCCGACGCGCTTGCGGCCGCCGTTCTTGTTGGGCTTCCGCAGGTCGTCCCAGGACTCGATGAAGTCCTTCCCCTTGGGAGCCTCCCGGGGCACCATCAGCTTGACGGTGGCGCGTTGTAGAGGGGACGGTCGAGATCGATCCGCCGCTCGCGGGCCGGCGACCACTCGTAACCGTTGAGGATGATATCGACGTCGCCCCGCCGGACGTGCCCTCGGGCAGGTTCTCCCAGGACTTCTGCACGAATTCGCTGCGCAGGTCGAGACGGCCGGCGAACTCGTTGGCCAGGTCAACCTCGAAGCCGACCAGTTTGCCGTCGGCGTCGCGGTAAACGTAGGGCGCCCGCCGGCGGCGTCGGCCCCCCAGCGGAGGACTTCCGTCGAGGCCGTCGGGGCCTCGGAGTGATGCCATAGGATTCCGGCGGCGACGGTGCCCGCCGCGACTAGCACCCCGGCCAGCAGCCATTTGCGCATCTTCGACCGCCTCCCGCGTGGCAAGACGCCCTCGGCTCGCTCACGGTGCTTCCGCACTCCCGATAGGCCGCTTGTCGATGTGAGGATTATGGGGAGCCGGCGGTCGGGGGACAATCCCAGTGACCCCGCGGTGTACTACTCCCGGCCGAAGTCCGGCATGCGGCCGGCGCGGACGTCCTTCTCCCACTCGTCCAGCAGCGGCCAGGCGATGGCGCAGGTGCCGAAGTCGGCCATGTACTGGTACTGCGTCAGCCGGTCGATCGCCTTCTGCAGGATGCGGTTGTCGCGGCGGAAGACCGGGCCGTGGCTGGGCAGCAGGAACTCGGCATCGTCCTGCTCGATGCGCTTCAGCGACTTGAGGAAGTCGGGAATGTTCGAGCCGTGATGGGCGTCGATGACGCCGACGCAGCTGTCCTTGTAGATGTTGTCGCCGCTGAAGAGCAGGTTGCCCATCTTGAAGCTGAGCTGCCCGGCGGTGTGGCCCGGGCGTGTGCCAGACCTCCAGCTTGCAGGTCGCCGACCTTGATGACGTCGCCCTCGTTGAGCAGCAGGTCGATCTTGCAGGGCGGCATCGGGATGTCGATGTCCTGGGCCTTGATGCGTGGCGTAGGTCATGATCTCGTCGCCGCGTCTCCAGCGGCTCGACGCTGAGCGGATGGGCGGCCACCTTGGTCTTGAGCAGCTCGCGGGCGCGGGCCATGCCCTGGATGTGATCGGCGTCGGCGTGCGTGGCGATGATCATCTTGCAGGTGGACAGGTTGAAGTCCATCTGGCGGATCAGCTCGACGATCTCGTCGACGGTGTCCAGGTAGCCGATGTCGATGAGCAGGAACTCGCTGCCGCCGTCGATGAGGTAGACGTTGACGCCCAGGCGGCGGCCGGCCTGGTAGTTCATCTCGATGACGCGGGAAAGAGGTACTTCCGCTGCAACGCCATGTCGCGAGCCCCAGGGAGAGGCGGTTCCTGTGGCTCATGATAGACCCGTCGCGGGCGGATTCAGTCGCCGCGGCCGACCGTCATCGCCCCGGCGCGGTCTGCCGCACCGGCAGGAGGTGTCCCCAGCCGAGCAGTTCCGGGTCGGCGGGGAGGGGATCGACCGGCTTCAGGACGCCCGCCATGACCAGCGTCCCGACCTGGAAATAGATGGCGTCGGACGGGCTGCCGGGGAAGTGGCCGAAGCCGCCGTCCTTGTTGCGGCAGTTCAGCGCCCACTCGGCCGCCTTTGCGATGGCCTTGCGGCACTCGGGCGAGTTGCCGCCGAGGTGCTTCAACGTGAAGACCGCGTCGAAGCCGGCGTGCCGATCGCGGGCCGGAGGTCACGAATTTCTGGCGGCGCACTTTCCCGACCACCCGGCTGGTCTCCTCGGGCTGCTCATAAACTTCCGAGTTCTTGGTCAACAGAAATTTCTTGTTGAGTCTCTTTCAGCGCCGGCGCAGCCGAAACGCTGCTTGCGGCCTGCGGCGCGGCAGCGGGCGCGCTCGGCACGACCAGGCCCGGATCGAGAGCGTGAGCCTGCTGATATTCGGATTGGGCTTCCTGATCGCGTCCGGTGTCGGCGCTCAGCAGATTGGCCAACCGAAAATGCCCCTGCGCGTTCCTGGGATCGAGCCCGATTGCCGTGCGCAACTCGGCTTCTGCTTCGGCTGGCTCCTTCTCGGAAGCCAGCACCGTGCCCAGTCCGAGATAATTCTTTGGCGACGCCGGATCGAGCGCGATAGCGGCGCGATACTGCTCCTCCGCCATCCGGAGTTCTGACTGCGCAGCGTAGTCCGCCGCCGCCGAATGTGCGGACTGCGCCATCACGGGAATCTGCTCCGAGGCGTAGGTATCGGCCAAGGCCGCGTGGGCGCGTGCATCGTTGGGCGCAATCCGGATCGCCGCTTGATACTCACGTTCGGCGTCGGCGAGCCTGCCTTCGCTCATCGCACGGGCGCCGAGCGAAAGATGATCTTCGACTCCCCGACTCCGATTGCATCCCCAGCCTGCCAGCATCAGCAGGCCGAGTGCGATCAGCACCGTAAAGACGCCTCGGCCGGCATCGGCGGTCTCACCTGGGCTGCCGCCGCGCAGCCAGTTGTTGATCTCCATGGCAGGAACCTCTTTGAGACTTGCATCGCGTATCGCCAGAGAGCCCGATTGATCAGCGCGGACCACGCAGCCTGGCCCGTCAGACTGCGTGATCCGCTGGCCGCTAGTCACCGCGGATCGCTGCTAACAAGCGGCGCTTGCGTGCTCGAGCTCAGGCGCTCCGGTGGCTGGGTGGGCAAAGGCGAGCTCGTCACGTCTGCGTTATAGGAGACGGTCGCGGGGCACCATTGCCAAATCCCCGCCGTCACGATTTCCGTCAAAGACGCAGCGATGCAGTTGGTCTTGTCCAAAGTGACGTCGCGGTTCACCAGTTGAGTCGGCCGGCCGCATCGGTTCAGATAGTCGTCCGGTCCGATTTGGTGCAGCTCGGCATGTGGAGAGAAGAAGGCGACGAAGGGGATCGGAACCACCGCGATCGACGAATCATCGATGTTCTCGGAACCTTCACAATGCGCCACGACATTGGGTGGAGCGGTCGGATTGTCATGCACCAGCGAGTAAGTGCAACCCGGGAACGTCGCAAACGCCGCGAGAGCAATCGCAAACCGAAAGCGAGCAGTCTTAAGAACTGGCATGCTTCACCTCCTCGGAGTTGAAAGGCCGTGCACATTCGCCGCGAGGTAGAGCTCAGGGGGGTCGAGTGCGCACGCAGCGATTCGATAAGGCAATGACCGTGCCGTGCAGGACTCTGCATTCCACCGAGCCTTCGTGACACGGGCGTCGTGTAAAATCTACAGAGGAAACGGCCTCTGGCCGGCCTGACGGTGGGGTGTTCCCAACGGCTCAGGAGGTTGCGGCTACGGCACGCAGGCGCGAAGGCGCGAAGGCGTCGGGCCGTCTCTCGGCCATCGAAGTTCCACGTACCGGCGCTTCCGATAACTCTGAACAGACACGTGGCGGAGGCGAACGGCAACATCATACTGGTGCGTCGGGAGACGTTGACGAAATGGCGTCTCGACGAACTGGATCGCCAGCGATGCGTGGTGCTGGCCGACGTGCTCGCCGCTTTAGGTGCACGGCCCCCATCTGCGGTTGGTGCGCCGATGCTCTCGAAACGTGTCAAGCTGAAGGAAAATCTCAGGGAGAGGGCACATGGCATTTCAGGACATCATTTTTGAGAAGGCGGAAGGAATCGCGACTATAACGATGAACCGGCCGGAGGTCCTCAACGCTTTCCGCGGCCAGACCGTTACGAGATGATCGACGCATTCGGAGATGCCTGGCACGACCGAACGATTGGTGTCGTGATTCTCACCGGCGCGGGGAACCGCGCGTTCAGCTCAGGCGGCGATCAATCAGTGCGCAGCGGCGCCGGCTACCGAGGCGGGATGAATGTGGAGGAGCTGCATGCGATCATCCGTGACATTCCCAAACCGGTGATCGCCGCAGTCAACGGCTACGCTATCGGCGGAGGACACGTCCTGCACGTGATCTGCGATCTCTCGATCGCGGCCGATACCGCGCGCTTCGGCCAAGTCGGCCCGCGAGTGGGGAGTGTCGATCCCGGTTTTGGCACCGCCTATCTGACGCGTGTGGTCGGTGAGAAAAAAGCGCGCGAAATCTGGTACCTTTGCCGGCAGTATTCGGCGCAAGAAGCGCTCGGGATGGGGTTGGTGAACAAGGTGGTCCCGGCAGCCCAGTTGATGGACGAGGGGCGCGCATGGGCGCGCGAAATCCTCGCCATAAGCCCGACGGCGATCAGAATCGCCAAGGCTTCCTTCAATGCCGACACCGACCATATCAAGGGGATCGGCGCGCTCGGCGGAACCGCGCTCGGGCTGTACTATCGCACCGAGGAATCGATGGAGGGGCGCAACGCCTTCATGGAGCGGCGCAAACCCGATTTCAGCAAATTTCGGCGGTAGATGGAGAAGGCCAAGACCCGGAGCCTGAAGCGCTACTCAAGTGGAGAAAACCGATCCATTTTATTTGGGATGGAAGAGGATGCCGTATCCACGGAGGCTTGGGGACGAGAGTGGGCCAGCTGCTTCTCTCAGGCAACCTTCATATATCCATGCCCAAGAAGCAAGGAGCCCTGAAATCAGGGTGTTGGCGGTCTTGAAAATGAACCGACATTTGCATTCCCCGAATTGCGCTTTACGCCGGATTCGATGGTGGCGGAAGGCGACGTTGTCAGCCAGCTGAGTCCAAATTTCAAGACCCTTGTCTTCGCAGGATCGTGCGGAAGCCAAGATGGCAGGCAGCGAGATCGGCTTCCTGCGGTTGGCGCGCACCGGGGCGATAGCGCATGCAGTAATTGGGCGCGCACAGGTACGAGCCGCCCTTGATCGTGTAGAAGGGGACTTCCTGCGCGTCCGGCGTCGCCGCCGCGCGGCGGTCGGGCATGTAAGCTTCGGCCAGGCTGTGATCGGGCGCGTACTCACTCGCCGTCCACTGCCATACATTGCCGATCATGTCGTAGAGGCCGAGCCGGTTTGGTGCATAGCATCCAACTGGCGCCAGGCCCACAAAGCCGTCGTCGCCGCTGTTGGATAGGGGAAATATTCCCTGCCAGGTATTGGCGTTCGCGGGCTGCTCGTGGCGGAGTTTGGCACTCGGGTCGGCGCTACGCGCTGCCCATTCCCATTCCGCCTCGGTCGGTAGCTCGTGGCCCTTCCATCGCGCATATGCGATTGCGTCATTGTAGGTCACTTCTACGACCGGAAAGTCCTCGCGCCCGGTGATGGATGACCCCGGGCCCGCGGGGTGACGCCAGTCCGCGCCCACAACATAGCGCCACCATTGCGAGATGTCGGTCATGCCGGTGAGGGCGCGCGGCACGACAAAGACCATCGCGCCCGGCTTCCGCATCTCGGCCGGCAACCCCGGATGCGCCGTCGCGCTTACGCCGCTCTCGGCCTGGGTCACATAGCCCGTAGCGTTAACGAACTGCTCAAACTCGCGGTTGGTCACGTCATAGCGGTCCATCCAGAAGCCGTCTACATGGATGGTGCTGATCGGCCCTTCTTCGGAATAGACGGTATCGCCCATCGCGTAATCACCCGCGGGCACCCATGCCATGCCTCCATGCTGCAGCTTTGCATCGGAGCCGGCGCTCAGACATTGCGCGCCGGACGTGCGCTGATGGCGGCGCGTTCGCAGCAAACGCGAGAAGCACGGACAGGATCAGTCCCGCGAGCGCCGCTCGTGGCGCGAAGTAGGCGCGGAATCGGTTCATCGTTTAAGGGCGCGCACGATTTCAGTTCGACCAGAACACGTAGTCATCGTTGTCGCTTTCCGGGTAAGACAGCGGATGGTCGATGTCGATCGGGCCCTCGAGCAGCGAAGGCCACAGCGGCTTGGCCTGCTGACCGTCGATTTGGTCGAGGATTTTCATCAGGTCCTGGACCTGCCGCGGATTGCCTTCGGCCAGATTGTGGTGCTCGGTGGGATCGTCCTTCAGATTGAACAGCCAGATCTTGTTCGGCTTGTCGTCGATCTGCAGCTTCCATGCGCCGTCGAGCACCGTTTTGTATGGACCCGAGCGCCAGAAGAGCGTGCCATGCGGCGTGCCGGCGGATACGCCGGCGATAAAGGGCAGCACGTTTACGCCATCCATCACGCGATCCGACGGTATCGGCGCGCCGGCTGCCCCCGCCGCGGTCGAAAACATGTCAACATGAGCGACGGGCAGCGGATAGATCGTGCCCGGGTGGATTTTCGCCGGCCACTTCATGAAGAACGGGACGTGGATTCCGCCCTCGAAGAAGGTCGCCTTCCATCCGCGATAGGGCCGATTGATGTCCGGCAGGCCGATATAGTTCGCCCCGCCGTTGTCGCTTGTGAAGAACACCAGCGTGTTTTGTTCCAGCCCATTGCTTCGAACCGCGTCGAGCACGTGACCGACGTTGCGGTCAAGCGCCCGGACCATCGCGCCGTATACTCGCAGCCGGTGATCCTCGATCTGAGGCAGCGCGTCGTAGTCGGATTTGAGCGCCTGCAGGGGCGTGTGGGGCGCATTGAATGCAAGGTAAATGAAGAAGGAGCGGTTGCGGTTCGCCTTGATCGCTTTCACCGCCTCGTCGCCCAGATAGTCAGTCATGTATTCGGAAGGATAAAATCGGCGGCTCCCGTTATTGGTCACCGCGAATGACAGGTTGGCCCAGAGAAACTTGTCGATCGGGTCGAAATCCTGGTACGAGTTCTCGGTCTGTGAGTCGTTCTTGCGCAGGTACATCGACGCGCCCGCCAGAAAGCCCAGCGACTCATCGAAGCCGCGCGCATTCGGAGCCGTCTGCTCCGTTTCGCCCAGATGCCACTTGCCGAGAAAGACCGTGTGATAGCCGCGCGTCTTCAAAAGCTGCGGCATGGTGATTTCGGTGGTCGGCACCGCCTGCTGGGCCAGCGGCGGCACCTGACTCACGCGCTCGGAATGAAAGATGGCCTTGTGGGGGCCGTGTTGAAAGTACGTCGAGACCAGCTTCATGAACGCGACCGGAGCGGGCGTAAACTCGAAGCCGAAGCGCGTCGCGTAACGGCCGGTCATAATCGCCGCGCGCGACGGTGCGCAGGTCGCATTGCCGGCATAGCCGTTGGTGAAAACCACGCCGTCGTGCGCGATCGAATTGATATTCGGCGTGGGCACCGCACCGCCGGCGACGCCGCCGCCATTAAGCGTGATGTCGTTGTAGCCGAGGTCGTCGGCAAGAATCAGGACGATATTGGGCGGGCGCTGGTCGGGAGCAGCCGCTGCGGTCGCCGGGCCTTCCTGCCACTGGACGGGACGATTGGGCTGAATTGGATCGCGGATGCTCTGGATGAGACCGGGCGCGTAGTACCAGTATTGCGAGAACAGATAGACACCGATCACGAGCACGGCGACCGCCGAGCTGATTACGATTTTGCCGGTTCTGCCGATCTTCATTCAGTCCCCCTCCGGGGCAAGTACGCTGCCATATCTGCCGATGCCTCGAAAGACGTTCTCGCTGCGTCCGATTGTCCGCGATACCTTTCGTGCTCTCGGGAAGTAGCCCCACGATTTTTCTCCGTGCTTCGGTTCAGGCGAGGGCAAGGATCGTGAGATCGGTCAGAGCCGCGACGAGCGCTATTGTCAAAGCCACCCAAATGCGCGGGCCGATGTAGAGGGTCAGAAATGGATGGGTCGGAAACGAAAAGGTTTCGGCCGTGCCCGCGATCTTGAACTTGTGCAGGCTCTGAAAGCGTGGATCGATCGCCAGCTTCGCCATATCGCGGCGGCTGCGATAGCGCGTGTACCCCATGATCGTCCAGCCCGGATCCGGCTCCACATGCCAAGCGTCGACATAGCCGCCAATCTTGCGGGCCGCGAGCGCCGGATGCCCGCCGTGCAAAATCAGTTGAACGCATGAACGAAATTACAGGGCCGCAAACGCGGGGCGTCAGTCGCTAAGCTCGTACTCGCGCTCGAAATCCCAGACCTCAGAAAAGCCCATCAACTCGTTCATCTTTTTCAATCCGGCTCCGCCGAAGAGCGGAATGTCCGCGCCGGCGCTCCCTCCGTGGTCGCGCAGGTATGTGAACGCGCGGCTAGTCGCTTCAGCTGCCGCCATCAATCCGAGTGCAGGATAGATCGCGATATCGAAGCCCAGTTCTTTCAGTCGGCTGGCATTGACCAGCGGAGTGCGCCCACCCTCGACCATATTCGCCATCAGCGGCACGCTGATCGCGCCGCCGATGCGCCCCAACTCCTCCTCGCTCTCGGGAGACTCGACGAAGATCACGTCCGCGCCAGCCTTGGCATAGGCCTCGGCGCGCCGAAGCGCTTCGTCGAGGCCGAGCGCCGTGCGCGAATCGGTGCGGGCGACGATCAGCGTTTCGTCGCTCCGGCGGCTGTCAACGGCAACCCGGATCTTCGCGGCCATCTCGTCCAGCGCAACGACTCGCCGTCCCAAAGTGTGCCCGCATTTCTTGGGAATCTCCTGGTCCTCGATCTGGATCGCATTTGCACCCGCAGCCTCATAGCCGCGAACCGTGTGCCGCACGTTCAGCAATCCGCCGTACCCCGTGTCGGCGTCGGCGATGAGCGGGGTCGAAGTCCTTTCGGCGATCGCACGCACGCGTCCGACCATGTCGGTGTAGGTCGCCAAGCCCGCGTCGGGGAGCCCCAGGTGCGAGGCGGCGACTCCGTAGCCGGTGACGTAGAGGGCATCGAAGCCGAGCTGATCGGCTATTCGCGCCGAGACCAGGTCGTAGACGCCCGGAGCGAGGATGAACTTCTGCTGGCCGATCAGGGTCTTCAATGACGATTTCAATGACGGCTTGGCAATTTGCGACATCGATTTAACCTCCCGGCGACGCCTCAACTCGATTGGTCAGCGGTGATAGATCGTCCAACTTTCAGCGCCCGTTGGATTTGCGGGTTTTCCTGAATGCTTATCTCGTTGGCGGCCTCGGTCGAGGCCGACGGGTCTGCCATGATTAGACCGCTGTCGCCCTCGACGATCGTGATGTTGGATACGTCGCAGAGTAATTGTCAAATGTTGCGCCTGTGGCCGGACGCGATGCTTTCAGCACCGCTGACTATCTCGTTGCCGAACCAGTGACGGTTGACGCTAAGAATCTTCGTGGAGGTGTGACTCTGATGCCGAGATTGCGACAGGTTTCCCGCAAAGACGCGAAGGCGAAGGTGGTTCTTCAAGCCTACGACCTGCTGTTCGGTCCCGATCGCGACCCAGTCGCCAATCCCGGCACCGAGACTGGAACGCCGGGCAACTGGTGGACGGTGTTTGCGCTGGTGCCCGATGCGCTCGATCACGCGATGCGCGGCTTTCGGTTCTATCAAAGTCCGGATCGCAAACTGAATCCGGTGTTTCGCGAGCTTGGGCAGACGCGCGCCGGTTGGCTGGTCGGCAGCCAGTTCGTCTTCTCGCAGCACTGCAAGTCCTGCCGCCGAGTTGGGCTCTCCGACGAAAAGGTCGCGGCGCTCAAGGACTGGCAGGTCGCGGACTGTTTCACCGATGAGGAGCGGGCAGTCCTCGCTTACGTGGACTGTCTGGTCGCACTACGCGGAAGAGTGACCGACGGAATTTTCGCGAAGCTGAAGTCGTTTCTGTCCGATGAGGAGATCCTCGAGCTTACTTACACGACGTGCATGTACGATATGCACGCTGTGATGACCAAGGCGCTGCGTCTGGAGTACGACGATCGCGACGATCCAGTAGTCGAGATTCCGGTGCCGGCGGACGCGAAAAAGTAGCCGCAGGACGCGCACTGTCGCAGCAGGGCGTTCGCGAAAGCGCCCTCACGCGACTCGTACGGTCGCGCGGAATGTATCCCGGGCGCGTACAATCGCAACCCGGCCCGTGCCTGCCCGCTACCGCCCGATTCGGCCAACGCGCCACGGGGGGCTGCCGCAATCGCCGCAATCGCCGCTCGTGGGGCCTCCTCGGCTAAGCCCGCCCGGTACGCCCGCGACCGGGAAGGTTTTATGCCGGGATCCAATTTTCGGTAACGACAGTCGTAGGCATGGATATAAATCCCTAATTTCGCGACCATGCATGCGCGACCGCCACGCGGTCGCGGGCCGGCCGATCCCAGAGATTTGACCGGCCTATCCCGTCCTGATCGATTTATCCAAGATAAGTCTGCTTCAGAAAATCCAAAGTTTGGTGGAACTGCTCGTGCCTGCCTGCTCCGATGCGCTCGATTTCGAGCCGCTCGAATTCCTCCAGCAGCCGCCGCTGGCTGTCGGCCGACAGGCGCGCCTCGGCCATCGGAAAGAGGACATTGTTTTCCTTGAAGATGTGAGCATTCAAAAGCGTGCTGTACTCTCGCGCGCTCGCAGTCACCGCGGCCGCGGCGGCGCGATCGCCCGAGCGGTGTTTTTGCCACGCGGCGGCCAGTTGCCGGACGAGGGCGCGGCCGTGCTCATGCTCGCTCAACATCACGCCGAGCGGCCCGCCGGCCTTGGGGATGCCGGCCGCTTCGAGGGCGGGAAAGAGAAATTGCTCCTCCTTCCCGTGGTGGCATTGGTCGGCGAAGACCTGGATGAACTCCAGCACTTGGCCGAAATGCTCCGGATTGACCTCTTCGCCATTGGCCAGCCGCTGGCATAATTTCTCGAGAATTGAGAGGACCAGCGTTATCGCTTCGTGCTCGTGCCGCAATTGCTCGGTCGCTGTCATGGCGCGTTCTCCTTGTCTGGGCGTGGTGGTCGTCTCAACCAGAGCGTCTTCGTTACGGAAGGGGCGGATCGGCCCCGGCCTCGTCGAGTACCTGGGGTGTACCGCATCGTCTGACCCCGACTTCCCCCTGCCAATGCACTGGCGCAGCAAGAAGTCTGCCCCCCAGGGCCAACGGCGCTGCATCCGTCATGTCGGGATCGACATCCTAAGAGCGTGGGCGGGGCGATCGGGAAGCGGCGCAGGAAGGCGGACGATCAGATCATCGCCACTCTGGCGCCATTTCAGGCGCTGGTCGCTGCCGAGCAAGCGCAACTCGACGCCGGCCACCGCGCGCAAGCTCCGAATGCGAACCTCGACTTCGCGGGGGGTGTCTAGCAGCAGCACGTACAGCGCGTTTTCCTTCCGGGTGAAGCGGACCGGGATTCCCTCCGAGGTCGTTGACTCGGCGCGACTCCAGGGACGGGTGCCCCGGATCGCCTCGCCGTTCACGTCCAGCCAAGCGCCGAGCTCGACTAGGCACTTGCGCTGTAGCTCGTGAATGCTGCCGTCCGCCCGTGGGCCAACGTTGAGCAAGAGGTTGCCGTTCTTGCTCACGATGTTGACCAACATACGGATGACCGCCTCTGCCGAGAGATAGCTATGTTCGTCGTCGGCTTGGTTGTAACCGAAGGAGTTGCTGATCCCGCGACAGGTCTCCCACTTCTCCGCCTGGATCTCGTCGAAGGAGGTGTACTCGGGCGTGACGAAGTCGTAGTGAATGCCGGGCGGCTGCAGGCCCGGACGTCGCGGCGGGGTAAAGTGTGTGGCGAAACGATCGTTGATCACGCCGTCTTGCACGCGATTGTAGTAGTAGGAAAAGAGTTCCAGTGTGTTGGCGCCGGGCGGATACATGATGTCGCCCCACATCACCGACGGCCGATAACGATCGATGATCTCGCGCCAGTGCGCATTCGCGTATTCGACGTACTCCGGCCCGTCGAGGATCGTGGAGTACACCTTCTCGGGCGCGTCGATGCGTTGCGGGTTCAGCAGCCAGTCCATGCCACCGCTATAGTAGAGTCCGGCGTGCAGACCCCGCGCCCGCGCAGCCGCCACGAATTCACCTACCAGATCGCGTCTCGATTGGTATCCCGGGCGCGCCAGATTACCGACCTGACTCGGCCACAGCAGATAGCCGTCGGTGTGCTTGGCTGTCAGAACGACGTATCCTGCACCCGCCTTGTGAAATAGCTGAGCCCAGTCGTCCGGCACCCATTTCCGTGCCTCGCTCTCGAAGATGGGCTGGAAGTCTTCGTAGACGAAGTGCTTACCGAAGGTGCGATCATGGTACGCGCGGGTGGGCCCATCGTCGAACTTCAACGTGTTGAGGTACCACTCCGCGTATGGGTTCTCGCGGAAATACCTCTCGAAGCCGCCCTCGGCGATGATACTAAAGGGATCTTTTCGAGAGGCCGCCCAGCCCGGTACGGAGTACAGGCCCCAGTGCACGAAGATCCCGAGCTTCGCGTTCTGATACCAGTCCGGCAGCGGATGTCGCCGAACCGATTCGAGCGTCGGTTCGTAATGCTGCGGCGCCGGTACCATACGCAACCAGCCTTTCATCATGGGTCCGGCAGTTTCAAGTCCGCACATGCCTGGCCGCAACCAAGCTACGCAAAACAGCGTGAAAGAGTGGAGGCCGGGGAATCGAACTCGATGGCGGGGCTGTGGCAGCAGGTGCGGCGCCACCTCTGTCGGGACAGGTTCGCGCCGTCCCCAGCGATTCGTGTGCTGTATGTGCGCCAGATTGTTCATTAGTGCGACATCGCGTCGCTGTCGATCTTTGCCAGAGAACCGAGGCCGCTCTTCCGTACACCAGAATTTATTGCGTGGTTCAGCTGAAGCAGTCCGGGTGCAAACCGCCGTCCAGTCCTTTCAGAAATCTTTGAACCAACCAGCCAGTTCGGTGTAGGCACGGTATGCTGATTGTTCTTGTGACCGAGTTAAAGCTGCGACATGGGCGGCTGCTTTGTTGACCTCGGGTCTCCGATCGATTTTGCTCTCGCCTGCAGTTCGGGAGGTTCTGCTGCTAGCCGATGGAGACGTCGCCGGGGAACGCACGGCGCGCGATGCATTCCTTGCGGCACAGCTTCGCCAGCGCGCTCCTGATGAGCGGCACGCCGATAACGGAAGTACAGCATCTCTTGGGTCATAGCTCGCCCATACCGACGTTGAAGGTGTACGCTCATTTCCTGCCCTGGGATGAAACCCGCGGGACGGATGCGCTGGCGAAGGCGATCCTTGCCCCTCTGCGCGATGGACACGCCCGGCCTTCCGTGAAAAAGTGGGCACCGAGTGGGCACTCGGCGATGGGCACGAACGGTGGGAATCGCGTAAGTGCTTAGAAAATAAAGCGCGGAGAGGTGGCCGAGTGGTCGAAGGCACCAGATTGCTAATCTGGCGTACTGGGCAACCGGTACCGAGGGTTCGAATCCCTCCCTCTCCGCCAGCGGGTCTTGCGTGTTTCCCATCTCTGAAGAACTGCCCACAATCCCTGCGAATGCGGGCATTCATGCCGACAAAAGGGGACCGGAAAACGGCTAGTCGGCTCATCATGCGCACCGCCGAGATTCGCTATGCGCACGCTTCTGTGCTCGTGCAGATAGCTTGCGATGGTAGAAAGGCGAGCGGATACATCTCGAACACTGGAGACGATGGAATGACGACGACGTCCCGGGGTTGCGGCACCCCCGGAACATCCCGCGCTCGCCTTTGACGAGGCCGCGGCAAAGGACCTCGCCGACATGGAAGAGGAAGCCCGCGCGGTCATCAACACGGCGCAGAACTTGTGAACAAATTGTCGTGACGCCTCGACGTCCGGGTGACAGAACGCACAGCCGACCCTGCCAACCCCGCGCGAGCGCTATCCCATGCCGCCGCCGCTATGACAAGAATCGCACGGAACATTCCTCAGCGCGTTTAGGTCAATCGGATGCCTAAATGGTTCGTTCGGTGTCGAGGGCAGCAGCTTACCGCTGGCCGTGTCGTTCAGAATAGTATGGCAGGTGTCGCAGGCGTTGCTTACGGCACGACCGTCAGGGCTTACATGATTACCGTCATGACAGCGAAAGCATCCCTTATTATAAAGATGACCGATATTATCGGGATGAATCCGCCAATTGGCTCTCATGTAAGGAAAGATGTTATTCTGATAGATAAGCTGGACGGCGGCTATCGCTTGCTTAATCTGGGTCTCATTTGCCGCGTATATTCGGGGATACTCATTCTCATAGAAATTCGCGATGCTCGTCGCGATTCCCTCGATTGCCGCCTCCGTCGAAGGGTAGGATCGGGTCAGGGCCGTCACTGCTTCCTTCTTCAAATAGGGCAATGACCGGTCAAGATTGCCCGAGACGAACGCCTGATCAACCGCCGCGTCGGGTGGCCGGAACTCGTGCGCCGGCCGATCGTGACACGTCACGCAATCCATCGCTTGCATCGGCATCGCGGCTATCTGTTTGTCACTCAGATTCACTCCGGTCTTGGTATAAGTTGTGATTTGGCCGTTTGCCGCTCTAACCTTTACCCACGGAATGTCCTGATTCTGCTTCTCGGTCGATCTGAACCACACCTGATTGGCAATATTCATATGCCAATGAATGCCGGCCGCGCTTCCGAGCTTAACGTTCCCACCGCCGGTCTTGATCAGCATCTGGATCTGGGTCGGCGTGTTATTTTCGTCATATCCGATGTGAGTGAAGAGCTTCAGTTGCTCTCCGTAAAATTTCTGCGGCCAATGGCACCGTTCGCAGGCCTCACGCACAGGCCGCAGGTCACGAATGGGGGTCGTGATCGGTCTTGGGTACTTGTCGGAAAGTACGGCGTAAACCTGGTAGACGCCGGAGAGTTTGGATTGAACGTACCAGGCCGCTCCAGGGCCTACATGGCACGCGACACAAGAAACGCGCGCATGCGGTGAGTCCTGGTAAGCCGTGTACTCAGGCTTCATCACCGTGTGGCAGGTCGGCCCGCAGAAGGTCACGGTATCGGTGAATTGATAAGCCTTATAAGTCGCGGTCGCGCTGGCAGCGAGAAAGAGCACAAACGCTCCGACTATGATCGCAAGCGCCTGCTGGCCTCCGCGGGTATTCAGATCGAGTCTGGGATATCGTGAGATGCTCGGCTCATAGGTTCGCCGCCGCCGCCTCTCGCGTAGCATCCCGAGGGGAATGAGCAGGAGAGCGAACAGGGCTACCACCGGAAAGATCAGGTAGGCGAGAATTCCCAGATACGGATTCTGAAGCCCGAAAAGACTCAGAAGCACAAGGAAGAGCAAGTTGGCGAAGATGAAGGCCGCGATTCCGAGCCCTGCCAGGCTTACCGCGTTATGGATCAAGCTCGGCATTCGGCCTTCGCTCGCTCGATTCTCCGGAAGCTTCGGCTCTTTGGGACTCATACCACCTTAACCATCTCCTCCCGCATCAATGCGAGGCAGCGCGAGCTGTCGAGAAAGCTTGCGACGCCTTTCGTGCCTGCCCTTCGGGATTGTTTCAGCCTCTGGCGTGCTCGCGCACTTTACGAACCCAGATGCTTCAGGTAGTCCACCAAGGCTTTGACCTGATCGCCGGTAAGACTGGGAAATGCTGGCATGATAGGCGACTCGCCGACCGCCGGCCCTCCTCCCGTGATTGACTTGGCAATCCGGTCATCGCTCTTGCCTTTCAGCGAGACCGCAAACGGCGGAGGTTTGGGATTCAAATACTGGCCCGCGGGTCCGTCTCCCTTGCCCTTTGCGCCGTGACAGGAGGCGCACTGCTGGCTGTAGATCTCCGCCGCTCCCTGCGCGCACAGGGGACTTACCGCGAAGAGCAGACTGGCCGCCATCAGCACTACGGCCGCGGCGGTCGAAGTCTTTGATCGGTCGCGCTCTGTTCCAACGCCCAATGGATCAAGATGATTCATGGATCTCCTCGGCTTCCTTATGCATCTGGAACGGACTAAGCCCGCATGGTGCTTCATGGCCTTTCGATCGGCTCCTTTGTGAGAGTTAGAACCTTAATATTGCACATTCAAATTCTCGCCAAAGTTGCTGAAATAGTTGCTGCGCTCACGTTCGTCCCCTTGTATTCGATCAGTGCCCGCGGCAATTCGGCAAATCGCTGCCGAGAGTGCGATGGTGGTCCTGGTTTGCATCGTAAGATTGATCGCCGCGCAGGTCCGCCAGTCCGCTGCCGAGCCACGATAGCCATTCCTGCATTCCGTGGTTATTGCGTGCCGAAAGCACCAGCAGGCGCAACCGGGGCATCACCTTGGCGAGAGCGTCCTCGAATGATTGCACGCGCACGTCCGGCAAATGCGGCAGCAGATCGGCCTTGGTCAACACCACGAGGTCTGCACCCCGAAACATCGCCGGATACTTGAGCGGCTTGTCTTCGCCTTCCGTCACCGCCAGCGCGACTACATTCACCTGCTGACCCAGGTCGTACACCGCGGGGCACACGAGATTGCCGACATTTTCGATGAAAAGCACGTCTCGATCCTGCCAAGCGATTTCATGGAGCCCTCGATGCACCATCGCAGCGTCGAGATGGCACGCTGACCCGGTCGTGATAGTGGCGGCCGGGATGCCGGCCGCGCGCAGGCGCTCGCCATCGTGGTCGGTGGCGAGATCGCCGCTGAGCGCCGAAATCTTAATGCCACGCGGACCGAGAGCGCGCGCGGTCGCTTCGATGAGGGCTGTCTTACCCGAGCCAGGCGAGCCCATGAGATTTATCGCGAACACCCGGGCTGCGGCGAAATGCTCGCGGTTGTGACGTGCTTCATCGTCATTCTTCTTGAGAATCCGCTCATTAAGCTCCACGGTGACGACTCGTTCGTCACCGCAGCCGCAGGTCTGGCACATCAGTTCACCTCCATCTCGATTCTCGTCAGCAGGATTTCATCTCCCTGGGCGAGGCATGCCGCGCCCCCGCACATACCGCAGCGCAGCACTCCTTGCCGGGGAAGCTCGCGGCCGCATCGGCTGCACTTCCATCGCGCCGAGACCGGCTCGATTGAAAGGGCGGCCTCTGCACAGACTGTGCGCTCGCGGAAGACCTCATACGCGGCGGCGAGCAGATCGCGATCGACGCCTGAAAGCTCGCCGACCCGCACGCAGACCCGGCGCACAGCGGTTGCGCCACGCGACCGCGCCGTCGCATCAACCTGCTCTATCAGCGCGCCAACAATCGAATACTCGTGCACATGCAACCCTTCTCACGCTCCGTTGAATTTCGGCGTCTGCTTCGCAATAAAGGCCGCGAGTCCATCGGCAAAGTCGGGCCCGTTGGCGGCTCGCGTCAGACTCTCGAGTTCGCTATCGAGATGGCGATCGAGCATGTCCATGCCGCAGGCCTGGTTGATAAGGGCCTTGGCTTCCGCCCAGGCGCGCGTCGGGCCTGCCGCGAGGCGGTCGGCAAGGGCGAACGTTTCAGCGTCGAATTTTTCGCTGGAATGCACTGCGCTGACGAGCCCGATTTCCAAGGCGCGCCGCGCGTCCAGCCGCGGGCTCAGGAACACGAGCTCCAACGCGCGCCTGAGTCCGAGCAGGCGCGGGAGCAGGAAGGTCGAGCTCTCGGCGCCCGTGAGCCCGGTTCGACCGTAAGCCCATTCGAAGCTGGCGCGTTCCGAAGCGATTACCAGGTCGCATGCCATCGCGATACCGAAACCTCCGGCCGCAGCGATCCCGTCCACCGCGGCTACGAATGGCTTGGCTGCCCGGCGGATCTCGGAGATCGTGCTGTGGATGTACTCGACAATCTCCTTCAGCACTTCCCCGAAACCCGTGCTTTGCGTCGCCGCTTCCGGTTTGAGGTACTCGATCTCGTGCTCACTCCCCCCCGTTCGCACATATTTGAGATCGGCGCCGCTGCAAAATACGCCGCCCGAGCCGCGAATCACTACCGCGCGCACTGACTCGTCACGGGCGAGCCGCAATCCGGCGCGCCGTAAATCCTGAGCGGTTGCAACGTCGAGCGAGTTGAAGTGATCACGGCGATCGATAGTGATGACTCCCACGCTTCCGCGCATGTCGCAAAGAATGTGCGGCGAGGGCCGGCGGGTTAGCTCTTTGACCTCCATGGCACTGCTCAGCAAATGCGCGGCAATGGTTCGCCTTCGGGTTCGGAAAGCAAGCGCCGGCCGAAGCCGGTATCGAGCACCACGCGCCCGGGCCGTTCGGCCGTGCACGTTCCAACGATCGCGGCATTGCGGCCGAGCGGATGCGCACGCAAGGCGTCAAGTACGCGCTCGGCGGCTCTCGCCCGCACGCCGATGAGCGCCTTGCCCTCGTTAGCCACGATGAGCGGGTCGATGCCGAGGAGTTCGGCCGCGGCCCGCACTCCTTCGTTCATCGGCACGCTCGGGCCATTGAGCACGATCCCAACGCCCGACTTCTGCGCCATTTCGCAGAGCGCGCTGACCACGCCGCCGCGCGTCGGATCCTTCATCGCAACCACGGCGTCCCCACCTGCGTCGAGCGCCCGACGAATCATCATGTTGAGCGGCGCCACATCCGAGCGGAGGTCACCTTCGAGCGCCAACTCGTTGCGGCACGCCATTACGGCGAGCCCGTGATCGCCGGCGGTTCCGGTGAGAATGATCAGGTCGCCTGGCGTGAGGCCGGAGTCGGGAACAACGCGCGGCGAGAGCGCCACGCCCGTGGTATTGAGCACGAGCCCATCGATCTCGCCGCGGCCCATGACCTTGGTATCGCCGGTTAGAATCCTCGCGTTTGCCTCGCGACATGTAGCCTCGATCGAGTCGCGCACTCGCTCGAGATCGGCTCGCGCGAAACCCTCTTCGACCACTACGGCGCAAGTGAGAGCCAGAACTTCGGTCGCGCCCATCATCGCGAGATCGTTGACGGTGCCCGCTACCGCGAGCCGCCCGATATCCCCGCCGGGAAAAAAGATTGGACTGATCACGTGCGAGTCGGTCGTGATGACCAGCCATTGGTCACCGACCGGGATGGCCGCGCCGTCGTCCATTGCGCCCAGGCCGATTCCCGGTCCCGGCACGCCGTCCAGGCGGTCAACGAATAGTTCCTTGATAAGCGCGCGCATCGCGCGTCCGCCCGCTCCGTGCTTGAGCGCGATTCTGCTGTCGTCCTGGCGTGCCATGGCGTCGGCTTCAGCTGCCCAAATCGGGCCTGCCTCCGTACTCGAGCCAGATGCGGCAAGTGCCTTCGCTGCTGACCATGCACGCGCCCACCGGCTGGTCCGGCAAACATTTGATGCCGAAGAGCGGGCACGCACTCGGCGTCGCGATGCCGGCCATGATGTCGCCGCATATGCATTGTGCGGCAAGGCGGGGTGGTGCGTACGACCAGAGGCCGGCGAGATCGATCTTGAAACGCCGGCGCGCATCGACATGCGCCCATTCATCGCGCAAGCGCAGGTTGCCGTTGGGCACGTGCGCAATTCCCCGCCAGCGCCCGCCGATCGACCGAAACACGCGCCACAACGCCTCCTGAGCATTGCGGTTTCCCTCGCGCGTGACGCATCGCGGATAGGCGTTGACAACGACAGCGCGGCGGTCGCGAATCAGCTCAAGCAGACCGGCGAGCCCGGCCAGAATGTCCAGCGGCTCAAAGCCGGCCACGACGACCGGGATCTGATGACGCTCGACGAAACGCTCGAAGACCCCCCATCCGGTGATGGCGGCTGCGTGCCCCGCGGCAAGAAACCCCTCGACGCGCGTCGCGGGCATTTCGGCGACGATCTCCATCACCGGCGGGATGTACTTGTGGGCGGATAGAACCGAGAAGTTGGATGGTGTGCCCGCCAGCAGGGCCGCGGCGGTCGCGACCGCTGTCGTCTCGAATCCGCTTGCGAAGAACACCAGCTCCTCATCGATGCGGCGCGCCAATTCCACCGCCTGCGCAACGCTGTACACCACCTCCACCCGTGCGCCATCCGCCCTTGCGTCGGCCAGTGACTTGACGCTTCCGGGCACGCGCAACATATCGCCGTAGGTCGCAACTCTCACGCCCGAGAGCGCGAGCGCGACAGCTTCGTCCACCTCGGGCAGATCGGTTACGCACACTGGACACCCAGGACCCATGATCACGTCGAGCGCGCGCGGGAAGCTCGCGCGCAATCCAAAGCGGGCGATCGCTTGCTCGTGGCTTCCGCACACGTGCATCACCGAGATCGGCGCGCGGCCAATAGATGCGCAGAGCCTGCCGAGCAGCGCGGTGAGCTCGCGTCCCCGCCGGGGATCGCGGAACTCGAGCGCGCGGCCGCTCATCCGGCTGTCATCCATCTTTCTTGGTCTCGCCAGCCGCGATTTCGCCGCGCACGTCAGCCGCCATCAGGTCCTCGCGTTCGGCCTCGCGCAGCAATTGCTCGTAAAGGGCAAGCGTCGCTTCGACCTCCGCGGCGGGAATCCTGCGAATAGCGTAACCGACGTGATTGAGCACGTAGTCGCCCACCCCGACCGGCTCATCCACGACGTCGAGCAGAACTTGCTTGCGCACGCCCCAGAAATCAACGGTCGCCACCGATCCTGAAACTTCGACTACCTTGCCGGGAACTCCGAGGCACATCAGATCCCTCCTCTTCGATTCGCGCACGCGTGCTGCGGCCACCATAGCCTGCCCCAATGCAAGACCGCCGTCTCCGGGCGGAACCTCGCGCGGTAGATAGACCGGAGCTTCGCCCGCGAGGGCGTCGAGAATTCCTTCGGTCAGCAGAGGGTTCTGAAAGCAGCCGCCGGCGAGTACGACGGGAAACTCTCCTAGCTCATCAAGGGCTGTCCGCACCGTCAACACGGTTGCGCTGATCAGGGTGTTGTGGAAGCGCGCAGCAATCCGTGCGGGAGGTTCGCCGCAAACCAACTCTTCGACGATCCGGCGGACCGCGGGGCGAAGGTCGAGGCTCCACGGTTTTCCACCGCGGTCGAGCACGAAATCGTAGCCGCCCCGCTCAGCCGGATCGGCCGCGTTGTTGAGCATCATTGCGATCTGGCCCTCGTAGCGCGCCGTTGTTCGCCTGAAGACGAGCGCGCCGACGGCGTCGAAGTAACGTCCGACACCGTGCGCGGGCACGCTGTTGAAGCCCCTCCGCATCATGCTGCGAACCGTCGTGATGGCCGCCGGATCGAGCGCGGCAAACAGTGCGAGGCGCTCGATCTCGAAGCGGCTGTCGAACGCATCGTCCACCAGCGCCAAGGCGAGACGCCAGACCTCGCGCACTGCGCGGTCGCCCCCGGCGAGCGCGATGGGACGAAACGTAGCGAGGCGTTCAGCATCACGATAATCGGCCAGCAGCAGCTCGCCGCCCCACATCGTGCCATCGTGGCCCAGTCCGGTTCCGTCATAAGCAAGGCCGAGAACGGGTCCGGACAGTCCGTGCTCAGCCATCGCGCCTGCCACGTGCGCATGATGATGCTGCACCGCGACGGCAACGCATCCCTTGCGGTCCAGTGCATAACGGGTTGAGAGAAAATCAGGATGCAGATCGTGTGCGATTATCTCAGTCCTCACACCGACGAAGCCTTCCATCCTTGTGATCGACTCCTCAAAAGCCGCGTAGGTTTCGAGACCATCGAGATCACCGATGTGCGGACCGAACCAGATTGAATCTCCGTTGCCCAGGCAGAAAGCGTTCTTGAGTTGCGCTCCGACAGCCAGCACGGGACGCTCGAATGGCGGGTTGACCCGCACTGGACGCGGAACGAAACCTCGTGAACGGCGCAGCATCGTCGGAGCGCCCGCGATTATGCGCGCAATCGAGTCGTCGCATCGGGTCACGATTTCACGGTCGTGGACCAGAAAAAAGTCAGCGATCTCCGCCAGCCGAAGGAGCGCCTCCTCATTGCGATAGACAATAGGTTCATCGGACCGGTTTCCCGACGTCATCACAAGGGGTCTTTGCACCGTTGCAAGGAGAAGATGATGCAGCGGAGTGTACGCGAGCATGATGCCGACCAGCAGGCTTTCCGGCGCGACCTGGGCGGCGAGATCCGCATCCGGATGCCGGCGCGCGAGCACGATCGGACGCTCGGGCGAGAACAACAGCGCACGCTCCGCGGAACCAAGAACCGCGAGGTGCTCGGCCTCTCCGAGGTCGCGCACCATCACGGCGAAGGGTTTTTCCTCGCGGTGTTTGCGCAGGCGCAGCCGGGCGACCGCGGACGACGAGGTCGCATCGCAGGCGAGATGAAACCCGCCGAGACCCTTAAGCGCGACGACAAGCCCCTGACCCAGGGCACGGGCCGTATCCAAAAGGGGGTCGCTCGATGCCAACTCCTCGCCGGTCGCCCCGAGCAGCCGCAGACGCGGGCCACATTCGGGGCAAGCGTTTGGCTCCGCATGAAAACGCCGATCATCCGGATCTTCGTACTCGCGCCGGCACTCAGGGCACATCTCGAACGGCGCCATCGTGGTCGCACCGCGATCATATGGGACATCGCGCGCGATCGTGAAGCGCGGGCCGCAGTTGGTACAATTGGTGAAGGCGTAGCGGAAGCGGCGGTCGCCGGGATCGAAGATTTCGGCGAGGCATTCCGCACATATCGCGAGATCGGCGGGTATCGATATGCGGCGCGCCGCGCCTGCTGGCTCGCTGAGATCTCGAATCCCGCGCGCTGCGCGAAAGCCAGAGGACTCGCCTGCACACGGTTGAGCCGTGAGGCCATCGGCGCCTCCGAGGCGAGGCGAGCGACGAATCGGTCCAGTGCGCTGCGCGATCCGAAGGCTTCGATCGTAACACCCGCCGCATCGTTATGAACGCTGCCGGTCAGCCCCTCTTCGCGCGCGAGCCGGTAGACAAAAGGCCTGAATCCGACCCCCTGCGAAATTCCGGTTATTCTGATCTCGCGGCCCGCAAGTTCTAACGCGTGCCTGCCCGGCGGAAGAGCGGACGCCGGTGGCGGGCGGCTCGTGAGCGTTCATGACTCACCTAGCGAATGGATATACGCGACCAGATCCCAAATCTGCTCGTTGGTGAGGAGCGCCCATGAAGGCATTGCTGTCCCCTGGACGCCGTCGTGAATCGCCCGATAAGTCTGCCCCGCGCTGGCCGAATCGGACCATGGCGGGACCGTGAGATTGCCCGGCGGCGGATCCATGCCCATGCTGCGGGCGCCGTGCCCGTCGCCTCTTTCCCCGTGGCAGATTGCACAGTTCTCCGTGAAGAGTGTGCGTCCTCTGTCATGCGCCTCCTGCGACGCGAAGAGTCCTGGGGGAACCTGCGCGGCGCCACGGGCTCTATCGCTCCTGCTGCATGCTGCGATCGCACACAACACGCCCAGCGCGGCTGTCGCGACTCCCCACGCCGCTCTTCGGCGACAGTTCATATCCAAGACCTCGAGCCTCACGAACGATCGCATCCACAAGCCCGTCCAACCCCGCGTCAACAGGATCGGAACGCTCAATACTCAAATCAAATCTTTCCGGCACCAGTCCCAACAATGTGACCGACGTAGGAAAGGAGTCGATGAGTCGCGCGGCGTCAAAGAGATCGGCAACCCCAACCTGGTGAGGAGACAGGCGTTCGCGTACTGCGGGCGGCACCTCGTCTCCGTCAATGCGAACAAATGTTCCTGGCAGAGCATCGACGCGAACCGCATCCACCAGAATCACGTGCTCCGCCTCGGTAAACAACCCAAGGAGCGCAAGCCCAAGCGTGCCCCCGTCTGCCACGCGAACTCCTGGTGGAATATTGTAATTGCGTTCCAACCGAGCGACAGCGGCGGCGCCCAGTCCGTCGTCGCCGAGGAGCACGTTCCCAAGTCCGAGGATCAGAAGTTCGGGCGATTCAGCCATCGCGTGTCTCGCGGCCAACTGCCACTTCCCTTTCCTTGTAACCGGAGAACATTGAATCAATTTCGCTTCGTTCGGTAATGGAAAATAGAACACACAAATAAACGTGAAGGACCATGAAGATGAGCAGCAGCCACATCCCGATGTGATGAATCAGATGCGCCCTCTGCAGGCCGCCGACCAGTGGAATCAGGAAGCCGAAGGCCTGGAACGCCGAGTTCGGCGGCGCGTACACCGTGTACAATGCAAGTCCGGTGAAAACCATCACGAACTGTATTAGAAAGACGACGGCGTAGGCCAGGCCGGCAGTCCCGGTCTGCCCGGGATACGGCAGCGGATCGCGGCGCAGGAAGCTGAAAAACTTTATCGCCTCCCAGGTGTTGCGCAGGCGTTCGCGCGACACGGGAAGATACTGATCCCAGCGTGCGTAGCGGTTGCCTGCAAACATCCAGTAGATGCGCACAAACAGGGCCAGCGCAAAGACGATCGCAGTGTAAAGATGGATTACGCGCATCGTTCCCATGACGAAGTGATCGCGGGCAGGCCAACTGACCGCGATGAACGGATCGCCGATATAGAAGCCAGTTGTTGAAAGCACCAGGATCGAAAAAAAAATGAGCCAGTGCGTGATCCGTACTGGCAGCTCCCACACATACACCGGCACGGTCGTTTCGGCCGTACCGACAACCTTGGGCGCGGCGCTCACGCGACCCGTACGCGAGCCAGTTCGCGCCTCCGGGTATCCACCACATGCACTCCGCACGCCATGCAGGGATCGAATGAGTGCACGGTGCGGAGTATTTCGAGCGGCTGATCCGGCTTCGCTACAGGAGTGCCGACGAGAGCCGCCTCGTAAGGTCCCGGCTGGTTCGCATGATCACGCGGGCCGGCATTCCAGGTGCTCGGCACGACGCACTGGTAGTTCACGATCGCGCCGTCGCTAATGTGAACCCAGTGGCCGAGAGACCCCCGCGGGGCCTCGTGAAAGCCCGCGCCATAACAGTCGGCGGGCCAGCTCTCAGGCTCCCATTTCGAGTTGTCCTGGATACGATAGTCACGGCGCGCCATGTTCTCGCCCAACGCACTTACCCAATCGCCCATCTTTTCGACCACGACCTGCGTCTCGATAGCGCGCGCCGCCACTCGGCCCAAAGTCGAGAACAGCTCTTGCGGTCCTACACCAAGGGCCGTGAGTGTCTTATTCACCAGTTGTTTGACCGACGCCGGCCGTCCCGACACGTACGCGACCAGCATCCGTGCCAGCGGTCCAACCTCCATCGGCGCACCCTGGTAGCGCGGTGATTTGAGCCAGCTGTACTTTTGTGCAAGTTCGAGTCGTTCGTAGGGCGGCTTCGGTCCGGTGTAGTGCGGATCGGTCTCCCCCTTGAACGGATGAAGCGCCTGACTGTCGCCGCCTGAATATTCGTACCAGGAATGGGACACCTGCTCGGTGATCTTCAACTGGTCAACGGGCTCGACTTTTGAAAGATCGCGTCCCCGGATTATTCCGGGTGGCAGGAATAGCTCGGGATTTTCGCCGTCGTCCTCGGGATAATCGCCATAGACCATGTAGTTGCCGACGCCTGCGCCGATCGAAGCCCATTCCTTGTAGAATGACGCGATTGCCAGCACGTCAGGCAGATATACGCGCCTCACGAAGTCGCGGCCTTCAGCGATAAGCTTGTCGAGGGCCGAGATCGTGTCGGCGTTGAGCGCGTTCTGCGAGTCGGGATCGACCGGCGTCGCCATTCCACCGACCAGAAAACTCTGCAGGTGTGGATTTTTGCCACCGAGAATCGCATGAATCTTGATGAAACGACGCTGCCAATCCAGCGCCTCCAGATAGTGCGCAACCGCCATTAGATTGGCCTCGGGCGGCAGGCGGTAAGCTGGATGCCCCCAGTACGCGTTGGCGAACGGCCCAAGCTGGCCGCGCTGAACGAACGTACTGAGCCGGTCGCGCACACCCGAAAAATACTCCGCACTCGACAGCGGCCAGTCGGAGATCGACTGGGCAAGCGTGGCGGTCTTCGCCGGGTCGGCTTTGAGCGCCGAGGTGATATCGACCCAGTCCAGCGCGTGCAGATGGTAGAAGTGGATCACGTGGTCGTGAACACACTGCGCCGCGATGATCAGGTTGCGCAGCAGCCGCGCGTTGGATGGCGGCACCGCGCCGATCGCGTGCTCGACCGCGCGAATCGAAGCAATCGCGTGGACTGTGGTGCAAACTCCGCAGATGCGCTGGGTAAAGACCCATGCGTCACGCGGGTCTCGCCCCTTGAGAATGATCTCGATGCCGCGAAACATCGTCGAGGACGACCAGGCATCGTTGACCTTGCCGCCATCGACTTCGGCTTCGATCCGGAGATGCCCTTCGATGCGCGTGATGGGATCAACGACGACGTGGGTCATGGCCACGATCCTCCGCGCTGCCGTCAGAACCCGCGGGTTTGCTTCCGGTATGGTGCCGCGCGAACTCGCCGGCGCCATGGGCGACCGACGCCACGCCCACAATTGCCGCGGCCCCCAAGCCGATCCGATCGAGGTTGGCGCCCACCTCGAAGCCTGGAACATCAGGCAAGCGCCGATAGAAGGGTGTCATGGTGTCCCAGAAGTTCGGCTCCGCACAACCAACACACGGATGGCCGCACCCGATTGGCCAGTTCGTGCCCCCATTCCAACGAACTTCCGGACAGTTCTGCGAAGTCGCCGGGCCTTTGCATCCCATCTTGTACAGACAGGCGCCGTGTCGATGGGCTTCATCGCCCCAGGCCTCGACGTACTGTCCGGCGTCAAAGTGTGCCCGCCGTTCGCAATTGTCGTGGATCACTTTTCCGTAGGCGAAAAGCGGACGCCGGTACCGGTCCAGCGGCGGCCACTGCTTCATGGTCATGTAATAGACCAGCAGCGCTGTGATGTTCTCCGCATTCATCGGGCACGCCGACATATTGATCAGATTCTTCAGGCCCGGCACCGCATCGCCGACCGAAACTGCGCCGGTCGGATTGGGGCGCGCCGCAGGAATCCCGCCGAAGGTGGCGCAGGTACCCACTGCGATCGTTGCTGCCGCCTGGCCGCACACTTCGCGCGCGATCTGCAAAGCGCTCCGACCGCCGATAGTGCAGTAGGCTCCGTCCGCAGCCGTGGGGATCGATCCTTCAACCAGCGCGATGTATTTTCCCGCGAAGTCGCGAACCGTGCCGGCAAGCGCGCTCTCGGCTTGCGCGCCTGCCGCGGCCATCAGGGTCTCATGGTAGTTCAGCGAAATCGAATCCAGGATCAGATCACCGACCGTCGGGTGACTCGCGCGCAAAAACGACTCGGTGTTGCCGGCGCAGTCCTGAAACTCAAGCCAGACCAGAACCGGCTTGGACGTTGTCTCGATGGCCTCGGCTATCGCTGCTGCCGCAGTTGTCGGCAGCGCCAGCACCGCAGCCATCGAGGCACAGAACTTCAGGAAATCGCGGCGTGACACGCCGCGATACTCAAGCTCTTGACCGAGCCAGCTATTGGAAGCCATCAGCGGTCCTCCTGCCGGAACGACCCGGCGGTTGGAGCTTTGCGGCGTGCCGGCCACGCGCCACGCCTTCGGCCAATAAGCAGGCTATAGTCCCGCGGGAATTCGATTGCAAACCTCGGGGTGCGGCGATGTCGTCGCGGATGCGTCCGTGAAGCCGGAAAGCAATCACCCCACATCACCTCTGACTGGCGAAACCTCCGGCATCCGTCACGCGAGCCAGCGGAAGGATTGCTGGATAAACGCGCGACCATTGTTCATAACGCAAGTACCGTGGGCGATAACCACGCCGGTGGGATCCCAGGCGAGAGTTTTGTTCAACGCTTCCCGGGCTAGCCGCCGCCGAACGAAGCTCAGACGCCATTCCAGGGGCGCCATCCCGCACGGCTCCGTGATTCGCCACAAGCGCGCGATCGTGGTTCTCCAACCCCGCCAACCGGGCGTGTCGCGCAGAAATTCCAGCGAGAAATTTTCGATTAAATCGGCGAAGAGCGCTGTCCGCGAGGCCCGATGGAAAAATACCACCTCATCCATAAGCAGGCTCCCGCGAAAAACCGCCTGATCGATTTCGCGCTCCCACTCCCTGGGCGGCAGGTCGCTTAGCTCGCCGCCGAAGTCGAGGTCGCGGCGTTTGCGCGCGACCGCCGGCAGTCCCCATAGCTTCGCGCTCGGATAAGTGGCTTTCCATTCGCCCAAAAACAGATGATGGATCTTGTTGGGTGAAACCAGATGCGCCGGCTTGCCGAGCGCTTCCACTTCATCTCTCAATTGTGGGTCAAGATGGATTGGCGACCAGATCCACAAACCATCGGCCAATCGCGCGACCGCCATTCGCGTCGGATACGGGAAGGAGTAGAAGTCAACGACCGGGCCATCGGCGATCCAGAGATCATCGCCGAAACGCCGCAACCTGCCCGGCATCAGGCGACGATCCACTTCCGCGCTTCGGACGCCTGGGCGGTCGTGAAGACTCGCAGCTCTCCCTGGATCAGAAAGCGAAAAACGCCCATCGCATGCCTGATCCAGTTGACGTCGGTCACGACGGCCGCGCGTTCCCAACGTGAGAGATGCTCAACTCCGAGTTTTAGGTCCTCCCACTCGGCGCCGAAATCGATTCCGGTGAATTGCGATCCGAGTTCGTAATAGAGCCGCAGCTTGGCATTTCGTTTCAGCGACTCCTCTATCGCCGGTATCACAACCTCACGGTAATCTTTCCTCGTCACCCGTCCCTTGGCTACGATTCCCACTACGTTGCCGGCAAGACCTTCGATAATCTCGATCATGGTGCGTGTCCCTCGGCTGGCGCTTCTTATCCTGAATTTGCATTTCGATTCCTGAGATATGCTCGTCCGACATCAGGCAGTTTGCAAACGCCACGCTCCAGTCCGGCTTTGAGTCGAATCAGATAGACTCCTGATTGCGAACCCGCACGACCGGTGAAACTATAGGGCAGCCGCGCTGGACGGGATCGTCGTCAAGCGCTTCCGCGGCTGCCGAGAAGAACTGCCAATGTATCCGCCGATAGCTCCTCGATACCTCGGCGCCTTCGGGGTGGCGCTGCTGCTCCTGTTTGCTTTGCTCGAACTGGAAGTTATCGAAGTCGTCCACCACAAGCTGGGCATCTCGCATCGAGCGATCATTGGCCTGTTGCTGCTGACGATCCTGGGCAGCTACATCAACATCCCGGTCGCTTCAACCGCGGCTAAAGAATTGGTTCACGATCAGGAACTGGTTGCCAACGGCATACCCTACATCGTGCCGCAGGTAGTAGAGGTCGGAAGGACTGTTATCGCAGTGAACGTCGGCGGTGCGCTGATACCGGCGCTGTTGTCCGTGTATCTGCTGCTGCGCGTCGGCGGGACGATTCAGGCGCTGGTCGCGACCGCCATTGTGAGCGCGTTCGTTTATCACTTCGCGCGTCCGGTGCCCGGCGTGGGCATTGCCGTCCCCACCCTGATTCCGGGCGCCCTGGCCGCCATGCTGGCCACCGCGCTCGACTATCGCCGCTCCGCTGCCATCGCGTATGTCGCGGGCACGATGGGATGTCTGCTCGGCGCCGATATATTCAATCTCGGCATTGTCTCGCAGATGCACGCGCCGGTCGCCTCGATCGGAGGAGCCGGCACGTTCGACGGCGTATTCCTGTCGGGCGTTATCGCGGTGCTGCTGGCTTGAGTCGGCGCTTTGCCGAGAAGCCCGCGACGCCCCCCAATCCGCCTTCGACGGCAGCGACGAGGTTTCTCATGAGCACGACGGACATTTTCTGGATTTTCCTGATCGTCATCAGCCTGCAGCCGCTGCTACGCAAGCGTTTGCTCGATGCTCAGCGCACGCGCCTGATACGTGCACTGGAGCGCCGCCGCGGCACGCGGGTAATAGCCATGATTCATCGTCAGGAGACGATGAGCTTTCTGGGTTTTCCCCTGGTCCGCTACATCAGCATCGAGGACTCCGAGGAGGTACTTCGCGCCATACAGCTGACCGCGCCCGATCTCGGCATCGATTTAATCCTGCACACGCCGGGAGGACTGGTTCTGGCCGCCGAGCAGATCGCGAACGCCTTGATCGACCATCCGGCCAAAGTGACGGTTTTCGTACCTCATTACGCGATGTCAGGCGGCACGTTGCTGGCGCTGGCAGCGAATGAGATCGTGATAGCGCCGCATGCGGTGCCGGGTCCGCTCGATCCGCAACTTGGTCAGCACGCGGCGGCATCGATTCTGTACGCCACTGAGCTCAAGCTGGCGAAGGACAAAGACATCGACGATGAAACGCTGATGCTCTCCGACCTTGCGAGGAAGGCCAGGGCACAGGTGGGCAGCTATGTCGAGCAGATTTTGACGCACAGAGGATGGGAGCAATCGCGCGCCCAGGAACTGGCCACTATCCTAACCGACGGTCGATGGACTCACGACTATCCGATCACCGTCAGGGAAGCTAAATCGCGCGGGCTCAATGTTTCGGTCGATATGCCGCAGGAAATCTATAGCTTCATGCGGCTTTTTCCCCAGATGCTCGCCAATCGTCCGAGCGTTGAATATGTTCCGCTTCCATATGGTGCGCCGAAACGACCGCGACCGCCGCTGGGAAAGGACCGGGCCGAACGATGATTCGCGGTTCGGCTATGAAAGGAGAGTCACGCAACCAGGCTCGCTACTTGGTCTTCATCCCGGACATTCGCGGACCGAAATTCCGGTCAAGAATACAGAGTGGCTCACTTTACAAGGCTCTCAGTATAATCGAGCAACATCGCGCGAAACCAGGTGATGCTTGTTCAGCAGAATAAGAAATGAAATCATTTGGCTTCTCAGCAAGTAAGAAAGCCGCACTGGCTTTGGAAATGTTCATCAATGCTACCTGTAAGCCGAAAAGATGGTTCTGCTTGGGTTCAGAAAGGGCGATCCTTGCGAAGCCTAAAGTGTTGCCGCTTGGTTCGAGCATGCGGAGCGCGTCGGTTGCGGCGCAAATCAGCCTGCCGATTGGGTTCGCGCGCTTTATCGTTCAGCGACCGGCCAGGGCCGCAATCGGCTCTCCCAGCCGAGGGCGCGCTTGCCGCGGCCTCACCCAGGAAGCATCAGTGCGGTTTAACTCCGACCCGGCGCGCCCGGTAGTCTGAAGCATGCGACGAGTATCGAGAATCGGCAGTCGAGTTTTGGTGGCCTTTCTGGTCTTGATCCTGATCGCGCTTCCGGTACTGCTGGGCTCGGGGTCGATTCCCGAGCACTCCGACTACCGGCTCGATATCGGAACGCTGCGGCAGCTGGCCGATCGGCAGAGGGGTGCCCGGCCGACTCGCGTCAACGCCGCGATAGTCGGCGAAGCAACGCCGCCGGCGGCCTTCTTCCTCGGCGGCCTGAGGTTCGACCGGTATCACGCGGTCTTCCCCGCCTATCAAGTGCTCTATCCCGACGCGATGGTGATCATCGACGCGCCACCCGGCGGGGATTTCTTTACCAAGTCGATGGCGGGCAAGCTCAACGACGATCAGTTCCGCGCCGAGCAACGGGCCCTCACGATGGCCCGCGCGATCGTGATCACGCACGAGCACGCCGATCATCTGGGAGGAATCGCGCAATCGCCGCAACTGGCGGATTTCGCCGGGCGCCTGATGCTGACACGCGAGCAGCTCGAGTCCCGCCGATGGCTTCGCGCATCGAAATTTCCGGACAACATTCGCGCTACGATGCGGCCGCTTGACTACGAGCACTACTACGCGCTGGCGCCGGGAATCGTGCTGATCAAGGCGCCCGGCCATACGGCTGGAAGCCAGATGGTTTACATCCGTCTGGCCGACGGCTCCGAGTATCTCTTCGTCGGCGACGTGGCGTGGGACATGAGCCAGATTACGACGCCGCATTGTCGTCCGCGGATCGCGCAATGGCTCATCGGCGAGAACGGCGCTCAGGTCACGGCTGAGCTGAGGACGCTTCACGACTTCGCGCAGGCCAACGGCTCCATCCACCTGGTCGTGTCGCACGACGCGAAGCAGCTATCCGACTACCAGGACTCCGGCGTCGTCGGCAGGAGCTTCAGCCTGCCGCCGTGACTCAAATTCGGCGCGCGAGATGAGCCAGGCCGACCGGTCGTCAAACCGGATCCTCGTCGCAAGACGTCAAGACGCAATTTTCCAGACCAGCATCAGCAATGACAACCCGTAAAATATCAGGTTAACGGCGAGCCGAGGTAAAATACGTTACCACAATTTTCGTAAGTGACATCGTCTTCTCCTGCCGCGTTGCCTCATCCCCTTCGCGCGCGCGGTTCACCCGCCCTTGACCTGCCGCCTGCAGCCCGCAGGATTCCGAAAATTTACGTGGACATCCGGGCTCACGGATGAGATTGCCGACTTCAGACCTGGGAGCACCGTATTCCTTAGCCTTCGGGAAGCCGGGCTTTATCGATTGGAAACCACGGACTGGAAGTTGACAGCTCCCTTCCGAGTGTCGTACTGAACGATTGTTTGAGGATTGCATAACTTTGCAGCGTCCTGCGCCGAATTTTCGTCACGCCTTGAGGTAATCTGAAGACGTGGAACGCCGCATCCAGGCGCTTGTCGTGATCCTGACCGCGTCCCTGCCGCTGGCAGCATGCCGCCACGTGCTCTCCTGCCCGCCAGGCACGGCCCTTATGGGCCAGCCGCCGCCCGGCGGCCAGGAAGTCTGGTGTCAGAAGATTGTTGACGGCCGGCCGGTCAAGGAGGGTCCGTTCAGACTTTACTTTCCGAGCGGCTCGAAAATGATCGAAGGCCAGTATCAAGAGGGCAAACAGGTCGGCGAATGGACGACCTGGTATCAGAACGGACAACGTTCTGCGGTCGATCAATTTCGCAACGGCCTGCAGGACGGACTGCACATGAGCTGGTACGACAATGGCCAGCCTGCCGCGCAGGGAACTTACGTTAAAGGCAAGCGCGAGGGCACGTGGAAGCGATGGGAACCCAACGGCTTTCGCAACTGGAACGAAGTCTACAAAGACGACAAGAGGATCTCGTGAGGGTCTGACCAGATGCCGGCCTGCTTCCGGCAGGCTTCCTCGATTGGCATTTGGAGGGCTCAAGGGGAACCCGAACTGGCAGTGTTGCCGGGCATCGCCCTTTGGAATGGCTATGGATGACATCGACTTTTCGAGTGATATATTGGTCAGGCGGCCGATCAATCTTGCCGTCCTTCCGGTTCGAGGATGTGCGGGGAGCGATCTCGGCGAGCCGGCGCATGTGATCGAGGTCCTGAGGCGTCAGGGCATCCAGCCTCGATGGAATGCGGCCTGATCCAATGGCGATATTCCGCAAGATTCTCTGCCCGGTCGATTTCAGCGATAACTCGATCGCGGCGCTGGACCAGGCGGCCAAGCTCGCTCGAAAAGGCGATGCCCTGCTGTATCTGATGCACGTAGAGTTCATACCGACGAGTAACCCCGCCGAACTCACTCACTACGTCGCTGTTTCGACGGAGCCGGGCAGGCCTCGCCTGGAGCGGATCGCGCGCAAACACCTGGGGAAGGTGCGGTACGAGGTTATCGTGCAGGTTGGATGGCCTGCCGAAGTAATTGAAAATGCCGCCGAGGAGCTTGACGTCGATCTGATTGTGATGGCGAATCACGGCCGGACCGGTGTCGCCCGGCTGTTTCTCGGTAGTGTCGCCGAGCACGTGGTCCGCACGTCTAAGCGACCGGTCCTGAGTCTCGGTCCCGGAACCGCCATAGGAGCCCTGAAGAAGATTCTTTGTCCAGTTGACTTCGATCCAAGGTCGATCGCCGCGCTGAAATATGGATGGCGCCTCGCTCAGGAATACGGGGCAGCAGTGAGCCTGTTCCATGTAGTCTCCGTGCCCTTCGAGCCGTCGGAAGTTCCGGTACAACCGCCAACGCCTGAGTGGCAGCAAGACGCCCGAGCCCGGCTCGCAAAGATCGCAGCCGATAATCTGGGCGCCAAAGCGAAGTGCAAACTGGTCGTGCGGCGTGGTGACCCCTCCGGCGCAATACTCGAGGTTGAAAAGGAACTGCGGCCCGATCTGATCGTAATGGCTACGCACGGACGAACCGGATTGAGTCACCTGATTTTGGGAAGCGTGGCGGGGCGCACGGTTCGCGAGTTGACCGTTCCGGTGCTGACGGTCAGACAGCACAACGGTGCCTGATCTGCACACGCCCAAACGCCCGGTCTGCGCCAATCCTGAGGAGCCATGGCCAGTTGGTCTCAAGTCGAGGGCTCACCGCAGCCGCTTGGCGCTGCGTGGCTTGGAGAGGAAGAGAGCTACAACTTCGCGCTCTATTCCAGGCACGCGACGGGCGTGACGCTCCTGCTGTATGCCGCGCGCGACCTTCTCAATCCGGTGCTGCGAACCTCGTTGAACTATCTAATCCATAAATCCGGGCGGATCTGGCACTGTCGGCTCGCGGCTGACGAGGTCGGCGATGCCCGCTACTACGCCTACTCGGTAGAAGGGCCGAACGACCCTCATGGAGAGTGTCACTCTTTCGATTGCGACAAAGTACTGCTCGATCCCTATGCCAAGTCGATCTTTTTTCCGCCCAACTTTCGCCGGAGCGCCTCAGTCGGACGCGGCTCGAACGCCGGCAGAGCGCCTCTCGGTGTGCTCGGCGGCGGCAGCGCCTCAGTTTTTGACTGGAGCGGCGAAGCGAGACCGAGCCACACCTCAGACACGATAATTTACGAGTTGCATGTCAGAGGTTTCACGAAACGCAACAACTCCGGTGTGACCAGCGCCAATCGCGGCACGTACGCGGGCGTGATGGAAAAGATTCCCTATCTAAGAGAGCTCGGAATCACCGCAGTCGAATTGATGCCGGTGTTTCAGTACGACCCGGACGAGGACAACTATTGGGGCTATATGCCTCTGAGCTTCTTCTCAGCGCATCAGGGTTACGCAACGCTGCCGGGCGCCGCGGAAGCTACGGCCGAATTCAAAACGATGGTGAAAGCTCTGCATCAGGCCGGAATCGAGGTAATTCTCGACGTGGTTTACAACCATACTGCGGAGGCTGGGTCTGACGGACCGACATATAGTTATCGAGGTATCTGCAATAGCAGCTACTATCTCCTCGACGAGCGCATGACGCACTACCGCAACGACACCGGCGCCGGCAATGTGCTCCGCTCGGCCCATCCGATAGTGCGCCGGATGATAATCGACAGCCTTCGTTTCTGGGCAAAGGAGATGCACGTTGACGGGTTCAGATTCGATCTCGCGTCGATCTTCAGCCGCAATAGCGATGGATCAATAAATCTCGACGATCCTGCGATCATTTCCGAAATCACGAGCGAGGACGAATTTGCCGCGGTCCGGCACATCGCGGAGGCGTGGGATCCGGCCAGCTACGAGTTGGGACGCAGTTTTCCCGGCAGATCGTGGAGCCAGTGGAACGGCAGATTTCGGGATGACGTTCGCGCGTTCGTCAAAGGCGACTCCGGGAAGGTCGGCGATTTGATGAGCCGGATCTATGGCAGCACCGACCTGTTTCCCGACGACCTCGACAACGCCTACCGTCCCTGCCAAACGATTAACTATATGGCATCCCACGACGGCTTTTGCCTCTACGATCTGGTCGCTTACAATGCGAAGCACAATTTCGCCAATGGTCAGAACAACCGCGATGGAACCGACAATAATCTGAGCTGGAATTGCGGATGGGAAGGCGATCCGGAGGTTCCGACGGAGGTAATGCAGCTGCGCAAGCAGCAGGTCAAGAATTTCCTTGCGATCCTGATGCTTTCCAACGGAACTCCGATGTTCCGCGCCGGCGACGAATTTATGAACACCCAGGGAGGCAACAATAACCCCTGGAACCAGGACAATGAGACCACCTGGCTGGACTGGTCCCGGCTGGAGACGAACAGGGACATGTTCCGCTTCTTCAGGGGCATGATTGCGTTTCGCAAGGCGCATCCGTCGCTGGCCCGCAGCCGCTTCTGGCGCGATGACGTAAGCTGGTACGGCGTCGATCGGCAGGTCAACCTGAGTTACTTCTCCCACAGCCTCGCGTTCTGCGTGCGCGGCGGATCGCAACAGGACCGGGATGTTTACGTGATGATCAATGCCTATTGGGAAGACCTGAATTTCCGGATTCAGGAGGGCGAGGCGAGAGACTGGATGCGCGTGGCCGACACTAGTAAGCCCAGTCCGTTCGACCTGCTTGAAGTCGGCGGCGAGGAGCGCCTTGTCTCGCTGGATTACAACGTCAAGGCCAGATCCGTCGTGGTGCTGCTACGAAGGGACGCCGAGTTCGGGAGGTAAAGGGTCCCCCATTCTCCGCTACCGCGTACGCGATTGCGGACCCGGCCAATCGCGAACTCGGGAAAACGCACGAGAGGGTCGCCGTTGTTTCGCCACCGGAGCTCGACGCCGGTTTTCGTCCGAACGCCGATGGCTCAATGGCCGTCGAGCTCTACCTTGGCTCGACAGGCTCGAGTCGGATGGGGATTGCTTTGCACCTTTCGCCCCACGTGAGAAGACCGCTCCGAGTGTCGGTGCCCGCGAGGAAACGCACCCATATGTCGGCGATGCCGTATTTCTCCCGGAGTAGCTGATGGACCCTCGCGTGCGCCTCGGGATCAGGCATCGCGCGGTACCACCGGCTTTCGCCGCCTCGATAGATCTCGACAATCGGGTTCGCGTCCATATGCTGGACCCACCACTGAGCGTTGGCGCTGCCGGGGTGAATCCAGGCATACCTTCCTTCGTCGACGATCCAGAGCCGCGCCTTGTGCACCCCTCCTGTTGGAGTCGGCTCGTTGACGACAACGACCTCTCGCCCAACTTCGATTAGGGCCAGGTGCGCGAGGACATAAGCCACGCAGACGGCGACAACGATCCCCGCGACCGTTACCGCTTGTTTCACGTCATCAGCCGTCGCCACTCGATGGGAAGCATATTCGACAACCGATTGACATCCGATTCGGACGCACTTCCCTACTCATTGTTAAAGCACACCGCCTCGATGTTATGGCCGTCCGGATCGAGCACGAAGGCGCCATAGTAATTCGGCGAGTATTGCGGACGCAGCCCCGGGGCGCCATTGTCGCGGCCGCCCGCCTTGATCGCCTCGTCGTGGAAGCGGCGCACCGTCGCGCGGTCCTGCGCCATGATTGCGACGTGTACCGCGCCCTTGATGTCGTTGTCGCCGCGCCCGATCCAGATGCGCTCGCGATCGGGTCCGGCGAAGCCCGCGTATTGTTCGCGATCGTTGCTGAAGACCATCGCGTAGCCCAGCGGCTTGAGCGCCAGCTCGTAAAACGCCCGGCTGCGCGCGAAATCCGACACCTTGAGACTGATGTGATCGATCATGGTTGAATCTCCTTGTCCGGCGCGCACTGCCTGATGAATTCGATTTGTATAGCACGCGCGCGGCCGGTGCTTGACGATCTTCTCCCGGTGGCGCTACTCGTAGCGATGCGACAATTGGAACATTCTCCAGGGTGATTAACATGAATTCCGAAAAGTCCGAAAAGGTCTCCGCGTTGCGTGCCCGCCTGGACCATCCCGTGATCGACGGCGACGGCCATCTGGTCGAGCCTGGTCCGCTGTTCGATCACTATCTGCGCAAGGTCGGAGGCGCCGCTCTTATCGAGAGCTACCGCCGCGAGCTGCGGGAGCATCCCACCGGATCGCGCGGCAACCGCGAGAGCGGCGACATGCGCGGCGCGTGGTGGGGCGTCACCGCCGACGCATACGACCTCGCCACCGTGATGGCGCCCCGGCTGCTGTACCGCCGCATGGACGAAATCGGAATCGACTTCGCGATTCTCTACCCGACGCTCGGTCTGGCCCTGCCGACCATCCACGACGCCGACGTGCGCCGCGCGGCGGCGCGCGCGCTCAACACCATGAATGCCGAGTCCTGCCGCGATTGCGCCGATCGGCTCACGCCCGCGGCGGCGATCCCGATGCATACGCCGGAGGAGGCGATCGCAGAGCTGGAATACGCGCGCGGGACGACTCGGGCTGAAAGTCGCGATGATTCCGCCCGGAGTCGCGCGCCCGATCCAGGCTCTGGAACGCAGCGCGCCGTCGGCGTTTCCCTACGCCTGCTATTTCGACTGCTACGGATTGGACAGCGCTTACGACTACGATCCGGTCTGGCGCAAGTTTATCGAACTTAAGATGGCGGTCACGTCGCATGGCGGCGTCGGCTTGCGCTACCTGCCGCTCGGCCGCCGCTCGCCGAGCAACTACATGTACAACCATATCGGCGGCCACGCTTATCAGCAGGGCGAGCTATGCCGATCGATCGTGATGGGCGGCGTCGCATCGCGCTTCCCGAATCTCAGCTTCGGCTTTCTCGAATGCGGCGCACGGATGGGCCTGCGACCTGCTGCACTCGCTGGCTGAGCATTGGGAGAAGCGCAACCCCGAGGGTCTCAAGAACTATGACCCGCAGCGCCGCGATCGCGCCCGGCTCAATCAGTTGCTGATGGAGCATGGCGGCAGGGAGTTTGTCGAGCGCGCCTCAGACGGCGAAACCCCGCGCGCCTATGACGAGGGTATCGGCCGCCACGAGCGTTCGATCGCCGAGCGGGACGAATGGGCGCTGTGCGGCGCGCGCGAGGAAAGAGATTTCGCGCGCATGTTCCAGGGCTTCTTTTTCGGATGCGAAGCCGACGACCCCAGCGTTTTCCGCGCGCTGGATTCGCGCGCAAATCCGTTCGGGACGCGCTTTCAGACCGTGTTCAGCTCCGATATCGGCCATTGGGACGTGCCCGATATCAAGACCGTGCTGCTGGAAAGCCACAAGCTGGTCGACAAGGGATTGCTCGGCGACGCCGACTATCGCGATTTCGTGTTCACGTATCCGGCGCGGCTGCACATGCGGAACAATCCCGACTTTTTCGCCGGGACAGCCGTGGCCGGAGCGGTGAGCAAACTCGCCGAGTGATCGCGGCTCGGCGGCGTCGATGCCGCCGACCTCCAGCGCCCAAGTGCGGAATCTATCGCGGGGGTCGGGTGATAGCCGCGCCTTGCGCCAAATCTCGGCACGACTGCTGATAGGCCGCGAGCGCGTCATGAAGGCGGTGGAAAATTCGATCCGCGCCGATGGCCTCCGTCAGATGGTGCCGGTCCAGGTCGGCCTTCAGCTCCGACACTACCCGCGCGAACACCAACTCGACGCCGCATCGCACCAGGTCTTGCTGAAGTTGCCGCACCACGCGCGCGGCCGTGTAGTCCACGTTGGTGATCGCTTCGGCATCGACGACCAGCCATCGAATCGGCGAAGGCGCGGGACCAACGAGATCTCTGACTTCCTCCGAAAATCTGTCGGCATTGGCGTAGAACAATGCCGCCCCGAAGCGATAGATCACCAACCCAGGTTCAGTCACCGCGCCGCGAACGACGGGGATCGACCGCCATACTCCGCTTTCGTCTTCAACCAATACGCCGGTGTGCGGATTGTAGCTGTGGCGCACAATGCGGAGCAGAGAAAGCACCATCGCCAGCAGGATGCCCTGTTCGACGCCGATCGTTACCACCACGCCGGCAGTCGTCAGGGCCAGTACAAATTCGCCGGGACTCTCGCGGCTGATGCTGCGCAGGCCGCGCAAGTCGATGAGCCGGACGGCGATCATGAACACGATCGCGCCCAGCACGCAGCGCGGCAGATATTGCAACGGCCCGGTCAGAAAGAACAGCACGAGCGCAACCACCGCCGCCGTGACAACCTGTGCGAGCTGGCTTTGCCCGCCGGAGCTTTCGACCATAGCGGTTTGGGTGGGACTTCCGTTCACCACGAACGTGCCGCTCAAAGCCGCCGCGGCGTTGGCTGCGGACAGGCCGACGAGATCTCCATTTTCATCCAGGCGCTGATTGTGCCGCAGTGCATAGGCGCGGGCTGTTGCCGCGCTCTGGGCAACGATCACCACGAAGCATGATCCCGCCACGGAAATCAGCGGTCTCAAGTCCCCCCAGTTCACGTTGGGCAGCCCCAGATGCGGCAGGCCGCCGGCCACCGGCCCGATGACCGCGATCCCCTTGCTCTGCAAAATCCCAAGCCGCACTCGCCGCCACCGTGCCCACCACCGCGACAAGGGTGTTGGGCACTCTCGGTGCAAACCAGTCGAGGGCGAAGACGCCTCCCAGAACTGACATTGCGAGTACCACGGTTGGCAGGTGCGCCTGCGGCAGACGGCCGAAGACCTCGGCCAGTTGTCCAACGGTTCTATTGGAATTAACTTCCACGCCGAGCATCTCGCCGAATACCGCGATCCCGACCTGAAATCCCACGCCCGTCAGAAACCCCACCAGCACCGTCTGCGAGAGAAAGTCAGCCAGGAAGCCCAGCTTGAGCATCCGCGCCAGCAGCAGGAATCCGGCAGTGAGCAATGCCGCCACCCCCGCCAGCGCCACGTATCTTGCGCTGGCCAGCGGCGCCATGCCGGAGATTCCGCCGGCCAGAATGGCGGCCGTAGCGGAGTCGGCGGCGACCACCAGGTAGCGCGAAGAGCCGAACACCGCGAACGCCAGAAGCGGCAGCAACAGCGTGTAAAGACCCGTGACTACCGGCGTGCCGGCGATCCTGGTGTAGCCGAGCGCCTGCGGGATGTTCATCGTCGCCAGCTCGAATCCGGCCAAGGCGTCGCGGAGCGCTCCCGCCCGACTGAATGGCCGTATGCCTTGCAACAGGCTCAGGCGACTTCCATCGCGCCGCGCTGCGCTGCGTATGCGCGCGCCGCGCCAACCTTTCGTTGCAGCCAGGTGATCACAGCACTCCAACTATCCGATTTCGGCAAAATGTGCCAAGGATTGCGCAGGTCGATCGCCAATCGTGGTGACAACCGGAAATTAGAGGCGAAACCCGGCGATGCCCATGACGTATTCACATACCGGGCAGAGTCCCTTGCATGAAGCGGCTCCGATGGCGGCCAGCAACGTTCCAGCCGAACCGATCCCGGACGATCTAAGGGTAGTCCACGTACTGAACCGCCTCTCACTCGGGCCGGCGCCGACGGACGTCGATCGGGTCAGGCGAATCGGCGTCCAGCGCTACATACACGAGCAGTTGAATCCGGACTCGATCCCGGAGACCGACGGCCTGGTGCGCGAGATAGCCGGGCTCGACACGCTCTCGATGAGTCCGATCGCGCTCTACATCAAGTATCAAGTCCCTATCAATCAGGCGCGCAAATCATTCGCGCAGGAGCGCTCGATGAGCGCCGATGCAGCCGCGGAATTGCAGGCTGATCCCGGCGTCAGAGCGGCGCAGAACCGGCGGAAGGTGGTGGCGCAGCAGGCGATGGCGGCGCGCATGATGCGATCCCTCGAGGGTCCGCGCCAGTTGCAGGAGGTGATGGCGGACTTCTGGTTCAATCATTTCAATGTGTTCGCCGGCAAGGGGCCCGGCCTGATCTGGGTCGGCGCCTATGAGCAGCAGGCGATTCGGCCCAATACGCTCGGGCGCTTCCGCGATCTGCTCGGCGCGACCGCGAAGCATCCCGCGATGCTCTTCTATCTCGACAATTGGCAGAACACCGCTCCCGGCAGTCCGGGCGCGCGCGTCAAGGAAGAGGGAATCAACGAGAACTACGCGCGCGAGTTGATGGAGTTGCACACGCTGGGCGTCAACGGCGGATACACGCAAGCCGACGTGATCGCGCTCGCACGGATTCTCACCGGATGGGGCCTGCCGCGCCGCGGGATGAATGGGCAACGCGGACCTCGACGGCGCCGGGTCGGCAGACTCAGATCGTTCGAATACCCGCAGGGGCCGGCTCCGTGGACCGGCGATGGATTTCTCTTCGACTCAAGCCGCCACGACTTCGGCGACAAGAGCTTCCTGGGACACACGATTCGCGGATCCGGAATCGATGAGGGCGAGCAAGCCCTGGATATTCTCGCGCACCATCCGGCCACGGCTCGTCACATAAGCTTCAAACTCGCGCAGTATTTCGTCGCCGACGAGCCGCCGGCTTCGATCGTCGAAAAGCTCGGGTCGCGCTTCCACGAAACCGACGGCGACCTCCGCGCAGTGCTAGCGTCGCTGTTCGAAAGCGATGAGTTCTGGCAGAAGCGCTACTTTGCGGCGAAGTTCAAGACGCCCTATCACTACGTACTCTCCGCCGTGCGAGCGGCCGGAGTGCGGGTGCGCAATTTCAAGCCTCTGCTGGGCGCTATCGCTCGGCTCGGGATGCCGCTCTACCAGTGTCAGACGCCCGATGGGTACAAGAATACGCAGGACGCGTGGCTGAATCCCGACGCGATGATGCAGCGGCTCGACTTCGCCACTGCGCTCGGCGCGGGACGGCTGCGGCTCGCGGCCCCGCCAGCCAACGATGGTTACGGCATGGGCATGGGCGAAGCTAAGGGAGCGTCGTTGCAATTCACTCCTGAACCCATCGATGCGGGTATAATCGCTACGACCTTGGGCGGTCATTTCTCGGAACAGACAGCGTCCGCGATGGAAGCGGCTCCGGAGCAACTCCGCGGCGCGGTGATCCTCGGCAGTCCGGAGTTCATGCGAAAATGACGAGGCCGATAGCACCATGAAATGCGAAGATCGCGACCGGGCAAGTCGGCCGATCGATCGCCGCAGCTTTCTCAAACGCGCGGCGATTGCGTCGGCCTCAGGAATAATCCTGCTGAGTCCTCGTGCGTGGGCAGCCACTACGCTGACGGCCGGCGGCGGTCGTAATCGGCTGGTAACGGTCTTTCTGCGCGGCGCGGTAGATGGCCTCAACGTGGTGGTGCCGCACGGAGAGCCGGCGTACTACGACGCGCGCCCGACAATCGCGATCGCACGCGCGGGTGGCGAGAGCGTGATGCCGGACCTCGACGGCTTCTTCGGGTTGCATCCGGCGCTTGCTCCGATGATGGATTCGTGGCGCGATGGCACGCTCGCGTTCGTGCAAGCCTGCGGTTCTCCCGACCCGACGCGCTCGCACTTTGACGCGCAGGACTATATGGAGAGCGGAACGCCGGGCGCGAAGAGCACGCCCGACGGCTGGATGAATCGCACTCTCGCCGCGTTGCCCGGAGCCCATCCGGCTGACGGAGGCGGTAAGTCTCGGCCCGCTGTTGCCGCGAATAATGTCGGGCAGGATGGCGGTCGCGAATATCGAGACCGGTCGCGCGGCGGATCGGCCCACGCCGATGGATCGTCCGGTGGTCGAACAGGTTTTCGATCGCCTCTACACCGGCAAAGATCCGCTGAGCCATGCGTATCGGGAGGGACGCGCCGCTCGCCGCAAGCTGTTCGATGAAATAGCCGAAGACATGCGCGTCGCCGATGCGGGCGCCCCGTCGCCGATCGGCTTCTCCAGCGACACCGATCGACTGGCCCGCCTCATCGCGCGCGACGCGTCGATACGGCTGGCCTTCATGTCGGTCGGCGGATGGGACACGCACGTCAACCAGGGCTCCTCCAATGGCCAGCTCGCCGCCCATCTGCGCGGACTCGGCCACGGACTGGCCAGTTTCGCCAAGGCGCTGGGGCCCGCCTATTCGGAGACGGTGATCCTGGTGATCTCCGAGTTCGGACGCACGGTGCGCGAGAACGGCAACGGCGGCACCGATCACGGCCACGGCAACGTGATGTGGGTGATGGGCGGGCGCGTGCGCGGGCGCAAGGTGTACGGGCGATGGCCGGGGCTCGCGACGGGCAATCTCTACGAGGAACGCGACCTGCCCGTCACGACCGACTTTCGCGAGGTCGCGGCCACGGTGCTGCGATCGCACATGGGTCTTGGCGACACCCAACTCGGCAGGGTCTTCCCGAATCATCCCGCGCCGACCGGCAACGTGCGCGGATTGATCAGGACGTAGCGACTTCGGCGGAGCATCTTCGGCCAAAACCGCCGGCCCTCCCGAGGGTAGATACCCCGCGATTGACACCTTGACAAATGTGTAACTTGTGAGTTACACGTTTGGACATGAAGATCGACGTCACGATCGCGGCGCTTGCCGATCCCACCCGGCGCGAGCTGCTGCGACGGCTCGCTCGGAAGCCGTGCCGCGCTGGCGCGCTCGCCCACGGCTTTGCGATCAGCCGCCCCGCGGTCTGCAAGCATACCCGGATACTGACCGGGGCCGGACTTATCAGGGCGCGCAAATCGGGGCGCGAGCGGATCTATGAACTCGCGCCGAAGGGCGGCGCTGCGGTCAAGGAGCTGATCGTGAAGCTGGAGGAAGTTGGACGGTTCTGGGATCTCGCACTCGATTCGTTCAAACGATACGTGGAGGCAGAGCGATGACGATTCGCAAATCGATTTGGGTCAAACGCCCGCCGCAGACCGCGTTCCGGGTCTTCTGCGACGAGATCGGCAAATGGTGGCCGCTCAAACAAGGCTTCTCATTCGGCGGCGATCGCGCGCAGGACATTTTCCTGGAGGGCCGCGTCGGCGGACGATTCTTCGAGCGCTTCACCGATGGCGCCGAATTCGAGGTGGGCCGGGTGACCACGTATCAGCCGCCGAGCGTGGTCGCATTCACGTGGAAGGCGCCCGAGTGGGAAGCGCCGACCAGCGTCGAAGTCCGATTCGTTGCGGAGGGCGCGGGAACCCGCGTCGAGATCGAGCACGGCGGATGGGAGCAGGCTCCGACGATGCAGAAGCAGGCCAAGGGCTACGACGACGGATGGGTCATCGTGTTGCAGCAGTACCAATCGCGCGCCGATGCGGCCGGATGAGCCAGCGAGCTAAATTCTCAGCGCACGGAGAAGGAGAATCGACAATGAAGTTTCACGTATTCATCGGATCGCCGCGGGTGTTCAAGGTGATGGCGGTCGCAAACCATCTGGGGCTCGACTACGAGCTGCGGCCTCTGGACCCGCGCACCGGGGAGCATCTGCGGCCCGAGTTCGCCGCGCTCAACCCGAACAAGAAAGTTCCGGTGATGGAAGACGACGGCTTCGTGTTGTGGGAATCGAACGCGATCCTGCAGTACCTCGCATCGAAGAAACCCGAGGCGGGATTGTTGCCGTCCGATCCGCGCCAGCGCGCCGATGTAAGCAGATGGCAGTTCTGGGATCTCGCGAATTGGGATCCGGCTTGCGCGACGATCGCGTTCGAGCGCGTGATTAAAGTTCTGTTCGGAATGGGACAGCCTGCCACCGCCAGAATTGCCGAAGGCGAGCAGAAGTTTCAGACCTGCGCCGCGATTCTCGACGCGCATCTCAAGGGGCGCAAATTCCTTACCGGGAACAATCTGACGCTCGCGGACTTCTCGATCGCGCCGTGGCTGAACTCGGCGGAGCGAGCCCAGTATCCGATCGCGCCGCACCGGGAGATCAGACGCTGGCATGCGTCGCTGATGGAATTGCCTGCGTGGCGCAAGGCGCTGGCCCCGATTCCGTGACAGAAGAACATCGGACCGCGAGCATAGAAACGGCGAGGGCGCCGGCGGCAAGACCGCATGACGCCCTCACGCTGATGGAAGATTTCCTCTGTGCTCCTGCTACTAAAGATAGTCCCAGCGAGGGTATCTCGGCTCATCCACCAGACGGACCGGTCGCGCGCGCTTCGCGCAGCGAAGCGGTGTGCCTGGCAACTGGACGGGAATTGTGGCCGCCCTGAGGCTGTCGATACGCGTCCCGTCGTCCGAAGTCCGCCCGGTGTTCGTCGGAACGGTACCCGCGCTCGAAGCGATAATCGCGGGCTGCGAAGGACGGCCGCGGTTCGTAAATCCGACGCGGCTCGAAAATCGGAGCAGGCGCGTAGAACGGACGCGGCTGCTCGTAGGCGATTGGGGGTCCAAACCCACCGCCGCCCCCGCCACGGTAGTAAGGCCTCGGTCCGGCCACGAAACATCCTTGCAGCATTAGCATCGCGAGCAGCACCAGCGACGCTGTCAAGGTCCTCATGATCCTGTTCCTCCGGAGAGCCTGAACCATCCGGATCGCGCTGACGGGAGGCGCATCCGGGGTCTTGCTCGCCTATACGCTAATACGTCGTGCAATCGTGGAGGTTACCCGGCACTAAAAAAGACCGGCGCCGATCCGGGCACGTTGGTCTTGCTGGTTCGTCCTGACTGGGCTAGGCGCCGAAAAGGCGGCGGCGATCGGTCGCGTCAAACGGCTTATCGGGCCCGCAAAACCCCTGATCGGGCATCTGCGCGACTCCCTGCGCGAGCCGCGGCAGAGCCCGCGCACGGCGCTCGTCCGCGTCCGGTCCGCGATCGACCAGCAGCTCGCGCAGGCAGTTGTCCGCCTCGCGCAGAATCGTGAAGTAATGGTCGTGGGCCTGGGCATAGGCGCGGCACGCCGCGACCCAATTCTGATTCTCGCGCAGGAAATCCGTCAGCACTCGCACATCGCGGCAGGTGAGGCTCAGTCCCTGCCCCCAAATCGGATCGCTCGCTCCGGCCGCGTCACCGATCAATACCACGCCATCGCGGTAGGGATTCTCGACCCAGTGATCGGCGGTGACGAATGATGCGAGCGGACCGGCCGCGTGCGCGCCTTTGTAGTGCTCGGGCGGAACTCCGCTGCGCAGCGCCTGCGAAACGAATCGGTCGGCCGAGTTTTCGCCCTGGAGACGGAAATCCGCATCGATCGGATAGACCACGTACGCGCGCACGCGGCCGTCGCCCTGCGGGAAAAGATAGCCGACCTGCCCGATCGTCGGATTGTACGCGCCGACAGCCGTGTCGTGCGGCGCGGGCATCTGCTCGAACAGCAGTCCGGCAATGTAATAGCGATCCGGCTCGCGAGTAGTCTCGAAACCGCACCACTTGCGCACCATCGAGCTGCGCCCGTCGGCGCCGACCACCAGCCGCGGCGCCAGTTGTTCCACGCGGCCATCCGATTCGACCGCAACTGTGGGCGGCTTGCCGGGTTTTACCTCGCGCACTCTGGCTCCGCGGCGAACCTCGGCGCCGGCCTTGATGGCCTCGGCGATAACCAGCTCCTGCAGCGCAGGATGATAGATCCCCAGATTGGGAAGGTGATGGGGCGTGGTGGCGACGCAGTCGCGGCAGGCGAGCTTCATCTCGCCGACGTAGATTTGCCAGAAGGGAGTATCGTTGGCAGCGCCGCGGATCGCGTCGTAGATTCCGAGCCGGCGCGTTTCCGCGACTCCCCACGGCTCCATGAATTCGCCGCGCACGCGATCCTGGAAGCGCGTCTCGCGCTCGACGACCAGCACTCGCGCCCCAGCTTTCGCCATCACGACGGCGAACGCGGCGCCACCGAGTCCGCCCCCTACGACGACGATATCAGGTTTCATAGCGCGCGCGGCCAGGCGCCTTCTTTGGCGGCTTCTTTGCCCCAGGCCCGGAGATTCGTTTCGGAGCGGCGCCGGGCGACGCTGCAATAGCGTCGAGTCCCGCGGGAGTTCCAGCGCGCGACTTCTTTGGCGCCGACATCAGGTATCCGTCTTTCAGGATCGCCGCCAGCGCGTCCCATTTCACTCTGTAGTCGATGCGCACGCCGACCCATCCCTGTTTGCCCATGTACGGCGGAATGAAAAATCGCTTCGGATCCGATCCGACCAGAATTTCCTGAACCATCGCAGGCGCCTTGACCCAGACCGCCACGTGGCCGCTCTTGTGATGATTATTATCGGTCATCGCGAACATACTTCCGCCGATGACGCGAAAGGTACACTCGCCCCACGCCTCCTTCTCGAAGACTCCGGGTAACGCGAGACAGATCTCGCGTAACCGCCTTATCGCGGGATTCGCGTCGTCATACATGCGAGGATGTGCCATTGGATGCCGCGCTCACTTCTTGTAGGTGGTGAGCCAGGGTTTTTCCGCGTCGCTCATGGGGACTACCCTTGGCCATGCTATTATAGGTATCTCTACCGCATCGAGACCTTTACCGATCCGAGTCGGTGTGCAAGGTTTCCCCGTCGAGTCACGGCGAGTTGCTCGAGACCCAGCCACGACGCCAGCGCCTGAAGCTCGCTCATCAATGCGTCAGACACCGCGGCGACGCGAACCGACGGCTCGGCGTGCGCCGCGAGCACCCGAAGCGTCCGGGCGGTGCGATCAGACTTCAGATCGACCCGCGCGACGAGTCGGTCGCCGAGCAGGAACGGAAGCACGTAGTAGCCGTGCTTACGCCGCGCCGATGGAGTATAGATTTCGATTCGATACCGGAAATCAAAGACTCGCTCTGTGCGCGAGCGTTCCCAGATCAGCGAGTCGAATGGCGACAGCAGCGCCTGCGCGTGCAATTTGGCGGGCGATCGCACATGCCGGTTGACGAATGCGACTTTTGACCATCCTTCGACTTCTACCGGAATTAATTTGCCGGATTCGACGAGACTCTGTGATGCGCCTTTTGCCTGATTGGAGCCCAATGCGAAAGTAATCGCAGAGATCCCTCTCGGTCGCGACTCCCATAGCACGCGCAGCGATACTTAACAGCGCTCGTTGCGCATCGTCCGAGTCTGGAGTTGGCGAGGCGAGGACGTCTTGCGGCAGGACTCTCTCAGACAGGTCATACAAACGTTCGAAGCCGCGCCGCGTGGCGGTGCTGACCTTGCCGGCGGCGAACAGCCATTCCAGCGCGACCTTGCCGTCACTCCAGCCCCACCATCCGCCCCGCCGCGGACCGCCGTCGCTGAGTTCGCCGGCGCTAATCGGTCCTCGCTCCGCAACTTCCTTCAGCACTGACTGCACGAAGCCGGGGCGGCGCTTACGCAGTCTCGCAATTGAGCCGTGACCCCATTCCATCCGCTCCGCCGCGGCCATGCGCCATCGCAGGAGCGGATGAAACTCAAGTGGCAGCAGCGAGGCCATGTGGCCCCAGTATTCGAATAGTTTTCGAGTCGGCTGCGAACCGTAAGCCGCAGAGTCGAGCAGCTTCGATGAGTATGGGCCGAGTCGCGAAAACAGCGGCATATAATGCGACCGGACCAGTACATTGACCGAGTCGATTTGCAGCACCCCGATCTGCGCCAGAACCCGGCGCAGATGCCTGCTATCGGCTCCGCTGGATGGGCGCGCATCCGCGAATCCCTGTGCGGCGAGCGCGATCCGTCGTGCTTCGCCGGCCGATATCTTTTCCCTTCGCGGTTGCATCAGGTGCCCCCAAATCACACGTGCGTCTAGCCGGTACGGCTGCGAAGCGCAAGGTGCAGTCCGCGAAGGGGGTTCGATAGCACTCACTCGGCCCGAACTCAGGATAGTTCATCACGCGCCTCTTGTCGTGAGTCCTTGGTTGGTGAGAGCTGGTTCAGACTCTCCGGCCTCAGATGAGGCGATCGGCCAATGCAGGTCGTCCGCTAAGTCAGGAGCCGCGGTTTCCAGCCGCCGACAGGTGCTATCGGCCGCGTTGCTAAACCAGTCCGCCAGTGAAACTATACAGCCAGCAGTCGAGCGAAAGTCGGGGGAAGGAGCAAACACTTGGACGTAGATAGAATCGTCGCAGACTTGAAGCGCGAAAAGGACCGGCTCAGCCGAGCTATCGCCGCATTGGAGGGAGTAGGCGCGTCAGGTGACGGAACCAGGAGTTCCGCCGCCGCGCGCCAGGCTGCTCCGATGAGGAAGAGGCGTCACCGGCTAACCGCGGCGGGGAGAAAGCGGTTGTCGGAGATGATGAAGAAGCGCTGGGCCGAGTATAGAAAGAAGCGCTCTTAAGACATCATCGAGAGAGTGCCGGAAGCCCAATTGCGCCTCTCGCCAATGGACTGGCTGGGCTGGAAACTCCGTCCCTTATCGCGGGTGTCGGATTTCTGAGCAGGTACATCTGTCTTGTCATTCAACGAATACCCTTCTTTCGACGGCCTTGCCTTGGGCCGCATGGTGCGAGAGCGCAAGGTCACATCGGCTGAGTTGATGGACGCCGCGATCGCGCGCGCGGAAAAACGCAACCCGGACCTGAATGCGATCGTTTTCAAGGATTACGATCGCGCACTCGCGACAGCGCGTGAGCGCAAGGTCGGCTCGGCGCCGTTCGAGGGCGTGCCGATGCTGCTCAAGGACATCATGGGCGACTGCGCGGGGATGCCGACGCGCTCGGCCTGCGCGTTCGTTCCGGCCACCCCGATGGCGGCGGACTCGGAGGTAGTGGCCCGCTACAAGCGCGCGGGCTTCATCCCGTTCGCCAAAACCAACGCGCCGGAGCTGGGAATCCCGCCGGTGACCGAGTCGCGTCTTTACGGGCCGGCACGCAACCCGTGGAGCCTCGAGCGTACGCCCGGCGGCTCCAGCGGCGGCTCAGCCGCGGCGGTCGCGGCCGGGATCGTGCCGGTCGCGCACGGCAACGACGGCGGCGGTTCTATCCGCATCCCGGCGGCGTGCTGCGGACTGGTCGGACTCAAGCCGACGCGCGGGCGTATCTCGCTCGCGCCGAATCTCGGCGACGCCCTGGGCGGCTTCGTCGTCGAGCACGTTTTGAGCAGAACCGTCCGCGACAGTGCGGCAGCGCTCGACGCGACCGCGGGTCCAATGCCCGGCGATCCATACTTCCCACCTGCGCCGGTGCGGCCCTACTTGCAGGAATTGTCGGCGTCACCAAGGCGGCTTCGAATCGCCTTCTCGACGCAGAATCCTATGGGCGGCACAATCCATCCGGACTGCGTCGAGGCGACAAAGCAGGCCGCGAAGCTGTGCTCGGAACTCGGCCACGAGGTTGAAGAGGCGGCGCCTGAACTCGACTACCAGATGCTCTCGCAGCTCTTCGTTACCGCCTACGCAGCGGGCGTCGCGCTCTCAATCGAGGGCGTGAGAATGCTGACTGGCGCCGAGCCGACGGCGGAGAAGTTCGAGACCTTCACCTGGAACATGTACCAGCAGGGGCAGCAGGTATCCGCTTCGCAGTATCTGATCGCGCAGGTGCTGCTCCAACGCGCGTCGCGCCGGTTTGCGGCCTTCTTCGAGTCGCACGACCTTCTGCTGACGCCGACTCTGGGTCAGCCGCCGCTTAAGGTCGGCGCCATCGACTTCATGAGTCCGAGTACGACGCTGCTCGACGAGAAGATCGCGAACTTTGCAGCGGCGTGCCCAATCTACAACATCACCGGGCAACCGGCGATCTCGTTGCCGCTCCATTGGAATCGCGAGGGTTTGCCGATCGGCGTGATGTTCGGCGGGCGCTATGCTGACGAGGCAACGTTGATTCAGATCGCAGGCCAGCTCGAACAGGCGCGGCCGTGGATCGGCCGCAAGCCGCCGGTCTGGAGTTAAACGTGCCTGGCGCGGCTTGAAAGACGCCGACTGGAAAAGCGCGGACAGTGGCAATGGCCATCCGAATCGGAACTGCCCCGGTCAGTTGGGGAGTCATGGAAGTCGAAACGAGCTGGCAACGCCGGCAGACATTCGGCTCCGTGCTCGACGAGATGGTATCCGCCGGATACGACGGCACCGAGCTCGGTCCCTGGGCTTTTCTGCCCACCGATCCCGACAAGCTCACAGTCGAGCTCTCGCGGCGCAATCTGCGTCTGATCGGGGCATTCGTCCCAATCGCTCTGGCCGAGCCCGAACATCATAAGGAAGGAATTGAATCGGCGCTCGCGACTGCGCGCCTTCTGGCTGCGTGCGAAGCCCCGTTGATGGTGTTGGCCGACGCAATGTGCGAGCGGCGAATGGCGATCGCGGGAGCCGTGGTCGAAGAACGCGATGGACTGACTGAGCAACAGTGGGACGCAGCGGCCCGATTGCTCGAGGATGTTGCACGCAGGGTTAAGGCGATGGGTGTGAGATCGGCTTTCCACCATCACGCCGGCACCTACGTCGAAACGCCGCGCGAGACGGGGCAGTTGCTTGCCCGCACCGATCCCTCTCTGCTCGGCCTCTGCCTGGATACCGGACATTATTTGTATGGCGGAGGCGACCCGGTTGAAGCGGCGCAACGATACGGCTCGCGCATCTGGCATCTCCATTTGAAGGATCTCCGCGGTGAAGTCCTCGACCGCGTCCGCAATCAGCGAATCGGCTTCCTCGATGCGGTCAGCCAGGGGGTCTTCTGTGAATTGGGCGCCGGCGCGGTGGACCTGCCGGGGGTAATTGGCGTCCTTCAGGCCGGCGGCTACGATGGTTGGGCGGTCTTCGAGCAGGACGTGGACCCACGCCAACCGGGTGTCGAGCCGCTGAAAAGCGCCGCCCGCAGCCGGCAATATCTTCGCGACGCCACGGGGCTCTTAGCCGCACGGAATTTGGGAAATGGTACGTGGCTTACAGTGTCGATGATCTGCTGATTCGGCCCCAGAGCCCTCTCGGCGCTGAAATTCTGCGGGTGGACAAGAATGCCTCCCGCTTCGAGTATTTGACATTCTCAGTTCGGGCCCCGAGGCAAGCTGATTCCTTCCACGGTCAGACCAATTCCACTGAACTTTGCCTGGTGATTCTCGGCGGAACCTGTTCTGTCGAGTCGTCGGCCGGGACCTGGCAGCACGTCGGCAAGCGCCCGAACGTGTTCGCGGGTATGCCCTATGCTGTGTATCTCCCAATCCATACTGAGTATGCCGTTTCAGCCGAGACCGACTGCGAGATCGCGCTTTGCTCGTCACGGGCGGAGGAATCGCACCCGGCCCGGTTGATCGTTCCCGAAGACGTCGAGCTGGAAGTGCGCGGGGGCGGAAACGCCACTCGCCAAATCAACCACATCATCAAGCCGGAGTTCGATGCGCACCGGCTGCTGATCGTGGAAGTGTATACACCGAGTGGCAACTGGTCGAGCTATCCTCCACATAAGCACGATGTACATAATCCACCGGTCGAAGTCGACTTGGAGGAAATGTACTACTACAAGATCGATCGCCCCGAAGGATATGCAATTCAGAGGCTGTATTTCGCCAACCGGAGTATCGATACGGCGCTCGTCGTGCGCGATGGTGAGTTGGTACTTGTGCCCGAGGGATATCATCCGGTTGTAGCCGCGCACGGATATAATGTGTACTACTTGAACGTCCTCGCCGGCAGTGCGCGGTCGATGGCGGCCTCGGACGATCCGGATTACCAATGGGTTCGCCAGCAGTGGCGCGAGAAGGACCCCCGAGTTCCCCTGGTAGGCCGATGATGGCAGGCCGATGACGCAGGTGCCGTCCTACGACGTAATCGCGATCGGCCGGAGTTCGATCGACTTGTATTCCAACGACGTCGGAGCGCCCTTCACTGACATCAGGGGTTTCGCCGCTTACGTTGGAGGATGTCCGACCAACATCAGCGTGGGCACTCGCCGGCTCGGACTGCGATCTGCCTTGCTGACCGCCGTCGGGCAGGATTTAGTGGGCGACTTCATTCTGAAATTTCTGAACGACGAAGGGGTTGATACCCGATTCATCGCGCGGAAACCCGGCCGCCGAACCAGCGCCGTCCTGCTCGGAATCGAAAAAGACCGGTTTCCGCTGGTCTTCTATCGCGACAACTGCGCCGATATCGAGTTGACGATCGACGACATATCGAAGGCTCCGATCCAGAAAACCGGCGTACTGGTCATTACGGGTACGGCACTCAGCCGCGAGCCCAGCCGGAGCGCTACGCTATACGCCGCCGAGCGAGCGCGGGTGCAGGGAGTGAAAGTTTTCCTGGTCATAGACTTTCGCCCCGACCAGTGGCACGACCCTCGCGCCTTCGGCGTGGTTGTCCGTTCAGCTCTCCGCTTGGTGGACGTCGCGGTAGGCACCGGCAACGAGGTGAAAGCCGCGATGCTCACCGACGCGGTCTCGGTGTCGGTTGAGCATTCGCAGGTCACGGATCCGAAAGTGACCGGCGATCTGGACCAGGCGATTCGTGCGGCGCTCGAAGCCGGACTTGAAGCCCTGGTCGTCACCAACGGCGCTGAAGCAACCTTCGTCTACACACGCGAGGGAAGGGTCGTGCCAGCGGAGCCGTTCAGAATCGAAGTCGTCAACCCGGTCGGCGCGGGCGACGCGTTCGCCAGTGGGCTTCTGTACGGATATCTGCAAAAGTGGGACTGGAGAAGAGCGGCACGCATGGGCAATGCCTGCGGCGCCATCGTCGCGACCCAGCACGGCTGCGCCAACTTTATGCCGCGCGGGTACCAGGCGCTGGCTTTCGCCGCAGAAAGGGGTGGCCTCTGATGGATCGGTTTGACGCCGATCAAGTTCTGCCACCTTCCCTCTACGGGCAGGTCACCGCAATTCGCGTCTCCGATCCGAATCGTTCGATACGCGCGGCCCAACGCCGGATTCGCAGGCCGAGCCTGGCGCCGCGCGGCAAGCTCAACATCGTTGCCGCCGATCATCCGGCCCGCGGTGTTCTTGCGATCGGCGGAAATCCCATTGCGATGGCCGACCGTCGCGACCTGCTCAGTCGAGTGCTGCGGGTCCTGTCGAGCAATCTCGTTGACGGAGTAATGGCGTCGATGGATATGCTCGAGGACCTGCTAATCGTCCACGACCTGACGCTCGAACGCGGCGGCCCCGCGATTCTCGATCAGAAACTCCTCATCGCCAGCCTGAATCGCGGCGGCCTCGCCGGCAGCATCTGGGAAATGGACGATCCGATGACGGGTCCGTCGCCGCAAACCTGCATCGACTGGAAACTCGACGGGGCGAAGATCCTCCTGCGGCTGTGCCTCGACGATGCCGGTTCGCTCAAAACCATGGTCGCTGCCGCCGCCGCGATCACCCAGGCCAATGCGCTCTCGTTGCCGACCTTCCTCGAGGCGCTGCCGATCCGGAAGACGGAGAAGGGATTTCAGGTCGCGAAGTCCAAAGAACCGCTCGCGACAGCGGCGTCGATTGCTTCGGCGCTGGGCGACAGCAGCCGCTATCTCTGGCTCAAGCTTCCCTACTGCGACGAATATGAGGTCGTAGCGCGCGCTACCGCACTGCCGATTCTAATCCTCGGCGGTGAGTCGCAGGGCGCGTCCGCTCCGTTCCTGAGTCAGATCGCCGCCGCGATGGCGGCCGCGCCCAATGTTCGCGGCGCACTGGTGGGACGCAACGTGTTGTATCCCGGCAACGAGGATCCGCTTGCCGTCGCCGAGGCGATCGGCGCAGTCGTGCACAACAACTCAACCGGCGCCGATGAAGCGCCGGGAGTGTCGGCTCCGCGGCGGACCGCCGGCGCACGCCATTAGAAGATCGCCCGAGAGCCGACTTATGAAGACGACGCGACTGACGATGGCTCAAGCGCTCGTCGGTTTCCTGAAAAACCAGTATGTCGAACGCGACGGCCAGGAGACCGCTTTTTTTAGCGGCGCTTGGGGGATCTTCGGCCACGGCTGCGTAGCTGGAGTTGGTGAGGCGCTCCAGCAGTGTACGGACTTTCGTTACTATCTCTGCCGCAACGAGCAGGCTGCGGTACACATCGCGGCGGCGTTCGCGAAGGCGAGTAACCGGCTGCGAACTTTCGCCTGTGTCTCCTCGATTGGGCCCGGGGCGACCAACATGGTGACCGGCGCTGCCGCCGCGACCATCAACCGGCTTCCCGTCCTGCTCCTGCCCGGCGACATCTTCGCGCGCCGCAATGTCGCTCCCGTCCTTCAACAACTCGAATCCGAGTATTCACAGGACGTCTCGGTGAACGATACGCTGCGTCCGGTTTCGCGTTATTGGGATCGGATCAACCGGCCCGAGCAGCTTCCGTTTTCAGCAATCGAAGCGATGCGAGTGCTCACTTCCCCCGCGAGCACCGGCGTGGTCACTCTGGCGCTGCCGCAGGACGTCCAGACCGAAGCGTGGGACTATCCCGTTGAGTTCCTCGACAAGCGCGTCTGGCGTATCGCGCGCCCGCCCCCCGAGCGCATGCTGCTGGAACGCGCGGCGCAGTGGATTCGCGCCAGTCAACGGCCGCTTATCGTCGCCGGCGGCGGCGTCATTTACAGCGGGGCCACCGAAGCATTGGCGCGCCTCGTCGAACAGACCGGCATCCCGCTTGGCGAGACCCAGGCGGGCAAGGGATCGTTGCCGTTCGACTGTGCACAGAATCTCGGTGCTATCGGCGTTACGGGCACGCCCGGCGCGAACATCTGCGCGCGCGAGGCAGACCTGGTCATCGGTATCGGCACGCGCTATAGCGACTTCACTACTGCCTCGAAGACCGCATTCCAGCATGCAGCTGTCAAGTTCATCAATCTCAACGTGGCGGAGTTCGACGCCTTCAAACACTCCGCATTGCCTATTGTCGCAGATGCGCGCGCCGGGTTCGAAGAGTTGGCGGTTGCGCTCGGATCATACCGGGTCGCGGGCCAATACTCAGTGGCGATCGAAAACCATCGCAGGTTCTGGCAAGAGGAAAGCGATCGGATATTTTCGACCCGCCACGGGCCGCCAATCAGCCAGGGCGAAGTGATCGGCGCCGTGAACCGTGCATCGCGCCCGCAGGACGTGGTGGTATGCGCGGCGGGGAGCCTTCCCGGAGACCTCCACAAGCTCTGGCGAACCAGGCAACCGCGCGGCTATCACGTGGAGTATGGCTATTCGTGCATGGGTTATGAGATCGCGGGCGGACTTGGCGTCAAGATCGCCGACCCGGGACGCGAAGTCTACGTCATGGTCGGTGACGGCTCGTTTCTGATGATGTCGTCCGAGATAGTCACATCGGTTCAGGAAGGGTATAAACTGAACATTATTGTGGTGGACAATCACGGTTACAGCAGTATCGGGGGATTGTCGCAGTCGATCGGCTCCGATGGATTCGGGACCGACTACCGCTATCGCAACGCCGAGAGCGGCCGGCTCGACGGCGAGCCGATGCGGGTGGATTTCGCCGCCGCCGCAGAGGCGATGGGAGCCTATGCCGTTCGAGCCAGGACCTATGCGGAGTTCGAGGCGGCGCTCGAAGAGATCAGGAGCGTTTCCCGCACCGGCGTGATAGTGATCGAAACCGACAAGGAAGCGCGCGTGCCCGGTTACGAATCATGGTGGGACGTCGCGGTCGCAGAGGTGTCCACCATGGCCACGGTCCGGAAGGCGCGGGCGGAATACGAGAAAGCAGTCGCGAAGGAAAGACCCTTGCTAACGCCCCACAGGAGCTAGTCGCCTGCTTGCCGAGGTACGAGCCTGATCGGGGAAATTCACGCCATGAGCCGTGACAAGCTTCGACTTGGCGTCTTCGGCGTCGGCCGAATCGGGAAAATCCACATTGGAAACCTCGCCAGCCGCGTCAGCGGAGCTGAAGTGACAGTCGTTGCCGACGTCTTCCCTCAAGAATTGGCCAGCGTGGCGGCGAGGTTCAATGTCCCGACGACGGTCTCGAACTACGAAGACGTGCTGACCCTTCCCGACATCGACGCGGTCGTCATCTGCACTCCCACGGCTAGTCACTACCAGATCATTCTGGACGCGGCCGCAGCCGGCAAACATATTTTCTGTGAGAAACCAATTGACATTTCAGTCAACAGGATCAAGCAGATCAATGCGGAAGTCCAACGACGCGGCGTGCAACTGATGACGGGTTTCAACCGCCGCTATGATCCCAGCTTTCTGAAAGTGCGCGAGATGGTCAAAGCCGGCAAAGTCGGCGAGCCGCAGCTTCTCAGAATCACCAGCCGCGATCCGTCGCCGCCTTCCGAGGAATATCTGCGCGCGTCCGGCGGCTTGTTTCTGGACATGACGATCCACGATTTCGACATGGCTCGTTACCTGATCGGCAGCGAAGTCACTGAGGTGTATGCGAGGGCGCATGCTTTGGGCGACCCGGTCTTTCAGAAGCTCGGCGATTGGGACACGGCGGCAACAACGCTCACGTTTAACAACCGTGCTCTGGGAACAATCGACAACAGCCGCCAGGCGGCTTATGGCTACGATCAGCGCGTCGAGGTGTTCGGTTCGGCAGGCATGGTGATGGTTAACAACAACACTCCTGATAGCCATGTGTATCTCGACCGCGCCGGCACTCACTCGTCTCTGCCGTTGCACTTCTTCATGGAACGCTACACCGAGTCTTACTTGAATGAGATGCAGGCATTCGTCGATGCTGTTAAAAACGGCAGGCCGGTTCCGGTAACCGGACACGACGGGCTTATGGCGGTGGCGATCGGTCTGGCAGCCGCGAAATCGGCGAGGGAAAACCGTCCGGTCAAGCTTGGCGAAGTGTCGTGACAGGAGCGCAGGAAATATGAAGGCGCGGCTGCAAGTCGGGCTCATCGGCCTGGGGCGGATGGGCCGCGTATATGCGGCGAACCTCGCCCATCGCGTCGCAAACGCGGAGCTGACCGCGGTGGCAGACGTCCGCGCCGATGTCGCCGAGGCTCTCGCGGGTCAATTCGGCATTACCAAGTGGTACAGCAACCACCACGATCTGATAGACGACAAGGAGATCGCGGCGGTCGTCATCGTTACTCCGACCAGCACGCATGCCGATCTGGTGATCGATAGCGCAAAAGCCGGAAAAGCCATCTTCTGCGAAAAGCCCATATCGCTTTCGCTAGCCGATGCCGCGCGAATGCTCGAGGCGGTGAAAAAGGCCGGCGTATTCTTTCAAGTCGGATTTCAGCGGCGCTTTGACGCCGGATATGCGGACGCGAAGAAGAAGATTGATGCAGGAACTATCGGTACACCGGTCGTTTTGACCTCTACCTCGCGAGATCCATATCCTCCGCCGCTCGAGTTCTGCGATCCCAGAGCCAGCGGCGGGTTGATAATCGATTGCGGAATTCACGACTTCGATTTAGCGCAAATGTATATGGGACCGGTGAAGAACGTATATGCAGTCGGAGGCGCGCTCGCCTATCCCAAGATGAAGTCGGTCGGCGATATAGACAATGCGATCATCAATCTCGTGTTCGAAAGCGGAATGTTGGGGGTCGTGCTCTTGAGCCGGAATTCGGTCTTCGGATATGACATCCGCACTGAAATCTGGGGCACGCAGGGCTCCCTGCAGATCGGCTACTTCCGGCAAACGCCAATTTTGGTGATGACCAAAGAGGGAATCACCCATGATGCCGTTCCATACTTCATGGAGCGGTTCGAGAGCGCCTACCTGGCCCAGATTCAGGACTTCGTCGAGAAAGTGCGGAGCGGCGGTGAGCCATCGATCAGCGGGGCTGACGCCGTGAGCGCGCTAAGGGTCGGCCTGGCGGCAACCGCGTCGTGGAAAGAGAACCGGCCGGTCGAAGTGGGAAGTCTGTAGACCGGCGGGGACAAAGCCGCCGCGCCGCGATATCACGGTCGGCGGACGGATACTTTTGCGTGCTCACCGGCCCTCTGATATCTCGTACGCGTCCGGCACTCCAGCCGCTTTGCAGTTCTTGTCGAGAGTCCCTATGCTACGCGCACATCGGTGCTCCTCGCCGCGAGAATGCAACAGCTGCCGAACAAGCGCGTAGCTGTTATCCGAGCGGGAATCGCCGGACTGAGCGCGGCGCTTCGACTGCGATCTAGGGCGAGCGTCACGCTGTTCGGGATGCGCGCAGGAGTATGGCGCAAGAGGAGGTAAGGCCGCCATGAGTGCTCACGAAACCCGTCGCAAATTGCCGGAAGAGACCCTCCCTCCGCCCACCGGTACGATCTTCGTGATGGGGATTTACATGCTGGTGCTGATGGCAACCTGGGCGGCGATGTTCTGGCTGCTGGCGGAGAACTCCTGATGGAATCCTTCGAGAAGGCATTTCTGGGCGCCGCGGCCGTGGTGCTTGTCATCTTTCTCTGCGCGCTTGCCTACAGCACGGCCGGAATGAGTATTCATCTCCCCTCCAGTGCCGGAGAGATCTACTGCACGCCCGCACAGAAGCTCCGCAAGGTATTGCGCAAAACGCCGCCATTCGACCATCCAGGAGTGCGCGAGGTCGCGCCGGGAAAGTATGAAGCCGTCGTGATCGGCCAGACCTGGGCATTTACCCCCGACGAAATCGATCTTCCGGTCGGAGCAGACGTTGATTTCATCGCGACTTCAGCGGATGTCATTCACGGCTTCCTCATACCCGGCACACGCGTCAACATGATGCTGATCCCGGGAGAAATCTCCAGATTCAGCTACCGCTTCCGCAAGCCAGGCGAGTATCTGCTCATTTGCCATGAGTACTGCGGCGTTTTGCATCATACGATGGCCAGCAAAGTGGTAGTCAAATGAGTACGTCTATAGTCTCCGATCCGGCCGGCTTTCTGGTTCCTCAGAATCAGCTGAACGTTATTCGCTGGAACATCTATTTTGGCTTCGCAATTCTCGCGATTGGCGTGATTATGGGCCTCGATCAGGCCCTAAACTACGCTCGGATCGACATTTTTCGTTACTACCCCGGCATCAAATCCTACTATCACGGACTCACGATTCACGGCGTCTTCAACGCGCTGGTCCTCACCACCGCCTTCGCAAATGGTTTCATCGCACTGACCACGGCACGTGGGTTGGGTCGGAAGCTCAACGACGCCCTTCTTCAGGCGGCCTTCTGGACACTCCTTATCGGGTCCCTTCTCGCCGCCTGGGCGATGTTCGTCGGCAAAGCCACCGTCCTGTACACGTTCTATCCGCCCCTGGAGGCGCATTGGACCTTCTATCTGGGACTCGCGCTCGTGGTGATCAGCACGTGGATAACCTCGGCCAATCAGCTCATCGTGCTGCGCGGGTGGCGCAAGGAGCATCCGGGTGAGCGCATTCCTCTGATGGGGTTCATGTCGATCGCGACTTACGTGATGTGGGATATCGCCTCGGTCGGCCTCGCGGTCGAAGTCGTCGGTCTCCTCCTTCCCTGGTCTCTGGGTCTGCTCCCGGGGGCCGACCCGATGCTGAGCCGCACCCTGTTCTGGTTCACCGGGCACCCGATCGTCTACTTCTGGCTGCTGCCGATTTACGTCTCGTGGTACGGGATGATTCCCCGGCAGGCGGGTGGGGTGTTGTTCAGCGATACTCTGACGCGGGTTGCTTTCATTCTGTTCATCCTGCTGGTGCCTGTCGGCTTTCATCATCAGTTTGTCGATCCTGGAATCTCGCAGGGGCTCAAGTTCACGGTCGCGTTCATCACCTTCGCGATTTTTTTTCCGAGCCTCATGACCGCCTTTGCCGTTATGTATGCTCTGGAGATCGCGGGGCGGCGAAGAGGCGGGACAGGCCTCATTGCGTGGTTCTTCAAGATTCCGTGGAGGGACCCTTCGGTGGCCGCGCAGGTGCTTGCGATGCTTGCCTTCATGCTCGGCGGAATCTCCGGTCTGGTGAATGCCAGCTATACGATGAACATGGAGATTCACAATACCGCCTTCGTGCCGGGCCACTTTCATCTGACAATAGGCACCGCAGTTGCGCTTTCGTACATGGGAATTGCCTATTGGCTGATACCATTTCTCGAACAACGGGAACTCTGGTCGCCGCGGCTCGCGCGAATTCAAGCTTTTCTGTACTTCGGCGCGGTTCTGATATTTTCGTGCGGCATGATGGCGGGCGGGCTTCAGGGAATGCCGCGGCGGACGGATTTGTCGGATGCCTCATACAACCTGCCGTCGTGGAGGATCCCGGGAATGATGACGGCAGTGGGCGGTTCGCTCATGTTTGTGAGCGTGATGCTGTTCTTCGCGGTGATAGTGATGACGATTTTCGCGGGCAAGAGGAGTCAGATGCAGGACATTCCGTTCACGGAGACCGTCCAGGCGCCGGATGCGAGCGGATGGCAGATCCAGCTCGATCAGCTTCGATACTGGGTGATTGCGTCGATCGTTCTGGTCGCGATGGTTTACGGCCCGTTCATCTTCGCGCACTTGCCGCCGAATCTGTCCGCTCCGGGTTTGAAGTACCCATAGCGTCGCGTCTCGCCGGCTAGCCCCACACCGGAGGATCGCTGCCGAGGGGTGCCGGCGGGATATTCCATCGCGGCGGCGTTTCCGACATGCGTGCGATCGGCCCCAGCCGTGTCAGAGGTCCCCAAGCGCTATTCATCTCAATGATCCAGGGAGCAATTGCCGCCGCATCGAGTCCCGCGGGTGTGGCATTCGGCGAGGTGCGCGGCAACGACATGATCCACATCGCGGTGCGCGCCAGCGACACCCGAACGTGCCAGCTGCCGCCTTCAATTGTGCGTCGCGCGAGCGCACACATCACGCCCAGCGCGCCAAGATATCCTGTCGTATAGTCGCTGATCGCGGCCGGGACCAACGCGGGATGCTCATCACCGGCATGCTCGTGCGCCATGCCGGTAACAGTCTGCGAGAGTTGTTCCCATCCGGGGCGGTCCGCAAACGGACCTTCGTGTCCGTAACAGTCGATCGATACCACTATGATACCGGGCCGCATCTGCGCCAGTGCTTCCGGCGCGAAGCCGCGCCGCGCAAGGGCGCCCGGACGGTATCCCTGCGAGAACACGTGCGCGTCGCGGACCAGCGCGCGCAATTGCTCCGCGTCTTCCTTGCGATCGAGGTCGAGATCGCACGAACGCTTGCCGGGATTGGTATCGATCACGAAAGGCTCAATTGACGGCAGCCTGGGACTTCGCACGTGCAGCACCTCCGCGCCATGCTCCGCCAGGGTCCGCGCGCAGGTCGGTCCCGCCAGCACGCGCGTCAGATCGAGCACGCGCACGCCCGAAAGCGGCCGAGCCCCACGCTCAATCTCGATGGCCCGAGGCCCGGGAAGCGGCTCGCGGGCCGCATCGCCGAGGCGAAGCATCTCGACCACGGGCACTCGCGCGAGCGCGATTCCCTGCCGATGAAGGCGCCACTCGTCCGCGCTGCGGAGCTTCGCTCCGCATACGCCGCGATCGGCGAGCGCATCTTCGAGCGCCTGGGCGTCCCACGATGCGACTGCTTTCGCGATCGCAGCGGGAACATCATCGCATCTCAAAAGCGCAAGCGTGCCTTCGCGTGAACTGAATCCGCCGTGCAGATGAATCCATTGCCCGTCGCGCGCTCGATAGAGCGCGGTCGTGGGCTGCGCGCGCCGCTCGAACGAGGCGCCGTGGCATCTCAAGTATGCGAATGACACGAGCGAGGCAGCAGCGGCGCGCACGTCCACCTCGATGCGCTGCGGACGGCCGCCGCGCGCGCACCACAGGTCGGCGGCGGCGATCGCATTCGCGGCGAGAACCGCGGCAGCCGCCTCACCGGCGCGAAATCGAGTTGCGATTACCGGATCGCGTGAGGTGATGTGTAGCGCGTGTTGATTTGAATTATCCGCGCGTCCGAGTGAGACAAGAAGATCGTTTGTCCACCTCGCCGGATCGAATGGTAGAGGGGTCATAGGCGAAACAGCCACCCGCCAAAGCTAGCACTCGAACAAATGAATCGAGAAACGCCGCGCTCAGCGGCGCGTGCTACATCGCGCGCAACCCGACCCATCTCGCCGTTCAGTCGCCGTCCTCGCGCGTGGTTGGTCGGCGTTCGGTAAGCGCCTTGAGCCGACCCGGCAGAGCGATGCGAAACTCCATCGCGGCGTCCGAGACCGGATGGCGGAATTTCAGCTCACAGGAATGGAGCGCCAGCCGCCGCGCAGGGTCGGTTCTCGCGCCATATTTCCGATCGCCGACGATCGGATGGCCAAGGGCAGCCAGCTGAACGCGGATCTGGTTCTTGCGTCCGGTTTCGAGCATGAGCTCCAGCAGCGATTTGTCGCCGTGTCTGCGCAGTACGCGATAGTGCGTGATTGCCAACTCGCCGCCCTTTTCGACACGATGAACCTTGAATGACTTGCTCTCGACCAGATTGTCTTTGAGCGTTCCCTGCGCCTTCGGAGGCGCTCCCTCAACGATGGCGAGATACCTTTTGGTGACATTCTTCCAGTTCCGCTGAAGGGCGGCTTGCGCGGATTCATTCCTGGCAAACAGCATCAGTCCGGAGGTCTCGCGATCGAGCCGGTGAACGATGAAGGCCTGTTGGCGCGAAGACTTCGTGAGCACCTTCAGATGCTCATTCAGGATCCGATGCGCGGTCCTTTCATGCTCGCGGTGCGAGCCGATCGAAAGCAGCCCCGATGGTTTGTCGATCACCACAACGGCATCGTCCAGGTGAACGATTCTGAGGCCGTGGCGTTCGAGCGCCGGGTCGTGCTTTTGCGCGCGCGCGATAGTCACGACGTCCTCCGGCGCCAGCCGGGTATCGTGCCGGACACTCGCCCCGCGTGAGACCGTTACCGCCCGAAACCGGATAAGGTTCTTGGCCTCTTTGCGCGACAGTCCGAGCGGCAGGCTCATCAGAAACGGCAGGAGCTCGCATCCGGATGCGACGCGAAACTGCCGACCCTCCGTCATTGTCCCGCATAGGTGCGCATGTGCGTGCCGCACATCCCGGAGCTCATCCAAGAGTGATACGTACACGATGGGACTGATTCCGTCGAGCAGCGAACAGCGGGCATCCACTCCGGTCCTTTCGCCTCTCCGAATTTGTCCAGATGGTAGGGTGTTCATCGCTTCAGGAATTTCGGCGATTGTCTAATTGTCTGGAAGGGCCCCAGCCGCCGAATCTGGGCGGTTCTTTACGGGTGCTTCCGGGTCTGCTTGGATCGACGCAGAGGTATCGGCGGTTGTGAGACAGTGGCTCTTGAGGTTCGCTGCAGCGATCGGCGGTCTCGCGGTTCTGCTGTTCACGCTCCTGGCTGTGCTGACGTTCCGGGGAGCGGGCCGAATGAGATACCCGGACTGGATGTCGAAATACAGAAAACTAACCGATAACCCGAAGCATGCGTACGGCTACGATTACGAGGACATAAGCTTCCACGCCGAGGACGGTGACACGCTTCGCGGCTGGTTCGTTGCGGGGAGAAGCGGCGCCATGGTTGGAGTGGTGACCGTTCATGGTGCCGGCGGAAATCGCGAAGAGTTCATGCCCGAGCTCAAGATGCTGCACGAGTCCGGATACCCGGTGCTGATGTTCGATTGCCGGGAGCAGGGCGAGAGCGACGGCCGCGGGCGCGGAATCAGTCTCGGCGTTCGCGAGCATCGCGATGTCGAATCCGCCGTCCATTATGCGAAGGAAAAATATGGCCTCAAGAAAATGGTTGTGCTCGGATGCTCGCAAGGCGCGGCGAGCGCCATCCTGCCGGCGCGGAGGATCCCGATATCGACGGGGTGATCGAAGAGGCGTCGTTCGTCGAGCCGCAGGAGGTCCTTGCTTTCGCCATCGGTCGCGTTCGGCCAGACCTTTCGCCACGCTACGTGCGACTGATCAGCGAGATAGCCGTGTGGCGGATGGGCGGGCGGGGCCTGCCGGGTCCGGTTGACGCGATCGGCGAGATCGCTCCTCGACCGATCCTGGTGATGCAGGGCAGCGCGGACACCCAGGTCCCGCCGCACGACGTCGAGGCGCTTTACCAGCGCGCCCGCGAGCCGAAGTCGATCTGGATCGGTGAAGGCGCCGAGCACTGCGGGCTGCGCGCGCGCTACCCCGATCAGTACCGGCAGCATATCATGGGGTTTCTGAGCGAGCACTTTCCTATCGAGCCGTAGCGATCGCCGAGCCGTAACACTAACGCTCCCGGACAGCGATGAACCCAAACGGAGATAGCGGACACCCGGCATGAATCTGGGCCACATCGAAACGCAGTTACCGCGATGGACGACCCGGCCACGAACTCCGTCTGGTATTTCGCATACGGCAGCAACATGAACCGCGCGATCCTTTCTCGATCGCTGCCGGATGCGACCGACCGCCACCCGAAGGGGGCGTCTCGAGAACTACCGCTTGCGTTTCAACCTGCCGATCGGTACCGGCCAACGCGGTGTCGCCAACATCGAGGAGTGCCCCGGGGAATGCGTGTTCGGCGTGCTCTATCGGCCGCGCCTGCGTCAAGGTCAACGATCGCGCGCGCCCGGATATCGATCCCGCACGGGCCTTTCGCGTCTACTCGCGACTGCTGCTTTCGCTGATGACGTCCGGGATGCCACCGGAGCAGTTCAAGGCGCTGGCGAAAATCGGCGATTCGGCGCCGCAAGACACCACCGATCCGAGAGCCGCCCAGGCGCACGCGACCACGATTCGTCACAGCGGATGGCTCGCGGCGAACGAGGAACGCGAACGCTATCGCGCGCGATGGGCCGGCTTGTTCCGCGACTACGATGTCCTCCTGTGTCCCGCGATGTCGGTCGCGGCGATCCGTCACGATCACAGCGAGCCGATGGCGGCAAGGACGCTGATGGTGAACGGCGTGAAGAAGCCCTACTTCGACGCGCTGATTCCGTGGGCGGGACTGATCGGGATGGTGTACCTGCCATCGACGTGCGCGCCGGTCGGCCGAACTGCGGGAGGGCTTCCGGTCGGCGTTCAGGTTGTGGGGCCGTACCTGGAAGATCGCACCACGATCGATTTCGCGCGCAAGCTCGCCGAAGTTGTCGGCGGCTACAATCGTCCACCGGGTTACTGAGCGGCGATCTTTATAGTTGCTCCTCGACGAGTGCCTTCAACCGGCCGAGGGCCGCGTCCCATTGCTCGGAGATCTGGTCGAGGCAGCGGTGCGCAATTTCGAGGCGTCTCGGTTCCAGTTGCCAAACGCGCTCGCGGCCGCGACGGTGGTCTCGCACCAGGCCCGCGTCGGCGAGCGCGTGAAGGTGCTTGGTGATCGCCTGACGTGTGACTTTGGCGTCCTCACTCAGGCGCGCGATCGAGAGCGGTCCGTCGGCGCAAAGCCGCGCAACGACCCTGAGGCGGGTCGCATCGCCCAGGGCGGCGAATACGGGCACTGCTTCAGTCAGCCTGGCTTCCGCTGCGTCACGGGCGCGAGACATAGCGGTCGATGTTCCGCGCCTGCTCAGCCCATCCCTGCTCGTTCATCCTGAATGCCTCCGCGCGGCGCGCGAGGGGAATGCGGTCGAAGCCTGACTCGACAATCGTGAGCAGGGTGCCGCTGTCCGCATCATCGAGTCGAAACTCGACGAGCGTCATTGGCTCAGCCGAGTAGTCTACCGTGGGGTCAACCGCATAAGGGTGCCATCGAAAGGCAAAATACCGCTCTGGCTCAATCCGCTCGACGCGCACCTCCATGGTCAGGTGCTCGTAACCCGGATGGGTGATCCTGCCGTGGATGGCGGTGCCTTCGACGAACGCGCCCTCCAGCTTCACGCGGAACCACGCGCCGAACTCGTCCGCGTTGGCGATGGCACGCCACACGCGCGAGCCTGGCGCGCGAAGCACGATCTTCTTTTCGATGCGATCCGCATCGGCCATGTCTATTCGCAACCTCCTGGTTGCAAATTAGCACGCCCCCGTTCGATATGCAACCTCTGGGTTGCACTAAGCCGGGGGCAACTGTGATGCCGGCGGCCGGCTGCCGCGCGCGCGGCTCTCCGCCCGCGCGATCGTTCCGAGTCGGGAAGTTTGCCGATCGCGCCGAGACCTGCTTGAATCGCTTCGAGGACGCCATCATGAATTCGGAAATCGAGTTGCGCGATCATGTGTTCGTCGGCCCGTTACGCCGATCGCTGAACAACGCTCGGCATGTCGCGGGGAGCATCCATGATGACGCGACGGCAACCAAGCTCGGTTTTCGCGGCGGCACTGTCGCCGGATCGATCCACCTCGAGCTGTTGCCGCCGCTCCTGCTGAAGGCGTTCGGCAAGCGATGGTTTGAACGCGGCACCATCTCCATGTACTTCCTGAACGCGACCACCGACCGCGAAGCGGTCCGCGCGTTCGTCAAAGAGCCGCCCCTCGACGCGGCCGACGCACAGGTCGATGTCTGGATCGAGCGCGATGACGGGATGCGCGTCGCTGAAGGCACCGCGTCGGTCGGAAGCCCCGAGGAACCAACCGCATTGCTGCGCCGTCCGCTCGATCGATTCGATTCGGGTCAGTTGCGGATCCTCGGCGGGCTTAAAGCCGGCGATCGCTTCGAGGAGTGCGACGCATTTCTGACGAAAGCTGCGATGACCGAACGGATGAAAGTCATCACCGAACCACTGGAATGGTACACCAAGCCCTCGCCTTGGGGCGGTGCGATCGCCACTCCGGCAACGATGGTGCAGCTTCTCTACTCGCAATCGATCGCGACTATGCGGGAAAAACTCGGCCGCGCGGTCGGCCTGTTCGGCGCTATCGAACTGCGCAACATCAGTGGTCCGGTTCTGGTCGAACATCCATATCGGGTGAGCGGAAGCATCGTCGCGCTGGGGCAGAGCCCCAAGACCGAATATATGTGGTTCGAGACCGCGCTGAACGAAGCATCCGGCAGGCGCATCGCCGAGATGAGGATGCTGCTGCGATTCATGAAAGCGTCGTCGCCGTTGTACAAGGACTCGATTGCGAGCTGATTCGCCGCGGAAATTCGTCGGAGTTCCAAGGAACAGGGATACTTGGCGCGAACCTTGAACTCACTCAATCGCTTGTTTCTCCGGTTTGATCTTCCGCCGGCGTCCAGGTCTTGTCCGGATCATACTCGGTCATCTCCGCAGCAATCGGCTCCGTTTGCGGACCCAGATCTTTCTGGTAGATCTGGCCGTCCTGGTTGACAATGAACGTCATAACTCCGGTGACCCGATAGTTGACCGGGTATGCCACCAGCGCGAAGCCGCCGGTCATCTTGCCATCGACGATATAATCTTTGGCGCCACCCGCAGCATCAGATCCCTGGCGGGTCAGCAGCCGATAGACGTAACCGTGGAAGGGATGGGGTTGGCCTGCGAGGTGCTTGTGGTGTTCGTAGCCTTGGGCAGACGCCTCGGCCACCAGCGGACCGAGAGGACTCTCCGGCTCGCCTGATTTGACCTTCCAATACAGGCCGTCCTGCTTTCCCGGCGTGCTTCTGAACTTCGCAGCATACTGAGGCGCCGAATCGCCATCGTGAAGCGCGCCGTAGTAGTCCTGCTCGGCGTCGTCGATCGCGTGGCAAACCTGAATTACGTTCAGTTCATTGGATCCGATCCGGCGGTACAGGACCTCCTGCTTGCCGAAAGAGGTATCGAAATACCACTTGGATGCGCTCTCCCGGAGCGGAATCGGAGTCGGCCAGTTCTCAGCTCCCACGTAAAGGAACGCTAGTCCGTCGCCGGTGGCGACGAACCGGTGCATCTCGCGATATTTCCGGACGAAGCGATCGTTGCTCTTCCCGTCTTCAACTACGTCACCGGACGAAACCAGGTCTTGCGCCGACGGGCCCAGAATCGCCAGCATCTCATGATTGTCATGTTTGGCAGCAGCTGCGGCGAGAGCATCAGCCGCCTCGGTGGGAGAGCTGAAAATCTTCTGGCCCTCCTCCTGTGCGGAGGCTGGTCCCGATGTGGCAAGCCCCATCACCATGCCGGCGACTATGAGTGAAACTATGAGGACAAGCCGACCGCCGCTGCCCGAATTAGCGTTTGTCATTTGAAGCATTGCTCTTTCCCTGAATCAGAAACAGTAAAGCCATCCGCCCGAGGCGTCCGCCTCTGAATCCGCTTCGCCTAATGCTTGTGTTCGCCAGCTCCGCCATGAGCCTCTTTACCGCCGCCAACATTGTGAGATGGTGCATTATGGGGCGCTGCAGGAGTCGCTGGTCTGGCAGACGCCCGCAAGCTGCTCCGGCCGCGCACGCTCGCGAGCCGGGCCTCGCCACCGGGAGAAATTCCGGCAAATGCGTTCCCGCGTGCAGGAGTGGGCGCTTTATAGCCCCGAAACGGGTTCTCGCTGGGCCTGAGGTTGTCTCTAATCCTGGGCGCTGGCACTCGTCCTGCAGCCGGTCTTTCGTTAGCGGCAGTTCTATTCCCGACCGCGTTCTCCTGCGGTTGGCGGTTTTCTTCCGGTCGCCTTTCGCGGGGCGCGGCGACGGGAGGTCGCTCGCCTTCGTTAGGCCCGTAGCTCTGCCGGGCGATCTCCGGGCCGACGTTTGCGGCCGGACGACGCCACGGTTCAGCACGGCCTCCTACGTCGCGGCGTCCGCGGTCGCCATGTCCGCCATCGTGGTGTCTGCCGTAGAAGACCGCGGTGCGGGAAATGTAAACATTATTCTCATAGATCACGTCGTGGTGATGCCAGTCAGTATTCCAGTCGTTCCATCTCCAGGCGAAACTCTCTGCCAGCACACCGACCAACACGCCGGCGCCGAACGCCAGCACGCCTGCAAGCAACAAGTCTGACCCCGAGTATCCGGGATATGCCGGTACCGGGGCGCCATATACTACGGTAGGATTGTAGTCCGGAACGTAAACCGTCGCGGGATTGGCCGGCTCGATAATGACTGTGCCGCCCTCGATGATAACCTGCTGTTGAGGTGTGGTTACGAGCGTCCTTGCAGCCATCGCTCGCTGACGCATCACTTGAACGGCGTTAAGCACGTCCTGCGGCTGATAGTAGTAAGCCTCGCCGAGCGCGGAGGTCCATGAGAGGTTGCTGTTCATTTTTGCCACCACCGAGGGAAACTGCGTCAACGCCTTGACACTGGGGTCCCAGGGCTGGGTGTCGACGGCCGCGGCAAGGCGTTCCCCTGTGAGTCCCGGATAGGAGGTGAGCCACTGCTCGGCTTCGGTAATTTGCGACGGATAAGTCGAGCCCGCCAGGACCTGCGCCACCAAACCGTCCGGATACAGCGCGATCGGCGCTACCAGCTCGTCGAGCTGTTCACCTGAAAGCGGAGCAGGCGCCGCCGGGTCTTCCTGCGCCCATGCGATCGACAGGGAAGGCCCACTCGTACACAAAGCCGGGACCAGACAGCAGACCAGCATCCAACAGAAGACTCGACGCCTCAGCTCTTTCATGATGGTCCTCTTGAACAGCAACAACATTTACCGCCGGATGCGTGGGGTTCGGAGCCGGAAGTTCCACGATGCCCCGCTATGCTCTTGCTTCTCGATAGCCGACATGTTTGGCGTTGTTGCCGAACGGATTCGCCAGTTACCTACACGACGTTCGCGCATCGCGCTGCCCCGACCACGTTCCGAAAAGTCTTCTCAGCGCGATCGCCCGGGCGGCGCGCTTCGCCCAGACGGTATGCTACGCGAGAAAGCGATGTGGTGCCCCTCGCGGTGATGCTCTTCCCATGGATGATGTTCGCCGAAAACGGGGTGATAAGCGCGGGGATAGATAGGAAACCCATAGGAGTACGGGGCGTAACCGTAGCTTGGATACCCGTGGGGAAAATCACCGGGCACCACGCACCCGCTCAGCCAGCAGGCAACGAGGATCGGGAAAAATATCGATTGGGCCAGGCGACGCACAGCCAAATGTCAACCTTCCATAAGCGGCGCTCCAATCGGGTCAGGGCGCGCCCCAGGCTGGTTTGCCATTTTCATCGTAGAAGGCCAGTCCGGGGGTGTTTGCAGCGGGAATATCAAGACTGGTCCGTAGCTTGCCCTGATCGTACAGTCCTAAGCCGGGCGTCCCGTTCGGCCCCAGCGCAAACGTAGCGCGTAGCTTGCCATTCTCATCGTAGAAGTCCAGACCGGGCGAACCGTTGGCGGCGAGGTCCAGCGTGATCCGGGTCTGGCCCTTGGCGTCGGTAAAGTTGAGGCCCACCGCGCCGTCGTCGGCGATACCTATCGAGCCCCGCACTTTGCCGTTGCTGCCGCGCAGTGTGAATTCTCCGGCTTCCAGGCTCTGACTGCTGGGAGGTTTGGTTTGTGCCATCAGGACCAGCGCGCCCATCACCAATAATAGCGCACCCGTCGTCATTTGCAGTCTTCGATTGGCCCGATGGGATCGAGCCTGTTGAAGCTCCAGTCGTGAAAGCCGCTCGATCAGCTCGCCGGTAGGTTGATCCATGTTCGACATCCCCGATACGTTGTTGGACAAATTTATCGACGCAATTTACGGACCATCTGAGGTTAGATAGCAGACCGAAACTTCACTTTGAATCCTGCTTTAGACTCGCATCAAAAACAGGCCGGCTGCAACGGAAAACTCTAATCGCGGTTGGAGTCAAAGACCTCTTCCACGCCGCAACGGGCCTGCTTCTGCATCGGCTGGGCGCCCGAACACCCGAAATAGTGTACCCGCCACAGGCCGCCCAGGATGTGGGTACTCACGCTCAGTCGCAGCCGCACCTCCTGTTGTCAGAGACTCGCGGAATGCTTGGTCGGCAACGGGCGGCTCGCGAACCGCCGAGATCGCGCCGCGGTCAGATCAGATGACTTGACCGGGCTGCGGGCCTGGAATCATTTGCGCGAGGTCGGCATCTTTCCCGCCGGCGTCAGCATTCGTCTTCCTCTCGGCCACGCGTTTGAGGCGGCGCTGTTCCTTATCCTGTTGTTTCTGTCGGCGGATTTGTTCTCTGCGGCGTTTTTCCAAATGGGTCGTCCTCCTGATTGCCGAAAACCCCGTTTATGATTACTGCGATGCTTCGCCCCGGCCTGCCTCCGAAAACCATTCGTCAAGTACGAACTTGCAGAACTCTTCCGGCCCTGTGTGAGCATTCGCCGAGAAGCTCTCGGGCAGGAAAATCCGGGTTCATTCGCAACGCCGGATCAAACGAGCTATCGGATCGCGATTATAACAGTTTGCGCCTTTCGGCTCGGCAATGATACTGCCGTTCGTCCAGCGGCCAGTTCGCCGGCCCGAAACGCCAGCCCGATCGGTGGAAAAGTCGGCAGTTCCCGGTCTTTGACGTCCCCGCGAAGATGCTCCACCCCCCTTACGGAGCCGTGAGCTTCTGCCGCTTTGTAGGGGCCGTTCGTCGCTGCGTGCGCTATTGAATCCATCGCGCCCTGCAAACGCGTAGCTGCCCCGGCTGCATCGATCGCGGTTCAGTTCGCGGTCGCGGCGTGGCAGAATAGATATCGATCGGCGCGCGGTTCATGCGCGCCGTAGAGGATGCTCCGATGCTTAGTGATATGCGACAGGAATTGACCAGCCTCGAACAACGCGCCGACAAAATCGGGAGGCGTCTTTGACCTCGCCCGCCTGACTGCGCGCCTCAGCGAGCTCCATCAACAATCCGCCAGGCCCGATTTCTGGGATCGCCCCGACGCCGCCCAGGCGGCGTTGAAGGAACAGAACCAGGTCAAGGATCAACTCGACGCGCACGAGCGGATGCGCTCGCGGCTCGAGGAGGCGCGATTGTTTATCGCGATGGCCGAAGAGGAGGGCGCCGAAGATTCCGAGGCCGCCCGCGAGACGCAGACCGCGCTTACGGCTGCGAAGGCCGAGGTGCAGGGCCAGGAGATGCAGTTGATGCTCGGCGGCGAGCACGACCGGCTCGGCGCGATCGTGTCGATTCAGGCCGGCGCCGGCGGAATGGAGGCGCAGGACTGGGCTGAGATGCTCGAGCGGCTCTACCTCCGATGGGCCGAGCGCCACGGCTACAAGGTCGAGATTGCCGATCTGCAACCGGGCGAGGGCGCCGGCATAAAGAACGCCACTTTCACCGTCGAGGGCGATTTCGCCTACGGCTATCTGAAGGCCGAGGCGGGAATTCATCGGCTGGTGCGAATCTCGCCGTTCGACGCGAACGCCCGGCGCCACACGTCGTTCGCCTCGGTGTTCGTGCTTCCGGCGATCGACGACAAGGTCGAAGTGACGATCAATCCCGCCGACTTGCGCGTTGACACCTTCCGCGCCAGCGGCGCCGGCGGCCAGCACGTCAACAAGACCGACTCCGCGGTGCGCATGACTCATCTTCCCAGCGGCATCGTGGTGAGCTGCCAGAACGAGCGCTCGCAGCACAAGAATCGCGCGATGGCGATGAAGATCCTGCGTGCGCGGCTGTTCGAGCTGGAGGAGCGCAAGAAACGCGATCAGATCGAGCAGTTCAGCAAGGACAAGAAGGAGATCGCCTGGGGCAGCCAGATTCGATCCTACGTGCTGCAGCCGTACCGGATGGTCAAGGACCATCGCACCGGTATCGAGAGCGGCAACACCGACGCGATTCTCGACGGCGCAATCGACCAGTTTATCGAGGCCTACCTGATGGGCGTGCGAAAAGCCGGGGCCGAAGCCACGCCGAATTAGCCACGCCGGATCGGGCTTGCTTCCTGGCGGCGATCTCGGCCGCTCGCCGCCATCGAGTGGGTCATGCCCGCTTTTTCTTCTGCTTGCGCGCCTGCCGAATCCGATCCTTCAGCTTCTTGTCGAGCCGCTTGCGCCGCCGCTTGATCTCTTTCCGCCGTTCAGTTGACATTCGCTGATCTTTCTCCCCCGAGCGAAACCTTCCGCTCGACCTTGGCGCCCGAATCCAGATGGATTCCACGATCCGTAACGTACGCTGCGCCCTTTCCGGAGTTGTTCTCCACGTAAACGTCGTAGTCACCCGGCGCGAGCTTGAATCGATGCTCGAGCGCGGGCTCGCTCACCGCGATTTGATCCTGCGTGCCGGCTTTGTAAATCACGACGCGGGATGATTTGTCCATCGCGAGACCCGACCAGATCGGCTGCACGGTCAGCTCGGCCGGCACGACCTCGTCCAGGGTCAGGTCCGAGCGACTTCCCGGCTTGAGTTCCACCGCGTGCCAGAAATAGCCCTGCGGCGGCGCATCCACTTTAACATCCACCAGGTTCGGCGCGACCAGAATCGAATCGCCGGATACCATCGTGGCGACTTTGTCATGCGGCGCCGACGCGTCAGTCACAGTCACGGGAAAGCCCGGGTCGTGGCCCTCGCGATCCTTGACGCTGACGCGCAGCACGCAGACGTTGGTGATCAGGACCGTCGTCAAGCGTCCCGCTTCCACCTTGAGGCTGTCTTTCGTGACCTTGCCGCCCACGATCGGCAGAACCAGCTCGTAGTCGCCGGGCGCAAGCGCGATCGCGCCGCCAGGAGCGACTTCGCCAACTTTCTTCCCGTCTGCAGAGAGCACGTCGGCCCGATTCGTCGCGCCTTTGCCGATCTCACCCAGAACGTCAAGCTTGAGCTGCCCGGTCTCTGCCGGCCACGCGAGGATATGCGATGCGAAAAGCATCGCGAGCACGGCGCCGCCGATGAGCCGAAGTCGGATCGCGTTCACCACTCCTAATCATAATCAGCATCCTCTACCGCGCACCAGTAAGGCGCCTGCCGTGATCGCGAAGGCATTGCGTAAACGTCGCCCCGACGCCGCCGAGGGTCGCTGGCGTTTCTGTTTCGTGCGCGGTACGCCGTAGACTGGGTAACTCGGTCGATGTCTCCATCGCATGGAATCGTCTGCTCGCCGCGCGCTTCGGAGCGGATTTCTGCTGCGCGCGCCTGGCTCGAATCGATCCCGGCCGGGACCGAAGCGCTGGTGATCGCGGCCAACTGGGAATCTGCGGACGATCTCGTTCGCGCGCTGACCGGCGAGCGCGGCGCCGCATTCGCGGTCCATCGGCTGACCTTCGACAAAACGATTTCGATACTCGCCGCCGACGCGCTTGCCGAACACAACCTGGCGCCCGCGGTTGGGCTTACAGTTACGGCGATCGCCGCGCGCGCGGTTCATGTCGTCGCACAATCGAATGGCCTGGGCTATTTCGCGCCGATTGCCGATCGTAACGGCTTCGCACCTGCGATCGCGCGCACGATCGGCGAACTGCGGCTGGCAGGCGTTACCGCGCCGCAGCTTCGTGCGCTCGATTCGGTGGGAGCGCCGCTCGCTCTGCTGATGGACCAGTTCGAGCGGGAGCTTGCCGCGGCCGGGCTTGCGGATCGCGCCGCGATGATCGCGATGGCGTCCGAGGCGATCGCGCGCAACCCCGCGCCGCGCTATGTCGCGCTCCCGACGCTGTTTCTCGACGTGCCGATACGAGGCCGCGCCGAATGCGATCTGATCGCGCGGCTGGCGGCCCGCGCGCCCCATTCGGTCTTCACGGTCGCGGCGGGCGACGCCCGCACCGAGCACTACGCGCGAATCGCGTTCGCCGATTCGGCCGCCGCGTCCCGCCCGCGCACCCGGACTCATCGCTCGCGCGCATGCAGGACAATCTGTTCGAAACCGAGAGGATGCCGGAGCGCGAGCGCGACGAATCCGTGAAGATTTTCTCCGCACCGGGCGAGGCGCGCGAGTGCGTCGAGATCGCGCGCGAAATCTTAAAGCGTGCGCGCGCCGGCGTGCGGTTCGATCGGATGGGCATATTGCTGCGCGCGCCCGTCCCGTACAACGCGCATCTCGAGGAGGCGCTCGCCCGCGCGGGCGTACCCGCCTATCTCGCGCGCGGCGCGTTGCGCCCCGAGCCGGGCGGGCGCGCACTATTGACCCTGCTGAATTGCGCCGCGGAACGGCTTTCCGCACGCCGTTTCGCGGAATACCTGTCGCTGGCGCAGGTGCCCGACCCCGATCGCGGCGCCGATTCGCAGGCGCCGTTCGTGCCTGTCGAAAGCGACCTTGTCCCACTGCCCGAATCCGATAACAACCTGTCCGCTGCGATCGGCGTTGCCGCCCCGATCGATGATCCGGTTCCGGTGGTCGAGGGCAGCGTGCGCGCGCCCTGGCGATGGGAGAAGCTGATCGTAGAGGCGTCGGTGATTGGCGGGCGCGATCGCTGGCAGCGGCGGCTGGACGGCCTCGAAGAAGAATTCCGCGCCAAGCTTGTTGAGGCAGAAGCGGAGGACCAGACGCACGCCTCGAGTCTGGAACGGCGGCTCGTCGATCTGGACCATTTGAAGCAGGTCGCGATGCCGATTATCTCGGCGCTCGATACGCTGCCGCGCGAGGCGAATTGGCGCGAATGGCTCGAAGCTCTGATTGCGCTAACCAACCTCGCGATCCGCGATCGCGAGCCGGTGATCGCGGCGCTCTCGGAACTGGAGCCGATGGGCCCGGTCGGCCCGATTGGGCTCGATGAGGTGCGGCTCGTGCTCGCCGATCGGCTCGGCAAGCTCACACGCAGGCCGCCGCGCCGCCGCTACGGCGCGGTCTATGTGGGTCCGGCGGAGGACGCGCGCGGGATCTCCTTTGACGTGGTGTTCGTGCCCGCGCTGGCGGAGCGGCTCTTTCCGCAGAAGCTGATCGAGGATCCCATTCTGTCCGACCGCGCGCGCAAATCGCTCGACGCCGGGCTCGTAGTGCAGGACGATCGGCGCATCAACGAGCGTCTGACGCTCAAGCTCGGAGTCGGCGCGGCGGAGCGCGCCGTGATGATGTCCTGGCCGCGGCTCGACGTCGATCAGGGCCGCCGCGGGTGCCGTCGTTCTATGTGCTCGAAGCGGCGCGCGCGGCAGAGGGCCGCCTGCGCGGCTTCGAGGAGCTCGGACGTATCGCGGCAAACGTGCGCGAACTTCGTCTCGGATGGCCCGCGCCTGACCAGGCGACCGAAGCAATCGACGACGCCGAATTCGATCTGGCGCTGCTCAGCAGGCTTATCGATGAGGAACCCGATCGCACGCTCGGCACGGCGAACTATCTGCTGACCTCGAAGCATGCAAATCCGCATCTGGCGCGTTCGCTTCGCGCGCGGGCGCGCCGATGGCTCAAGCGGTGGACGCCCAATGACGGCCTGGTCGATCCGGACCAAGCGGCAATGACGGCGTTGCTGAAGCATGGCCTGGCCGCGCGGTCGTTCTCGCCCACGGCGCTCCAGAAATTCGCCGAATGCCCTTATCGCTTCCTGCTCTATACGATCGTGAAACTGGAACCGCGCGAGGAGCCCGAGCCTATCGAGACGATCGATCCGCTGGTGCGCGGCAGGATGTTCCACGAAATCCAGTTCGAAGTGCTCTCGAGGTTGCGCGAGCGCGGCGCGCTTCCGGTGACCGTGGAGAATCTCGGCTCCGCGCTGCAACTGGTCGCGGATCAATTGGTTCTCGTCGCCGAGAAGCATCGCCAGGAGCTCGCGCCCGCGATCGATCGGGTGTGGGACGACGGCATCGCGAGCATCTCGGCCGATCTCTCAGAATGGCTGCGGCGCACCGCCGAACGGCGCGAGAGATGGCGTCCGGACCGCTTCGAGCTGTCGTTCGGACTCAGCGACCGCACTCAGGCCGATCCCGGGAGCAGCCAAGATCCCGTCTTGATTGCGGGCAATCTGAAACTGCGCGGCTCGATCGATCTCGTCGAGCGCGATCCGGCGCGTGGCCGCCTGCGGGTGACGGATCACAAAACCGGCAAGGTCCGCGCCGATCGCGGAGTCGTAGTGGGCGGGGGACGCGTGCTGCAGCCGCTGCTGTATGCGCTCGCGGCGGAGAAGCTCCTCGCGGAGCCGGTCGATTCGGGGCGCCTCTACTACTGCACCCTGGCGGGCGGATTCGAGGAGCGCGATGTCGAGTTGAACGACGCGGCCCGCGTGGCGATCTCGAAGGTCGTCGAGACTGTCGCGCACGCGCTCGAAACCGGATTTCTGCCCGCGTCGCCCGACGATCGCGAATGTGCCTGGTGTGACTACCGGATGCTCTGCGGACCGTACGAGGAACGCCGATCCAGGATGAAGCCGCCGGGCCGTCTGGCGGAGTTGCGGAAACTGAGGGAGATGCCGTGACGCTCGCCGATCAGTCCGCGCGCGACAGGATCGCCGGCGAGCTCGACGTAACGACGGTGGTCGAAGCCGCAGCGGGCACCGGCAAGACCACCGAGCTGGTGCGGCGAATCGTCGCGGTGGTCGCCTCCGGCCGCTCCACGCTGGACAAGATCGTAGCGGTTACATTCACCGAGAAAGCCGCCGGCGAACTCAAGCTCCGCGTCCGCGAACAGATCGAGCATCGTCGCCGCAATGCAACCGACCTCGGTGAGCACGCGCGCCTCGACGGAGCGCTCGAAAAGCTCGAAGAGTCGCGCATCGGCACGATCCATTCGTTCTGCCGCGACCTGCTCCAGGAGCGGCCGGTCGAGGCCGGCATCGATCCGCTGTTCGAGATCGCTCCGCAGGACGAAGCGGACACCCTGCTGCGTGGGGCGTTCGATCGATGGTTCGAAGAGGTGCTTCGCGCGCCAGGGCCGGGAATCAGACGGATGCTGGCGCGCGCCGATAACGATCGCCAGGACGACGGACCGACGGGAGCGCTGTTCAACGCGGCGCTCGAACTCTCGCAATGGCGCGACTTCCCGGCAGAGTGGAGTCAGCCGCAGTTCGATCGCGAGGCCGAGGCTCGAGGCGCTGTTCGCCGAGATGAGTGCGATCGGCGACCTGGCCGATCTTGGCCGGCCGGACGACTGGCTCTACGAATCTCTGGCGAAGATTCGGCTGGTCGCGCGCGAGGCGGTGCGTCTCGAGGCGATTCGCGGCAGGGACCTCGACGCGCGTGAAGCGGCGCTGCTGAAGCTGCTGCGGGGCAACCAGAACTACTGGAACTGGAAGGGCTTCGGCGACGACTTTGGCGATCATCCGCGGCGCGAGATCATGCTCCGCCGCGAGGAATTCCATCAGCGGCTGAAGGCGCTGCGCGAGCGGATCGGCGCCGATCTGGCGCCGCAACTCCGCCACGAGCTTCAGCCGGTGGTCGAGCGCTTTAAGGATCTCAAGCAGCGCGCCGGCAAGCTCGATTTCATGGACCTGCTGCTGCTCGCGCGCGACATGATTCGCGATCGCGCCGGGGTCCGCAGCGAGCTGCAGGAGCGCTTCAGCCACATCTTCATCGACGAGTTCCAGGATACCGATCCGCTCCAGGCCGAGATTCTGCTGCTGCTCGCGGCCGATGATCCAGCCGAGAGGGACTTCCGCCGCGTGCGCCCGGTCGCGGGCAAGCTCTTCATCGTCGGCGACCCCAAGCAGTCGATCTATCGCTTCCGCCGGACTGACGTGGCGCTCTATCAGCGCGTGAAGACGCAGCTCGTCGGGAGCGGCGCGCGACTCGAGCGCTTGACCGTAAGCTTCCGCGCCCGGCCCGAGATCCAATCGATGGTCAACTCGGCATTCGCGCCGCTGATGTCGGAATCGGAAACGCAGGCGGCATACGAGCCGCTCAATCCCTGGCGGGACGATTCGCCCCAGCCTCCGATCGTCGCGTTGCCGGTGCCGAAGCCGTACGGTGATTACGGCAAGGTCACGAACTATGCGATCGACGCGTCGCTGCCCAAGGCAGTGGGCGCCTTCGTACATTGGCTGGTGCGCGAGAGCGGATGGAAAATCACCGAGCGCGACAGTAACGGCGAGCTGCGCGCGATCGAGCCGCGCCATGTGTGCATCCTGTTTCGCCGCATGACCAGTTTTCGCACCGATGTGGCGCGCGAATACGCCCGCGAGCTGGAAGCGCGGCACGTGGCGCACGTGCTGGTCAAAGGCAGCTCGTTCCAGGAGCGCGAAGAGATAGAGACGATGCGCAACGCGCTCAACGCTATCGAGCGGCCCGACGACGAGCCTCTCCGTCTACGCGACGCTGCGCGGGCCGCTGTTCTCATTTACCGACGCCGAGTTGCTGGCGTTCAAGGAGACCGCCCGCACGCTGCATCCGTTCCGCCGCATCGATGAGGCTGGCGCCAAGCCCGAATCGATTGCGGACGCGCTCGGCATCCTGCGCGAGATGCATCGCGGGCGCAACCGCCGCCCGATCTCCGACACGATCGCGCGCTTGCTCGACGCCACCCGCGCGCATGCGGGATTCGCGATCTGGCCGACCGGCGAGCAGGCGCTGGCCAACATCTCGCGCATCATGGATCAGGCGCGCCGTTTCGAAAGCCGCGGCGCGACTTCATTTCGCAGTTTCGTCGAGCAGCTCGAACGCAACGCCGACGCCGGCCTGCTGGCCGAGGCGCCGCTGGTCGAGGAAGGCACCGAGGGCGTACGCCTGATGACCGTGCATGGGGCGAAGGGACTCGAGTTTCCGGTGGTGATCCTGGCCGACATTACCTGCAATGAAATTCGCGACGAGGCCCAGCGCTACGTCGATCCCGAGCGCGGGCTCTGCGCGCTCAGGATCGCGGGATGCGCCCCGCAGGAGCTGCTCGACCATTCGGAGGAAGAGCTGCGCCGCGAGCGCGAGGAAGCGACGCGCCTGCTTTACGTCGCAGCCACTCGTGCGCGCGATCTGCTGGTCGTGCCGGTCATCGGGGACGAGCGATGCGAAAAATGGCTCGGCAAGCTCGGCGACGTCCTTTATCCCGATTCGAAGGAACGGCGCGCCGCGACTCGCGTGGACGGATGTCCGCGGTTCGGCGACGACAGCGTGGCCGAGCGGCCGCCCAAATCGCCGCCCCGGGAGAAGTCCGTCATCCCGGGACTCCACCAGCCGCAGGTCGGGACCCATCGCGTGGTCTGGTGGGATCCCCGATGCCTCAATCTCGACGTCGAGGAGACGATGGGGCTGCGGCAGCGCCGGCTGCTCGAAGCCGACGAGAGCGGCAAGGTCTCGCATCAAGGCATACTCGCTTACGAAGAATGGCGCGCCCAGCGTGAGAACGCGATCGCCGCGGGCAGCGTGCCGGCGATCAGGGTTGCGACCGCGACCGAACTGGCCGCCCACGGCGAAGCCGCATCTATCGTGACCGATCAGATCGACGTGCAGCAGATGCCGCGCGCACCCGGGCGCCCATACGGCCCGAGGTTCGGCACGCTGGTCCACGCGACGCTGCTGCGTGTTCCGTTCGGCGCGGGCCGCGATACGATCGCGCCGGCCGCGAACCTCCAGGCCCGCATGATCGGCGCGACCGATGAGGAAGTCGCCGCCACGGTCAACGCGGTGGCGACCGCGCTGCAATCTCCGCTGATGATCGCCGCCGCAGCATCGGGCGACTGCAGGCGGGAATGTCCCGTCCTGCTGCGCATGGAAGGCGGCGTGACGATGGAGGGAATCGCCGATCTCGCGTTCATCGAGAGCGTCTCTTCTAATGGGGCGCGGCGATGGGTCGTGGTCAACTTCAAGACCGACCTCGACATTCGGCCGCGCCTGGACGAATATCGCACTCAGTTGTCGCTGTATATTCGAGGCATAAGAGAGGCCACCGGCGTCCCGGCGCGCGGAGTACTGTTGTGGGTATGAGGCCAGATTATCGAGCGAGGTAAGCCATGAGCGGAAAACCGACCGACATAATTTACCGCGAGCGCGTCACTCAGGGCGTCAACGCGGAAACGACGCGCGGTGGTCTCTGGCTGACCCCCGACGCGATGGAGCGCGCGGCGGGATGGCGTCTGAAGCCCGAGGGCTTCTGCAAGGGCGAAGTCTGCATCCCGATCCCGCCGGCGCGCAAAGAGGGTTTCGTGGCGGGCGGACGCTATAACCTGGCCGCGCTTGCGGAACTGATCGGCCAGCCGGTGATCCGCGATGACGAACACCAGGTATGGTGCATCGGAGAGGCGGCGTCCGAGCGGCGGCGCGCGCTGACCTCGCTTGACGCACCCGATTTCGCGCTGCCCGATCTCGAAGGCAAGACTCATCGCTTGTCGGAGCATCGCGGCAAGAAGGTACTGCTCGTCTCATGGGCCTCCTGGTGAGGATGCCGCATGGACCTGCCAGTCTGGCAGGCGCTCTACAACGAACTCGGCCCCAAGGGCTTCGTGCCGATCGCGGTCGCCTTCGACAGCGGCGGCGAGAAGTCGGTCGATCCGTGGATCAAGATGGCGAATCCGACCTATCCGTGCCTGATCGATCGGGCCCATATCGTCGCCGAGCTCTACGACATGGTTAATGTTCCGACCGCGGTCTGGATCGACGAGCGCGGCCGGATCGTGCGGCCGAGCGAGCCTGCCGGCGTGACCGACGCGTTTCGCACGATGGATCGAAAGACTTTCTCGATGCCGAAGGAGTCGCTCGAAGAGATGCAGGGCAAGCGGCAGGCATACCAGAACGCCATCCGGGACTGGGTGGCCAACGGGCCGTCGAGCAAGTACGCGCTCGGAGAGGCTGCCGTGCTCGCGCGGATGCACACGCCGAGCGACGATCACGTGCGCGCGGCTGCCAATTTCCGGATCGGCGAGTATCTGTTCGAGCGCGGCCACCAAGACGCCGCGCAGAAGTACTTCGCGGAGGCCAAGCGGCTGCGTCCGGAGAGTTGGAACTACCGGCGCCAGGCCTGGTCCCTTGAGGACATGATGAAACCGATGGGACCCGATTTCTGGTCGGCGGTCAACGCTCTCGGCGAGCGGAAGTACTATCCGGTGGTCGAGGACATTTGACGCAGTCGCACAACGCCACGCTGCTCGTCGTCGGCTACGGATCGCTGCTGAGCGGCTATGGGATGCTCGCGGAGCGGCGGGGCGGGCGCAGCGCGCTCATCGCGCGCGAGTGTTTCGCCGTCACGCTCGACAACGCGCGCCGCGGTCTGGCCAAGCCTTCCAGTCACGGCGACTATCTCGCGATGGACCTCGAGCCGATCGAGGCGCGAGCGCCGATCACCGCGCGCACGCGACGCAACGGCGGCGGGATCGGGGCCGTCGGTCTGGTGTTCGATCGTGAATGGGCGCCGCGCATCGCGCAGCGGGAAGAATACAGCCCCGACAAGCTCACTGATCTGATTTCGCTCGCCGATCGGGCCGGAAAGCCGCTTGGCGACTTCCTGTTCGATATCGCGCGCCGGACGCGCTTCGACCTGCTCGGCTATCGCCGCGCGCTGTTCGATCTGATCGGATACACATCGCCCGGCTACATTTTCCATCCGCTCCCGCTCGACGACGGCCGGGTCGCGATCGTCGCGATCGGATCGGGCTACGAGGGCAGCGGCGATCCGGCGGTGCGTTCGCGCCGCAGCGAATGCGGAATGGATCGGCTGCTGACTCTCGGCGAAGCGCTGGCAATCGATCGGCTCGCAATCGATCGCGCCGGACAGATCGGCTACTTCGTCGAATCAATCCTGGGCGGTCTTCACGGAATCGGAGTAGGCGACCTGATAGCCGGGATCGACATCGAGACCGCGCTAGGACGCGAAGTCGCGCGCCATTTCGCAAAGGCCGCCGCTCGCGAACACGAATTCCGGCTCAAGGCGACGTCGCTCAGCGCATCGGAGCATCGGGAACGCTTCGGCGCCGATCCGGATCCAAGCCTCACCCCGCTCCTGAAGGCGAGCGGATCGGTCTGACGCGCTCTCCCATCGGGACGGCGATCACGACGTGACGAAATCTCGCAACAACCGGAAGTAACGATCGGGCGCGTCCGGGGCGATGCCGTGGCCGGCGTTTGCGAAACGCTCGAAGCTCACCAGATGCGGCGGTAGCGCCGCGACGATCTGCTCCGAATAGAACGGCGGCGTGATCGGATCGTCTTCGCCGACCATCACGAGCGTTCGGCATTTGATCCGCGATAAGTCCCGGATGAAGTCGAAGGTGTAGTCCTCGCCGTTGCGGAATGCAGCCAGGACGTCGAGCTTCCACGCCTGGCGGGCGTCTATTTCCGGGTTGTACGGAGTTCGGGAATAGAGCGGCCGGCAGAGCCGGATGAATTCGCGCAGCGCGTCGCGATCGGGATTGTCGCCGCAGAGATAGCCGCGCGCCGCGTCGCCGGCCTCCTTGCCGCCTAGCCTCTCGAACACCATCGCTTCGCGTTCGGGTTCCGGCGGTCCGGCCCTGGTACTGCACAGGACGAGTTTCGCCGGATGCTCGGGATGGCGAATCGCATACGCCATCGCGACGAACCCTCCGAACGAGACTCCGAGGACCACCGGCCGCTCGATCTCCAAAGCGTCGCAGAACTGCCTTTACGTCATCGGCCCATCGGGCGAGATTCCACAGCTCCGGCGAACTCCGGTCGCTGCGGCCCTGCCCGCGATGGTCGAGGTAGACGACTTGCGCAACGTCCGCCAGCCGCGCGTAGCCCGGCTTGAACGACGAGTGGTCGCCGCCCGGCCCGCCGTGAAGGAGAAGCAGCGTCGGCACTTCGCGCATGCTGGGGCCGTCGGGACGCAGCTTGGCGCCCTCGACATCGAAGAACATCCGAATATCACCAACCTGAACGCGCATCGCGATCCGGCGGAAGCAACCCTCCTCGAAATTACCCAGTGACTTTAGAATCCCGCCGGGCTCGAGGTCAAATCCCGCTCGTATCGCCGAATTGCCATGTGCCGCGCTCTGCTCTATGAGATCACCATGGCAAAGGCACGATACGACCGGACGGGACTCGCGATGCGCCAGCGCGTGCTCGGCAAGCAATACGTCAGGCGCGCGCAGGAGACTGCGACCGATTTCGACCTCGAGTTCCAGCAGTTCATTACTCAGTACGCGTGGGGATCGGTCTGGAGCCGTCGGGGACTTGATATGCGGACCCGGAGCCTGCTGACGATCGTGATGCTCGCGACGCTCGGATGCGATCAGGAGCTGAGCGCGCACATTCGAGCCACCGCGAACACCGGGGCGACGGCGGATGAAGTGAAGGAAGCGCTTCTGCAGGTCGCGATTTATGCCGGCGTGCCGGCCGCAAACGCGGCTTTCCGGATCGCGCGGGCGACGTTCGCCGAAATGGCGGACGCGAAAGGCCGATGACCGCACTTGCCGCTTATCGCCATCCGCCGCGCGGAACGAACCCGCCGAATCTGTATCCCGACTACAAGAGCAGCATCAAGCGATCGCCCGGACACGAATTGATTCGCGTCGCGCACACGCTCTCGGAGATAACCGGCCCCAATCTCGACGTCGAGTGGCTGCGGCCGGGCGACGCCGACCTGACCCGATTCAATGGTGGCGAGGCGCTTGGCGAGCGCATCATCGTGACCGGCCACGTGCTCGACGAGGACCAGCGGCCGGTGCGCGATGCACTGATCGAGATTTGGCAGGCGAATGCATGCGGCCGCTATGCCCATCCCGGCGATCAGCATGATGCGCCATTGGACCCGCATTTTCGCGGCATCGGACGGACGGCTACCGGCGAGAACGGCGAGTATCGGTTCATGACGATCAAGCCGGGCGCGTATCCTTGGGGGAATCATCACAACGCCTGGCGGCCGAACCATATTCATTACAGCCTGTTCGGCGCCGGACTGGCGACCCGGCTGGTTACGCAAATGTACTTTCCGGGCGATCCGCTGCTGGCATTCGATCCGATTTACCAGAGCATCCCGGACCGGGGCGCGCGCGAGCGGCTGATCGCCGCGCTCGATCTCGCCGTCACCGTTCCCGATTATGCGATCGGCTATCGATTTGACATCGTGCTCAGAGGGCGCGAGGCGACGCCTGCGGAGTCTTGAATGGCGCGCGCGACCAGCTCGCAGACTATCGGCCCGTTCTTCCACGATTCGCTGCTGGTGGCGGGATGGAACGAGATGGCGCCCGCCGAGACTCGCGGCGAGCGCATCGTAATCGAGGGGCGCGTTCTCGACGGCGACGGCGCGCCGGTCCCCGACGCGATGGTCGAGCTGTGGCAGGCCAACGCCGCCGGTCGCTACGACCATCCGGAAGACCAGCGCGAGGCGGCGATCGATCCGGGCGTTCGCTCTGACTTCCATGGATTCGGCCGAGCGGGTACCGACGGCGGCGGAAACTTCCGCTTCCTCACGATCAAGCCCGGTCCGGTTGCGGGGCCCGGCGACACAACCCAGGCGCCGCACATCAGCGTGATCGTTTTCGCGCGCGGCTTGCTGAACCATCTGTACACCCGAATCTATTTTCCGGGCGAGCCGCTGAACGCGACCGACCCGTGGCTCGGCGCCGTACCCGCGTCGCGCCGCCATACGCTCATCGCCAAATCGAAGCCCGCCGCTTCCACGCGCGTTTGTCAATTCGATATCGTGCTGCAAGGAGAGAACGAGACCGTCTTCTTCGACGTCTGATCCCGCTTCGCCGGGCATCGCGATGACCGCTCTTCCAATAGATTCCGGAATTCAGGGAGCGCTGTTCGGAACCGCCGGGATGCGATCGGTCTTTTCTGATACGTCCTGTTTGCAATTCATGCTCGATATAGAAGCGGCGCTGGTTCGCGCGCAGGCGAAACTCGGTCTTGCGCCGGCCGCGGTGGCTGACACGGTTTCGGCTGCGGCCAGAGTCGAAAATCTGGATCTGGCGTGGATCGCCGAGAGCACCCGCAGAGTCGGCTATCCCGTGGTCGGGTTGGTCGAGGGACTGGGGCGCGCCGCAGGCGAAGAAGCGGCGCGCTACATCCATCTCGGCGCGACCACCCAGGACATCATGGACACCGCGACCGTGCTTCAGATTCGCAAGGGGAGCGCGCTGCTCCGCCGCGATCTGATCGCGACCGCACGCGCGCTCGCGAATCACGCGCGGCGCTACCGCGACACGCCGATGGCGGGGCGGACGCACTTGCAGCACGCGGTGCCGATCACGTTCGGCCTCAAGTGCGCGATCTGGGCCGCGCCGCTCGTCACGCACGTCGAGCGGCTGGATCAGGTTGCGCGCCGCATCCAGGTGGTGCAGTTCGGCGGCGCGGCGGGAACGCTCGCGTCGCTCGGCGCCGACGGCCAAAGAGTGGTCGAGGGTCTGGCGCGCGAGCTGGGCCTCGGAGTGCCGCTCGTCCCGTGGCACGTGATCCGAGACGGTTTCGCCGAAATGGCTGCGCTGCTCGGCTTAATCTCGGGCAGCCTCGCGAAGTTCGCGCTCGACATCACGCTGCTGATGCAATCGGAGGTCGCCGAAGTCGCCGAATCGCGCGAGCAGGGCCGCGGAGGCTCCAGCACGATGCCGCAGAAACGGAACCCGATCGCGAGCGAACATATCCTGGCGGCGGCGCGCGCCGTTCACGGCCTGGTTGGCGTGATGCTCGGCGCGATGATTCAGGATCACGAACGCGCGAGCGGATCGTGGCAGAGCGAGGCGCTGGCCCTGCCCGAGTGCTTCGTGCTCGCGGCAGGTGCGCTCGCCCAGGCGCGTCTAGTCGCCGAAGGTCTGACGGTCGATTCGGCGCGGATGCGTCAGAACCTGGAGCGTGACGGCGGCCTGATCATGGCCGAGGCGGTCTCGGCGGCGCTGACCCCCTCAATGGGCCGCGCCCGCGCGCATGACACGGTCGAGCGCGCCTGCAACCGCGCGATAGCCGACGGCAAGCCGCTTGCCGAGGCGCTGCGCGACGATCCGGCGGTGCGATCACGTCTCAATGAAGACCGAATTGAGCGCCTGATGGATCCAGCGGCGTATCTCGGATCGGCCGGCAGCTTCGTCGATCGCGTAGTCGAGAGAATCGCCGCGCTGACCTGAAGCTTTATTTCCTCCCTTTTGCTCGCTATGGTGTTGTATGCCATAATAGTCCATGCCGCCGAGCATCCTTGAGGCGCGGGACGTGATCGGGGGCGGACGTTATCTCCAGGAAGTTCGAATCGCAACATTTCCGCCAAACCCACAACTACCCGGAGGAATTCGCTACTCGCTTTGTCTGGTGGACCTCGAAAGTGGCGAGGTGGTCTTGCTGTACGATATTCACCGCGGGAAGTCGCACCATCGGCATCTGCGGGGCGATGAAAGTGACTATCGGTTCGTGAACGAGGACGCTCTGCTTGACGACTTCTTCAGAGATGTGAGCTTGATCCTGGAGGGAAAGCTATGAACGCACGCCGGCTCAATATCGGAATTCGCAGCGCTGCCGAACGCTCAAAGGCGCTTCGCGAGGTGGTCCGGGGCGTCGCGAAAGGGGATTGGACGCCGCGTGAGCCGGAGACTCTATTTCGAGAATGTGGATCAGCTTCGGCGGGTCTTGACCGCGAAGCGTCTGGAGCTGCTGCTGGCGATCAGTTCGCAATGCCCGGCGTCAGTGCAGGAACTGGCCAGCCTGGTAGGGCGCGATTACAAGAATGTCAACACCGATGTGGCGCTGCTTGAGCGGCTTGGCCTGATAGGTCTTGAGCGCAGAAGAGGGAAGGGGCGGGCCCGGGCGCCGACGCTGCCGTACGACGAGATTCGCGTAACCATCCATCTCCGCGGAACGCGCGAGGCGCGCGCAGCATGATCGAAGCGGTCTGCAAATCGCTATAATTTTTCGGTAAACTTGCCGCGCTGCCGCTCGGAACTTCGCTTACGCATCCGCGTCGCATGCCGATGGCCCACGATCTGCGCACCCAGGTTGGAATAATCGGCGGCGGGCCGGCGGGTCTGATGTTGTCGCATCTGCTGCACCGCGAAGGTATCGAGTCCGTGGTAATCGAGGCCCGCAGCCGAAAACACGTCGAAGAGCGCGTGCGTGCAGGCGTGCTTGAACAGGGAACCGTCGATCTGATGGTCGAAGCGGGCGTCGGCGATCGGCTGAAGCGGCAAGGTCTGGTTCATCACGGAATCGAGTTGCGGTTTGCCGGTCGTGGGCATCGAATCGATCTGAGCGGGCTGACCGGCGGGCGCGCGATTACGATCTACGGTCAGAATGAGGTCATCAAGGACCTGACCGACGCGCGGTTAGCGGCCGGGGGCCGGATTTTCTTCGAGGCCGACGGCGTGAGCCTGCACGACTTCGATGGGCCAAAGCCGGCGATTCGCTTTCGGAGCGGCGGCGAGCCTCACGAACTGAGATGCGACTTAATCGCGGGATGCGATGGCTTTCACGGCGTTTGCCGGCCGTCGGTTCCGCTCGGTGCGCTCACGGTCTACGAGCGTATCTACCCGTTCGCGTGGCTCGGGATCCTCGCCGCGGTTGCGCCTTCTTCGGATGAACTGATTTACGCCCGGCACGAACGCGGCTTTGCACTGCATAGTATGCGTTCGCCGGAGCTGACACGGCTTTATATCCAGTGCGCGCCGGATGAGGATATAGCCAATTGGCCGGACGATAGAATATGGAGTGAACTCCAAATGAGGCTCACAACCGACGGCGGCTGGAAACTCCGGCAAGGTCCCATTACTCAGAAGGGCATCACCGGGATGCGCAGTTTCGTGGTCGAGCCGATGCAATACGGCAATCTGTTTCTGGCCGGCGATGCAGCCCACATCGTGCCGCCGACCGGCGCCAAGGGCCTCAACCTGGCAGTCGCCGACGTTCGCATCCTGGCGCGGGCGGTCGCCAGGCTCTGTTCAGCGGGCTCGCGTGATCTGCTCGATCGATACTCCGAGACCTGCCTGCGCCGGGTATGGAAAGTACAGCGCTTCTCGTGGTGGATGACCTCGATGCTGCACCGGTTCGACGACGACAACCCCTTCGACCAGCGCCGACAGCTTGCCGAGCTGGACTACCTCATCGGTTCGCGCGCGGCCACGCAGTCGCTTGCCGAGAACTATGTGGGTCTGCCGATGGACTGAAACCGCGGTCGATCGATCCGCCCCCGATCGCTGCTTCTGATCGGGCCGCCGCCAGCCGCCGGCTTGCACGCCGGGATGCGCGCTATTACTCAATGTAATACCTGAAAGACCGCCGACTTGTCGGCGGTTCGAGGAGTCTTGCTGCCATGAGCGTTGTACTATTCGAGACCGACGGGCCGATCGCGATCGTGAGCATCAACCGGCCCGAGGCACGCAACGCGGTTGATCGGACGACCGCCGCCGCGCTGGCCGAATCCTTCAGACGCTTCGACGCTGATGATGCGCTTTCGGTCGCGATCCTGACCGGAGTGGGAGGCGCCTTCTGCGCGGGCGCCGACCTGAAGGGGGTCTCGCGCGGGGAGGGCAATCGTGTGACCGAGGACGGCGACGGACCGCTCGGATGCACGCGGCTGCTATTGAGGAAACCCGTCATCGCCGCGGTCGAAGGGCATGCGGTCGCGGGTGGGCTGGAATTGGCGATCTGGTGCGACCTGCGGGTGGCGGCGCGCGATGCGGTCTTCGGCGTCTATTGCCGGCGCTTCGGAGTGCCGCTGGTTGACGGCGGCACCATCAGGTTGCCGCGCATGATCGGGATGAGCAACGCGCTCGACATGATACTGACCGGGCGCGGCGTGTCGGGCGAGGAGGCGCTCAGGATGGGACTGGCAAATCGGCTGGTCGAACCGGGGCAGACCCTGCCTGCCGCTCGCGAACTCGCGAAGCTGCTGGCCGCATTTCCACAGCAGTGCCTGCGATCGGATCGTATGTCGGCGTACGAGGCATGGACGATGCCGCTCTCCGAGGCGCTCCGCAGCGAATTTCGTCACGGTATCGAGACGATCAGAGCGGGCGGGACGCTCGAAGGCGCGCAGCGTTTCGCCGGCGGTGTCGGTCGCCACGGCAAGTTCTGATCGAAGCTAATCCTTCGGCAGCGCTCCGGTCAGCGAAGCACGCTGGGAGATCTCGACCCAGTTGCCGTCGGGATCGCGGATGAAAGAAATCCGCGCAACGGTTCCGAGCGTGATTGGCGGAGCGCCCTCGCAGGCACCGGCCGCCAGCAGGCGGCGATGCGCGGCATCGCAGTCGCGCACCTGGATCGTGATGTAGCGGAAGCCGATCGCGCGCATCGCCGCGACTGCCTCCACCGCACTGGGCGCACCCGCTTTCCCTGTCGCTCGCGCCGCGCTATCGAGCGAGAAGCTCAGGATCGTCTTGCCGAGCCTGAAGCGGCACGGACCAAGCCGCTCGCATCCGAGCACCTCGCCGAAGTAGCGCTCGAATGCGGCCTCGTCCGTGACTCCGAGCTGAATCTCTATCTGATCGACGCCGCCACGCCCGGTTGGGGTCATCTCGATCTGGTTTCCGTCCGGATCGGCAAGCAGCATCGGGAGCGGCAGCCGCTGATCGGCTATTACCACGCGCGTGTAGCCGCCTGCGATCCGCGCCGGCAGCGGATCCCGCGAATGGTTGATCTTGAGCACGGAGCCGCGCAGGCCGTAGCGGTACTGTCGCACGCCTCCGCCGACGGGCAGCATCTCCTCGAACGGGAGTCCGAGCTGCTCACCGTAAAACGCGCGCATCTCTTCGAGCCGGTTCGTGAACAACCCGACATCGACGAATTGTTTGGCAAATTCGATTGTCATCAGGACTTTGCTAGCACGAAGCGGAATCGGCTGTCATCGGACCGCTGGCGTCCCAGGCCGTCTGTGTGGCAGATGTGAAAGCGAGAAGCCGAGCTCCCGAGATGCGGGACGAAGTCCAAGGAGACTCCCGATGGCGTGGATTAAAACGATTCCTGAGGAGCGGGCAGAAGGCCGCCTGGCCGAGGTCTACGAGAAGATCAGGCAGGCCCCGCAGTTCATGGGGCGCATCCCGAACGTCATGAAGGCCTTCAGCATCAGGCCCGAATTGCTGGAGCACTTGAGGCGCGTCGCGACGACCGCGACCTTCGGCGGCTCGCGTCTCACCCGCGTACAGGAGGAAATGATCGCGACGGTCGTGTCCTCCATCAACCGCTGCCATTATTGAACGAACGCCCACGCGGAGGTCCTCCGCCTCGAATCGCACGGCGACAACGGATTGGTGGCGCAGGTCAAGCGCGACTGGCGGACCGCGCCGATCTCGGAGGCTGACCGGGCGATGCTCGGATACGCCGAGAAGATGACGGTGAATCCCTCAGCAATGACTCGCGCGGATCTCGACGAGCTGAGAAGGCATTTCACCGAGGATCAGGCGTTCGATATCGCGGTGATCGCGGCGCTGTTCAACTTCATGGATCGGATCGCCGACGCTTTCGGCGTCGAGCTCGATTCGATGCTGTCGCAGATGGCGCGTCTATCGCCGGAAGGCGAGGCGCTGACCGAGGTCGCTGCTCCCGAAAGGAGCTGACGCAAGCGCTATTCCGCAAGCGGGAGGTCGCCGAGGAAATTGATCCCATTGCTGTCGGTCGAAGAGGCGAAAAAGCGCGGCGCGGAGGCCGGAATCAACGAGCAGCTCGCGACGCTCAACGTGTTCAGGGCGATGCTCCACAATCCCAAGGCGGCGGGCGCCGCGGCAAACCTGCTCACCACACTGCTGTTTCGAAATACCCTTGACACCCGGCTGCGCGAGCTTGTGATCCTGCGCACCGGATGGCGCTGCGGATCGGAGTACGAGTTTTGCCAGCACGTCCAGGTGGCGAAGCGGCTCAAGATGACCGAGGAGGAGATCCTCGGCGTGCGCGACCCCGCTTCGTGCCGGGCCTACGGCGAGCTGGATCGCGCGGTTATCGCGATGACCGACGAACTGATCGACGGCGCGCGCGTGTCGGCCGCGACTTGGGCCGTGCTCGAGCGATCGCTGCGTCCCGAAGATCTGGTCGAGCTTCTGTTGGCGGCAGGCAACTGGCGGATGATCGCGATCTTCCTCAACAGCGCGAACGTGCCGCTGGATTCGGGAGTGCCAAGTTGGCCCGGCGGCCGCAAGCCGGCCTGACAACCGTCGCCCTATCGACCAGCCTCGTCTTCAGCGTCTGCGAAATGATTCAGCGGACGGGCGCCATGCCCGATCGGCGGCGCCGTCTGGAGCGCTCTGGTGACGTAGCTTTTGGCCTTGCCGATCGCGGCTTCGAGGGCCTCGCCACGGGCCAGGTATGCCGCAACGGCCGCCGAGAGGGTGCATCCGGCGCCGTGCGATCGCCCGATCGCGACGCGTGGCGCGCGGAACTCGTGTGTCTGATGTCCGTCGAAGAGCACGTCCAGCGCTTCACCCGAGAGTCTGCCGCCCTTGACGAGCACGGCCTTGGCGCCAAGTCCGGCTATCGCGCGCGCCGCCTCATGCTGATCCGAAGGGGTGACTACTGGCCGCCCGCTTAGAATCTCCGCTTCTCGTGCATTCGGCGTGACGACGCTCGCGAGCAGAAGCAGCAGACGCTTCATCGAATCGATAGCGTCTGGCCTGAGCAGAACATCGCCGGATGCCGCGACCATCACGGGATCGACCACGACCGAAAGGCGGCGCATCGGATGAGCCTTCAGACGCCCGGCCACCGCTTCGACGACATCAGCGTTGGAGAGCATCCCGGTCTTCACGGCATCGACTGCCAGGTCGTCGAAGACCGCGTCGATCTGCGCGGTTACGATGGAGGGGTCCAGGTCGGCGATCGCGCGCACGCCCAAGGTGTTTTGCGCCGTGATTGCCGTCAACACGCTCGCGCCGTAAACGCGCAATGCGGCGAAAGTTTTCAGGTCTGCCTGAATGCCTGCGCCGCCACTGGAATCGGAACCCGCGATCGTGAGAGCGATCGGAACCATGCGCCGCTCCATTTGGACGACACTACAGTGGACGACACTACAGGCGCTTTCGGAGATCGGATAGAGCCTGCGTCCAGGCCCGGGCAGCATCCTGACCGGACGAACAGCTTGACAATGTCACCGTGAGAATGGTAGCTGAAGGCCCAATCGCCTTTTCGGCGACCGGTGAGCCTCCTTCATGGGGCGGGGGCGGGGGAGTCTGCCAACATTTGTGGCGTTACTCTTTGGCTGGGGGTAATTATGCTTAGGAAAGATTGTCGGTTCGTTGGTCTGTTGGCATTGCGCGAGATGCTGGCGGCTTTCGCGATCTGCCTGGTCACGCTGTGGTCGACCGTCGCGATGGCGACGATCACTCAGGGCGACTTTTCCGTATTCGGCAGCCTGAGCACCAGGTGGTCGGGGCGATGGGGTGAGGGCTCGGCCCGTAACGGCACCGCTACGTCGTTTGCGGCCCCCATAACGACCGGCCGGGCGCCGAACAGAACTGGCGGCAGTTTTGACTTCAACCACTGGGATCTGGTCCAGGCCCGACAGGTTGCAGATATCCGGCCGGACTACCACATCGTAAAAAACTACAACCTGCTCGGTCGGATCGATACGCAGGTCCTCAAGGACGCGGACGTGTTCGCAATTTACATGCCCTGGTATGACGCCTTTTCGGACATCAAGCACCAGGGCATCGCTCAAACGAGTCGCGATGCGACCGACTATAGCGGTCGCGCCACAGAGCAGCAGTTCGTGCGCGATAACCTGCGCGAATACTATGGGCAGCTCAATTTCACCGATAATTTTTCGATGCGCGTGGGCAAGCAGCAAGTGATCTGGAGCGAAGCTGACGCTCTGTCGGGCACCGAAGTCACCAATCCGACCGACCTGCGCTATCACTGGACGCATTTCGAGTCGGCCGAAGACGAGCGCATAAACCTTCGGATGGTAAAGTTCAATTACATCCTGCCGGACTTTCTCAAGACCGCGAACAACGAGCTCGAGTTCTTCGTGATACCGGGCGACTGGGAGGGCACCGCGCTGGTCACGAACACGACGGATCCGCGCAGTCCCTACATAGCGCAAAGCACCGCCGGGTCAACGCCGCCGCATACAGGACTCAACGAGTCCGGGGAGCCTTATTCCAGCCAGACGCTGGCGGACGGCGATCCTACGCCGATGTTGTTTTCAACCGCCCTTGGCAACAGCTTTGCCCAATCGCACGCTATAACCGTTCAGCACAACCTCTCGAACTCGTTGGACGACAGCGAGTTCGGCGTGCGTTACTCCACCCTGCTGCCGATAGGCAACGGTCTTCAGACCAGCCTGATCTACCTGTACGAGGCTCGCTCGCCGAAGCTCGTATGGTGCCAGACATGCCCGCTCCCGGCCCCGGTGAACGGGCTGACTTGGGAGGCTCTTGGCCCGGCATTAGGGGGCCCCCGGGATCGTTTCTTGGTGGCCAGATCACGGACTTCGGTGCGCCGAAACTCCCTGCAGGGACACCCTTCGCCGGCACAATCAGGACCTACCTGCGCAACGAAATCGTGCGGGAACATTGGATTGGCTTGACCGGCACATACTACGACAAGGATCTCACCGATATAGTGTTTCGGTACGACGCTCTGTACGCCCCCAAGACCGGCATTAATGTGTACAACTTCAACGTGGCTAGCTCCGGCTCTACCACATGCGCATCATGCAAGTTCACCTCTGACTCCGGCGGCCGGTGGACCGAGGAGACCCGCTGGATCATTGCCGGCGACCGCCCGACCTACATCCCGTGGCTTTCCAAGCAGCACACATTCGTGACCTTTCAAAACACGGTGACTTGGTATCCGGATCGGCCCGTCAATGCGGTGTTTGGTTCGCCCGTTGATGTCGGCAGGGTGCGCGAACTAGGTGACGTAGGCTTCGTCGCGCTTACTAACTGGCTGGTCAACGGACAGTTAACCGCGCAAAATATCGCGGCGTGGGACTTTGACGCCGAGGCTGGTTACCTGAACACGAACAACACCTACCGTTATTCCCGCAACGTTCTCATGGGACTCAATGCGATCTGGTACCTGGGCCGCAGCGGACGATACACGGATGCGTACCTGTTCAGCCGCGACCAGAGGATAAACGAGGTGGAATTCCGCTTCACCTACGAGATCTGATTTCGCGAGTGGCGGAGGCGGCTGCGCAATTCGCGTAGCCGCCTCTTTTCTCTCGAACCCTCGACCGATCGCCGGAAATGGGGGCCGCATAGATGGGATACAGGCCGGAACTGGAGTGGTACCTCGTTCACACCAAGCCTCAGAAGGAGCGCTGGGTAGCCGATCAGCTCTCGGCGTTCGCATCAGACCTGTTCCTGCCGCTGCTCAAGGCCAAAGTGCCGCGATGGGGCCGCCTGGCTCAGTCTATCGGGCCGCTTTTTCCGTGCTACCTCTTCGCCCGGTTTGATCTGCAGGCCAGATACTTCGACGTAAGATATCTTCGTGGGGTAAGAGGGCTGGTTTCGGCGGGAAGCGAAGCCTTGGCCGTCCCGCAGATAATCGTGGAGGAGGTAAGACACCGGGCGGTCAACGGTGTGGTGGAAATCACACCCGTGCCGCTGTCCCCCGGTGAGCGCGTGGCGGTCGTCAACGGACCGTTCAGGGGTCTCGAAGCTATCTTCGAGCGCTATCTGTCAGGCGCGGAGCGCGCCGCCATCCTGCTCAACGCGATCGGCACGACCGGAGTGCGTATGGTCCTGCCGGCCGCGGCCGTGAGCAAGTCCGTCTGAGCCGCTTCGCCGAGAGAGCATCGCACTCTCCAGCGGCATGGCGAAAACGTCTTTCCATTCCAGTGCCTTTTCTTGTACCGTTGCTCCATCCATGATGCGCAGCCTACTATTCGCCCTTGCCCTCGTCGTGATGATCGCGGGAGCCGCGCCAGGAGGCTCGGACGCGTATGCGCAGGATTTTTCCGGCCGCCCTACGGATATCCATGCCCTGTTCCGGGTAGTTGGCAGCTTCTACAATCTCGATCCTGATCTGCTCGAAGCTATCGCGAGGGTGGAATCCGCCTGCGACCCGTATGCGGTTTCTCCCAAGGGCGCGCAGGGCCTGATGCAGTTGATGCCGGAGACGGCGCGGCGGTTTCGGGTCGAGAATTCGTTCGATCCGGTTGACAACGCGCTTGGCGCCGCGCGCTTCCTCCAATATCTGAGGCAGTCGTTTGCCGCGACCCCGGCGTCGCCGGCGGATCTCGCTACGCTTCTTGCTGCCTACAACGCCGGCGAGGCGGCCGTGATGCGCTATGGCGGCATCCCCCCCTTTCCTGAGACCCAGGAGTACGTCCGCCGCGTCCTGATTACTTATTTGCTCGGCGGCCAGCCGCCGCAGCTGATGATAAAGCCCGATCACGCACCGATCCGCGAACGACCGTCTTCCGCGCACCCTCGAAAGGCCCGTGGAAAGCCGCTCGATCCGGTGTTGCAGCAGTTGGCCGAGATTCAAGACCAGCGCGCCGCGGCTTTGCGGCGCTCGCCCGATCCTGCGCTTCCAGCCGGTGTGAAGTGAAGTGTGGCGGGTCGGGTCTCCGTTCAGGTCGCCGGCCGGCCGACCGCCGAGCCTGTAATCGCGCAATCTGGAAACCTAAAGCCGCTGGAGGAGTATACGAAGATGCAGGTGAGAGTGTTGGTGACCGGAGCCGGAGGCTTCATCGGACACCACTTGGTTTCCTACCTGAAACGTCAGGGTTGTCGGGTCAGAGGAGTGGATATCAAACGGCCCGAGTTTGGCGCGACCGAGGCCGACGAGTTCCATTTGATGGACCTGAGAGACTGGCGCAACTGTCTCGAAGCGACTCGCGGCGTCGATGAGGTCTATGCGCTGGCGGCTGATATGGGCGGGATGGGATTCATCTCGTCGCATCACGCCGAGATCCTCTACAACAACGCGATGATCAACTTCCAGACGCTCGAGGCGGCGCGTCGAAACGGCGTGACACGCTATCTCTACACTTCGTCCGCATGTGTCTACCCCGAGTATCGTCAGCTAACCACCGACGCTGCTCCGCTGAAGGAAGAAAACGCTTATCCTGCGGAGCCGCAGGACGCCTACGGCTGGGAAAAGCTGATCACGGAACGGCTCTGCACGCACTATCATCAGGATTACGGACTGGAAACGCGCATCGTGCGCTTCCACAATATCTTCGGCCCGCTTGGAACCTGGGAAGGTGGCCGCGAAAAGGCGCCCGCCGCAATGTGCCGCAAGGTCGCCCTCGCCAAGCTCAGCGGCAATCCCGAAATAGAAATCTGGGGCGACGGCAGGCAAACCCGCTCGTTCTGCTACATTGACGACTGTGTAGTCGGAATCTGCAAGCTGATGCGTTGCAGCTACCGCGAGCCGCTGAATCTTGGGCAGGATCGGATGGTTACGATCGATGAACTCGCCGATATGGTGGCGGCCGTTTCGGGACTGAATATCCGGAAGAAGCACGTGCCCGGCCCGCAAGGAGTCAGGGGGCGCAATTCGGACAATTCCAGGCTGCGCGCGGTGCTCGGATGGGAGCCGGAGATCTCGCTTGAAGAGGGACTCGCCAGAACCTACCGGTGGATCGAGCAGCAGGTGCGCGAGCGTCCTCAACTCTGGCGTACCGAAGCCGGTGGGCAGAGCGCCATCGCTACTTCCCGATAACAGGTGATCGGACGACGGTTGCGCGGATTCCGGGACCCGGATTATACGAGCCGCCGCGCGGTGGTACCGGGGCTCTCGATTAAATCAATGGACGCGTGCGATAATCGCGCCCAGTCTGGGGAAGGACGCTGTCGCGAATGAGCAGGATTCGTCAACCGGTAAGAGTCGTGCCGAAGGGATGGGGCCGCGAGGTGTGGATCGCCAACAACGACCTCTATTGCGGCAAGATTCTCGAAATAAAAAAAGGCAAGCGCTGCTCGCTGCACTATCACAAGCTCAAGACCGAGTCGTTCTATCTGCATTCCGGGCGGCTGCGGGTGCGCGTCAAGGAGTCGCCGGAAGCCGGGACGATCGAGGAGTTCGAGCTCGAGGCGGGCCAGTGCATGGACGTGCCGCGCGGACTGGTGCATCAGATGGAAGCGCTGGAGGACGCCGAGTTGTTCGAGTTTTCCACCCAGCATTTCGATAGCGATTCGCATCGTCTGGTTCGCGGCGACTGAACCTGCGATAAGTTGGATCATGGGCAAGGTCGCGCTGATCACCGGAGTTACGGGCCAGGACGGTTCGTATCTGGCCGAGCTGCTGCTGGGCAAGGAGTACGAGGTGCACGGCATCGTGCGCCGCACCTCGAGCTTCGCCACCGGGCGAATCGATCATCTTCGTCATGGATTCGGGTCCGGCGGCGGCGGACTTCAGCTCCACTACGGCGACCTGGGCGACGGGACCGGTCTTCGGCGGATAATCGAGCAGACCCGGCCCGACGAAGTCTACAATCTCGCGGCCCAGTCGCACGTCCGGATTTCCTTCGACCAGCCCGAGTACACCGCCGACGTAGTCGGCCTGGGCGCGCTCAGGCTGCTCGAGGCGATTCGCGATCATAACAAGCGTCACGATCGCGAGGTCCGCTTCTACCAGGCCGGCTCTTCCGAGATGTTCGGCAAGATCGTGGAGAGCACCCAGCGTGAGACCACGCCCTTCCATCCGCGAAGCCCATACGCCTGCGCGAAATGCTACGCGCACTGGCAGACGGTGAACTATCGCGAAGCTTACGGGCTCTTTGCGGTCAATGGGATTCTGTTCAACCACGAATCTCCGCGGCGCGGCGAGAACTTCGTCACCCGCAAGATCACCCGCTGCGCAACTCGAATCAAAGTCGGCCTGCAGGACAAGCTCAGCCTCGGCAACCTCGAGGGGCGGCGGGATTGGGGCTATGCCGGCGACTACGTCGAAGCGATGTGGCTGATGATGCAGCAGGCAAAGCCCGACGATTTCGTAATCGCAACCGGGCAGAGCCATTCGGTCAAGGAATTCATGGAACTGGTCTTCGATCGGCTCAAGCTCGACTGGCGCAAGTATCTGGAAATCGATCCGCGCTTCCTGCGTCCGGCGGAGGTCGATGTGCTTTGCGGAGACGCCTCCAAGGCCCGGCGCATGCTCGGCTGGGAGCCCAAGGTCAAGTTCGAGGAACTGGTCGCATTGATGGTCGATGCGGACCTAGAGCTTGCCGAGCGGGAGCTGAGAAGCCTCGGTAAGTGACTTCCGGCCAGCGAAAGGCAGTAGGGCCTCCAGGGAAAGGCGCCGCGCCGACGACGACGAACAGAAAGGTGCAATCCGGGAGACGACCGCCCGATAGAACAGGTGGTCGCGCAGCGGCAACGGCAAGGCGGCGCTCGCGCGGGTGCTAGAGAACCGGGGTAGTCCCGGCGTTGAGAAGATCGGGGCTGGCGAGCGGGCGCGGCTTGGGGTTCCGCTGGTCGTCGCCCCGATGTGCATATATTTTGCTTGGGTCTTCGCCTGACTGGGGAGATATTTCATTTTGCAAGGAATGGTCGCAAGTTATGGCGCAGAGTTTCGCCCGATTGCCGATCAAACAGGCGGCAGATGCCCTCGAAAAAAGCGTTGCGAATCGGTTTTTGTGCAGGAGGGCGTTGACGATCGGCGCTTCCCGTGCAAGTGATAGCGATCGATCGCGGTACGGATTTTGATGGACATTCATATTGGTATCGAGCCGCCGCATAGCGGTGATGACGCACGCACAAAATTGGAGATTTCTTAGCCAGGGACGCCGCCCCGGAAAGCGGCGAGGAGGGTTACGGTTCCGATGACTCCCAAGCAAGTACTGCAAATGATCAAGGATAAGGGTGCGGTGATGGTCGACTTGAAGTTCGTTCGACCTGCTGGGCCAGTGGCAGCACTTCACTGCTCCGATCAGCGAGTTCAAGGATGAAGGCGTCTTCGAGGACGGGCTCGGTTTCGATGGCTCGTCGATTCGCGGCTGGCAAGCGATCGACGCGAGCGACATGCTGGTGATGCCCGATCCGGACACAGCCGTGCTCGATCCGTTCTGCAAGGAACCGACCCTCACGATGCTGTGCGACATCGAGGATCCGATCACGCGGGAAGCTTACACGCGCGACCCGCGCAACATCGCGCACAAGGCGGAGGCGTATCTCAAATCCAGCGGCGTCGGCGATACCGTCTACTTCGGGCCCGAGCCGGAGTTCTTCATCTTCAACGGCATCCGCTACGACACCAACCAGCATTGCAGCTACTACTATATCGACTCGGACGAAGGCGTCTGGAACAGCGGCCGCGAGGGCGCCAACCTCGGCTACAAGCCGCGCTACAAGGAAGGCTACTTCCCGGTCGCGCCCAACGACAGCCTGCAGGACATCCGCACCGAAATGGTGCGCACGATGGAGCAGGTGGGGATAACGGTCGAGAAGCAGCATCATGAAGTGGCGACCGCCGGCCAGGCCGAGATCGACATGCGCTTCCAGAACCTCACCAAAATGGCGGACTGGCTGATGTGGTACAAATACATCTGCCGCAACGTCGCGGTCCGGCACGGGATGACGGTGACCTTCATGCCCAAGCCGGTCTTCCAGGACAACGGCTCCGGGATGCATGTCCATCAGAGCATCTGGAAGGGCGACACGCCGCTGTTCGCCGGCTCCGGCTACGCGGGATTCTCCGAGATCGGGATGCACTACATCGCAGGCGTGCTGCACCATGCGCGTGCGATCGCGGCGTTCACCAATCCGGGCACCAATTCCTATCGGCGGCTGGTCCCGGGCTTCGAGGCGCCGATCAACCTGGCGTACTCGAGCCGCAACCGCTCGGCGGCCGCGCGAATCCCGATGTACTCGCCGTCACCGAAGGCCAAGCGGGTCGAGATCCGGTTCCCCGATCCGACCTGCAATCCATATCTGGCGTTCTCGGCGATGATGATGGCGGGGCTGGACGGAATTCAGAGGCGGCTCGATCCGGGTGAGCCGCTCGACAAGGACATCTACGCGCTCACACCCGCCGAGTTGGCGGAGGTGCCGAGCATGCCGGCCTCGCTCGATGAGGCGCTGGACAATTTGAAGCGCGACCACGAGTTCCTGCTCAAGGGCGACGTGTTCACCGAGGACGTGGTCGAGACCTGGATCGACTACAAGATGTCGAAAGAGGTCAGCCAGATTCGGCTGCGGCCGCATCCGTACGAGTTCGCGCTGTACTTCGACGCGTAATCAGTTCTGCGCGCAAATGACGGGGCGGCGGGTGCTTCGCGCGCGCCGCCCCAATTCGTTTTGGCGAAGCGTCTGAAGCAGGACCGTCCTCCCGCCGGTCACCCCTTTACCATACGCGCCCGCGCGAATCTGCTCTCCCATCGGCATCCTGGGAAGCGCTCGCGCGAACTGACAAACCATTGATCGATAGAAACGTTGGGCGCGGCCAGCTAGGATTCTCGGCTACTCGATCCGTTGGCGCTTATGACGAGGCTGATTCGCATCGGTGGAAAAGATGACGAAGAAAAAAAATCGGGGACCGCTCGGCGGCGCCGCTATCGATCCGCGGCCGGTGACCGGCGACATGACCGCTGCGGAACTGGTCGATACCAGCTTCCTGGCGTACAACGGGCGCCGCCTGCGCGAGGCGTGCCGGCTGTTCGCCGAAAAAATGCTCGCCCCGGACGTGTTCGTCGGGATGAGCCTGACCGGCGCGCTCACGCCCGCCGGACTCGGAATGTCGTGCCTGATCCCGCTAATCGAAAACGGATTCGTCAACTGGATAGTCTCGACCGGCGCGAACCTCTATCACGACACCCATTTCGGAATCGGCCTCAAGATGTTCCAGGGATCGGCCGAAGCCGACGACGTGAAATTGCGATCGGCCGGTGTGGTTCGAATCTACGATATTTTCTTCGACTACCGGGTGTTGCTCTCGACCGACGCGTTCTTCCGCGAGCTGGCGAGCCGTGAGGAATTCCAGCATTCGATGGGCACCGCGGAATTTCACTATCGCGCCGGGCGCTACGTGGCCGAGCGCGAACGCGTGTTGAAACTCCGACGCCGATCGCTGCTGGCGGCGGCACATCAATACGCAGTGCCGATCTACACCTCGTCGCCGGGCGATTCATCGATAGGGATGAACCTCGCGGCGCTCGAGATGGAAGGATACGGGATCAGGCTCGATCCGCTGGCCGATGTGAACGAGACCGCGGCGATCGTTTACGCGGCCAAGGGGCCGGCGGGTTGAGGCCGCCCGGCAAAAGCGCCGTCTTCATCCTCGGCGGCGGCTCGCCCAAAAATTTCGTGCTGCAGACGGAGCCGCAGATTCAGGAAGTCATGGGCGTGGCGGAAAAGGGGCACGATTATTTCCTGCAAATTACCGACGCGCGGCCCGACACGGGAGGACTTTCCGGCGCGACGCCCTCGGAGGCGGTGAGCTGGGGCAAGATCGATCCGAGCCGGCTGCCGGACTCGGTCGTATGCTACGTGGACACCACCGTTGCGCTGCCCTTAATCACTTCGTATGCGCTCGCGCGGCGCAAGGCGCGCAAGCCTCGACGCCTCTATGAGCATCGCGATGAGATGATGTCGCAACTGGCCGACGCGTACGAGCAGGTTCGCCGCAAGCGGGCCAAATCGATGCGAAGATAAGCGTGGAAACCGGAGTGCGGATGAACGGTAGATCGCGATCGACGGGCGCATCGACGGCGGGCAGCCTCGATCGGGAGCTGAAGCTCGCGCGCAGAGCCGCGATGGCGGCTGGAGCGATCCTGCGCGGCTATTGGAACGATCGCTCCTACCAAGTCGGGTCGAAGGGCCGCGACAATCCGGTAACCAGCGCGGATCTTGCGGCCGACAGCGCGATCAAGAAAATCCTGCGCGATGGATTTCCGGACTACGGATGGCTCTCCGAGGAGACCGCCGACGATCGCGAGCGGCTCAAGGCGCACCGGGTCTGGATCGTCGATCCACTCGACGGGACCAAGGAGTTCATCAACCGGGTGCCGGAGTTCTGCGTCGCGATCGCGCTGGCGGAGGACGGCGCGCCGATACTAGGCGTCACGTACAACCCGATTCGGCGCGAGATGTATTGGGCGGCGCGCGGCATCGGATGCCATCTGGGGCACCGTGCGGTGCGGGTGACCCGCACGCGCGTGCTCAAACGCGCGACCGTGCTGGCCAGCCGCAGCGAAGTCGCGCGCGGCGAGTGGCTCGTTTTCAAGGGGATTGTCGGCATCAGCCCGACCGGCAGCGTCGCGTACAAGCTCGCGATGGTCGCGGCGGGCAAGGGCGATGCAACCTTCACCCGGTCGCCCAAGAGCGAATGGGACATCGCGTCGGGTGCGGCGCTGATCGCGGAGGCCGGCGGGAAGATGACGGATATCGAGGGCAACGCGCTGCGCTTCAACCAGAGCTCAGTGAAGCGTCACGGACTGATCGCATCGAACGGAATCCTGCACGACGCGCTGCGCGATCTCGCGCGGCGACAGGGACTGATGAGCTGAGCGGAAAAGCACCCCACGCCGGCGACGGCCACTAGTCGCTGCGCTTCACGGCGACGCCGCCGAACAGCGCGATCGCATTGACCAGCAGCGGGAGCGGATCATCTGGGCGGTTGCTCGAGCCAGCCGCGGCCGGAGCGCCGACGGAGCCGAAAGCGCGCGTCGGGGCTCGATGGTGCGGGCTCCGAATAAGCTGAAGCCCGTGAGCTCGACCGGCTCGTCCGGCCTCACCTTCACCGTTGCGCCCCCGAAGAGCGCGATGATGGTCAGCTCGGCGTCGGGCGGCGCCGGCGCATCGAGGAAGTCAAACTTGAGCCCGCCGAAAAGCGCCAGTGCGGTTACCCGCTCTCCAGGTTCGATCATGCTGCCGTCGATCGTGTTGCCGCTGAAAATGGCGAGGTGAAACATAGCGCCTCCTAGCGTGGAAATCGACGGACCGCCTCAGGAAGACGCCGGCGTCACTTCACCCGCGCGTAGCTGATCGTGTCGTTGCCGACGCCGAAGACTTCGAGCGAATGCGGATGCGGATCGCATCGCACCGGATTGAGAGCGCTGACGTTGGTGCAGAGCACAACATTCGTGTCGCCGGTAAAACATGAATCGTCGATGCTCGCAGTCCCCTGTTGAAGGGTCGTCCGACCGGCGCAGACGTTGGCAGTGACTGTGACAGTGGAGCTGCCGAATACACTGTTGGAGTTGATGTTATGAGAATCGGGCCGGCTGCCCGCGCTGCGGCTCGAAGGAGTCGGCGCGTCCTGCCTTGGGTTGCCGCAACCCACGCATCCGGCGCATAGCGCCAATGCGATCATCGACAAAGCCGGAAGTCTCAGGATCGTCATCTATTACTCCGTCACTGGCGTCCGGGAGTATTGGCCGGGCGGCGGTGATTGCGTATCGCCCGCTGGCTGATCGAGGTAGGGGCCGGTGGTTTCCGCTGTCAGGGGACCGCCTACTGTTAGCGTGCCGTCAACCGTAAGCGGACCGTTGACCGTGAGCGGACCGCCGATCGAGACCGGACCGCTCACGGCCTGTCCTGCGGGACCGGGCGTTTCGCGGCCCGGAATCGTCCAGATCGGGCCGCCGACTATGAGCTTCCGCGCCCGGACCGGACCATGAACCGTGGCTGGGCCGCCGACCATCAGCGGACCCGCCACCGTAAACGGGCCGTCGATTGCCGCCGGCCCGCCAACGAAATTTCCGTTTATCAACGAGCACGACGCGGCGGCGACCGAAATCGCGGCGAGTGCCAATTTCGAGGAGGCACGCAATCGCCGGGCACGCATCGCAATTACTCCGCGTCTCGACCGGTTCAGCTCGGACGCGCGTCGCCATTAACATTGATACTACCGCTGCCCGGCTCCGCGGTACGGGTGAAGACATCCATCGGCACGAGGTTGCGTCGCTTGCGTTTGAGTTCGTCGAGTTCGGCCTGCGCCTTGGACTCCTGGGTGCGCAGCCGGATTGCGTCGAGCTTTTCGCCGGCCTCGGATTCTCGCAGCTCGCGATTCACACCGGCCTGGGCGAGCGCACGCTGGATCGATTCGCGTACTTCTTCGAGCGCACGGAGATCCTCCTCGTAGGACACTTCCTCGAGTGCGTGCTGGATTCGGACCCGCGCCTGCGCGTTCTTGAGCCGCGCGAGCATCCGGATCTTCTCCACCTTGAGCTTTTCGATCTCGCCTTTGAACGCGATCAGGTTCTTCTTGGCTTCTTCCGCTTCCGAGGTGAGTTCGGACAGCTCGTCCCGGAGGCGCGTGCAATCCTGTTCCAGCGTGTGCCTGCGGCCGATCAGGATCAGCGCGCATTCGTCCTCGTTCATGTCGGCGGCCTGTACGCTCTGCTCGATTACCTCGGCCATCTCGGCCGACTTCTGCTTGAGTTCGCGGTTGAGCCGGTTGCGCATATAGATCACGCCCGCAGCCGCGTTCTTGAGCTGGTTGTAGCGCCGCAGCCGCTCCGAGATCGCGGCCTCGTAAACCGCCTCGGGATCGCGCGCCTCGCGCGCCTTCAGCCAGCGGCTCAGCTTGCCTCCGATCAGACTGAAAATCCTTGAGAAGAACATTTTAGTAGCCTCCAAAAATTCGCGGCGCTTCCGCCGTCGCGCTTCTATTGGTTGTTGGCTTCCTCGCGGCCGCCGCCCAGGCCGAGTTCGACGAGCGTGATTCCCAGTTCGCGCATCTTCTGCTGGAAGCTCTGCCGGTACATCCCGGTCCGTTCGGCGGCGCGCGAGATATTGCCGCCGGTCGCCTTGAGCGCGCGAACGAAGAACTCGCGCTCCCAATCGCCGACGAATTTCTCCTTGGCCTCGCGGAAAGTTAGCCCACCCTCCAGCGCCTCGGCGACGGCCGCGCCCGCCGCGCCCTGGGCGTGCGCACTCGCGCCCGCTGCGTTCGCGATCGGCGCATTCAATCCCGGCGCATTGGCCTCGCCGGCCTTCGGCACTGCCGAAGATCCACCGGCGATCGGCGCCGCTTCGTCCTTTTCCGCCGAACCGAACAGATCGCCGTAGGTGATTTCGGTGCCGGGCGAAAGAATCACCGCCTGCTCGATCGCGGCGCGGAGCGCGCGGACATTGCCCTTCCACGGCCGCTCGACGCATCCGCGCATCGCCTCGGGCGACACATGCTTGGGCGGCGTGCCGAAACGCTCGCACGCCTCTTTGAGAAACTGCTGAACGAGCAGCGGAATATCCTCGGGCCGCTCGCGAAGTGGCGGAATGCGTACCTCGACGACCTTGATTCGATAGTAGAGGTCCTCGCGGAATCGCCCGCTCTTGACCATCGCTTCGAGATCCTGGTTGGTGGCCGCGATTATGCGCACGTCAACCTTGAGCGGCTGGTTGCCGCCGATGCGTTCGAACTGCTTCTCCTGCAGCACGCGCAGCAGCTTGGCCTGGGTCTCCAGCCCCATGTCGCCGATCTCGTCGAGGAACAGCGTGCCGCCGTCGGCCGATTCGAACTTGCCCTCGCGGCGCGCGACCGCGCCGGTAAACGATCCCTTCTCGTGACCGAACAGCTCGCTCTCGACCAGCTCGCGCGAAAATGCCGCGCAGTTGACCGCGATAAACGCTCCGCGCGCGCGCGGACTGCGGAAATGAATCGCACGCGCCACGAGACTCCTTGCCGGTGCCGGATTCGCCGCGAATCAGCACCGTCACGTCGGTCGGCGCGACCTTCTCGATAGTCTCGAACACGCGCATCATCGCACGCGAGCGCCCGACCATCTCCTCGAAGCGCCCGGTCTCCAGCCGCACCTGTTCGAGCAGTTGCTTGTGGGCGCGCTTGAGCAACTGCTTCTCCATCACGTTGCGGACCTTGAGTCTCAACTCGTCGTTGTCGAACGGCTTGGGAAGATAGTCCTCGGCCCCGGCCTTCATCGCCTCGACCGCGATCCGCTGCGTGCCGTACGCGGTGATCATCAGGATCGCGCACTCGGGGTCGAGCACGCGCACCTCGCGCATCAGGTCGAAGCCGCTCATCCCCTTCATGCTCAAGTCCGTGATGATCACGTGGAAGAGGCCGGCCTTGACCTTCTGGAGCGCATCTTCTCCGGACTCGGAGGTATCGACCTCGTAGCCCTCTTTGGAGAAGAGTCCCTTGAGCGCGACCAGGATTCCGCGCTCGTCGTCAACGATTAACAGCCGTCCTTTCATCGTCGTTGCTCGATCGGCTGCTGGATACCGTCGCGCGGGATTTCGCGCTTGGTGCCGTCACCGTTGGAGGCCGCCGCAGCGAGCGGGGTGGTGGCGGGAATGCCATCGCGCGCAATAGGCGCGGTCTTGGCGCCTTCGAAACTGCCAGGCGCTCTCGATCTCGGGCGGTCGGAGCCGCGCGCCGTCGACAAGCGGAATTAAAAATGCGAATTCGGTTCCGACGCCGACCTGGCTGTCAACTTTGATACTCCCGCGATGGGCCTCCATGATCTTCTTCGCTACAGCCATCCCGAGACCCGTGCCGGTCTCCTTGGAGGTGAAGAACGGGTTGAAGATCTTGCCGATCTTCTCGGGTGGGATTCCGCATCCGTTGTCGCGGATGCGCACGGTCGCCATCGAATCGCCGCCCTGGATCGACATCTCGAGGCGGCGCTCGCCGGTCGTACTCTCCATTGCGTCGATCGCGTTATCGATCACGTTGGAGAATACCTGGCGGAGCTTTTCGGGATCGGCGCGAACGGTCGGCCCGCCCAGATAGTTGCGCGAGATCGCGACCGACTTGCTCTCCAGCTTGGCGCGCATCTGAAGAAGGGCGGCATCAAGCACCGAGGCCAGATTGACGTTGTCGAAGTTGTAGTCCTCTTCCTTTGCGTACTTGAGCAGGTGCGATACGCTGCGCTCCACGCGCGCCAACTCGTCAAGCGCGACCTTGGCGTACTCGACGTTCTCGGCCGAGGTCGGATCCTCGCCCATCTGCTGCACGAGGCTCTTGGCCGCCGCGATCGGGTTGCGAATCTCGTGGGCGAAGGTTGCCGTCAGCTCATCGAGCGAGGCCTGTTTTTCGGTGCGCAGCACTTCCTTCTCCTGCTGGACCTCGCGCTGGACTTCGCGCTGGATGGCGGGCTGGAAGACCCGCTCTTGTATCCATCGCCATCCGAAGACCGCCGAGAAATGGCTCATCAGTCCGAAGCCCCATCCGAGCGCCGGCCACAGGAACCAGGGATAGCCGCTGGTCATCAGGTTGATCAGGAACAGGAAGCCGATCACCGTCCCGTACCACATCAGATGGACCCAGAAACCGGCTTCGGCCGCGGCGCGCCGGCGCGCGCGCTGGTATGCCTCGCGCTCCTCGTCGCTCTTGAAACGCGCCTGGTCGGCGCCGGGAGGTGGGGGAGACGAAGGCGGATCGGGTTTGTCGATTGCGAATTTCCAGCCTCGGGTGCTCTGGCGCTCGATCCTGCGCCGCAGGCGGCGTTCGAAGCGCTCGGCCTTACGCTCGAACTTTCGGGCGTAGTGCTCGGCGTTCTTCGCGCCTTTCTCGAACCAGTAGTCCTTGCCGTCCACCCCGGCCGCGCCGGACGATCCGCTGTATTGATCCCTGCCCAGCCAGCGATCCCTCCTGTTGTACCAGTAGCGAATGAGGTATCGCTTCCTGTGGGCGAGGACGAAGATCAGACCCACTATGAAAAGAAAGCCCAACATTTTGCGTAGCACTCCAATGGCGGCTGCCGGTGGCCGCTCTCGTGACTATCGCAATGCGACCGGCACTGGTCCATCTTAGCCATCGTACCGTCATATCAGCAAAGTGGATGCCGCCGGGGTGGCGCCGCGAAAGTCGAGGGAAGAAGCGGCCTTTTCGGTTTCGCGATCCGTCAGGCGGGCCGATGTGCAATGCGCGCACTGCATGGCGAATGTTGCAGCGCACCTATTAGCTTGACTTCAGGCCGGTCGCGTAATTTCATGGATACGTGGGCAGATGAGTGGCGGGCCGGTTTCTGCCCGGTCCGGCCTTCCAGCAAATTGCCACCGAAACCGCGTCAAAGCCACTGCCCTCAATTCGTGAGGCAAGTCGCGTGGGTCAATACTGGCCATTTGCGGGTCTGGTTCGGCACGGAGCGCTCAAAGAGCGGCTAATCGTCTCGCTCGATCGAGCCACGCCGCGCGAAGCGCTCAGGATGGTCGATCATCTGGCGCGCAGCGTCGGGATGTTCCACGTCGGCAAGCATCTCTTTCTCAACGGCGGCCCCGACCTGATTCGTGAGCTCCGGCGGCGCGGCGCCGAAGTCTTCCTCGATCTGAAGTTCCACGATACGCCGCAAGCGGTCTGCAAGGCCGTGATCGAAGCGACGCGGCTCAGCGTACGCATGTTCGACCTCCACTCTTCCGGCAGCTTCGAGGTGATGGAGCGCGCGCGGCTCGAAGTCGGACGCCTGTGCCGCAACGAGGGCCTGCGCCGCCCGAGCGTGCTGGCGGTTACGATGCTGACCTGCCTGAGGCCCAACGAAAACAGCATCGCCGACGACGGGCGCGTAGTGCGGCTGGCGAAGCTCGCCGCGGAAGCCTCGCTCGACGGCGTGCTGACTTCGCCCAGGAGGCGGCGCACGTGCGCGCGGTGTGCGGCAGGCGGTTCATAATCGTCACCGCGGGGCCTCAAACTCGACGATCCGAGGCCGTCGCGCACGCGCGCGATCGGCGTCAGCGCGGCGGTGCGCGCGGGCGCGGATTACCTGGTCGTCGGCAGTCCGATCTGGAACGCCCCGGAGCCGCTTCGGGTGGTGCGCGAGATAGTCGAGGAGATGGAGCGCGGGATGCGCGCCAGCCCGCGCGGGACACTGGAGTTGCTGGCCCCGCGTCCGGTGTGAAAAAACGCTACGCGCTGCCGGTGAAGAAATTCAGTGAGCGACCCGCGATCGTGATGATCGGCGTCCAGTAGAGTCCCAGGATGATCGTCAACCCCGCCAGCGCGCCCATCAGTCCGTAGTTCCATGGCTCGCTGCCGACGCTGCCTTCGTCGCCGATGGGCTGATCGAGAAACATCATGCGAATCGGGCGGACATAGTAGTACAGTGAGATTACCGAATTGATTATTCCGACTATCGCGAGTACATAGAACCGGCCTTTGATTACCGCGGCGAACAGATAGAACTTGCCGATAAACCCAATCGTCAGCGGAATCCCGGTCAGCGAAAAAAGGAAGATCGCCAGCGCGACCGCCGGTACGATTCCGCCGCGCCAGGCGAGCCCGCGATAGGCGCCGATGTCCTCGCGTCCGGTCTCGTTCGCAACGATCATCACTACCAGGAATGCGCCGGCGTCCATCAGGTAGTACGCAAACAGATAGAAGAGCATCGCCTGAATGCCGTCGTTGGAGAGCACCACCAACCCCATCAGCGCGTAGCCGGCCTGCGCTATACTCGAATACGCGAGCAGCCGCTTCATGTTGGTCTGCTGGAGCGCCGCCAGATTGCCAAGCGTCATCGTGACGATGCACATGACGAGCAGGAGTTGCGGCCACTCGACGCCGGGGAGGGTCAGCCACGCGCCGCGCGCGGCCAGATGCGAAATCGCGGGATAGAAGAACCGCGTCAGCAGCGCGAAACCCCGCAGCCTTCGAGGCGATCGCGAGGAACGTGGTGATCGGAATCGGCGCGCCGGTATAAACGTCCGGCGCCCACATATGGAACGGCACCGACGCGACCTTGTAGCCCATCCCGGTCAGGATGAGCACCAGCGCGATGAACACCGCGAGCGCGGGCAGGTGAGTTGAGGACGAGAGCGCGCGGTTGATGGCCGCGAAGTCGAGCGAACCGGCGATCCCGAAGATCCAACTCATCCCGTAAATCATCGTGCCCGACGCGACCCCGCCGTAGATGAGATATTTGAGCGCCGCCTCCTGCGAGCGCCGGTTATGGCGCAGGAAGCCGGTCAGTACGTACGAAGTCAGGCTCACGAATTCCAGCGACAGATAGGCCATCAGCAGATTGGCCGCCGACGCCATCAGGAACATCGCGAACGCGCTCGAAAGCAGGATCGCGTAATACTCGCCCTGGTCGCACTTGTCAACTTCGTGCGATCCGATCGACATCCAGATCGCAACTACGGTCGCAAGCGCGATCAGCACCCGGAAGAAAAACGCGAACGAATCGAACACGATCATCCGGTTGAACAGCATCGCGTCGCCGGCCCCGCCCTCGCCGAGAATCTTGAGCAGCACGCCGACGGCAACCACCAGCGCCAACTGACCCAGATGCGATTTGTCGGTGACCGCGAGATCGATCAGCACGATCGCAAGGATGCCGAAAGCGAGCAGCAGCTCGGGCAGAAAGTATGCGAGGCTCGCGACGTTGCCGAGGTCCATCTCAATCGGCCGGCCGAATCAACGGACCAACGCCACCGCCGATGGCAGCGGAGTAGAGATCACCACCTGGTTCAGATGGACCAGCGAGGTGTTGAGCAGGTCGAGAATCAGGTGCGGATAGAAGCCCAGGACCAGCACGATCACGGCGAGCGGGACCAGCGTGAAGGCCTCGCGGAAGGTCAGGTCGGGCAGCGTCTTGTACTTCTCATTCAGCGGACCCAGGTAGATACGCTGGAAGGTCCAGAGCAGGTAGCCGGCAGTGAGTATTGCGGTGCCGGCGCCGAATACGGTCAGCAGCGGATGCGCCTGCCAGGCGCCGATCAACACCAGCACCTCCGAGATGAACGCCGACATGCCGGGCAGCCCCATCCCGGCGAAGAAGGCGAAGCCGGTGATTCCCGCGTAGATCGGCATCTGGCTCGCCAGCCCGCCGAAGCCGTTGATCTCGCGATGATGCGCGCGGTCGTAGATGACGCCGACCAGAATGAAGAGCATGGCGGTGATCGTGCCGTGATTGAACATCTGCAGCACGGCGCCGTTGATTCCCGCCGCGGTGAACCCCGCCAGCCCGAGCATCACGTAACCCATGTGGCTAATCGATGAATAAGCGACCAGCTTCTTGTAGTCAGTCTGCGCCATCGCGCAGAGCGCACCATATACTATGTTGATAGTGCCGATCACGCCCAGGAACAGCCAGGCCAGCTCGTGGCTGGCGCCCGGCAATATCGCGAAGTTGACGCGCAGTATCCCGTAAGTCCCCATCTTGAGCAGCACGCCGGCCAGAATTACGCTGATCGCGGTCGGCGCCTCGACATGGGCGTCCGGCAACCAGGTATGAAACGGGAAGGCCGGAATTTTGATCGCGAAGCCGATGAACAGCGCCAGCCACACGATACGCTGGAACTCCATGCTGTAGCCGCTTGCGTTGGCTGCAAGCTGCGTCATGTCGAAGGTGGCGGCGCCCTTGTAGTAGTAGAGGCCGAGCATCGCGAGCAGGATGAGCACCGAGCCCAGCAGGGTATACAGAAAGAACTTGATCGCGGCGTATTCGCGCCGCGACCCGCCCCAGATTCCGATCAGGAAGTACATCGGCAGCAGCATCACTTCCCAGAAGATGTAGAACAGGAAGAAATCGACCGATACGAATACGCCCATCATTCCGGTGTCGAGCAGCAGCAGCAGCGCGAAATACCCTTTCGGCGCGCGATCGATCCCGAAGCTGGCGAACACCGAAATGAAGCAGATGAGCGCCGTCAGCAGCACCATCGAGATGCTGATGCCGTCAACGCCCATGAAGTAGTTGATATTGTAACTGGATATCCAGGGATACTTCTCCACGAATTGAAGAGCGGAGGTATTGGTATCGAACCCCGCGTAAAGAGCGAGCGCTATAATGACCTGGGGCGCGGTGGCCGCAACCGCAATCCATTTGATGAGGGTTCGCTGCGCGTCGGGCCAGAGCAGGATCAGGGCCGATCCGGCGAGCGGAATGAAAGTGATAAGGGTTAGCGCGTGATTCATCGCCTGCCTTGTCCGTCTTTGCCGTAGTTATGCCGCGAGCGGCAGGCGGTTAAGCCCTGAGCATCGCGCGCGCCAGAAGGATCAACACCACCGCCGCCAATATTCCGTACAAGTATCCGTTTATCGAACCGGTCTGAAGCTTCCTCAATCGCCCGCCTGCTTCGAGCGTCACGTTTGACGCGAGATTCACCAGGCCGTTGACGATGTAGCTATCGAACATTCCGGAGAGCCACGCCACGAATATACTCAGCGTAGCGGCGAAGTTCACAATTCCGTCAATGACGTGAAGGTCGAACCAGGCGCACGCGCGGGTAAACGCCAGATAGGGATTTACCAGAACCTCCTGATATATTTCGTCAACGTAGTACTTATTCAGCACCAACCGGTAGGGGAGGCCGCCCAGCAGGGCGCTGAAGCTCTCGGCGCTGAGAGCCTCGCGCCGATAGATCGCGTCCGCCAGCAACCACCCGATGGCCACCATGATGAGCGACAGCGCCGCAAATCCCGCCTCGGTCGCGTGGTTGTGGATGCCTGCCTCAGCGAGCTCGCGCGTCGGCCCGAGCTGAAAACCGGAGCGAGGAAGTTCTCGAACAGCCTGAGCGGGGCGATGAACTCCGGAATGTTCACCAGGCCGCCGATCAGCGACAGCACTCCGAGCACCGCCAGCACCAGAGCCATCGAGGGTGGCGACTCGTGCAGGTGATGCTCCTGTTCGTGAGTTCCGCGGAACTTGCCGAAGAACGTCATGTAGACCTGGCGGAACATGTAGAAGGTGGTGATTCCGGCGCCGATCCATAGCAGCGCCCAGACCGCTGGATGGCCGTGCGAGAACGCCTGCCAGATGATTTCGTCCTTGGACATGAAGCCTGCAAACGGCGGCACGCCGCACAGCGCCAGCGTCGCGGCGAGGAAGGTCCAGAACGTGATCGGCATATGATGCCGCAGCCCGCCCATCTTGCGCATGTCCTGCTCGCCGCCCATCGCATGGATCACAGAGCCGGAGCCGAGGAACAGGCAGGCCTTGAAAAACGCGTGAGTCATCAGATGGAACACGCCGGCCGCGTAAGCCCCGACCCCGACGCCGGCGAACATATAGCCGAGCTGGCTGATAGTCGAATAGGCGAGCACCTTCTTGATGTCGTCCTGGGCGACGCCGATCGTCGCAGCGAACAGCGCAGTCAGCGCTCCGACCACCGCGACGGCTTCCATCGTCGCCGGCGCCATCGAAAACAGGAAGTTGAGCCGCGCCACCATGTACACGCCGGCGGTGACCATCGTCGCCGCATGGATGAGCGCGCTGACCGGCGTCGGACCCGCCATCGCGTCGGGCAGCCACACGTAGAGCGGGATTTGCGCGGATTTGCCGGTCGCGCCGATGAACATCAGCAGCGTGACGAAGGTGACGATCGACATTCCAAAGTAGCCCGGCATCGTGGCGAGGGCCGGAGCATAGCGGGCGACCTCGCGGGTGACGAGGGTTGGATGGCCAACTGCGGCGAGGCTGGCGAACAGCGCGTAAAGCGCGACCACGAACGCCCAGTCGCCGACCCGGTTGACGATGAAAGCCTTGTTACCCGCGGTGGTATTGCCGAGAACTTTGTACCAGAACCCGATCAGCGCGAACGAGCACAGCCCCACGCCCTCCCATCCCATGAACATCAGCCACAGATTGTCGCCCAGCACCAGCAGCAGCATCGCGAACGTGAACAGGTTGAGCCACGCGAAGAACCGCCAGTACGAGTCATCGTCGTGCATGTAGCCGGTCGAGTAGATGTGGATCACGCCGCCGACGCCGGTAACGATCAGCGCCATCAGCATCGAGAGCGGATCGAGGTAGAACGCGATCTCGAGCTTGAGGCCGCCGATGTCGATCCATCGCCAGAGCTGGTCGAGCATGAATCGATTCTCGGGCGGCTGCGCGAGCATCGCGGCGAATCCGCGCAGCGCGATCAGGAACGCGATCGCCACCACGCCGCATCCGACCAGGCTTATCGCGCGCTTGCCGAAGGCCTTTTGCAACCACGCGCCGGCGAGGAAATTGATCGCCGCACCGATCGCGGGCAGCAGAACGATCCAACGGACGAAGCTGACGCTGGTTGGATGGTCCATGCAATTGTTCAGGTGTTCAGGCCGAGGCCCAACCGCGCCGCAAACCGACGCGGGCCTCGATACATCTCAGCTTAAACAAGTGTCCCGCAGATATAAGCAAAAATGCTGACGCCGCGAAAGGCGGCTAACCACTGAGGGTCTCGGTCGCGTCCACGTCGATGGTCTTGAAATCCTGGTAGATCGCCAGCACGATCGCGAGCCCGATCACCGCCTCGGCCGCCGCCAGCATGATCACGAAAATCGCGAAGACCTGGCCGTCGTAGCGAGTGCCGCCGTAATAGGCGAAAGCCAGATAGTTGATGTTGGCGGAATTGAGGATCAACTCGACGCCCATCAGGATTCCGATCGCATTGCGGCGCGAGAGCACGCAGAACAGCCCGAGCGAGAATACGATCAGGCTCAGTACCAGGAAATGTTGCAGTGTGATCCCCGACGCTGCCATCGCGCGTTCTCCGCTGTCTGCCTACCCGGGCCGCTCCGCGCGAGATCACGACCGCGCCGATCAGCGCCGCCAGCAGCACCATCGAGGCGATCTCGAAGGGCAGCGCGTAGGTACCCAGGAACGCGTTTCCGATCCCATACGTGGTCGGCGCGACCGGCGCGCCGGCGCTCTGATGCCATTGCGTGTGGCGGACCGCGAACAGCATCACCGTGCCCGCCAGCGCGCTGACCAGCAGCGCGGGAATCGTGCCGACCGCGCGGTTCGAGATTGTCACGTCGGCGATTCCCTGCGTGAGCATCACGGCGAACAGCGTCAGGACCAGGATGCCGCCGACGTACGACCAGCAACTGGACCATCGCGACGAAGTCGGCGGCCAACAGGACGTAGATTCCAACCACGCCCATGAACGCGCCGAGCAGCGCAAAGGTCGAATGGACGATGTTGCGCGAGAACGCCACGAACAGCGAAGAACCGACCGTGAGCGCGGCGACCGCGTAGAAGATTAGCTGGCCAAGCATAGAGGATTTTCACGTACTGCGTAATGGCGTGAGTATGCGATCGGCGGCGGCATGAGATTCTTCCGGCAGCCTACGCTCAGAATGACGGAATGCGCGTTCGGTTGGGCATCAGGCCGCGTCGTCGGCGGGCTTGTCAGCGCCGGGCTGGGCCCATTCGTCCACGTAGTGCATCCCGCGGTTCAGAATCGGCGCGATGCGCGGATCGGTCTCGGGACCTTTCTTGGGCTTGTACGCGATCGCCGGCTCCTTGATGAAGCGCCGGATGAGGCTTTCGAGCGAAAAGTCGGCGCCCTCGAACTCGGTGGTGTGATGGATCGAGCCGGTCGGGCACGGCTCGCTGCAGAGTCCGCAGAACATGCACTTGGCGATGTCGATGTCGAACTGCGAGATCACCATGTGCTTGTCACGGGGTCTTTCTCGACCGCGATCGCGATGCAATCGATCGGGCAGGCGCGCTCGCAGGCCAGGCATCCGGTGCAAATCTCCATGTCAACCTGGAGGATGCCGCGGTAGCGGAACGGCAGCGTGTCCTGAACCCGCACCGGCATCCGATCGGGATACTGCACGGTGTAGGGTTTGCGGACAAAATGTGACGCCGTCACCGCCATCCCCTCGAAAATCGAGGTGACGGCCTCCCTGATATTGCGAAGGTATGAACCGGCCGCGCCCATAGGAGTCTCAGATGATCGGACTTACGTAAATCTCCATTTTCGACCGGCGCAGATAATACGCCACGCGCTGGATGAACACGATCAGGCAGCAGCAGCCCGAGCGCCGCCATTATATAGCCCGCGACCGGGTTGCCGTTAGGCCAGATCGCCACCCAGATAGCGGTGCCGATCATATCGATGAACGAGATCGGCACGAAATACTTCCAGCACATCGACATGAGCTGATCGATCCGCACCCGCGGCAGCGTGGCCCGAATCCACATCGAGAAGAAGACCAGGAAGATCACCTTGAGGTTGAAAGTGACCAGTTGCAAGACATTCATCACCACCCGGCTCTGGCTCAAGTGCGGGAACTGCCACCCGCCGAGAAACAAGGTCGTGATGATCGCGCCGATGATGAACAGGTTGCCCCACTCCGCCATGAAGAACAGCAGGTAGCGCATCCCGCTGTATTCGGTGGCGAAGCCGGCGACCAGCTCGGATTCCGCCTCGGGAAGATCGAACGGCGTGCGATTGCCCTCCGCCAGCGCCGAAATGAACAGGATATTGGCGGCGATGAAGGTGAAGGGGTTGTTGAACAGGAACCAGGCGTTGGGCGCCCAGCCCTGCGCGCGGATTATTCCCTGCATCGAGAGCGTGCCGGTGATCAGCACGACCGGGAAGATCGAAAGCCCGGCGGGAATTTCGTAGCTGACGATTTGCGCCGCGGATCGGATGCCGCCGATCAGCGACCACTTGTCGTTCGACGACCATCCGGCCATCAGCACGCCGACCACGGTCAGCGCCGTCACCGCTGTCATGTAGAGAATTCCGACGTTCAGGTCGGCCAGGATCAGATCGGAAGAGAACGGCATCACCGCCCACGGCAGGATGAACGCCAGGATCACCAGGTAGGGCGCCATCTTGAACAGATTCGCGTCGGCCTCGGCGGGAACGATGTCTTCCTTGCAGACGTTCTTGACGCCGTCGGCCAGCCATTGCAGAAAGCCGTTGGGACCGACGCGATTGGGGCCGATGCGCGACTGGATTCGCCCCCAGACGCGGCGCTCCGCCCAGCTCACGATCCCGGCGAACGGGAAAGCGATGCCGAGAAACACCACCGCGCTCAGCACGAGGATGACGAACGCATAGACCAACTCCCGCGGTGGATTGGCGCCGAAGAACCCGAGACTGATCAGATAGTCGGCAAGATTCTGCATCGCGGATTGACCGGTCGTGCTAGCGGTCGACCTCGGGAGCGATAACGTCGAGACTCGCGATCAGCGCGACCAGATCCGCGATCATCAAGCCGCGGCTGAGCTTGTTGACCATGCCCATCGCGGCGAACGATCCGGTGCGGACGTGGACCCGCCACGGAAATCCGGTACCGTCGCTGACGACGTACCAACCCATGTCGCCGCGGGCGCTTTCGACTCGAATCTGGCACTCGCCGGCGGGCGGCTTGAAGTTGCGCGCCACCTTGGCGAGCACCGGGCCGTCGGGAATGGCCTTCAGCGCCTGACGCAGGATCTTCACGGATTCCTTCATCTCGCGGATCCGCACCATGTAGCGGTCCATCGAGTCGCCGATCACGCCGAACGCGCCATTGCCGATTGGCACGTCGAAATCCAGCTCGGGATAGACGGAATACGGGATGTCCCTGCGGATGTCCCATTTTACGGCGGAGCCGCGCAGGTTGGGTCCGACCAGGTTGTAATCGATGGCCTCTTTCGCCGTTATGACGCCGACGCCGATGAGCCGCTCGATGTAAATCTTGTTGAAGGAGATCAGCGCGTTGTATTCGTCGAGAATCGGGTCGAGATGGTCAAGGTAGGCGAGCGCCTTTTCGCGCCATCCGGGCGGCAGATCCCAGGCCACGCCGCCGATTCGCATGTAGTTGAAGGTGAGCCGCGCGCCGCACAGCTCCTCGATCAGGTCGTTGATCATCTCGCGCTCGCGCAGCACATGGGTGAACGGCGTGTTTGCGCCGATATCCATCGCCATCGTGCCGACCGACAGCAGATGGGACGCGATTCGGTTGAACTCGGCGGCGATCACGCGGCAGTACTCGCCGCGCCTGGGCACTTCGATTCCGGCGAGCTTCTCGCAGGCCATCCCCCAGCCCTGGTTGGTGAACATCGCGCATACGTAATCGACCCGATCGGTGTAGGGCATGAAGCCGTGATAGCCGACCTTCTCCGCGATCTTCTCGATCGAACGATGCAGGTAGCCAACGTCGGGAATCGCCTCGCGCATCACCTCGCCGTCGGCCTTGACCACGAAGCGCAGCACGCCGTGGGTCGAGGGATGCTGCGGGCCCATGTTGAGCGTCATTTCCTCGGTTCGGAAGGTGTTGTTCATTTTTTCTTCGCGTCCAGACGGATAATCGGACTCTCGCGAACGGTCGAGATGCCGTGATACTCGAGCGGCTCGACGAAGTCCTTGCGCAGCGGATGGCCGGGCCAGTCCTCGGGCATCAGCAGGCGGCGGAGATCGCTATGGCCCTCGAAATTCACGCCGAGCAGGTCGAAGATCTCGCGCTCCATCCAATTCGCCGAGTTCCAGACTCCCTCGACCGTCGCGACCGACGGATCCTCCCGCGGCAGCCGCACCTTGAGAACGGCGCCGTGGCGATGGCGATACGAGAAGAGATGATAGACGACTTCGATCCGGTCCTTGTAGTCCACGCCGCTTTGATTCGACAGGCAATCCATCGCGATGTCCGGGTCATCTCGGAGGAACGTGCAGAGGCTCGACGATCGCGCCGGGTTCGACCACCATCCAGGGGTCCGGCTTCTTGTCGGCGATCTCCTGGATGCGGTCACCGAAGCGGTCGCGCGCCTTCGCGTATATCTGTAGCGCCTCCACTCCGTGTCAGGCGGCCGCGGTCCCGTTGCTCGATTCCTTGCTGAGCCAGCGCTCGGTCATGATCTTCTCCTGAAGCTTGAGCAGACCTTCGGTGAGCGCCTCGGGGCGCGGCGGGCATCCGGGAACGTACACGTCCACCGGCAGAATCTTGTCCACGCCGTCGCAGACCGAATAGGCGAGCTGGAACAGGCCGCCGCAGCTCGCGCAGCTTCCCATCGAGATCACATACCTTGGGTCGGGCATCTGGTCGTAGAGCAGCCGCGTCCGCAGCGCCATCTTCAGCGTCAATGTGCCGGCAACGATCATCAAATCGGACTGCCGCGCCGAAGCTCGCGGCGCGGCGCCAAAGCGGTCGATATCGGCGCGCGGACCGCCGGTATGCATCAACTCGATCGCGCAGCACGCCAGGCCGAAGAGCATGTACCAGATGCTCGACTTGCGCATCCAGTTGATCAACTCATCGGTTTTGGTAGTCAGAACGTAGTCAGGCAGCGTATTCAGCAGTGGCATGGTGGCTGCGTCGAACTCCTATTCCGGAACCTTCTTGACCCATTCGAGATCGTGTTTCACCCAGACGTAGATCAGCCCGACGAACAGGATCGTCAGGAAGATCAGCACTTCGCTCAAGGCGTACATCGCGCGGCCGCTCTTTACCCAATCGAGATAGACGGCGGCGACCGGATAGACGAACGCCACTTCCACCTCGAAGACCACGAAGATCAGCGCGATCAGGTAGAAGCGGACATTGAAGTTAATCCAGGCGCGTCCGGTCGGCGGTTCACCGCATTCGTAGGGCGTCAGCTTTCGGGCGTAGGGATTGCTCGGAGCAAGGAGCTTCTGCAGGCCGAACATCGCGGCCACGAAGACAATCCCGATTACGGTCAGGGCAAGGGGCACTCCGAATTGAAAGTACATAGGACAAGTCCACTATAGCCGATTGAGGCTTGCAGGGTAAAACGAGAAAGAAGTCGCGCTTTTCCTGGAAGTGCCGCTGCTTAAGTATCGCTTCACCGTCAGCGATCGTTAGAACGGCAGTCGAAACCGATTGCGGCGGGCGAATCGCTACTTGGCGGGCTTGAGCACGCTCTTGAGCGAGGCGGCCTCCAGCCAGGCGCCGTGATTCTCGGGGCAGGCCATCATCGCGACGCCGCCCTGAGCCTTCGCGACCAGAGACTTCCCGCATTGGGGGCAGACCAGCGCGGCGCCCGCCTGCTTATGCTGCGCCATCTTTTGCCGCTGCTTCTCGATCAGCTTGCGGTCCTGATCGAAGGCCCACTGGTCCTCGCGCGCCTTCTCGACCTCGTGCAGCTTGTCGCCCAGGCGGTCCTTTTCGTCTTCCATCGGTCTGCTACGTCATCTCCTTGACGAGCTTGCCGCTGCGCGCCTTCTCGACGGTCGCTTCGAACTTCTCGCCCAGGTCCACGCCCATCTGCCTGGCCCGCTTCTTCGCCCATAGGCCGACATTGCGGGAGTCGCGATAGAAGGACTCGTCGCGAGGCTTGCTGGTGTCGAAACTCGCGACCCGCGAGGCCTCGCTCTGCACCACCGCGAACGACGACATCACGCGACGGGCGCGGGTCGATCCGCAATGAGGACAGGCCACGCGCGGCCTGCGACTCGAGCTCAGTACCACGTGCGAACTGATTCGCGCGCAGCGGGCGCATTGGTACTCATAGATCGGCATCCCGGATGAAGAATAGGCCGGACGATGGCTGGCAGGCAAATCCCGTTGCGGTCACGATTCGCGCAGGAACGAATCGAGAAACGGGCTTCCGACGAACATCAGCATCCCGACGCCGCCCACCACGACGCCGCATCCGATCCACCACAGCGATCGCCACTCGATTCCGAGCGCCAGCATCGCGAGCCCCCAAACCGGCAGGACCAATGAGATGAAAAGCCGCATCGCGGAGCTCACCAGCTTCTCCACGCGTTCGATCCTTTGTTGTGTAGCTGGGTCCTGGCCTGCCATGAACCGAATCCCCGGCTGCATTGTTCCGTGTTACGCGAATCGGATTCAAGCGCTCTGCGCGCTGGGCAACCGCTCGCTCTAGCGAAGACCACCTGATGGCTCGACTTCGTATAGCGACATCCGGCCTGCGCCGCCGGAATTGTCGCCACGTATCATGAGCCGCAAACGGGTTTGACCCGCCACACCAAGGCGCGTGAATTCCTGCTCGGAGAGCGCAACATAGACCGGCGCCGACCCGATGCGTGCCGGGCCGAATCCTTCATCCCAGACCGGCGCGGCCTGCCCATAGTAGAAGGAGAGTTCGTAGTTGATCCCGCCGGCGACGTGCAGCGGCGCATCGCCGATTTGCCGGCGCACCTGCGACGCAAACGGCTTCAGCGTGCGCATCCGGGCCAGCTCCGGCCTGAGCGTGCCCGCGAAGAGGGTCACTCCCGCGATCCCGACAACGGCCAGCCCGGCGCCAGTCCAAAGCGGCATGCGCCAATCAGAGCCCGGTCAGCACGACCAGCGCGCCCGCCGCGGTCGCGCCCAGGAAGAGCACGAACGGCGCGCGGAACTGCTCGAATCCCTGCACCGCGATCGAGGCATACGCAGCGTCGCTCGACTGCCCCCGCAGTGAGCGCTCCGTCTCGCGCAGCATCTCGACGTCTCCCAGTACGCCCAGCACGATCGCGAGGGCGCCCGTCGCGACGATCGCGGCGGTCCAATCGGCGATCCTTGCCGCATTGTCAACGCGGCCTTCGGCCTTCGGTGACCTCTGCGTGAACAGGGACGAAAAGAGGATCGCCAGCCCGGGCATCGCAGGCAGGATATAATCGTCGCGCTTGCTGTTCGCGATCGAGAACAATCCCAGCACCGCGATCACCAACCCCAATTGAAATATAAGCGGCCTACGCGCCTCGACCCTGAACGTCCGGCCGGCCAGCGCCACGACGAGCGCCACCACGAGGCAACTCGCGGGCAACGCCCCGCCGAGCATCCTGGCGCCGATATAGTAGAAGGGCCGCGATGCTTCCCCCGTCCCGCCCAGCGATCCGGGTACCAAGTGGCCCAGGTTCTCGTCGCGAAGCACCGCCATGAACTGCGATCCGCCCGACGCAGCCGCGGGAATGTACCATGATGCGGCCATCGCGACCGCGACGAGTGCAGTGAGCCACGGCCATGAACACCGAAGGATCGGCCACGGGCTCCTTCGCGTCATCAGGAGGTACAGAAGGATTGCGAGCCGCACAGCACCAGCGCGACCGGGCCCTTGGTCAGAATCGCGAGACCCAGCACGGCCCCGGCCGCGATCGCCCGCTGATTCGATCCGCGATTTTCAACCTGCGGATACAGGATGCAGTATGCGCTGAAGAGCAGGAGACTGAGCAGCATATCGGTGAGCGCGTCCGTGGCGCGCGAGGCAAAGCCGTAGCTGCCCAGCAGGAACGCGAACGCGAGCCATCCCTGGCGCGGCCCCAGGCAAGCGGCGCTCCAGGCCATCACTTCCGCGGCGAGCGCGGCGCCCGCGATCAGCGAGACCGCGCGGGAGTTGACTTCATCGACCCGGCCACCCGACATCTTGACCGCGATTGCCGACAACCAGTAGTAGAGCGGCGGCTTGCGATTGACGGCGCCGTAGTCGTCGCGGGCGAGCAGCCAATGTCCGTGCTCGGCGACGTCGCGAAGCCACTCGGCCGACTGCGGCTCCGCATCCTTTGTGAACGGTGCGCTTATGCCCTGGCTAAGGAAAGCAAGCGCGACTATCGCAGCGACCAGGAGGTTGGCGCCGGCGCGCCGCCACGATGCTCGCGGACTCGGCGGCTCGCCGGCGTCAGCGGCGGCCATCATCATGCCGCCCTTGCGTCTGCGGGTCAACGGTCACGTGACGCACGCCGCCGCGCGAATCGAATATCGCAACCTGCATGCTCTGGGCGTTATGGGCGTAACCGACGCGTCCCTTGCGGTCGACGATAACGATGCCTCCCTCGCCCTGAAGCCGGCCGAGCGAGCGGATGGCGGCGGAGGCGGCGACGCCCGGCGAATGAGCGAGCAGCCTCGTTACGGCATCGCGGCAGAGTGCGAGCTTGATGATCGCTTCGCCGAGGCCGGTCGCCGAGGCGGCACCCGCCTGCGAGGCGAAAAATCCTGCACCGAGCACGCATGAATCGCCCACCCGTCCCGCAAGCTTACGCGGATATCCCCCGGTCGACGTCGCGGCGGCAAGCGCGCCGCGTGAATCGACCGCCGCAGCGCCGACAGTGCCGTGGGCGCTCCGTCCGAGGCGGCTTGCGGACGTCGATCCCTCCTGCCCGGTCCAGTTGCGCCATGCGTCGCTCGCGCGCGCCGTGACCAAATCCTCGGGCTGGCAAAGCGGGATGTTCGCCGCGTCCGCGATCCGTTCGGCGCCTTCCCCGACCATCAGGACGTGGGCCGTGCGTTCCATCACGGCGCGCGCGAGCAGGATCGGGTTGCGCACGCGGCTGACGGCGGCGACGGCGCCTGTAGCAGGGCCGGCGGTTCGGCTCCCGCCTCACCCGCGATAGTGGCCACGCCGGCGATTGCGGGCGCGGCCACCATCACGCCCGCATCCATCTCGACCTTCCCGTCCGCGTTGAGCATCGAGCCGTACCCGGCGTTGAACAGCGGATCGTCTTCGAGCACCAGTACCGCCGCTATCACGGCGTCGAGCGCGCCGCCGCCGCCGCGCAGGATCGACGCGCCAGCCTCGGCGGCAGCGATCATCGCGCGCCGGCGCGCCGAGCGATCGGCCGAAGCGCCGCGCGATGCCTGCGCCACCGTGCACGATCAGCGCCGCTACCTGTCGGGTATGACCCATCGCGCGATTTGTCCTCACAGTCCGTTGTCGGCACGGCGCGCCCAGAGAAAGATCCGGCGGAAGAGAAAAGTCATCGCCCCGGCGGTGCGATAGGCTAGTTTCAATCGCTCCGCCAGGGCGGCAAGAAAGCCCGGCTGCTCGGCTTGCGCGAGCACCTGCAGATACGGCCGAAGACCAGTCGAGCTGTACCATTCGACCACCTCGGCCGGGCTCTTCATCGGATGAGCGAAGGTCTGGTAATAGCAATCGACATCGACGAAGCCGATCTCGCTCAGCATCCGGCGGTAATCATCGGGGGGCGCTACCGGTGCAAGATCGTCGATGCCGCCGAATTTCGCGCGCCAGCGATCCTCGTGCGCCAGGCGCCGGAGCTCCAGCTTGGCGGTTTCGTCGTCGTTCGCGGGCATCTGCGCCACCAATCGCCCGCCGGGAGCCAGCGCCTCGTAACACCCGCCGAGGATTCCGCGATGGTCCTTCAGCCAGTGCAGCGCGGCATTGCTGAACACGAGGGAGTACTCGCGCCGCGCGGTGAAGCGGGCGACATCGCGCAGTTCGAATCGCACGCGCGCCGCGAGCGCCGGATCGAGAGCCGCGCGAAGCCGGTTCGCGCGATCGATCATCGCGACCGACGAATCAATTCCCAACGCCGAGCCATTTTCGGAGCGGCGCGCGAGTGCGACGGTATTTTCTCCGCCGCCGCATCCCAGGTCGACGATGCGCTCGCGATCCGAGAGTACGAGGCGCGCCAGAATCGCCTCCACCGGCTCGGCGCGATAGCGCCGGAAGCGATCGTAGAGCTCGGGGTCCCAATCGGTCTTTTGCTCCGTTGGCATATCCAAGGAGCATAAGTACGGCGTTCACAGCGGACAAGCTCGGCGTTACGCAAATGGCTGCGAATCGGTTCGCGGTTCCGCACCGATCGCCCTCACGCTCTTGCGAAAGTTCCCGCGATGCGTCAAGGGATCGCGATGATGGCTGCCGCGATACGACCTTCTGGTCTTCCCTCGGGCAGGCGGCGCGCAAGGCGAAGCGCGCTGCCCCTGATCGGCGGGGCGCTGCTCGGCACTGTCGTCGTGCTCTGGTTCGGTCTGGCAACCTATGCGGCGCGGCGGATTGCGTTCCCGGAGTTCTATTCACATTCCGGGTCTGGCGGATCACCGGAACGGATCGCGAATCCGGAGCTTGCCGATCCTCGCACGTGGTGCGGCGCCGATTTTCAAAACATCACGCTCACGCGCCAGGATGGTCATCGGCTCGCGATGTGGTGGGTGCCGGGCAGCAAGCCCGCGGGAATCATTCTGCTGCACGGGGCGGGCGGCAACCGCCACGAGATGCTGCCGTTTCTGAAGTTTATTCACGCTGCCGGATATCCGGCGATCGTGCTGGATGAAATCGATCACGGTGATTCCGACCATGCGGGATGGGGCGCCGGATACGGATGGCCCCAGCGCGACGACGTTCTGAGCGCCGCCGCGGCGCTGAGAGAGCGCGGCTACCGGGAGGTCGGCGCGCTCGGCGTTTCGCAGGGTGCCGCGGCTGCGATTCTCGCGCAGGCGCAAGCTCATTCACTCGACGCGATCGTGAGCGACAGTTGCTACGCAAACCTCGGCGCGCTTTTGCGGCGGCTTCCTTCGATGGCGCGGCTGAACCCGCTGTTTCTCGACACCATCCTGTGGGAGAGCGGATTCTGGATCGGCCGCTCGCCCGACCGAATCGCGCCGGCCGCCGCGGCAGCCGATCTGGGCAATTGCGGCCTGTTGGTGATCCAGGGCGGGGCCGACCCGCTTGTGCCGGCGGCCGATGGTGAAGCGATCTACCGGGCGGCTCGGGGCAACAAGCAAATCTGGATTGTGCCGGCGGCGGGACACATCGGCGCGCTCGGCGTCGCGCCCGTGGAATACGCGCGCGCGGTGATCGCCTTCTTCGACCGCAACCTCTCGACGCCGCGGAATGGCGCGACAGCTCGATAGCATCCCGCGGTCCGATAGCAGGCAACTCCGGCGGTTGAAGGTTTTTTCCACAGACTGATAGGGTAATCGAAGCGAGCATCGCATTGAACGCGAGCGTCTATCTGCTGGACAAAGTCTCTGCCGCGACCGTCGGCGTGCACGCGTACGTCCCCGACAGTCACGTGTCGGCCGCGATTGGACTCGGCACCGACCGCCGCGGCTCCGGCACGCTGGTCTCCTCCGACGGACTCATCCTGACGGTCTACTACCTCGTGATGGGCGCGCAGAACGTAATCGTTTCGCTTTCCAGCGGAGAGCAATTCCAGGCGCGGATAGTCGCGCAGGACTACAGAACCGGACTGGGGCTGCTGAAGATCGAAGGACGCAATCTGCCCCACCTCGAGGTGATCTCGTCCTCCCGATGCGCGCTGGGCCAGGAGGTCTTCATCGTCACCAGCTCCGGCGTCGACCAGCGATGCGCCGATTCCGGCATCATCAGCTATCTCGGCCCGTTCGATGCGCTGTGGGAATTCGTGCTGGAGCGGTCGGTATGGATGATGACCTCGGCGATGAACATCGGATCGAGCGGCGGGCCGATCTGCAATACCACGGGCCAGATGGTTGCGGCTTCATACCTGAATTTCGCGAACATCGAGCGATCGGTGTTGGGAATTCCGGGCGAATGTTTCCTGCAAGCCCGCGATGAGTTGCTTCAACACGGCAAACGGATCACAGCGCCCAAGGCCTGGCTCGGCGTGCTGTCGTACACGCTGCGCGAACACGTGGTAATCGCGGGCTTGATGCCAGGCGGGCCGGGTGAAAAGGCCGGACTGAAGCAGGGCGACGTGGTGCTGGCGGTGGACGGCCGCGATATCAACGAGCGCCGCGCACTCTACGACGTCCTGCTGAAGCATCGCCCCGGCGATCGGATCAACTTCACGCTGCTCCGCAACAACCAGGTCTACAGCATGGCGATCCCGACGATCGGTGCGGAAGAATACTTCGCGTAGGCGATCGCGCCGCAAAGTTATTCTGCCGGCGTTCCCACATTCTGAGCGCAGCCGGGCGTCCCTGCCGATTCCATCGGGAGCGCCTTCGCAGTGCACGTCCGTGGAGAACTCCGACCGAACCCTGGTCCTCCGGCTGAGACGCTCGCGCTCCAGAGCTCGGGAGGCTGCGGTCGCGGAGGTCATCGCGGTCCTTCATGGTCTCGGCGCGCGTACCGCTTCCGGAGGCCCGCTCTCGGATCATGCGGGCGTCGCCTGGGTCAGACTTCCGGATGAAAACCTTCCGAGCGCCCTGACGCGCTTGCGCGGCCTGGGCTATACCGCCGCAATCGATCTGGTCTCGGCTCTTGCGGAAGTCGAATCGCGCACCAGGCTGATCGTGGCCCGATGGAGGCGCCGCGAAGTGGCGCTGGTCCGCGTGTACGAGGAATCGGATGAGGAATTGAGGATCAACGCGCCGGACCGGCGCAGCTTTCTGCTGGAATGCGCCGATGGCGTCGTTCGTCCGATCCTTGGCTACCGCGGCGGCCGGGGGCCGCTCGAGCATCGCGCGCTTGCTGTAGAAGATGCCCGGCTTCTTGTGAACCTGGCTGTCGCCGGACAAGGCGGGCGCCTGCTGGATCCCTTCGCGGGCGCCGGTGGAATCCTCGTCGAAGCCAACGCCAGAGGCCTCACGACGGTCGGTGTCGACCGGGACCGCGCGCTCCGTCATGGACTGTCGCAACTGGCGCTGCACGCGATCGGCGATGCCTCCGCGCTCCCGTTCGCGAAGGATTCCTTCGACGCTGTCGCGAGCGAACCGCCCTACGACCCGGGCGCGGCGGCAATTGTCGCCGGCTCGATCCGGGAATTGGCCAGAGTGACTCGGCCCGCCGCGCGCATCGCGCTTCTGGTGGCATCGGGGCAGGCGGATGCGGTCCGCGAGGCTGGCAGGCGCGTTGGCCTGCGCCTCGAGTTGGATTCTCCCATCGATCGCAAGGGCACCAGCGTCCGCGGTCTGTGCTGGATCCGATGACGATACGTTGGAGCCGTGGTCCGATTACTGGTACGTTTTCGTAATACGTTGCGTAACGGGTAATCGACCCATATGCCTCTTGACCTGAACAGTTTCGAACCAGGACCAAATGTGCCGGAATGGCGCCTTCTGACGGCTGACGACCTGTATCTGTTCAACCAGGGCAGCCATATTCGGATTTACGAGAAGCTCGGCGCTCATCTGTTCACGGAGCCCGGCGCGCAGGGAGCGTTTTTCGGCGTATGGGCTCCCAATGCAGAACAGGTCAGCGTGATTGGCGAGTTCAACGGATGGAACCCCGAACACGATGTGTTGCGATCGCGCGAGTCGTCGGGCGTTTGGGAAGGGTTTGTCCCGGGAGTGAAGCAAGGAGCGATTTACAAGTACTATATCCGCTCGCGCTACAATGACTATCGAGTAGCCAAAGCCGATCCGATAGCATTTCGGGCCGAAGCGCCGCCGCGCACCGCATCAGTGGTCTGGGACCTTTCGTACGAGTGGGGCGACGCTCAGTGGATGATCGACCGGAAGGTCCACAACTCGCTCGCCGCGCCGGCTTCCATTTATGAAGTCCATTTGGGTTCCTGGCGCCGCGTTCCCGAGGAAGGCGCACGGTCCCTGACCTATCGGGAACTTGCCGATCGTTTGACCGATTACGTGCGCGACATGGGTTTTACTCACGTCGAGCTTCTCCCTGTGATGGAGCATCCCTTCTACGGATCGTGGGGTTATCAGACCACGGGATACTTCGCACCCACCAGCCGCTACGGGACTCCTCAGGATTTCATGTATCTGGTCAACCGGCTCCATCAGAGCGGAATCGGCGTCATCCTCGACTGGGTGCCGTCTCATTTCCCGACTGACGAGCATGGACTGGCCTACTTCGACGGTACTCACTTGTATGAGCATGCCGACTCGAGGCAGGGTTTCCATCCGGAGTGGCGTAGCTACATCTTCAACTATTCGCGAAACGAAATCCGCAGTTTCATGTTGAGCAGCGCCATGTTCTGGCTGGACAAATACCATATTGACGGTTTACGCGTGGACGCGGTCGCGTCGATGCTCTATCTGGACTATGCACGCAAGCCCGGCGAATGGATACCCAATCGATTTGGCGGCAATGAAAATCTCGAGGCCATCGAATTCCTGCGGAGATTCAACGAAGAGGTCTATCGAAACTATCCCGACACACAGACCACCGCCGAGGAGTCAACTGCGTGGCCGATGGTATCGCGGCCTACTTACGTTGGCGGGCTGGGCTTCGGCAAGAAATGGGACATGGGCTGGATGCACGATACTCTCTCGTATTTCCAGAAAGACCCGATCCATCGCCGCTACCATCACCATCAGCTTACGTTTCGATCGCTGTATGCATACCACGAGAATTTCGTTCTTCCGCTCTCCCACGACGAAGTAGTACACGGAAAGGCATCGCTTTTGGCGAAAATGCCCGGTTCGGATTGGAACAAGTTCGCCAATCTGCGGCTGCTGTTCGGATACATGTACGCGCTGGCCGGCAAGAAGCTGCTGTTCATGGGCGGCGAGTTCGGCCAGTGGAGCGAGTGGCAGCACGATCACAGCCTCGAGTGGCATTTGCTCGAATATGCGCCCCATCGGGGGCTGCGAAAGTGGGTCAGGGACCTCAATGCGTTCTACCGCAACGAGCCGGCATTCTACCGAACCGACTTCGACGCGAGCGGATTCGAGTGGATCGACGCCGACGACGCCGACAACAGCATCCTGGCCTTCATGCGCAAGAGCGACGGCGAGGGCTCGGTGCTCGCCGCGTTCAACTTCACGCCTGTGCCGAGATTCAACTACCGGCTCGGCGCACCGCATGGAGGGTTCTGGAAGGAAATGCTGAACAGCGATGCGGCGGACTATGGCGGCAGCGGACATGGCAACCTGGGCGGCGTCGAGGCATCGCCGGCGCCCGCTCATCAGCGTCCTTATTCGCTGATGCTGACCCTGCCTCCGCTATCGGCGATATATCTGAAAGCGTAGCGCGATGCGGCCGGCAGGCACGCACGGAGCACTTGGCACGTCGTCCCTGCAAGGCCGATGTTCGGAGACGGTTGTTGCAAGCGTGCACAGGCGCCGGTAAATTTTTCTCCGAAGCAGCCTTCCGGGCGCGGTCTTCGCTACGCGCGCTAATCAGGACGATTCGGGTCCGGCCTTGGGGGTCTTGGCTCTGAGGCAATCGCTGCGGTGACAGAGTGCCTGCCGGCAGAACAGTCGTCGAGGCTATCGGGCTTCGCAAGAGCTATGGCGCGCGTATCGCCCTCGATGGCGTAAACCTGCAGGTGCGCGCGGGCGAAGTGGTCGGGCTGCTGGGCCCCAATGGCGCCGGCAAGACCACGACGCTCTCCATTCTGGCCACGCTGCTCGAACCCGACGCGGGCGTTGTTCGCATCTCCGGCGTGCCGCCCCGCGAGGATGCGGATGGACTTCGCCGCAAGCTCGGCTTTGTGCCCCAATCGATCGCGCTCTATCCGTCGCTCAGCGCGCTCCAGAACCTCGAGCTGTTCGCGCGCATCCACGGAATCCGCAAGGCGCAGGCGCGGGCCGATGCGATGAGCGCGCTGGAGACGGTCGGGCTTGGCGATCGCGCCCGCGACGCCGTGTCAATTTTGTCCGCCGGAATGAAGCGGCGGCTCAACCTGGCCTGCGGGATGGTTCATCGCCCCGAGCTGCTGATGCTCGACGAGCCGACCGTCGGCGTCGATCCGCAATCTCGCGAGCGGATCATGCTCACGGTGCGCGAGGTTGCCCAGGCCGGTGGAGCGGTAATCTACAGTACGCACTACATGGATGAGGTCGAGCGCCTCTGCGATCGGGTATTGCTAATCGATCAGGGCCGCGTGGTCGCAGAGGGCACCGTCGCCGAGATAATCATCCTGGGCGGCAGGCAACCCCGGATGGAAATAACCTTGCAGGAGACCTTGCCCGCGGACTGGTGCTCGGGAGTGACGGGAGTGAAGGAGCTGGCGCCGGCGGATGGCGATCGCAAGGTGGCGCTCCAACTCGCGAGCCTCGCGCAAGTCAGCGAGGTGCTCGATCGCGCGCGGGCGCGCGGCGGCCGGGTGCTCGAGTTCAGCGTGCACACCCCGAATCTTTCCGACGCCTTTATGGCGTTGACGGGCCACGCGCTGCGTGAATCGACCGAGGAGCCTCACTGAGTAGCTCGCCATCGAGTAGCCCGCGATGCTGCGCACCATCTTCCTGATTTTCCAGAACGAGTTCCGCCTGCTGTCGAAGGATCGGGTCGGGTTGTTCATGCTGCTGCTCGCGCCGATGATAATCATCGCGGTGGCCGGGTTTTCGCTGGGCAACCTCTTTTCCCAGAGCGACGCCGCCTACGTCATTCCGATCGTGGATAGCGATCACGGCGAAGTCGCGAGCGCGATAATCGAAGCGCTGAGGCGGGAGCCGTCGGTCACGATTCCGATCGCCGACGACCTCGATCAGGCGCGCCGCATCGTTACTACCCGCGATCGCGCGCCGCTCGCGGTTCTGATTCCGGCGGGAACCACCGAAGCGCTCCGCAACGGACGGAGAACGCGGCTCGTGCTGCTTGTGGATCCGATCAAGCGGCTCGAGATGACCGCCGTCGAGGTCCGGCTGAGCCAGCTCTGCCAGGACATCACAGCGCGAGCCCGGCAACGGGCGCAAGAGAAGCTCGCGTCCGGGGGTGCCGAGATGCGCGGGCGGTTGGAACGGCTGGCCGGGCAGCTCAGGATGTTTCAGTCGGAGCTCGCGCGCTTTCGCGAACAGGCGGAGCGAAGCCGGATCGCATCGCAGCGCGCGCTGGAGGCTGCGATACGGAAATCGGCGGCCGATATCGAAGCGCAAACGCAGGCCGCAGTCGACCGTTCACTGCAGGAGACAAAATCGAAACTTGCGGGCGAGCTGGCCGCGCGGCGCGACGCGATCGCAGCGGTGACTGACTATCTGCAGAAGCTGCAGTTGAGCGAGCGGGAGTTCGATCGATGGCTCGGGGCGCTAAGGGCCGCGGCCGGATCGCGGAGCTCCCAAATCCCGCCGCCGCCGGCGTTTCCGGATCCTCCCGCGAAAGCACAGTTGGCGGAACTGACGAAACCGCTGGAGCTATCTCTGCCGCGGCCGATGGCGCCGGAAATCACCGCCCCGGCCGGAGTCGCGATAAAGCTTCCTGCTCTGCCCCACCTCCCCGGGCCTGAACTGCTGGCTGAAGTCGAGAGCCTGCGGCCCGCAGTTCCGATCCTGCCGGGAGACATCGGCTTCAGCGAGCGCTCTCTTACCGGCGGCAGCCCGCGCATCAACGCGTTCGATCAATACGTCCCCGGTTTCGGAATCACTTTTCTTCTGGTCGGGATGCTGCTGGGGCTGTCGCTGGGACTGATCGACGACCGTGATTGGGGAACGCTCCAGCGTTTGCGCGTGAGCGGTGCGCCGTTGGCCGGCACGCTGATTGGCAAGCTCCTGTCGCGATTCCTGATCGGCCTGGTCCAACTGACGATACTCTACGCAGTCGGGTGGCTGATGTTCGGCGTATCGCTGGGGGAAAATCCCGTCGCGCTACTGATGCCGGCGGTGGCGATCTCGTTCGCGGCCGCGGCTTTTGGGCTGATCATCGCGTGCGTGGCCAGAACGCACGACTCGGTGATGCCGGTCGGGGCGGTGGTCAGCATGGCGATGTCGGCGATCGGTGGATGCTGGTGGCCGCTCGATTTCGAGCCGGCCTGGATGCGCGCGATAGCGCTGTGGATGCCCACGACGTGGACGATGCAGGCCTTCAACGACCTGACGATCCGGGGGCTTTCCGCCGGCAGCGTGCTGTGGCCGTTTGCGGCCACCGTCGGCCTGGGATTGATCTACCTGATCCTCGGCCTTGTCGCGGCTTCTCAACTCTACAAGTGATCCGCCGCTGAGTGACCGCCGCTATTGGAGCGCGCCGACCGCCAGGCCCATCGCGGTGAGGCGTCTGGCGAGTTCGCGACGCGTATCCTTGACCTTGACGATCGGATGCGGACGGAAAGTACGAATCTCCTGCGCCGTGTAGGGTTTGAAATCGTCCGGCAGCTCGCTCTTGTTGTAGGTGACGAGCAGCCAGTTGAGAACGTCGGCCACTTGCTGATCGCCAAGCGGCGAATTCGCGACCCCCGGGACCTGCACCAGATAGGCCCGGCCTTCGGGAATGCGCAGGAAATAGCCCATCGAATGAGCCAGGCGCGGGACGCTGCCGGGAATCCCCTCGGCGTGCGGCAGATGGCATCCCCAGCAATTGAGCGTGTAGAGCTGGGCGGGAGAGCCGGCGAGCGCCGGCCAGGCGATGGCAAGTGAGATCGCGAAGGCCGCGAACAGCGACCTCACGAGCCGGGCGCCTTGTGCGCTGACAAGGCTTTCATCAGCGTCTCGCGTTCATTGTGGACCTCGAAGAATGAAAGTTTCGTTGCCCGGAACCGTTTGACTTCGCCGGCGGTCAGCGGCGTGAAATCCGCGGGAAGCAGACGGGCATTGAAGTCCGCGAGGACGTGATTGAGGACCTGCGCGATCTCGTCATCGGAGAACTGGGTCCAGGGTTGCATGAAGCCGCTGTAAGTGCGGCCTTGCACCGAAATCGGTCCCATCATGCCGAACGAGACGACGTGAACCAGATACTGGCGTCCCTGGCGCAGGCGCACGTAATTTCCCACCGAATCGGCCAGCGGGGGATAGGCGCCGGCGACGCCTTTGCCTTCCGGACCGTGACAGACTGCGCAGTGCGAAGCGAAGATACCGGCATCAGCCGCGTGAGCGCCGCTCGCAAACGCCGCGAGCAGCAGCAGCACGAGCGCACGCTTCAAGTCTTCGGTCCCAACTGCACGGCCGTGGTGCAGTTCACGAAATAGCTCTGCGTACCGAAACACCAATAGACCGAGTTATCGAGCTGGGTGCGATAAATTGGCAGATCGCCCTTGTTGTTCTGGCAGAAGCATCGATTGCAGAAGTCCTTACCGCAACAATCGCGATAGGCGATGATGTATTCCTTTCCGTCTTTGGGGTTCGCGCAGGTGCCGACCCACGAGGTCGGCGACATGATCGAACCGGGGCCGCATTCGGTAACACTCCCGCCGCAGCAACTGCAAAGGAATCCGTCGAAGCCGCAGTACCGCCAGTAGTCGCACTCCATGGGATTTCCGTCTTTGCCGCCTTCAGCGGCAGCGCCGGCGATACCCGTGACCCGGCGCACTGGAAGCAGCGGAAAGATCGCGCTGCCGAGCAGCACTTTGGCGAGCAGGCCAAGAACGCTCCGGCGGGAAGTGCGCCCCGCCACTTTGCGGCTCAGGTTCTCAATCAACTTATCCATCGCCAGCCACCTTTCGGCCCTCGATTGACGGTCGTATTGGCTCTAACCCGGTCTGCTGGTCCGCGTTGCGCAGGTAATCCTGAATCGACGCGACGCCAAGCCGTTTGGCTTCGATCAGGCTTTCGAGATGCTCCCGAGTGTTGATGAGCCCCTTCGCGCGGACCACGCCGGCCTGGTCGATCAGCACCGCGTATGGCAGCTTGCCGACGCGGTAGGTCATGCCGAGTTGCGGCGAAAGAACGTAGGAGAAGTCCTCGATCCGCTGCGCCGCAACGAATCGCTGGTGGTCCGCCGCGTCGCCATCGCTGGCGAGCAACACGTGAAGCCATTGCGACTCCGCGCGCGCGATCGATCGGAGGATGGGCAGCATCTTCTTGCAGACCGGACAGGTGGGAGACAGGAAGAATACCAGCGTGCTCATAGCGTCGGGGCTGGTTCCGCCGATTTTGACCGGCCGGCTGCGGAGATCGACAAGATCGAAGACCGGCGCGGTCTCGCCTTCTTTCGGACCTTTGTCCAGCGTCAGCGCGCCCATCGGCGCTATCCGCTCGTGGATCACGCCGACCTGGCGGAGAAGCGCAAGCTGCATGCCCGCCATCGCCAGCATCAAGATCCATAGCACAACCTGCGATATGACCAGGGCTTCGATCATTGAAAACCTTCGAGCGCGCGAGTCGCCGCTAGATTACCTATCGCATAGTTTGCGCTGACGTAGAGCATTGTCAAAGTCGCGGCGCCAAACGCGATCGTGACGCCATCGAGCGGATGGATCGATCGGCTTGCTTCAGGAAGTGCAACCGCGGCCGCGAGCACTATCAGGGCCAGGTTTCGGAGCAGCAACCATCCGCTCAGCTTCTGCCGCAGCACGGGGCCGAAGCATCCGCAATCGATATCGGTGCGGCCGCGAATCAGATTGATCGCGATCGCGCCGCTGAACAGGCCGAGCAGCAGAACAAGCGCCACCGCGGCCGGCGCCCGGGTCGCGGACATCAGGAGGCCGAGCGCGCACGCTGTCTCCACGAACGGAAGCGCCCACGCAATCGGCTTCTCCGCCGGGCGAGGGAGAAGCCGATAGTTCGCGACCGACGCTGCGAACAACTCAAGATCGCGCAGCTTGAGCAATCCCGAGGCGCCGAAGATCAGCGCGAGCGCTATCGAGCAGAGACGGACAATTGCGGGATCGAGCTGTTGCATGGCGTTGGCGCGGCATCGGCGAACGGTCCGCGCGTCGATGACAAAGTTTCCTACATTCCGTAGATATGCTCGGCGACTGCCAGATTGGGCTCGACCGTTCCGAGCAGCTTGCCGTTCGAGGCGGAATAGACCTGCACGTAGCCGAGGCTGAGCGGCGGAAGGGTCTGCATCTCGGTGAACAGCAGGGGATGGTCGTCCTGCGTGGTCATTATCGCGTCGGCCATCCGTTCGAGCAGGATTTTCCGGACGCGCTTGTGGCTTTGCGCGTCAAACACCCAGACGTCTTTGCCGGGATCTTTGTGGCTCCACTGGCCGCCCTGATGCATGAGGACATAGAGCAGACCCTTGCCTCGATTGACCGCGAGTTGCTGAACGCCACCGGGCTTCCAACGGTTCGCAGCTTCGGCGGCAGGCAAGAGCGGCCAGGACGATCCGGGTGTGGCCGGATCTGTCGAGAGATCTACCGGATAAATCGTCCCGCCGTAACTCAGGAAATAGGCTTGCTTGCCGATCACGGCGGGCAGCGCATAGACCGGGTCTTTGTCGGGATCGAAGAAAGGCTGCGGCGTGCGTTTCTGGCTGGTGGCCTTTCCGCTGTCGTCGAAGTCGGTTGTCATCATCGCGCCGTCGCCGCATAACGATACGAACTGCCGATTGCCGGTCGGCAGGATTTCCGTGCATCCGGTCATTTCGATTTCGCCCAGCACCTTGCGATTCCTGATATCGACGACCGTGGCCGATGTGGCGGGAGTCATGTTCGCAACCAGCAGCATCTGTCCGTCGGGAGTGACCGCGGTAGTCGAGTTGTCCTGCGCCGTGAGTTGGCGTTTCGAGGGGATTACAACTTCGCCAGTCGGATTGAGCGTCTTGCCGTCGTAGAAGGTGACGACGTCGGTGCGATCGCCGCGCGAACCGCGGGAGTAGAAGGTGTCGGCCATGTAAAACTCGTGATAGTCGGGCGCGATCGCAAATCCGCTGGCGAGGCCGCCGTCGATCATGCCGAGCACCTTGCGTGAATCGCCATCGATTATCGTGACGCTCGAAGGCGAGAACGAGCCGAGCGCGGCCAGGCTGTAGAGAAAGCCCCAATGCGGAGCGGGGCTCGGAAGCTGTCGAACGCCGGTTCCCTCCTCCGGCGGCGTCTGGGCATTCGCGGCCATCGCGGTCGGGAGAGAGGAACTGGCAACGATCGCGAGGATCAGAGCTATTCGTGGAACCACCGATTTTCTCCCGGACTCTGGCGCCGACTTATAACGCATCGAAAACGCGCGGGGCAAGGATCGGAGAGGGGGTGTTTATCCTACGTTTCCATTCGATGGGCGACCCTATGACCCCTCCGGGCGCGAGAGCGGGAGCGTGATTTCCATCTCGGTCAGGGTCCTGCGGATTGCCGCCAACAGGGCGCGCATCGAATCCGGGAAGATACGGCCGATACTCCCGATTCGGAAACACTCAGCCTCACTCACGCTGCCGGGATAAATGACGTAGCCCTTCTCGTTGAGCGACGAGTAGAATTGCGTGAAATCAAATTTCGGATGAACCGGGTAACGGAACGAAGTGATGATCCATCCTTGATCTTCCGGTCGAAGATATTCCGCAAACCCCATTTCCCTCATTCCGGCGACCAGCGTGCTGTGATTCGCCCGATAGCGGGCGGCGCGCGCCTCGACCCCGCCTTCCTCTTCCAGCTCCTGCAATGCCCGCTGGAACGCGAGTAGCGCATGAACCGGCGGAGTAAAGCGAAACTGTCCATTGGTCTCCAACCCCTTCCATTGCGCGAACAGGTCGAGGCTCAGGCTGCGCGCGAGGTTCTCCGTCCGAGCCAGCGCCGATCGGCGCGCCAGCACGAAGGCGAACCCGGGCACTCCCTCGATACACTTGTTCGCCGACGAAACCAGGTAGTCGATGCGGCAATCTTCCGGATTGAGCGGGACGCCGCCGAAACTACTCATCGCATCGACGAAGTACTCCCGCCCGCGACGACGCACTACTTCGCCGATCTCGCGAACCGGATTGAGCATGCCGGTGGAGGTCTCGCAGTGGACGACCGCGACCTGGGTTATCGAGGAGTCCCGTTCCAGACGCCTGCCTATTTCATCGGGATCGAGCGGCCGATTCTCCGGACCAGTCACGGTCGCGCAGTCAACTTTCACAACCGACGCCATCTGCGCGATCCGCTTTCCGTAAGCTCCATTCACCACGGCCAGCAGCTTCCCACCCGGGCCAATCGCGGAGCCGATCACTGACTCGACCGCGAAGGTGCCGCTGCCCTGCATCAGCACGGCCTCATAGTCCCGGCCGGCGACGCCGCCGACCTCGAGGAGCCCGTCGCGGATGTCGCGCACGACGCCGACGAACTCGGCATCGCGCGACCCCAGATCGCGAAGCATCGCGCTTTTAACGCCCGGGCTGGTAGTCAGAGGGCCTGGAGTAAATAGTAATTTGTCGGCCATTGGAAAATCGCGATTCCGGCGATCATGTGGATATGCAATGAAGATAACGGATTACGGCTGGTCCCATGGAAGTGAGTAAGTCTTGACCCAGGTCATGCTTCGCATTGCGTCGATCACACCTTCCTTGTAGCCGAGGCCGGACGATTTGATTCCCCCGAAAGGCGACCATTCCAGGCGATAGCTGGGGGCTTCGTTCACGTTCACCGTCCCGGTCTCCAGCTCGGTGATAACGCGCTGGATGGAGGGCCAATGATTCGACACCAACGCGCCCGAGAGGCCAAAGGCGGTGTCATTGGCGATCGCGATCGCCTCATCGAGGCTCTTGAAGCGGATAATCGGCGCCACCGGCCCGAAGGTTTCCGATGCGACCAGCGGATGATCGTTGCGGACGAAATCCAGGACCGTGGGCGGGTAAACGGCGCCGGAACGCCGATTGCCTGCCAGCAGCTTCGCGCCTCTGGCGGCTGAATCGTTCACGCGCTGCTCGATCTCGCGGGCCGCCGCCTCGCTGATCACCGTGCCGACGTCGGTGCCGGGGTCATAGGGATCGCCATGTCGGAGTGCCGACGCTCTTTCAGCCAGCAGCCGCGCGAATTGGTCAGCAACCGATTCGTGGACCAGCAGCCGCCGAATCGCAGTGCAGCGCTGGCCGCTGTTTTTGAACACCCCGGTGACCGCGATGTCGGCGGCGAGAGAAACATCGGCGTCAGCCAGCACCAGCATCGCCGAACTTCCGCCGAGTTCCAGGACCACGCGCTTGTAGCCGGCCAGCGAGAGGATTCGCCTGCCGACCGCGGCACTGCCGGTGAAGGTGACCATATCGACCAGTTCGCTCGCCACCAGCGGTTCTGCGACCTCTTGCGCGGCTCCGCTGATGACGTTGATCATGTCGGGCGGCATCCCGCAATCGAGCGCGAGCTGGACTATGTAATAGGCTGACAGCGGAGTGAGTAATGAAGGTTTCAGTATCGTGGTGTTATTGGTAGCGATCGCAGGAGCGATTTTATGAACGACCTGGTTCAGCGGATGGTTGAAAGGAGTAATGGCGGCGAGCAGCGACCACGGTTGGCGCATCGTGTAGATCCGGCGCGCTCGGCCGGTCCTGGAGACGTCACAGGGAAACACCTCGGAGTCGTCGAGCAGAGTCTGGACGGCGGCGAAACGCAGCACGTCCGAGGCGCGCGCGACTTCATATTTCGTGTCCTTGAGGCAGAGTCCCGATTCATCGGTAATCATGCGGGCAACGGCGCCGGCGTCATTCTCGAGCCGGGCCGCGATTGCGTTCAGGAGCTCGTGCCGTTCGTGACGAGACAGCGTCACTTTCCGGGCGCGGGTGCGCTCGATTGCCGCGAGGGTGGCGGCCCGATCGGCCGCCGCCACACGTCCGACCACCTCATTCGACCAGGGGTTGCGTATCTCAATCCAGCGGCCGCTTACCTCCTGCTTGCCGGCGATGATACTGCCGAATTCGCGCATGATTGCTAATCCGCCACGCCGTTGCAGAGAAAATCGAATAGGTCGTAGTTGTTCGCGGCGCCGGATTGTAGGCGGCTCGCATATGCATCCTTGAGCGGCCGGTTGCAGATCAACGGCACCGCGCGTTCGTGGAGCCCGCCGTGGGAGCGCAAACCACGCTTCACCTGCGACAGATCGTGCCAGTCCGCTGAGCGACCGAGCACGGTGGACCGATCGGAAAACAGGACGAGGTCGCCGATCCGGTCGGGCGGAAGTTGAAACCGCTCCGCCGCCTCTTCGCGCGTCAGCAGCATCTCGATCCCTTCGACTTTCGACAATTCCGCGATCGCAGAGGCGACCTGCGCGCGATCGAGATAGACCGTCGCGTAGGATCCCAGCGCGCCATGATGGGCGACATAGGGGTCGGTAATCGGCAGGATCACGCGAGCCTCGGAGAATCCTTTTTCCCGCAGCAGGGTCTCGACAAATCGGACATTCGGCGAGCCGTCGGGGTTGGTCTTGTCATTCATCCCGTGATCGGCCGTAAGCCCGAGAATGACGCCGAGCCGATCCAGCCGCCCGAGAAAATGATCGACTCGGGAGAAGAAGGCATTCGCTTCAGGGGCGCCCGGACGGTGCTTGTGCTGAACGAAATCCGTGGTGCTCAGGTATAGCAGGCCGATGTTTCCGAGCTCGATCAGTCGGACGCCCGCTTCAAGACAATAGATGCTGATTTCGGGATCATAGATACCGGGCGCGGGCCTTCCGACCATCGCCGCAACATCCGCAATCCCGTTTTCCGCTACGCTCAATTGATCCGCGCGCTCGACCGAGAAGCAAATTCCCGAGAGATTTTTTCCCAGCAGGCGCCGGAGCTTGTCTTTGGTCGTGACGACGCCGACCGCGATTCCCGCCCGGGCGAACGCGGACAGAATGGTCGGGCATCGGAGGTCGGCGGGATCATTCATCATCACCTCGATGCCGCGCGCGGTATCGTAGTAGTAGTTGCCGCAGATTCCGTTCGCGCGGGGCGGCACGCCGGTCACGATCGCCACATTGTTGGGATTGGTCAGCGTGGGGACGACGGATTGCACCTCGCCGGCAGCTCCTCTGCCGGCGATTTCCCTCAAATTGGGCATGACTCCGGCAGCGGCGTCGAGGTAGTCCTTGCCGGTTCCATCAAGACAGATGGCCACCACCGGCACAGCGGCGTTCCGATAGTCGCGGCCGTTTACGGTGATCAACAGGGCCTCTCTCCTTTCGCCATCATGCGAGGATAGCCCAATGCACCGCCTGCCTGAAAACCGCCCATGAAACGGGTACGGGTTTGAGGGGTTTCTCGATCTGGCAATTTAATTAGCGAGTGTGCTAATTGAATCGCGAGCCAAAGCACGGAGAAAACCTGCGATGCCGAAAAGCAAATCTGCCGCGGTGATCTGCACCTACCGGGTCAAGCGAGGCGAAGAACCATCGTTCCGCAAGCTGCTGAGCAAGCACTGGCGGACACTTAACCGGCTCGGGCTGGTCGCCAAAGCGCCGCGATTGGTCCTGCGGGGACTCGGCGAGGAGTCGCGCAGCGACTTCGTCGAGATTTTCGCGTGGAAGCCGGGAGGTTTCGAAGTGGCCCACAAATCGCCGGCTGTACTCGCGATTTGGGAGCCGATGGAACAGATGTGCGAACCACGCGGAGGCCGTCCAGCCACGGAGTTCCCGCATTTCGAGATAATCGAATCGTAGCTTGCGAGCTTCGACCGCCAACCGGGTGCAGATGCTCGAGGACGCGTTGTTCGCGGCGCTGGCGCATCCGACGCGGCGGCAGATTCTGCTGGGGCTGAGGTTTCGCGGCGGCGCGATGACTTCGTCGCAGATAGCGGAGCGATTCTCGTGCCGATGGCCGACCGTAACGCGTCATCTCAAGGTGCTGGAGAAGTCCGGGCTGGTGGCCGTGAGGAAAAGAGGGCGGGATCGGATCTATATGCTGCGACGGACCCAACTGCTCCGGCAGCTGGACGAGTGGTCGCGATGGTTCCGATCGGATCGCACGCGCGATCAAGACGGAAACGCATCGAAATAAGCGAAGGGCGTCAGAGCTCGTACACGTACCGGAATTCGAGCGAGTTGGTCCGTTGCGCGCGGCTCAGGATACCGCCGAGACCCCCATACAGGCCGCTTTTACCGAGGAACCAGACCGCGTTCAGATTGAGAACCACGTTGCGCGAGTACCGATAGGCGTTGCCGGAGCTCAGGAATCCCACGGTGCTGTCTGGATCCCAGGCGAAGACGTTCAGCGTCGTCAGCCGTCCGTCCAACATCCAGTTGTTGGCCGCGAGGAAGGCGAAGCTGTTCAGCGCTCGGCTGCCCGGCGGCGGATCCGGGTTCCAGGTGACCGAGTACTGAGCGACCAGGAAAGTATGCTGCTTCGATATCCAGGGGATGTAAGTGGGCCGATCGGTCGCGATTACCCATCGAGTGGTTTCTCCCCACTTGGGCTCGGCGCCGAACAAGGCGCCGGTGGAAGCCGCGCCGAAACCGGTGCCGGTGCTTCCGGAAGGCACTTTGGGAGCGTAGAGGATATCGTAACGATAGACCGCGTCGGTCAATTGCTTGTCGTAGTAAGTGCCGGTCAGACCGAAGAAGTTCTGGCGCACATATTCGTTGCGAAGCAGCAGCCGGATTGTGCCGATGTTGTTGGGAAATTGCGGAGGGCCGAAATCATAGACCGGTCCACCCGCGAGAGTGATGGCGGTCCATATTCCGGGAGCGAACTTGGTGAAGGGAGCGGTCTCGGTGCAGTTCTGGCACAGGCCGAGCTTGTTGGCGCGCGCCTCGTACAGCCAGATGCCGCTCACCTGCAAGCCGTCGCCCAGTGGCAGCAGGGTCGAATAGCGCGCGCCGAATTCGCTGTTGTCGATCGACTTGCTGATTTGGTTCTGCGAGTAGATGACGTTGAGATCGGCAAAACAGGGCCCCCGGAGCAAATGTTGCCCACTTGAGGAATCAGGTAGACCGGCTTGGCGCCTTGATCCATCAGGCTCTGTTCCCTGAATGGCTGGCCGTTCTGACTGAACAGCGTCAGCGCCGAGATCGGCACCGGCGGGATCCAGGGGTTGCGCGCATCGGTGATCTGGGCCTTCAGAGCTCCCTGGAAATCTCCGGGTATCCAGAAGAACTCGAATTCGTTGTCCGCGGTGGTCAGGAAATCAGGCAGAATGTAGTTGAACTTGACCATCTGGAGATTTATGCGCGAATTGCCGGCCGTGCTGCTCGACACGATGTTCCCAAACCGGTACTCGACCGGGTTGGTGACTTCGGTCCCGGAAAACGCGTCGGCCTCGCTCCAGATAACCTGCTGCTTGCCGACCCGCATCGAGAAGTTATCGCTGAAATCCAACTGCGCGTAGTATTCGTACAGCTCGTCGCGCGTGAACTCGTCGATTCGGTTCTGAGAGTTGAAGCTGCCCCAATCGCGACCGGGCTCGGCGCGGCCCTCGTGCTTCAAGTCGGGAAAGGCGTCGTACCATCCGGTGTAGTCGGCGTAGATTCGCGCATCTTTGAGGACCAGGGTGTCGATTCGTCCGAGCAGCTTGTACTGCTTGACTACATGATCGTCAGTGACAAGGTCGATTCCCTGGCGCGCGCTGGTAAGGTCCCAATGATTGAAGTCGAAACTGCCACCAGTCTCGGTCGGTGCGGTGCCTTTACTGGTGACGGTGCCGTTGAACGTGTCGATGGTCGAAGGCGTGCCGTTTCGTTCGGAGCCCTCGCCCCATCGCCCTGCCCAGCTGCTGGTCAGCCCGCCGAAGAAGGAGAAGTCTCCCTGGGTGATGGTCGCCATCGCGGCGGAGGACCACATCGTCACCAGCAGCGCAGCGAAAATGGGCAGGCTTCGCCGTGTCCCGCGATCGACACATCCCGTGCTCCATGTAAGCAGAAACGCCACTGTTCCGGGGGCAGCTATAGCACAGGGGTAAAAAGATGCAATGAAAATGCGTCTGAAACGCTGATCTCTCCTGGCTTTGTGGCCGCAGCCTGCATCAGGTATGCTCCGCGTTCGGCGGGCATGCGGTTTGCTCGTCATCTGAATAAAACTGGCTTGAACGGGGTCTAAAGGGCATCAGGCTGCAAAAGGCTACAGCCTCCACGGCCTCTTTGTCAGCATCCTGTGCCTTGCCGTTTCGGATGCATGTTCCCGACCTTGGAAAGTTTTCGTTGGAGTGACAATGACGCTCGTTGGCGTTTCGATTCGCGCCGCGCATTTGGTCGTGGAGACCCGGCCGATCGCGGAGAGGGAGTTGAGGCAGAAGGCAGCGGGATCTTGATGCGTACCGGCCGCACGCGCAAGATCGAGCACGCGGTCGAGAAAACCAGCGTACGAGGAAAGGGTTACTAATGGCCGTCAAGTACAGCCAAATCGGCGAGTTGCTCAGCATCGTCGTTCGTCAGATGGGGCGGACGCGATTTGAGTCGATGCTCAAAGATGTGAAGAGAAGCCAGGCATTCACCAAGAACCAGTCTTTTAGGGAAACGATCGAGAGACTGGAAAGGCAGTTACGGACGGGCAAACCCAAGCCACCGAAGGAGCCGCTCAAGGAGCAGCCGAAGGGCGGGCCTCGATCGGGCCGTTCCGACCCTTACGGCTGATCTCCACGCCGAGCCGGCAAGCGCCCGCCCGATTCGCCCGAGAGGAAATCGCAGGCTGGAAGCCTGTGCCACCGATTTGCCGCGGCGGGTGAGCCTCGGTAGAGTTTCAACCGCTATGACGCCGGACGCATCAGCGGCCAAAGGGCCGGCCAATGCGATCGTAATCCTGCTCGACAGCCTTAATCGCCATTTGCTGGGCGCTTACGGGGGTCGGGAATTCGCGACTCCCAACCTCGACGCCTTCGCGCATCGCGCGGTGCGCTTCGATCGGCACTATAGCGGCTCGCTGCCGTGCATCCCGGCCCGCCACGATATCCTGTGCGGCGCGCTCGACTTCCTGTGGAAGCCGTGGGGTTCGATCGAAATCTGGGAGCAGCCGCTGACCGCTCCGCTGCGCGCCGCTGGCATCACGACCAAGCTGGTTTCCGACCATCCGCACCTGTTCGAGGCCGGCGGCGAGAACTATCACACCGGCTTCGCGGCCTGGGACTACCAGCGGGGCCACGAAAGCGACCCCTGGAAGACGCGGCCCGATCCGAGCTGGGCCGGCGCGCCATCGTTCGGACGAGGTCATACTCCGTACGACAACTCGCGCGGTCACTTTCGCCGCGAGGCCGACTTCCCGGGACCGCGCACGATGGCCGCGGCGACGCGATGGCTGGAGGATGAAGCGCCGGCACACGATCGGTTCATGCTCTTCGTGGACGAATTCGACCCGCACGAGCCGTTCGACACCCCGGAGCCTTACGCCTCGATGTACGACCCTTCCTGGCGCGGGCCACACCTCATATGGCCTCCGTACCTGCGCGGCGCGATCGAAAAAGGCGTGCTCACGCCCGGGCAGGCGCGGCAGGTGCGCGCCAGCTACGGCGCCAAGCTCACCATGATTGACGCGTGGCTCGGCAGGCTGCTGGGCGCGATCGAGCGCGGCGGATTCTACGCCAACAGCGTCGTGATCGTATGCACCGACCACGGCCATTACCTGGGTGAGAAGGACATCTGGGGCAAGCCCGCGGTCCCGGTGTACGAGCCGCTCGGCCACGTCCCGCTGATGATCGCGTGGCCCGGCATCCAGGCGGGTTCAACTGACGCGCTCACCACCAACGTCGATATCTGCGCGACGCTAGCCGAGGTTTTCGGCGTAACGATCGCGCATCGCACCCACGGCCGCTCGCTGGTTCCGTTGATCACCCGCACCTCCAGATCGATTCGCGATTGGGCGCTGGCCGGCGTATGGGGCCGCGAAGTGCATCTGATCGACGTCGAGCGTAAGTATGCCAGGGCGCCGTCCGGGCCGAACGCGCCGCTGAGCCTGTGGTCGAATCGATGGTCCACGATGCCGGTACATCAGGCGCCCGAGCTTCGCCTGCCGCCTCCAGACGCGCGGGCCGTCCTGGACCGGATGCCCGGATCCGGCATCCCGGTAATTCGACAGCCCTTTCGGGCCGGCGACCTCCTGCCCTATTGGGCGATGGGCCGGTTCAGCGGAAATCACCTCTACCGGCTGTCCAACGATCCCGGCGAAGAACGCAACCTGGCCCGGCACCGGGGCCGAGAATGACGCGATCGAAAAATTGCGCGCCGCGATGGAACAGATTGAAGCGCCGAAGGACCAATACCAGCGCCTCGGGCTGGCCTGACGGCGCGGCGCAGGTCAATTTTCAGTGAATTTGCCGGTGGCCGCGATAGTCCAATAGCTTATCGGGCCCTATGTACCGCCAGTTCGCCGATCGGCTCGCCTCCGAATTGCGCCAGCTTGCGCGCGCCCCGATCGTTTTCATCGCGGCGATCGCGCTCGCGGCCGTCGTCGCCTCGCTCGCCGTACGGTCGCGTTACGCGCGGCGCATCGGAGATTCACAGAATGCCGGTGGACGATCTGCGGCTTTGGCGGCAGCCTTGCCGCTCGAGACTCATCCGCGATCGCTGACCGCGAAAGAGAAGCGATTCCTGGTGAAAGCCCTGTTGCACGCGCCCCACCCCGCAGACGTGTACCTGATCGAGCCCGTGGGCGACCCCGCTGCGATCCGGTGCATGAAGGATCTCGGCGATGTGCTCAAACGTGCCGGATGGAACGCGCACAACGGCGATCCCAAGGTCACTCCCGAGGTTGGGGCATCGTTCTGGCGCGCGATCCCCGGTTTCGTCCTGCTGGTCAACGGCCAGAACAAGACGCCCGGCGCGAAACGGCTCGCAGACGCGATGGCTGGGGCCGGGTTCGCCGTCAGATTGGGCAGCGATCCACGATTGGCGGACAATATGTGCGAGCTGGTAATCGGCACCGCGCCCGGCAAACCAGGAAGCTGAGGCGCGGCGCCGCCGAGCGCCGGCCGAATGGACGGCGGGAGCGAACTAATGCCGGCTGCGGCGGATCACGCCCAACATGAAGATGAAGTCGTGCTTGCTGCGAATGTCGCCCAGCAAGGCCGCCTGCCGCAGACTTTCCATTTCATCAGCTTTTACGTTGTAGCACTTGAGCAGTTCGCCGTCAGCGCGGAACTGTTCCCAGGCCGCCCGGCGCTCGCTCTTGCGAACTGCTCGAAGCCGAGCAAAAGGACGTGCGCCCCACATACTCGTTTCTCCTTATATGCGTTGTATTCGTTTCTCCTTTGAGCCAGCGGAGTCTTTGGATCGGCATACCCGGCTTGCAGCGATTGACGCGGGCCGGCCCCCGCGGAGAAGGCCGTTCCCCCGTCCGGGTGGAGCGCTCATCGCGCGAGCGCCTGCCGGACCGTGTTGATAATGTAAACGAAGTCGCGCGAGGCGCGGACTTCGCCCATTAACGCCACCTGCGAGAGCATGTCCAACTCGAGCGTGGTGATGCCGAACGCCTTCAGCATCCGCTCGTCCTTGCGGAATTCGTCCCAGGCCGAGCGGCCGTTGCGGTGGCGCTCCTGGAGAAGCATCCTGGCCTGCGGGTTGGCGAGGAAGAAGAGATGGGCCCTCTCCAGGCCCAGCGCGTCGGCGAGGCGCGCGACGACGGCTTCGGAGGGATGGCGCTTGTTGGCCTCGAGATGTCCGACGTAGGGGACCGAGGTCCTGATCTGGCGCGCCACGTCTTCCTGGGTGAGGTCGAGCTGGCGGCGCCGTTCGCGAATCACTTCGCCGAAAGAGCGGGTTTTTTCCCTGGCCATGACTTCCCTTCCCTGCGGGGCAGACGGTTTGGCTTCTCCCGGCCGCCGCGCTACCGTACTAATAGTTACTAAACCTGACATATGGTCACAATTAGCCTGTACTAAACTGATACAATATGTAGAAGCATGTCAATGGCAATGTCAAGTAGACCAATAGTTACTATTGGTATCTGCATATTAACTGAATGTAGCGGAGTGTGTGCGAAAGCCACGCGGGGCGGGGCTTCGTGCGCGCCGGAGGATGGGGCGCGTAGAATCCCATGCGGCAGGATCCAGGGCCGGTCGTGGGCGGCATGAGATTCCCCGCGCGGCGCCCGGAATGACATCGGCGACAATTGGCTGCGACTAACGGGCGATCCCATGCGAGCGCAGCCCCGGCGAGGCGCCCTTATCGGAGGCGCTCCAGGCTCGTCGTCATTCCGGGAGGTGCGCGAGGAATCTCATGCCGCGCTCGGTTCTTCGAAGAACGAGCTTCGTGCGCCAATGGCACCCTCGCCAAGCCTCCGGGGCGGGGCCGGCGGCTGGGAGCACGGCCGGCGGGAGTGTCAGGGCGGGCGCGGCGGCGCCCGAAATGGACGGATTGCCGTCGCCGGTGCGGGCGCAATGCGCCGCTGGCCTGCCCGGCAGCTCGAGCTTGGCCGCGCAGACCGCTACCCCAATCTATTGACAACCTCTGCGACGCGAGATTAGATGACGAAGAAACACCGCATTTCGGCTTCCCATTAAGGAGGTTTGCTTTTCCCATGGCAGCAGCTGCGCCCACTACATGTAAACAAGCTTTCGACATCATGCCGAGCCGCTTCAACAAAGACGCGGCCAAAGGCCTCAAGGCCGTCTACCAGTTCGATCTTTCGGGTGACGGCGGCGGCAAGTGGAATGTCTCCATCGACAACGACAAGTGCGAGGTCAAGGAGGGTGCGCATGCCTCGCCCAGCATCACGATTTCCATGACCGCGCAGGATTACCTGGACATGCTGAGCGGCAAGCTCAACGGCCAGGTGGCGTTCATGAGCGGCAAGTTGCGCATCTCGGGCGACATGGGACTCGCGCTCCGGATGCAGAGTCTGTTCCAACAGTAGGCCAACAGTAAGTACTGATTCAGATATCGCGCCGGGTCCTCGGCTGCGAGGGCCCGGCAACCACAGCAACGCCGGTCAGACACCTCCGATTAATCTCATTTCAGCGGTTCCGGTAATTTCCGATCGCCGGAACAAACAAGGACACAAAATTATCCGCTGAACGCCGCCGACCGCGCCTCCGAGCGCTCCTCCGCCGAGCCCTCATTGAACATACCGCCTTGATGGATGCCCAGGCCCGAATTGAATCGAGGTAGATCCACGTTCCCAGAAGAGAGGAGCCAGATGAGTTCCGAAGAGCGAGACGGAAATCACGACAACGATGACGCGGGTGGAAAGCAAGCCGACCACGAGAGTGACTCGCTTGCCTCGAAACTCTCAAAGGAGCTGAGCAACTGGCGACGGCGCCGGACGACCGCCCGATCGCATCGTGCTGACAGCAGCTCTGGTGGAAACTCGCATTCCGAGCCCGCCCGGACGATCAAGGTTCGCGGGCACGAAACGCTTGTAATCCGCAAGCCCAAACTGCCGGCCAGGCCAACCAATCCAGAGCCCGACGAAGGCTAGTCCCTGTCAGCGGGACTCAACCGGCCTCGCTTCGCCGGGGCGTATGCCTACGATCGCAGGATGGCCGTCGGCAACTCGCGCGAGGCCTGGCGGGCCGGGTACAGCGTCGCTAGCAGGCAAAGCAGCAGCGACGCCATCGCCACCAGCACAAAACTCGACGGCGCAACCTCGATCGGCAGGGTCGAGATTCCATAGATCGCGCGCGGAATCCTGATGACGTGGTAGCGGGCGATAATGAAACATCCCAGGCCGCCGAGGACAAGACCGGCAGCGGTGCCCGCCGCTCCGACGATCAGGCCCTTGAGCACGAAAATCAGCCTCACCCCGCTCGAACTGGCGCCCATCGTGACCAGCACCGCGATGTCCTTGCGCTTCTCCATCACGACCATGATCAGCGTGGCGACCAGGTTGAAAGCGGCCACGCCGATCAGCAGAAGCAGGACCAGTGAATAGACCCGCTTGAGCATCGCGAACCCGGCCGACGCCGCGCGGTTGAACTCGATCCAGTTGTGGATGCGATACGGACTTGGGAACAACTCGCGCAACGCGGCCGTGACCCGCGACGTGTCGTCCAGGTTCGCGAGGTGTACCTCGATCCCGTCCACTTTGCCCTCGCGGCCGAAGAACTCCTGCGCGACCCTGAGCCCGACGAAGACCGTGCCCTGATCGATGAAATGAACGCCCGATTCGAACACCGCGCCGACCCGGAAGACCGCGGTCCTGGTGGTCAGCTCGGAGTCCGTACCCGACAGGATCGGAGCGACCAGCTTCACGCTGTCGCCCAGTTTGAGCTTGAGCTTTTCGGCCAGCGTAGAGCCGACCGCCAGCGCGGCGATCGGCTGCCCCGCGGCCGCGGGATAGTGCTCAGGGTGGTCGTTCAGATTCGACAGAGCGCCCTGCTGCACGTAGCGGCCCAATTCTCCGATCACGACCGGATTGTCCGGCTCGACCCCCTCGACTACGACTCCGCTGATTCCGTGCGCCGAGCTGACCATCGCCTGCCCGACCAGGAACGGATCGGAACCGGTTACGCCGGCTACTTTATCCGCCCGCGACTCGATCGTCCGGTAGTCGGTGATCGCGCCCTGGAAGTTGCGGATCTGGATGTGCGGCGTGAGACTCAGCAGGCGCTCGCGCAGGTTGACCTCGAAACCGTTCATCACTGACACGACGATGGTCAGCGCGGCCACGCCGATCATCACGCCGGTCGCGGTAAACAGCGTAGTGACGGAGATGAAGGCTTCCTTGCGGCGGGCGCGCAGGTAGCGAAGCGCGATTCGCAGCTCGTACCGCAAGCCGGCTACGCAACTGCGCGCTTCAAAAGATTACGCGCTCGTTCTTCAGTTGCTCGATCTCGGCGGCGCCGAGCCCAGCATCCCGGCCAGCACTTCCTCGTTGTGCTGGCCGAGCACAGGCGCCGCGCTTCTGAGCTCACCCGGCGTCCGGCTCATCCGATGCTGCAAGCCTTCGTAGGGCGACGGCCCCATCTCCTTGTGCTCCAGCCAGTGCCAGAAGCCGAAGGCCTCGAGGTTCTCGTCCTGATGCAAATCCACGCAGCTTTGCACCGGGTAGGCCGCCACGCCCGCGGCCTGCAACTGGCTCGCCAGCGGGCCCGCCTCGCGATCTCGAACCAGCCGCGACATCAACTCGTCGAGTTCGCCGAAACGGGCGAGACGCCCGGCGGCCGTTGCGAAACCCGGATCGCAGGCGGGATTGCCCAGCACGCCGAGCGCCGCTTGCCATTCGCGATCTCCCGCGACCGCAATCGCGATCCATCGCTCGCTGCCGTCTTCATCGCGGCATCGATAGGCCCCGTGCGGAGCGAACCGCTGCGAGCGATTCCCCTGCGGTCCGAGCACGCGCCCGGTCGCGAAATAGTCGATGATCGCCGGGGCCAGGTTGTGAAGCGCCGCCTCGTATTGCGACATGTCGATGTATTGGCCCTTGCCGGTGCGGCGCCGGTAATCGAGCGCGGCGATCAGCGCCGCGGCCAGCAGGCGCGGTGCGACGAAATCGCTGTAGGCGCCGTAAGGCGGACTCGGCGGAGCGCCCGGCTCGTACCCGGAGATGTAGTAGAATCCTGACAACGCGGCGGCAAGCTGGCCAAATCCGGGATACATCGCATTCGGCCCGGTCTGACCCTGCATGCAGGTGGAGAACATGACGAGATCCGGCTTGATCCGGCGCAAATGCTCGTAATCGAGTTCCCACTTGCGCATCGCTTTGGGCGTGAAGCTCTCTGCCACGACATCGGCCCACGGCACCAGCCGGCGCACCAGCTCCCGCGCCTTCGGTTGATTCAGATCCAACGTGACGCCCCGCTTCGAGGTGTTGAAGCTCGCGAAGAACTGGCTGTGGTTGACGCCCGGCTGGCCGTCCTTCCAGGGCGGTGCGATCCGCAGCACGTCGATTCGCGCCGCAGATTCGACCCGGATTACATCTGCGCCGTTGTCGGCCAGGTACTTGGTCGTGATCGGACCGACCCCGACCCACGAGAAATCCAGGACGTGAAGGCCCTCGAGAGCATAGCGGCTCATGGTTCCACTCCTAGATCGCGCCCGCGGCGTGAAGTTGTTTCAGGCGATCGGCGCCCATACCCAGCAGTTCGCCCAGCACCTCGCGGTTGTGCTCGCCGAGGCGCGGCGCCCGGCGCGGGGGATCGATCGGGGTCTCACTCAGCTTCGCGAACGGACCCGGCAGGATCAGAGAGCGGCCGAGCGTGTCGTGCTCGACCGGCGTGAAGAATCCGCGCGCCTTTAGCTGCTCGTCGGCGGCGATATCGGCGACGCTCGAAACCGGAGCGAGCAGCAGGCGCCGCTCGAGCGCGCCGGCATAGATTTCGCGCCTGGTCATGGTGTTGAAGAAGCGCTGGACGCAATCTTCCAGCTCTATAATTTCCTCGAGATCCTTCGCAGTGGGCTTCATGAACACGCCCGGCGTCCACAACGCCCAATCCTTGGTTTTCATCCAATCCGACGCGTAGCCCGCTTCTATCAGCCAATCGATCAGCGCCTTGGTCCCCGGCCCGCGCCGATTACGCTCGATATGTAGCCGTCGCGGCATGAGTACACCATCTTGCGCCGCACGCCGAGGCCACCGGTGTAAACCCCGGTGCGCTGCAGATGGTCTCCGTGAAGGATCGGCATCGCCTGCTCGTTCATCAGGGTCCACACGATGCAGGCCTGCATGTTGACGACAACGTGCTGCCCGAGTCCGTCGATCTGGCGCGGATAGTGCGCGATCAGCGAGGCGACCGCGGCCTCTCCGCCCGCGTGCAGACCGGCCTGCGGGAGCGCCATCTGGAGCGGCGGCTTGCCCTCCTCGCCCATCAGGTACATCATCCCGCCGGCCGCCCAGGTAACGATGTCTTCGGCCTTGTAGTTCCTGCCCGGGCCGCGATCGCCGAAAGGCGTGATCGAAGTGTGAATCAGGCGCGGGTTCAGCTTCGAGAAATCATCGTAGCCAAGGCCGAGGGAATCGAGATAGCCGACCGGAAACGACTCGACCAAAAAGTCGGATTTTCCTGCCAATTGGGCCAGCAGCGCGCGGCCCTCCGGCGATTCGAGATTGAGCGTGACCGATCGCTTGCCGGCCTCGTAGGCGAGAAAGTAGAGGCTGCGATCCGGCCCCGGCCGATCCTCGAGGAAGGGCGGGATGTTTCTCGTCGAGCATCCGGAAGGCGGCTCGACCTTGATTACGTCCACGCCCAGGTCGGACATGATCTTCCCGCACAGCGCGCCTTTCTCGTCCGTCAGGTCGAGCATGCGGAAACCTTTCAGCAACTCACATGTCATGCAACTGTTTTCCCCGGCCCGCAATTTTCGCGGCGACCCGATCCATGCGCGACCCGGTATCGCCGGCGTCCGAGCGGGTCATTCTAGCGGATTCGGATCGTCTTGTCGCAAGCTGCTGGCCGCTGGCGGCCCGTGGATGGTACAAGAAGGGCCAGCCGATCTGCCGATCTCTCAAGGGTAAGGGGATGCATTGCTCAAGGTGCGGGTCCGAAAATCCTGACGGAATGAAATTCTGCGGTCAGTGCACTGCACCGCTGGCACTGATCTGCCCCAAATGCCACTTCCAGAATCCGCCGGGATTCAAGTTCTGCGGCCAATGCACCGCCGCGCTCGGTCCGGCGACCGCCAGACCGGAGCCGTCCGGATCATCTATCAGGTTACGGGATTCCGATGACGCCGCGACGATGGAGGGCGAGCGCAAGACGGTCACGCCGCTGTTCGCGGATATCAAGGGCTCGACGGAGCTGATGGAGGACCTCGATCCCGAAGAAGCGCGGGCGATCGTCGATCCGGCGCTCAAGCTCATGATCGACGCCGTCCATCACTACGACGGCTACATCGTGCAGTCCACCGGCGACGGCGATCTTCGCGCTGTTCGGCGCGCCGATCGCGCATGAGGACCATCCGCAGCGAGCGCTGTATGCCGCACTCCGCATGCAGGAAGAGTTGCGACGCTACGGTTCGAAGCTCCAGGCCGAAGGGCGCGCACCGATCGAGATTCGGGTCGGGGTCAACACTGGCGAAGTCGTGGTCCGTGCGATTGCGACCGGCGCAAGCCAGGTCGAGTACACGCCGATCGGGCATACGACCAACCTCGCATCGCGGCTCCAGAGCATCGCGCGTACCGGGTCAATCGTCGTGAGCGAGGCGACACGACGGCTCTGCGAGGGCTATTTCCAGCTCAAGGCGCTGGGGCCGACGCGCGTCAAGGGCGTCAGCGAGCCAGTCGAGGTTTACGAAGTGACCGGGCTAGGGCCGTTGCGCACGCGGTTGCAACGCTCGGCGAGCCGCGGTCTGACAAAGTTCGTGGGACGAGAGCGCGAGATGGACGCGCTCAAGCGCGCCGCCGAGCAGGCCAAGCGGGGCCAGGGGCAGATCGCGGCCGCGATGGCCGAGGCTGGAGTCGGCAAGTCGCGCCTGTTCCACGAGTTCAAGGCGATCTCGCAATCGGGCTGGATGGTGCTGGAGACGTTCTCTGTTTCTCATGGGAAAGCGTCGGCATTCCTCGCGCTGATCGACCTGCTTCGAAACTATTTCAAAATCAGCTCCGAGGATGATGAACGCCAGCGGCGCGAGAAGGTGGCCGGCAAGGTGGTGATTCTGGACCGCGCGCTCGAAGACACGCTGCCCCGTCTCTACGCTGTGCTCGGAATCGCCGAGCCCGACGCCCCCATCGCGCAGACCGACGCGCAGATTGAGCGGCGGCGCACGCTGGAGGCGGTCAAGCGGCTGCTGCTGCGCGAGAGCCTCAATCAGCCGCTGATGCTGATCTTCGAGGACCTCCACTGGGTGGACGATGAGACCCAGGCGCTGCTCAGCCTGCTCGCCGATTCGATCGGGACCTCCCGGGTCCTGATGTTGGTGAACTACCGTCCCGAGTACCGCCACGAATGGGGCGGCAAGACCTACTACACTCAGCTTCGGCTCGATCCGCTGGGCCGGGATAGCGCCGGGGAGATGCTGACCTCGCTCCTGGGCGAGGGCGCAGAGCTGGAGCCGCTCAAGCGCCTGATCATCGACAAGACCGAGGGCAATCCGTTCTTCATGGAAGAGACGGTGCTGGTGCTGTTCGACGAAGGTGCGTTGGTGCGCAACGGCGCCGTAAAGCTCACCCGTTCGCTGAACCTGCTCAAGATTCCGCCGACCGTGCAAGCGATTCTCGCCGCGCGCATCGACCGGCTGCCGCCTGAAGAGAAAGACCTGCTCCAGACCCTGGCAGTGATGGGCAAGGAATTTCCGCTTGATCTCATCAAGCAGGTCGCCAGGAAGCCCGACGATGCGATCGAGCGGATGCTGTCGAGTCTGCAGCTTGGCGAGTTCATCTATGAGCAGCCGGCGGTGGGCGAAGTCGAGTACACCTTCAAGCATGCGCTGACGCAGGAGGTAGCCTACAACTCGATGCTGGCGGAGCGGCGCAAGCAACTCCACCGGCGGACCGCGCAGGCCATCGAAGATCTTGCATGCGAACCGGCTCGAAGACAAATACGAGGAATTGGCGCGCCACTACGACCGGGCTGGCGACAACTCCAAGGCGATCCATTACCTGCAGTTGGCGGGCCGACAGGCTTACGAGCGCTCGGCCTATCAGGAAGCCAACGCCTGTGTCGCCCGAGGCCTGGAGTTGCTGGCGGTTCTGCCGGAGGGGCGCGAGCGCGACCAGCAGGAAATCAGGCTCCGGCTGGTCTTGGGTCGAGTGCTCAGCACCATCAAGGGGCCGGGTAGCGAGGAGGTCGGAACTGAATTGCGCCGCGCTCGCGAGCTTTGCCGCCTGACCGGCGACACGTCGGAGCTAAGGGAAGTGCTGAGCGCGCTCGCCCTTTCCCATCGTCTCAAAGGAGAGCTGCAGCGCGCCCGTCAGCTCACTGAAGAAGCCCTTGCCACATCTCAACCCGCCAGCATCTCTCAACACGCAGAGGAGCTCGTGGGCTCGGACAGACCCTGTACCTCACCGGTGAGCCTACCCGCAGCCGCGAGGTCTTCGAGCAGGCTATAGCTCTCTGCGAGTCGCAGCCGAAGTCCTCGGGCCTGGGGCTGAGGACGCATGCAATCGCGCAGGTCTTCGCAAGCGGGGTGTGCTGGCTGCTCGGGTTTCCCGAACTGGCGCTCAAGAGAAGTCGCGAGGCGCTGGCCCTCGCCCAAAGAAGCCACGATCCGCTCGCGTTGGTCCTCGCGCTGGGGATTGGCAGCGAGGTTCTGTTTGACTGTGGCCAGCACGAAATACTGCGCCAGCGCGTTGACGCGCTGGTTGCCCACCTGAACGAATACGAACTCCCGGCCGCATTTCCTGGCAGAGCGAAAATCCTGCAAGGGTGGTTGCTGACCCGGCAAGGAGACCCACGACGAGGGTATCGGGCTGGTTCGCGAAGGTCTGGCGATGACTCGCGCCACCCCCAGCAGGGTCGCTCTGCCCTACTACCACTACGTGCTGGCCCGCACATACGCAGAAGCCGGTCGGATCGAGGATGGGCTTGAGACGCTCAGGGAAGCGCTGCAGGTCATGCAGGAGATCGGGGAACGCTCTTACGAAGCCGAACTCAACCGGCTCACGGGAGAATTGCTGTCGATGTCCGATCCCAACGCCCAGCCGGAAGCCGACGCATACTTCCGCAAAGCGATCGACATAGCCAAAGCCCAAAGCGCCAAATCCTGGGAGTTGCGCGCGACAATGAGCCTCGCGCGATTGCTCGCGAAGCAGGGTCATCGCGCCGAAGCGCATGCGATGCTCGCCGAGATTTACAACTGGTTCACCGAAGGCTTCGACACCGCCGACCTGAAAGACGCCAAGGCATTGCTGGATGAGTTGGGAGGCACGGGCGAGTGACCTGCTCCAAGTGCAATGCCGAGAATGCCGCGGGTGCGAAGTTTTGCATCGAGTGCGGCGAATCGTTCAAGGGCCGATGCCCGAAGTGCGGCTTGGCCAACCCGCCCAACGCCAGGTTCTGCCAGGAGTGCGGCGCTGCTCTCGCCGCGCCCGCGCATGCGGGACCATCCGCAGGCGCAAACCGGGAGAGGTCGCGAGGCGGCATTGATGCCGCCGAACGGGTGAGAGTGCAGCCGCCGACCGACTCGCCGATCGAGGGCGAGCGCAAGACGGTCACGGCGCTGTTCGCCGATATCAAGGGCTCGATGGAGCTGATGGAGGACATCGACCCCGAGGAGGCGCGCGCAATTGTCGATCCGGCGCTCAAGCTGATGATCGACGCGACACATCGCTACGACGGCTACATCGTACAATCCACCGGCGACGGGATTTTCGCGCTGTTCGGCGCGCCGGTCGCGCACGAGGACCATCCGCAGCGCGCGCTCTACGCGGCGTTCCGGATGCAGGAGGAGGTCAAGCGGTACTCGGACCGGATCCGTTCCGAAGGCCGCCTCCCGATTCAGGTTCGGGTGGGAGTGAATAGCGGCGAAGTCGTGGTGCGCTCGATCAAGACCGATGACGCGCACACCGAGTACACCCCGATCGGTCATTCGATCAGCCTGGCGGCGCGGATGCAGGCACTGGCGCCGATCGGTTCGATCGCGAGCACCGAGCAGGTCAGGAAACTGTGTGAGGGCTACTTCATTTTCAAGAGTCTCGGCCCGACCAGGGTCAAAGGCGTCAGCGAGCCGGTGGAGGTATTCGAGGTCACCGGGCTCGGGCCGTTGCGAACGCGGCTGCAACGCTCAGCCGGACGCGGACTCACCAAGTTCGTCGGGCGCGAGCGCGAAATGGACGCGATGAAGCGCGCGGCGGATCAGGCGAAGGCCGGTCACGGGCAGATCGTCGCGGCGATGGCCGAGGCCGGGGTCGGCAAGTCGCGCCTGTTTTTCGAGTTCAAGGCGGTGTCGCAATCCGGCTGCATGGTGCTCGAGGCTTTCTCGGTCTCGCACGGCAAGGCGTCTGCGTTCCTGCCGGTGATCGATCTGCTCTGGAACTATTTCGAGATCAGCTCTGATGACGACGAACGCAAGCGGCGTGAGAAAATCAACGGCAAAGTCCTCACGCTCGACCGTTCGCTGGAGGACGCGCTCCCATATCTGTACGCACTGCTGGGTCTGAGCGACGCGAACAGTCCGCTCGCCGAGATGGAAGCGCAAACCCGCAAGCGGCGCGGACTGGAGGCGATCAAGAGAATCCTGCTGCGCGAGAGCCTCAACCAGCCGCTGATCGTGATCTTCGAAGACCTGCACTGGGTTGACGACGAGTCGCAGGGCTTCCTGAACCTGCTCGCCGACAGTATCGCCACCGCGCGCATCCTGATGCTGGTCAACTATCGGCCCGAGTATCGCCATGAGTGGGCCCACAAGACCTACTACACGCAGCTCCGGCTCGACCCGCTGGGCAAGGAGAGCGCCGATGAGATGCTGAGCGCGCTGCTCGGCGAGGGCGTCGAAGTAGCACCGTTGAAGCGGCTCATAATCGAGCGCACTGCGTGCAATCCCTTTTTCATGGAGGAAACGGTGCTGGTGCTGTTCGACGAAGGGGCACTGGTGCGCAACGGCGCGGTGAAGCTAACCCGGTCGCTGAGCCAACTCAAGGTTCCGCCGACCGTGCAAGCGATTCTCGCCGCGCGCATCGACCGGCTGCCGCCCAGTCACAAGGAACTGCTCCAGACCCTCGCCGTTATCGGCACGGAGTTCAAACTCGGTCTAGTGGGTAAGGTGTGGCAGCCCCCTCACCCGCGCGGCACGGCGCCTGCACGGCAAGGAGCAGGCGCCGCGCCGCCCGCCCTCTCCCGCAAACAAGGGGGCGAGGGGCAATCAGAGTTGGAGCCGATGCTCTCCCAACTCCAGCTCGGCGAGTTCATCTACGAGCAGCCGGCAGTCGGCGACATCGAGTACACCTTCAAGCACGCGCTGACCCACGAGGTCGCGTACCATTCGGTGCTGATCGAACGCCGCCGACTGCTTCACGAACGAATCGGCGCGGCGTTGGAGTCGATACACGCCGAGAGCCTGGACGACCATGTCGCCGAGCTGGCGCATCACTACGCGCGCAGCGGCAATCCGGGCAAGGCGCTGGAATATTGTCTGCGTGCCGTCCAACAGTGCGCAATTCGCGGGTCTTATGCCGAAGCCGTCGCGCAATTCGAGAGCGGGCTCGAGCTGCTGCAGAAGCTTCCCGATGACGACCGGCGCGCCGAACTGGAGTTGGACCTCAGGAATGCAGCCGGCGACGCACTGATGACAATCAAGGGCTACGCCTCGCCCGAAGCGGAGCATTTTTCTGCGCGTGCAATCGAGCTTTGCCAGCGGCCCGGGCTTGACTGGCAAAAGACCTGGTTGGCACTCCGCGGAGCCTACCTCGTCCACCTCTACCGTCCCGAGCCGCACAGGGCAGGCGAAGTAGCTGCTGAGCTGATTGCTCGGGGCGAGGAGCACGAGAGCGCGGAACATATTGCCGATGCGGCGACCTTGTTGGCGCTCGCGAGGATGGTCTCGGGCGAGTTCGACCTCGCTGCCCAAAGCTACGACAGAGCGACGGCGCTGTGGGAATCCATAGCGAAGAGTCCTGTAGAGCGGCGCGCCGGCCTGTTGCCTCAAGCCCACGCAATCCAGCGGGTGGTGGGGGGTCCGGGGGCCAACCGTATCATCTCGGCCTGGAACCTGTGGTTCCTCGGTTACCCTGATCGCGCACTCGAGCGCGTAGGTGTGGCGACCGCCATCGCGCACGAGTCCCGGTCAAAGGCTGCCCTGGAGACGGCGCACTACTTCGCCGCCTACGTTTATGAACTCCGGCACGAACTCGAGCACATGAGAGAGCGGGCGGAGGCAACCCTCGAGTTGGCGACCGAGCTGGGCGATCCCTTTCGCCGCGCCGTGAGCGAAATTCGCCTTGGGTGGGCCGATGCGATGACGGGTGACCTCCACGGTGGCATCGCGCGGATGCGACGTCATCTGCTGGAGCTCAGGGCCACCGGCTCCGAGATTGTGGACAACTATTTTCTCGCCCTGATTGCCACCGCTCTGGGCCGGTTAGCGCGGTTCGATGAGGCCCTTCGCACCATCGACGAGTCATTCTCGTTGATCGAGAGAACCGGGCAACGGTCTTTTGAGGCGGAGGTGCATCGGCTAAAGGGCGAATTGCTGCTGGCGCAAGACGCATCGAATGGCGCGCAAGCCGAGCAATGTTTCCGCACCGCGATCGAAATATCGCGCAAGCAGAACGCGAAGTCCTGGGAGCTGCGCGCGACGACGAGTCTCGCGCGGTTGCTTGCGCAGACAGGCAAGCGCGAGGAAGCGCGCGCGATGCTCGCCGAGATCCACGGCTGGTTCACCGAAGGCTTCGGCACCGCTGACTTGAAGGACGCAAAGGCGCTGCTGGATGAATTGAGCAGGTAGGAACGAATGCGCTGCCAAACTGTGAGGCGCGTCGGCTACCAGCCCGACGCGGCCAGCATCGATTCGAGCTGGCGCGTCAGCTTTGCCGTGTAAAATGAAGCGATTCGGCTTCGTTTTACATCGCGCGCGATTGAGGGCTACGATCGCGGCTCGAGGCACGAACAAGTCAGCGCCAAAAGGATCCCCCTAATGAGCAAGATGAAGTTGATAACGATGTATGGGTCGCCCTGGTCGGAACGCGTCCTTTGGGCTTTCGCATTCAAGGGTGTGCAGTACGAAAAGCTGAACCATGCGCCCGGCGCGGGCGAGGCGGAAGTGAAGAAACTGTCCGGTCAAACGCAGGTCCCCGTCTTGCTCACCGACGGCAAGGTGATTCCGGATTCGACGGCGATCCTGAATTGGCTTGAGGACTACCGCCCTCAACCCAGCCTCATGCCGCCCTCCGAGAAAGACCGTGCGCAAGTAATACTGTGGGAGGAGGTGACGGATGGCTCACTAGGCCCGCACGCGCGCATGCTGATCACTGGACGGCAACTCGGATCTGCGGCGCCGGAAGTGCAACAGGCGGGAAAATTCTTCGCGCAAAAGTATCATCACTCTGCATACGCTGAAGAGCACGCCCGGTTCAAGGTCGAGCGTATCTTGCAGAGTCTCAAGCATACGCTGAGCGGGCATCAGTATCTGGTTGGTGAGGCTTTCAGCCGCGCCGACTTGACAGCGGCTAGCATGCTGATGCTTTTGAAGCCGGCTCCGGATGAACTCTTCTTTCTCCCCGAGCCCTGGCGATCGACGTTTACCGATCCGGTAGCGGAGGTTCCTGCGTTTTCGGCGCTTTTTGCGTGGCGCGACCAGATGTACCGAATGCACCGGTGCGAGCTCGTCAAGCCGTAATCCTGCCAACATTGAACGATAGGGCGGCTCCCAGCCGCTCTTGCGACCCGAAGCGGTAGATCGATGCGCTGCGAGAGCTGCTCAACGGAAAATCCTCAGGGGGCGAAGTTTTGCATTCATTGTGCGACTCCATTCAAGCGCCGATGCCAGAAGTGTGCTTTCGAAAACCCGCCTGAAGCCAGATTCTGCGCGCAGTGTGCGACCTCTTTAGGTGGGGAAGCCGGGCAGCCTTCGAAGGCAACAGCTGGCGCAACTTCTTCGAACCTTCGGCTAGCCGCCGAGAGTTCTGATCCGCAAGCAATCGACGGCGAGCGCAAGACGGTCACGGCGCTGTTCGTCGATATCAAGGGATCGACCGAGTTGGAGCAGGACCTCGACCCCGAGGAGGCGCGAGCCCTCGTCGATCCGGCGTTGAAGCTGATGATCGATGCGGTGCGCCGCTACGACGGGTACGTGGTGCAATCGACCGGCGACGGCGTCTTCGCGCTGTTCGGCGCGCCGGTCGCGCACGAGGATCATCCGCAGCGCGCGCTCTATACCGCGCTTCGCATGCAAGAGGAGTTACGTCGCTATGGCGCTCAGCTGCAAGCAGAAGGCCGCGCACCGGTAGAGATTCGCGTCGGTGTAAACACAGGCGAAGTCGTGGTTCGCTCGATCGCAACCGGCGCGACGCAGGTCGAATACACGCCAATCGGGCATACCGCCAATCTCGCGTCGCGTCTGCAGAGCATCGCGCGAACCGGATCGATCGTGGCGAGCGAGGCGACCCGCAAGCCGTGCGAAGGCTACTTCAACCTGAAGCCGCTGGGCGCGGCCAGGGTCAAAGGCGTCAGCGAGCCGGTGAACGTGTACGAAGTGATGGGGTTGGGACCGCTGCGTACGCGGCTGCAACGCTCAGCAGGGCGCGGGCTGACGAAGTTCGTCGGGCGCCAGCGCGAGATGGAGGCGATGAAGGCGGCGGCAGAGCAGGCCAAAGCGGGGCGCGGGCAGATCGTAGCGGCGATGGCGGAACCAGGGGTGGGCAAGTCGCGCCTGGTCTATGAGTTCAAGGCGGTCTCGCAATCCGGCTGGATGGTGCTCGAAGCATTCTCGGTCTCGCACGGCAAGGCTTCCGCATTCCTGCCAGTGATCGACTTGCTGCACTCGTACTTCGAGATTTCGTCTGAAGATGACGCGCGCAAGCGGCGTGAGAAGGTTAACGGCAAGGTCCTCACGCTCGATCGGTCGCTTGAGGACGCGCTTCCCTACCTGTACGGGCTGCTCGGCTTGACCGATGAGAACAATCAGATCGCGGAGATCGAGGCACAGACTCGCAAGCGCCGCTCGCTCGACGCGATCAAGCGTATCCTGCTGCGCGAGAGCCTCAATCAGCCGCTGATCGTAATCTTCGAAGACTTACACTGGATCGATAACGAATCGCGCGCCTTCCTCAACCTGCTAGCCGACAGCATCGGCACCGCGCGCATCCTGATGCTGGTCAACTATCGGCCCGAGTATCGGCATGATTGGGGCCACAAGACCTACTATTCGCAACTGCGGCTCGACCCGCTGGGCAAGGAGAGCGCCGACGAGATGCTGGGCGCGCTGCTTGGCGACGGGGCGGAACTGGGTGCGCTGAAGCGGCTCATCATAGAAAAGACCGAGGGCAATCCGTTCTTCATCGAGGAGACGGTACAGGTGCTGTTGGACGAAGGGGCGCTTAAGCGCAACGGCGCGGTGAAGCTTACTCGGGCGCTAAACCAGCTGAAGATTCCGCCGACCGTGCAGGCGATTCTGGCCGCGCGCATCGACCGGCTGTCGCCGGATCAGAAAGACCTGCTCCAGACGCTGGCCGTCATCGGCATGGATTTCAAACTCGGTCTGGTCCGTAAAGTGGCAGCGAAGGCGGGACCAGAGTTGGAAGCGATACTCTCGGAACTCCAGCTCGGCGAGTTCATCTATGAGCAGCCTGCCGTCGGCGACATTGAGTACACCTTCAAGCACGCGCTGACTCATGACGTCGCCTACCATTCGGTGCTGAACGAGCGCCGCCGGCTGCTGCATGAACGAATCGGCGCCGCGTTGGAGTCGACATATGCCGAAAGCCTCGACGACCACCTCTCTGAGTTGGCGCATCACTATGCCCGCAGCGGCAATCCGGGTAAGGCAGTGAAGTATTGCCTGCGTGCCGTCGAGCAGTGCGTCAACCGCGGGTCCAGCGCCGAAGCAGTCGCGCAGTTCGAAACCGGGCTTGAACTGCTGCAAAAGCTCCCCGATGACGACCGGCGTGCAGAGCAGGAGTTGGACCTTAGGAACGCAGCCTTCGGGGCGTTGGGGGATAGCAAGGGTTACGCCTCGCTCGAAGCCGAGCAGTCCTATGCGCGCGCGCTGGTGCTTTGCCAGCGGCCCGGCATCAACTGGGGAAAGGCCTGGTTGGCTCTCTATGGAGTCTTGTTCGTCCATCTAACCCGTCCCGACCTGAGCAAGGCGTGCGAGATAGCCGCCGAGCTGGTTGCACGTGCCGAGGAACACGGTAGCGCGGAACTTCTTGCGGATGCGGGGACCTATTTGGCGTGGGTGAGGATGTACTCGGGCGACTTCGGGCTCGCCGCCCAAGGCCTCGACCGCGCGTGGGAGTTGCTGGAATCCATAGCGAAGCCGGCAACCGGTCCGGCACAGCAGCACGCTGGGCAGATGCCCCAGGAGGGGACAATAGTCCAGCGGCTAGGGACTCGACAAAACAACCGTGTCGTCTCGGGATGGAACTCGTGGTTCCTGGGTTACCCGGATCGCGCGCTGGAGCGAGTGAGTATCGCGACCGCCCTCGCGCATTCCGGACCAAAGACCAGCCTGGCGGACGTACACGGATTCGCCGCCTACATCTTTGAGCTCCGGCGCGAACTCGAGCATATGAGAGCGCGGACAGAAGCAAGACTGGCACTATCGACCGAATCGGGCTTCGCCACCGGCCGCGCCCTAAGCGAAATTTACCTCGGGTGGGCGGATGCGATGGCCGGCGATCTCGAGGGCGCCGTCGCGCGGATGAGACACCATATGTTGGAGTTGAAGGCCGCCGGCTCCGAACTAATTAACGACCGTTGTCTCGCGTTTATTGCCACCGCTCTGGGCCGGATGGGACGGTCCGATGAGGGCCTTCGCACGATCGACGAGTCATTCCCGTTCATCGAGAGAACCGGCCAGCGGTACTACGAGGCGGAGGTGCATCGGCTAAAGGGCGAATTGCTGCTGGCGCAAGACGCATCGAATGGCGCGCAAGCCGAGCAATGTTTCCGCACCGCGATCGAAATATCGCGCAAGCAGAACGCGAAGTCCTGGGAGTTGCGCGCGACGACGAGTCTCGCGCGGTTGCTTGCGCAGACAGGCAAGCGCGACGAAGCGCGCGCGATGCTCGCCGAGATCTACAACTGGTTCACCGAAGGCTTCGACACCGCCGATCTCAAGGACGCCAAGGCGCTGCTGGAGAAACTGGGCAGCTAGGATCGCCGCGGAACTTCTGCACCCTCACTCATCGAACCAGCGAAGGTCACACAACGATACTACCGCGACTTCTCGAACGCCGCTTCCATCGCGGCGTCTTCGAGCGAGAGCCCGCGCGTTTCGGGAAGCAGGATTACGACGATGATCGCGTTGGGTATCGCGAGCAGGCTTAAGTACCGGACCACGATCGACAGACCGCCAAGGCGCGCGGCGAGAACCGCGATCAGGGTCTGTGCGGAGACCGCGGCGGCCGCGCCGATCAGCGCGAACCATCCCATCATCGCGCCCCGGATCGCGGTCGGAAAAAGTTCGGTCGCCAGCGAATTGCCGCCCACCTGCCCCGCGCTCAGGCCGGCGGTGAAACAGCAATACGTGGCCTCGATCCATAGCCAGCGAAGGCCCAGGTGTGCCGGAGGACCCCAATAGAAGGCAAGCGCGCCGAGACCGGTCATCAGGCCCGCAACGAAGATCGTGGGGATGCGGCCGTAGCGCTCACAGCTTCGCGCGGCGAGCGGAAAGCCGAGCATCCCCAAGCCGCCTCCGATCAGCATCAGTGCACTGGCGGCGCCCGGCGCCAACCCCACGACCGAGACCAGGTGGAAGTATGCCCAACTGCTGGCTGCGACCGCCGCGATGGTGGCCAGCAGCGCGCAGATCAGAATTGTGATCGCGCGGCGTCGATAGAGCTGTCCGAACACGTCGTAAAAACTGCTCGACGAAGTCGTACCGGTCGCGGCGGCGCGTTGCCAGCGGCCGCTCTCCGGGATGACCCGGGCGGCCCTCCACAGCGCGGCGACCCCCATCGCCGACGCCAGCACCAGCATCCATCGCCACGAGTGACGACTCGCCACCATCGGCATCACGAGCAGGCACAGCCCGCCACCGAGACCCAGCCCCAGCCCGCCCCAGCTTTGCCCCCGCGCGCGCTCCTCGATCGCTAGTCCCTCCGCCAGGATCACGATCCCGCCGGCGATCGTCGCGCCGATGAAGGCGTAGAGCGCGATCTCGCACAGCGCGAACGCCGCGATGCTGGTCGAGAACGCGGCGGCGAGCGCGCTAGCCGACGTGCCGGCCATGCATACCAGCAGTGTCCGGCGGCGGCCCAGCCGATCGATCATCCGCGAGAGTCCCAGCGCGCCGATCGCCGAGAGCGAAATCCAGGCGAACAGGCCCGCGATTCCCGACTCGCCGAGGTGAAAGCTCTTCGCGATCCAGGGTGATCCGATGCCGTTGATCGATTGCGTGAAGCCTTCGAAGGCGAGCACGGTCGCGATCGAGAGGGCCAGCCGGCGATTTCTCAGCGGGGCCTCCTGCTCACCAAGCCGGCGCGAAGCTCCTGCTCTCCCGCCTCGCCATGTGATTTTGCCATCAATTGCTCCCGCCCCAGTCTTCGAAGTCCATGTGCATTGAGCGTCCGCGTTTGAGGTCATTCCTGGCCGTTCCGACAATATCTGCGGTGAACGGCGCAAGCTCCACGGCACGCCGAAAGTCGGCGTCCGCGAGATCCGCGTGCCCCGAGTACAGATAAGCCACTCCTCGGCGCAGGTATGGCCCGAAATCCTGAGGGGCAAGGTCGATCGCTCGCGAACAATCGTCTATCGCCCGCGCATCTTGCTTGAGGTTGTGATAGACGTTGCAACGACCTTCGTAAATTTTCTCGCGGAGGTCTACAATAGCGGCTTGGCTCGGTCCTTGAGCGCTCGCTTGGTACTGGGCTGCCTGATTGTAGTCATTCAACGCGTCTGAGTCCTTTGACAAGTGGATATAGGCATTGCCGCGTTCTTCATAGACCAGTGCGAGTGGAAGTGAATAGAGACCCTCGTGCCCTCTCGACAGAACCTGGAGTCGAGACAGTGCGATGCTGAAGTCCTTTATTGCGCCCGCATTATCTTTCGTCAGTTTGAGACACTGACCTCGATAGACGTAGACACTGGATGGCTGGTCCCGATGATTTCGGATCGAATCGGTCGAAATAGCCAATCGCTGCTTTGCAGTGGTTGGTCCGCATCAATTCGGTTCCGGCTTGAAGGTCTTCATCTGACGGAACGGACGCCTGGCCGGACATGGATGCCTGGCTGTATGTGGACGGTGGACTGGGCGGAACGGATGGTTGGCTGGGCAATCCGGGGGCCTCGACAACCACTCCGGTCCCCCGGATGTGAATTCCCAGGGCGAGATGCGTGTCACCGAGGTCACGGTAACGGATGGTGACTTGGTCGCCTCCGTGCGGTTCCTTCCGCGAGGACGAAACATCGCTTTCGACCTTGGTGTCGGACGTGATTTGGAAGGTGTACTGGCTTCCCTTCCTGAGAAATATGCTGGAATCCCGGTCGGAGATGACGGTAACCGTGTCGGTTGTCGCTGATTGGACGAAACCCACAAATTGGGAACCGGAAATCTGCTCTCTCCTGCGCCAATCCGCGTAACCTTGCCGATAGAGTTCCTGCATCGCAGGCGACAGGTCCTGAGGCGCGGGCGGAGGTGCAGTCGGCGCTGCGGCAAGACCCGTCGGGGGTCGCTCTGCGATGGATGCTGGAAGAGTATAAAACTGCGAGTCCTGGACAACGCCGACAAATTCTCCTGCGCGCAGTTCGTTCGGTTGAAGGGCCTGGGGTTGCTCGAATTGGCCGTCCTCCTTCATCCGGGACACTGTCGTGTTCGGAGTGATCTGGAATGTGCGCTCCTCCCCCTTCGGGATCACGCTGTAGGAACCGTCCGACGTGACGGTGACCGTGTCGGCAGCCGCGGACTTGACGTAACCCACAAAGCCCGCGCCCATCATCTGGATTTTGCGGCGCAGAATGTCCGGTCTTGGGTCGTACTGCTGGGCTGTCGAAGCGAACGGTCGGAAGACCGCGAACCCGATCAAAAAGGCAGCGAGCGCGCACCTCAAGCGAGTCATGAACCTGCCTACCAATTGTGACAGTTTATCTCAATCTCAACGGCCCGGCGCGCCGGCGCGAAAACCGTCCGGCCGATTGCTCAAACCCTGTACTTGCGGTTGCGCGGCTGGTGCGGGCAGAAGCGCCAGCAGGGTCGCCGAGTGGCCGGTGCGCGCGATGCTCATGCTGCCGGCGGTCGCGGTAAAGCGCGCGGTCGCGGGATTGTAGAGCTCGGCGCTCGCAAGGTACTGCGAGCCGTCGAATCCACCGACAATCAGTACGCTGCCATCTTGCAGCGCGGCGGCGACGTGGCCGGCCCGGGTGCTGGTCATGTCGCCGGTCAGGGTGAACTCACCGGCGCCGGAATTGTAGAGCCTCGGCCCGCGCCAGCACGTTGCCGCCCTCGTCAACGCCACCGGCAATCAGCACCTTGCCGTTCTGCAGCAGACTGGCCGTCGCGCCGACCCGCGCGGTGGTCAGGTTTCCGGTGGGGGTGAACTCGCCGGTGACGGGATCGTAAAGATCGGCAAGGTCGTCGCCCGCGGCGGCAATCAGCACCATGCCGTTTTGGAGCAGAGTCGCAGTGTGCGGGGCGCGGGTGGTGGTCATGCTGCCGGTTGCAATGAACTTCTTGTGTATCGGGTCGTAGAGCTCGGCGCTGGCCAGGAACCCGCTGCTGTTGGAGCCGCCTGCGATCAGGACTTTGCCGTCGTGAAGCACAGTGGCGCTGTGACCCTCGCGCGGGACCGTCATGTTGCCGGCGCTGGTGAAATTGCCGGTGCCGGGACTATAGAGCTCGGCGCTGGCCGTGACCCCGCCGAGATTCAAGCCGCCGGCGATCAGGACCGTACCGTCCTGGAGCAAAACGGCGCTATGGTCAATGCGCGCGGCGGTCATACTGTGGGCTTTGGTAAACGTACGGCTTTTGGAATCGTAGAGCTCGGCGCTGGCAAGCGCGATGTTCATGCTATTGGAGCCGCCGGCAATAAGCACCTTGCCGGTTCGGAGCAGGGTAGCCGTGTGGCCGTTGCGCGGCGCGGTCATCTTGCCGGTCAGGGTGAAGCTGCGGGTTTTGGGGTTGTAGAGCTCGGCGCTGGCCAGCGTGCTTTCGGTCGGCATATTGAAGCCGCCTGCGATCAGCACCTCGACCGGAGTCGGAGCGGGACTCGCCGCCGGCAAAGGAGCGCGTCCGGTCGCGAAGAGATTCTGCGCCGGCGCGGGCTGTCCTGCCGCGCTCGCCGCGCAGACGAAGGAGTGTCGCGGACACGGCGGCAGCAAATCCCGTCGCGCCAGCTCGCCCCACGGCGCTCGACCTCGAATTTAGCATGGCGACCGACCTGGTCATGACAATCCTCCCCTGCGGCCGTCATTCGCCGCATCGATAGCAAAATCCGGTCAACTGCGATTTTTGTGACACGTCTCTACCAGCCGGAAGCGGCCAGCATCGATTCGAGCTGGCGGCGCGAATCCAGGAACTCCTCGGCGATTCGCCGGGCAGCGCGGCTATGGCGCTCGTAGTCCGAATCGATGCTGGCCACGCCGCTGACGGCCTCCTGCATATTGGTGAACGCGATCAGTCCCGTGCCGATCGGAAGATATTCGCTGAAGCCCGTGTCCTCGGCCAGGACCGGACGCCCCGAGGCGAGGTAGCACGCGCTGCGATCGCTGAACCATCCTGTCCTGAGTTCGCGGTATGCCGGCTTGGGGCATTGAATCTCGGCGCGCGATCGCGCGATGAACTCCCGGTACTGATCGGGCGTAGCAACCACTCGCCGAGGATCGATCACCGTCCAACCGTTGCTTTCCAGCAGTTCGCGATCGCCGGTCTGGTCGCCGGGAAGGATGTAGGCCGCGAGATGAAAGGCGCGCTTCGCGAGTTTCGGCAGTTCGAGATACTTGAGATAGGCGGCGCGTTTCGACACGCTGACGGTACGCCCTCGATATAGCAACTCCTCCCAGGTCCAGTGTGTGACAGACGTGAACGGCGCATCGCGGCCGGGATTCTCTCGCGCCGCCCACATCGGCAGATAGACGAACGGCGAGAAGCCCTGCCACTTCACGCCGAGCGCCGGCACATCGCAGTCGGGCATGTGGATTCTGCGTCCGAGGCTGAGATGCGCGTGATGGTCCGCGATTCCCATCTCCCAGGTCAGCGCCGAGATGTGCAGATGGCCCGGATCGACGTCGATCAGGATCCGGCGCCGGAACATCGAGAGCATCGGCTGGCGAATCGAGCAGGCGAGATTCCACAACAGGTCGGCGTCGCGAATGGCCGCCAGGATCTCGCGCCTGCTCTTGCCGTATTCACGCGCGCGACCGAATTCCTGCACGTCCACGGTCCGGTCGAACAGCAGCAGGGCGCATCTGTCGCGCAATCCATATTGCCGCATCCGGCTGAAAAAAACCTCGATGCGCCGGCGGTCTTCGCCCTCATCGTCGGTGGATAGCAGGGCTTCGAGCACCGTAACGTCGTGATTCAGGGCCGCCAGTCCAAGCGCGAATTGCAGGAACCAGGTCCAGTGCCCTCCGCCGTCGGGGTACTTTGCCAGTGAGTTGTTGCCCAGAACAATTCGCGCAGGCCGCACGCGACTACACTCCGGAAGAGCGCTGCAAGAAGGCTTACAAGGCATCTTTACCACGCCGGAAGACTCCAGGCACCCGCATCCTTTGTCTGTCCCGATGAATCCCGTGTAATGTTTGAGCGAAGAATCCCGCAGAGGAGATGGCCGATGACCGACTTCGGTGTTTCGATGTTTCCGACCGACTATGCGATTCAGCCTGTGCCGCTCGCGATCGCCGTGGAGGAACGCGGCTTCGAGTCGCTCTTCTTCCCCGAGCACACCCATATCCCGGCTTCGCGCAGGACTCCGTACCCTGCCGGCGGGGAACTACCGAAGGAATATTTCCACACGCACGATCCATTCGTCGCCCTCGGCGCCGCGGCCGCAGTCACCAAAAAGCTCCGACTCGCCCCAGGCGTATGCCTGGTCGTCGAGCGCGATCCGATCGTGCTGGCCAAGGAGGCCGCGTCGTTGGACCTTATTTCCGGCGGCCGCCTGATCCTCGGCATCGGCGGCGGCTGGAACGTCGAGGAGATGGAGAACCACGGCGTGCAGTACAAGCGGCGATGGAAGCTGGTGCGCGAAAAGGTGCTCGCGATGCGCGAGATCTGGACCAAGGACGCAGCCCAGTTCCACGGCGAGCTCGTCAACTTCGATCCAATCTGGTCCTGGCCTAAACCGGTGCAGAAGGGCGGACCGCCGGTCATCCTGGGTTCGCAATCCAAACGGGTCTTCGAGCGCGTGGTCGAGTACTGCGACGGATGGATGCCGTTGAACTTTCCGGGCTACGATTTCACTGCTGCGGTGAAGACCCTTCACGAGACCGCGAAGCGGGCAGGCCGCAAACCCGAGTCGATATCGCTCTCGGTGTTCGGCATGGGCCCCGCGAAGAAGACGCCCGCAAGTTCATGGAGCTGGGTTTCGGGCGGATCGTGTTCTTCCTTCCGTCCGCCGAGCGCGACGCCGTGCTGCCGATGCTCGACAGATACGCGGCGCTCGCGGCCAAGCTCGCCCGCGGCTGAGCGATGACGCAATGGGCCGCCCGTGCCCCCACCGCCAGCCCGATTCCGTGCGGCCGCGAGCAACCGTCGGCGCTGCCACTGGAATGGTCACGCATCGACGCGTGGCTCCTTTCGGCGCTCTCGTTAGCCGCGCTGGGCACGCGCCTTTGGCGTTTGGGCCAACCCGGGGTAATTATTTTCGACGAAATGTTCACCGTCTCGCAGGCGCGCGGCTACCTCCTTCACGCGCCGTATCGCGAAAGTCATCCGCCGGTGTCATCACTCCTGATCGCGCTGAGCATCTGGATTTTCGGAGATCAGGCCTGGAGCTGGCGCCTGCCCGGCGCGATCGTCGGCAGCGCGCTCGCCGCCGTGACCTACCTCCTGGCAAGGCGGTTGTTCGGTTCCCGCCCGGCGGCTCTTCTGGCGGCGGGGTTTGTCATCTGTGACGGATTGTTTCTGGTCGATTCGCGGGTCGCGGTCTGGGAGATTTTTTACGTCGCCTCTGGCACGTGGGCCTACCTGATGCTCTTCCGCTTCGAGCAAACCTCCGATCGGCTTGCGCAACGCAGGTCGCTGGTCTGGATGGGCGTCGCGCTGGGTCTGTGCATGGGGTCGAAGCTGCTGATCCCCGCTTTCACCGAGCTGCTGGTGCTGGGATTCGCCGCGTATTGGATGGCTGAATCAGCCGGAGTCTGCGCGGATTCGCGGTTCGGAGTGCGCTCGCTTCCCCTCAGGCGGATAGCGGCGATGCTGGCGCTCGCGGGAGGAATGAGTGCGCTGGTATACATGCTCGTGCTGCTGCCGAACTACTGGTTCGGATGGTGGCACAGTGTCGCCGATCAGGTCACTTTCTACCGCACCGAATTCCACTATCAAAGTCAGCTCACGGCCAAATACGGACGCGCGCCATGGTGGATTCCATACTACTCGCCGTGGTGGAGTTGGCCCTTCCTTCTGCGGCCGCTTACCTATTGGGTCGGACGCAACTTCTTTCTCAATCCGTATTCGATAGTCGAGGTGATAATCTCACTTGGCAATCCGATAATATGGTGGGGCGTCCTGGTCTCGATACCAATTACAGCTGCACAGGCTATCTCCCGGAGAAGCGCCATCCGTACGTTCCTGGTGGTCGGGTACGCCATGTATCTGGGAATCTGGGCCGCGATTCCGCGCTACCAGTTCATCTATCACTATATGCCCGCGCTCTACCTGGGCATCCTGTCGCTGGCGGGATTGCTGGCCGATTGCTGGGCCGGTGAGGCGGAGCGCTGGGAGCAGATGGCGTTGCTGGCGTCTCTGGCAGCTCCGCTTGCTTTCGGCTTTGGCCAGACAGCGGGGCTGGCGGCCGGCGCGGCGATCGCGATCGCCTATTGGCGGCTGCAGCGGCGCGATCGCCTCTCCGGCGGCAGGTTTGTCTGCGTCGCGTTCGCATCGGCCACGCTGGCCGCTTTTGTGTACTTCTTCCCGATCTGGACCGGACTGCCTATTACCCGGACGGCCCTGAAGGCCCGGATGTGGCTGCACGGCCCGGGAATGGCGAAATGGAATTGAGTGGGTATCGCCGCGCGCATCGCATGACAAACGGGAATCGGATGGCATTCCGGGCCAGCGTGCCGCTGTTCCTATTACTACTCGTCGCGAGCCTCGCCTCGGCCGGCGAGAATCTCCTGCGCAACGGCGAACTGACTAATGGGGCAGCGGGCCTGCCCTCGGACTGGGTTCCATTGAACCTCAGGCCGAAACACGCCAAAGAGATTTTCTCGTGGATTCGCGAGCCGACCGGCTCCGGCGAATTGCGCGTGGATCAGCCCGGAGCGGACTTTGCGCAGTGGGGCCAGACCGTGAATCTGACGCCGGGATGGTACCAGCTCAGCGGTGAGGTTCGGGCCGAAAAGCTGGGCGCGGCCCCGGACGCTCCGGTCTTCGGCATCCGCGTGACGGGCGGCTCCTTCGGATGGCTGATACCCCAAGCGGGCGGGTCTTCGTGGCAACGCGCGGACTTCTACTTCCGCGTCGGCGACCCGGGGGCCGAAGTACAAGTCGTGTGCCAGTTGGCAGGTTCCAAAGGCGCGGTATCGTTTCGGCATCTGAGTATGACCAGAATGACCGCGCCGCCGCCGCCCGGAGCGCGCCAGGTCGATCTTCAAAGCGTGCAAATCAGCCGCGCCAAGGCGCGCGAGCTTGCCTTCCGGGCCAAGCCTTTTCAGTCGTCAAACCGCGGAAGCCTCTGGACGCTGTGGGCGCTGATGCTCTCGATCGCTGCGGTTATCGGATGGGGATGGTTCGCGATGGGCCAGCCGGAGGTTGGCCGTGGATCGAGCGGCGCGCATAATTGAGGCCATGGCGAAAGTTCGTCCTTCGCATTACGTCGTCGGTATCGGGGGACTTGCGCTGCTTCGGAACTGGTTTCGCGGGCAAGAGGTTTCGACTCCGCGAGTCGAGACCCTGGCGGATACGATTGCCAATATCGATCGCTCTCCCATAAACATCGCGCTGGAAATTTCCGAGCTCGACGTGGTGGAGGGGTACGGAGCGTGGGCTCCGGTCTACGATGCCCCAACCAATCCGCTGATTATCGCCGAGGAACCGGTCGTCAACGCTCTCATCGACCGGATGCCTGCCGGGATCGCGCTCGACGCGGCCTGCGGGACCGGAAGACACACCGAATATCTTCGCTCGCGAGGCCATCGGGTGGTTGCGATCGACATGGCGCCGGCGATGCTCGCGAAGGCGCGTGAGAAAGTGCCCGGTGCCCGTTTCTGTCTCGCGGATCTCACGAACATTCCGCTCGCAGCAGCGAGTTTCGACCTCGCGGTATGCTCGCTCGCGCTCGATCATGCTCCCGAGCTGACCCGGCCGATCGCGGAGCTTGCGCGCGTGGTGCGCCCCGATGGATGGGCGATTGTCTCCGACTTTCATCCCATCAACCGGCTGTTCGGCGGCGGCGCGTTCTTCCAGGGCGGCGACGGCAACTTCGGCTTCGTGCGGAGCTTCTACCACGATCACGCCGAATATGTTTCCGCATTTGTCGCGGCCGGATTCGAGATTCGAGAATGCGCGGAGCCACGATGGGGCGAACGCGAGATTGCGACCATGGGCGTGACGAGCGCGGCGCCGGAAACCTTCCGCGAGGCCCTGAGCGGGCTTCCACTCGCGTTGGTCTGGCTGCTGCGCCGCCGCTGATAGAGGCGGGATTGTCACCCGGCGCACGAGATCGCTCTTGACCGGCGCATCAACCTGACCGTAGGATCGGTCCACTCGTTATGCGGACCCACATCCAGCCTTTCGCAATGATGATGAGCATCATCATTATTAGCCCGGCGGGTGGGGTCCGTCCCGAGCGCCAAGAAATGAGATAACGGCGCTGCGACGAGAATAAGACAACCCCTCCCGCCGGACCGGCTGGAGGGGTTTTCTTTTGCGAGTCATCCTTCCCCGGTCCGTCGCGACGGCTCCGCCGAGGAGCAACGATGGATCACTACGAGATTCTGAAGCGAGCGCTGAATTCGCGGGTGCAGGAAGTCGTGCCCGCGCCCACGCCGTTGGATCATGCGCCAAGGCTCTCCGAGCGCCTGGGCCGGGCCGTGTTCCTCAAGCGCGAGGACCTGACGCCGATCTTTTCCTTCAAGCTGCGCGGCGCCTACAACCGTATCGCGATGCTCACTCCACGCGAGCGGGAGCGCGGAGTGATCGCGGCTTCCGCCGGAAATCACGCGCAGGGCGTCGCATACTCAGCGGCCCGGCTCGGTATCAGCGCGCGCGTCGTGATGCCGCGGACGACTCCCGCGATAAAGGTGGAGGCGGTGCGGCGCCTCGGCGCCAGAGTCGATCTGGCCGGCGACGACTACTCCGACGCTGCCGCGCGATGTCTCGTGCTGGCCGAATGCACCGGAATGACGCAGATTCCGCCCTACGACGATCCCGACGTTATCGCCGGCCAGGCCACGATCGGTCTCGAGGTGCTTCGGCAGGCAGGTCCCGAGCTGGGGTCGATCTTCGTTCCCGTCGGCGGAGGAGGTCTGGCCGCAGGAATCGCGGCGGCGGTCAAGGCGTTGCGGCCGCAAGTCCGGGTCATCGGCGTGGAGCCGTGCGACTCGGATGCGATGAGGCGATCGCTCGCCGCGGGCCGGCGCGTCACGCTCGATCACGTCGGCATCTTCGCCGACGGCGTCGCGGTGCGGCAGGTCGGCGAGCATACTTTCGCGCTATGCGGGCGCTACCTTGACGATTGCATCGTCGTCGGCGTCGATGAAATCTGCGCGGCGATTCGCGACGTGTTCGAAGACACGCGATCGGTGCTGGAGCCGGCCGGCGCGTTGTCGGTTGCGGGCCTCAAGCGCATGGCGAATGAAGGCGCGCTCGGCGCCGGACCTGCGGTCGCGATCGCGTCGGGCGCCAACCTCAACTTCAACCGCCTCGGCTACGTGGCGGAGCGCGCCGCGGTCGGCGAGCATCGCGAATCCATTCTCGCCGCGACGATTCCCGAGCGTCCCGGTTCCTTCCTCGAATTTCTGAGCGCGATCGGCGAGCGAAACATCACCGAGTTCAACTATCGCCTCGGCTCGCGCGCCGAGGCGCACATCTTCGCGGGAATCGAGATCGGTTGCCGCAGCGACGGGCTGGAGATCCTGAGGCGGCTGCGCGAGCGCGGTTACAATTGCCACGACCTGACCGAAAATGATCTGGCAAAGACCCACTTGCGGCATATGGTGGGCGGCCAGTCGGCGGCGGTCGCGGACGAGATGATCCTGAGCTTCGAGTTTCCGGAGCGGCCGGGCGCGCTGCTCAAATTCCTGTCGGCGCTGGGCACGCGATGGAACATCTCGCTCTTCCACTATCGCAACAACGGCGGCGCCTACGGGCGCGTGCTCTGCGGTCTGGAGGCGCCCGCCGCCGATCGCGCCGAGCTGCGCAGACGCCTGGAGGAACTCGGCTTCTCCTGGCGCGACGAGTCGCGCAATCCCGCCGCAACCTTCTTCCTGCAATGACTTGGCGGGCGCGTTGGTCTTAGATTAACTATTGCCATCGAAGGAGCGACGGATGAGCGATGACGGGAGCCTGAGGCCGCTGGTCGATTTCGCGGTGGATATTGCGCGCGGCGCTGGCGAGATCACGCTGCGGCATTTTCGCGGCTCGTTCACGATCGATCGCAAGAAGGATGGGTCCTTCGTCACGGACGCCGATCGCGAAGCCGAGAGTTACTTGCGCGCGCGTATCGAGGCGAGTTTCCCCGACGATGCGATCATCGGCGAGGAAGCGGGCGAGCGCGCCGGCGCTTCCGGCCGATGCTGGATTATCGATCCGATCGACGGCACCTACTCCTTCGTCCACGGCGTGCCGCTCTACGGCGTGCTGATCGGGCTGGAGATTGCGGGCGATCCGGTCGTGGGCGTGGTCAACCTGCCCGCGATCGGCGAACTGGTCTTTGCCGGACGCGGACTGGGATGTTACTTCAACGGCCAACCCGCGAAAGTTTCCGCTACACCGTCGCTGCGCAAAGCGCTGCTCGTCGCGACCGACTTCGGCTACGCGATGCGAACCGCATTCGGCCCCGCGACGGCCGAGTTGCAGAAGCGATCGCGCACGCATCGCACCTGGGGCGATTGCTACGGGCACGTGCTGGTCGCCACCGGCCGCGCCGACGTAGCTCTCGATCCCGTGATGAACGTGTGGGACTGCGCCGCCTTGTTGCCGATTCTCGAAGAAGCCGGCGGAACTTTCACCGACTGGAGCGGGCGGCGGACAATTCGCGGCGGCAATGCGATCTCGACCAACGGCATTCTCCTGCCCGAAGTGCTCCAGATCGTCGCGAGCAATCGGGCGTGAAATTCGCGCCGCCAAAAATCGTCGCGAGTGGTAAACCTGACCGAGGACTCGTTCTCCGACGGCGGGCTCTATCTGAATCCGGAGCGGGCCTTCGAGCACGCGCTGGCGCTCAAGTCGGCGGGTGCCGATATCGTGGAGTTGGGCCCATCGTCGAGCAATCCTGACGCGAAGGAAGTGCCAGCCGAGGAGGAAATACGCCGGCTGGAGGCGCTGCTGGGAAGACTCGCCGCGCGCGGCATCCCAATTTCCGTCGATTCTTTCCATCCCGAGACTCAACAACATTGCGCGCGCCGGCGCGAAGTCGCGTTCATCAACGACGTACAGGGATTTCCGCATTGCGCGATTTACCCCGACCTGGCGCGGGCGACGTGCAAGCTGGTCGTGATGCACTCGGTTCAGGAAAGGGCGAGGCCCGCGCGGACGCCGGCCGATCCGCGAGGCCGTGATCGCGGGCATCTATCGGTTCTTCGAGCATCGATTGAGCGCGCTGGAAGCCGCAGGCATCGCGAGAGAGCGGATCGTGCTCGATCCCGGGATGGGGTACTTTCTTGCCAGCAATGCCGAACCGTCGCTGACGGCATTGCGCGAGATTCCCCGGATAAGGGAGCATTTCCGCGTGCCCGCGATGGTCTCGGTTTCGCGCAAATCGTTTCTCGGCACGATTACCGGGCGCGACGTCGCGCATCGAGGAGCGGCCACTCTGGCGGCAGAACTGTTCGCCGCGATTCAAGGCGTGGACTATATCCGCACTCACGACGTCGCGGCGCTATGCGACGGGCTCAAAGTATTCGCCGCATTAACACTAGATTGATGAACGCGGCATGAGCGAAAACAGGATGAAGCGAACGTTTATCGCGGAGCTTGGCGCGGCATCCGGGAAAGTCGTTCTCAAGGGATGGGTTCGGCGGCTGCGCGAGACCAAGTCCACGACCTTCATCATCGTGGAGGACTGCTCGGGCGCGATTCAGGTCGTTGCGGAACCGTCGCGGACGAGAGGCCTGGGATTGCGGCCGGAATGCGCGGTCGCGATCGCCGGTATCATCCACCGCGACGAGCGCGCCCCCGGCGGCTTCGAGGTGGATCTCGATCAGCTCGAAGTGCTGGGGCCCGCGGCCGACGATCTTCCTTTCACGTCGATATCCCGGCTGGAGGACATCTCGCCCGATATCGTGCTGAACTATCGGCCGCTGTCGCTTCGCACCGAGCGTGGCGCGGCGATCTTCCGCGTGCAGGCGGCGATCGTAGAGGCGTTTCGCGCGGCGATGCGGGCGCGAAGGTTCACCGAGATTTTTTCCTCGAAGATCGTCGCGCGCGGCACCGAAGGCGGGAGCAATCTTTTCCAGATCAGATACTTCGATCGCGTCGCCTACCTCGCGCAGAGTCCGCAGTTCTACAAGGAGCATGGCGTGGCCGGATTGGAGCGCGTGTTCGAGACCGCCCACGTCTATCGCGCCGAGCCTCACGCCTCGTCACGTCATCTTACCGAGTATTTCTCGCTGGACTTCGAGATGGGCTTCATCGATGGAGTGGAGGACGTAATCGAGATGGAGCGCGAGGTGCTCGGCGAGGTCTTCGAGACGATCCAGGCGCGATTCGAAAGCTCGCTCAAGCACTTCAGCGCGTATCTGCCGTCGCTCGAAAAGGCGCCGATCTGGAGCTTCACCGATTGCCTGGAACGGATTAGGCTTGCGCATGGCCGGACCGATCTCGCCGACGACCTCGATCCCGACGCGGAGCGCCGGCTGTGTACGATGGCCGAGAAAGAGACCGGCGTCGCGGCGGTCTTCGTGACCGGGTTCCCGCTCTCGCAGCGCCCCTTCTATACGCATCCGCAAGCCGACGGCATCCACGCCAGCGGATTCGACCTGCTCTTCCGGGGCGTCGAGGTCACCACCGGCGGCCAGCGACTGCATAGCCGCGCGGACCTCGAAGCCGCGCTGCGCAAGCGGGGAATCGACCCGGCGGACTTCGAGTCGCATCTCAGGATGTTCGACCTAGGGATGCCGCCGCATGGCGGACTCGCGATCGGAACCGAGCGGCTTACGGCGCAGGTGCTGGGATTGAAGAACGTCCGCGAGGCAACGCTCTATCCGCGCGACGTAACGCGCCTGGAGCCGTGACCGGACTCGGCCCGAGGCGACAAGTCAACTCAGCACCTTGTCTTCGCGCAGGCGCGCGATCTCGTCTGCCGTGTAGCCGAGCAATCCTGACAGCACTTCCTCGGTGTGTTCCCCGATCAGCGGCGAAGGCCGATAGTGCGGCTCAAATGCGCTGAAGCGGACCGGAAGGCCCGGCACGATCCGATCGCCGCTCTCGCCGTGCTTGAGCTTGACCAGCATCCCCGACTCCTGAAACGCCGCATCGGCCATAAGATCGTCCACGCGATAGACGGGCCCGGCGGCGAGCCCGGCGGCGCGCAGCCGCGCGACCAGATCGTCACGATCGAATCTGCGCGTCTGCGCCGCGATTTCCGCCTCGAGCGCGTTGACGTTATGAAGCCGGCTCGCGACGCGCGCGAAGCGGCCGTCACCCGCGAGCGCCGGGACTTGCAGGGTCTCGCACAGCGCGCCGAACTCGTCGTCAGTCGCTATTGCGATCGCGACCCATCGATCGTCCCCCGCGGCGGGAAAGACCCCGTGCGGCGCCATGCACTCGTCGCGATTTCCAATCGGTCCCGAATCGCGCCCGTTCATGAAGAAGTCGGTGAACGCCTCGGGCAGCATCGCGGTCACCGTTTCGGCCATCGAGAGATCGATGTACTGCCCCTCGCCGGTGCGATCGCGATGATGAATCGCCGCGAGCAGCACGAAGACCATCGCGACTCCGACCGCGAAGTCCGGCCAGGTACCGCCGATTCCGCACGGGTAGCCGCCCGGATAGCCGGTGAGATGGCACATGCCGGCGAACGCCTGCGTCGTCGGACCCCATCCGACCGCGTTGGCATACGGACCGGTCTGGCCGAGCGGGGTTCCCGACAACATGATCAGGCCCGGTTTGAGCGCTCGCAGATCCTCGTAAGCAAGCCCGAACTTTCTCATGTTGGTGACGGTGAAGTTCTCCGTCACGACGTCGCTCAGCTTGACGAGCCGGCGCGCGATGCCCTGGCCTTCGAGATGGCGCAGGTTGAGCATGATGCTTCGCTTGGACATGTTGATCGAGTGGAACATCCCGCTGCGATTGATTCCCACCATCCCCTCGGTGCCGCTGATGAAGCGGATGATGTCGGGCGAGAGGGTGGTCTCAACGCGGATCACGTCGGCGCCGAGCGATCCGAGCCATGCGGTGGTATGCGGAATTGCGAAGATCCAGCCGAAGTCCGCGATTCGCACGCCGCTCAGTGGCAGTTGTTCCATTGATGTGGCTCCCCGGATGCCGTGAGGTTCAGATGACACCCTCGGCCGCGAGCGTTGCCAACTCCGATTCGCCGAGCTTCAGCCGCCCGCAGAGGATCTCGCGGTTGTGCTCGCCGAGGCGCGGGGCGCCGCGGCGTATGCGCCACGGCGTGGCGCTCAGCACATAGGGCGCGCCGGGAATCGTGACCTGGCGGGCCGCCGGATGGTCGTGCTCGACGAAGAAGTCGCGTGCGCGATACTGCTTGTTGGCGGCGACCTCCGCCGGCGAATAGACCGGGAAGCACGGGACGTGTTCGGCCTGCGCGCGCTCGAATACCTGCTGCTTGCCGTTCTCCGCCAGCCATCCGAGCAGCCCGGCTTCGACCGCGTCCGCGTGTCTCGCACGATCCCACTGTGTCTGGAAGATGTCACTTTCGGCCCACTCGGGATTTCCCATCGCGCGCTTGGTGCCGCCCCAGAATCGATCCGGAGTGGGGCTGAAGCTGACCCATCCGTCCTTGCACGGATATACCCACGGCAATCCCGTTTTCTGGCGGTTGAAGAGCTTGTCGTAGAAAGGCGCGCCCGGGGTGTCGTGCGTGTAAACGCCGATCGCGGGACGGGCCATGCTCACCATCGCCAGCCACTGGCTCACGTCCACATGTTGTCCCTTGCCGGTGCGCTTGCGATGGAACAGGGCGGCCATCGCGGCCCCCGCCGCGGTGAATCCAGCCAGGTAGTCCGCTTGCCGGCAGGCCGGCTTGAGCGGCGGTTCATTGGGCGGATCGGTAACCTGGTTGATCGGTGTTTCGTAGCCGACCAGGCTCATCTGGGTCGCAACCAAATCGCCCCCGCGCAGATCGCGATACGGCGATTCGGCGCCGAAGAATGTCAGCGACACCACAATCATGCCCGGAAACTGCGAGAGCATCGCGCGCCAGTCGAGCCCGAGACGCAGGTTGATCGCGGGCGGATTGGGATTCAGCAGGATGTCCGCGCCGGCGATCAGCTTCAGCAGCAGCTCGCGCCCGCGCGGCTGCTCGAGATCGAGGGTGACGCCGAGCTTGTTGGTATTGAGATGAAGATGCAGCCCGCCGGTTTCAGGATCGGGCATATCGTCTCGAAACGGCCCGCGGCGGCGCTCTGCGGAGCCCACCCGCGGCGGCTCGACCTTGATGACCTCCGCGCCGAGATCGGCGAACGCCTTGCCGGCCATCGCAGCCGCGAAGAACGGCATCGGATCGAGGCATGGCAACTCGACGAGCTTGAGATCGCTCAGCGCCTGCGGCGGCTCGTTGCGTTCCGGCCCGCGCTCCGGCACTCTATTCGGCCTCGTCCTGGCTCAGCCGATCGAGCAGGTCCAGCAATTCGCCGAGCGAGTGCAGGACGAAATCCGGCTTGAACTGAGGATGGTTCGCGAGAAAGTCGTAGCTGGCGGCACCGGTCGCGACCGCCACCGCGGCGCCGAATCCCGCGCCGGAGGCGGCCATAATGTCGCGCGGCTCATCGCCGACGTACATGCACGCGTGCGGAACGACGCCGGCTCGCAGCGCCGATTGCTTGAGGCTCTGGGTCTTGTCCAGGGCGCGCAGCGAGGCATTGGTCTGGGTCACAATCAGGTCGAAGTATGCGGCCAGCCCGACCATCGCGAGTTTCTCCATCAGCCGGCGCGAATCGCCGGGCCGGCTCGTCACCACCGCCATGGTATAGTCGCGACGCTTGAGTTCCGCGAGCGTCTCCGACACGTGAGGCAGCACTTCCAGCCGTTCGGTGCGATCGACTTCGGTCATGAAATACGCCCACGCGAGTTGCGCATACTGCGGCCGCATGTGCTCTGGAATCCCGAGCCACATGTCATTCTGCTCCATCGCCTGCTTATAGCGCTCGCGGGTAAGCGGTGGCGAATGGCCGAGTTCATCGAGCGCGCTCCGGGCGGCGATATAGAGCGGGCCGTGGATATCCACCAGCGTCCCGTCGAGATCGAAGAAAATCGCTTTGAATTCCCTGGAAGGCAACTAACCAGCCTCAAGCTCTTTGAAGCTGTTTGATCCGATACTTGTCAAGCGCGCGATACCGGCGGTATCGAGCGCGACCAGGAACTTTCCTTCGCATTTTTCTTCCAGCACGACCAGGCCGCCCCGACGTGCCGCGACTGCCGCGCCCAGCGCCAGCACTTCTGCGTCTGCCTGATCGAGCGTGGCGGCCTCGAAAGCGCCCACGAGGATTCCCAGCCGCCGGCGGAGCGCCGAATTTATCGCACGCCGATCGTCGAGCGCCGGTTTCGGCTCGCGCGCCTTGGAGTGCAGCGGGCCGCCCGCCCAAAGCTTGAACTGCAGTGCGGGATACGACTCGAAGGTTTCCACGCCGGCTTCTTCGAGCGCACGATACGCTGCGAATCCGGCCAGCATGAATCGCGTGAACAACGATCCGCCGCTCGGCGCCGATCCGTTCTGCGGCGCGCGATCGTCAAGCAGGCGGCCGAACAGCCGGGTCGCGATCGCGCGCAGATGCGGCTTGCAGGCCGGATCCGCGGCGCATCGGGCGAAATACCCAAGCTGCGGTGTCGGGTACATCGAGAGGCGGAACGCAGGGATGGAATCCGCCGCGATGATCTTCACGAGACGCCGCAACGCCGCATCAAGAAGGCGCCCGTCCGCTTCGGGCGATCGGCGGGTTGGCTCGCGCTGCGACCAGTCGAGGTCGCGGGGCCATCGCGGCGAGTCGATGAGGGCGATTGCTCGCGAGGTCGCGAGCAGGGGAGCCGCGGTCAGAATCCGGCCGCGAAGACTCGCGACCGGGTCGCGATCGAGACCGGCGATCGCCACGCGCCGATGCTCCAGGCGGTCGCGGCGCGCGTTCAGGATCGCCAGATCGAGGGCATCCTCGCCGACGTCTATTCCGCAGATGACGGCGCCAGGCGGGATGTCGAGCCCCGCGACTGGTAGAGCAGTTGATACTCGCGCAGCCCACCGATCACTTTCTTGACGTATTCGCGAGTCTCGCGATATCCGATATTCTCGACCCATTGATCGTCGTCTCCGGGAAATTTCGCGTTCCACTTCTGGACGGCGTGCTCGCCCGCGTTGTAGGCGGCGACCGCCCTCACCCGGTTGCCGTTGAACATATCGATTAGCTGCCGGAGATACGAACTTCCGAGCTCCACGCTGGTCGCCGCGTCGAAGAGGTCGAGTCGATGCTCCCGAGGGGCGCCGGAGACCCGATGAGCCGTTACGGGCAGAAGCTGCATCAGCCCGCGCGCGTCCGAGGAAGAGCGCGCCTCGGGGTTGAACAGGCTCTCCTGGCGCGTGAGCGATAGCAGGAGGTATGGATCGAGCTGCTGGCGCCGCGCCGTCTCAGCGATGAGATCCCAATAAGCCCGCGGATAGCGCAGGCGCTCGGCGACTTCTTTGCCGATCTCCCCGCTCTTTTCCATCCTGGTCGCCACCGAGATCGCATTGTACCACGCGCCGGCATCCTGGTAGCTCGCCAGCAAAAATTCCCGCAGCGACGGTATTTCCTGACAGTGATCTTCAAGCGCGTTCAGCTCCGCAGTCTCCAGGTCGCGGAGCTCGAGCGCCCGAAGCGCAAGCGCGCGCGCCAGGTGAAAACCGACCTCTCCCTCCGTGATGTGCGGCGCGTCGGGGGACGGGTCGGGCGCGGTGGCCGCCGGCAGAACGGCGGGCTCGGCTGCGACCCGACGGCTGGCGAGCGACGGATAGTAGTTGCTCGCGGTGCTCACGGCCAGTTGTTCATAGAGCAGCCTGGCGCGTCCTGCCTCGCCGGCGTTCTCGAGCGCTCGCGCCCTCCAGTAGAGAAACATGTCACGCTGTGATCCGTCGGCGGCCCGATCGTCGATAGCGAACCGCCGCGCGGCGCTCTGAAACTCGCCGCTCTCGTAGAGCGTGAAGGCGGCGCGGAAGCGCGCTTCGGCCGCGGCTTCACTCGCGGGGTAGCGGGCGCAGGTCCGCTCGTATTGCGCGCCCGCACTCTCCAGGTCGCCGTCGTCCTCGAAGGTGCGGCCGATCGCGAACATCGCGTCGGGCGCATAGCTGCTCGACGGAAAATCGCGCACCAGCCGGCGGAAAAAGACCCGCGCCCGATCGGTGTCGTTCTGATTCCAGTAGAATCGGGCGAGCCGGTCGAGCACCGCGGGCGTCGCGGCGCCATGTGGCGCGATCGCGAGGTATTGGAGGAGCGCGCGCTCTGCGCGCGGCGGATTGTAGTGCTGGGCGGCGCGCGCCTCGATCCACTTCAGCTCGGCGAGCGTGTCGGCCGGCGGCGAGAGCAGGATTGCGGCGTCAACCTGCGCGAGCGCGTCAGCCGCCTGTGCCTCCTTGAGCAGGAGTTGCGCGTCCTGAAGACGGTATTCAAGCGATTCGACGTCGACGATCTCCGGATGCGCCGCCAAAAGCGAGCGCTCCAGCCCGCGGGCGATCGGGTCCGCGTCCGAGCGCGGATACTTGTTGCGCAGCGTGTCGAGTTGTTCGTACGCGCCGTGCGGGTCGCCTACGGCTGTGAGCGCGCGGGCCAGTATCAGGCGGGCGTCCTGCTCAATAGCGTGATCTTCGGTCCGCACGACCATTCGCGAGGCAATCGCAGAGGCCTCGCCGGCGCGGCCCGACTTCGAGCTCGATCTCGGCGATCGTAAGCTCGGCGCGCGCCGCGAACACGCTCTGCGGATAGTTGGCGATGAGCCGCCGCAGCGCCGCTTCTGCATCGGGGTCGCGACTCAGGTCTCTCTCGGCGAGACCCAGGTAGTAGAGCGAATAGTCGGCGAGAACCGGATCACGGTCGGTCGCGAATTTCAGGCAATCGACCGCGAAGGCAGGATTGTGATTGCGAAACGCCGTGTATCCCTGAACGAAGGCCTGCCGCGGATCATTCGGCACGGGCCTGGAGCTATCATTCGCGGTGGCAGCAGCGGCGCTCGGCTGGCGAGTGGCGTCGGGGGCTGGAGCAACCGCTCCCGACCCCGAGGCACATCGTGCGGCCAGGGTCGCGGCGCACAGGGCCGCCGCAAACGTCCGGCTGGTCGGTCTCACACGATCCTGGTTATCATCGCGATTGATGGTCCTCAATCGGGGTACGAGCCTTCACGCCGATTTCTCGCCGACTTGGGCTTGCCCTCGGGCGATCGGTTTGCCATCGGTGGAGTACGATGGCCGACACGCGAAACACCCGCCAATCGGGTCTGATCCTCGCTTCCGCCTCGCCGCGCCGCAGGATGCTGCTCGACGCCGCGGGCGTGAAGTTCACGATCGTCGAGAGCCGCATCGTCGAGGCGCCGCGCGAGACGGAGAGCGCCGCTGACTATGCCGCCAGGACGGCAGAGGAAAAAGCACTCGCCGTTTCCGTCCGGTTTCCTAAAGAGATCGTGCTTGGTGCGGACACGGTGGTCGAGTGCGAGGAGCGTATCCTGGAAAAGCCCGCCGACGCGCAGGAGGCGCGCGCGATGCTGCAAACGCTGTCGGGACGCACGCACACTGTCGTGACCGCGTTCGCGATCGCGCGCGCCGGCGTGATTCTCGACAGTTCGAGCGTCTCGAGCCGGGTTACGTTTCGCGAATTGAGCGCTTCGGAAATCGATGAATACATCCTGAGCGGCGAGCCGTTCGACAAGGCGGGCGCTTACGGAATCCAGGGCAGGGGCGGCGGTTTCATCAGCCTCGTGGAGGGCTCGCGCGACAACGTGATGGGATTGCCGGTGCGCGAAGTGATCGCGGCGCTGGAACGTTACGGGGTAAGCGGCGCGCGGGCCAAATCATGAACCGGCCGGCGAGCGACGCAGGCGAAATCGCGGCCCGCCTCGATCGGGTGCGCCAGCGAGTGACGCTCGCGGCTGCGCGCGCCGGCCGCCCGCCTGGATCGATCCGGCTGGTGATAGCGACCAAAACGCAATCGCCGGAAGCGATTCGAGCGGCCTGGCTTGCCGGGGGCCGCGAGTTCGGCGAAAACTACGTACAGGAGGCGGTCCGCAAGCGCGCCGCGCTCGGCGATCTTGCGGGCCTCCGATGGCACCTGATCGGACATCTGCAAACCAACAAGGCCAAGGCCGCGGCGCGATGCTTCGACATGGTGCAGACCCTCGACTCAAAACGCGTCGCCGACGCTCTGGCACGCGCGAGGCCGTCCCCGATGCCGGTGCTGATCGAGGTGAATGTCGGCGGCGAGGCGAGCAAGAGCGGGGTGCAGCCGGGTGACGCCGAGGGGCTGATCGAGGCGGTTCGCGGCAAGACCGAGGTGCTGGGCTTGATGACGATCCCGCCCGCGTCCGGGCCGGTCGAAGATTCGCGGCGATACTTCGGGGCGCTCGTCAGGTTGCGTAACACGCTCGCGGCGGCATCCGGACTTCCGCTAGGCGAGCTTTCGATGGGAATGACGGACGACTTCGAGATCGCGATCGAAGAAGGGGCCACGATCGTGCGCATCGGGCGCGCCATATTCGGCGAGCGCGAATCGAAGTGACATCGCATAGTTCCATCAGCCGAAGGGGCCAGGAAGTGACACCGTGAAAAAACTCGGATTCATCGGCGGCGGCAACATGGCCGAGGCGCTCGCGCGCGGCCTGATTGCCAAGCGAATCTTCGACTTCTCCGACCTCATCGTTTCCGATGTCGTCGCTGAACGAAGGCAGAAGCTGACCAAGGAACTGAGGGTTCACACTACCGCCGACAACGGCCAGGTCGTGAAGGAGGCCCGCGCGATCGTGCTCGCCGTCAAGCCGCAAGCGATGGACGCGGTGCTCAAGGAACTCGGCGACGCACTTCGCGTCGCCGGGCCGATCGTGCCGGCTGTGGGCGGCAAACTTCGCGGCTCCGGCGGCGCCGGGAGCCGCCTGTTCGTGTCAATAGCGGCCGGCGTTCCGATCGCGCGGATCGAGCAGCCGCTTGGCGAGGGCGCGCGAGTGATCCGCGTGATGCCGAATGCTCCCGCGATGGTGGGCCACGGGATGGCTGCGCTGGTGCGCGGAAAGCATGCGACCAACGCCGACGCCGCCTTCGCCGTCAGGATATTCAAGGCGGTCGGCGACGCGGTCGAGCTCGATGACGAGCGGCATCTTGACGCCGTGACTGCGTTGTCCGGCAGCGGTCCGGCCTACGTCTACCTGTTCGTCAAGGCGCTGGCCGACGCGGCGGTCAACGAGGGGCTTCCCGCCGATCTCGCGCTGCGGATGGCGCTGCAGACGATTCACGGCGCGGAAGAGCACATGCGCAATTCGGCATTGTCGCCCGCGGAATTGATCCGGATCGTGGCCTCGCCCGGCGGGACTACCGAGGCGGCGCTGCGCAGGTTCGCGGAGGCGGGCTTTTCTGATATCGTGGCCGCGGCAGTGCATGCGGCTGCGGCGCGATCGCGCGAACTGGGCCGGGCCGGCTAACCACGATCCGCGAATCGATGTTTGTTTACACCAACCTCGTAATCTTCATCGCCCAGACCCTCAACGAGCTGCTGTGGCTCTATACCCTGGTAATCCTTGCGTCGGTGGTGATGAGCTGGGTCAACGCCAGCCCCTACAATCCGATCGTGCGCATGATCTACTCGATAACCGAGCCGGTCTTCGACTGGGTGCGCCGCCGCCTTCCGGTGTTCTTCGGCGGACTGGATTTTTCGCCGTTCATCGTGCTGATCGGAATCCAGTTCATGCAGCAATACCTGGTTCCCACGGTGGCGCGCCTTTTGATATCGGGCCTTGCCTGATGCCCGCGCCCGAGCCGCCGCCGCTGTGGCTTCGGGTGAACGCCGGCTCGGTCGCGATCCGGGTTCGCGCCCGCCCGGGCGCATCGCGCCGCGGTGTGATTCGCGCGGACCGCGACGCGCTCGTGATGGGACTCAACTCGCCGCCGGAGAAGGGCCGCGCAAATCGCGAGCTGATCGAACTTATCGCGGCAGTCGCCGGCGTCCCGCGCTCCGGGCTGACGATCGTCCGCGGGGCCGGAAGCCGCGACAAGCTGGTGTCGATAGCGACAGATGATCCGTCGAGTGTCGGAGCAAGACTGGCAGCCATCGTGGAAGGACAAGCAAAAGGCCAATCGGCTCCGCGATCGCGCGATTGACAGGCATGGCGGCGGTGGTTACCTAAGTTTCAGGGGGTTGAGTCGAGCAGAATATGCCGATTTATGAGTATCGATGCGCAAAGTGCGGAACTTTTGAAGTAACGCAAGGCATCAAGGAACCCGGGCTCAAGCGCTGCCCTACGTGCAAGGGCAAGGTTGAACGGCTCTTATCCGCTACCTCGTTCGTGCTGAAGGGTTCCGGATGGTACGCGACAGACTACGCGCGTTCAGGATCCCAAACCAAGCACGACAGCACCGCGACGGATACCAAGAACAACGGCGCGTCTTCGGATACATCGAGCACCTCCGACTCCACCGCCAAGACCGCCCCGGACGCCACGAAGACCAGCACCGCGGCCGACTCCTCGGCCAAGAGCAAGCCGTCGACTGCTGCCAAGTCCACAGACAAATCTACCGACAAGTCGAGCGGATAGACCGCCTGCGCGCCGGTGTCTCTGACAGATGCGCGCGTTGGTTCTCGATCGCGAACTGAGCTTCAGGCATGACTATCCGGAGCCGCAACGCCGCCCCGGGGAGAGTATCGTCAAGGTACGGCTCGCCGGCATATGCGGCACCGACCTCGAGCTCGCATGTGGATACATGGCCTATCGTGGTGTGCCAGGCCATGAGTTCGTCGGCCAGGTGGTCGAGAGTCACGATCGCACACTCATCGGGCGGCGCGTCGTTGGCGAGATAAACGCCGCGTGCGGCCGATGCGAGATGTGCGTCGGCGGTCTCGGGCGCCATTGTCGCAAGCGCACCGTGCTCGGAATCCTGGGGCGCGACGGCAGCTTCGCCGACTACCTGAGCCTTCCGGACAAGAATCTGCTGAGGGTGCCGGACTCGCTTGCCGACGAGCTTGCGGTCTTCACCGAGCCGGTCGCGGCGGCCTACGAAATTTTTGAGAGCGCCGCTATCGCGCGCAACCAGAGTATCGCGGTGCTTGGCGACGGCCGTCTGGGCGCAACTGTCGCTCTGGTCCTGAAAGCCGAGGATTACATTCCGGTTGTCGTGGGCCATCATCCGGAAAAGCTTGCGCGACTCGACGCGCTCGGTCTGGCGACACGACTCGAAGCGAGTGCCGAATCCGGCTTCGACGTCGTGATCGATTGCACCGGCGCCGCGTCAGGTCTCACGCGCGCGATCGAGCTGGTCAGGCCGCGCGGGAGAATAGTGCTGAAGAGCACCGTCGCCGCCGGGTCGAACCTCAACCTCGCGCCGATCGTGGTCAACGAGATATCCGTAGTCGGATCGCGATGCGGCCGGTTTGCGCCGGCGCTCGCCGCGCTGGATGCGGGCAAGCTCGACCCGATGCCGCTGATTTCCGCCGTGTATCCGCTTGAAGAGGGGGTCCAGGCGATGGCGTCCGCCGCGAGCGCATCCAACTTCAAGGTTCTTCTGCAAGTCTCGTGAGGCCGCGCGGCAGGTTGGGCCGAAGCAATAATCGCGCACGCCACACGATCGTCGTCGGTGTCGACACCGGCGGCACCTTCACCGACATCGTAGCGCTGATCGACGGCGCAATCCGGGTCCATAAGGTGATCTCGACGCCGCAAGACCCGGCGCTGGCGGTAATCGAAGGACTCAACGCCATTCTGGCGGAGCTCTTCCCGGCGTCGTCACCTATAGTTCCACCGTCGCAACCAATGCGCTGCTCGAGAAGAAGGGCGCGCGCGTCGCGCTCTTCACCAATGCCGGCTTCGAGGACCTGATCGAGATCGGCCGCCAGAATCGCATCGACCTTTATGCGCTGGCTCCAGCCCGTCCCGAGCCGCTGGTGTCGCGCACGATGCGATTCGGGGTGGCGCAGCGCGGCTTGTTCGATGGAACCGAAACGCTCGGTCTCACTGCGGCCGAACTGAGCCGCATCCGGCGCCTTGCCGCGACCTGCAAGGCCGAGGCCTTCGCAATCTGCCTGCTGCACAGCTACGCGAATCCGAAAGGCGAAGAAGCGCTGGCGCGCGCGCTCGCTCCGCTGGGACGTCCCATCTCGGTCTCGCGCCGGATTCTCGCCGAGTACCGCGAGTACGAACGGCTCTCGACCACGGTCGTGAACGCATACGTGAGTCCCCGGATGATCACCCATCTGGAGAACCTCGAACGCAGGCTTGGCGGCGCAAGCTTGCGCGTGATGAACTCCGGCGGCGCGGCGATCGGGACCGGTCTCGCCCGCAGCGAGCCGGTAAGGACGATTCTCTCCGGACCGGCAGCGGGCGTGATCGGCGCCGCCGATCTCGTGCGCGCGATGAAGGTTGAACAGGTTCATCACCTTCGACATGGGAGGGACCTCGACCGACGTGTCGCTGTTCGATCGGCGCGCGCGCGTCCGCACGCTCAGCTACCCTGACGGGTACGCGGTGCGTACGCCGGTGATCGACATTCACACCGTCGGGGCCGGCGGCGGCTCGATCGCGAGAGTCGATGCGGGCGGCTCGTTGAAAGTGGGCCCGGAGAGCGCGGGCGCCAATCCCGGGCCTGCATGCTACGGTCGCGGCGCCGAGCCGACCGTCACCGACGCGGACCTGGTGGCCGGGAGGCTGGTGGCGGAGAACTTCCTCGGCGGCCGGATGAGGCTTTATCCCGAACGGGCCCATCGCGCTCTCGCCGCGTTGGGCCGCGCGATGAACACCGGCGCGATCGACGCGGCGCGCGGCGTGATCCGCGTGGTTAACGCCAACATGGAGCGCGCGATTCGCGTCATCACGGTGGAACGCGGCTTCGACCCACGCGATTTCGCCCTGCTCGCATTCGGCGGCGCGGGACCGATGCATGCCTGCGAGCTGGCGCTCGAACTCGGCATCTCGCACATCGTGATGCCGCGCAATCCGGGACTGCTGTGTGCGTGGGGCGCGCTCGGCGCTCCGCTCGGACGCGAGTACTCGATCACGGTGAGAGAAGTTGCGCCGGCATACTCGCGGCTGGTCGGGCGCGCGCGCCCGATGATTGCGCGGGCGCGGGCCGAACTGATTGCAGATGGCGCGAGCGCGGCTCGAATCCGCCACGAGTTGTGGGCCGACATGCGCTATTGCGGACAGTCGTATGAGATCGAAGTTGCACTCACCCCGCGCTTCGCCGCCGACTTTCACGCGGCGCATCGGCGGACCTTCGGACACTCGTCGCCCGATTCGGCGGTCGAGGTCGTGAATCTGCGGCTCCGTTCAAGCGCGCGCGATTTCGAGTTGCGGCCGGCGCGAATCGCGCGATCGCGATCGGGTCAGACGCCGGTTCGGCGGATGCCCGTAATGGTCGGCGACCGCCTCCGCGAGGTCCCGGTTTACTCACGCGATGCGATGGCCGCCGGAATGCGGTATCGCGGTCCGATGGTGATCGTGGAGCTGAGCGCGACCGCTTACGTGTCTCCGGAGTTTTCGCTGCGCGCCGGACGACTACGGCAACCTTCACCTGGAGACGCCATGAAACCGGAACTCGCGCTCGACGCGGTCGGATTCGCGGTGATGAACAACCGGCTCGCGGCGATCGCCGAAGAGATGGGCGTCGTGCTCGGCCAGACCGCATTCTCCCCCAATATAAAGGAACGCCACGATTTCTCGTGCGCGTTGTTCGACGGCAGCGGTGAGCTGGTCGCGCAAGCCGCGCACATCCCGGTCCATCTGGGCTCCACGCCGCTTTCGGTCCGGGCTGCGATCGAACAGCTCGAGTTGAAGCCCGGCGACGTGGCCGCCCTGAACGATCCATTCGCGGGCGGCACGCATCTGCCCGACGTGACGGTGGTCGCGCCGATTTTCCTGAAAGTCGGCGCGCGGCCGTTCGCCTACGTCGCCAACCGGGCCCATCACGCGGACATCGGCGGGATGGCGCCGGGCTCGATGGCGCTGGCGACCGAAATCTATCAGGAAGGCTTTCGCATGCCGCCGGTGCGGCTGGTCGAGCGGGGCCGCCGATCGCGCGACGTGTTCGAACTGTTTCTGGCCAACACCCGCGTGCGCGAAGAGCGCGAGGGCGATCTGCGCGCGCAGCTTGCCGCCCTCGAAGTCGGCACCGAGCGTTTGCGCAGCCTGGTTGAATCCTCGGGACGCACGACAGTCGCGATGGCGATGGACGCGCTCAAGGACTACGCGGCGCGGTTGATGGCCGCGGCGTTGCGCGCGCTCGAGCCGGGAGTGTATCGGGCACGCGACTGGATGGACGACGACGGCTTCGATGCGGGGCCGATTCCGATCGAGGTTGCGATTCGGATCCGCGGCGGCCGCGCGATCGTCGATTTCACCGGATCGGCGCCCCAGGTTCGCGGCTCGGTCAACGCCAACTATGCGATCACGCTGTCGGCGACCTTTTACGCGATGAAATGCCTGGCCGCCGAAGCCGTGCCGGCCAACGAAGGCCTGATGCGTCCGATAAGGCTCATCGCGCCGCCCGGATCGATCGTCAACGCGCTCGCGCCCGCGGCGGTCGCGGGCGGCAATGTCGAAACGTCGCAGCGAATCGTTGACGTGCTGTTCCGCGCGCTGTCCAAGGCGGCGCCGGATCGGATACCGGCGGCAAGCTCGGGTTCGATGTCGAATCTCACGGTCGGCGGCTACGACCGGTTCCGCAGCCGGCACTTCTCATACTACGAGACGATCGCAGGAGGCGCGGGCGCCGCCCGCGGGCATCCGGGCGCGTCGGGAATTCACACTCACATGACCAACACGCTGAACACGCCAATCGAGGCGCTCGAAGCTTACTATCCGATGCGCATCACTGAGTATCGCATCCGGCGCGGATCGGGAGGGCGCGGCCGCTTCGGCGGCGGCGACGGGCTGGTGCGCGAGTTGGAGTGCCTGGTCGAATCGAACGTCAGCCTGTTGACCGATCGGCGCAAGCTCGCGCCGTACGGGCTCGCCGGCGGCGGTCCGGGCGCGCCGGGCGCCAACTACCTCGTGCAGAATCACAGACGCAGCAAACTTCCGGGCAAGGCCAACGTGAACCTCAAGCCGGGCGATCGAATAAGAGTCGAGACTCCGGGCGGCGGAGCGTGGGGGCGGAAGTAGTTATCGCTTCTCTCCCGAGCGGGTTTATCCACGCACCGACGCTCGTGTGGTAGGCTTAATCCACCAAAAGTGGATCGTCCCCGAATCAGACCCCCGGCCCTCAGGTCCGGCGATACGGTCGGCGTGGTCGCGCCTGCGGCGGCAATCGAGCCTGAGTTCCTCGAGCGCGGCGTGAACGCGCTCGCCGCGCGCGGCTTTCGGGTCAAGGTGTCGAAGCACGCGCTCAGCCGCAACGGAATCCTGGCGGGCAGCGATCGCGATCGCGCCGCCGAGCTTGTCGCCTTCTTCGCCGATACCGAGGTGAAGGCGATCTTCGCCGCTCGCGGCGGATACGGCTCCGGCCGCCTTCTGCCGCTGCTGGATTTTGGCGCGATTGCGCGCACGCCGAAAATTTTCATCGGCTTCTCGGACGTGACATTCCTGCTCAACGCGATCGTCGGGCGCAGCCGGATGGTCTGTTTTCACGGGCCGATGGCGGGGCCGGCGTTCGGACTCTCGCGCCGATCTTTCGACCATCTGGTTCGCCTGCTCTGCGGCCAGATGCCGTCTTTCGAGATCGACGCGCGCGACGTGATACGTCCCGGCCTCGCGGAGGGCGAGCTTATCGGCGGATGCCTCTCGGTCGTGGTCGCGATGCTCGGTACGCCGTGGGCGCCCGAGTTTGCCGGAAAAATCCTGTTCCTCGAAGACACCGGCGAGAAGGCCTATCGGATCGATCGGATGCTGGTGCAACTGAAACAGTCGGGCGCGCTCGATGAAGTGGCGGGCATCGCCTTCGGCGGTCTGCCTGCGCCCGAGGACAGTGAGCGGGAGCGCCGCCTTATCAGCGAATTCATCGCCGAGCAGACCGGCAACCTCGGATGTCCGGTGCTGTGCGGTCTGGAAGCGGGCCACGGCACTGAGAATCTCGCCCTGCCGCTCGGGGTCCGCGCCCGGCTCGATTCGCGCACCATGAAACTCTCGTTCGCCGATGCGCCGGTCATCACTTAAAGTGGAGCTTTAACTTGGACTTCGATTGGTCGAAGGTCGAGCAGGAATTCGCGCAAGCGATCGAGCGCGGCGTGATTCCGGGCGCAACCATCGTCGTGCGGATTGGCGGCGAAGTGGTGTTCGAGCGGGCCTTTGGCTTTCGCTCGATTACGCCCGATCGCCAGCCGATGCGAATCGAGACGGTCTTCGACTTGTCCTCGCTCACCAAGCCGCTGGCGACCACGATCGCGGTGATGATGCTCATGCGCGACGGCAAGCTCAGGCTCGACGATCGCTTCACGCGCTTCTTCCACGACTTCGGCGTGCACGGCAAGGGGCGCATCACGTTTCGCCATCTGCTGGCGCACAGCTCGGGACTCGCGGCCTGGCGCCCCTTCTACCAGCAGATCGCGGAGATCGAGCGCGGCGGCAAGGTCAACTTCATGGCCAGCCGCGGCGCCAAGGAATTCGTCTACGAGCAGATCCATCGCGAGAAGCCCGAGGCTGCTCCGGCCACCAAGAGCATCTATTCCGACTTGAACTTCATCCTGCTCGGCGAAGTGATCGAGCAGGTCGGCGGCGTAGCGCTCGACCGTTTCTGCCGCGAGAAAATTTACCGCCCGCTAGGTCTCCGCATGACCGACTTTATCGATATCTCGATGGTCCGGACCCGGCGGCTCGAACCGGTGCCGGAGATGTTCGCGCCGACCGAGGTCTGCCCCTCGCGCAAGCGCCTGCTGGTCGGGGAAGTGGACGACGAGAACGCCTACGCGATGGGCGGCGTGGCGGGGCACGCGGGGCTGTTCGCGCCGGTCAGGGAAGTCGATCGAATCGTGGGCGAGCTGCTCGGATGCTACGCGGGGCGCTCGGATTTCGTGCCGCAAAAGATCCTGCGCGAGTTCTGGACTCGCGACAACGCCGTGGACGGCTCGACCTGGGCGCTCGGATGGGACACGCCGTCGGCGCAACATTCGAGCTCCGGCAGTCACTTCTCGCCCGCCGCAGTAGGACATCTGGGCTTCACCGGCACTTCGATCTGGATCGAGCCGAGCGCCAGCTCGCGGTTTCGCTCCTGACCAATCGCGTGCATCCCAAACGCGACAATCAGGCCATTCGCGACTTCCGCCCCAGGATTCACGATCTGATAATGGAAGCTATCGGCGCCTGATCGTCGCGCTCCGCCGTTCTTCCGGCCTCATGGAATCAGTCTCCGGCAAATCCGCCCCGCTTTCCGCATCGGCCGCTAAAGATCCGGTTTGCGGAATGAACGTGGATCCCGCAAGCGCGGTTCACTCGGCCACTTTCGACGGCGCGACCTATTACTTCTGCTGCGCCGGATGCCGCGAAAAGTTCGCATCCGATCCCGCGACGTACGTGACCGGGCGCCAGGAGAGCGTGCATCACGCGGCGCCCGATCGCGCGGCGAAGCCGGTCTCCGCCGCCGGCTATACCTGCCCGATGCATCCGGAGGTTGTCCGCGACGCGCCCGGCCCGTGCCCTATCTGCGGGATGGCGCTCGAGCCGCTGGCGGCCACCGCGGAGCAGGCCGCCGATCCTGAACTCGCGGACATGACCCGCCGATTCCGGATCAGCGCGGCGCTGGCGGTTCCCACGCTGCTGCTCTCGATGTCCGACCTGTTGCCAGGGGAACCGGTTCAGCACGCTCTCGGCGCGGGTCTCGTCGTCTGGATTCAACTCGTGCTGGCGACTCCGGTCGTGATGTGGGGCGCGCTACCGTTTTTCCAGCGCGCGTGGCGCTCGATCGTCAATCGCAACCTCAACATGTTCAGTCTGATCGGCCTCGGCGTGGGAATCGCCTACGGATACAGCCTGATTGCGGCGGTCTTTCCCGCGCTGATTCCCGAATCGGGCCGCGCGCCGGGCGGTGCGCCGCAGGTTTACTTCGAGGCCGCGGCCGTGATCACCGCGCTCGTCCTGCTCGGTCAGGTGCTCGAACTGCGCGCGCGCAGCCAGACTGCCGGCGCGATCCGCGCGCTGCTCGGCCTGGCGCCCCGCACTGCGCGGCGGATTCGCGACGACAGCGGCGATGAGGACATATCGCTCGACCGGGTCGCTCCGGGCGATCGGCTGCGCGTCCGCCCGGGCGAAAAGATTCCCGCTGACGGCGTGGTGCTGGAGGGTTCCAGCGCGGTTGACGAATCGATGATCACCGGCGAGCCTATCGCGGTCGCAAAACGGCCCGGCGATCAGGTCGTGGGCGCAACCGTCAACGGGACCGGCGCGTTCGTGATGCGCGCGGATCGGGTCGGGAGCGATACGCTGCTCGCGCAGATCGTCAGGATGGTTCAGGAGGCGCAGCGCAGCCGCGCGCCGATCCAGCGGCTGGCCGACGTGGTCGCGTCGTACTTCGTGCCCGGCGTCGTTGCGGCCGCCGCAATCACGTTCGTGGTGTGGAGTCTAGCCGGTCCCGAGCCGCGCCTGGCTCACGCGATCGTCGCTTCGGTAGCGGTGCTGATCATCGCATGCCCGTGCGCGCTGGGACTGGCAACTCCGATGTCGATCATGGTCGGCACCGGACGCGGCGCGCACGCCGGCGTCCTGATCAGGAACGCCGAGGCGCTGGAACTCATGGAAAGGATCGATACGTTGGTGGTCGACAAGACCGGCACGCTCACCGAGGGCAAACCGCGCCTTACGGCGGTCGTCGCACTCGGGCGGTCCGACGCCGAGCTTCTGCGCCTGGTCGCGAGCCTCGAGCGTGGCAGCGAGCATCCGCTAGCGGCGGCGATCGCGGCGGGCGCGGCGGAGAAGGGCTTGCGGCTTTCAGAGCCAACCGGCTTCCGCTCGATCACGGGAAGAGGCGTGAGCGGCACGATCGATGGCCGCTCGGTGATTGCGGGCAGCCTCGCACTGCTGGCCGGCGTGGGTATCGATACCCGGCCGCTTGCGGAACAAGCCGAGGCTCTCATGCGCGACGGACAGACGGTCATCTTCGCGGCGATCGACGGACGGCCTGCGGGTCTGCTCGGAGTCGGCGATCCAATCAAGGAATCAAGCTACGAGGCTGTGCGAATGCTCCGCGATGACGGCGTGCGAATCGTGATGCTCACCGGCGACAACCGAATCACGGCGCAGGCCGTGGCGCGCATACTCAGCCTCGACGGCGTCGAGGCGGAGGTGATGCCGCAGGACAAGGCGCGAATCGTGAGGCGGCTTCAGTCGGAAGGCAGAGTGGTCGCGATGGCGGGTGATGGAATCAACGATGCGCCGGCGCTCGCGCAGGCGCAGGTGGGAATCGCGATGGGCGCCGGGACCGACGTCGCGATCGAGAGCGCCGGGGTGACGCTGGTCAAGGGCGACCTGCGCGGAATCGCGAAGGCGCGCAATTTGAGCCGCGCGACGATGCGCAATATCCGGCAGAACCTGTTCTTTGCATTTGTATACAATGTGATCGGTATCCCGATCGCGGCCGGCGTCCTCTACCCCGTGTTCAGGATGCTGCTCAACCCGATGATCGCGAGCGCCGCGATGAGCTTGAGCTCGGTCTCCGTAATCACCAACGCGTTGCGGCTGCGGCGCGCGCCATTGTAGTGAGCGGCGGAGCCGAGCTTGCCGACTGAGGTCTCATCGGATTCCGCCGCGCGGCTGGCGGCGGTGCCCTCGGCGATTCATCACGTTCACCTGATTGGCGTCGCGGGAACCGCGATGGCGGCGCTGGCGGGGATGCTCGCGGAGCGCGCCTTTCGAGTGACCGGCTCGGACGACCAGCTCTACGAACCGGCCGCCTCGCTGCTCAAGCGGCTGCGGGTCGGTGTGACGATCGGCTTCGGTGCGCATAATCTTTCGCCGGCGCCGGACCTGGTGATCGTCGGCAACGTCGTGCCGCGCGCGAATCCGGAAGCGCAAGCGCTGCTCGCCAGTTCCATTCCGTACCTGTCGATGCCCGAGGCGCTGTGGCACTTCTTCCTTAGCCAGCGGCGAGTGCTGATGGTCACCGGCACGCACGGCAAGACGACTTCCACTGCGATGATGGCGCATGTGCTCGCGAGCGCCGGGCGTGATCCGTCGATGCTGGTCGGCGGCGCATCGATCGACTTCAAGTCGAACTACCGTCTCGGAGCGGGGCCGGATTTCGTGATCGAAGGCGACGAGTACGATACCGCCTTCTTCGACAAGGGTCCGAAGTTCCTTCATTATCGCGCCGACGGCGCGATCGTTACGTCGGTCGAGTTCGATCACGCCGACATCTACCGCGATCTCGACCACGTCAAGTCGTCGTTCCGCAGGCTTAGCGATCAACTCGATCTGGACCGCGTGCTGGCGGTCTCGGCCGATTCGGCGGCGGCGCTCGAAGTGAGCGCGAGCACGCGAGCGCGGCGGATCACCTTCGGACTCGGCGCCGGCGGCTATCGCGCGATCGATGTCAGCATCGACTCGCGCGGAGCGCGATTCGCGATCGCGCGCGAAGGTCAGCGCGTCGCGAATGATGTGCGGCTGCCGATCGGCGGCCGAATGAACGTCGCCAATGCGCTGGGCGTGTTCGCGCTTCTGAGCGAGTTCGGAGTCAGTGCCGGAGAGATCGTGCCGGGGCTCGCGTCGTTCAGAGGCGTAGCGCGGCGGCAGGAGATAATCGGCGAAGCGGCGGGAATTACAGTGGTGGACGATTTCGCGCATCATCCGACCGCGATCCGCGCGACGCTCGAAGCGATCGGAGATCGCTTCGCGGGCCGCAGGATTCTGGCGGCTTTCGAGCCGCGCTCGAACACGAGCCGGCGCAGGATCTTCCAGGCGGAGTTCGAGTGCGCCTTCGACCGCGCCGCGCGAGTTTACCTTGGCCCGGTCTACTTCAAGCCCAACGATCCGATTCCGCAGGGTGAGCGGCTCGAGACCGACGCGTTGGCCGGCGCGATCAGCAAGCGCGGTCCGATCGCAATCGCGTGTCAGTCAACAACCGAGATCCTCGATCGGATGCGGGCCGAGTCGCGCGCGGGCGATATCGCGCTGTTCATGTCGAACGGCCCATTCGACGACCTACCGCGCCGCCTGCTGGCCGCGCTCGCGGACGTTGCCGGGTAGCACGTCGGTGACGTTCTCGACTTGATCAGCACGCCAAGTCCTACGTGGCTGGATCTGAGCGGGTCTTGTTGGCATGAGATTCCTCGCGCAGCGCTCGGAATGACACTCTCGGAGCGAATCCAGAACGGGCGACGAGCGTCCGGGGGCTACAGCGAGCGGCCGACTGCTTCGGCCACGGGCTTGAGGGCAGTCATCAACTCGATGAAGGTGGCGGGGCGGAGCTGCTGAGGACCGTCGGAGCGTGCCTGTTCGGGATGCGGATGAACTTCGATCAGCAAGCCGTCCGCTCCGGCCGCGACCGCCGCCAGGGCCATCGGCGTGACCAGCGACCAGAGGCCGGTGCCGTGGCTCGGATCGACGACCACCGGCAGATGCGTCTGCGCCTTGAGCAGCGGCACGGCGTTCAGATCGAGCGTGTTCCGGGTCGCGGTCTCGAAGGTGCGAATCCCGCGCTCGCATAGCACAACGTCGGGATTTCCTTCCGAAAGTATATATTCGGCGGCCATCAGAAACTCATCGAGCCGGGTCGCCATCCCGCGCTTCAGCAGGATAGGCTTCTTGACCTTTCCGAGGCGCCGCAGCAGCGAGAAGTTCTGCGCGTTGCGCGCGCCGACCTGGAGCATGTCGGCGTGCCGCACGACCAGATCGATATCGTGCGGGTCCATGATCTCGGTCACCACCGGCAGCCCGACGGCGCGCCCGGCTTCCTCGAGCAGCCGGAGCCCCTCGTCCTCCATGCCCTGGAAGGAATAGGGCGAGGTGCGGGGCTTGAACGCCCCGCCGCGCAGCATATGGGCGCCGGCGCGCTTGACCGCCTCGGCTGCCTTGCGCACCTGGTCGGCGCTTTCGACCGCGCACGGGCCGGCGATCACGGTCAGGCGTTTGCCGCCGATCTCGACCCCGCCGACGCTGATCCGCGAGCCCTCGGGGCGCACCTCGCGGCTCGCCAGTTTGTAGGGTTGCAGCACCGGCATGACGCGCTCCACGCCGGCGACGGACTCGAGATGCCCGAGCTGGTGTTCGCCGCGCTCCTCGCCGACGCACGCGACGACCGTGCGCTCGATGCCGCGGATGATGTGCGCGCGATAATCGAGCTCCTCGACCATCCGCACGATGCTCTGGATCTCGTCCTCGGTCGCGTGTGCCTTCATTACGACGATCACAGCCTGGGCCTCCTGCGCAAAGGAACCACCGAGTCTATATCCGGGAGGGCGAACTTGGAATGCTACTCCTCTCGGGGCTCCGACGTCATTCTGAGCGGAGCGAAGAATCCCTACCACTGCGGCAGGCTCGAAGGTCCGTGGTAGGGTCTGCGTTCGGTACCCGGATAATCAATGACAAATGGCCGTTCACCGCTTTGCTCGACGCCCTGCTAATATCTTGGAGGGTTGCACACGATTACAGGCGGAAAATGCCGGCATCGAGACCTCTGCGGATAGTTCATACCTCCGACGTTCACCTGGAGACCGACAGCTTCGGGACGGGCGAGCGGGGCGAGGCGCTTCGCGATGTGGTGCGGCGGGCGTTCAGCGAGGTCATCTCGATCGCCAACTCCCGCGATGCCGACCTGCTGCTGATCGTCGGCGATCTTTTCGATTCGAGCCGAATCAGCGAGCAGGCGCTCGACTTTGCATTCGGCGAGATCGGGCGCGCGCGGATGCGGGTCGTGATGATCCCCGGGAACCACGACGCCCACGACGAGCGCTCTCTGTACGCGGCACTTCCCGAAAGCGCACTACCCGGCAACCTTCACCTCATCCTGGAGCCTGCGGGCAAGCTGCTTCACTTTCCCGATCTGGCGGCGCGAGTCTGGGGGCGCGCGCTGGTGGAGCATACGCCGGACAACCGGCCGCTTTCGGGGATGCCTGCGCCGTCGCAGGGCGAGTGGAACATCGCGCTGGCGCACGGCTACTTCATGGAGGATGGCGAGTTCCAGCGCTCCTCGCCGATCACGCCGGCGGAAATACAGGCGAGCGCTTACGACTATATCGCGCTCGGGCACGTGCACGTGTTCAGCGACGTGTCGCAAGGCGCGACTCGCGCCTTTTATTGCGGAACGCCTGCGCCGCTCTATGCCGGCGACGAGTCGGGCTGGGTCGCGTGCGTCAACTGCGTGCCCGGGGACCGCCCGAACGTCGAGCGCCTGGCAGTACGGTCGCCGGGCTCGAACTCACGCTAGCCCCTGATTCGGGCGGTTGCACAATCGACATCGTGAGCTCGATCTCGAGCGGAAGGGCGGAAGCCCTGAACCGCGACTTGGCGCATATCGCTTGCGCGTCGGGCAGCAGCCAGCAGACCCTGTCCACCAGCGACATTTCCGGCAGCACCGATGGCAGCGAGACGCCGGTCGGGTCAAGCTGCCCGGACAACGCCTGCATGCATATGCAGGTGACGACGTTGGTGGCCTCTTTCAGGGCGTCGATTTCGCACGAAAGGAACCGCTCGCCGTCCGGCGCGTCCGCGTCCAGGACGGCCGCGCGGAAGCCGCCGCGCCGTCCCATAAGCATGTCGAGCAGACGATCGACGTAGTCCTCCTCGACCACCAGAGACACCGTCATCGTTTCGACGCCGAACGCAGTCTGACTGAGGGCCAGCAAATTGCCGCGTCCATGAAAGCTCTCCAGAAGGGCTTCGCGCCAATCTCCGTAGTAGACCCGCGAGTATCGAACCTGGACCTCGTCATTCAGCAGCCGGCTGAGAGCGCCGGCTGCATTGACGGCCGCAGCCGCCAACAACTGCTCGAGGTTCGTGGTGAGGTTGTAGTCTCTCACTGCATCGACTTGCGCGATGGGGATTCGGCAGCGCCGGCAGGGCCGTCGCGACGATTCAGCTCCGGAAAAATCGCCGCCAGCTTTCGGCGGATCTGCTCGAAGGCCCCGCTGTTGAATGGCTTGACGATATAGTCCTGCGCGCCGGCGCGCATGAAGGTCTCGCGGCTTTCGTCAAACGGCATCGCCGTCATCATTATGACCGGGACCTCGGGTGCTTCCTGCCGAATCGCGCGGAAGGCGGTCAGCGAATCGATCCCGTCGGCTTCGGCCATCACGATATCGAGCGTAACGAGGTCGGGCTTGAGGCTCCTGAAGAGGCTCAGCCCCTGCGAGGCGTTTTCAGCCTCGGCGACGACGGTGCATCCGATCCGCTCCAGTTGGCGGCGGATAATCGATCGTACGAAGATCGAATCATCGACGACCAGCGCGCGTACGGCCATGGCAGGGAGTCGGAGCAAGGAGCAAGCCAGAGCTGCAACCGGCATCGCGCCAGCAAAGACCAGCATTGCATCGGGCTGCGCGTTGTTGCTGGGGCTTCCGCGCATCGCGCGAAAGTGTCGCGAACCGGGACATACCGGCGTCCCGGATTCCCTCCGATGCGACAGGCGCGCGCGAGCCCAACGCGAACGGGGAGCTCCGAAAAATAGAGCGGCGGCCGGGAATCCGGCCGCCGCTCTCCCACATCAGCCCACAACCAACCTCAATGCGAGGCGGTTGTTACATCATTCCGCCGGGAGGCATCCCGCCGCCCTGTCCGCCGCCGCCCTTCTCATCCGGTTTCTCGGCGACCATGCACTCGGTGGTTAGCAGCAGGCCCGCGACCGACGACGCGTTCTGCAGCGCGCTGCGGACCACTTTGGTTGGATCGATTATTCCGGCCTTCATCAGATCCTCGAACTCTTCGCTGGCCGCGTTGAAGCCGAAGGCGCCCTTGTTGTTCTTGATCTTGTCGACGACGATCGACCCTTCCCATCCGGCGTTCGAGGCGATCCATCGGCAGGGCTCTTCGAGCGATTTCTTGATGATGTTGATCCCGACCTTTTCGTCTTCCCCTGCGCGGATGCCTTCGAGCGCCGAGGACGAACGAATCAGCGCGACGCCGCCGCCCGGCACAACGCCCTCCTCGACCGCCGCGCGCGTTGCGTGGAGCGCATCCTCGACCCGCGCCTTCTTCTCCTTCATTTCGACTTCGGTTGCGGCGCCGACCCGGACCACCGCCACGCCGCCGACCAGCTTCGCGAGGCGCTCCTGCAGCTTCTCGCGGTCGTAGTCCGACGTGGTTTCGTCGATCTGCGCCCGGATCTGCTTGATGCGTCCCTCGATGTCGGCCTTCTTGCCGGCCCCATCGATGATGGTGGTGTTGTCCTTGTCGACCACGATTCGCTTGGCGCGGCCGAGGTCTTGAAGCGTCACGTTTTCGAGCTTGAGCCCGAGTTCCTCGGCGATCACCTTGCCGTTAGTCAGAATCCCGATGTCTTCGAGCATCGCCTTGCGCCGATCGCCGAAGCCGGGCGCTTTGACCGCGACGCACGACAGTGTGCCGCGAATCTTGTTGACGACCAGAGTAGCCAGAGCCTCGCCCTCGATATCCTCGGCGATAAGGATGAACGGCTTGCCGGTCTTTGCGATCGCTTCGAGAATCGGCAGCAGATCTTTCATCGAGGAGATCTTCTTTTCGTGGATCAGGATGTACGCGTCTTCGAGCTTGGTCTCCATCCGTTCGGGATCGGTCACGAAGTAGGGAGACAGGTAGCCCCGGTCGAACTGCATCCCCTCGACGACTTCGAGCGTGGTCTCGAGGCCCTTGGCCTCCTCGACGGTGATCACGCCTTCCTTGCCGACCTTTTCCATCGCCTCGGCGATGATGTCGCCGATGGTCGAGTCGTTGTTGGCGGAAATCGTACCGACCTGCGCGATCTCCTTGCGATCCTTGGTGGGCTTGGAGAGGCTCTTCAGCTCTCCGATCACCGCTTCGACCGCGCGATCGATCCCGCGCTTGAGCGACATCGGATCATGCCCGGCCGCGACCATCTTGATGCCCTCAGTGAAGATCGCGCGCGCGAGGACGGTCGCCGTGGTAGTGCCGTCGCCGGCGACGTCCGAGGTCTTGGAGGCAACTTCCTTGACCATCTGCGCGCCCATGTTCTCGAACTTGTCTTCGAGCTCGATTTCCTTGGCGACCGTCACGCCGTCCTTGGTCACGGTCGGGGCGCCGAAGCTCTTCTCCAACACGACGTTGCGGCCCTTGGGGCCGAGCGTCACGGTTACGGCGTCGGCGAGAACATTCACACCCTTGAGAATCTTCTCGCGCGCCTCCTGTGCGAAACGAACCATTTTGGCGGGCATTGTTGTTAACCTCTCGCTTGCTGCAAAGTCAGAATGTCATTAGATCGGACGGGCGGACGCAGGCGCGATCTATTCGAGCACGCCGAGGATATCGTCCTCGCGCAGGATGAGATGCTCCTCGCCTTCGATCTTCACTTCGCTGCCGGAATACTTCCCGAACAGGATTCGGTCACCGGCTTTGACGTCAGGCGCCAGCAGCTTACCCTGCTCGGTCACCTTGCCTTTGCCGACCGCCACGACCTTGCCTTCCTGGGGCTTTTCCTTGGCAGTGTCGGGGATGATGATCCCTCCTTTGGTCTTTTCCTCTTCCTGGATCCGTTTGACTAAAATGCGGTCTCCTAGGGGTCTGATTTTCATGGCCTCAAGCCACCTCCTTGGTTTGAAATCTCTGCCGATTTTGGACAGAACTGTTCGCCGTTAAGATAATCACCTCTGACCTGAAGTCAACTGGCAGTCGTGCGGCGAGAGTGCTAACGCGAGTATACTCGCGTCGGCCGTGGATGCAAGCGCCGTTTCAGTTGTCGTTTCTGGAAAGGAAGAAGCTGGCTAAACGGGCAGATTTTCGCTATATGATCGACTCGAACTGACCTACAATTCGAGATTGCGATCGAGCTTCTCCGAGAGCAGTTCCGCCAGCTTAGCGAGGAGCTCGTGACCGTCTTTGTCGTCGAGCCAGGCGTCGCGGCCAGCATCGTAGCTGTAGTGGAATCCGTGCGCGTCCGCGGCCAGCCAGATCTGCGACGTGGCCGTCTGGCGGCTCACGATGAAGCGGGAGCCATCGGGAAATTCGATCGTGAGCACGCCATCGCCGATGGTGTAGTCAAGATCGGCGGAGTCGAAGTCTTCGAGCCTCTTCGAGACTTTGGTCAGGCACGTATCGGCAAGCCGGAGAAATTCGGTTTGGTTCATGCGAACAATTGTAACAGCGGACGCCGCCAGCGAAAGGGTTTGCCGACGCGGGCGCTGCTCGTCAGCGGCGCGGCCCTTTCTTGCGCAGCTCGTCATCGCGATAGCGGCGATACAGAATGCCCCACTCGGCGCTGCCTTCGACCACGCCGCGTTTCAGCGAAGCGATCTTGGCGCGCACCATCGCGTCGACCGCGTCGCCCTTCTGCGCGAACTCGGCGATCAGTTCGCGGGCTTGCCTGAGCGCGAGAGCGAAATTCCTGATCTCAGCCAGTCCTTCGTCACGAATCCGGGCGAGCGACTCGCGCGCGAGGAAGAGGACCCGGTCTTCGCTGAGTTTCATGCGGCGATGCCGTCGCTAAAGCGTGAAGCCATATTTGTCGGCCAGGCGCTGCCTGATCATGTGCCGCAAGCGGGTCACGTCCGCGCGCGGATCCTTGCGAGCCAGCTCCTCAGCCATCTTGTCGGCCTCGTCGTCGATCTTTGCTTCGGTCTCGAAGTTCGCCGACATCAGCTCGACGACGCATGCAACCAGATCGGCGGCGCCGGCCTTGGGCCTCGATCGAGCCGCGCGCGATCAGTCCGTCCACCAGGTGATTTGCCAGCGCGTCGATTTCCGCGTCCTTGACCATTTCCGGGCCCTCTACCGGTTGCCCTTGTCCTCCTGTTCCTTATAGACCGCATCGACCCGCGGTTCGAGTGCCTGATAGAACTGCTTGACATGACCGATGTTGGCGCCGAAGTCACCGGGGAAAAATCTCAGCCAGGAAACCGAGCCTGGCGCGCCGATCCGCGATCGCGAACACAAGTCGATCTCGCTCTTCGGTGTGACCACGATTCGCACTTCGTCCTCGAATCGGAAAATCCGGGTGGTATAGACGCAATCAAGCGTGGCCCTGGCCGCGTCGGCGCTCGAGATTTTCCATCCGCCGAGCTCGTTGACGGTCTGCTGCGCAAGCTGAAACAGCCGGGAGGGTGGGATACCGGGATAGCCGCGCCGCACCAGCTCGGGATAGTCGTCGGCGTCGGCCTCTTGGGATGCGCCAGCGGGTATCGCAACAGGTGTCGCGGGCGCCATCTTGCCGGACTCGGCACGCGCGCGCCTGCTCTTCCCGCGGCGCGGCTCCGCCTCCTTGGAGGCGCCGGACGAGGCCGCGTTTGCGGGCGCTCCGGACCCGGCGCCTTCCCATCCGCGGGCGCATTCGGCTGAGCTTTGTCCGTCAGTGCTTGTGGCGGCGGAATCCATCGTAAGGAAGCGCCAAACTCTCGCGGAAGGGCCGGGACTGTCGGATATCGATACGTCGTTGATCAGGATGGCGGTCCCGCCTATCGCGATCGCAATCGCCACGAAGGCGCCGCCGAATCCAACCATCGCCCCAACGACCCGGCGCACCACCGGCACGAAGATGATCGCCGCCAGCGCAATCGCGGCGATCGCAACTGTAAGCCAGGGGTTCACGACGGAAGCAACGGGATTGCCGACGGCATGGCGGTCGCATCCCGCCAGATACAAGACCGGCGCGATGTAACCGCGCCGGCCAAATGACAGGTCCGCGCCTTCAGGCGGGCGCGGAGGCGAACTCGCCGCCGTCGCCGCGCAAGATCGCGTCGAAGCGCAGGCCGCCAAGATAATGGCGGCGCGCTTCGTCGTCGGTCACCGCGGCGCGGCGAACGTCGCGACGGCGGATCTGCCAGATCCCGCCCACCATCGGATGGCGTCCCAGGCGATAGCTGAAGAAGTAATAGAGAAACTGGCGCAGAGTCGAGAGCCGCGCCTCGGTCCCCAGGTTCCGGCCGCCGGCGACGGTGAAAATCGTGTGCAGCATCCGCCCTACGGTATAGAAACCGGTAAACGCCTCGCGGTACGCGTTCATCCAGGACTGCACGTCGAGCCGGTCGTGCTTGAGCGTGACGTGCTGCGAATCGAGATTGTTGAAATCCCAGTCGATTATCGCATCTTCCTTGGCGTAGCGGATCTGATCCTCGGTTCCGGGCAGCGGCGTCATGATGAAGAACGAGACGATATCGAAGCCGATCTTCCGGAGCACGCGGGCCGCGATGCGCCCGCAATCGGCGCCGTCGAACGGAAAGCCCAGCATGTATCCGGCGTGGACCGAAACGCCCGCCCGATGCCAGTTGTCGACGACCCGGCGATACTTGTTGTAGACGCGCGACTGCGACTCTTCGAGGCTCAGCTTATGACGCCGGTCATCGGTGTTCTGGTACTTGGTCGCAAAATTGAGATTGTCGGGATTGAGCGACTCGATACCGACGAACGCCTCGTAGCATCCGGCATTGGCCGCCAGCTCGACGAACCGCCGGCTGCGCTTGTGCTTGGCGCTTTCGGTCTCGCCTTCGGCAAGATTCGCGTAGCACGACGCGTCGACGTCCACCTGCATCATGAAAGACAGCTTGGGGAATTCCTTCTTGACTTCGCCCAGCCCGGTGAGAATCTCTTCCCATCGCGGGCTTCTGAAAAAGTCGTCATCGACCAGGAACAGCGATTCGATCGAGTGATAGCGTACGGCGTCGCGCACCCAGTTCACCACCGCCTCGGGCTCGCGCGATCGCATCGTGCGCCCCATCACGTTCTTCACGCTGCAGTACGAGCAGGTGAAGGGACATCCGCGCGAGGTGTCGAGCGTCGTCATCGCGGGATTGAAGAAGCGGGTCAAATACCGATCGTCAAGCAGCGGCAACTGGGCGTCGGTGATCATCGGCACGATAATATCTTCGCGGCCGGTCTTGGCCCGGATGCCCTCGGTCACGGAGTAATGGAGCTTCAACTCGCCGCGCAGGAAGTCCTCGACTATGTCGAACCACAGGTTTTCGGCCTCGCCGACGATAGTGGTGACGCCGCAGTCGTTGAGGAACTTGCACGAGTCCGGATAACCGCTGACGTGGAACCCACCCATCATGGTTGTCATCCCGTGGGCCACGAACTGCAACGCCAGGTCGCGTCCGCGCGGGTATTGGTTGGACTGCACGCCGGCCATCCCGATCAGCAGCTCCACACCGTCCTCGCGCGCCTTGTCCTTGATCGCCTTGACGGTTTCGGCGCTGAGGACCCCGTCGCAGATTTCGTCCCAAATGACGGTCTGCAGGAAGACGTTCCTCGCGGCCGAATGGCGCTTGTTGAACGAATCGTTGAGCGCAGCGAGGACCGTCAGCGTGTTATTCGGCTGCACGCCATATCGATAGAACTCGACGAAACCCTCCTCGTCGTAGCGGGAGGGTTTGATGAAGTAAACCCTCACTGTGCGGCACGGCTCGGCGGTGAGCGAACCATGGCTGAGAGCGCTCTGGGTGGCGCCGAGTTGAAGGCTCGGCGTTCCCCGGCCGCCATAACGATTCCGCCCGATTACGATGTAACCAAGCACTGCGAGACCGGCAGCAAAGATTAAGAACGAAGCTAAAAGAAGCATCTTTTATTCACCTGTTTCCTGCCCCACTCCGAGTCCCGGGCTGAACCTCGAACCCACCCTTCCGGGGCCTCTAACCGGGCGGTCAAGCGACGGCAGACTACACAACTATCCAATCCCGACCGGTCCAGTCAACATTTAGCGGTAAGATACCGGAATTGAAAGGGCTTCTTCAGCGAACCGACTTCGTCGGCCCCCCCCTAGCGGTACATCTCGACCATCTCGATAAGCCCGAGGTCGCGGTAGCGCTCGATCAGGTAGCCCTTGATCTCCTGCGCGGTCGCCATCCCGAGGACGTCCCGCGCGATCAGTTTCGCGGTCTGGAACTCCGTCCCCCGGACCAGCTTGCGAACCACCGGGATGAACAGCGGGCTCAGGCTCAACTGATCGAGTCCCAGCCCGATCAGCAGCAGCGTGGCCAGCGGATCGCTCGCCATCTCGCCGCAGATGCAGACCTCCTTGCCCGCGCCCTTGGCGACGCTCGCCACTTCGGATATCGCGGCGAGGACCGCAGGATGCAGCGCCTCGTGAAGCTGCGCGACTTTCGGATTATTGCGATCCGCCGCAAGCAGAAACTGGATCAGGTCGTTGGTGCCGATCGAGAAGAAGTCAACCTCGCGCACCAGCCGGGGCGCGAGCCAAACTGCGGCCGGCACCTCGATCATAATCCCGACCTCGATATTCGGGTTATGCTCCAGGCCCTCCTTGAAGAGTTCCATCTGCGCCTCCTGGAGGATTTCGCGCGCGCGGCGCAGCTCTTCGACGCTCGAGATCATCGGAAACAGGATCCGCACATTGTAGCGCGCGGCGGCCCGCAGGATCGCGCGCAACTGGACCTTGAAGAGGCCCGACATCTCGAGCGAGATGCGAATCGAGCGCCATCCGAGGAACGGATTATCCTCGCGCGGCACCCTGAGATAGGGCGGATACTTGTCGGCGCCGATATCGAGGGTGCGGATGGTCACCGGCCGCTTTTCCATCGGCGCCAGCATCCGGCTGTAAAGCGTGAGTTGCTGGTCCTCGTCGGGGAAGTCCTCGTAAGTCAGGAACGAGAACTCCGATCGCAACAGGCCGACGCCCTCGGCGCCGTAGCGCAGCGCGAGCTGGATATCGTTGTAGAGCGCGATGTTCGCGAGCATCTGCACGCGATGCCCGTCGCGGGTGGCGGTGAATCCGCCCTTGTCCGACAGCAGGTCGCGCTTGAAGGCCTCGTAGCGCTTGCTCAGGTTCTCGTATTCGCGCTCCACATCGACGCTCGGATTGACGTAGATGATCCCGGAGTTTCCGTCGAGTACCAGATCGTCGCCTTCGACCACCGACTCCATCAGATGATCCACGCCAACCACGGTGGGAATCTCGAAGGCGCGGGCCAGGATCGCGGCGTGCGAGGTTACGCCGCCCGATTGCAGCGCCATCCCGACCAGGTTTTCGTGCGATACCAGCGTCAATTGCGAGAGCGTCAGCTCTTCGGCGACCAGGATGGTCGATTTCGAGTAGGCGGCTTTGCGATCCTCCTGGCTCAGGTGCCGCAGAATGCGCTGGCCGACGTCGCGGAAATCCGATGCGCGCTCGCGCAGGTAGCCGTCCGCCACCGCCATCATCGAGGCGCTCAACTCGTCGATTACCCGAAACAGCGCGCTCTCGGCGGCGTAGCCGGCGTTGATCGTGTCGCGAATCCGTTCGATGAACTCCGGGTCTTCCAGAATCAGGCGATGGCCGTCGAAGATCTCGAGGTCGGTATCGGCCATCAGCGGGGCCATCCGCGCTTTCAGCACCCCCAGCTCGGCCGCCGATCGCGAGAGCGCCTCGTCCAGGCGTTTTAGCTCGGCGCTGCGATCGCGCGCGCGCTGATTACGGTCAACCGCGGACAGAAATGTGCCGACCACGTGAGCGGCGCCGTGAGCAAATCCGGGCGCGGCCGCCAGGCCGACCAGGCGCGGCCGGCGGATCTTGACCGGCGCCACCAGGCGGGGCTTGCCGCCGATTTTTTCATAATCCTTGAGCTGGCGGTTGGCCTCGATCATCCTGCGCCGATATTCCTCGCGCTCGCGTTCCTTGGTGGCGAGCGTCTGCTGGAGCCTGAAATGCGAAAGGATTTGCGCGACCTGGCTGGCCGCGGTGGTAAACAGCAGGATCTCGTTTTTGCTGAACTTGCGGCTGCGGAGCGTCTGCGCGACCAACACTCCTATCGGCTGCCGCTTGCCGATCTGGATCGGCACTCCGAGAAAGGAATGGTAACGCTCCTCGCCGGTCTCGGGGAAATACTTGTAGCGCTCGTGGCTCATCGCGTCGGGAACCGCCACCGGCGCCATCGTCTCGATCACCAGGCCGACCAGCCCTTCGTTGACCCGCATCGAGACCTTGCCGACCGAGTCCCGATCCAGCCCGACCGTGGCGCGCAGGAACAGCCGCTCGCGCTCCGGATCGAACAGGTACAACGAGCAGACCTCGACCTCCATGCCGGTCGCGATGCTGGTGACGATTCGGTCGAGGGTCTCGCGCAAATCGCCCGCGGCATCCCCGCCGATCGACGATATGGTTTTGATTAAGGAAAGTCGGTCGCGGGTGGCGGCCATCGGATGCTCATGGGAGTGGGATTGCGCGAAAGATTCTAGCCCAGCGCTGTCGGCTCAAACAACCGCGTACGCGGTTAGAGCCGTCGGCTCCGCGAACGCTACGCCCGCGTCCAGTCGTCGCGGTCTATATTGGCGTCGCGGAGAATTCGGGCGGCTTCAATCGCGCGACGTAAGCGTTGACGTAGAGCCAATCTTCGAGCGCCGAGAAAAGATCGTTGCGCGTATCTTCGACGGTCTTGGCACTCGCCGCCGTTCATACTCGGCGTGACGCATCGCCGCGTGCAGGTATTCCGTAAGCGCAGCCACAATTCAGAGCCTAGCAGCTTGCGCTTTTCGTCGGTAGGGTTGGCGCGACGAGTCAGCCCGTCTAACGCTCACCTTGCATCGGGCCTGCGGCGCGCGAGCCTACCCGCCGAAGAGTTCGATCGCGCTCCGCATTAGTCCCCGCCCCGCCGCGCATCGGCGGGCCTTTATCGCGTCGATCAGCTCGCGCTCGCTGGCGACCGGATTATCGAGCAGCGTCGTAACGCATCCGACCGACCGATGCGAGTGGGAATCCGACCCTGCGACCTCGGCCGCTCCGATTATCCGTGCAACCTTGAGCGCGAACTGGTTCTCCTCTTCGGAGCAGGCGCCGTTGAGCACTTCGATCGCGTCCACCAGACCGAAGATCTCCAGCTCCGCCGCCCGCTCAGGATGCTCCGGGTCGATCGGCTCAGAGTCCGGGTTGATAAATGAAAAGCGGGCATCGAGCTTGTAGCGAAAAGGATGGTTCGCGACCAGGATTCCGCCGGCCGCGTCCGCCACGCGCCTGAGCTCCGCTAGCCGGTAAATTCCGCCCACGTAGCGCTCCAGCCCGAAGACCCCGATATGCCCGAGGTCGGTGGTGACTTCCATCCCGCGCAGGATCAGCACGCCGGCCGCGCCCGCGAGGTCGGCGATTTCGTGCAGGTCCCACATGTTGTCGTGCTCGGTCACGCATACCGCGCCGATTCCGAGCGCCCGGGCGCGCTCGATCAGCTCGCTGGGCGACATGTTGGAATCGGAGCTGCCGCGATTGGTGTGCAGATGCAGGTCGACGGTGAACCACGAACCCGGCGGGCTAGCGGACTCCGCTGGCACGAGATCCCTCGCCACGGCTCGGGACGACAGCAAAAGGCCGCGCCTTTTGCCGTCACTTCGGCGGAGTGCTGGCCAGCGTGATCTTCTTCATATGGTCGCCCTTCTGAATCTGATCGACCACGTCCATCCCTTTGATCGTACCGCCGAAAATCGTGTACTGACCGTCGAGGTTCGGCTGCGGCGCAAGGCAGATATAGAACTGGCTGCCGCTGGACGCGCGCGTCGGATTGATCTGATCGCCGGTGCGAGCGGTCGCAAGCGTGCCGCGCAGGTGTTTCTCATTGGCGTCGATCTCGGCGGGAACCGTGTAGCCCGGACCGCCCATCCCGGTGCCGTCCGGATCGCCGCCCTGAACGACGAAATCCGGGACCACGCGATGAAACGTCAGTCCGTTGTAAAAGCCCTTGTTGACGAGCTTCTCGAAATTAGCGACGGTCTGCGGCGCCACTTTGGGGTACAGCTCGACGACGATAGTGCCGCGATCCGTGTCGATAATTGCGTAATGGCCGGTGTTGCGCACGGGGACTCCATCGGAGCTTGCGCCGGTGCACGCCGATCCGATTGCGAGTATCAGCGCGGCGGCGACCAGGATTGATGAATGCCAGAGCTTCATAACCTTCCTCTCGTTGAATTGGTTCGCGAACCCCATTCAAATATTGCACGCGCCGCCCGCGCGCAAGAGCGGTGCTTGACTGGGTACTGTCCGAATTAGGACAACCAGGGCGGGAAATTAGGACACGTTGAAAATCGTTCGGGGCGGTGATACCAAACGAAACACCGTGCGCAATAGCGAAGCCTTGAAAAAGCGCAAGCTGGAGCTTCAGTATCAGTTTCGCTTCCGGCTCTTGGACCTCGCCTCGCAGATATCCGATCGGGCAATTCCGATCGTCGGACTGGTGCTCGTAACCTATTTCGGCGTTTTCCGCCCAATACATGACCTCGCGGGTCGGAATACCCAAGCCCATTTCGGCGCGAGCCTTCTTGCGGATATTCGTCCAACTGAGATAATTTCATATGTGTTCGGCCTTGCAGGCTGGATTTTTGGGCTTAACGCGCAGCGTCTGCGCAGGAACGTGACCGAGAGATTGGCCGGTCGAATCGCGGATAGCGAACGTCAGCGAGACCCAAACCGCACGTCAAGCGGGTTGACGACGCGCGGTAAAACTCCACCGGAGAACACGCCATGACGATAATAATGGCGGTGCGGATGGTGCGCTTTTGCTTCGGCTTCATTCTGCTTTGGGGCATTTTTTATGCGAGTGGGCGTTCTCTTCTCCTGGATATCCTTCGCCAGCGCCTCTTTGCAATTCGAGACGAGCTTTTTGATTTCGCCGCAGATGGCGGAATCGAATTTAACGACCCGACCTACCGCGAATTGCGCGACGACATAAACAGTTTGATCCGATTTGCCCACAAATTGTCATTTGTGCGAATGATATTTGCGGCGTCGTGGACGCCGCCCGATGATCATCCGGCTGTAGTGAGCGTCCGAAATTGGACAGAACGTGTAAATCAGCTTTCACCATTGGCTAGGCGGAAACTCTTCGAGGTTCGCGCCGAAGTGTTGGGAGAAATCATCGTCTACATCGTTCGACGATCGTTCGTCGTTTTCATCACCATTTCAATCCTTAAACTGATTGGGCTGTTTGTAAACACCGTCCGCAGCTTCAACAATGAGAAGTTCCCGCAATTTGCTGAATCCTTGGAAGCTCAAGCCCGCGCCGAATATCGTTTCGCGAGCTAAGAACGCGGTTTACTCATTTTCCCGCCTCTAATCACAACCGGCCTGAAGGGCGTATAGCCGGGGCGCATCGTCGTTTTCGACTGTCCCGGCAGCGGCGGCACGTCCGACGGCTCAAGCGCCGCGTTCACAAGTCCGCCAATGGTCCAAACGTGATCCGTGACGCCAAGCGCCATCGCGGGCGTACAGCGCAACGATTCATGGACTCGACACAGATTGTAGAAGGATACCCACAAACTGATTGCAGCCCGATGATCCGCCAGCCGCTTGCTGTAGCCGTTCGTCAGGCGCGTAAACCGGCGTGACGCCATGCGCGTGCTGAGATTGAACCGCTCCACGTAGGACGTGCTGATTTTGTCGGGGTCGGGGCGTCCTCTTATCACTGTCCGCTCGACGCCCGTGACGTGGCCGGGGCTGTAGCGATGCGCCGCATCCGGCAGATTGGAATCGCCCACGTATTGCTTGGTCAGGACCGCGTAATCCACGTCGGTTTGGAACGCGAGCATGACGGCGTTCGGGTACGGCGTGTAGCCGTCCGAAGTGATCTGCGGGCGATTGAGAATCCGAGCCCGCAGATCGAGTGCGAGGGCTTCCGTGTTCTCCGTGTCGCGTTTCCCGACAACGTGCTCAGGACGGCCTTCTGCGTGGCTGCAAGGGCCACAAACAGCCAGACATCGCCCATTTCTGCGGGGTCGTCCTGGCGGACGCGCTTCTGCTTTTTCCCGATGAAATCCCACTGCTCGTCAAGCTCGATCAGGTTCACTTGCAGATCGCGCATCAGGCGGTCGTGTAGGCGCTCGCAGCCCCGCCGACGCGCACGCCAAGCCGCATCACGGAATCGCGATGCGTTTGAGTCAGGCGCTCAGTAGCGCGGATCGAGCAGCCTTCGGTCAACGCTGCGATGATCTGAGTTTGCTTCTCGAAGGGGAGAGTGTTCATTGTCGGCCCCATATCTTGCTTTGACCGGGGAGCGGGGCGACAATAGAAACGCCAACTTCATTGTGTCCGCTAACCCGGATGCGTTGAAGATGTGACCGGCGCGAGTGTTGATCGCACTCACGCCGGTCGGCTTTAGGAAGCTCACCACGGCCCGGACCACCTGTCGCAGCGACGCAGACAGGGGCCGGGCCTTTTCGTTAGAGCCCCGTACTTCGTCGGCGAGCATGGACGCCGGGGCTAGGGGGAGTCTCATAATCATCACCTCGCACTATATAGAATATTCCCATCGCCTAATTATGTCAAGCTAGGGCGCCATTTGTAGCGCCACTTTTAGCGCGCCCCGTAGCGTGGCTGCGACTTGACAAATAGGGAGCTAGCGATTAAGAATAAACGCATGAACACCGAAAATCAGCCAGCCAAGGCAAAGAGGAAGATTCACCGAAGCCCGAACTATCCTTCTCTCAGTCTAGGCGACGCCATCGAGAAAGCGCGGCAGATTTATGACGCAGAGAAGCGAACAGCCGCCAGCGCTGATACGATACTTGCGGACTTGGGGTATAGGCCCAAAGTCGGTCCGGGGGACTCGCGCCCTCTCGGCTTTGAGGCAATACGGATTGCTCGAAGAGCATGGCGGTCTAGACCGGATTTCGGATACGGGGTTCAATATTCTCCAGTTGTCCGATTCTTCCGACGAACGGCAGTCAGCGCTACGCGAAGCGGCGAAACGTCCGGCGCTTTTCCGACAGGTTCTTGAGCATTACAAAGACGGATTGCCCTCGGATGTTAATCTGCGCGATCACTTGGTCAGGGTACACAAATTTAACCCGGAAAGTGTCGCGACTTTTATCAAGGCGTTCAGGGAGACAGTTGAGCTTGCCAAACTCTCCTCCATCGAGGATAATAGCGGCGAAACGTCGGATCGGCGGGAAATGGAAGAGCAACAGGGCGCACGACAGGGTAGGGAAATGGGCGCACGGGCATCCGATGCTGGCAAGTCGACCGCGATGCAAACGGTTTTTCTAATGCGGCTGAAGGACGGTACGGTTGTCGAATTGCGTGCGAGCGGCGATCTCGCGAATGAGCACGCCCCAGCAATCAAAAATCTTGTCGATATGGCCCTAGGCTCAAAGTCCTAAGCCTTGGGGGCGCTTTCGCTTTTCTCGGTTCCGCGCTACAACGCTATTGGTCGCGGGCGATTCCTATGCCCCAAGGGAGAAATTGACCATGCGAAGGTACCTCTGCTGCTGCGTCGTGGCTATACTCGCCATCTTGGGAGCACAGAACCAAACGGTCTCGGCCCAACCCATTGCCCAACCCTCAGTTGCTTCAGCCGTCGCTACCCCCGTCCCCGTTCAAGAGTTCGCTGAGATCTGCTGCAACACTTGGGTTCCAGCCCCAAAGGGGGCCACTGGAGGAACAGGACACAACTGCTGCATACTAAATGACCCAATTGTACCCTCCCCACCACATACTATTGCTGACTGCATGAGCTTCCTCCACGGCCTCAACATCAATGTGACCGCGATATGCGAATTGCCAGTCAGGCAAGGCCCAATCAACTTCACTAACGGCTGCGTCGGGATTCAAGCCACCACCGCCACCATCACCTGTCGCTAGAACCCCTAACGGCGTGGAGAAATTTCGATCTTGGTCAGCGGGAAATTAGGACAACCCGCGCCTCAATTTAGGACAATCGCGGGCAGATTAGGACAGTACCCTTGACTGAGTCGCCGGGCCGAGACATTGATGTAAGGCGTAATCGGTGATGGGGTTCCACCGCGAACCGCTCGTTTGAACGACCTACGGGCTGATGACCCCTACTGGTGTAGAACACGGGTAGGGGCTTTTCTTTGCGAAAGGGCTCTGCCGGAAAGGACAGGCTCTTTGATCGTCAGCATCCAGCATTTGGTAGACTTTCGGAACAACGATGCGCAGGCGTCGGTCTGCGCCTCGACCATCGTCGGGAGGGCAGTGGCTCATGTTCACCGGCAGGGGTAAGCAGCTCACGATCTTCTTCGGCGAGACCGATCGGTATCATCACCAGGCGCTGTACATGGCGCTGATCGAAATGCTCCGGCGCGAAGGATGCAGCGGCGCGACCGCGACGCGCGGGATCGCCGGGTTTGGCGCTTCGTCGCTTATCCACACCTCGGCGATCCTTCGTCTCTCGATGGACCTGCCGATCGTGATCACGGTGGTCGATCGCCCGGAGCGGATCGATCGGTTGATTGGCGATGGTCCGGGAGATGGCTCCGAACGCGCTGATCACGGCCCAGGAAGTCGAGGTCGTGCAGTCGGGAGCGCCCTTCAAGGAAGGTTTGCCGGACGTCAAGGTGTCGGAGGTCATGCGCCGCGAAGTCGCAACGGTGCATCCCGACAGTCCAATCACGCAAGTGGTCGAGCTGCTGCTGCACAAGGGACTTCACCGCCGTGCCGGTAATCGACGACCAGGGCAAGGTCGTCGGAATGGTCAGCGACAATGATTTGCTGACGCGCGGCGGGATGAACGTCACCATCAGTCTGAAAAAAGCGGCCGATCCCGATTACGTGCGCACGCTCCACGAATCGCTGGAGAACCCGAATCGCAAAGTTTCCGAGGTGATGACGCGCCAGGTGGTGACGGTTGCTCCGGACGCCATCCTCGGGCGAGCCGCAAGACTGATGGTCGAAAAACATCTGAAGCGGCTGCCGGTGGTCGACCCGGACGGCAAGCTGGTCGGGATTCTGGGCCGCCTCGACATATTGAACACGATCGCGGCCGTCCACCTGCCGGAGTGGCATCCGGAAGCGCGTTCCGTTGGCCCGCAGGCAACGGTGGCTGAGGTGATGACCCGCGAAGTTCCGACCGTGCACGAGTCCGCAACGATCGAGCAGATTTTCGATCTTCTGGTTTCGTCGGCGCACAAGCGGGTGGTGGTTGTGGACGACAAGCGGCGCGTGGCCGGCATCATTGCGGACTCGGACTTGATCTCGAGGCTGAGCCGCGAGAGTTGGCCGGGACTCATGGAGATTCTGGTGTCGAAAGTTCCCTTCGCGAAAGTCAACGCCGACGCGCGCAAGCACATCCAGCGACTGCGCGCTCACTCCGCCAGAGAACTCATGACGCGAGAAGTCATAACCGTGCGGGACAAGATGCCGGTTGCGAGCGCTCTGGCCCTCTCCGCTGAAAAGCGCGTGAAACGCCTGCCGGTAGTCGATGGCGACGGCGAGTTGGTCGGGATCGTGGGACGGACCGAGATGCTGCGGGCGCTGCTCGCTCGAACCGAAGCTGCGGGGGACGCATAGGATGCTGGGCGCTCTGCTGGTTGCGTTGGGTGGTGGCGATCGGATCGGCAACGCGATACCTGGTAGGCGGATGGATTGCGAATCGCTTTGGCGCAGCGTTTCCGTATGGAACGTTCGTGATCAACGTTACGGGCAGTTTCATTATCGGGTTCTTCCTCGCGTTCGCCGAGGAGCGGGCATCACTCGGTCCCTATTGGCGGCTATTTTTCGCAGTCGGCTTTGTGGGCGGCTACACAACTTTTTCGACGTTCGAGTACGAGTCGGTTCGCTTGCTTCAGGACGGCGAGACCCTGCTCGCTGCGGTTTATCTGATTGGAAGCGTGATCACCGGAGGTATTGCCGCGTTCAGCGGGATTGCCTTCGGGAGTTGGCTCTAGCCGAGAGCCGGCGGCATCGAAGATTCGATAGGGCCGAGCGCGGTGGACGATCGCATGCCCGATGCGGTACAAGCCCGATCCATGAGCAACTGGTTTGAGACCGCCCGCTTCGGGATGTTCATCCATTGGGGGACCGTCAGCCAGCGCGGATGGGAATTGTCGTGGCCGCTGGTCGGCGGACTCGGCGCGCTTCCGCAGGGCCAGAACGTCTCGATCTCCGACTACTATGCGACCGCCGCGACCTTCAATCCGGTGAACTACGATCCGCGCGAGTGGGCGCGGCTGGCGCGGCGCGCCGGGATGCAATACGCGGTCTTCACGACCAAGCATCACGACGGCTTCGCGATGTTCCATACGCGCGAGTCGGACTTTTCGATCGAGCACGCGCCGTATCGCAAGGACATCGTGCGCGGCTTTGCCGACGCGTTCCGCGCCGCAGGGTTGCGGGTCGGATTCTATTTCTCACTCTGCGACTGGCATAACCCTGATTACCCCGCTTTCGCCGACTCCGACCGGCCGTACAAATGGGGCGCGTGGCGCCGATCGACGCCCGAGGCGTGGGAGCGGTTCCTGCGCGCGATGTTCGGCCAGATGCGCGAGCTGCTGACCAATTACGGCAAGATCGATCTGCTATGGTTCGACGGCGGATGGGAACGCACGCCGGAGGAATGGAAGGCCGCCGAGTTCGAGCGCATGATCCGCTCCATTCAGCCGGAGATCCTCATCAACGATCGCCTGCCGGGTTCCGGCGACTTCAAGACCCCCGAGCAGGCGGTGCCTCCGGTCCCGCCGCCCGAGCCCTGGGAGACCTGCCTGACTATCAACCACAGCTGGGGCTACAATCCGGCGGATCGCAAGTACAAATCGTCGCGATCGCTCGTGCACACGCTCTGCGAGGTTGCGGGCAAGGGCGGCAACCTGCTGCTGAACGTGAGTCCGATGGGCGACGGACGGCTCCCGCCTGAGCAGACCGAGCGGCTGGAGGAGATCGCCGCGTGGATGGGGCGCAACCAGTCGAGCATCGTGGGCACACGGCCCGGCCTCGAGCCGTGGCAGTTCTACGGACCGTCGACGCGTGAGGGAAATCGCGTGTACCTGCATCTGCTGATGCGCCCGTACGATACGGTTTCGGTCCGCGGCGTGCGAATAAAGAAGGTCAGGAGCGTCCGCACGATCGCGCCGGAAAGCGAGCTCAAGTTCAGAACGAGCTGCGCCGCGGCCGACATGCTCTTCAATCACGATCCGATCGGCGAACTCGCGATCGAAATTCCGGAGCGCCTGATCGATCCACTCGCGACGGTAATCGCGGTCGATTTCGGGTGAGCCGCACGCGGGCGTCCGTCGGCGATTAGCTGGCCACGCCGCGTCGAGAATCCTCAGCAAAATCAAACCCTTGGGCGATTCGCCCGATCCCCACGGCTCGCGAATCGAATGTAAGGCCACGGGTAGAATCGGCCTCATAATCCTTCAGCGCGCTTCCGATCGCCTAGCACAAAGTCAGCCCAGCCGCTAAATTTTCCTTAATTACCCTTGACAGACTTGTCGTTCCCGACTACCTTCGTCGGACGGTTGGGAGGTTTTGCCTATGAAATCAGGCGCCGATGTTCCCGAGTTCGACGCGATCGACCTGCAGATAATCCAGATCCTGCAGGAGCAGGGGCGAATTCCGCACGTCAAGCTCGGTGAGCAGGTCGGATTGTCCGCGCCGTCGGTTATCGAGCGCGTCAAGAAGCTCGAAGACAGCGCGATCATCACCGGCTATCACGCCTCGGTCGATGCCAAGCGCCTGGGCAAGGATGTCACCGCCTTCATCGGCGTGTCGATCAATCATCCGCGCTCGATCGTGCTCTTCGAGGAAACGGTCGTGACGCTCGAAGACGTCCTCGAATGCCATCATGTGACCGGCGAGCACACGCTGCTGCTCAAGGTCAAGACCGACGACACTTCGTCGCTCGAGCGGCTCATCAGCACGATCCGCTCGATCGAGGGAGTGGCGCGGACCGAAACGATGGTGGTGCTGTCGACTCATACCGAACGCGCGCAGATTCCGGTCCACATCGATGTCAATGGGCCGGAGGCCGCGAACAATGGACGGCGGCAGAAGCACAACGGCGTCAGGAACGGACTGATGCAAACCAGGCGGGCGTGACGATGCACAACTTGCGGGGCGTTCCACGAAAACAGGGGCTCTACGATCCGGCGAACGAGCATGACGCGTGCGGCGTCGGTTTCGTAGTCAACATCAAGGGCGAGGCATCTCACGACATCATCGACAAGGGCATTGAGGTGCTCGACAACCTGACCCATCGCGGAGCCTGCGGATGCGATCCCGTGACCGGCGACGGCGCGGGCATCCTGATGCAGATCCCGCACGAATTCTTCGTCCGGGAGGCGGATAAGCTCGGCTTCGGACTGCCGGCGCGCGGCGAGTACGGCGTCGGGATGGTCTTCATGCCGCTCGACGCGCGCAAGCGCGAGGCCTGCGAGACGCATCTTCGAGCGCGTCGTGCGCGAGGAAGGCCAGCGCTTCCTCGGCTGGCGCACGGTGCCGGTCGACTCGACGCAGTGCGGCGATATCGCGCGCCAGGGGTTGCCCGCGATTCGGCAGATTTTCATCGGGCGCGGCGAGCGCGATCGCGGATCGGAGGCCCTCGAACGCAAGCTCTACGTCATCCGCAAGCGCGTCACCAACGAGGGCGCCGCTCTCAGACTCGCCGACGAGGGCGAGACTGTTCTACGTCTGCAGCCTCTCGAGCGTCGACGATCGTCTACAAGGGCCAACTCATCTCGCATCAGATTCCGCGCTTCTATCCCGACTTGCTCGATCCCGAGTTGCGATCGGCGCTCGCGATGGTGCATCAGCGGTTCTCGACCAACACTTTCCCGAGCTGGGACCGCGCGCATCCGTACCGCTTCCTTTGCCACAACGGCGAAATCAACACGCTGCGCGGCAATATCAACTGGATGCACGCGCGCGAGAAGCAGTTCGCCTCGCCGCTGTTCGGCGACGACATCAAGAAGGTCCTGCCGATCATCGAAGCCAACGGCAGCGACTCGGCGATGTTCGACAACTGCCTCGAATTGCTGATGCGCACCGGCCGCTCGCTGCCGCATGCCGTGCTGATGATGATTCCCGAGGCGTGGCAGAACGACCCGCTGATGGATTCCGAAGCGGGCCTTCTACCAGTTCATTCGTGCATGATGGAGCCGTGGGACGGACCGGCCTCGATCGCGTTCACCGACGGCCGCCGCATCGGCGCGGTGCTCGATCGCAACGGCCTGCGCCCCTCGCGCTACCTCGTCACCAAGGACGGGCTGGTCGTGATGGCCTCGGAGACCGGCGTGCTCGACATTCCGCCCGATCAGATCGCAGTCAAGGAGCGGCTCCATCCGGGACGCATCTTCTTCGTCGATACGGTCGAGGGCCGCATCGTCCAGGACGAGGAGATCAAGGCCGCGATGGGCGGCGCGCAAGCCGTACCGCATGTGGCTCGACGAGAAATCTGGTCGACCTCGAAACGCTGCCCGAGCCGCCGATCTATCGCCGCCGCTCAACGGCTACGGGACCGTTCGACCTGCTCTCAGCAGCAGCAGGCGTTCGGCTACACGCTCGAGGAACTCAAGATGATCCTCGCGCCGATGGCGGCGAACGGCCAGGAGCCGGTCGGCTCGATGGGCACCGACACGCCGCTGGCGGTGCTCTCCGACAAGTCGCCGCTGCTCTTCCACTACTTCAAGCAACTCTTCGCGCAGGTCACGAATCCGCCGGTCGATCCGATTCGCGAAGAGATGGTGATGTCGGCTGAGACCACGATCGGCTCGGAACAGAATCTCTTCGAGGAAACGCCCGATCATTGCCGGCAGCTTCGCCTGACCACTCCGATCCTGACCAACGCGCAGCTCGAGAAAATCAAGCGGCTCGCCCAACCTGGTCTCCGCATCGATCACGCTGCCCACGCTGTTCGATCCCGCCGGGGCGAGGCCGGGATGCGCGCGGCGCTCGACGAGCTCTGCGCGCGAGCCTCCGAGGCGATCGCAGAAGGCTACACCATAATCGTGCTCTCCGATCGCGGCGTCAACCGCGATCGCGCGCCGATCCCGAGCCTGCTCGCCACCGGTGCGGTCCATCATCATCTGATCCGCGAAGGCACGCGCACCCGCGTAGGACTGGTGGTCGAGTCGGGAGAGCCGCGCGAGGTGATGCACTTCTGCCTGCTGATGGGCTATGGCGCGGGCGCGATCAATCCATACCTCGCATACGCCACGATGATCGGGATGATCGGCGACGGCCAGCTCAAGGACGTAGACCAGCAAGAGGCCGTCGATCATTTCGTCAAGGCGGTGACCAAGAGCCTGATCAAGGTCGCGTCGAAGATGGGAATCTCGACGCTGCAGAGCTATCGCGGCGCGCAGATTTTCGAGGCGATCGGGCTCGATCACGAAGTCATCGACCGCTACTTCACCTGGACCGCGTCGCGAGTCGAAGGGGTGGGACTCGACGTGATCGCGCGCGAGACCGTGCTGCGCCACATCCACGCCTTCAACGTCGATCCGAATCTCAACGGCGAACTCGAAGTCGGCGGACAGTACCAATGGCGCAGGCGCGGCGAGTTCCACATGTACAACCCCAACAGTATCGCCAGGCTCCAGCACGCCGTGCGCGCGGGCAATTACCGGCTGTTTAAGGATTACTCGCGCCTGGTCGACGAGCAGAGCCGCAGCCTCGCCACGCTGCGAAGCCTCCTCAAGTTCAAGCCCATCCGGCCGCCGGTACCGATCGAAGAGGTCGAGCCGGCCGCGCAAATCGTTAAGCGGTTCAAGACCGGCGCGATGTCGTTCGGATCGATCAGCAAGGAAGCGCACGAGAACCTGGCGATCGCGATGAACCGGATCGGCGGCAAGAGCAATACCGGCGAGGGCGGCGAAGATCCGGCGCGCTTCAAGCCCGACGCCAACGGCGATTGGCGGCGCAGCGCGATCAAGCAGGTCGCCTCCGCGCGCTTCGGCGTGACCAGTCATTACCTGGTCAATGCCGACGAGTTGCAGATCAAGATGGCGCAGGGGGCCAAGCCCGGCGAGGGCGGCCAGCTACCCGGCCATAAAGTCGACGACTTCATCGCGAAGATTCGCTACTCGGTTCCCGGCGTCGGACTGATCTCGCCGCCGCCCCATCACGACATCTACTCGATCGAAGACCTGGCCCAGTTGATCCACGATCTGAAGAACTCCAACGACCGCGCCCGGATAAGCGTCAAGCTGGTCGCCGAGGTCGGCGTCGGCACTATCGCAGCGGGCGTGTCCAAGGCCAAGGCCGACGTGGTGCTGATCAGCGGATACGATGGCGGCACCGGCGCCTCGCCGCTCACCTCGATCAAGCACGCGGGAATCCCGTGGGAGCTGGGCCTCGCCGAGACCCAGCAGGTCCTGGTGATGAACGATCTGCGCGGCCGCATCCGGGTCGAGACCGACGGCCAGCTCAAGACCGGACGCGACGTAACGATCGCGGCGCTGCTCGGCGCCGACGAGTTCGGCTTCGCCAGCGCGGCGCTGGTGGCCTCGGGATGCATCATGATGCGGGTGTGCCATCTCAACACCTGCCCGGTCGGGATCGCGACTCAGGATCCGGAGTTGCGCAAGAAGTTCGAGGGCAAGCCCGAGCACGTCGTCAACTTCATGATGTTCATCGCGGAAGAAGTGCGCGAGTACATGGCGCAACTCGGCTTTCGCTCGATGGACGAAATGATCGGTCACGTCGAGTGCCTGGAGGCCAACGAGGCGATCACTCATTGGAAGGCGAAGGGCGTCGATCTGGGCAAGATCCTGTACCGGCCCGAGGCGCCGCCTGAAGTCGCGATCCACAACGTCGAAAAACAGGACCACGGACTCGACCAGGCGCTCGATCGCCGGTTGATCGAGCTTTGCCGGGAAGCGCTCGACCATCGCAAGCCCTTGAAGCTCGAGATGCCGATCCGCAATTCGAATCGCGCGGTCGGCACGATGCTGTCAGCCGAAATTTCTCGCCGATGGGAGGGCGAGGGACTGCCGCCTTACACCATCCAGGTTCACTTCAGGGGCTCGGCCGGACAGAGCTTCGGTGCGTGGCTCGCGCCCGGGGTCGCATTTCACCTCGAAGGCGACGCCAACGACTATGCCGGCAAGGGGCTGTCCGGCGGCTTTATCGCGGTGCAGCCGCCGCGCGAGGCGACCTTCAAGGCCGAGGAAAACATCCTGATCGGCAACGTCGCGCTCTATGGCGCGACCGGCGGCGAGGCGTTCTTCCGCGGAGTGGCCGGCGAGCGTTTCGCGGTACGCAATAGCGGCGCGGTCGCGGTCGTAGAAGGCGTGGGCGATCACGGATGTGAATACATGACCCGCGGCAAGGTGGTCGTGCTGGGCCGCACCGGCCGCAACTTCGCGGCCGGGATGAGCGGCGGGGTCGCCTACGTGCTCGACGAGCAAGGCGGTTTCGGCTCGCGATGCAACCTGAGCATGGTCGAGTTGCTCGCGCTGAAAGATCGGGACGAAGTGAACCAGCTCCGCGCGCTCATCACGCGCCATCATCAGTACACTCAAAGCGATGTGGCGCGCCGCGTGCTCGATCGATGGGACGAGTATGTGGCCAGGTTCGTCAAGGTGCTCCCGACCGAGTACCGCAAAGTGCTCGAGCGCCAGCATCTGAGTTCAGGTTCCGACATGGCGCGCCTCGCCGCGGTATGACCTTGTGGGCAAGATAACCGGCTTCGTCGAGATCAAACGCGAAACGCCCGCGCGGCGCCCGGTTGACGAGCGCCTGAAGGACTGGCGGGAGTTCGACTTGAAGCTCCCCGACGACAAGCTCCGCGCCCAAGGCGCGCGATGCATGGATTGCGGGATCCCGTTCTGCCACAAGGGATGCCCGCTCGGGAACATCATCCCGGATTGGAACGACCTGGTGTATCGCGGGCGATGGCACGAAGCGATCGACCGGCTCCATTCGACCAACAACTTCCCCGAATTCACCGGCCGCGTCTGCCCCGCACCGTGCGAGGAAGCCTGCGTTCTCAACATCAACAACGATCCCGTCACCATCAAGCTCATCGAGAAGACCATCATCGACCACGCCTTCGCCGAAGGATGGGTCAAGCCGGTGGCGCCGCAGCACCGGACCGGCAAGAAGGTCGCGGTGGTGGGTTCGGGACCGTCGGGGCTTGCGTGCGCGCAGCAGTTGGCCCGCGCCGGTCACGACGTGACGCTGTTCGAGCGATCCGATCGCGTCGGCGGCCTTCTGATGTATGGAATTCCCGACTTCAAGCTTGAGAAAGCGTACGTCAACCGGCGCGTCGAGCAGATGAAGGCCGAGGGCGTCGAGATCGTTACTAGCTGTCACGTCGGCGTCGATATGATCGGCGATGATCTGAGGAACCGTTTCGACGCGATCTGCCTGACCGTGGGCGCCACCAAGCCGCGCGACCTGCCGATTCCGGGGCGCGAGCTGGCGGGAGTCCACTTCGCGATGGAGTTCCTGCCGCAGCAGAACAAGCGCAACGCGGGCGATCTGATTCCGCCGGATGTATCAATCACCGCAAGCGGCAAGAGCGTGGTAATCCTGGGTGGCGGGGATACCGGCTCCGACTGCCTCGGAACCTCGAATCGCCAAGGCGCAAAAGTCGTCTACCAGTTTGAGCTCCTGCCGGAGCCGCCGCCAAACCGCACGGCCGAGATGCCGTGGCCGGACTGGCCGATGATCCTGCGCACCTCCAGCTCGCACGAGGAAGGCGTCCGGCGCGACTGGAGCATCAATACCAAACGTTTCACCGGCGAGAACGGGCAGGTTAAAAAGCTCCACTGCGTGCGCCTTAACTGGAAGCGCGACAACGGGCGGATGGTGATGGAGGAAATCGCGGGCAGCGAATTCGAGTTGGAGTGCGACCTGGTGCTGCTCGCGCTGGGCTTCCTCGGTCCCGAGCCCGACACGGTCGTGAAGCAACTCGGGCTCAAGCTCGATCAGCGGGGCAATATCGCGTGCGCCAACTACGCTTCCAGCGTGCCCGGCGTGTTCGCGGCCGGCGACGCGCGCCGCGGACAATCGCTGGTGGTATGGGCAATCTGGGAAGGCCGCGAAGCCGCCCGCGCCGTTGACGCATACCTCATGGGCGAGACATTCCTCCCCAGCAGCCCCGAATTGTAAGCGTGGTGCGGCGCAACAGCTTTTTCGGCGATCTCCGTCACCTTCACACAGCGCTGAAACCGTCGCGGCTGAACAGCACGCGATCGGCGCCCAGTCGCGCGCGCAGCGCGGACATCAGATCGGCTTCGGCACCCGGCTGGAACCAATCCCGGTAGCCGAGCCGCTCGTATAGCTCAGCCATCCCGAGTGCCTCGAGAGCGCCGGCCGTTTGCGCCGTCGCCGTCGAAATAGGTGTCCACCAGCACGCGGTCGGCGGACTCGTCAGCCAGTGCAGCGAGCCGTTCAGGTTCGTTCGGCAGCATCGGGGCAATGGCGAGCTGCACGAAAATCCCCGCCGCGCGCAACCTGCGTGCGGTCGCGAGCCGGCGCGCGATCGAGGGCGAGGTCGGAGTGATCGCGGCGCGCACAGCGTCGTCGTCGGTCTCGACGGTTATCGAGGCGATCACGCGCGAACCGAGCCGCGCCAGGACGTCGATGTCGCGCTCGATCAGCGGACTGCGCGTCTGAACAAGAAGGCGGCGCGGCGTGTGGCGAGTGAACGCTTCGAGAGCGCCGCGCGAGACTCGAAGCCGCCGCTCGATTCCCTGGTACGGATCCGTCGCGCTGGACATGAAGATCGCGGCGGCTTCGAGTCTGCCCAGGCGGCGCATAGCCAACAGCTCCTTCTCCAATTGCGCCGCCAGGTTGGCTTTGGCGATTACCCAGTCGCCCCACGCGCCCTGGCCGCCGTGCGCGACCGGCAGCGCGCGCACATAGCAGAACGGGCAGCCGCCGGCCGCGCCGAACGCGCATCCGACATAGGGATTGAGCGAGTAGGCGAAGCCCTTGAGAAATCCGCCGGTCGGTGTCAGGGCACGCGTGACGGACTGGGAAATGTACCGTCGCATCTACTCAATCGAAAGCATCGCAGGCAGAAGCCGATGCCACTGGGTCATTTCGCCGACGCAGGCGACCAAAAGGCGACTACCCCTTCCGCGACCTGCCGCGGCATGCTTCCGTTGACCGGAATGATCATCACGCCGGGCGGCGGTGTCGGCATGGGCTCTTCCGGCATCTTCGTGGCCGCCTCCCTGGTCAGGGGCACTCCCGCGAACGTTATCGCGCTCGAATCCAGCGCCCAGATATTGTGCGAGAGCGAGAGCTGCTCGAAATAGCGCCATGCGAGGGTCTGCTCGTTGGTCGTGAGGAAACTGCCCAGCTTGCGCTTCTTTCCGGAGCGCACATCGACCACGTTCCAGGTGTAGAAGGGCTTCGCAGACGGAACTCCGACATAGGCGATTTGTTTTGAATCGGGGGAGAAGTAGAACGCAGCGACATCCTCGTTGACGATTCGCTTCACGATGCCATCGTCGATGTTCAGCAGGCTGATGCCATCCATCACCGTGTGCGGAGGCAACTGGGCGGTGGAGAAGGCGATCCGGCGCGAGTTGGGAGACCATATGAAACTGCTCTCGCCGACCATCAACCTGGTGATCGCCTTGGGATTCCTGCCGTCCGGCTGCGCCAGGTACAGGTGGGCGACATCATCCTCGCTGGTGACGAAGGCAAGATGGGCGCCGTCGGGCGACCAGCATGGTGTCTTGAACGGAGAGTAGCCGTGCGCCAGCACGCGCTCATCCTGGCTGGTCGGGGTGAGGGCCATCAAAGATACTCGCTCGGTGCGGGCGGAGGGCGAAACCTTGGTGTGAAGCAGGAGCTCGTCGTTCTTGCGACTCCAGTCATAGTAGAGCGGCGCCCCGGTCGCGACGATTCTGACCGGCGCGCCTTCCCGAACTTCGGCCAGCATCAGGCTCAGCTTGTCATCGGTCTCGGTAACCAGGAACGAGAGCCGCTTTCCGTCGGGCAGCCAGAACAGATAGATTCCGCGCTCGGTCTGGCTCTCGAAGAGTTTGACGATGATCCTCTTATCAAGATCGTAAACGTAGACTCCGAATGCTGGGCGGCCTTGCCTGCCACCGGCAGATACGTAGGCGATCATTCGGCCGTCGGGCGAATAAGTGGGCCATCCGAAGTCCGTCCCGGATGTATCTTCCGCACGGTCCAGCGCGACCGGTCGGATTACCGCGCTGCCTGCTTCCATCCCGCGCACCGGACAGGTGAGGCATTGCGGCCGGGCGCAATCGCCGGTGCATTGGTAAATGTTGTAGTCGGTGCCGACGAAGGCGAGGCGGGGGACCACGGCGGCGCTCGCTACCCGGCCGGCAGCAAGCATCAGCAACCACAGGATCGCGACGAGCGATACCGGTGTTGTCCTTCGCCGTGAATCGCGCACGAATCTCAAGATCGCGCGTGCCAGGCGCCAAAGCAAGCACTCAGATGGAGCGTTGACAAGCGAATCGCGCCGGAACAAAGTTGGATTATGATTCGACGTGGACTGGCAATCCTGGCCGTGGCCGTGCTGCTCGGCGTTCCGGCGCTTTCGCGCGCTGCCGACGAGTTGAACGAGTCGCAGAATCCGCAGGAATACACCGACGAGGACTCGCAGCCGCTGCGTCTCCTGAGCTATGCCATGCAGCCAGTGGGGTTCGTCCTCGAATGGACGGTCATGCGGCCGCTTCACTACCTGGCGAGCGAAACGCCCCTGGCGCCCGCGCTCGACAGCGAATACCGATTCGAAGGACCACCCGCGGCGATCGCCGAACTGCCTTCCCCGGATTATCTGCCGAATCACGACCCGATAACCGCGCCGCCTCCACTGCGTGGCGAGACCACGAATGCCAAGGCGCCTCCGCAATATACGCCGCCGCCTCCGATCTCGCCGAAACCGCCGCAGGGATGGGATACCAGCCGCCAGCGGTCGCTGCTGCGCTGAAGCCCCGCGTCGGAACGAGTCGCGATTGCGACCGCGAGCGGCGCAATAGTAGAATCTGTGCTAATCACTCAGAGGCCGATTCAACCAAGCGGGCTTATCTAGCCCGCTTTTGCGGAGACGCGAAAAATCCCGATGGCAGCGGCACCCAAGGGCAAAGCGCCTGTTGACGAGGCGGAACTCAAGAAGTGGCGCGCACAGGAGCAGGCCAGAGAGCGAGCGCGCGCGGAAAAAGAGAAGGCCCAATCGGCCTCGCTGTGGAGCCGCCGCGATTTTCTGGGGCAGCTCGGATGGGGCGGCTTCGGCGTATTCTCGATTCTCGGTCTGCTGGCGGCAGTGCGCTCGGCGTTTCCGCGCGTGTTGTTCCTTCCGCCGTCGCGGTTCAAGGCCGGATTTCCGGGCGACTATGTCGTGGGCGAAGTCAGCGAGAAGTTCAAGCAGGACTACCGCACCTGGATCGTCCGGACCAAAGCCGGCTTCTACGCGATATTCGCCAAGTGCACGCATCTGGGATGCACTCCGCGATGGCTCAAAGCCGAGCAGAAGTTCAAGTGCCCGTGTCACGGCTCCGGCTATTACATCAGCGGACTCAACTTCGAGGGCCCCGCGCCACGCCCGATGGATCGCTTCAAAATCACGGTCGGCGATGACGGCCAACTCGTGGTTGATAAGTCTACCGTCTACCGGATGGAGCCGGGGGTCGATCCCAACGAGCAGCATCCCGAGAGCATCTTGAAGCTCGCCTGACTACGCTGCGATCGGCGAAGCGGTCGCCACAGCACCGCTGCTCTTCCCTGCAAAAAGGAGTCTCCCTATGCCTACAGTCAATGTTGGCTCGATCAACATCCATTACGAGACTTACGGCGAGGGCGAACCGCTGCTGCTGATAATGGGGTTCGCGATGCCCGGCGCGGTCTGGATGCCGGTGCTGCCGTTCCTGCCCGGATTCAAATGCATCTACCTCGACAACCGCGGCACCGGGCAGTCCGACAAGCCCAGGATGGTGTACACGGTGCCGGACATGGCGGATGACGCCAGCGGGCTGCTCAAGGCGCTGGGGATCGCGAAGGCCAAAGTGTACGGGGTCTCGATGGGCGGGATGATCGCGCAGGAACTCGCGCTCCGCCATCCGGATCAGGTCGAAAAACTCGTCCTGGGATGCACCACGCCGGGCGGCCCGGCCGCGAGGCAAGCCTCGCCCGATATCGTGGAGAAGCTGATAGCGGGCAGCACGGCGATGGCCTCCGATCCGGAGAAGGGCTTCGACATCATCATGCCGGTGCTGTTCCCTCCCGAGTTCATCAAGGAACACGCCGAACTGAAGCCGATGCTGCTTGCGGCGATGGCCGCCGTTCCGCGCACGCCGCCTGAGACGATCGCCGGCCAGATCGCGGGCATCATGATGTTCAATGCCTATGATCGCCTCGCCAAGATCAAGTGTCCGGTGCTGATCGTTCACGGTGACAAGGATGTGCTGGTGCCTTCCGAAAATGCGGCGATCATCAAGAGCAAAATTCCGCAGGCCGAGGTCTACATGATTCCCGGCGCGGGTCACGCGTATCAGGCGGTCGACCCGGTCGGAATCCACCAACGGATCGTGAGCTGGCTCAAGCGCTAGCGCGTTCCCAGGCGCGCGTTCCGCTCAAGGCAAGCGGCAAGAGGTCCCGTCCCGTCCGTCATCGCATGAAGCGATCGCAGTTCATCGAGCATTTCCGGATCGGCGACGGCGGCGGATTTCGCCTGAAAGATCACCACCCGGCCGGAACGTTGCATTTCAAGTCCAGGACGCACGCCGAAGATCGCCTCGCGCGCGGAGTCGCGATGCTCACCGACTTGCAGGAAAAGCTCTACGCGCAGGATCGATGGTCGCTGCTGATGATCTTCCAGGGTATCGACGGGGCGGGCAAGGACAGCGCGATCAAGCACGTGATGTCGGGGGTCAACCCTCAGGGTTGCCAGGTGTTCTCATTCAAGCAACCTTCCGACGAGGAGCTCCAGCACGACTTCATGTGGCGCACCCACGCTCGACTGCCCGAGCGCGGCCACATCGGCATCTTCAACCGCTCCTATTACGAAGAGGTTCTGGTCGTCCGCGTACACCACGAACTGCTGGAAAAGGAGCGGATGCCGAAACATCTTGTCACGAAAGACATCTGGCAGGAGCGCTTCGAGGACATCAACGCATTCGAGCGCTACCTCACCCGCAACGGCTTCATAATCCTGAAATTCTTCCTGAACCTTTCAAAACAGGAGCAGCGCAAGCGCTTTCTCGATCGGCTCGAGCTGCCGGCCAAGAAATGGAAATTTTCGATGTCGGACGTGCGCGAACGCGAACGATGGGAAGATTACATGAAAGCGTATGAGGCGATGATCCGGAATACCGCCACCCGCCACGCGCCCTGGATCGTCGTCCCGGCCGACAGGAAGTGGTTCGCGCGGCTGGTCGTGGCCGAGACGATCATCGAGGCGCTCGATAGACTCAAGCTCGATTTTCCGAGCGTCGATCCAGCCAGGCGCCAGGAAGTCAAGGCCGCGCGCGCGGCCCTCGAGGCGGAGGATGACGCGGCGGCAAAAGGCAAGGGACGGGCATGAAAAGAACAATTGACCTCGACGGCAAGCGGGCGCTGATTACCGGCGGAGGCCGCGGCATCGGGCGCGCGATCGCGCTTGCGATGGCCGATGCGGGCGCGGACGTAGCCGTCGCCGCTCGATCGCGAGACGAGCTGGAACGGGTCGCGGGCGAGATCAGGGAGCGTGGCCGGCGCGGCGTCGCCATCTCGATGGACGTGATGAGCCGCGAGCAGATCGCGGCCGGGGTCGATCAGGCCGCGACAAAGCTCGGCGGATTGGACGTGCTGGTCAACAATGCCGGCGGCGTCATCGCGAAAAATCCCGCGCACCTCGACCATCTGAATCACGACGCTCGGACGTTCGAGGACAACCTGTTTCTTAACCTGACCCAGGCGTTCTACGCGACCAGGGCCGCCCTCCCCTACATGATGAAACAGAAGTGGGGTCGTATCATCAGTATCGGCTCCGGCTACGCGAAGAACGGCGGCGGGCCTCTTGCGTATTCGGCGGCTAAGCACGGCCTCGTCGGCTTCACACGATCGCTCGCCTACGCGAGCGCGCCTCACGGGATCAACGTCAACGTCCTCTGCCCGGGATGGACCAACACACAGCTCGTCGATTGGAACGTGCTCGGCGCAATGATGGGAACCGGCGCGGACGAGGCGAAACGATTCGCGGAGAGTCAGAACATTCAGCGCCGAATCGTCGAGCCGGAAGAGCTCGGCGCAATGGCGGCATTTCTCGCCTCCGATGCGTCCGGGGCAGTGACCGGTCAGGTGATCAGCGTTGACGGCGGATTCATGGTGTGACGATCCCGCCTGGAGTTATCCCTGCGGCGGGATGTCGAGCAATGACCGGCTGAACGCTGGTCCCACTTCAGAATCTCCGAGCGCTGCCTGAGACTGACGCGCGGCCGGTAGCGCGGTGCCCAGTGTTCTGTTGTTCACGGACCACCCCGAACTGGCTATTGATGTAGTATTTGGTGGGCTCACCCTCGATCCCAATCCATTTCCCGTTCGCGCCGTGGCCGTAATGAAGTGACCGGCCATGATGACGAAATAGCGGAGACGGACCTTCGCGGACGCCTTGGTTGACCCTTTTCGTACCACCGCAGAGATACAGATCGTCGCTGTGAATCGCGTGCTGCTTGAACGAAAGCGTCCGAAATGGGTGGGTGGCGACCACCCGCGCTTGTGGCAATCGGGCGAACAGGATGTCGAACCCGTTCGCGATCTGCTCGTCGTGGCCGACGACCTCCATAACCACCCCAAAATAGTCGAGTATCAGGAGGTCCGCGCCGTGCTCTTCCAGTTCCGGGATCAGGTCTTGTGGCGTAATGCTCCGTTTGCCCGAATGCCAAGAGGCTTCCACGAACCAGGCGCGCGGCGTCACGGCGGGCCTTGGCGTAAGCATGATCCGCGTCGTTTGAAGGTTGTCCGCCACCACCAATGTTCCGGCCGCGGCCACTCGCCGCTTAAGAAATATGCCATCAGTCCACGCCGCTCGACAGATCGCAGCCACCAGTTGACTCACATCCGGGGCGCCATAAACGGTTGTGATCTTGCCGGGCCTGAGAAGGTCTTCTTGCATTAGCGTTTCGCTCTGCTCCGTCATCACCCACCTGTTGATAAGTCTCTGGTCTCTGGCTCACGCACTATACCCCCGGTGTCCCCCTTGTACCACATCACCTCACTTGTGAGTCGATCTTCCACGCGGAAAACTCGCGACTGCCTACTCAGGTCGAGGCATCCAACGAGCGTGGTACTCTCTGGAGCCCTCCCCCAGAAATTGGGAGAGGGTGTGGGCGAGGGACCGCTTCGCGGCGCGATCTGGCCGCCGCGCCGCGAATCCGAGAGCGCCGAGCGTTGGCCCAGATGAGCGCGGCGGTGGCCAAGGATCGCCGCCGAATCAACTCCCGGGTTTCCGCCGGCGATCATTGGGCGACCATCCCGCCTGCGGGCAGCCCGAAGTCCGTCTGAACGTCCATTTTCTCCGCTGATTTCTCTTCCCCTATCCCAAATCTCGGGATTGTTGCACGTCCAAGCAACCGAACCCCGGACCTCGCCCCGTTGCCACGACGCACAGAACGATCGAATCGGGCTCTAGCATCGTTACTGTTGATGGATTAACGTTTATTGGATTTCTAAAGTCCGGGCGCACCGAAGCAAAGGGACATGTGCATGGCGCTCATGACCCAAAGTCGGACGGTGCACCGGCCAAGCCCCTAGCCGTCAGGGGCTAGTGGAGGTCGCATATGAAGCTCTCCATTACAGGAGCGTCGCATTTCGTCAACCGCATGTTCGAAGCTTGCGGTCCCTTTCAATGGGCTAGGGAGTTGTTGAGGAACTCGCTCGAAGCTGGCGCGACCCGCATCGATTTCGGAGTGGAGTGGCAGGCAGTCCAGAGGCTCGGGGTATATCGAAGGCTTGTTGCCGACGATGGCAGCGGCATGAGTGCTGACGAGCTCAAGCGCTTCTTCTCGACGTTGGGCGAAGGAGCGGGCAAGATCGGGGGCATCCATGACAACTTCGGCGTGGGGGCAAAGATCGCTACGTTGCCTTGGAATCCACAGGGTGTCGTGGTTCTCTCGCGGAAGAATGGCAGGTCAGCAATGATCTGGATTTTTCTGGATTCGAGCACGGGAGACTATGAACTCAAGGAATTTGAAACCGAAGAAAAACGGACGTGCGTGATCGATCCAACTCAGATCGACTGGGATGCTGCTGGTGAAATCGATTGGAACTCAGTAGTACCGCCGTGGATCAAAGAGCACGGAACAGTCGTAGCGCTTCTAGGGAGCGAACAATATCCCGACACCATTCTCGGAAATCCTCAAGCGGGTGAAGGCGAAATCAAAGGGCTATCCGTATACCTGAACACCCGCTTTTGGGATCTGAACCTGACTGCCACACATCGGATCACGGTTGCTGAGTTGCGCAGCGAAAAGAAGAACCGTTGGCCACAGGGACCGGACGAGAAAGATGACAGTCGTCGCGCAAACAATCGACGCATTCTGGGCGCACGGCATTTTCTGACAAATGTACCGGCACCCCATGGGAATCTCGGGAACTCCGGCGTTCTCGCACTCGATCAAGGGCGTGTCTCGGCGCATTGGTTCCTCTGGGAAGGCGAAAGACCGGCGATTGATTCATATGCAAAGAAGTCCGGCTACATCGCCGTCAAGTACAAGGACGAGCTGTTCGAGCCGACTTCCAGCAAAGCTCATTTTCGTTGGTTCGGCGTGATCGAGGGCAAAGTCCAACAGAAACTCAGCATCGTGCTCGAACCACACCTTTACCTACCTGGTAACGGCGCTTGGGGAATCCACCCCGACCAGAGCCGGAATCGACTGATCTTCACTGGAGGCGGCGATAAGGGCGTGGCGCTTCCGCTCTCTGACTGGGGGGCGGAGTTTGCCGAGGGGCTGCCTGACGCTATTCGTGAGGCAATCTCGGCTGCCCGAGGAGAGTTTTCCGGAACCATCGAGAATGATGAATACCGAAGGCGCCTGCAAGACAAGTTCGGAGACCGGTGGAGGATCAAGGTCTTAGCCGAAGCAACCCGGAATGGCTCCAGAGGAACTCCCGTGGACGTGACCACGACGACCGATGAGATCGAAGTAATCCCGCCGCCACCACCGCCGCCGCCACCAACGATCGGGCCGAGGAAACGTCGGAACCGCCGCGGAAGTAGACCTGCGATCGTCGTGTTGAGGAAGAAGGCTGTCGCCGGGGGCACGGAGAAAGGAATCGAGTTCTCCAGTCCCGTCGATGTCCCGCGTTACCAATTGGCGCACATGGACGACTTTGAAAAGCAGTGGCATCTGGCTGCTTCGACCGCTCGACCCGGAAGGGCCGACTGTTTACATCAACATTGATTCGCCGATTCTCGAAGAAGTGGTGAAGCACCACCAAAGCCAATATGCCGACATCCATGCGGCAGGGGTTCGAGATGTGATCCATGGCGTGTTCGGAGAGGTTGCAGCGTGCAGAATCGCGCACTCCCAAAAACTCGCAAAAAAAGAGCTTACGGAAGAAGAGGCCTCGATGAGGAGTACAGAAACGAGGCCGCGCTGACGATGTCGCTCATGGGCTTGATAGCGGAGGAGAGCCTTATAGCTCAACGCTGCGGCAAGTTTGGACCAAAGAAGAGCGCTACATGAGAAGGCCCTGCGCACCCGCGGCGGGCGCGAAGCGCCCGCCGCACCGTTATCCGCGCACAGAACTGATTACGCGTCGAAGTAGAGCGCGAACTCGTAGGGATGCGCCCGCAGCTATACGCGGGGCGTCTGTCCGACCCTTACGCGTCCTGGCTCGACAACGGTAAAGCGGCCTTGCAAACGTCCGCCCAATTTCTCGACGGCCTCAAGGACTGCTTGGGGCTTGGAGCGGCGCACACGGCTGTGAAACCTCACCAGCGCGACTCCCGGCGATCGGCGTCCGCGCGCATGAACCAACTCGCCGAAGTCGCTGTCCTCGGTGATCAGGACGCGCCCCGGGCTCAAGGCTAAATCAATTACTCGCTCGTCCGGGGCGCCTTTCGAAATTTCAGCAATCCAGATTACGTCGTTGCCAGCAGAGCGCAGTGCGCGGACCACGGGCCCGGCGCAACTCTCGTCCGCCAGGAGCCTCCACGATCAGGGTTTGCGCGAGGTTGTCGAGCCCGAGAGCAGGATAATTTCCTCGTGGGCCACGCTCGCGGCGGCATAAGCGATCGCCGCCCGGATGTCATCGTCCGTCAGATGCGGATAGTCCTCGAGCAGCTCGGCTTCGGTTTCACCCTCCGAGAGCTTGCGCAGGATGAGTTCGACCGTAATTCGCGTACCTTTGATTACGGGTTTGCCCATCATGATCTCAGGATCGATCTCGATTCGCCCGGTCGTCATAGAGTTCGTCGATCGCGCGTTTGCGAAGCTGAAGGGCCAGGATGCGCCGACGCATCGATCCTATCGCCCCTGAGTCGCTGGGGGCAACGGAGTCCCCAGCGTTTCAGGCGCCCAAGATCGCGCGCGCAATTGACCTCGACGGCAAGCGCGCGCCGCGCTCTCCCGTAACACAGGGCGAGAGATGCTCAAAGCATCCCTCGCCGCGCAGACAGTTTCCCTACTGCTGTTGCCTTACCCCCAATCCGAGCGCCGCGTATGCTTGATCCGCCGCCGATAGCGCTTTGCCCCGCGCCAGTTCGTGGCCCATCGCGGCCAGGATTTCCTCCAGCGCGTTCAGGATCAGCATCACGTTTTCGCGCTGCGACGATTCGCCCATCATCCCGATCCGCCATACCTTGCCCTTGAACGGACCCAGCCCCGCGCCGATCTCCACGTTGAACAATCTCAGCAACTCGGCACGGACCCGCGCCTCCTCGATTCCCTTAGGCACCTCGACCGCTGCGACCTGCGGCAGGCGGTATCCTTCCTGCGCCGCCATCTTGAGGCCGATCGCGCCCAATCCCGCCTGCAATGCCGCCGCGTTCGCCGCATGGCGTTTCCATCGCGCTTCCAGCCCCTCTTCCACGACTATCCTGAGCGCCTCGTAGAGCGCGTAGTTCATCGTGATCGGCGCGGTGTGATGGTAGAGCCGGTCCGGTCCCCAATAATGCTCGATCAGCGCCACGTCCAGGTACCACGATCGGCACTTGTGCTTGCGCTTGTGCACCGCGTCGATCGCCCGCGGGCTGAAGGTTATCGGTGCGAGCCCGGGCGGCGCGCCGATTCCCTTCTGGGTGCACGAGTAGCAAACATCTACCTCGAGTTTGTCCGTATCGACCGGCACGCATCCGAGCGACGTCACCGCGTCCATGACGAACATCGCGCCGTGCCGATGCGCCATCGGGCCGATTTCCTCGACCGGCTGGTAAACCCCGGTCGAGGTTTCGGCGTGCACCAGCGCGACCAGCTTCGGCCGCGAAGCCGCCTTCAGCGCCGCCCCGATCCGATCCGGCTCGACGATTCGGCCCCATTCCGACTCCACCCGATGCACCTTCGCGCCGAGCCGCTCGCCGACCTCCGCGAGCCGCTGGCCGAATACGCCGGCTACCCCGACCACGATCTCGTCGCCGTCTTCGATCAGGTTCGCCATCGCCATTTCCATCCCGGCCGATCCCGTCCCCGAGACCGGGAAGGTGATCTCGTTCTGCGTGCGGAAGACCAGCCGCAGCAGCTTTTTCACGTTTTCCATCACTTTGATGAAATCCGGATCGAGATGGCCCAGTATCGGCGAGAGCATCGCCTTCAGCACGCGCGGATTAACGTTCGATGGGCCCGGCCCCAGCAGCACGCGCGCGGGCGTTTTCAGTTCCGGAAACGAATTCGCCGAATCCGCCAAGATTAGTCCCTCCGCAAGCAGTCGAATTGAAGCACCTATTATGACGGGCCCCGCGCGGCGGTCAAAACCGCGGCGCAGCCGCCCGCCCGATGAGGGCGCCATCGCCGATCGTGCTAAAGTGGCCGGCGTGAGCGCGGCGGTGAACGATTCGCTCGATTCCTCACTGCTGGCCGAGATTCGTGACATCATGGCCGGCGACGGAATCGTCTCGCGCGCGAGCGAACTCAAGGTTTACGAATGCGACGGCTGGACGCTGGAGAAGAGCGCGCCGGAGCTCTTGTTGATGCCGCGCACGACCGCGCAAGTCAGCGCGATTCTGCGCGCACTCGATCGCCGCGGGGTCGCGTTCGTTCCTCGCGGCGCCGGCACCGGATTGTCCGGCGGATGCCTTCCGCTGCATGCGCCGGTGATGATTTGCACCTCGCGGATGAACCGGATCCTGTCGATCGATCTTGCCAACCGGCGCGCCGAAGTCGAAAGCGGGGTGGTGAATATCCAGGTGACCAACGCCGTGAGGAACGACGGATTCCTCTACGCGCCGGATCCGTCCTCGCAGCCCGCGTGCACGATCGGCGGCAATATCGCCGAGAACTCCGGCGGTCCGCATACGCTCAAGTACGGTGTCACGACCAATCACGTACTCGGGCTTGAACTCGTGCTGCCCGATGGCGAGATCGTCGAGCTGGGCGGGCCATGCGAGGAATCATGCGGCTACGACCTGGTCGGCGCGGTGGTCGGCGCCGAGGGCACGGTCGGAATCGTAACGCGCGCGACGCTCCGCCTGATGCGCCAGCCGGAGGGGTATCGCACGATGCTCGCGATCTTCCCGGACGTACAGGCCGCGACGCGCGCCGTGTCCGCGATAATCGCGGCGGGGATGATTCCGGGCGCGATCGAAATGATGGACCGGCTGATGATTCGCGCGGTCGAAGAGGCGTTTCATATCGGATTGCCGTTGGAGGCCGGCGCCGTGCTGATAGTCGAGCTCGACGGAATCGCGGCGGGACTCGATACGCGCGCGACCCAGGTTGCCGAACTGGCGCGCTCGTGCGGCGCGCGCGAAGTGAAACTCGCTCGCGACGAGAACGAGCGCGCGATGCTCTGGAAAGCGCGCAAGCGCGCTTTCGGCGCCGTCGGCCGGCTCGCGGCCAACTATGCGACCCAGGACGGCGTCGTGCCGCGCACGCGCCTGCCCGATATCCTCCGCGTGATTTCCGAGGTAAGCGAACGCTGCGATTTGCGAATCGGCAACGTATTCCACGCCGGCGACGGCAATATCCATCCGATCATCCTTTACGACGAACGCGAACCGGACCAGGTCCGCCGCGCGATCGAGGCCGGTCGCGAGATACTGAAGGCCTGCGTCGAGATGGGCGGGAGCCTCACCGGCGAGCACGGAATCGGCGTCGAGAAGCTGGCCGAGATGCCGCGATTGTTCTCGCCCGATGACCTTCGCGTGATGAGCGAGTTGAGGCGCGTGTTCGACCCCTTCGAGCGTTCCAACCCCGGCAAGGTGATTCCCGCGCCGGGCGGATGCGTCGAAGTATCCGCCCCCCGCCGCCAAGTCCCGCTGTGAAAAAGCAATCCAACCACAAAGACACAAAGTCACTAAGCAAAGTCTTTCTTGGTGTCTTCGTGCCTTTGTGGCGAGTTTGTCCTGATCCCGTGGCCCACGCTGAGATATCGCGCCTGACGCTCGAAATCGGCGCGCTCGTCGATCCGAATCGCGTGCGCCGGCCGAAGGCGGCTGAAGCATCCGCGTGCGAGACCGTGGTCGAGCCCGAAAGCGCCGAGGAAGTCGGCGAGATTGTCCGCAAATGCGAGCGCGATCGAATCACGCTCGCGCCGATCGGCGCAGCGCGCACTCTCGCGAATATGAGGCGATTCCCCGCCGCGCTCGGACTGTCGCTGACGCGGATGGCGCGCGTAGTCGCCTACGAGCCCGACGACATGACCGTCGTGGCGCAGGCCGGAATCACGCTGGCGGCGCTGAACGATCGCATGGGGTCGCATCGCCAGCGCCTTCCGCTGGATCCGCCGAGGCCCGAATCGATCGCGCTGGGCGCAATGATCGGCGCATCGAAGGCCGGTCCGCTCAGGCTCTCCGAAGGGCTGGTCCGCGACCTGCTGATCGGAATCCAGTTCGTCGGCCATGGCGGCCGAATCGTGCGCGCCGGCGGCAGAGTGGTCAAGAACGTTGCGGGTTATGATTTGATGAAGGTGATGACCGGTTCGTTCGGAACGCTCGGCATCGTGACCGAGGCGGCGTTCAAGGTTCGTCCGATCCCCGAACGCTACGCTCTGGCGCTTGCGTGCTACGATCAACCTGCCGATGCGTTTCGCGCCGGCGCTGAACTGCACGACGCGCTCCCGCTGTCTCATCTGGAGGTCGCCAGCGCCGACTTGAGCCGCTCATTCGGAGCTCGCGGGAATTTTCTGATCCTTGCGGGATTCTCGGGCAACGGACCCGAAGTCGATCACCAACGCGGCATGATTGCGCGAATCCTCGGCGGTCGCGCCGAATTTCTCGATGGCGCGGCTGCCACGCAAGCCTTCGAGCGGCTCCGCGATTTGCAATTTCCCGACGGCGCGATGGCCGCGCAACTCACAGTGCTTCCGGCGGAGCTCGGCGCGATGCCTCGCCGAATGCGGCGCGGAGTTTCGCGCTCATGCCGGATGCGGCGTCGCGCAAATCTGGTCGCTCCCGCACGACGCGGAACAAGCAGGCAGCGTCGTCACGCGATGGTGCCGGCTCGCGGCGAGCGCTCGCGGGAATGTGCGCCTCCTCTCCGCGCCGCCGGGGATTCGAGGCCGGCTGCCCGTCTTCGACGCGCCCAACCCGGGCGCGTTGAAGCTGATGCGCCGGCTCAAGGCGAGCTTCGATCCGGCGGGGATCTTCAATCCCGGATGCTTCACGGGAGGGATCTGATGGCCGACGCCTGCGCCTGCTCCTCGCATGCCCGTTCGCGACGTCGTCGATTACGAACTGCTGTTCGACTGCGTGCATTGCGGACTCTGCCTCGAGGCGTGCCCAACTTACCTGCTGACGCGCGCCGAGATGGACTCGCCGCGCGGGCCGTATCTACCTGATGAAGGCGCTGGCCGAAGGACGGCTCGAACTGGACTCCGACGCTGCGCGCCATCTCGACCTGTGCCTCGGATGCCGCGGGTGCGAGACCGCGTGCCCCTCGGGCGTGCGTTACGGCGCACTGATCGAAGGCGCGCGCGCTTGGTCGAGCGCGAGCATCGCCGCGGACTTGCCGATCGGATCCGCCGCGGCGTGGTGAACGCGATCTTTCCCTACCCGTCGCGGCTGCGGCTGCTGCTCGCGCCGCTCCGACTTGCCGAGCGCGCCGGTCTCAGGCCGGCGCTTCGGCGGATGCTGCCGCGCGCGATGCGCGACTGGCTCGACCTGCTGCCGCCACTCGCGCGACCTAACCGCCGCTAACCCCCTTCCCTGAAGACGGGGAGGGCGAACCTGGTGCGCCGGCGGTCGCTGTGCATCACGGATGCGTCGCGCAGGTGCTTGCGGCGTCCGGCAACCTGAACAGCGAGCGCACTCTGCGGGCCGCCGGCTACCGCGTCGTGCAGCTTGCGCAAACCGTCTGTTGCGGCGCGCTCGATCTGCACGCCGGCAATCCGGAGCGCGCGCGGCGCTTCGCCCGCAACAACGTCCGCGCGATCAAACAAAGTGGCGCGGAAAGCGTCGTTTCGGCGGCTTCGGGATGCTCGGCGGCCATTGCGGAGTACGGCGATCTGCTCGAGAGACGATCCGGAACTCGCGGCGGACGCCCGCGAAGTCTCGGCGAGAGTCCGGGACCTGAGTTCGCTGCTGCTCGCGCGCGGATTCGCCGCGGCCAGCGAGTTCCGCTGTTCGGTGACGTTCCACGACGCGTGTCATCTCGCGCACGGACTCGGAATCCGCGAATCGCCGCGCAAGCTGCTCCGCTCGATTCCCGGTGTGCGGCTGGTCGAGATGGCGGAGTCGGACGTGTGCTGCGGCTCGGCCGGCAGCTACAACCTGACCGAGCCCGCGATGGCGCGCGAGTTGGTCCGCCGCAAGGCCGATCACATCGCCGCGACCGGCGCGGAATTCGTTGTGCTGTCGAATCCGGGCTGCCAATTTCAGATCGCCGCCGACCTCCGCCGCCGCGGCGCGGACATCAAGGTGGTCCATCTGGCGGACTTCCTCGCGATGGCGGCGCAGCCCAGGGCGCCTGAAGACGTTTGACACTTCGCCCCGACAGTGACGAGATCAGAGCCGGGGAGCATCGGCCCTCCCCCGATCTTGAAGGAAACTTAACGCGAGTTGATGAGACAATGATTCAATACGAGAAATTTGACAATGCAATCGGACTGAACTGGTACGAGATCGATCCTAACCTCCAGCAGATTCTGCGCCGGATGCTCGATCCGGCCGATCTCGAATGGTGCGAGCCGGAATTGCGTAAAATCGGCGCCCTGTGCGGAGGACCGGTTGCCGCGCGCGCCGAGGTCACCGACAGGAATCCGCCCGAACTGGTGAAGTTCGACCGATGGGGCGAGCGGATCGACGAGGTGATGCATCATCCGGGCGCGCTTGCGACCAAGCGCGCGCTCTGGGAGGCGGGAATCAGCGGGCCGCGCCTGCGCTCCGAGGCGGCCAGGCGCGGCCGCCATTATCCGGTGCTGCTGGGCGCGGTTGCCAACTATATGTTGTCGCAGGCCGAGACCGGGATGCTGTGTGCGGTCGGGATGACCAACGGCGTGACCGGATTGGTGGAGCGCTTCGCCTCGCCCGAAGTCAGGGAGCGCTTCTTCCCGCGCCTGACCGCGCCCGGTTTCGACGAGGCCTGGGACGGCGCGATGTTCATGACCGAGAAGACCGGCGGCTCCGATCTCTCGACGATCACGACCACCGCGCGGCCCGACGGCGATCGATGGCTGCTCAGCGGATCGAAGTGGTTCTGCTCCAATGTCGATGCCGCCGCGATCGCTACGCTGGCGCACGTCAACGGGGCGCAGGAGGGGCTCAAAGGGATCGCGCTGTTCGTGGTCCCCAAGCGGCGTCGCGACGGATCGCGCAACGGCATCCATATCGCACGGCTGAAGGACAAGCTCGGCACGCGCGCGGTGCCGACCGCGGAGTGCGACTTCGTCGAACGCGGAGGCCTACCTGCTCGCCGGCGGCGCGCAAGCCGGCGACGGGCGCGGAATCAACCGCATGATGGAGATGGTCAACGGCTCGCGCCACGGCGTGGCCGTGATGGGACTCGGGATCATGCGGCGGTCGTTCCTCGAGGCGGCTATCTTCGCGGCGCATCGCAACGCCTTCGGCAAGCTGATCCAGGACCTGCCGATGATGCGCGAGATGCTGGTGAACATGGTGGTCGAACTCGAGGCCGCCGCCGCGCTGGTCTTCGCCGCGGCCGCCGACGGCGGCGCCGTTTCGCGCCTGCTGATTCCGTTAGCCAAGCTGCGCGCCACGCGCCGGGGCGTCGAGTTGGCTTCTATGGCCGTCGAGGTCCATGGCGGCAACGGCTATATCGAGAACTGGCCCGTAGCGCGTCAGCTCCGCGATGCGCAGTGCCACACGATCTGGGAAGGCACGGAGAACATCATCTGCCTGGATATCCTGCGGGCGCTGCGCGACGAGCAGGTCTTGCAGGCGGGATTTGCGGCGCTCGAAGCCCGCACCCGCCGCACGACCGCGATGCTCGATCCGATCCGCGAAAGTATCGCGCGCGGGCTCGCGGAAGTGCGCGAGGCGCTCGTGTTCCTGTCGCGCTCGGAGCGCGACCTCGCACAGCTGCGGGCCCGCGGATTCAGCAATTACCTGGCTGACGTGGCGCAGGCGTCGTTGCTGCTGGGCGAAGCCGAATGGGAACTGGAGCATCGCGGCAGCGCGCGCAAGGCGCTTATCGCGCACCTGTTCGCGGAGTCACACCTGCGCGAGCGGCCGGGCCGGGGAACTCTGTCCAGCGATCGCACGCCGCTGGACTTCTTCGAGCCGCTCACACGCTATGGCGATATCGAGCCGGCTCGCATCCAGGCGGCTATCGCACGCGGTTAGCGTTCCCTTCACGCCTGCGTGATCGGGATATGTCGGGGTTGGTTGCGCACGCGATCGAGCCACGCGCGGACTGCGGGAAATTCCGCCAGGTCGAAGCCGCCTTCGTGCGCTACGTGCGTGTAGGCGTAGAGCGCGATATCGGCGATCGTGTAGCGGCCTCCGACAAACCATTCGCGTGCCTTGTCCCGCGCGGCGAGGCCGCCGAGATGCGTTTCCATCACGCCGAGCGCGTCGTATCCGAGCCTCATTATTCGCGTCAGCCCTGAGCGGCGCTCGTCCTGGACTTTTGGATACATTGCGAGGAACCGCGCGACTGCGATGTAGGGTTCGTGGCTGTACTGCTCAAAGAACATCCATTGGAGCATCCGCGCGCGCTCGAACGGATCAGTTGGCATGAAAGGCGTGCCTTCGGCGAAGTGCCAGATGATCGCGTTCGATTCAAACAGCCGCCGCCCGTCGTCGAACTCGACCGCGGGGATGCGCCCGTTGGGAAACTTGCCCAGGAACTCCGGCGTGCGCGTCTCACCTTTGAGGATGTCCACTTCGATACGGCGAAATGGAACTCCCAGTTGCGTCAGCAGGAGGCGCACTTTGTATCCGTTGGCGGACGGCAGAAAGTCATAGAGCGTCAGCATAAGAGCAGAGCGATATTGCCCTGACCGGGGAAAGGGCATCCGAGCGAGTGCGAGGGCAGGTGAGGGTGCCCGCTGCGGCGGCTGGAAACAACGCAGTGTTCGAGCCGCGGCGAAAAAGGAAACGGCGCCGTGCGCATCAGTACTCGGGTTTGAAGTCGAAATGGTGAATTGCTTCGATGAAGCGGATGGTGCGGGTCTTCGAGCGCATCACGACGCTGTTGGTGAGCGCGCCGCCGGAGGAGAATCGCACGCCGCGCAAATAATCGCCGGTGGTGACGCCGGTGGCTGCGAACATTACGTTATCGCCGGCGATCTCCTCGAGCGTATAGCGGCGCTTCAGGTCCAGGATTCCCTGCACGAAGCAGGCCTCCGATTCCTGCTCGTTGCGCGGCACGAACCGGCATTGCATCTCGCCGCCCGCCGATCGAATCGCGGCGGCGGCGAGCACCCCCTGATGCGCTCCGCCGACGCCGATCAGCAGATCGATCTCGCTCTCCGGCCGGGTGGTTGCGATCGCGGCGGACAGGTCGCCGGCCGAGAGCAGCTTGATTCCGGCCCCGGCCTTGCGGACCTCGCCGATCAGTTTCTCGTGACGGGGGCGATCGAGGATCGCGACGCGCAGGTCCTCGACGTAAACATTCTTGGCGTCGGCCAGCGCGCACAGGTTCTCGGTCGGCGAGCGATCGAGATCGATCACGCCGCGGCCCAGCGGCCCGCAGGCGATCTTGTCCATGTAAGTGTCGGGGCATCGAAGCAGCTTGCCGCGCTCGGCGAGCGCCACGCACGACAGCGCGTTGGGCCCGCCGGTCGCGCAGATCAGCGGGCCTTCGAGCGCGTCGAGCGCGACGTCGACCGTCGGTCCCGCTCCGGTGCCGACGATCTCGCCGGCGTAAAGAATGTCAGTCGATCCCTGCTCGCCCTCGCCGATAACGATCGTGCCGTCGATTGGAATGGAGTTGAGCGCCTTGCGCATCGCCTCGCACGCGCTCCGATCGGCCATCCGCTCGTCGCCCTTGCCGATAAAGCGCGCCGCGTCCAGGGCGGCCGCTTCGGTCGCGCGAACAGCTTCAAGGGCAAGGTTGCGATCCATGAGTGCTCAGCCCCCGGACAGAGGAGGATTTTTTCCGAACAGCGACTCGATCAGGCGATGTCCCTCTCGCACCAGCACCCCGGTCCGCGCCGCGTCAGCCTCGGTGTAACGCCGCTCTGCTGCAGGCGACGAATTACTCGCGGACTGGTTGCCGAGAATAGCAAAGGGCACGGGCTCGTTCGAGTGCGTCTTGAGCTTGCAGGGCGTGGGATGGTCAGGCATCAGCAGGATCGTGAACTTGCCCATCGCGGCGAGCCCGGCGAGCATCGGGCCGATGATCAACTCGTCGATTCGCTCGATGGCTTCGACCTTCAGATCGGCGCGGCCCATGTGCCCGGCTTCGTCGGGCGCCTCGATATGCAGGAGCAGGAAATCGCGCGTCCGGAGCGAATCGAGTCCGTAGCGCGCTTTCGCCGCGTAGTCGGTATCGAGAAAGCCGGTCGCGCCCGGCACCGTGATTCGCACCAGGCCCGCCAGGCGGCCGAGTCCGTTAACGAGGTCGACCGCCGAGATGACGGAGCCGTCAACGCCGAAGCGATCGCGCAGCGTCGGGACCGCGGGGCGCATCCCCTGCCCCCAGAACCACACCGAACTCGCCTGCGGCTTGCCGGCCGCAAGCCGCGCGCGATTGACCGGATGGTCGCGCAGAATCGCGGCGGCCTGGCCCATCAGTTCGCGAATCCGTTCGGCGCCCTCGCCCGCGGGCAGGTATGCCTCGACGGGCTTGCCGGTAATGTCGTGCGGCGGCGTAAGCCGGGTCGTCGCTGCGCCGTCGCGCCAGATCATCAGATGGCGATAGCTGACGCCGCTGAAGAATTCGATTCCGCCTCCCGAGAGCCGCGCGGAGATATCCTTCACGATCCCGGCGGCCTCTTCGCTGCTGATATGCCCGGCCGTGAAATCGAGCATCGTGGGCGCGCCGTTCTCGCCTGGCCCGATCGCGACCAGGTTCATCCGGAATGCGACGTCGCGCGGACCCATCTCGATACCCATGCTCGCCGCTTCGATCGGCGCGCGACCGGTATGGTAGCGCGCGGGATCGTAGCCGAGCATCGTCATCGTGCCGATATCGCTGCCCGACGGCATTCCGGGCGGAATCGTCGCGACCAGGCCCAACTGCCCGCGCGCCGCGATCAGATCCATGTTGGGCTTGCGCGCCGCTTCAAGCGGCGTCCTGCCGCCGAGCTCATCGCACGGCCAATCCGCCATCCCGTCACCGTGGATGATCACGTATTTCACCGCGATACCTCCGCTTCGCCAGCGCCCCCGGCCATCAGTCAAATTGGAGCAGGGCGAGAATCTTGTCCAGATCGGGTTCGACCACGGTCGTGTTGGCGAGGTTCTTGAGCGCCGTATCGGGATCCTTGAGGCCGTGGCCGGTGAGCGTACACACCACGAGCGAGCCCGGCTTCAGGCCGCCGCTCGCGCTGTATTTCAGCGCGCCCGCGATGGAAGCGGCCGAGGCCGGCTCGGCGAAAATTCCCTGCGACGCGATCAGACGATACGCGGCGAGAATCTCGGCGTCGGTCACCGAATCGATGATCCCGCCGGATTCGTCGCGCGCCGCGGTCGCCTTCTGCCAGCTCGCCGGATTGCCGATTTTGATCGCGGTCGCGACCGTGCGCGGATCATCGATGGGGTGTCCGCGGACGATCGGCGCGGCGCCTTCCGCCTGATAGCCCATCATCTTCGGCAGCCGCGAGCTCAGGCCGTCACGCATGTATTCGCCGTAGCCCGCCCAGTAGGCCGTGATATTGCCGGCGTTTCCAACCGGCAGGAAATGATGAGTAGGCGCGTCGCCGAGCTGATCGCAAATCTCGAACGCCGCGGTCTTCTGCCCCGCGATGCGATCGGGATTGACGCTGTTGACCAGCCGAATCCGGATGGGGTCGCGTTCTGCGAGATCGCGCACCATCTTCAGGCAGATGTCGAAGTTGCCGATTATCTCCAGCACTCGTGCGCCGTGCATCACGCTCTGCGAGAGCTTGCCCACCGCGACCGCGCCCTTCGGGATCAGCACGAATGCCTTGAGGCCGGCCGCGCGCGCGTAGGCGGCCGCCGACGCCGCGGTGTTGCCGGTAGAGGCACAAATCACGGCCCGCGCGCCCTCGCCCAAGGCCTTGCTGATGGCGACCGTCATGCCGCGATCCTTGAAGGAGCCGGTCGGATTGACGCCGTCATACTTCAAGTAAAGCTTTACATCCTGGCCGAGCCGCTTCGCGAGCTCGGGACTCTCGATAAGCGGGGTGTTGCCCTCGTTGAGCGTCACGACCGGAGTGCTTTCGTCGACCGGCAGGAATCGCCTGTAGTGCTCGATCAATCCCGGCCATCGGGTGAGGCGCCCGGGCCGCGGCGGGCCGGCCTTGCGCGCCGCGACCGCCTTGCTCCTGCGAACGGGCTTGGTGCTCAAAGATGTTCCTCTATTCGGATGAATGCCGGCGCCGCGCGGAGCATCCTGCGCCGGCGGATTTCGGCTAGCGCCCGCTTCAAGTTGCGCTCACGCGCGTCGTGCGTGCGCATAATAACCGGCACCGTGTTTTGCGCGCCGCGTCCCTGCTGGATCACCGAGGCGATCGAAATTTTGTTGCGTCCAAGCACCGATGCGATCGCGCCCAGCACGCCCGGTTTATCCGGGGCCGCAAAGCGCAGATAGTATTCGCATACCACGTCGTCGATCGGCTTTACACGGGCGCGCTTGACCATCCCGATCGGCAGGCCGAAGGCGTGCCCCGGCACCGTCGCGCCGGTCCGTCCGGCCAGCCGGTCGCGCGCGATTTCCAGAATGTCGGCCATCACCGCGGTCGCGGTCGGCATCTGCCCCGCTCCCAACCCGAAGTACATGGTCGAGCCCAGCGCCTCGCCGTGGATGTAGATAGCGTTGAACGCGCCGCCGACCGAGGACAGCAGGTGATGCGCGGGAATCATCGTGGGATGCACCCGCGCCTCGATTCCGCCGTCATCGTCCTTCGCAATCGCGAGCAGTTTTATCGCATAGCCGAGCTCGCGCGCGTAGGCGATATCGGCCTGCGTCACGCGCGAGATGCCCTCGGTGTAAACCTGCGCGGGCTTGAGCAGCGCGCCGAACGCGAGCGTCACGAGCAGGCAAAGCTTGTGGGCGGCGTCGTGGCCGTCGATATCGAGGCTCGGATTCGCCTCGGCCAGCCCCTCGCGCTGCGCCTCGGCGAGCGCCGCGGCGAACTCGACTCCGCGCTCGGTCATGGTGGTGAGGATAAAGTTGCAGGTGCCGTTGACGATGCCGTGGACCGCGCGCTGCCGATCGCCGGCCAGCGCTTCGCGGAGCGTGCGGATTATCGGCACGCCGCCGCCGACGCTGGCCTCGAAGCCGACCGAGCGCCGCGCGCGATCGGCGGCGCGGAAGATCGCCTCGCCGTGCTCCGCGAGCATCGCCTTGTTGGCGGTGACAACGTCCTTACCGGCTTCGAGCGCCTTCAGGATAAGCGTGCGCGCCGGCTCGACGCCGCCGAACAGCTCCACGACGATGTCCACGTCGGGACGCGCAACCAGCGCGCCCGCATCGCGCGTGATCAGGGTCTCGTCAAGGCCGAGCGACGGGTCGGGCTCGAGGCTTCGATCCGCGACTCCGGCGAGCTCGAGCGGCGCGCCCAGCTTGCGCGCGAGCATCTCGCGGTTCTGGCGCAGAAGCCGAACGACCCCGGTGCCGACCGTGCCGCATCCGAGCAGGCCGATCCGGACAGGCTCGTGGCGCTGCATCCTGGATCGCGATCGCGGGCGTCAGAAGGCCGCCGCGCGGCGCGGCTCCGTCTTCACGCCGCGCGCCAGCGCGTGGCGGATTCCGCGGATCGCCTGGCGGGTGCGATGCTCGTTCTCGATCAGCGCGAAGCGCACGAAGCCGTCGCCGTCCTGGCCGAATCCCACCCCGGGCGAGACCGCGACCTTGGCTTCGGTGAGCAGGAACTTGGCGAATTCGAGCGAGCCCATCGCGCGATACGGCTCGGGAATCGGCGCCCAGACGAACATGGTGGCGCGCGGCTTGGCGACCGGCCATCCGGAGCGATTGAGCCCGTCGACCAGAACGTCGCGGCGCCGGCGATAGGTCTCGCAGATTTCTGCGACGCAATCCTGCGGGCCGTTGAGCGCCGCGATCGCCGCAACCTGCACCGGCGCAAACATCCCGTAGTCGAAGTAGGACTTAAGGCGCGCCAGCGCCCCGATCATCTCGCGATTCCCGACCGCGAATCCCACGCGCCATCCGGGCATGTTGTAGCTCTTCGACAGCGTGTAGAACTCGACGCCGATTTCCTTCGCCCCGGGCGCCTGCATCATCGAGGGCGCCTTGTAGCCGTCGAAGCATAGATCGGCGTAGGCGAAATCGTGCGCGACGATAATCTCGTTTTCGCGCGCGAAGTCGACCACCGCTTTCATGAACGGGAGATCGACCGTCGCGGTGGTGGGGTTATGCGGGAAATTCATGATCAGGAACTTCGGGCGCGGCCAGCATCGGCTGACCGCCGTGGTCATCTCGTCGAAAAACCGGTCGGCGCTGCTGCTGAGCGGCACGCCCTGCACCTGCGCCCCCGCGATCACGCATCCGTACTGATGGATCGGATAGGTCGGCGTTGGCGCGAGCACCACGTCGCCCTGATCGAGAATCGCCAGCGTAAGGTGCGCGATACCCTCCTTGGAGCCGATCGTGACGATCGCTTCGGTGTCGGGATCGAACTCGACGCCGTAGCGGCGCCGGTACCAGTCGGTGATCGCAAGGCGAAGCTTGTAGACGCCGCGCGAGACCGAGTAGCGATGGTTGGCGGGCTTGGTGGCGGCCTCGACCAGCTTGGCGACGATATGAGGCGGCGTCGGCTCGTCGGGATTTCCCATGCCGAAGTCGATTATGTCCTCGCCGGCGCGCCGCGCCTTCAGGCACAGCTCGCCGATCGCGTTGAAGACATATGGCGGCAATCGTTTGATCCTGGGGAAATCCATCCTTTTGTACGCTCCGTCCGCTGCCCTGGCGGCAAGTTCCTATTTTTACGGCTGCGCGTGTCTCGCGCTAGTGCGTCCTTCTCGCGAAATGGTGGGCTTGATTATCTACTCCGCGGCGCCGACCGCCACCTCGACTTCGCCAACGCGCGCCCTCAGCGTCCAGTAGCAGGCGCCGGCGCCGAGAGATATCAGTGCCGCGATCTGCCATCCGAAGGCGATTCCGAACGCGTCCGCGAGCCATCCCCCGAGCAGCAGGCCAATCGATCCGCCCATCGTCGCCAGAGTGCTGTTGAAGGACAGCAGCGTCGCGCGCTCGCCCGATCCGATCTGCTCGTTGAACCAGCTCTGCGAGAGCGGCCCGATCGCACCGCTGCCGAGATTCATCACGAACAGAATGCCGATTACGAGGTTCGGGCGGGCGCCGCTTGTGCCTGCCGCCAACAGCATGGCGGCCTGGAGGATGACCAGCACGGTCAGCATCCCGGCGCGCGCTGACTCCTCGACCTTGATCCGCGCAACCGCCTCGGCGCCGATCATCCGGGCGATCGCGAACAGAGACCATAGGTAGCCGATAATCCACACGCCGGCCCTGAAGCTGTCGTTGAAGAACAACGGCCATTCCATCCAGAACGGCGCCAGCGCCGCAACCTGGATCGCGTTGGCCACGCTCAGCAGCAGAACCGTGCGATGGCTGAAGCCGCGGCGCAGACCCTCGGCGACCCGACCGGAGATCATCGCCGGAAACGCGCGCCACTCGATGTGCGCGGCGCGAGGCTTCTCGCCACGCATCAGCATCGCGCCGATCGCGCCGCTGAAAATGTAGCCGGCGGCCCCGAGCAGCCACGGCCACGAAATGCTCACGTCGGCGACGTGCGAGCCGATCAGCGCCGAGATCATGAAGCCGACCGTCGATAGCTGGGAGATTCGCGAGAAGAGGCGGTCCTTGACCTCGCCGAAGCCGGCCTCGTCGAGCGCGTCCACGCCCCACGCATCGATCGCGCCGTTGCAGAAGGTGGTGCCGATACCGTCGATAGTCTCGGCGATCAGGAATGCGAAATAGTGATGGGCGAAAAAGTAGGTCAGGAAGGCGGCAGACCGCACGGCGCATCCGAGCAGGAAGGATTTCCGCCGCCCAAGCGCATCGGCAAACGCGCCGGTCGGAACGTCGGTCAGGAACGTGACCGCGAAGTAGGCCGCGAGCACGCTGTTGATCTGAAGCTGGTTCAGGCCGCGCGAACGCAGGAAGATCGGGTAAATCCCGAACAGGAAACCGCCGGCGAACGCATACGCCCACCAGACGGTGTAGTAGCGCCGAGTGATCTCGCGAATCGTTACGGTCGTATCTGTATGGTCGCGCATCGCATTGCCCCAAAAGGAAAAAGCCCCGAGCCGTTACGCTCGGGGCTTTTTCAAGCCGAGTCCGTTGGCTCCGTTCAACCGGTGGCTCTCCTGGCCGTTCCTGCCGCCTTGGTGGTTGGACTCGACATAGGAAGCAGGGTAGCTGGCGCGCGCATCGGCCGTCAAGGGCGCGCGGTATGGTGTCATAGACATAGGGGAAGTCCGGGTCATAAGCATTTGAGGAGCACGCCCGGTCGCCAGAACAATGCCGTCCGCGCGCCGGTGGAAGCCAAATCGCGTTGGACGAGCATTTGCGAGCGCTCCGATTTTGCTTTCGCGAGTGGTCCGCAGCCTGTTATGAGAAATGATGCGGAGGCCCATATCGACACGGCTTCCCCGGAGCAGAGACATGGCCAAAGCGAAGCCACCCAAGATGAGACCGGCCCGGAAACCCTCGAAGCCCGCGGCGCATCGCAAGGCGGCCCCGGCGCGTAAATCGCGCACGGAAGCGCAGCCCGGGCTGCCGGGCTACGACGCGCTGCCGGTCAGGCCCGGAGCACCGAAAGGCGCGGCGTGGGGACTTTTCGGAGACAACGACGAGCTGGGCACGATCAATCTTCTGACGCCCGAGCGCGTTCGCGAGGCCGCCGCCAGCATCCGCACCGGCAAGGTCTTTGCGCTCAATCTGCCGATCAACATTCCCGATCCGCCGCTCTTCGGCCGGGGCAGGCATGTTCACAAGGCGTTTCCATTTCCGGGCGCCGAGGCGATCGTTCTCGACGACTACCTGGACAATTTCTATCCGCAGGCGTCGTCGCAATGGGACGCGCTCTGCCACGTGAAGCATCCTGCGGGCGCCTACAACGGAATTCCGGACAACGAGATGACCGGGCGCGGCGGCACGCGGCTCGGAATCGACAATCTCGCCCGGCGCGGTATCGCCGGACGCGGCGTGCTCGCAGACATCGCGCGCTATTATGACCGCCGCAAGAAGAGCATCGACTACACCACGGCCGGCGAGATTCCGCTCGAAGACCTGCAATCCACGCTGGCCGATCAGCGGACGCGGCTTCGTGCGGGCGACATATTGCTGATCCGGATCGGATGGACGCAGTTCTACATGGGCGCGAGCCCGGAGCTCAAAGAGCAGCTCGCGCGGGAGACGGTGGTGCCGGGAATCGAGGCATCGACGCGGACCGCGCAGTGGCTATGGGACAATCATCTCGCCGCGGTCGCATCCGATTCGCCGGCACTCGAAGCGCTGCCGAAGAAGGAGGGCGCGCAGGAGTTCCTTCATTTTCACATGCTGGCGTTTTTCGGGATGCCGATCGGAGAGATGTGGAACCTGGAAGAGCTGGCAGCCGATTGCGCCGCCGACAAGCGCTACGAGTTCTTCCTGACCTCCGCTCCGCTCAACATACCCGGCGGAGTCGGGTCACCGCCCAACGCGCTGGCGATCAAGTAACCTTTCCGGGGTGCGATCCTGGGGATCCAGAACCTCACCCGCCGTCGCATCCGCTCCGGCACCCTGTCCCTTTCAGAGAGGAGGCCGGGGGAGAGGTTTCTACTTCTGCGCGCCGTTGTCGGAAGGCAGCGGCTGGACCTGCTCGCCTTCGAGGGCTGATTGGCCTACGTTCAACGCGACCATCTCGTTGCCTTCCAGTCCCTTGGTGACCTCGACCATCTGACCGTCATCGTAACCGAGGCTGACCTCCGCCAGATGCAGCCGATCTCCGCGAACGACCGGCACGTAAACCCGGCCGCGGTTGAACACCAGGGCGTCGTCGGGGACGCTGGGCGCGCTCGACGGTATCACGACCCGGATCGCCATCTGCGCATACATCCCCGGATACAGCGCGCGGTCGCGGTTTTCGAGATCGACTTCGACCAGCATCGTGCGGGTCGCGCTATCAAGCGCGTCCGGATGGCGCGTGACGGTGCCTTTGAATTCGCGCTCCGGGTACTCGGTCACGGTGATCGTGGCCGCATCGCCGTCCTTCACAAAGGGCGCAGAACTTTGCGGAAAACTGGCGTAAATCCGGAGCGGACTCAGCGTCGCCATCGCGATTATCGGCGTGGTTCCATTTGACGGGGTCGTGGCTTGCGGAATTAGCGCTCCGGGATCGAGGTAGCGCGCCGTAACGATCCCGGTGAACGGCGCTTTGATAATCTCGTAGGCCTGCGTGGCGATCAGGCTCTCCAGCGCAGCCCTGGCCTGGAGCATGGCTGCGCGAGAGTCGTCGGCCACCTGCTGCGCGACCACCCCCTGCCTGGCGAGCACCTGATTTCTGTCGTCGGTGAGTTTTGCGATCTGGTAGTTCGCCCGCGCGTTCACGACCTGCTGGTCGAGTTCCGGCGATTCCAGGATCGCCATTATCTGGCCTTGCTTGACCCGGTCGCCCTTATCGACCCGGATCGTCTTCATGTAGCCGGCGATCTTGGCGTAGATCTGCGTCTCGACGAAGCCGTGGATCTCGCCCGGCAGCTTGATCTCGCGGATCCGGGAGGAGCGGAGCACGGGCGCGACCAGCACGCGCGGACCGGCGCTGACTTCCTCGTCGCGCTGCGCAGTCTGGCGGCCCAGCCACAAATCGCGCGCCAGGACCAATCCGGCGGTCGCGACGAACGCCAGCACCACCGCGCTGACCCATCCCGCGTAGAAAACCTTGCCGGGAGTCCTGGCGACGTAGTTCTTCGATTCGTCTTCCATGACCAGTTCACGCCCCGGGCATCGTGATCGCCTCGATCTCGAGGTCGCGCTGATGCTTCCCGATCAACTGGCGGCTGAATATCGAGTACACCGCCGGCACGACGAACAACGTCATCGCGGTGGCGGCGAGCAGCCCGCCGATCACCGCGCGGCCCAGCGGCGCGTTCTGCTCGCCGCCTTCGCCCAACGCCAGCGACATGGGGAGCATCCCCAGGATCATCGCGAGGGCGGTCATCACCACCGGACGCAACCGGATTCGTCCCGCTTCGATCGCGGCGGCGACCGGATCGTAGCCATCTTCCCGCAGCTCGTTGGCGAAGGTGATTACCAGGTTCCCGTTCGCTACGCCCACGCCCACCGCCATGATCGCGCCCATCAGGGACTCGACGTTGATCGTGGTGCCCGTCAGGACGAGCATCCAGAGCACGCCCGCCAGCGCGCCCGGCACCGCCATCATGATGATGAACGGCTCGAGCCACGACTGGAAGTTGGAGACCATCAATAGATACACGAGAATAATCGCGAGGATCAGCCCGAGCCCGAGCGCAGTGAAAGATTCGCGCATCGCCTGGCTCTGGCCGCGGATCGCGATTCGGGTGCCGGGCGGCAGAGACCCGGTGCGATCGATCGCGCGCGCAACCGCGGACGACGCGCTGCCGAGGTCGCGTCCCGCGACGCCGGCGTTGACGTCGATCACGCGCTGAACCGTGTAATGGTTGACAACCGCCGGCTCGATATCCTGGCTGAGCGTCGCGACATTGGAGAGGAATTGCGGCGGCCGGGCGGTGCCGTCTGAGGACTGGGCGGTAAACGGGGTCGCCGAGAGCGCGCCCATCGAATCGAGCACGTGCTGAGGCGTCTGCACCAGCACGCTGTAGTTCACGCCGTTGTTCGGATCGAGCCAGTAGTTGGGTTGCACGAGCGTGTTGGAGCTGAGCGAGGTCAGCAGGCTGGAGGCCACCTGCTGTTGCGTGACGCCCAACTCGAGCGCCTTGGCGCGGTCCACCTTCACCCGGATCGTGGGGTAATCGAGCAACTGCGCGATTCGCACGTCGACCAGCCCGGGCGTTTTCTCCAGCTCCTTCTTCAGCCGGCTCGCGATATCGTAATCCGATCTCAGATCGTTGCCGGAGATTTGCACGTCGATCGCGCTGGAGAGGCCGGCGTTCAGGACCTGGCTCACGATATCCGCATCCTGGAAGTACACTTCGATATCGGGAAACCGATCTCTGACCATCGCGCGAATCCGGTCCTGGTAATATGCAGTCGGCCGATGCCCGGGCTTGAGCGACATCAGCACGTCCGCATCCTGCGGGCCAACGCTGTCAGTCTGGTAGAAGGCGAGGTTGTAGCTGGTCGGCAACCCGATATCGTCGCTGATGCCCTCGAGCTCCTGGGCCGGGATAATTCCGCGAATCGCGCGCTCGACGGAATCGACTACGCGCTCCGCTTCCTCGATCCGGGTGCCGGTCGGCGCCCGCACGTGCATCCGCATCATTCCCGCATCGACGGTGGGGAAAAAGTCGGTGCCGACGACGAGCAGCAATCCGGCGGAGGCGGCTATCAGCAGGGCGACGCAGGCCAGCGAGAAGCGCCGGCGCACGACGAACTTTCCAAGCGCGTCGCGATAGCGTTCTCTGAAACTCTCGAATTTCCGGTCAAATGCCGTCGAAAACCGCCCGAAAGCTCCGCCCGCCAGCCCCTCCTCGTGCGTATCGCCCAGCAGATAGCGCGCCATCGAGGGGACCAGCGTGCGCGACAGCAGGTACGAGGTGAGCATCGCGTAGACCACCGCGAACGCCAGCGGCGTGAAGAGGAACCGCGCCACTCCATAGAGCAGCACCACGGGGAAGAACACGATACAGATCGCGAGCGTGCCGACGAAGGCTGGGGTCGCGATCTGATGCGCACCGTCGAGAATCGCGACCAGCAGCGGCTTGTTCATCGCGTGGTTGCGATGGATGTTCTCGATCTCGACGGTCGCGTCGTCCACCAGCATCCCGACCGCGAGCGCCAGGCCGCCCAGCGTCATGATGTTGATCGTCTGTCCCGAGAGTTTGAGGCCGACGATCGCGGTCAGAATCGAAAGCGGGATCGACGCGATCACGATCAGCATGCTGCGCCACGAGCCGAGAAACACCAGCACCATCAGCGCGACCAGTATCGCCGCGATTCCCGCCTCGCGCACCACGCCCCATAACGCGGCACGCACGAACACCGACTGATCGAAGGTCAGAGCCAGCTTCACGCCTTTCGGCGCGGTCTCCAGGATTATCGGGATAGTGGCCTTGACCTGATTTATCACCCGCAGCGTGGAGGCCGAGGCGTGCTTGATAATCGCCAGATAGGTGGCGCGCTTGCCGTTGACCCGCACGACGTTGGTCTGCACCGTATGCGTGTCTTTGACCGGCGCGACGTCGCCGAGCAGCACCGGCGTGCTGCCGCTGACCTTGATCGGGAGGCGGTTGAAATCCGGGACGCGCAGCGGGCTGCCGTTCAACTCGACGTTGTACTCGCGATTGCCGATCTTGACCGTGCCGGCGGGAATTATGACGTTGCTGTTGCTGAGCGCGTTGCTGATGTCCTGCGGCGAGAGCGAATTGGCATATAGCTCGGTCGGGTTGAGATTCACCATGATCGCGCGGCTCATCCCGCCGAACGGCGCCGGCGAGGCAAGACCCTCGATCGTGAACAGCCGCACCCGCGCGAAGTTCAGCCCCCAATCAAAAAGCTGCTGCTCGGGCAGCGTGTCGCTGGAGATTTCCAGCTGCGCGACCGGAACGTTGGCGGCGTTGTAGTCGATGACGTTGGGCGGCTGCATCCCGGGCGGCATGATCCGCAGGATGGTCTCCATTACCGCCGTGAGCTGCGAGATCGACTCGCCCATGTCGGCGCCGGGATGGAAATAGACCTTGATTAGCCCGATCCCCGCGAGCGATTCGGATTCAATATGCTCGACGTCGTTGACGACGGTTGACGTAGCGCGCTCGCTGATGAGGACCACGCGGCGCTCCATGTCGACCGCCGAAAGCCCCGGGTAGTTCCAGGTGACCAGCACCACCGGGATATCGATCGACGGGAAGATGTCGATGTTCATCCGGGTGAACGACAGCACGCCCAGGACGAGCATCAGAAGGGCCATCACTGCAACCGAAAGGGGCCGGCGCAGCGCGAGACGAACTATCCACATAAGCTAAGCCGCTGAGCTAAGAAAAGAGCTAACCACAGATGAACGCCGATGCAAATGATTTTTTCGAAAGAGAGCTTTCGCGGCGGCGAAGCGGGCCGCGATCAACATCTATCAGCGTTCATCTGTGGCTACTCTGCTCTTTCTAGGTGATTAACGCGAAGACGCGTTCGAGAGCCTGATCCAGGCGCGCCGGGTCCTTGCCGCCGGCCTGCGCCATCTCGGGCTTGCCGCCGCCGGAACCGCCGACGATCGGCGCGATCTGCCGGATGATGTCGCCGGCCTTGAAGCTCGCGATCAGGTCGGGCGTCACGGCGACCAGCAGTGCCGCTTTGTCGCCCAGATCGGATCCGATAGCGATCACCGCCGAGCCGTGCTTGCTGCGCATCTGGTCGGCCATCGCGCGCATCGCGCCCGGCTCCAGTCCGGAGACTTTGCGGGTGATCACCTTGACGCCCGCGACCTGGCGTATCTGCTCGCCGCTCTGGGCGCCGCCGCCTGAAACCAGTTTCTGTTCGAGGGCGCGGAGCTTTTTCTCGAGCTCCTTTTCGCGCGCCAGCAGGCGCTCCAGGCGTTCCAGCGCGGCGCCGTCCCGCGCGCCGAGCTGATCGGAGATTTGATCGAGAATTTTTTCGCGCCGGCGAATCGATTCGAGCGCTCCCTGCCCGGTGAAAGCTTCGACGCGCCGGACTCCGGCCGCCACTCCCGATTCGCTGTCCAGCTTGAAGAAGCCGATCCGGCCGGTGCTGTTGACGTGAGTGCCGCCGCACAACTCGACGGAGAAATCGCCCATCCTGATCACGCGCACCACGTCGCCGTACTTGTCGCCGAAGAACGCCAGCGCGCCGGCCTTGATCGCGTCGTCGTAGGGCATCTCCTCGGTTGTGACTTCGGCGTTCTCCCGAATCCGCGCGTTGATCTCCTCCTCGATCGTCGCAAGCTCTCCCTCCGGCACCGGACCCTTGTAGTTGAAGTCGAAGCGCAGGCGGTCGGGCGCGACCAGCGAGCCCGCCTGATGGACGCTCGGGCCGAGGATGTCGCGAAGGGCATAGTGCAGGATATGGGTCGCGGAATGATTGAGCATCGCGGCGTCGCGCCGCGCGCGATCGACCTTGAGCGTAATCCGCGCGCCCTTCGCGAAGTCGCCGGGTTCGCCCTTCAGGACCTTCCCGATGTGAACGATCGAGCCGTCGGACTTGCGCGTATCGAGCACTTCGAGAATCGCGCCAGTGTCGGCCTCGATCACGCCGCGGTCGCCGACCTGGCCACCGCCCTCGGGGTAGAAGGGGGTCTCGGCGCCGACCACCGTCATGCGATCGCTCGAATCGCCGCCGCTCGCGAGCACCTCGGATTCGGCTTCGTAGCGGCGATAGCCGACGAAGCGCGACGATACGCCCGCTCCGAGCTTGAGTTCCAGCGCGCCCGCTTCCTCCTTGCGTGCGCTGCGCCCGCGCTCACGCTGCTCGTCCATCAGGCGGTCGAACCCGGCGACATCGACGTCTATTCCCTCGTCGCGCAGAACATCCTGCGTCAGGTCGAGCGGAAAACCGTAGGTGTCGTAGAGTTTGAATGCGATATCGCCGGGTAGCGTTTGCCGAGCTCGCAGGTTTGCGAGCGCCGCCGACAGCAACTCGAGGCCGCGGCCGAGTGTCTCGCCAAAACTCACGGATTCCGCGACGGTTATCTCCTTAATCCGCGACCTGTGGGCAACGAGCTCCGGGTACGCCGTGCCCATCGCCTCGACAACCCCCTCGCAGACGTGCTCCAGGAAATGCCCTTGAATGCCTGCCCGCTTGCCATGACGGATAGCGCGGCGCATCAGGCGGCGCAGCACGTAGCCCCGATCAGTGTTGCCGGGGATGATGCCCTCGCTTATCAGGAAGCTGATCGCGCGCGCGTGATCGGCGATCGCGCACAGCGAAACATCGGCGTAGGGTCAGCGCCATAACGAACCGGCGCGCCATAGACCCCCGCAATCGCCTCGATGCTCCGGATAATCGTCCGGAACACGTCGATATCGTAATCGCCGAGCAGTCTGCCTTGCTCGAATCCCTGCAGCACCGACGCGACTCGCTCAAGACCGGTGCCCGTATCAACACACTTCATCGGCAGCGGCGTCAGCCTGCCCGACGCGTCGCGGTCGTACTGGATAAAGACCAGGTTGCCGAGTTCGACAAATCGTGAGCATCCGTCCACGTTCACCGCGCACTGGCGTGCCGCGATGCGCCGCTGCCGTCGCAGGCATCAGGACCGCGGTCGACGCTGATTTCGGAGATGGGTCCGCACGGCCCGGTCTCGCCCATCTCCCAGAAGTTGTCCTTGTCGCCGAAGCGCAGGATGCGGTCTCTGCGGAGCACGCCGAGCTTTAGCCAGATATGCTCGGCCTCGTCATCGTCTTTGTGCACCGTCGCCCACAGCAGCCTGGGGTCGACTTCCCAGACCCTGGTGATCAGCTCCCAGTGCCAGCGGAATCGCCTCGGCCTTGTAGTAGTCGCCGAACGACCAGTTGCCGAGCATCTCGAAGAACGTGTGATGGTAGGTGTCGCGGCCGACCGCTTCGAGGTCGTTGTGCTTGCCGGAGATGCGCAGGCATTTCTGGCAGTCGGCGATCCGCGGCGACGGCGGCGTCCGCACGCCCAGGAAGTAGTCCTTGAACGGGACCATCCCGGCGTTGACGAACAGCAGCGTCGGGTCGCCCTTGGGGATCAGCGAGAACGACGGGACGATCTGATGGCCCCGCGCCGTGAAGAAGTCGAGGAAGGACTTGCGGATGTTGTCGGTAGTCCAGCGCATACAGTGCTATCTTACGAAAATTAGTGCACGCCGTTCGAGACCCCGTTCGCGCGCGGCCGGCGAAGATGGCTTAGCGTGGATGGCCTGGGCACCGGCGAACCGACCGCGATGATCCACGCGGACCGCGATGCCCGATAGAGTTCGACCTGCGGCTCGCCCGCGCGTGGAAAATCGCGACTCAGCCCTTGCGCTTCGATGCGCGTCGCGGCGCTGGCGATCCGTCTGCGGGCGCTTCGACGCGGCTGGCGCAAGCGGGACTGGCCTTGACCTGGAGCTTCTGGCGAATCTTCGCCTCGATTTCGGCCGCGAGGTCGGGATTGGCCTTCAGACAGGTCGCGCGCCGCCTCGCGTCCCTGGCCGATCCGCTCGCCGTCGTATGAGTACCAGGCGCCAAGCTTCTCGATCACACCGTGGTCGGCGCCCATGTCGACCAGCTCGCCCTCCTTGGAGATGCCCGAGCCGTAGAGGATGTCGAACTCGGCTTCGCGAAACGGCGGCGCGACCTTGTTCTTGACCACCTTGACCTTGGTGCGCGAGCCGATCACCTCGGTGGCGGTCTTGATCGTGCCGATTCGGCGGATATCGATTCGCACCGAGGAGTAGAACTTGAGCGCGTTGCCGCCGGTGGTGGTCTCGGGATTTCCGAACATCACGCCGATCTTCATCCGGATCTGGTTGATGAAGATCACGATGGTGCGCGAGCGGGCGATTATCGCGGTGAGCTTGCGCAGCGCCTGCGACATCAGCCGCGCCTGCAAGCCCATCTGCGGCTCGCCCATCTCGCCCTCGATCTCGGCGCGCGGCACCAGCGCCGCGACCGAGTCGATCACCAGCACGTCGATCGCGCCCGACTGCACCAGCGTCTCGGCGATCTCGAGCGCCTGCTCGCCGTTGTCGGGCTGCGAGATCAGCAGGTCCTCGACCTTGACGCCGAGCTTGCGCGCGTAGCTGGCGTCGAGCGCGTGCTCGGCGTCGATAAAGGCGCACGATTCCGCCGAGCTTCTGCGCCTCGGCGATACATTCCAGCGCAAGCGTGGTCTTGCCCGACGATTCCGGGCCGTAGATCTCGACCACGCGGCCGCGCGGCAGGCCGCCGACGCCGAGCGCCAGGTCGAGGCCCGAGCGAGCCGGTCGGAATCACCGGCATGTCGGCATCGATCGCCTGCTCGCCGAGCTTCATGATCGAGCCCTTGCCGAACTGTTTCTCGATCTGGCTGAGCGCCAGGTCGAGCGCCTTTGGTCTTGATATCCTGAGCCATCGCAATTCCCCGGAGCAGGTACGCTCTGTTCAATGACCGCCCATCGACGAATCTTGCCACAAACGGGTCGCGGATAGCGCTATCGCGCAGCCGGCTTTTCGCTGCCAAGCTCGCTGAACGCGCGCTCGATTTCGCGATGGATCGCACCCGACGACGACGAGCGGCTTTCGTAGAGCGTCACTGCGTCGATCGTCGAGCGCGCCGAAGTCGCGGTCGGCCCCGGTTCGAGCTTGCGGCGCAACGGGCCGTCCATCCGCGCAGGGTCGCGAACGCGCGCGATCGTGAGATGGGCGGATAGCGGGCGGCGCTCCGGCTCGAATCCGCATTCGCACGGCCGCCTTCTCGACCGCCGGCCAGCCGCCCAAGCACCTCATCCTCTCAAGCCCCGCCCAAATCACGCGCGGGCGCGCGAGATTTGGAAACGCGCCGATGCCACGTGGTCTCGACTTCAAACGGCGCGGTTTGCGCCGCGACTACGCGAAGCGCCTCGACAGCGGCGGGATGCAGCCGGAGCTCACCGACGCACCCAGAAAGCGCAGCGTGAGATGGAGATTCCGGTCGGCGCGCCCAGGTGATTCCGTCACTCGGCGAGCGCAATTCATCGATCAGACTCGCCCAGGGCGCGATCGGTCTCGGCGTCAGCCTCACCGCCACGAAGGCGCGAATGCCTGGGCGCAAGCTCCATCGGAAGGCGCGGCAAGAGTTCCCGGATCGGCCGACGGCGATCAGCGTGACAGTTCGTGCTCGACCAGGATCAGCCGGTCGTTGCCGAAGAACATCGAGCCATCGACGAACATCGTCGGCGAGCCGAATCCGCCGCGCTCGATCAACTCGTCGGTGTTGGCGCGGAGCCGATCCTTGTATTCGGGCGTCGCGATTTTGTCGAAGAACTCCCGCTCGTCGAGAGCAACATCGCGCACGATATCGCGCAGCACCTCGTCGCGGCTGATGTCGCGATCGTCGCCCCAGTAGCTCTCGAATACCCGGCGCGAGTACGGCGAAATCCGGTCGTGCTCGTGCGCGACGAAGGCGCCGCGCATCGCTTTGACCGAGTTCACCGGAAACACCGTTGGCTGGATGATCTTGATCCCGTAGAAGCGCGCCCAGTCCTGAAGGTCCTTGGCGTAGTAGCGCGCCTTGGGCTTTACCGGATGCTGCCGAGTTTCGTAGACGGATGGATTGACGGTGTTGAACAGGCCGCCGACCAGAATCGGCTTCCAGATCAGGCTGGCGCTGTGGCGCCGCGCGACGTCTTCGATCTTCGTGAACGCAAGGTAGGTCCACGGACTCGAGCAGTCGTAGAAGAATTCGAGCTTCTTGCCCATCTTCCAACCGCCGATACGGCTAGTTCCGGCTCGCGGTTCGTTCCGCGATAAGCTTGTTGAGTTCATCGCGGAGCCTGGGCAGAACGTCGTCGTAACCGAAGAACCCGATCCTGGCGTCTTTCTTCTTGAGGTTCACGGTCGTCGGTCCGCACCACAGGCCGAGATCGGCGTCGTCGGTTTCGCCCGGTCCGTTGACCCTGCATCCCATCACCGCGATTGTGATCTTGTATCGCGCGGCGTAGCTGGTCAGCTCCTTGACCTGCTCGGCGAGCTCGACGAACTTTTCGTTTTCCACCCGCGAGCAGGACGGGCAGGAGATGATGTTCAGGCCGGCGCCGAAATCCGGGACCGAGATGAACCGGCCGGCGGCAACGTCCTCGATTATCTTATGGCCGACGACAACTTCCTCGTGCTTGCGATCGTTGGGCAGGGTCAGCGATACGCGGATGGTCTCGCCGATTCCCTGGGCCAGCAGCTTCTCGAATGCGAGCCGGGTCTTGATTATCCCGTCGGGAGGCAATCCGGCCTCGGTGACGCCCAGATGCAGCGGCACGTCGGGGCGTCTCTGCGCGAAGCGCCGATTTGCCTCCAGCACCTTGGCCGGATCGGAATCCTTCAGCGAAACGACGAAGCGGTCGAAGCCGAACGAATCCATCAACTCGCAGTGATAGACCGCCGACTCCACGATCGCACCCAACTGGTCGCCGGGATATTTCTCGAGGAAGGCGGGCGCGACCGAACCGCAATTCACGCCGATCCGGATCGCGACATTGTGATCGCGCGCGACCTCGGCAAGCCATTTGACCTTCTGTTCGATGGTCTTCGACTTCTCGATGTGGTGCAGATGGCCGGGGTTGTAGCGAATCTTGTCGAACGTGGGGCGCGACCTTGTCGGCGATCTTGTAGTTCTCCTGCAAGTCCACCGAGAGCACCACGCCGCGCGTCTGGGCCCGGATTTCCCTGAGCGCCGGGACTTCCTTCTCGCTGTCGAGCGCGATCCGCACGATGCCTGCGCCGGCGCGGGCAAGCTGATGGGTCTGGGCGACGGTCTGGTCCACATCGACGGTGCGGGTCGCGCACATCGACTGCACGACCACCGGCGCACCTGCGCCGACCTTGACGCCGCCGATATCGACCTGCCGGGTTCTGCGATCTGAGTTGCTCTGCTCCACTTTGCCTCGTTCGCCGATTCGATCCGCCGGCGGTTACTTATGCTCCTCGGTCGCGGCCATTGCGATCGCTCCGTGGCTGAACGCTGCGCCCGCCCGCATCGCCATCGCGACAAACACGGCCTCGGCTATTTCCTCGTCGGTCACGCCCTTCTCCTTGGCGCGCCTGGTGTGCGTGTCGATACACCACGGGCACTGCGTGACGTGCGCGGCCGTTATCGCCATCAACTCCTTCATTTTGGCCGGAATAGCGCCGTCCTTGAAGACGGCCTGATCGAAATCTACGAATCCCTTGAACAGGTCGGGCTTGAGCTGGCGAAGCTTGCGGAAGTTCTTCGCGCCCTCGACGCCGTGGAAATCAGCCATTTTTCTACCTCCCTGGAGGGTTGGCGGAAGCGCCACGGCCGTCGCGCAGGCCAAGCGCCACACGGAAGTATAGCAGACGGCGTCGCCGGCTCCATTGGCCGGGTAGTGCCGTCGTTTTCACAGCCTGGAAGCCTGCGCCACACATTCTCCGCGCAATCCTCCGTTCATTCTTCGATGATGCGCCGGAGGCATGATGGCATGCCGCGCGCCCGCGAGCGGGTTGCGCCGGCATCGTGCGCCGCGGGTTTTGAGAGAGTTGCGCTTGCATGGTTTTGCGCCGGATCGTATTCTGACGCACAGTAGGATTTTACGTCATTATGACGAATAATGATTAGGGGGAATTGCCTTTTGCGCTTCGGCTTGACCGGCTCCGACTCCGTCCTGCGGCCGGCCCCCAACGGGAGTGTTGAGTCATGACGGAATTGTCGGAAAGGACCGGCAACTGGGATCCGCTGTCGTCCGCAGGCACAATCCTGCCCAGCCAATACTTCGCGCTGACCGGCAGTCACACGCTCAGCAGCGAGCAGCGCCTGATGCTCGCGGTTCTGGTCGACGCCGTCAACATCATCCATAGCTGGCGCGGCCATGGCTCGGTGCGCAAGCGCTGCCTCTACACCGAAGCGCACGAATGGGTGTTCACGCCCGGCAACGGCAAGCCCTTCTCGTTCGAGAGCGTATGCGACGGGCTCGGGATCGAGCCCGCGACTCTGCGCGGCCGGCTCTCCGAGGCCAACGGCAACGGCCGGCGCGACTCGTTGCGGCTTAGACTGAAGGAGTCGGGCCGGGCGCACAACGTGACCGTCAACCGCGTGCGCCATCGATCGCGCGCCCGCCGGCGCGAACAGAAAAGCCGCCAGGCGCTCTGAGGCCCGGCCTTCCCGCCCCCGCGCCCGATCTCCGGATTGCGCCGACTTCCCGTCGGGGCGATCCGCGCTCCGGTCGCATTCGTGCCTAAAGCCTGATAGCAAAATCTCAAGGCCGACTTCCGGATAAAGGAGTATCTGCCGTGCAAGGACCGCTTAGCGGCTTCCGGGTCGTCGAAGTTGCGATGTGGGTGGCGGGGCCGTCCAGCGCCGCGGTGCTGGGCGACTGGGGCGCCGACGTAATCAAGCTGGAAGACCCCAACGGCGGCGATCCGATCCGCGGCGCCACGACGCGCGCGACCTACCGCAGCGATCTTCGCGTTCGCCCCGGCTACGAGCTGGACAATCGCAACAAGCGGTCGGTCGCGGTCGATTTGCGCCGCCCGGAAGGCCGCGATTTCGCGCATCGGATAATCGATCGCGCCGATGTATTCGTTACCAACCTCAGACTCGACGCGCTGGAGCGGATGGGTCTCGACTACCGCTCGCTCTCCGCACGCGACCCGCGCCTGGTGTACGCGACTCTCAACGGCTACGGCCATCGCGGGCCGGATCGGCTTAGGCCCGCGTTCGACTACGCCGCGGCCTGGGCGCGATCGGGCCTGATGGCGACCGTGGCGGAGCCGGGCCAGCCGCCGCCGGCGCAGCGCCCCGGAATGATCGATCACGCGGCGGGCCTTGGCCTGGCCGGTGCGGTCTCCGCCGCGTTGCTCGCCCGCCAGCGAACCGGTCGCGGGCAGGAAGTGCGCCTGTCGCTGTTCGCGATGGGGCTATGGATGAATGCAACCGACCTCGAGGTCGCGATGCTGAGCGGACAGGCGCCCCAACCGGAGAGCCGCAAGGAGCGAATCAACCCGCTGTGGAACTCCTACCAATGTAAGGACGGCCGATGGATCTACTTCGTGATGATCCAGAGCGACCGCCATTGGAAGGATTTCTGCGCGGCGCTCGAACGGCCCCAATGGCTCACGGATCCGCGCTTTTCGGACTTCCACGCCCGGATGCGCTCGAGCCGCGAGATCACCCGCGCGATCGAGGAATTGGTGGCCGCGCGCACGCTCGCCGAGTGGGCGCCGATCTTCGACCGGCACGGGCTCTTCTGGCCCCGGTGCAGAGCAACGAGGAAGTGCTGAACGACCCGCAGGCGGCGGCGATCGAGGCGTTCGCGCCAGTCGAGCATCCGCAGATCCCGAACTGCCGCGTGGTCAGAAGCCCGATCGAGTTCGGCAGCGCCGAGCCCGGGTACGCCGCAGCGCCGGAGCTCGGGCAGCATACCGAGGAAGTCGCGCGCGAGGCCGGCATGTCGTGGGAAGAGATCGCGCGGCTCAAGGAGCTCGGCGCAATCGGGTGATCGTCTTACAACGTGCTGAGCGAGGCGCTGGGCGGCGCCACTTGGCCTCGGCGCCGCGGATCTCTTGAAAACCGAGCCGCCCGTAAGGCTGCAATGATCAGGCTCTACGGAGAGTCGAAGTCGCGGGCCAGCCGGTCGCTATGGGCGGCCGAGGAGCTTGGCCTGCTCTACGAGCACATCCCGGTCGCTTCGCACTCCGGCACGCGCACGCGCGAATACCTGCGCATCAATCCGAACGGCCATATTCCTTGCCTCGACGATGAAGGACTCGTCGTATGGGAATCGATGGCGATCAACCTCTATCTCGCGGAGAAGTACGGCCACGCGCCGCTATGGCCCGCGTCGATCGAACAACGCGCCGGCGCCTTCCAATGGAGCTTCTGGGTAACGACCGAGATCGAGCGCCGCCTGATCGCGATCGCGCTCGCCGCGCGGGGAGACGATGCTGCAGCGAAGCACGCGCGCGCCGAGCTCGCCGACGCCCTCGCAGTGCTCGATAGCCATCTGCGCGAACGGCACTACCTGCTCGGCAGCGACTTCACGATCGCGGACCTTAACGTGGCCTCGGGATTGAGAGAGCCGCACGAGACCGGGATCGCCAACATCTCCGAGCGCGACCTGCCGCCGATTCCCGCCTTGTTCAGATGGCTTGACGAGTGCACCGCTCGCGAGGCCTATCAGCGAGTCCGCGCGATGAAGTGATTGTCCAGTCATCTCCGGTTCATTCTCCAAGATATTCCAACCCGCCCCTCCCTATGCTCACAATGGCAACGACCCGAGGGGATCGTGAGAGCTCTGCGGATCATCTTCTGGGGCGCGATCGCGGCGGTCGGCGCATACGGGCTTGGCCTGATCGCGTTCGTGCGCGGCGAGAACCGTCCGAGCGTGCTCTGGTTCGTGGTCGCCGCGGTCTGCGTCTACGCGGTCGGCTACCGGTTCTATTCGGGGTTCATCGCGCGGCGCGTGCTCGAACTCGACGACTCGCGCCCGACTCCTGCGACCCGCCTGGCTGACGGCCGCGACTTCGTGGCTACGCCGCGATGGGTCACCTTCGGCCATCACTTCTCCGCGATCGCCGGGCCGGGACCGCTGGTCGGTCCCGTGCTGGCCGCACAATTCGGCTATCTTCCCTCGACGCTCTGGATCGTGATCGGCGCGGTGCTCGGCGGATGCGTGCAGGATTTCGTGATCCTCGGATACTCGCTGCGCCGCGACGGCCGCTCGCTGGGCAAGATGGCGCGCGACGAGATTGGACCGGTCGGCGGTCTCACCGCGCTGTTCGGCGTGCTGCTGATCATGATCATCCTGATCGCCGTGCTGGGTCTGGTCGTCGTCAACGCGATGAAGCACAGCCCGTGGGCGACTTCGTCGGTCGCGGCGACGATTCCGATCGCGATGCTGGTCGGCATCTACATGACCCACGTCCGTCCGGGCCGAATCGTGGAGGCTTCGCTTGGCGGCGCGGCGCTGATCCTGCTTGCCGTAGTCGGTGGCCGATACGTCGAGTACCTGCCGTTCGGCGATTACTTCTCGATGGATGCGCCGACGCTCGCGATCTGGATTATCGGCTACGGCTTTCTCGCCTCGGTGCTGCCGATCTGGCTGCTGATCGCGCCGCGCGGCTATCTTTCCACTTTCATCAAGCTCGGCACGATCGTCGCGCTGGCGATCGGGATCGTCGCGATGCATCCGCCGGCCCTGATGCCGCCGCTCACGCGCTTCATCGACGGCAACGGCCCGGTGTTCGGCGGCAAGATCTTCCCGTTCGCGTTCATCACGGTGGCGTGCGGCGCGATTTCCGGGTTCCATTCGCTGATTTCCTCTGGCACCACGCCCAAGATGCTCGCGACCGAGAGCGACGCGCGCCTGATCGGATACGGCGGCATGATGATGGAATCGTTCGTCGCGGTGATGGCGATGGTCGCCGCGGTGGTGCTCGAGCCGGGCGTGTACTTCGCAATCAACAGTCCGGCTGGCGTGGTCGGAACCGGCGCCGCCGCCTGCGCGAAGATCTCGTCGTGGGGCTTTGCCGTGGGCGACGCGCGGATGACCGAGCTGGCCAGGGCGGTTGGCGAAACCAGCCTCTACGCCCGCACCGGCGGAGCGCCGAGCCTTGCGGTCGGGATGGCGCAGATTTTCGCCCACTCGCTGGGCGGCGGCGCCGTGATGGGCTCTGGTACCACTTCGCGATCATGTTCGAGGCGCTCTTCATCCTGACCACGCTCGATACCGGCACGCGGGTGGGGCGCTTCATGCTCCAGGACCTGCTGGGACAACTGTATCGTCCGCTCGGCAGAATCGAGTCTTATCCGAGCGCCGTGCTGAGCTCGATCCTGATCGTCGCGGCCTGGGGTTACTTCCTCTACTTCGGCACTATCGATCCGCTCGGCGGAATCAACTCGTTGTGGCCGCTGTTCGGAATCGCCAACCAGATGCTGGCGACGATCGCGCTGTGCGTCGCGACCAGTATCCTGATCCGCGAAGGCAAGGCGCGCTATGCCTTCGTCACGCTCATCCCGCTCTCATGGCTGGTGGCGGTGACGATGACCGCGGGCTTGCAGAAGATTCTGAGCCCGCGTCCCAATGTCGGGTTTATCGCACATGCGACTCTTCTCCGCGCCGAACTTTCCGGCAGCGCGATCACGGCCGCGCGAGCCGCCGAGATCGGGCGGCTGGTCTGGAACGATCGGATCGACGCCGCGATGACGGCGGTGTTCATCGGGGTCGTGGCTCTGATCCTTGCGGACTCGATGCGAGTGTGGGCGAGCGTCCTTCCGCGCAGCTTTCGCACCGTAACCGAAGAATCCGGCGAACCGGCGGTATAGCCATGCATCTTCCCGGCCAGGTGGCTCGCAGCGCGGGCGCGATCGTGTCGCGAATGAAGATCATTGCGGGCGAATTGCTCCGCGAGTTGCGGCGATTAAATTCGCTGGGACTGGAAACGCACGAATTAGCCGCCGGCCCGCGCCGATCGCGCGCAAGAATTGTCCGCAAACGGCTCAACTCAGGCTATCGTGGGCACACGCCCTGCTGCTGAATCGCGGGACGTTTCGCCCGGCAATTCTATGGGCTTCTCCGGTCGTCCCTGCGGTGCGACGCTTCCGGCACATCACGATCGGGCACGAAATCGCCCAACGTCTCGGCTGTTTTTTCCCCGCGCGTCAGTGTTTTTTCCGCGGCGAATAGGTGAATTCCGAATATCGCGCGCCGCCCCGATCGTCTAGCTTCGCTCCATCGCGCTCGCCTGAGCTTCGCGAGCGCAAGTTGAGCGAAGACGGGCAAAGCCAATGGAAGTTACCAGGCGATCGTTGGACAGCGGAAGCAATCGGTGGCCGCTGGCGCGAACCAGCTATCAGGCGCGGCTGGCAACGCTGGCGTGCGAGTTGCGCTCGCCCTTGCAGGTGATACTCGGCTATCTCGACATCCTCTGCACGGAATGGGCCGACAGTCTGGACGATGCGCCCCGGCGGATGCTCGCGCGGACCAATGTCAGGGCTCAAGAGCTGGCCAAGGCGGTCGAAGACTTTGTGGAATTGGCGGAGGGCAAAACCGTCCGATGCCAACGCGGCGGAGGACTTGCGCGCGCATCGCTTCATCGGAGCACCGTAAGAGGGGCGCGATGCCGCGCGAGGTCTATCGATAGCGGCGCATGAGGCCGACTACGACTCCGCGCACCTGGACGTCTGCCTCGGGCGCGAAGATCGGTTGCATCGCCGCGTTCGCGGGCTGAAGCCGGATCTTCCCCTCCCGCTCGCGATAATATTTCTTGACCGTCGCTTCGCCGTTGATCAGCGCCACCACGGTCTCACCGTTGATGGCGCTATCGCGTCCTTCCACGATTATGTAGTCGCCGTCGCGGATGCCCTCGTCCACCATCGATTCGCCCCGCACCCTCAGGCAATAGGTATTGTCGCGCCGCACGAAATCCTCCGGCACGTTGATCGTGTCGGGCGTCTCGAACTGCTCGATCGGCGCACCCGCCGCGACCTGCCCGAGCATCGGCAACTCCTGCGCGCCGGCCTTCTTTCGTCGCAGCGTCATCTCGAGCGCGCGGCTGTGATTGTGCTTGCGCTTGATGTAACCCTTGGTCTCCAGGTTGTGCAGATGCTTGTGGACGGTCGCGAGCGACGAGAGACCGAAATAGTTGCCGGTCTCCTGCAGCGTCGGCGCGTAACCATTCTGGCTGATATACTGATCCACATAGTCCAGTAGCTGCTTCTGCCGCTTCGTCAGCGTTGTCATCGCAGTTCTCCCCTGCCGGCCGCGTTACTCACGTTCGCAATGATGGCGAAAATCAGGCGAAAGCACAAGAGCCGGGGTCGCATCCGGGAAGGAAAACTGTTCCACTAGTTCCGGCGATGGCAAAGCTTCGCGTCATGTTCGAGAACGGAGAGCCCGAGCGGACCATCGAGTTCGATCCTGCGCGCGCGCCGTTCCATCACGACGGCGAGCCGGGCTCGATTCTCGATGTCATGCTGGGGCACCATGTCCATCTTGAGCACGCCTGCGGCGGCAATTGCGCCTGCACTACGTGTCACGTGATCGTCAAGCAGGGCTCCGACAAGCTCTCGGAGGCCACCGAGCAGGAGGAGGACATGCTCGACAAGGCTCCCGGCCTGACGCCGACCTCGCGCCTGGGATGTCAGGCCGTGATCGCGGATCCCGACGCCGAGATCGTTGTGGTGGTGCCACGCCACACCATCAACCTCGCCAGCGAGAGCAATTAGCCGATGAGCTCCGCGCGGTCGATCTACAAGGCACGCATCGAGCGGATCTTCGATCACGCGCCCGACACGCGATCGCTGTTCCTGAGCGTCCTCGATTCCGGCGGCTTCCGTTTCGCGCCCGGCCAGTTCATCTCGATCTCGATCCCGCTTCCGGGCGAGACGCGCGTGCGTCCCGTATTCGATCGCGTCCAGTCCCGAAGGCGGATCGCCGATCGAGATTTGCTTCAACCGCGTGCCCGACGGCGACGGAGTCGGATGGCTTTTCGATCGCAACGCCGGGGACGCGTTGAGCTTCACGGGTCCATTCGGAGCGTTCACGATGGAACATCCGCCGGCGGTCGAAACGGTTTTCGTCGCGGTCGCTACTTCGATAGCGTCGATTCGCCCGATGCTTCGCCGGGCGCTGGCAGCGCCCGCGCATCCGCGGCTCAATTTGCTGTATGCGGCCGACTCGCGGGAGCACATCCTGTATCGCGGCGAGATTGCGCAATGGTCACGCGGCGATCATCAATTCAGCTTCGGCGAATTGATTGCGGCGCCGGCCGATCTCGACGCGCGGCTTTTCGCGGAAGTCGAGCGCCGATGGGTCAAGGCCGACGGCAATCGCTCCCGCGCGTTCTATCTCTGCGGCGTCGGCAACCCCGTACTGCAACTGCGCGATCTTCTGCGCGGCGCGGGCTACGAACGCCGCGCCGTCCGCTACGAAGTGTGGTGACTGCGCGCCGATCGGAACAATTTCGCGCGCTTCCCCAGTTGTCATTCCGGGCGGAGTCTGCGGAGCGAGGAATCGAGCCTGTGCGCAGGTAGCCGGCTTACGCCGTCACGTGATCGCTGAAACCGGCGACATCGTGGCTCATCACGAGCAGGTCCCGCGGGTGGCCCAGCCGATCCTCGACCCAGTCGGCCAGCAGCGCCTCGACCTGGAAGCCGAGCTTCTCGAAGACCGCGCGTGCGCCCGCCTGATCGGGGGTCATCTGCGCAATGATCTTCTTGAGCCCGCGAGCTCGCGCCAAATCGAATATTTCGGCCGCGAGCCGGCGTCCCAGGCCCGTGCGGCGGTAGGAGGCTCCGACCTGGATTCGGATTTCGCCGACGCGCCGCGTCCATCGCGCCTCGTTGAGATGAACGCTCGCGTAGCCGGCAATCTCGTGGTCGATCTCGGCCAGCAAGGTCACGGTGCTGCCTTGTTCGATGTTCCTGACCCATTGATCGACGATCGCCGAATCGGTGATATCGGTGCGCAGGAAGAGCAGATCGTCCGGCGGCAAGGCGCGGGCGAAACTCAGAACGAGTTGCTCGTCGCCGGGCGCCATGAAGCGCAGCAGCGCGCGTTTGCCGTTGGCGAGCGCCAATTCCTTCGGATAGCCCTGATCGTTGTTACCTGTTACCATCGTACCCGAACCATAGCAATTCGGTTCGCCGATGACAAAAGCAGCCGCGATCTTTCTGCGAGGCTCCCCCTCGCCGCGGCGCGACAGGTTGTTTCGGCCGTTTTAATCCGCGATTTGACAGTCGGGCGATAAGAGGCGCATCGTGATGCGCTGAGAGTCTCCCGCCGGCCAACATAGGTGGAGGTGAAGCTACGTGGCTGATACTCCGGTCCAAGCTCCCAAACTGGCGCATCGCCTGACCACTCAGGATGCCTCTTTTCTGTACGGCGAGTCGCGCAACGGTCCGCTGCACATCGGCTCGCTGGCGATCTTCGAGGGCGAAATCGCGTTCGAGGACATGACGCGGCACGTCGAGCAGAGACTCCATCTCATCCCGCGCTACCGGCAGCGCCTGGCCTTCGTGCCGATCAACCTGGCGCATCCGACGTGGGAGGATGATCCGAATTTCAGCATCGATCGCCATCTCTTTCATCATCGGCTGCCCGAGGGATCGAGCGACGAGGACCTCATCAGGATCGCGTTGCCGATATATGAGCCGCCGCTGTCTTTCGATCGGCCGGTCTGGGAGATGTACCTGTTCACCGGTCTGGGAGGCGGCCGTTCGGCGGTGCTCTGGAAGACCCATCATTGCCTGGTCGACGGAGTGTCGGGGATGGAGCTCCTGAACGTGGTGCTGGATTTTCGCCCCGATGCGCCCCCGCCGGAGCAGCCGGAGACGCCCTGGCATCCGGCGCCGTTTCCCAGCGCCACCCGGTCACTGGTGCGTGCGGCATTCGATCTCGTGCAGGAGCGACTCGGCCTGGTACGACAGGCAACCGAATCGATCCCGGCGACGGGAGGCCTGGCCGAGACCGCTAGACCGCTCGCCAAGGCCGTGAGCAGCATCGCGCGGATGGCGGCGCGCCCGATCGTGGCGGCGCCGTGGAACGAGGGCCTGGCGACACAGGCGCGCACGCTGGCGTGGCTGCAATGCTCCTTCGCCGACACGCGCGCGATTCGCACCGCGATCGGAGGGACGGTCAACGACGTGGTCCTGACCATCCTGGCGGAAGGCGCTGCCCGCTACATGAAGCATCATGGCTGCGACACCGGCGGCAGGCCGATGCGAATCGGATGTCCGGTCAACGTCCGCCGCAAGACCGAGAGCGGCGCGCTCGGCAATCGGGTATCGATGATGTTCCCGGAGTTCTCGGCAATCCCGATGGACGCTATCGAAAGGCTCGAGTCCGTCGCCAAGGAGACGGAGCGAAGAAAGTCCAGCGGTGAACCTCAGGCGCTGGAGATGCTCTTGACCGCATCGGACCTCGTTCCGCCGGTTCTGATGGGGCTCGCATCCGGGATCGGCACTGCCGCGATGGACGCTGCGGTTCGGATCTTCGGATCGGTTCCCGGCGCAATCTCGCGCAGGGTTGCGCCTCCCGCCGCGATCAACTTCGTCGCCACCAACGTGCCGGGCGCCCAGGTCCCGCTATTCCTGTGCGGGAATCGGATGCTTGACTACGTCGGGCTGGTGCCGCTCGGCGCCAATCTTGGCTATGGCGTCGCGATCCTCAGCTACAATCAGAACCTCTACTTCGGCTTGATGGGAGAACCGCGGCTGATGCCGGATGTGGATCTGATGAAACACTATGTCGAAGAGGTCTTCGAGGAGCTCAAGTCCGCGGCGCATAAGCGAGCGGCGGTGGGAAGGCCGCTGGCGGACGGCGCCCCAGCGCCAAGAGCTCCGGAACCGGTGAGGGTCGCGGCCCGGAGAGCATCGAGACGCCGATCGCCGATCGGACAGCCTTCCGGCGGACCGTAGCCGCTCCATAGGCAGAATAAGCCAAGGTGCAGTGGGCTGCCGCGGGCCGGTATTATTGGCAATTCCTCGAAAATGATTTATAACATCTGGTAGGATTTTCTGCGATCGGCAGGCTTTGATCGAGTGTCCGTTCAGACCATCATAATCGACGATTCAGAATCGTTTCGGGCCCTTCTGCGCAGGCGGCTGATGGGGATCGGATGCTGGATCGTGGGCGAAGCGGGTAGTGCCAAGGAGGGTCTCAAGCTTTTCCGCGAATTGCATCCCGATCTCGTGACGCTGGACGTCATGATGCCCGACGAGCTTGATTTCACCGCCAAGGACTTGTTTCGCGCGATCCGCGCCGAGCGGCCCCGAACGGCCGTCGTGGTGATAAGCGCGAGTCCGCGGGTTCCAACCGCGGCGAGCTTCATCGGGCAGGGCGCATTCGCTTACCTCGAGAAGTCATTCATGAATTTCGACCAGTTGCGCACCAAACTGGCCACTATCTTCGCCGACCCCGACCTCAAAGCCTGAAACGCGGTTCAGGCCGGCACAGGCTTCTCAGCCTGCTAAGAGAAGCCGCAGACCTCGGACCTTCTCAACCATCATCTGGCCAAGTCAGCCAGCACGCTGTACGTGCCGGCCTTTCCGTCCAGGCGCGCGCCGCGCACGATCTTCCCGTCGCGCTCGAGGCGGCGCGCCGCGCGCTCCAGCGCCGCCCCATCGATTCCCAAAAGCCGCGACGCGCTCTTCTCCGCCGCGTAGCCCGCAACCTCGAAGTGCCGCGACGCGATCGCGCAGGCCGCCTCGCGCCTCGTCAGCGTCCGTGCCGCTTGCAGCGCGCCGCCCCATCGATGCTCCAGCGTGTCCCACACATAGGTGAACGGCTCGTAGCGCTCCTCGACCTTGAGCGCGAGGAATTTCTCCTGCAACTCCTTCATCGCGCGATCGAACTCCGCCCGCCGCGAGGGTTGCGCAAATCCGCTCGACAGCTTCAGCGCGCGCGTCTCCGCCGGGCCGCGCCGCACCAGCGCGTCCATCACGAGCTTCGCGCATAGCGACAGCCGTCCCGCACGATACATCGCCGGATAGCCGCCCGGCTCGACCCGCAACCGCAGGAACGCCGGCAACATGTCGAGCGCGATGAACCCCGGCCGGCCCGCGATCACCTTGCCGTAGTACGCGAGCTTCTTTGCAGGCAGGCTGTCCTTGATCCGCCAGGTCATTCCGATCGCGTAGTCGTGCTGGAGATGCTCCGGAACCGGCGGTTCGCGCTCGCCCGCGATCGCCTCGCGCAGGCACGGAATTCCGAGCCCGGCGGTGAATGCCGCGCAGGCGCCGACCCGGTTGATGAAGCGCAGCGCGCTCTCTTCGCCCGAGACCCGGAGATGCTTGACGCGGCAGAAGCCGACGTCGCGATGGCGCTCCAGGGCCTCGACCGCGGCGGCGCCGAGGCGCGGTGGCCCTACGCTTCCACCTGCTCGACGCATTCGCGGAAAATCGCGCGGTAGTCGGCGGGAATCGCCAGTCCGCGGATTATCCCTTCCAGGCCGACCAGCGCCCGCAGCAGGAACACGCTATGGGCCGGCGATTTGTAGAGCTTGTGCTTCAGTCCGATCTCGCCAACGGCCGCGGCCTTGCCGACCGAATCATATTCGGCGGGATCGAAGACCCGATCGGCGAACACCGGCTCGAACAGGATGTGTATGATCTCGACCATCGGGGCCGGGTCCTGGCCGCGATCCAGGTAGCCCATCTTGACCATCGCATTGCCGATCGCGCGGTCGTCACGATCGAGCAGCGCGCGGGCGAATTGCAGATGGGCCTGCCGGATCGGCTCGGCGAAGCGGCGTATCGATCCGAAGTCGAGAATCCCGAGGCGCGGATGGTAGCTCACCAGATAGTTGCCGGGATGGGGATCGGTGTGCAGCACGCTGAACTCCAGGATCTGCCGCCAGACCAGCCGGTAATACTTGTGCGCCACCCACTCGCGCAGCTCCCTGTCCGCGGCCGGCGAGAGCACGTCGGTGAGCTGATATCCGTCGATATATGTCATTGTCAGCACGCGCCGCGAACTCAGCTCCTTGTGGACCCGCGGAATCACGATCTCTTCATCGTCGGCCAGCAGCCGGCCGAACAGCGCCAGGTTGTGCGCCTCGTTGACGTAGTCGAGTTCCTCCCGCAGCCGTTCCTGCAGCTCACTGAATACGGCGCGCATGTCTACTTTCTGGCGCATCAGGTCACGGGCGATGCCCTGAAAAGTCTGGAGCAGCAGCTTGACGTTCTTCAGGTCCTGCTCGACGGTGTCCTCGATACCGGGATACTGAATCTTGACCGCGACTTCCTCGCCGCTCTTCAATCTCGCGCGATGGACCTGGCCGAGCGACGCGGCGGCGAAGGCGTCGCGCTCGAAGCTCGCGAAGAGCTGCTCGGGCGGCTTTCCCAACTCCCGCCGAATCTGGGCCGCGATCATCGCGTAATCCATCGGCGGCACGTTCGATCGCGTGGCCTTGAGCACCTCGAGCGCCTCGCCGGGCAGGATGTCCTCGCGCATCGAGAGCATCTGGATGACCTTCATGAACGCGCCGCGCAGATCGGTGGAGCTCTCGACGATTCGGCGCGCGTTGCGGACGTGCGCGTCGAGCAGCTCGCGATCGCGCGCATCCGAGGAGAGAAACGGCCGGCGAAGCGAGGTCCACAGGTAACTCGATCCGACCTGCGAGGCCAGCTCGCCGATCTTCATCGCGCGCCGCGCGCGCCCGCTGGTCAGTTCCCGTTTCGCCATCACTCATCCGGAGATGCGAGTTCCGATCCGGTTCATCAAGGTCGCGGAGAGCGCCGCGCCGAATCCGTTGTCCACGTTCACCACTGTCACGCCGCTCGAACAACTATTCAGCATCCCGAGCAGCGCGGCCAGCCCGCCGAACGCCGTGCCGTAACCGACGCTGGTCGGCACGCCTATCACCGGCTTGTCGAGCATCCCGGCGACGACCGACGGCAGCGCACCCTCCATCCCGGCGACCACGATCAGCACGCTCGCCGACCTGAGCGACCCGAGGTGCGCGGTCAGCCGATGGAGACCCGCGACGCCCACATCGTACAGGCGCTCGACGCGGTTGCCGAAAACCTCGGCGCAGAGCGCGGCCTCTTCCGCGACCGGAATGTCCGAGGTGCCGGCGCTGATGACCATCACCAGGCCGTGGCCGCGCGGCTTGATCGGTTCCTTCACGATCATGCCGAGTTGCGCGTCGGCCCGGTAGTCAAGCGCGCGAAGCCGGCGCTTGACCGCGCGGGCCTTGTCGGCCGGTATCCGCGTGACGATCAGGTTCTGTCCCGAGGCCACTACGCGCGCGCCGATCGCGGCGATCTGCGCCGCGCTCTTGCCTTCGCCGAAAATCACTTCAGGCACCCCGCGGCGCAGGCTCCGATGGCGATCGAATTTGGCAAACCCGAGGTCCTCGAAAGGCAGATGGCGCAGCAATTCGAGCGCGGCGGCGGCGCTCATCTTCTGCGACGCAACTTGCGCGAGAATTTCCCGGATTCGATGCTCGGTCATCGCCGCCGCGCAGGCTCCGCGCGAAGCGGCCTGGCGAGATGCAGCATCAGCTCGCGCACTGCGCGCGCGTCCGAGCGTACCACCGCGATCGTCAGGCCGCCTACCTTGAGCTGTTCACCGGGCTTGGGAATATGGCCGAGCCGCTCCACCACAAGGCCGCCGATGGTAGCATAACCGTCGCTCTCGGGAAGCTTGAGCCCGAAGCGATCGTTGCAGCTCGGCGATCGAGGCCCGCCCCAGCACCGCCAGCGTCTTCGGATCGGCCACTCGCGCCAGCTCCTCGCGCGCGTCGTACTCGTCTTCGATCTCGCCGACCACCTCTTCGAGCAAGTCCTCGACGGTTATGATCCCGGCGGCGCCGCCGTATTCGTCGACCACCACCGCCATGCTCTCGCCGGTGCGCTGCAACGCGACCAGGATCTCGTCGAGCGGCGTGGCTTCGGGAAAATAGCTTACCGGCCGCGTGACCTCGCTCACCGGGCGCGTCAGGTCGGGCGCTTCGAGCAGATCGAAAACATGCACGACGCCGGTGATGTTGACGATACGCTCGTTGAACACCGGCAGCCGCGTAAAGCCCTCGCGCCGCACGACTTCGATCACGCCTGCGAGCGGAGTGTCGTCCGACACCGCTTCGACCCGCACCAGCGGGACCATCGCCTTGCGCGCCTCGGAGCGCGAGAAGCGGAAGATCCGGCTGATCATCTGGCGCTCCGAGGGTAGAATCGCGTCGCGCCCGGCCTGCGAATCGGCCGACTGGCGATGAAGCAGCAGGGCGAGATCCTCGCGCGTCATGAACACGCTCTGTACGCCGGGCGGCACGCCGGCCAGCCGCCGCACCGCTCGGCTGAGCGCGGTCTCGACTATCAGCATCGGCCACAGCGCTCCCGCGAGCATCTTGAGCGGGCGCGATGCGAAGCGGGCGAACTTAAGCGGCCGTCGAAGGGTGAGCATCTTGGGCAATGATTCGCCGAGCAGCAGCGTCAGCGGCACCAGGATCAAGGGCGCGAGCAAGCCGGTGCCCGGACTTACCGCGTAGAGGAAGCTGGTCAACACCACGGCCGCGATCGCGTTGGCGAGATTGGTGCTGGTCAGCACCAGTAGCCAGCAGGCGGTCGCGCCGCTCCAGCAGGCCCGAGAGCAGTCGGGAGTCCTTCTCGCCGCGCTCGCTTTCGGCCCGCAGCTTCACGTCGTCGGCCATCACCAGCGCGATCTCGCTGGCGGAGAAGAACGCCTGCACGCAGATACAGGCCGCTATCGCGAGCGCAAGCCAGAGCAGCGTCATCGCTTGAGCCTCACCAACTCGACGGTGGCGCCGCGCACGCGCTCGACCGCGCCGTCGAGGTCGCCCAGCCGGAACGTGTCGCCGCGCCGGGGAACTCGCTTGAGCCTGCGCAACACCAGGCTCGAGAGGGTCTGATCGCCATCGGCGCGCGGCAGATTGCCGTCGCCGATCGCCTCTTTCAGCCTGCGCAGCTCGATCGCTCCCGATGCGAGCCATTCGTTGTCCGCAACCTGGCTCAGCTCGGGACCCTCGAAGTCGAACTCGTCGCGGATCTCGCCGAACAGCTCTTCGAGCAAATCCTCGAGCGTGACCAGTCCCTGCAACCGCCCGTACTCGTCGACCACCAGCGCGAGCTGGATACGCCGGCGGCGCATCTCGTCGAACAATTCGGAGAGCGGCATGCGCGTGGGGACGAAATATGGAGGGCGGACCAGCCGCTCGATTCGCGGATAGCCGCTCTCGAGCCGCCTGGCGACCAGGTCCTTGACGTGCAGGATGCCGACGATCTTGTCGGGGCGCCGGCGGTAAATCGGAACGCGCGAGAAGTGGCCGCCCGCGACCTGCGCCACCAGCCGCTCGGCGGGCGTGTCGATATCGAGCGAAAAAATCCGGTCGCGCGGCGTCATCACTTCCCACGCCCGGCGGTTGCCGAAGTCGAAGACCTTGTGGATCATCTCGCGCTCGGCGGCTCGACTTGCCCCTGGCGTTCGCCCAATTGCAGGAGCGCCTTGAACTCGCTCTCCGAGAGCGCTTCGGCACGCGGCGTCTGATCGACCGGCGTGAAGATGCGGGTCATCGGATGTACGATGTCGGCTACCGCCGCCAGCGGACGCGCCGTGACTTGCGCCACCGCTCCCGGAAAACCCAGCGCTAGCGTCTTGGGCGTAATGTCGGCAATCAGCAGCACCAGGACGAACATCAGCGGCACCGAAACGTACGCGCCGAGGGGGCCGAGCCAGAGCAGCAGCAGGGTCGGTCGCCAGGCATTCGGCGCATACGTTGGCAGCCTCGTTCAGGCCGATTACGACGATCAAGGATTCCACCGGCCGCGCGCATCAGGCGATCGAGCGCGTGCGTCACCGCCTCGGAGAGCGTCGCGCGCGTATGCTCCATTCTGACCAGCGCGAATAGTGCCGTTTCGGAGGCCGCAAGCAGTGCGCTGGCAAGCAGCAGGGCTCCGACGACAAGAGGGAGGAACTGCATCGTTCGTTCAATCAGCCCGCGTCTTCAGTTGGTCCCATCCGGCGTGCCGGGGCAATCGCGCGCGCCCAATCAATGAAATAACCGGGCGGCCGCGGACGATCCGCCCGATCCGCCTGCATCGGACGCCCAATCGGCGGGCGACTTCTCGCTCCGAATGCCCCGATGGAATGCAGAACAGCAGCTCGTAGTCTTCGCCGCCAGTAAGCGCGAGCTCGATATTGTCGCGCAATACTGCGCGATAGGCCCGCGACAGCGGTATCGAGCCGGGATCGATCTCGGCCGCCGACGCCGCTGCGCTCCAGGATATGACCGAGATCCTGCAACAGGCCATCGCTGATATCGATTGCGGCGGGCGCTGGACTCATCCGCGCGAGTGCCTGCCCGGCGGCGAGACGGGCAGCCGGTTTGAGAAATCGCGCGACCAGAAAAGAGCGTTCAGGGCCCACCGGCCTGAGTTTGCGTTCGAGTATACGCCATCCGGCGGCGGCGTCGCCCAGCGTTCCGGTGACGTAGATTTCGTCGCCCGGGCGCGCGTTGTCGCGCCGGAGCGGACGGCTCCGAGCTTCGCCGATCAGCGCGACCGTGATCGAAAGCTCGGCGGCGCGGGTGATGTTTCCGCCGACGATATCCACGCCCGCTCGTCCGGCGGCCGCTCTCAGGCCGGCGTACAGATCGTCCATCCATTCGGCTGACAATCCGGGGCGAACCGCGAGGTTGATCACGCACGCGGTCGGATACCCGCCCATCGCGGCGATGTCGCTCAGGTTGACGGTAAGCGCGCGTTCGCCGAGCACTCGCGGCGTTCCCCATTTGAGCTTGAAGTGGACGCCTTCGACCATCGAGTCGATCGTCACCAGTTGCGGCGCGCGGCTCGGCGCGAGGATCGCGCAGTCGTCGCCGACGCCCAGGATGACCCTGCGGCTGACGCGCAAATCCGCGCACAGCCTCGCGATCAGCTCGAATTCCCCCGGCAGTCTGGTCATCTTGCGATCGGAATCTCCGCGACCAGGATCAGCCCCCCGCCACGGGCGGGTTCCGCCTCAATCTTTCCTCCGTGCGCCTCGATCAAGGTCCGCGCGACGTACAGCCCAAGCCGGATCGCGCCGATTCCGGCTTCATATGAATCGGGCCGCTCGAAAATCCGGGCGGCCTCGGCCGGGCCGAGCGGGGGTCCGTCGCCGCTTACTTCCACTATCAGGCATCCTTCGCGCCAGGAGGTCGTGAATCGAATTTCGCCGCTCGCCGTCCTCGCGACTGCGCTGGCGAGAAGATTCGAAAAGATTCTCTCCAGATGCGCGCGATTTGCCTCCGGGCACGATCCGCACGCGAACCCGGTGCGCATCGTCACGCCCTTGCTCGCGGCCTCCTCGGCCCAGCCGCGCGCGACTTCCGCCGCGATCGCATCGGGATGGGCCGTGCCGCCCGCCGGCTCGGGCTTGCCGCTGTCGAGGCGGCCGAGCTCCACTATGTTGTCCACGAGCAGCGCTATCCGCCGCGCGACCGATTCGATTCGCGCGAGCGCCTTCGACTTTTCTTCTTCGCCGAGATCGGCGTCGCGGAGCAGACTCACGAAGCCGCTGAGCGCCGCGAGCGGACTGCGAATATCGTGGGCGATCCCCTCGGTTCGCCGCTCGCGCCTTTCGGCCCCCTCTTCGATCGCCCGCCGCTCGGCGTCCAGGTCCTGCTTGCGGCGATCGAGAAACGAAGCCGCGGCTTGCGCGATCGCGAGCGCGGCAAGCAGCCAGAGCCAGCGGTATTGGCCGGAGACATCGAGCGGCGGGACCATCCAGAGCTCAGTGCCGGCAAATGCGGCAAGGGACGCCAGATTCATGCCGAGTTGCCATCGCGGCCCCCATCCGGCGAACGCCGCGGCCGCCAGCGGGAAAAACATCATCGCCAGCAAACGAGGCCGCGGGTCGGCGGCGATCGCGCTTTCGCGGATGAAGAGAGCGATCAACACACACCCGAAAGCCAGCGTCGCAAGATTGCGGTAGCGCGCAAAACCGGAAGTGAAGGTGAGCGTCAGGAACAGTGCTGCCGCGAGAAGAGCGGCGAGATTGTTGGCGGCGAGCGGCGAGAGCGTCTCGATCGTTTCCCCGGCGCCGTAACGGTCCGCGAAAAGCCAGGCGAAAAGCAGGACGCCGATCGACGCAGCCACGCGCAGGAGGCGAAGCACTTCGCGCTCTTCGAGGCTCGGCGGATTTGCGGCGCCGCGCGGCGTATCGAGACTCGGTGGCTGCAACTCTAATCCGTCAGCGGCCCGATTTCCGAACCGCGTTGAGCGCTTCCTTCATTGCATCAAACGCGAAGCCGATCTCGTCCTCGCCGATCGTGAGCGGCGGCGCGAGCCGCACGACGCGGTCTGCGTTCAGCGTCCAGTTGACGATCACTCCCCGCGCGATCGTCTCCGCAACGAAGCGATGCGCGAATGCTGAGGAGGAGAACTCGATCCCGATCAGCAGGCCGATTCCGCGGACCGCGGCAATTTCGCTGTCCGCCAGCGTTCGGAGCCGCTCGACGATCAGCCGCGCCAATCGCGCCCGCGCGCTCCCAGAGCCGCCCCGCGACGATCACTTCGAGCGACGCGAGTCCGGCCGCGCATGAAAGCGGATGGCCGCCGAAGGTGGTGATATGGCCGAGCGGGGGATCGTGCGCCAGCGTTTCCAGAACCTCCGTACGCCCGCAGAAAGCGCCGAGCGGCAGTCCGCCGCCCAGGGCCTTCGCCAGCACGATCAGATCCGGAACGACGCCGAAATGCTCGAGGGCGAAGAGCCTGCCCGTGCGGCCGAAGCCGGTCAGGACTTCGTCGAAAATCAGCAGCGCGCCCACCCGGTCGCATCGCCGCCGCAGCGCGCGAATGAAATCCTCGCGCGGGATCCGCACGCCGCCTTCCGCCTGCACGGGCTCGATCACCACCGCGGCGACGCTGGCGCCGATCTCTTCGAGCGCGGCAGGATCGTCATACGGAAGATGCCGAACCGGCCCGGCAGCGGCTCGAAGGGCGCGCGAAACGCGGCGTTTCCCGACAAGCGCCAGCGCGCCCATCGTGTCGCCGTGGTAGGCGCCGTCGAATGCGACAAATCCCGGCCGTCCGGTGAATTTGCGCGCTGCCTTGAGCGCCCCCTCGATAGCCTCCGCGCCGCTGTTGGTGAAATAGACGCGATCGAGTTCCGGTGGCAGCAGGCCCGCCAGACGCGGCGCGAGCGCGACCTGCGCCTCGATCACATACTCGCCGTAAACCATCACGTGCAGATGACGGCGCATCTGAGCATCGATGGCGTTCAGCACCGCCGGATGGCCGTGGCCGAGCGCGGAGACGCCGATCCCCGCGATGAAATCGAGATAGCGCCTGCCGTCGGGCGCGTAAAGCCAGCAACCTTCCGCGCGTGCGATTTCGAGCCCGATCGGAGAGTCCGAAGTCTGCGCAAGAAACCGGCGAAAGAGTTCGCTTGGTGCGGTCATCGATTATCGCGGAAGAGGTCGAGCAGCGCGCCCCGCCCGTGACGCCAGTTGAGCGGCGGCGATTGCATCTGGCCGGGGATCGCAAGATATGACACGCCGATCCCGCGCAGCCATGGCCGGATATCTTCGAGCCGCCCGGCCGGATCGGCGATCGCGATCGCTTCCAGACGGCCCGCGGCCGGCGCGAGTCGCACGCGCAGGTCGGCGAGATCGCGAACCGGCGTTACGCAGACGGTCCTGAATCCCGGCGAAAGGCGAAAGCGCGCGTCGCGATCGTAGATTACGGTCCAGCCGAGCGATTCGCCCTCCCACATCTCGACCGCCTTCCCACCGATTCGGCGCCATCGCGCGTTCTCCCGGCGCGTTCCGAATCGCCGCTGCGTCGTGAAGCGCGATTCGGTTCGGGGGCGGGATGCGGCGGGCGAGTTCGGCGAGCGATTGAGCCAATTCGCGCGCGAACTCCCGCGCCGATTCGCAATCGCGATCCTCCACGAAGACCTGATGCGGCGAAAGGCATCCGCGTTGCTCGAAGAGCGTCACGTCGCGCGCGAGCGCACGCGCTGCCGCGCTTTGATCGCAATCGGACCCGACGATCGCGGCGCTCGCGCGGCTTCCGAATCCGATCAGACGCGCGTCGGTTTCGGGGGCGAGGCTCGCGATTGTGTCGTCATTGCCGAAAGCCACTAGAAAATCACTCACCCTCTTCAGCGCGGCGGTCTGTTCGGCATTTTCGCGCCGCCAGTTGAAGACTGCCACGCGCGAGCCGACCTCCGCGTCAACCCGGTTGAGCGTCCGCGCATACGCGCCGAAGAACAGCGGCTCCGCCGAGGAAGTTTTGATGATCACGCCCGCGCCGCCGATCAGCGCCTGGCAAACCTCGTGCAATCCCGCGCCGAGTACGTTGCCCGGCATGATGAAGCCGAGCATCAGGGGACGCCTTGAAGTGGTAGTCGGCAGCTCGCGTGTGAGCGAAGTAAACGCGGCAGCCTCAAACGGCGCGAGCAGAGCGTCGAGCGATTCATCGAGCATCGCGACCGAGAACCCCGACGCCGCAGCGCTCGCGGCCACCACCTCGCGCCGCGCGGGCATAGCCGGAATCCCGCCACATCGTGCACGATTCGGCCAGCGCGTCCGCGACGCGGGCAGGCGGTATCGACCGATGGAGCGCCGCGCGAATCTGTTCAGCCCGCGAAATCAGGATCGCGGGACTCCGCTGCTCTATGGTTGCGTCGGAACTTGAGCCGAGGCTAGTCATTCGCGTAGCGCCGCGGCGCCGATGCCTCGATCGCGGCGAATTCCCCGATACCTAGTGCGCATCCGCGCGCCTCGGCCGACGCCCGGCCAAGGACGAATACCCGATCGCCTTCGACTATGCCGAAATCTTCCGTGATCAGCGCCGAGACCGAGCCGACATTGGCGAGATCGAGGAACGAGAGCAGGCCGATCGTCCCGTCAGGAACGCGTCGCAGCGTAACCGGATCGACCGCCGAGGTGCGCAGCCACGGCGGCCCGAGCTTGGGACGGCGGCCACGAGCCATCGGCGGCGGGCGCACGGGCTCAACGAGTTCGTCGCGGCGGCAATCGCGATTGCAATTGAACCTCGTCAGGTCGTAGAGCTGCGAGCACATCTCGGTCATCCCGTATTCGTTGATTGCGAGCGCCGGGTCGATTCCGAGCCATCGTTCGGCCGCCGCGACGAGATCCTCGGCGCCGAGCGGCGTGGCCTGTCCCTTCGCCCCGCCGGTGTCCATCATACGAGAGTGCTTCGGCAGCCGAATCGAGGCGCCGGCTTCGTCAAGATGGGCGAACAGCGTGGCGAAGGCCGCAGTCGTTCCCAGGATGCATACCGGCTCGCCCGCGTGAACCGCATCGACCAGGAAGCAGCGCGCTTCGCTCGCCGCGATGCGTTCGCGGCCCGCCGCGCAAAGCGTGACGCCATTGCCGAACTCCTCGACGCACGAGCTTATCATCTGCGCCAGCGACGACTCGGGCATCCGATCGGCCGTCGGATGTAGCGCGAGCATCCTCGTTCTGATCTGCGTCGGGGAAAAGCATCCGTGCCAGATGGCCCACCGCCGAGGCGCGATAGATGGCCAGCCGCGGGATAAAGTGACGGCCGCGCTCGTCCGGGCCGATTGTCGTGCCGCTCGTGACAAAAACCCGCTCCGCCGCACCGCTCGCGAGCTCCGCGAATTTGAACGCGACGGTGCTGACCGCCGGGATGTCATCGGCGGAACGAACGGCCTCGGGCGTTATCCCGCGCGCCATGCAATACTCGCGATACGCCGGAATCGAATCGAACTGATGGCGAAACGTGCGCAGGGCCAGGGTCTCGAACATCGCCGGGTCGGGCCGTTCAATGAAGGAGAGGACGTTTTTCCAGATTGACATCGCGCGGATGCGAGCGAGACCGGTACCGCACGATGATCGCATTGCCGCAACGAGCGATTCAATCCCGCCCGGCGCTAGGGCACTCGCTTACTTAGGGGCTGAGTGGCTTCATTGACTTCTTGCAACGACGAGACAGAGCAATGCCAGAAGCAGCGCGACAGGTCCGTTCTGGAACCGTTCCAAACTGCTCGACGAGGCGAAGTTAGCCAGTGCACTAAGAGCCATCACAGCGGCGAGCGCCCAAGTCCCCCAACGCAAGATGCCGAAGCGATCGCGAGACGCCCAAAATCGGGCGCGGCCGAGTACGATGATAGCGCTGGCGACGAGCAGGACGGCTGCCAACGCGCTCGCGACTTGGAGCGCCATCGGCAGATGATCGTGGCGACCACCCCAGGCGCCGGAAAGCCCCCAGGAGCCGCCGAGCGCCCAGAAAATCTCGAAGCCCGCAACTACGATGAAAGCGGTTGCGGCCGCGATCGCAGCGAAACGCCCCTTGCCTGGCGATTGTACCCACCTTGAGCAGTTTCCGATCTATGCGGTCAGCAGCCTAACGGCGTCCGAGGCGATCCTTCTAGAGGAGGCTGCTTTTTCGCTAAGATTCAGGAGCCGAACAATTGGCGCTGGGCGCTGGACCGAAATTCGCGATCGATAGGGAGCACGCAGCAATGGACGATCTTGAGACGTTCCGCAAGCAGACGCGAGCCTGGCTCGAGGGCGAACTGTCCTCCGGAAATGCGCCGCCCGGCGCAGCCCGACGAAGACATCTGTTGGGGCGGCCGTCACTGGGTGTTCCAATCCGACGCCCAGCGGCTATGGCTCGAACGGATGGCCGAGCGGGGCTGGACCGTGCCCGAATGGCCGCGCGAGTACGGCGGCGGCGGGCTCTCGCGCGACGAAGCCAAAATCCTGCGCCAGGAGATGCGCGCGCTGGGATGCCGCTCGCCGCTGGAGAGCTTCGGCATCTGGATGCTCGGCCCGGCGCTGCTCAGATACGGCAATGAGGCGCAGAAGCGCGAGCATCTGCCGAAAATCGCGCGCGGCGAAATCCGATGGTGCCAGGGCTATTCGGAACCGGGCGCCGGCTCCGACCTCGCCTCGCTGCAGACCCGCGCCGAACTTCGCGGCGACAACTTCGTGGTCAACGGCCAGAAGATCTGGACCTCTTACGCCGACCAGGCCGACTGGATCTTCTGCCTGGTCCGCACCGATCCGAAAGCACCGAAACATGACGGGATCAGTTTCCTGCTCTTCGACATGGAGAGCGCCGGCGTATCGACCAAGCCGATCACACTGATCTCCGGCAGGTCGCCCTTCTGCCAGACTTTCTTCGACGACGTGCTCGTGCCGAAAGAGAACCTCGTCGGCGAACTCAACAAGGGATGGGGAATCGCCAAGTATCTGCTCACCCATGAGCGCGACATGATCGGCGGGATGGGCACCGCGACGGGCGATAGCCGCTCGCTCGGGCAGATCGCAACCGCGACGGTTGGGACCGAGAGCGGGATGCTGGCCGATCCGGTGCTGCGCAGCCAGATCGCGTTCCTCGAAATCGACGCCCAGGCCTTCCGGCTCACGATGGAGCGCGTCGGCGACATGGCCAAGGCCGGCCAGGCGCATCCGGCGGTATCCTCGATGCTGAAATATTACGGCACGGAGCTGAACAAGCGCCGGATGGAACTGGTGATGGCGGCGGGCGGCTCGGACGCGCTGGAATGGGAAGGTGCAGCCTCGCGCGACGGTCATACCGCGCGCGCCTGGCTGCGCTCGAAGGCCAACTCGATCGAAGGCGGGACCAGCGAAGTCCAGCTCAACATCATCGCCAAGCGCATCCTCGGGCTGCCGGGCGCATAGTCCAGATGGCGCTAATTCTCACCAGCGAACAAGCGATGCTGCGCGACAACGCGCGCGGCTTTCTGAGCAAGAACGCGCCGGTCGCGCATCTACGCGAACTGCGCGATCGCCACGACGCAGAGGGATTTTCCCGCGCGCTGTGGGCGAACTTCGTCGAGATGGGATGGGCCGGTATCCTGATTCCGCTGGATTACGGCGGGCTGGGCGTCGGTCATGTGGAAGCCGGAATCGTGATGGAAGAGCTGGGACGCACGCTCACTCCCTCGCCGTTCCTGTCCACGGCGCTGCTCGCTGCGACTGCGCTCGCGCGCGCCGGCAATGAGGCGCAGAAGCGCCGGTATCTCCCGCAAATCGCGGCGGGCGATCTGATCGCGACATTGGCGGTGGATGAATCGGCCAAGCACAAGCCCGAAAAAATCGCGCTGGCCGCCAGCCGATCCGCGCAGGGCAGCTTTAATCTGAACGGCGTCAAGACCTTCGTGATCGACGGTCATGTGGCTGATCTCCTGATCGTGGCAGCGCGAACCAGCGCGGCGCCGGGCGATACCCGCGGCTTGACGCTGTTTTTGGTGGACGCAAAGGCCAAGGGGTCCGCGCCGAGCGCACCCCGATGGTCGATAGTCACAACGCCGCGCGGGTTACCTTCGAGAACGTGAGCGTCGCAGCGGACGCGGTGCTCGGCGCGGTCGATTCGGGATGGAGCACGCTCGAGGGCGCACTGAACGTCGGGCGCGCCGCGCTCGCGGCGGAACTGGTCGGCGCCGGAGACGAGGCCTTCAGCCGGACCATCGGCTATCTGAAGGAGCGCAAGCAGTTCGGAAAAGCGATCGGCGAGTTCCAGGCGCTACAGCATCGCGCCGCGAATCTCTACTGCGAGCTGGAACTCACCCGCTCGGCAGTCCTGAAGGCCCTGCAGACTCTGGATGAGTCGTTCGATAAGGCAGGCGCGATCGTATCGGTAGCCAAAGCGAAGGCGGGCGTTACCGCGACGATCGCGGTGCAGGAAGCCGTCCAGATGCACGGCGGCATCGGGATGACCGACGAGTTCGACTTAGGCTTCTTCATGAAGCGCGCCCGCGTGTGCCAGGAACTATTCGGCGACGCAAACTACCACGCCGATCGCCTCGCCCGAATGAACCACTATTAGGGAATCTCTGCGCAGGCTTCGAACTCAGACGAATCGCTCCGCGTAGACTCGGATTCGGCTGGTAGGACTCACTTCAGCCTCTTCCGCCGCTCTTTCCAATTGACTTCCGACGACTCGACGACTTCCACGTCGGCTAGCGCGATCTGATCGCTGAACAGGATCAGGTTGTTGCATGACCAGCGAGCGTTCGGGGCGATGATACTGTCGAAACCGAGAAAGTAAGCCGCGTCGCCGATTGCCTGAGTCGGCTCGTAGAGGATCTCGCGGCATCGGGTAGGATCGACGCCAAGCGGGACCATCGTATTGACGATGTTTTGCGACATCGGAGCCCTTGAGTACCCGCGCTGCTCAAGGTCGTGCGGAATTCGGGCTACCGCGCTCTCCATGTCCATTCGCGGATCGGTGGAGGAATTGAGGTTCAGCCTGGGCGCTCCTCAAAAGGACAAACTGAGCAACTCCAGCCTTCGGCTGATCCGCGCGGCTACGAATGACCGCGATTCCTGCGCCGAATTCATCCGGGGAATTCTTTGAACTGCGGCAGCTTGTCCGTAATTTCGTGCCAGGGCGCCTTCGATCCTACGAAGAGGTGGGCCGACGGCTTGATTCCCGGATCGTCGTCGAGCGTGCCCATCGCGAGGTAGAAGGTGTCGGCGTTGGGATCCGCGGCGCCGCCACCGAGAGTTGAGCCGCACTTCTTGCAGAACATCCGCAGGCTACCGGGCGAGGACTCGTACCGCGTGATCAGGTCCGTGCCCTGGGTGTAGCGCAGGTCTTTTGTCGCTACCGGAAGCGCGCTGAAAAATGCCGTGCCGGTCTGCTTGCGGCACATCGAGCAATGGCAGTTCGCCGCCGATTCGACCTTGCCGCTGATTTCGTAACGCACTCCACCGCAGAGACATCCGCCTTTGAGCGCCATGATCGGAACCTCCGTAGTCGTGATTTCTCCCACATACTACGCGCGGATCGCGATGGCAACGGCGTGAACGCGCGCGTCGGCCGGGAAGCGCCGAATCGGATAGTGGTTCATCTACTGCACTTCTTTCGGAACGTCCAGAAGCGCACGCCGCTCCGTCCCGCCGCTTCCCCGTCCACGACTGCTTCGAAGCCGTGCTTGCGGTAGAACGCGACGTTGCGCGCGCTCTCGGTTTCCAGAAAGCAGGGAAGTCCGCTGGCTTGAATCCGATCGAGCATCGGCTTCATGAGCTCGCCGCCCAGTCCGCGTCCTTGGTACGGCGGATCTACCGCAAGCAGGAAGAGGTACCAGTACGGACCGTTCGCGAAGCGCTCGCGCGCCTCGGACTCCGGTCCCACCACTTCGCGATATCGGGCCATGGCGTCGGCGCCCACGATCTTCGAAAGCTCGTGCAGCCCGGCCGCCTCAATTTTTTCGCGGGTCCATTGCACGTCCGGCGGCAGCCACACCGATACGCCCCGCATTTCTGCCGCCGTAGTCAAAACTTCGCCGTTGAGAAAGCCGAATCTCACCATCCGGGCATAAAACTCGGGCAACGTCCGCGTGCGATCGGCCGCGTCGGGAATCGCGTATACCATCATCGGATCATCGTGAAACGCCCGCGCGAGCATCGCACCCGCCGGCTCGATTTGCGAATCCCTGAGCTTTACGGTTATGACAGAACGCATGGAATCAGAGGGGCCGGGACAACTTGGAATGAGGTCGAACCTCGAGTCGGCGCGATGACGTTGCTTGTGTTGATCGCATTTGCGGTCGTGGCGCCGGGGTTGTTCGCCCTGGCTTTTGCGGCCTATCAGAGCCGCGCTTCCGTCGCCGAATTTTGGACGACTTTCCGCCAGATGTTCGTCTTCTATGTAATTCTTGGCGCTCCGATCATCCTGGGATTCTATGGCGCGTATCTGGTCCTCGCCGCCCTGTTTGGCGGCGCTCATGCGCATCGTTGACGCAGGCGTCGGTCCCTTACGCGCGCTATTGAGATCGTCTCGGCATGAAGCGCGACGACGCGCGTCGAATCACGACCACTTCTTGCCGAGCTGGTCCAGGCCAGCCTTGGCCAGTTCTTCCGGGCTCATCACGGCATGCAGCTCGCAAGTCGCGTTGAACAAGAGAAACCAGGCTCTGCGAAATGCGGAATCTTCGAGGGATCGGCCACGTCGACGAGCAGGATCGCGCCACGGCAGCCGCCGTATTCGGTAAAGTAGGCGGCCTCAGGCTTCTGGTCGTCGAGGATACGCTGGATCTTCTTGCCCGCGCTGCCGTCCCTGACCGAAGTGTTGAATGGTTCGATTGGAAACGTGACATGGAGAATCATTCGCACAGGTTATCCTCCCCAACGGTGATCGAATTAGAATCTTCGTTTTCCGCCTCAAAAGATACTTCCCGGAACGACCCGAATCAGGTTCGTCCTGATTGTCACCGGTGCCGCATTCTGGGTGATGGTTACGGCGCGCTGCTTCTCCGAGTTGGTGGTTACCTGCCCGTCGAGATACGCGCTGTTCCCGATCACCTTGGCCGTGACCTGGGCGAGGCCGGCGTTCTGGAGTTCCCGATTTATCTTCGCCTCGTTTTCGGCCCATTCCTCCTTGTCGGTGGTGAGCGTGTCGACCACGTTGGTCACGCCATTGACCTTGCGGACCGCACGCTCGGCCGCCAGCTTAGCCTTATCGTCGAAGACCTTGCCGAACAGTGTGACCGTCCCGCGATCGTCGGTATAGAACAAGACTCTCGAGAACCCGCGTTTGCTGCGCAGGCGATCCTGCACGAGTGTCCGAAGCGAGGGCTTGGGAGTGGCCAGCGTCAGCCTGGCTTTCCTCCGTTTCGGCGGAGCGGGCGGAGGCAAGGCCGCGATTGCCGCAGTAGGCGCGGCTACCGGAGTTGAACGCGAGTTCCGGCGGCGTAGGAGCAGGAGCCACCGCGCGAGCAGCCACTTCGGGGGTCGGCGCGATCGCTGCGGCGTACTCGGGAGGTTCCGTCGGACCCAGATGGGCGAGCTTATCGGCCAGCATCGACTCGATATTGTCACGCTCGCTGGTATTGCGGGCAAAGACTACGGGATAGTCGATCTCAACTTCGCTGCCGCCGAATGGGTTGAATCGCCATCCCGTCATGGCGCTGACCGCTTCGGCGTCGAGACTGGGGTTCGGTGCGGTCGACGTGAGCACCTTGCCCGCCGCGACCTGGCCGTCGGGCATCACCTGCAGCCTGACGACGATCCCGTCATGCAGCCCGCTGTCGGAGCCGAGTGAGCGCTTGTAGAGGTCGAGCAGCGCGGCCTGATTGTCGACAAAGGCCTTGCGCGCCGCGGACTGGTCACGCTCAGGCGCCGCGGCCGATTCCCCGGTGACTCGCAAACCCACTTTGTCCGCCAGCTCGACGATCGGGCCGGTCTCGACCGGCGACGCGGCGGCACTGGGCGTGGCCTCCGTGGATGCGGTTTCGGGTGTGCGACTGCTCAGACGCATCGCGAACCAGGCGCCCGCGGCCAATGCCGCCGACGCGGCTACCACGAATCCGATCGTGCCGAAGACGCGCCGCCCGCCGCGTTTCGGTTCGGACGGGGGTTCATCGTCGAAGGTCGTTTTCATGGTGGCCGGTTTTTGCGAGGATGCGCCGCCCGGCGGACCGCTCGGCCGTGCTCCCGCGCCGCCGACATCGAGCCGGGTGCCACAGAAGTTGCACATCACCTCGCCCGGCTCCGCCTTACCTCCGCAGACCGGGCATTCGGTCGCGGCCGCCGCGACCAGCGCGCTGCCGTCGGCATCGCAGAACTGCTCGCTATCCGGGAATGTCTTGCTGCACTGAGGACAGGATTTCATGGCTGGAAGATGCCCTGGCTTCGGCCGTTTCGACCTATAGAAAGATTATATGGATGCCACGCGCCAACAACATCACCCGCTTTTTCCGTCCACGTCCGGCGATGTTTTCTACAATCGGGGGAAAAGGTGCTCGTGATAGTGTTCCATCGCAGCGAGCGCATCACGGGTGCCGGGCCCGCCCGCCAGTATGATTCGCGCGACGCCCATCGAAGCGAATTCCTGCGCCTGCTCGATCGTGAGCTGACCGCCGAGCCGTGGGTTGATGGTTATCTCGAGCGGGGCGGACCGGTTCTGCGCGCGTTCGTGATCGCGAAGGCGCGAAATCACCGCACGGATCTCTTTCATATCGTCGGCGATACCGTACCATCCGTCGCCCAATTGTGCAGCGCGTTTCAACGAGGGTTCCGTATGGCCGCCGAAGACTATCGGGGGATGCGGCTTCTGCACGGGCTTGGGCTCGAACTTGAAGCCTCCGATTCCGATGGTGCGGCCGCGGTAGGCCGGTTCGCTCTTGCTCCACAGTTCTTTCATCAGCGCTATGTACTCGCGGGTGCGGAGCGCCCGGTCCTTGAAGTTCATGCCCACCGCGTCGAACTCTTCCTCGAGCCATCCGATTCCAACTCCGAAGACGAATCGGCCGCCGGACAGGACGTCGAGGCTCGCGACCGCTTTCGCGGTTGCGAACGGGTTTCTGAGCGGCACGACGAATATGCCCGTCGCAAGCCGGATCTTGCTCGTGATCCCGGCGACGTAAGCGAGCGCAAGCATCGGGTCGTGCAACGGAGTCTCGGGCGGTGCCGGAAGCCGCCCGCTCGCGGAGTACGGATATCGCGACTTGGAGGTCACGGGCAGCAGGATATGCTCCGGAATCCATAGCGACTCGAAGCCGAGTTCCTCGGCCCTGCGCGCAATCGCGGCGAGACTCGACCCCTGGGTCTGAAAGAGGAAGGTCCCAAACTTCATTTGATTGATGCTCCGGTCGTGGCTAAACCGGTTCGCCTTCCAGCTTGAACCCGATCTTGATCGCAACCTGGAAAGTGGGGTCACCCTTCTTGTCGATCGAACCGCGGATATTGGTGACCTCGAACCAATCGAGGTTGCGCAGCGTCTTGCCGGCCTTCTTCAACCCATTACGGACAGCCTGATGTATGCTGTCGTCGGAAATTCCAACTATCTCTATTACCTTGTACGTCTTGTCGGTCATGACAGTTACCTCCGTGAAAGTTAGTGACGCAGATTGGGAAACTGTACCGCGAAGGCCGCAGGGTCCTCGACGGTCCTGAGATCGAGCAGGAAGGCGCCGTCCTCGATTCGCCCGATTATCGGCGGGCGCGCGTTGCGGAAAATCGCCGCGACGGCGTCGGGTGAGAGCGCCGGATGAGTCAGCTTCAGCGCGCGGGTTTCCAGCTCGGCATCGGGTAAAGATCCCGATCCGACCTGCGAAGTCGACGCGACGACCTCGATATGGAACTCGCCGCCCAGCCGCCCGGCAAGGATCGCCCGTACGGTGACGGCTTCGGCCTCCAATTCCGCAACCGGGCGCCGCAGATGGCGCAGCGTGGGTATCGCGCTCTGGACGTCGTTCGAGCGCAGGTAGAGCCTGAGCGTGGCCGACAGGGCCGCCAGCGTCAGCTTGTCGCATCTGAGCGCCCGCTTCAGCGGATTCGCCTTCAGCTTCGCGATCAACTCGCGTTTGCCGGCAAGCACCCCGGCCTGAGGGCCGCCGAGCAATTTGTCGCCCGAGAAGGTCACCACGCCTGCCCCAGCCGCGATTCGTTCCGCGACCATCGGCTCGTGCGGCAGCCCATACTCGCGCAGATCGGTAAGCGCGCCGGAACCCAGGTCTTCCATAACTTCGATCTTGCGCGCACGCCCGATCTCGACCAGCTCCGCGAGGCCGACCTCGGCGGTGAATCCCGTCACGCGATAGTTCGACGGATGGACCTTCAGCAGCAGCGCGGTCTCCGGCCCGATCGCGTCGAGATAGTCGCGCGGATGAGTCCGGTTGGTCGTTCCGACTTCGCGCAGGCGCGCGCCGCTCTTGGCCATAATTTCAGGCAGGCGAAACGACCCGCCGATTTCGATCAACTCGCCGCGTGAGACGATCACTTCGCGGCCCTCGGCGAGCGAGTTGAGCGCCAGCAGAACCGCGGCCGCGTTGTTGTTCACCACCGTCGCGGCTTCGGCCCCGGTCAACGCGCGGATTTCCTGCTCGACCAGCGCGTCCCGGTCGCCGCGGCTGCCGGTCGCAAGATCGTATTCGAGATTCAGCGGCGATCGCGCTGCCTGCACGACCGCCTCGATCGCCGGCTCGGCCAGCAGCGCGCGGCCCAGATTGGTATGCAGCACTACGCCGGTGGCGTTCACCACCGATTTCAGAAACACCTCGTCGGCCGCGATCGCGCGCTCGGCACGCCGTAGCACTTCCTCGACCATCGCGGCGCGCGACTCCGGCAGGCCGGACGCTCCGCGGGTCATCGATTCGCGTATCGTGGTCTGCGCCCGCTGGACCATCAGCTTCACGTACGGGCGCGCAAACCCGGCCAGGCCCGGCGCCGTCTCCGCGGCGCGCAGGCATTCGTCGATCGAGGGCAGCGCGCGCAGGAGTTCGCGACCAAGATGGTCCGCAAGAGGCCGCGCCGCGGCAGGTTTGTGAGGCCTCGATTCCATCGCAGCTTGAGCCGATTATCGAAGGAGCCCGTCGCCGGGGCAAGGCGATCTTACGCCCCTTGCGCGGCGCTTCGGGCCTGCTCGGCGGCGATCAGCTTCACCCTGCCCAGCAGGATAAATCCGCAGGCCAGAGAGACCAGGCCGCAGATGAAGACCGCGACCCTCGGACTGACGTGCTGGCCGATGAATCCCACTTCGAGACTGCCAAGCGGCGCCATCCCGATAAACGACAGCGTGTAGATGCTCATCACGCGGCCGCGAAGCTCGTCGGCGACGAAGGTCTGAAGCAGCGTGTTGGTGCTCGCCATGTAGTTCATCAAGCCGGCGCCCACGAACAGCAGCGCGCCCATCGAGAGCCCCATCGATCGTGACTGGCTGAACAACATGATCGCGGCCGCGGCGCAGAACAGTCCGAAGGTCAGGTTCTGCCTGAGCCGCTTCGAGTCGCCCGAGTTCGACGCCATCACCAGCGCGCCGCACACCGCGCCGATCCCCTGCGAGGCGAGCAGAAAGCCGTAGGCGCGCGGTCCGCCGTGCAACAGGTCGCGGGCGAAGACCGGAACCAGCACCGTGAACGGCACGCCGAAGCCGCTGTTAATCGCGACCAGCAACATCAGGTAGAAGGTCGCCTCGTGATGCCAAACGTAGGCGAGTCCCTCGCGCACCCGGGTGAGCATCATCGCTCCGATCCTGGCGGCCACGCGTGATGGAAGATCCATTTCGAGCAGACTCCAGATCACGGCGAGGAAGCTCAGTCCGTTGAGAAAAAAGCAGCCGGCTTCGCCGAGCCATATGAGCAGCATCCCGGCCACCGCCGGGCCGATCGCACGCGCGCCATTGAACATCATCGAGTTCATCGCGATCGCGTTGGGCAGGTCCTCGCGCCCGACCATCTCGACCACGAACGCTTGGCGTCCGGGCATGTCGAACGACGTCACCAACCCGTTGAGCGCCGCCAGGATAATTACGTGCTCGACGCGAACCACGTGTCCCCACGTCAGCGCGGCCAGGACAAATGCGCTCAGCATCAGGAGGATCTGCGCGACCACTATCATCCTGCGTCGATCGACGTGATCGACCACCACGCCCGCGAACAGGCCCACAAGGAGGATCGGGGTAAAGCTCGCGAACGACACCACGCCGAGCATCAGCGGGGAATTGGTCAGCCGCAGCACCAGCCACGATTGCGCCACGGTCTGCATCCAGGTGCCGATCAGCGAGACCAGTTGGCCGAAGAAGTACAGGCGGTAGTTGCGATGGTGGAGCGCGCGGAATACCGCGACTCGCTCCACCAGCGGCGCGGATGCGCCGTCCAGGTCGAGTTCGGCGGATTCCACCTCTGCGGGATCGGGAATCGTCCCGCCCGCACTCTGCTGACGCTGTCCCACGTTGGAGAAGATCTAAGTCTGGCAGACTATGACGCTGCGCGCGAACCGCTTGATGCGGCCCGCCCGCTCTGCGAAGCTTCGCGCGTGGTTTTGAGCCGTGTCCAACTCCGCTGGCGGGACGCCGGCGGCATCGCGCACACTTGCGAGCTTTCGATCGCGCCGGACGCGAAGCAAGCTTCCGCAGCGCAAGAGGCCGCCGCAATCTCCGTGCGAGTCGAGCGATCCGGCGATGGGACCACCGTCGTTCGCGCGATCGTGTCGAATCGCGGCGCCGAGCCAATTGCGCTCGAATCCGCGATTTTCCACATCGCCACGGGAGTCGCGGCCGATCGTCCGGCGCGATTCTTCAAGCACGGCTACCAGTCGTGGAGCGCGTCGCGAGCGGTCAAAGTCGGAGCGAGTCTGAATCATCGCCTCGACGGCGCACCGGACTTGATGCGGTTGTGCTATCAGAGCGAGACTACCCGACCCGCGGATTCGCCCGAAGCCGCATCCTCCGAGCTCTTCACGATTCTCGAGGCCGACGGAGTAAGCGAGCGCCTTCTCGCCGGATTCATCGGCGCGGCCTCGCAGTTGACCACGCTTGCCGTGACCACTGCGGACGAAATCCGCGCGCGTGCGATTCTCGACGGAGTCGCGCTGGCGCCCGGCGCGGATCGCGAAATCGAGCCGCTGATGCTGTTGCGGGCGGAGCAGTCCGCGGCCCATCTGGCGGCGCGATGGGCCGCGCGCACCGGCGCCGCCATGAAGGCGCGTGTCGGTGCGCCTTACCAGCGCGGATGGTGCTCCTGGTACCATTACTTCCACGCGATCACAGAGGATGCGCTGCGGGCGAATCTTGCCGCGCTGGCCGCCGCGCGAAACGAGTTCCCGATCGATCTCATCCAGCTCGACGACGGCTTCCAATCCGCGCTGGGCGACTGGGACGCGACCAACGCCAAGTTCCCGAGCGGGCTCAAACGAATCGCCGACGAGATCCGGAACGTCGGTTTCGAGGCCGGAATCTGGACCGCGCCGTTTCTGGCCGCGCGCGATTCGCAAATCATGGCCGCGCATCCGGACTGGTTCATCCGCGATCCGAGCGGCGAACCTCTCAAGGCCGGCTACAACACCAACTGGACCAGCCATCAGGACGGCTTCGCATACGCGCTCGACCCGAGCAATCCGGCTTTCGCGTCGCATCTCGAAGGTCTGTTCGAAAAGCTGGCGGTAAAATTCGGCTATTCATATCTGAAACTCGACTTTTTGTATGCCGCCGCGGCGCAGGGCGTGCGCCACGACGGTAGCCTGACGCGCGCGCAAGCGCTTCGGCGCGGCCTCGAGGCGATCCGCGCCGGCGCCGGCGAGCGCGCGTTCATCCTGGGATGCGGATGCCCGCTCGGGCCGGCGATCGGGGTGGTAGACGGGATGCGCATCGGGCCGGACGTCTCGCCGGCATGGAAAACCGGAACCGCGCATGCAATCGACGCGATCGTCGCGCGCAGCTTCATGCATCGCCGGCTCTGGCTCAACGACCCGGACTGCCTGATGCTCCGCGAGCGCGACACCAGCCTGAACGCGGACGAGCGCGGCGCCCTGGCAGCCGCGATCGCGATTAGCGGCGGGATGCTCCTGCTCTCGGACGACATGAGCCTGCTGGCCGCGCGCGAGGGCGCGCTCTTCAGCCGCGTCGCGGCCGTCGGCGCGGAGGTTGACGCCGATTCCGCGCGCGAGCCCGCGATGGCGCTCGATCTCATGACCGATCAACCGATTCGGGTGTTGAAGAAGGAACTGCACGGGTACGCGCTGGCGGCGATTCTGAATCGAAGCGATCATGCCGAGCGGGTCGCACTTTCCGAACCCGGCCAGGACGGCGACGGCGACTACAGGATCGTCGCGCTCGACGGCGCCGAGGACGACGCACCCGCGTCGATCGAGATTCCACCGCACGGCGCGTGCATCGTCAGGATCCGGCGGTAAAATGTGAGAGCAGGATTCGTCAATCGCGGCAGGGTCACTCATCATGAGCGCGAAACAGTACGAGGTGCTCGACCCGGCGCTTGAAATCATCGCGGCGTACGGACCCGATCTCCGCAACGGTCTTACCAATCACGCCCCGATGGCGATCGAGGCGCTGTGTGCGATGGGCCGTGGCGACGCGGCGATGCGCTGGCTGGAGCACTATCGCAAGGGAATGGCGCCGCGGCCCGCGCCTCGCGAGCGGATTGAGACTGGCCGCGACCAATGGCGCTCCGCGGCCGGGCGGATCGAGCGGGTCGCGGATTGGAGCGCGCTCTTCGAGAACGAGTTGAAAGAGGCCCCGTGGCCGGAGGTATTGGATCGATGGGTCGGTCGCTTCGCGCCGGGAATTTCGGCGTCCGCAACGCACGGCGTGATTCGCGTTGGTCACGCGGCCAGAGGACTGTCGCAAGCGGAATCGCCCGAGAGGCTCAAGGAGTTGGCGGACGGCCTCGCATACTGGGCCGCGACGTACGAGGAGTTGCCGACCGACCTGTCGGCGCCATCCAACCTGCGCCCGCGACAGGCGATCTTGCGCGTCGCCAGCGTGCCGCAGGAGAAGCGCAAATACTCCGGGACGATCACAGGCTCGCTCCGGGATCTGGATAGATTTCCGGACTTCGCGCCGGTGATCGCGCTGGTCGGCATTGAAGGCGAGGGCGATCCGTCGAGCCTGATTTCGGAATTGACCGAGACCTTCGCGCGCGTCTATCTCGCGAACGCGCACGACGTGCTGACCGCGATCGTGTTCATCCACGGCGTCACCAGCGCGGCGTCACTGCGGCTGATGCTGCCTCATCTGCATGACCGGACCGCGCGGGCCGGGGCCCGGTATGCGTGGCAGGCCGGATGCGCGCTCTACGCGGCGTTCGGCGCCCGGCCGGCGCCATCGGGCGAGATCGAGCCGCCGCGCGAATCGCGCGAGAGGCTGGTCGAGATGGCAGTCGAAAACCAGGACGAGCACGCGATCAAATTCACCGAGGCCTGCATTCGCGAAGATGCGCTCAGTCCGTCGCCGGCCTATCTTGCCGCAGCGCGCCACGCGCTCGGCATATTACGGCCGGATTAGGGATTGCTTGTAGCGGCGACTCGCGAGTCGCCCGCGTCGAGGGCGAGCGCGCTGGAAGGGTCGCGGGCGGGTCTCGACCCGCCCCTACGTGCGAAGACGCCAGGCGGGCAAATCGCCCGATCGGGAAGGTATTCCGTCACGCAGCGGCCATCTCGATCACGCTTGCGCCCGGGCCTGCGTGGAGGACTGCGCGCGACGCTTCGCGCTGCGACGAATCGAGATTGAGCGCCGAGTAATAGCTGCGATCGAGTTCGGCAATCGCCCGATCGGCGGACGAAGATCGGCATAGCGCGATAATCGAGCCGCCGAAGCCCGCTCCCGTCAGCCGCGCTCCCAGCGCGCCACCGCGCCGCGCGCATTCGACCATCCGGTCGAGCCGCGGCGTGCTGACCTCGAAGTCGTCCGCAAGGCTCCGATGCGAAGCGTTCATCAACTCGCCCAACTCTTCGAGATGTCCGGCCTCGAGCGCGGCGACCGCGCGTTCGACGCGCCTGGTCTCGGTCAACACGTGACGGGCGCGGCGAAGAATTTCCAGCGGGCGTTGCGGATCGAGAACGATCCGGTTCGGCCCGTTGCCGAGCAGTTCCGCAGCGAGCGCCCGCGCATCGGTCCCCAGCACCCTCGCTGCGTCGTCGAGGCCGTTGAGTTGCGGCGGCGCGGACGAGGCGAGCGTCTCGGCCAGTTCGTCCGGTTCCCACGCCGCGAGGCGCCGGACGACATCGCCGATTATCCTGACCCCGTCGAGCTTGAGCGCGCGGGCGAGAATTCTTGCGGCGAGTGCGCACTCGACGACGCGCCGGTTGTACTCGGCGCGGACCTTGCCGGACTTGTCGGCGACTTCGCGGCTGTCGGCCACGACCAGGGCCGCATCCGCCGGCATCCTGACGGGCCTCACTCGCAGCGGATCGAACTCGATGAAGAGCGCGTGATCCCGCCGGCCCAGAATCGAGGCGGCCTGGTCCATCCCGCCCGCCATCGCGCCGACATACCATTCGCTGCGCGCGACCATCCGGGCGGCTTCGAGCGGGGGGCGCACAAGCCCGTTGGCGGCCATGAACGCCATCGCGCTCGCGACGGTGAGCGCCGCCGATGATGAAAGTCCGGCTGCGGGCGGCACGCGGCCATCGACCCACATCGCGGCGCCGCGAAGCCGCGCGACATCGGTCCCGCGCGCGGCGAAGTGATCGATCACGCCCTGGAGCGCGGCCTTGACGTAATTGCCCCAGTCGCCGGTTTCGAAGGGGGCGATGCTTCGTGCGATCGCGAAGCTGCGGCGCTGGTAGGTGGGGTCCGCGTTTTGGAGTTCGATTTCGGGGCCGGAGAGCCGGGCGGCGACCACGATTGTCGAGCGATCGATCGCAGCGGGCAGCACCGGCAATCCACTGTAATCGGTGTGCTCGCCGATCAGATTGACTCTGCCCGGCGCCCGCGCGGCCCAAATCGGCCGGCCGGCGCCGACCCGATCCCGCGCCATCGCCGCCAGCGATGCGGCGCGGTCGAGCTCGCCTTTCTCCCATCCTTCGTGCGAGGTCATTGGACTGATCTTCGGAGAGTTCTTCGCGGCCTGAATGCCTTGCGGGCCGCGGCCACATCCTCGGGCGTGCCGACATCGCTCCAAAAGCCCCGCAACTCGACGACGCGCACTTGCAGCCCGTCGTCAACCATCGCGATGATCGCGCCGGGGATCTCGACTTCGCCGCGCGGCGACACTTCGAGACGGCGAAGATAGTCGAACAGCCGCGGAGTGGAGGCGAACAGCCCCGCGTTGTTCCAGTTGGTCGTCGAGGTTCCGGGCGCGGGCTTCTCGACGAACCGTTGCACCCGCATCTCACGATCGACATAGACGGCTGCGCCGCGATATGGGTCCCGCACGCGGTTCACTGCGAGCAGCAGATCGTATTCGGAGTTCCGCGCTTCGCCGGCGAACCGATGATAAAACTCGCGATCCATGAGCACGTCGCCCCATCCGAAGAGGAATCGCGGCTCGGCCCCGAGCGCAGGCATCGCCGCGAGCATCGCGCCGGCGGTGCCATTGAGTGGGTTTTGCCGCACGGTCGTGATCGCCAGATCGCGACGCCCGGCGGCGAAGCGCGCGCAGAACTGCTCGATCTGTTCGCCCAGGTATCCCACGACGACGATCGCATGCTCGATTCCGGCCTGCGCCAGCCCGTCGAGGATATGGGCTATTATCGGCGCGCCGGCGACCTCGAGCATCGGCTTGGGCGTGTTCGCGGTAAGGGCGCCCAAGCGCACGCCGCGCCCGGCCGCGAGCAGAATCGCCTTGCGGATGACGTTCACTGGCGGGCTCCCGCCGATAGTCTAGCTGATCCGAAGGCAATCGCGGGGTGTTCACTCGCGCTGTCGCTGGTATAAAATGCGGCTCGTAAGCCTCCGACTCGGGGCGATCGCCCGGGCGGAGAGCAGTTTCGATGTTCGGCGATATAAATCTCCGCCCCAAAGCCACACTGCCGTTCGTCACGGTCGAGGAAGCGCTCGAAGAGACGCGCCGCGGCAGGATGCTGATCCTGATGGACGACGAGCAGCGCGAGAACGAGGGCGACCTGTGCATGGCGGCCGAAAAAGTCACCCCCGAAGCGATCAACTTCATGGCCAGGTACGGGCGGGGGCTGATTTGCCTGCCGATGGCGGCGGAGCGGATCGAGCGGCTGGGACTGACGATGATGGTCGGCGACAATCAGGCCCCGCTTGGGACCGCGTTTACAATTTCGATCACGGCGCGGCGATGCGCCGGGAAGGGAATCTCGGCCGCCGATCGCGCGACCACTATCCTGCACGCGGTGCGCGAGGACGCCACCGGTGCGGAGTTCGTCACGCCCGGCCACGTTTATCCGCTGTGGGCGAAAGACGGCGGCGTGCTGGTCCGCACCGGCCAGACCGAGGGCGCGGTGGACCTCGCGCGGCTTGCCGGTCTCAAGCCGGCGGGCGTGATTTGCGAGATCCTCAAGGAGGACGGCTCGATGGCGCGGCGCGACGACCTGGTCGAATTCGCCCGCATCCACGGACTCAAGATCGTCACGGTCGCCGACGTGATCGAGTATCGGCTGCGCAACGAGACGCTGGTCCGCCGCATCGCGGAAGCTCGCCTGCCCACCGCCTACGGTGAGTTCAGCGCCTGCGTCTATCGCAGCGAGGTCGACATGACCGAGCATCTGGTGCTCATCAAGGGCAAGGTGGATCCGTCGCGGCCGATCCGCGTCCGGGCGCATCGCGAGTACCTGCCGGGCGACGTGTTCGGCTATATGCAGCGCAACACCCGCGATCTGTTGCGCGCCTCGATGGCGCGAATTGCGGCTGCGGGCGAAGGCGTTATCCTGTATCTGAAGCGCGAATCCAGCGCGATAGCGAATGAACTCAACGGCGCGCTCGGCGATCTAGGGGGACGGGCGACCACCCGCTTGAGTCCTCCGGAAGCCGATTTCCGCGATTACGGAGTGGGCGCACAGATCCTGCGGGACATCGGAGTGCGCAAGATGATTCTGCTTTCGGATTCCGCGCCGAGGCTCGCGAACCTGCCCGGCTATGGGCTGGAAATCGTCGGCAGCGAGCCGCTCACAGTCAAGCCGCCGGCGAAAGGCACCCCGGCGAGTTAGCGCGCGGCTCACCTCGTACGGCGGTGTCCCCGATAGTGAACGACCACGATACCGGGTGTGCGGCGCGCGCGATCGCTGCGGTGGTGGCTGTCGTGATGATTGGCCTCATCGCCGCAGTGCGGCCCGCGCTTGCGGACGCGCTGCTCAAACCCGAACAGGTCGTTGCCTTCGGCGACATCAAGCTCGACAAGCCGCTCGGCGTCGGACGAACCAGCACGCTCAAGGTCATCGCGGAGGTGGCTCCGGGATGGCATATCAATTCAGATCGCCCTACGAGTCCCGACTACATACCGACGCGCCTCACAATGACGGCGCCCGACGGCGTGACGATCGGCCCCGTCCACTATCCGACGGCGGAGCTGCTGGCGCTCGAGTTCTCCGGCGATGAAAAGCTCTCGGTTTTCAGCGGAAGCCTTGAGTTCGAAATTCCGGTCAGTGTCAGCGCGTCGTTCAAGCCGAGCCCCTCGATACCCGCGACCGTCACGCTCAACTACCAGCCGTGCAACAACAACCTCTGCCTGCGGCCCGCATCGATCAGTTCGCAGGTGCAGCTCGCCGGTTCAGACAAGAGCGAGGCCCAACTGCTGATAGCGAGCCGGCACGAGCCGCCGGAGGAGTCGGTGGTCTCGGGAATCTTCACGCGGCACGGCTACCTGCTGGGTTTTCTGTTTGTCCTTCTCGCCGGCGTCGCGCTGAACCTGACTCCGTGCGTATATCCGCTGATCGCCGTCACGATCGCCTATTTCGGGAACCAGGGCGGCACGACGCGCAGAATGGTGACGCTCGCGCTGACCTATGTGCTCGGGATCGCGCTGATGTTCTCCAGCGTCGGCGTGGCGGTGGCGCTGTCGGGAGGCCTGTTTGGCGCGGCGCTTCAAAATCCGTACGTGCTGGCGGGAATCGCGGCGATGCTGCTCGCGCTGGCGGCGTCGAGCTTCGGATGGTTCTCGCTACAGCCGCCGCAGTGGCTCATGAATCGGGCGGGCGTGGCGCGGCCCGGCTACGTCGGGGCGCTCGCGATGGGCCTCGGGATGGGAGTCGTGGCGGCGCCGTGTATCGGGCCGGTGGTTCTGGGTCTGCTGCTGCTGGTCGAGCGCAGCCAGAGTCCGGCCTTCGGGTTCGCGCTGTTTTTCACTTTGGCGGTCGGGCTCGGATTGCCCTACGTGGCGCTCGCGCTCGCCGCCGGAAGCATTCGCCGGCTGCCGCGTTCCGGCGAATGGCTGAGCTGGATCGAGCAACTGTTCGGTTTCGTGCTGACCGGGGCTGGCGCTGTATTTCATCGATCCGATCGTGCCCAATCATCTGATCGCGCGCCTGCTTCCCTACTATGCCGCGGCAGTGGGAATCTTCCTCGGCTTTTTCACCCCTGCGGGGCGCAACTGGCGTCCATTTTGGGTGCTCAGAACGGCGCTTGGAACGCTGTCGGCCGCCGCATTCATATATCTGCTTTTGCCCGGACGGGCGGTGACGAAACTCGACTTCATGCCTTACGACTCCGCCGCGCTCGGCGCGCGCGCAGGAGTCAGCACAAGCCGGTCGTGATCGAATTCGGCGCGAGCTGGTGCATCCCGTGCCGGGAGATGGACACCACGACCTTCGCCGATCCGGACGTGCGCCGGGCAGCCTCGCGATTCGTCACGCTGCGCGCCGATCTGACCTCGCAGGACGGGAAGACCGACGCGCTGACCAAGGAATACGGAATCCAGGGTGTGCCGACCGCGGTGTTTATCGATTCGCAGGGCAAGATTCGCAAGCGCGTCGCGGGATATATCTCGGCGCGCGATTTCGTGGATAATCTGCGCGAGATCGACTGAAGCCCTCTTAGAATCGATGGAGCCGAACGAGGCATTTGTTCGCGATCTGTTCGAGATAGTACGGGGGCGGCGCTCGTTCGGGCGCCATCCGCTGTGGCTGAAGATCGCGGCGGGCAGGGTCCCGCGCGACCGGATGACCGATCTTCGCGGCGCAGTTCTTCCTTCAGGTCCGCGAATTTCCCCGCGCGCTCAGCGCGTTGCACTCGCGATGCTACAACGCCGGCGAGCGGCTCAAGCTGGCCGAGAGCCTCTACGAAGAGGAGACCGGCCGGATCTCCGGCAGCGCGCCTCATCCGGAGCTGTTCATCCGCCTGGGATTGGGGCTCGGGATGCGCCGCGAGGCGATGACCGAAGCGGCCGCGCTCCCTTCCACCGCGGCGCTTATCGATTGGTTCGAACTCTCCACCAAGGATCGCTCGTTCGCCGAGGGCGTTGCCGCCATCAACGTCGCGGCAGAAGGGCAGGTGCCGGGTAACTTCGCGCCGTTCGCCCGCGCGCTCGAAAGCCATTACGGACTCGCGCGCGAGGACGTGATCTTCTTCGACGTCCACGAAACTGCCGATCGCGAGCACAGCGACGTTGGCGACAACATCCTGAGCCGGATGCCGATGAGCGACGACGATCGGGCGCGCGTCAGGCGCGCCGCCGAACGGTCGCTCGATCTCTGGTGGCAGTTCTTCGACGGTATCGAGCGCGCTTGCGCGTAGCGCAGCGCGTAAGGCCGCGCTTCGCCAGTTTGGAAACACTATTATATCCAAGCGATGTGAGTTTCGGCGATCTTGGTCGTTTGCGGGCCTCTTCCGGTTTGAAATTCGTTTCGGAAGTCGATGAGCTTTTGGCTGCGGCCATCAAATGGAAATATCGTTTGATTTCTGACGCCCACAATCTTCCTCCGACTTTACTTTCCATACCTGAACGAATATTATTCTGAGGGCTGAGGGGGTTCTGGGGCGGGGCAGTTAAACCCCACTTTCCGGGTATGGCAAACAAAGAAATTACCGACGGCTACGGTGCCGAATCCATCAAAGTACTCGAAGGTCTCGAGGCGGTACGCAAGCGTCCCGGGATGTATATCGGCGATACCGCCGAGCGCGGATTGCACCATCTGGTCACCGAGATCGTTGACAACTCGGTGGACGAGGCGATGGCCGGCTTTTGTAGCGAAATCAACGTCACGATTCTGAGCGACGATCGGATCACGATCGAGGACAACGGCCGCGGCATCCCGGTCGATATGCATCCCACCGAAAAGCGCTCGGCGCTCGAGGTGGTACATACGGTTCTGCACGCGGGCGGAAAGTTCGAGCGCCAGGCCTACAAGGTCTCGGGCGGACTGCACGGCGTCGGCGCGTCGGTCGTGAACGCGCTCAGCGAGGAATTCGAGGTCGAGGTCCGCAAGAACGGCAAGCTCTACTACCAGCGCTACGAGCGCGGCGCGCCCAAGACCAAGGTCGAGCAGCGGGGCGCCGCCGAAGGAAGCGGAACCAGGACCACGTTCTCTCCCGACCCGAAGATCTTCCCCGAGATCAAATTCAAGTATGAGGTCGTCGCGCGATACCTGCGCGAGATGGCCTACCTGAACGCGGGGCTCACGGTCCGCCTCAAGGACGAGCGGATCGGCAAGCAGGAGGAATTCCATTACGCCGGCGGGATCAAGGAGTTCGTGAAGTCGCTCACCCAGGGCAGCGAGACCCTGCACGACGTGATCTTCATCAAGGGGGTGCGCGACAACGTCGATATCGAGGTAGCGCTGCAATGGACCGACGCGGTCCACGAGATCATCTTCAGTTACGCCAACAACATCCACACTATCGAGGGCGGCACGCATCTGTCGGGACTCAAGTCGGCGCTCACGCGCACGATCAACGCCTACGCGGTCAAGAACAATCTCTTCAAGAACAAGGAGATGCGCCTGGAAGGCGACGACACCCGCGAAGGCCTGACCGCGATCGTGAGCGTCAAGCTGGGCGAGCCTCAGTTCGAAGGCCAGACCAAGACCAAGCTCGGCAACTCGGAGGTCGAGGGGCTGGTCGCGGCGCAGGTCAACGACAAGCTGGGCGAGTATCTCGAGGAGAAGCCGTCGGACGCCAAGCGAATCGTGGCGCGCGCGATCGAGGCGGCCACCGCCCGCGAAGCGGCGCGCAAGGCCAAGGAGCTGGTGCGGCGCAAGGGCGCGCTCGATTCCGGGTCGCTACCCGGCAAGCTCTCCGACTGCCAGGAGCGCGACCCCGAGCGCAGCGAGCTGTTCGTGGTCGAGGGCGACTCGGCCGGCGGCTCAGCCAAAGGGGCGCGCGACCGGCGCACCCAGGCTATCTTGCCGCTGTTCGGCAAGGTGCTGAACGTCGAACGGGCGCGGATTGACAAGGTGCTGGCCTCGGACAAGCTGCGAGTGCTGATTTCCGCGCTCGGGATGGGCGTCAGCAACGAGAAGGATATCGAGAAGCTCCGCTATCACAAGATCATCATCATGACCGACGCCGACGTCGACGGCTCGCACATCCGCACGCTGTACCTCACCTTCTTCTTCCGCCAGTACATCGAGATTATCGAGAACGGCTATCTCTACGTCGCGCAGCCGCCGCTGTTCCGCGCCAAAAAAGGCAAGCAGGAGCGCTACCTCAAGGACGAACCGGCGCTCGAGGAATACCTGACCGACCTCGGTGCCGAAGCCGCGACGCTCGAAGTCGGCAAGGGCAAAGAGGCGCGCGAGCTCAAAGGCGCCCAGCTCAAGGTGCTCGCCCGCAAGGCGCTTTATCTTGACAAGATGTATGAAACGCTGGAACGCCGCTCCAAGGAGCGTGCGATCGTGGCGAGCCTGGCCCGGATGGTCGCCGAGAAGAGCGTAACCGCCGAGAGCTTCCGCAGCGAGCAAACGGCGGCCGCGATGGCCGAGGCGATCCGCAAGGAACTGAAGCTCCAGAACATCAGTTGCAGGACCGAGCCCGATCCCACCCAGGCCGCCGGCACGTATCACGCGGTGTTTGCCCATGCGCGCAACGGCGCGACCCCGCCGACCGTCGTTGATCTGGCGCTCTTCCACGCCGGAGAACTGCGCGAGATCCGCCGCCTTTCGGCCGAGCTCGATTCATTCGCCGCGCCCTTCAAGGTCAGGAGCGGCGGCGAGGAGCGCATTGTCGATTCGCTCAAGGCCGCTGCCGAAGCGGTGCTGGCCGCGGGCCAGAAGGGCGTCGAGATCCAGCGCTACAAGGGCCTGGGCGAGATGAACCCCGAGCAGCTCTGGGCGACTACCATGAATCCCGAAAGCCGCTCGCTGCTCAAGGTGCAGATCGGTTCGCAGGAGGACGCCGAGGAGACCTTCCGCAAGCTGATGGGCGATCAAGTCGAGCCGCGCCGCCAGTTTATCGAGGAAAACGCGCTCAACGTCCGGTCACTGGACATTTGAGTGCCTAAAGAGGGGTAGATGATGAGCCTAAGAGAAGCGCAGATCAGGCTCGATGCGATCGCTGGGCGGTGTGTCGGGTGCCATGACCACATCACCACGAAGCAGACAAATCGCTTCCCGTAGATTCTTCGCCTTCGGCTGTCGCCTCAGCTCAGAATGACAACTACGGCGTCTCCTGCTTGTCATCCTGAGGTGAGCGCAGCGAAGCCGAAGGATCTACGCGCAGCGATTCCCCGACCTCCGTACCAGCACGCGCGGGTAAGTAGTGATGCGGCCAGTTCCCCAATTGCCCTCTTGAAGGAACCCTAAATGCCTGAAGGCAACGGCCACGAACCGATTCGCAACGAACCATCGCTGCTGAATATCGAAGACGAGATGCGGCAGTCCTACCTGGACTACGCGATGTCGGTGAATATCGGACGCGCGCTGCCGCGATCCGAGGACGGCCTCAAGCCGGTCCATCGGCGGATTCTCTACGCAATGTTCCGCGAGGGATTGCTCTCGAGCCGCCGCTATTCCAAATGCGCCGGCGTGGTTGGCGAAGTCCTCAAGCGCTATCATCCCCACGGCGACACCTCGGTCTACGACGCGCTGGTCAGGATGGCGCAGCCGTGGAGCATGCGCTACCCGCTGATCGACGGCCAGGGCAATTTCGGCTCGATCGACGGCGACCCGCCCGCTCACTACCGTTACACCGAATGCCGGCTGACGCGGCTGGCAGAGCGGATGCTGGTCGATATCGAGAAGGAGACCGTCGATTTCGTTCCGAACTACGACGGCTCGCAGGAAGAGCCCGACATCCTGCCGTCGCTGCCGCCCAATCTGCTGATCAACGGATCGGACGGTATCGCGGTCGGGATGGCGACCAACATTCCGCCGCACAATCTCGGCGAGATCTGCGACGCGCTGCTCGCGCTGATCAAGGATCCCGATCTTTCGTTCGAGAAGATTCTCGATATTGTGCCCGGCCCCGACTTTCCCACCGGCGGCCAGTTGCTCGGTCCCGCCGCAGTCCGCCAGGCCTACCTCAACAAGCGCGGCATCCTCATGATGCGCGCGCTGGCGGCGCTCGAAACCGACAAGCGCTCCGGCAAGGTGTCGATCATCGTTCGCGAGATTCCCTACCAGGTCAACAAGACCCGGCTCATCGAGCGGATCGCCGATCTGGTCAATGAGAAGCGGATCGACGGGGTGTCGGATCTCCGCGACGAGTCGGACCGCGACGGGATGCGGATCGTGATCGAGCTCAAGCGCGACAGCGAGCCCAAGATCGTGCTCAATCAGCTCTACAAGCTGACCCCGATGCAGGAGAGCTATGGGCTCAACATGCTGGCGATCCACGAGGGCCGCCCGCGCGACCTGAGCCTGCGCGACATGCTGGTCGACTTCCTCGAGCATCGCAAGCGCGTGATCACCCGCCGCTCGCTGTTCGAGCTGCGCCAGGCCGAGGCCCGCCTGCACGTCCTCGAAGGCCTGATGATTGCGCTGCGCAACCTCGACGCGGTCATCAAGCTGATCCGCGCCGCCAAGGACGCCGAGACCGCGCGCAACGAGTTGATGTCGCGCTTCAAGCTCACTCAGATTCAGGCCCAGGCGATCCTGGACCTGACGCTGCGGCGCCTCACCTCGCTGGAGCGCGACAAGATCGATGCCGAGCACAAGGAGACGCTGGAAACGATCGCGCGGCTCAAGACGATTCTCGCCGACGAGAAAGAGTTGATGAAGCTAATCGCCGCCGACCTCGAAGATTTGAAGAAGGAGTTCGCCGACCCGCGCCGCACCCAGATTATCGAGGCCGAAGGCGACTTCTCGGTCGAGGATCTGATCGTCGAGGAAGACGTGCTGGTCACCGTCACTCACGGCGGTTACATCAAGCGCACCCCGCTTTCGCTCTATCGCACGCAGCGGCGCGGCGGCCGCGGCAAGATCGGCGCGACCACCGGCGAGGAGGACTTTGTCGAGCAACTGGTCTCGGTCTCCACCCACGACCGCCTCCTGTTCTTCACCAGCGCCGGCAAGGTTTACCAGCTCAAGGCCTACGAACTTCCCGAGGGCGGCCGCGCCGCCAAGGGCCGTTCGATCGCCAACCTGCTGAACCTCGACGACAAGGAAACCCTCTCCGCCCTGATCGCGGTGCCCAAACAGACCGCGGGCAAGTTCGTGTTCTTCGCGACCCGCCGCGGGCTGGTCAAGAAGACCGAGCTCGACGCCTTCGCCAACGTCCGCTCTACCGGAATCATCGCGATCAACCTCGAAGACGGCGACGAGCTGATCGGGGTCCGCGTCACCGACGGCAATCAGCAGATCGTGCTGTCCACGCGCGAGGGTCAGGCGATTCGCTTCGCGGAAGAGGAAGCGCGCCCGATGGGCCGCGGGACGTATGGCGTCAAAGGGATGGAACTCGAGCAGTACACCATCAGGGAGGGCAAGACCGTCACGCTGGTCACCGACGAGGTGGTCTCGATGGCCACCGTGCGCGAGAACGAAACCCTGCTCACCGTTTCCGAGAACGGCTACGGCAAACGCACCCCCGCGCCGGAGTATCGATTGACCCATCGCGGCGGCAAGGGCGTGATCACGATGAACGTCACCGAGAAGACCGGCAAGGTGGTCTCGGTCCGCCAGGTCGGCACGGACGATCAGGTGATGCTGATAACCGACGGCGGCAAAGTGATCCGGCTGTCGGTGAAGACGGTGCGCATCACCGGCCGCAACGCGCAGGGCGTCATCCTGGTGAAGCTCGACCAGGGCGAGAGAGTCCGCGCAGTCGCGGACCTCGCGGAGAAGGAAGAAGAAGAGGCCAACGGCGGCGGGGATGCGGAAGAATAGCTCGCAGTCCCTGACCGTGGCGCACTCAACGCAAGCAGGGAGAGAGTTGTTTCCCGGCGCTCATATGCCCATCTTGATTCCAGGTGGGAGTTTCCAGTCCCTGGCCGCGAGCTCGCTGCCGATTTGCGAAAACTCCCAGAGATGTCCTTCCAGATCAATCGCACGATAATACCGTCCGCCCCAGAATCCTGTGTCGATCTCGGTAACGATTCGCGCACCGGCCGCCTTTGCCCGATCGAAATGCCGATCAACGTCGTCCACATAGACCTTAACTGACTGCGTGATCTTCCCGACGCTCTTCGGACTGTGCACGTCATGCCCGCCTGAACTGGATATCCCGATTAGACCGTCGCCTGCTTCCATCCAGCTCAGCACGAAGCCCTTGCCGGTGAGACGCGCGGCGCTCCGCTCGCGCAGGCCGAACGCGCGGGTCAGCCACTCGATCGCTTTGGGCACATCTTCGTAAACGATTCCTGGAACCACGCGGGGCGTCTGCCAGAGCTGCTTCTTGTTGTTAACCACGATCTCCTCCTTCCCGGGTTCTTCAAGGACCGACCACATCAAATTCCAAGACGTTTCCGATCGTCGGCATACATCACTCAGGCCGCTGGCGACACCCGAGAATCTATCTCCGCGCCGTGATCTCGCGCGGCGACCGCCAAATCATGCTGGACCTGCAGATTCATCCAGAACTGCGGTGCATTGCCGAAATAGCGACCGAGCCTGAGCGCCGTGTCGGGGCTGATCCCGCGCTTTCCATTGATGACCTGGATCACGCGCCCGGAAGGCACGCCCAAAGCCAGAGCCAGCCGGTTTGCGCTAAGGCCGCGCGCCTCCAACTCATGCTTCAGGATCTGTCCCGGATGCGCAGGGATTCTCTTCATCATGTTCACCCTCGGTGGTAGTTGACGATCTCGACGTTGTAGGCGTTGCCCTTGCGGAATTCGAAGCAGATTCGCCACGGGCCGTTGATTGAAATTGCCCATTCGCCTTTGCGTCTGCCCTTGAGCCGGTGGAGACGGACACTTCTCAACCGCGGAATATCAGCCAGCGAGGTAGCGGCGTTCAGGATATCCAGCCTCTCCGCGGCCATGGAAAAATCCAGCGATCGAAACCCGCTTGTCCGTTCCTCCTCGTAAACTTGTCTGGTCGCCCGATTCTTGAAACTCCGGATCACTCAGGAGTGCTACTACGTCTTCCGTACTACGTCAACCGAAGAAGACAATCCGGTACTGTCCGGTGCGAAATTAGGCCCCCCGAGTGCGAATCGATCGGTTGCGCGGATCAGTTCCCGGGTGATGCCCGCATTCGATGCGTCGTGCCCGACGTCGTCAACGATCACGAGCTTGGCGCGTGGCCACGCCCGGTTGAGTTCCCACGCCCATCCGATCGGAGCCTGAAGGTCAAAGCGTCCATTCACCATGATTCCGGGAGTGTCGGCCAGCGAGCCGGCATCGCGAAGTACGCTCCCGTCCTCGAGCCACGCGTTGTGCCGGACGTAATGGGTCACCAAGCGCGCAAACGCCATCGCGAAAGCAGGATCGGTAAATCGGGGTGACAGCCCATGAGCAGGAGGCCACGCGGGTGTCGCGGACTCCCACGTACACCACGCCAGCGCGGATTGCCGGCGAATCACGGGGTCGGGATCGTGCAGCAGCCGATGGTACGCCTCGACGATATCGCCATCTCGTTCGGCCGACCGGCACAGCAGCGCGCAGACGCTCCCACTGCTCCGGGAACAGGACGGCCACACCGCCGCGGAATAGCCAATCAAACTCCTTGCGGCGTCCGGTCGTGACACCCCACAGAATGATCTCCGTGACCCGATCCGGATACCGTTCCGCATAGGCGAGCGCCAAGGTGCTGCCCCACGATCCGCCCAACACCAACCATCGCTCGACATCCAGGTGACGGCGCAGTCGTTCAATGTCCGCGATGAGGTTTGACGTGTTGTTGCTCGACAGGTCCGTATCAGGTGCGCTTGCGTGTGGGGCACTCCGACCGCAATTCCGCTGATCGAACAGCACTATGCGATAGGCGGCCGGATCGAACAGCCTGCGGTGCCACTTCGTACAGCCCGATCCGGGACCACCGTGCAAGACAACGGCCGGCTTGCCGCGTGGATTGCCGCAGGTCTCCCAGTAAACGAGGTTGCCGTCACCGACCTCCAACCTGCCATGCTCGTAGGGAGCGATCTCTGGATAGAGGTCCGTCATGACGCAACCCGCACCCTATCAAGAAACACGGTTGATCAGGCAGCGCGGCGGCGCGGGTCGCTTGGCGGTCGCGAGCGTGGTATCGTCGCGATTTCCGCGGCCAGTCTGCGATGCGATCGATCATTGTTTTTTTCGCCACCGGTGCCTACACCGGTTATTTTCCGGTCGCCTCCGGCACCGCCGGCTCGATTCCCGGATTGCTGCTGGCCTGGCTGGTGTTCGCTCCGATGTGGCGCTATTCGAGCGTCCTTTTCCTTGCCGTTTTCGCGATGCTGTTTGTCATCTCGTGCTGGATCGCCGGCCGCGCCGAGGAGATCTTCGAGCGCCGCGACGATTCCCGAATCGTGATCGACGAGGTGCTCGGGATGGTGGCGACGATGTTCCTGCTTCCCACCGATTGGCCGCATCTGGCGCTCGGCTTTTTGCTGTTCCGCTTTTTCGATGTAATCAAGCCGTTTCCCGCCGGCGCTATCGACCGCCGGATGCGCGGTGGGACCGCCGTGATGCTGGACGATCTCGCCTCCGCCGTGTATGCCAATCTCGTGGGCCAGGTGCTGGCGCGCTTCATCTGAAGCGCGGCCATTGTCAGGCCAGGAATATTGCGATGATTCAGCGGGCCGTAATTCTCTCGACCGGCGACGAGCTGACTACCGGACGCATCGTCGATACCAACGCCAACTTTCTCGCCGACAAGCTGGCCGAGATCGGGATCGACCTGGTCGCCGTGCTGACCGTCGGCGATGTCCCCGAACGCCTTGAGTGGGCATGGCGCACGGCGATCGCGATGGCCGACATCGTGGTATCGACCGGCGGTATCGGGCCGACCGCCGACGATCTCACCACGGAGACGGTGGCGCGCGTGGCTGGCCGCAAGCTCTGGCGCTCCGACGAGATCGTGAGCAACATCAGGCGCCTGTTCGCGTCGATCGGACGCCCGATGCCCGAGAACAACCTGAAGCAGGCGATGTTCCCCGAAGGCGCGGAGATTCTCCCGAACCCGCTAGGCACCGCGCCCGGCTTCCGGCTCGAAGTGGCTGAGGGGGGCCATACCGCGCACCTGATTGTGATGCCGGGCGTGCCGCGCGAGATGAAGCCGATGATGGAGAACACGGTCGTGCCGTGGATCAGGGCCAATCGCGGGAGCGACAAGGTCTATGCGGTGCGCGTTTTCCAGACCTTCGGAATCAGCGAGTCGGCGCTCGACGAGGCGGTCGCCGGGCTGATAGCTCCCGATGAGGGGCGCGTGGCTTTTCGCGCGAGCTTCCCGCAGATCTCGCTCAGAGTGACGGTCGAGGGGAAGCCGGGAGAAGTCGAGCGCAAGCTGGAAGAGCTTTCGGAGCGCGTGCGCGGGAAAATCTCGGAAAACGTTTTCGCCGAGGGCGACGCGACGATGGAAGAAGTCGTCGGGCGGTTGCTCGCCGAAAAGAAGCTCAAACTCGCGATTGCGGAATCATGCACCGGCGGCTTGATCGGGCATCGATTGACCAACGTCCCGGGCAGCTCGCGCTACCTGAAGGCGGACCTGGTCACCTATTCAAATGACGCCAAGGCGAAAATACTCGGCGTGAACGAAGACACCCTCAAGCAACATGGCGCGGTCAGCGAGCCATGCGTGATCGAGATGGCACGCGGAGCGCGCGCTCGGGTCGGTGCGGATGTCGCGATCGCCACCTCAGGAATCGCCGGCCCCGACGGCGGCACGCCCGAGCGCCCGGTCGGCACGGTGTGCATCGCGATGGTCGCCGATGAGCTCAGCGCGTCGCGCCGCTATCAGTTGCGGGGTACGCGCGACTGGATAAAACTGCTCACCTCGCAGATCGCGCTCGACTGGCTGCGCCGCTACGCGCTCGGCCTTCCGGTGGGCGAGTCGGCGCTGTTCAGACGCTAGCCTGAAAACTTCGGATCGCCGCTGGCCCATCGGAGATAGCCGGCGCCGGCGACCAGGTAGACCGCGGCCGTCAGGTAGAAGACCGCGGCGAACGAGCCGGTCGCGCGCAGTATGAACCCGGCTGCGGCCACGCCCACGATTCCCGGGATCGTCGCGATAGTGTTGGAGATCCCCATCAGGACGCCGGCGTAGCGCGATCCTATGTCCAGGTGGTTGACCCCGAACGCCGCCAGACCGAGCGAGTTGCCGGCCGTGGAGATTGCGACCAGCACGACGGCGATTGCGGGCGACCGCGAGGCGGGAAGCACGAACAGCGGCGCCGCTCCGATCGCAAATGCGGCGGTCTGAACCAGCTTTCGCACCGTCGTGGTACTGAATCCGCGAGCCGCGAGCCCGTCGGCGATCCATCCGCCCGCATTGCTTGCAGCGAACGTCACCAGCCACGGGATCAGCGCCAGGCTTCCCACGCGCTCGAGCGGGACGCCGAGTATTACGCTGAGATAGGTGGGAAGCCAGAGCAGCAGGATGTTGAATCCCCAGTTGTGACCGACGTGCGCGAGCACGATCGCCCAGCACGGCTTTCTCGCGCAAGATCGCATCCCAGGGCACGCGATCGGCGGGTGAGGCTGCCGGGCGGCCGGCCAGAATAGTCTCGAGCTGGCGGCGGCTCAGGCCGCGTGCTTCCTCCGGCCGGTCCGCGGCCTTCGCGATCCAGGCCGCGAGCCACGCGGCGCCCAGCAGACCGGAGATATAGAACAGCGCGCGCCATCCGAGCGCCACGATAATCACGGGACTCGCCAGCAGCGCGATCACCGTGCCGAGGAACATCCCGCTGAAGTTGAGCGTGATCGCGCGGGCCCGCTCCGAGGCCGGCGTCCATCGCGCGGCCAGGCTGTGAATCGCCGGGAAGTTGAAGCCCTCGCCCAAGCCGAGCAATACCCGGACGCCGAGTAGCGTCGCGAAAGACGCGCTCGCCAGCGGGGTGACGAGTGTAGCCGCGGACCAGACGGCCACGCCAAGCGCGAGCACCCTCTTGCCGCCGAACCGATCGGCCATCCATCCGCCGGCGAGCTGCGGCCACAGGTAACCCCAGAAGAAGGCCGACAGCACCAGGCCCTGAGCGGCGGCGTCGTAATGCTTCTCGCGAGCGAGCGGGATGATCGCGATGGAGATGCTGACCCGATCCAGGTAGCAGAGGACCGTGGCGAGCGAGAACAGGACGATTACAGTGTAACGCCGCGGCCATCCGGGCAAGGCGGCGGGCGGGGCGCTGATCCTCGCTGGCTCGCCCATATGTCGGGAGTCTAGGCTACCGCATGCCCGGCGCGCCACTCGGCTTCCGATTCGGGCGCCAGGCGCGAACCGCCCCGCAAGCCCTGTTTCGGAAGCAGCGACGGCGACCGGCCACTCGCGGCCGCGATCGACGAATTGCGATTCCTATCGTCCGAGCGCCTGCCGGATCGTGTTGAGGATATAGATGAAGTCGTGCTTGCTGCGCACGTCGCCCATCATCGCGACCCGCGACAGCGCCTCCATCTCCTGCTCCGAAATGTTGTGAATCCGCCGCAGCCGGGCATCGCCGCGGAACTCCGACCACGCCGACTTGGTGTCGCGCTGCTCGTGGGCTTTCACCAGATCGGCGGCCTGCGGATTGGCGAGGAAAAACAGCTCGCGGCGATCGAGCAGGAGCACGTCGGCGAGCCGCGTGAGCACCTTGTCCGACGGATGACGTTTGCCGGATTCGAGATGTCCCACGTACGGCGTCGAGGTCTTGATCCTGCGAGCGACTTCTTCCTGAGTCAAATCGAGTTGACGACGCCGCTCGCGGACGACCTGACCAAAGTTCCGATCCTTTGCCTTTGCCATGATAGCTCCCTCTCAAGTGCCCCGTGCCTGTCCAGGCTGGTCAACATTGCTGTGAGTTTTCAATTCGCTGCCGGAGTGCTCGGCCGGCAGCGTGCTCAAGATCACATGGTTACATCATGTAGCATTGCTGAAACAGGAGGGCAACAGGAAAGAGCCGTTGCGGACTTGGGGAGGGCAGTGAACATATTTGACGAAAAAGTCGAGGACCTGTCCGCTTTTGATGATCGTACAAAAAGTATAATCATCACGGGACCCGGACCGTGTCAGCCCCCGGCGGACAACCTGTAGATGTATTAGAATTTTTCATGAAGGAACCGCGTCTTCCCTTCAAAGACGCGAGAAATTTGCGAGATTCTTCGTGTACCGGAAGCGCCCCTTACTATAACTGACGGTTATGGAAACTTACTCGTGCCTGAGGCGTTGGGATCGCGCTCTGGCCCGTCAAAATGGCGCAAGACTATTCCCTCCGTATCGAACGGGCATTTCTGCCGGAGCGCTCGCTGTCCGCCGGTCAGTACGATCGCGGCAATCCGAGGACGTGCTCGCTTATCGAATTGAGCACCATCTCCTGGGACACCGGCGCGATCTTCAGCAGCCGGCATTCGCGGAAGTAGCGCTCGACGTCGTAGTCGCGCACGTATCCGTAGCCGCCCAGGGTCTGGACCGCGCGGTCGCAGGCTTCGAACGAGGCGTCCGCCGCCCGGAGCTTGGCGATGTTGGCCTCGGCCCCGCAGGGTTTGCGATGGTCGAACAGCCAGGCCGCCTTGAACATCATCAGTTCGGCGACCTCGAGCTTGGCGTGCGCGTCGGCCAGCGGATGCGCGATCGCCTGGTTCCGGCCGATCGGCCGGTTGAAGACGATCCGCTCCTTCGCGTAGCGAACGGCCCGATCGAGCGCCGCGCGGCCGATTCCGATCGCTTCCGCGGCCACCAGGATCCGTTCCGGATTGAGCCCGTCGAGCAGACAGTGGAAGCCCTTTCCCTCGCCGCCGACCAGATCCGAAGCCGGCGCTTTGAGATTGTCGATGAACAGCAGATTGGTGTCGACCGCGTGGCGGCCGAGCTTTTCGAGCTCGCGGGCTTCGACCGCGCCCGGATCGAGATCGGCGAAGAACAGGCTCATTCCGTCGGTCTTCTTCGCGGCCTGCTCGTATGGCGTCGTGCGGGTCAGCAGCAGCATCTTGCGCGCTTCTTTGGCTTTGGTGGTAAAGACCTTGCGGCCGTTGATGACATAGCAGTCGCCGTCGCGGCGCGCGCTGGTTTTAATGCGCGTGATATCGTTGCCGGCGTCGGGTTCTGTGACGGCGAAAGCGACGTGGAGTTCGCCGCTCACGACCTGTGGCAGGTAGCGGCGCTTCTGCTCCTCGCTGCCGTGAATCACGAGCGGACTCACGCCGAAGATCGACAAATGGATGGCGCTCGCGGCGTTCATCGCGCCACCCGAGGCTGCCACTTCGCGCATCACGAGCGCCGCCTCGGTGACTCCCAGGCCGCTGCCCCCATATCGTTCCGGAATTGCGACTCCGAGGTAGCCCGCCCCCGCGACTGCGGCATAGAAATCGTGCGGAAATTCTCCGGCCGCATCCTTCCGGCGCCAATACTCATCGGGAAAGCGCTGGCATAGCGTGCGCACTTGCCGAACGATTTCCTGCTGGGCTGAAGTCAGTTCGAAATCCATCTGATTATCCTGTGGATTGTCGTGCAATTTGCACTGACTGCGAAGACGATGTTAGCGCCGAAGTTCTGAGTAAAGAAACGGCAGATGCTGCCTTGCGGGGCGTCATGGGGCGCATCGCGCGATCTTCACAAGCGCTCCCCTCACGCCTTTTAAGCAATTGTTAGCGGGTACGAATCTTGAACGCGTCCCTCCGGACCCGCGTTTTGCGGGTCTGGAGGAGTGCAATCGAATCGCGGCATCGGACCGCACGAAGGAGGCAGTGTGATCAGATACATCATGGACCGGGGGATATGGGGCGCCGCGCTGGCAGCCGGCTTTGCTTTGGTGATTGGACTGTGCGCGACGAGTGGCGTTCGCGCCGCCGACGACAGCGGAGGCGCAGATCCGCCGAAGAAAGTCAGGAAGCATGTCAGAACGCCTGCAGCTGTGTCTACCACCACTATGACGATGGGCCCGAGCGCGACGCAGAGGCTCGATGAGCTCAACGGTGAAGTGACCAACCTGCGCGCTTCGGAGGCTACGGAAGGCGCAGCCGTCGCCGAAGTGAAGAAACAGATCATGGTCGCGACGCCGCAGGCGAGCGCGACGCCCGCGACGATCGGAGAGCACGTCGGCGCTCTGGAGGCCAATCTGGCCGCCACCCAAAAGAGTATTTCGGACAACCTCGGAGTGAACATCCACGGGCTGGTCGACGCGAGCTACGAGCACAACTTCAACCAGCCGGTGGGGAACGCGAATTTCACCCGCGCCTGGGACCACGACGGATTCCAGCTAACCCAGGGCAACCTGCATATCGAGAAGGATGGCACGGTCGGCTTCGTGACCGATCTCAACGTCGGCCAGGTCGCCAACTCGATTTCATCAGTAACGCATTACTCGAATGTCGCGCCTGTCGGTGGGCAATGGTTCGATGCGACCCAATACTACCTGACTTACACGGCGCCGATCGGTTCCGGGTTGAGCCTGCAAGCAGGACGGTTCGTAACGCTGCTTGGAGAGGAGATCATCCCGACCTACAGCAACCAGAATTTCAACGAGACGCGGAGCTTTTTGTTCAACCTCGGCGTGCCGCTGACCCATACGGGTATTCGCGGAACTTACACGGTGAACGACTACGTTGCGTTTACCGCCGGCGCCAACAACGGGTGGGACGACCCCGCGGCCAACAACAACGGCGGCCCGACCGGCGAGGGCGAATTGACGCTGAACAACAAGGACAAGTCGGTGGCGCTGGTGGTCAACGGGACCTACGGGTCGCAGGCGATTAACCACTCGAACTCGAACCTGGGATCGATCGATCCGATCTTCACCTGGAAGCCGTCCTTTGTCCCGAACCTTACTCTCGCCACCGAATATCTGTACGCGTCTGAGACCGGACCGGTGATCAACCGTCATAGCGCTTCATGGCAGGGCGCGGCGCAATACATCGTCTATGATTGGAACCAGTGGGAATTCGCGGGCCGCGGCGAGTTCTTCGATGACCAGGACGGTGCGCGCATCGGCCCCGATTTCAACGGCAGGGTCAAGGCGCAGACGCTATACGAAATTACCCCGACCGTAACCTACAAGGTGCCGCAGGTTACTGGACTGCTGCTCCGCGCCGAGTACCGTCATGACGAGGGCGGCCTTCACTACTTCACCAACAACAACTTCGTGAGTCCGGTGACCGGCCAGCACCTCTGGGAGGGCCAGGACACGCTTACCGGCTCGATGATCTATGCGTTCTGAGCTCTAATCGCTCGGTAACCGGAAATTGCGGCGGATCAGCGATCTCGCTGGTCCGCCCTTTTTCTTGTGTGCATGACGCGTGACTTCGGGGGGCTCTCGCCTCGCTGATTCTCCCGAAATTCCGCGATCGAGCCCTGACCGACTGACCGTAGGGTGGTTAGTCGGTCGATTCTATTTATTGTCGAATAGCTATCCAAAAAAATTGCGCACAATGCTCCTGCAACGCTAAATTGATAGTGACTCGTTCGGGCGACTCCAACTGGGTTGAGCAGGCAGGTAGTGTGATGCGGAAATCCGATCTTCGACTGAATCTTCACAGAACTGTGTTGCCGTCGCGTCATTCGGTATGGCTCTCGGAGGTGCTGCTCGAAGTGCGCACCCGGCAGCCGATCGAGTTCGTCGATCTGACCGATCGGATCAACGCGCACCTCGCGGCGAACCGGATCGAGCACGGCGAAGCGACGGTCTTTTCGAGGCATACCACCGCCGCGATCAAGATCAACGAGGCGGAGGAACTGCTGCTCGAAGACTTCAAGCACTTCCTGCGCCGCCTGTGTCCTCCCGAAGGCCGGTACAATCACAACGACATGGATCGGCGCAAGCCGCCGATCGCGCCGGACGAGCGCGCCAACGGGCATTCGCACTGCATGCACCTGCTGCTGTCGACGAGCGAGACGATCCCGGTGTCCGACTTTCAGCTCGCGCTCGGCACCTGGCAGCGGATTTTCCTGGTCGAACTCGACGGCCCGCGCGATCGCCAGGTGAGCCTGCGATGCGCGAACTACGTCCGCCAGGCGCCGTCCGGCCTTCGCCATGAGCCCGACCTGGCGGAAGCCGTCGCGCTGAACGGATATTCGCGCCGGGCCCGCAACGGCTCCTAGCGGTCTTTCCGCTTTCAGGCGGCGGAAGCGCGATCGATTTGTACGCGGAACGCGCCGGTGCGATCGGTTGCCAGACCCGCGTCAACGAGAATCCGCGCGACCCACAGGTACGGCCGCGCGTACCAGTATTTTCGCCCGACCAGATCCATTACATGCGCCCGCGCCGCAGCGTCCGTGATTTGCGCCGCCGTTCCGGTGAAAGTCTCGCCCCCGGCCCGAAGCGTGACGCCCGGGCGCCGCAGAACATTGCGCACCCATTGCCGGCCGACGTTCGCCGTCGCCAGGTACACGGTCTCGCCCTCGACCATGAACCAAATCGTGACTTCGTAGGGCTTGCCCGATTTGCGGCCCTGATGGACCAGTTGAAGGGTCTGATTGCCGGCTACGCGCGCGAGTCGCGCAGCTGGATCGTCCGCCATGAATGTCCTCCTTTCAGGCCGGTCGCTTGAGCGCCAGCGAGAAGTGATGGCTCGTGATTGCCATCCGGTTGCGCAGGTAGAAGCGATGGGCGTCGAAGCGCTGGACCCCCGAGTCCAGAGTAAGCTGATCGCAGCCGCTGGAGCGCGCACGGTCGATTAGCCAGTCGAATAGCAACTGACCATGCCCGCGCGATCGCTCGTGGGAATCCGTGACCAGATCGTCCACGTACATGAACTTCCCGTTGACCAGGTTTTCCATGATCCGGAAGCCCGCGACCGCTTTGACCGCGCCGGCGTCCTCGACGCAGGCGAGAATGAATCCGCTGCGCTCGATTCGCCGCACCTGGGCCACGAAGTCCGCCTCGGCCAGCGCCGTGCGCAATTGACTCATCACCGGAAAACAGCGGCGGATTTCCTCGTCGTCGCGCGCCAGACGAACGATCGGTTTTCCCCGCGATGCGTTCACTGCGACACGCGTTCCATCACTGCGCCCGAAGCGGTGTCGGCAATCTCTACCACCACTGTTCCCTTGATGCGGTGATCGGTCTTGGCGTTCTTGATCCCGTTCTTGAGGTCGCTCTCGAACATCTGCTTCGCGAACGGAGGCATCTTGTCCATCGGGAAATTGTCCATCAGGACCGTGGCCTTCAACTTGTCCGGCCATTTGACCGACTGAACCTTGGGACCCGCGAACGGGATATTGCGGACCATCCGCTCGATCTCGCCGTGGAAGTCCGTATTCTGGCCGCCTGCTTGCGGGACTCCGCTGCTCGCGACCGCTGCGGGAGATTGTTCCCGAAGCGCCGGCACGCTCACGGACGGCACCGACGCCAGGGCGGCACTCGTCGCGGTGGCGCCGGAACCGGCGCCGGCCGCGCCATTGGCGGCTGTGGCGCCGGCGGGCGCCCGGTTGAACTTGTTCATTGCATCCTGTACGCGCGCGCGCGACGCGTCGTCCGGAGCGAGCGTGAGCGCCTTCTGGAGGGCCTGACGCGCGTCGGCCGGGTCATTTTCCGCGTCGTAGGCGATGCCCATATTGTAGTACGCCTCGAAGAAGTCCCGGCTTGGCCGCGATCGCTCGCTTGTATTGCACCACCGCCTGATCGGGGTTGTTGGTGTAAAGGTACATGGTGCCGAGGTCCGTCCGCACTTCGGGGTCGTCGGGTTTTTCCTTCAGGTAATGCTCATAGGCGGCGATCGCCTGGTCGTAATTCTTATGATCGTAGTTGAGATTGCCGATTCCGCGCAGCGCGTCGGGATTGTCCGCGTCGAGATTGAGTGAATGTGCGAACGCCTCCTGCGCCTTGAGATAGTACGATGGATCGAACATCGCGGCGCGCAGCGCGACCTCGCCGAACTTGTTCCACGCCGCGATGTCGTTGGGTTTGCCTGCAGCGTCCTTTTCGATCTGATCGATAAACCGGCGAGCGTCGGCGGGCAGCTCGACCTTGGGATGCCCGGCCGGCAGGTCTTTCGCGTCGGTCTCGGCGGAGCCGGAAGAAGGCTCTGCCTGCGGGATCGACGCGACAGTCGCCGGCGGTGTGCCCGGCACGATCAGATAGACGACGACCAGGCCGACGATCAGAATTCCCAGGAAGACGCCCACGAATGCGACCGTCAGTTGCAAGCCGCCGATACGGTTTGCGGCGGCGGGATCGAGTTGCCGCCCGCATTCGACGCAAAACTTCCCTTTCGGAATCGCCGGCGCGCCGCAATGCGGACAAAAGCGCATAATCAATCTCCTATCGCACAGCTTCCCGCAGACGCAACATGGCGGCCGAGCGGCCCGTGAATTCGCTCTCCAACTCGCATGTGGCGTGTTGTATAGTCGCGGCCTGCGGACCCAATCCGCGCAGGAGAAGAAATGCTGCTTTACAACGCCTTCGGACCCAATCCGCGCGCGATGCGGATGTTCCTCGCCGAGAAGGGAATCACGATCCCCACCAGGGACATCGATCTGATGAAGGCGGAGAATCGCAGGCCGCCCTACACCGATCGAAATCCGGGCGGGCAGCTCCCCGCGCTCGAACTTGACGACGGCAGCTGCATCGGCGAGACCGTCGCGATCTTCGAGTACCTGGAAGAGAAGCATCCGCGCCCCCCGCTGATCGGCGCCACTGCCGAGGAGCGCGCGGAAGCCCGCCAATGGCAGCGGCGAGTCGAACTGAACATCACCGAGCCCCTGTACAACGGCTTTCGCTATGCCGAGGGACTCGAACTTTTCAAATCGCGGATGCGGGTGCTGCCGGAAGCCGCCGCGGGCCTCAAGGCGGTGGTGCAGGATCGGCTCAAATGGCTCGACGGCCTGATGGCCGGCAGGGAGTATATCGCCGGCAGCCGGTTCACGATCGCAGACATTATCCTGTACAGCGCGCTCGATTTCGGTGCGGGAGTCGGCCAGAACCTGGACCCGTCGCTCAAGAATCTCACGGCATGGTTCAAGCGAGTCGGCGCACGCCCCAGCGCCGCCGCGAGTCTTCATCCGGCCTCCGCGCAGGTCGGCATGAAGGGCTGAACGCGAATCCGGTGAGCTCGGAAATAGCAGAACAACTCGCCGCGATGGCGCGCGCGAAGACCGGCGACCCGGGCGCATCCGTCAGCGAGCCGGTCGCGCTGCCGGGCCATGCGGGATTGAGCTACAGCTTCGAGCTCGACTGGCGATCGGAATCCGGCCCGGTGCACGAGAAGCTCGTGATTCGACTTGCGCCAGTCGGGGTTCGGATCGCCGGACCGGCCGACGTGGCCCGCCAGGGACGAGTGATGGCCTCGCTGGCGGATACGCCGGTGCCGGTCCCGCCGGTGCGATGGATCGAGGATGATCCGCGCTGGTTCGGGCGTCCGTTCTTTGTGGGCTGTTTCGTGGCGGGGGAGAAGATCGGCGATATCCAGCCTTCGGCGGAGGACGCGCGCCCGATGGTCCGCAGCGTGGTTGAGACGCTCGCCGCCCTGCACGCCGTCGATTGGCAATCGCGCCGCCGGATTTGGGGTGAACCATTCGCGCTGGCGGACGAAATGAAGCGCCTGGACCATCTGCTCGACCGCGACACACTCGACCCCGCCGCGGTCGCCCGCGCCCCGATGCTGCGCGAGCGGCTGCGCGCGAGCCTGCCGGCCGAGCCGCGAATCGGATGCGTCCACGGCGACTTCCAATGGTCGAACTGCCTGTTGCGCGACGGACGGCTGGTCGCGGTGATCGATTGGGAACTGTCGCAGGTCGGCGCCACGCTGCTCGACCTCGGATGGATCTGCCTGTTCTCCGATCCGGATAGCTGGTCGAATCCGTTCCTCGTACCGTCGCGGCTTCCTGCGCCGGACGAGATCGTCTCGATGTACGCCGAGCGTGCGCGCTTTCCGGTCTCGACGCCGGAAGTGCGATGGTTCCAGGCCTTCTCCGCGTATCGTTTCGGAGTGATCACGGTCTTCAACCTGATGCTCCATCGGCGCGGCAAGCGCCCCGATCCGACCTGGGAAGAAGTCGGCAAATCCGCGCCCCGCCTGTTCGATCGCGGCCTGGAACTGCTCGATTGACCCAATTTCCCCGCGACGAGTCATCCAGTAGCAGGATTGCAACATCCTGGCGGTCTGCCCGCTCGTGACCTGATCTTCATCGCGCGGTATGCTTGATGATGCGCTGGGCGGAGGCTTGCGGGATGGCTACCAAGAGCACTGAACAGCGGGCTACGGTGAAGGATCTCCTGATGCGCATCGCGGATCTCGAAAATCGGGTCAGGGACCAGAGCGGAGAGATTCAGCGGCTCGATCAGCGGATACAGAAGATGGCCGACTTGCTCGCGCTCTCCCAGGCCGAGCGATTTTCCGCGCCCTCGTAGCTCTGGCTCGCCCGGTGTAAGTCGCGCACGGCTGATGCGGCTGCTCTCAGGCGGAACCGTCTAACCTTCCATCGCCTCGGTCTCCGATGCGCCGAGCGTTCCGCGGCGCAGCGCGCGATCTTTCATCATCGCGAAGAACACCGGCACGAGCACCAGCACGTGGACCGTTGAGGTCACCATCCCACCGACGATCGGCGCCGCGATCGGCTTCATCACGTCGGACCCGATCCCGGCCGACCACAGGATCGGCGCCAGGCTCATCATCACCACCGCCACGGTCATGAGCTTGGGCCTCAACCGATTCACGGCGCCTTCGATCGTGGCCGCTTCGATTTCAGCGTAACCGACGGGGCCGGCGGAGAGTCGGCGGTCGAGAGCCTCGTGCAGATAGATGACCATCACAACGCCGGTCTCGACGGCGATTCCGAACAGCGCGATATACCCGACCCACACCGCGACGCTGAAGTTGAAGCCCATCCAGTATTGCAGGACGAGTCCCCCTGTCATCGCGTACAGGCACGGAAAGATCAGCACCGCCGCCTCGGCGACGGAGTGGAACAGCATGTAGAGCAGGAAGAAGATCGCGGCGAAGGCGACCGGGACAATGAGCGCGAGCCGCCTGCGCGCCCGGAGCTGGAACTCGTACTCGCCGGACCATTTCAGCGAATACCCGGGCGGGAGGCGCAGACGGCGGTCCAGAACCCTCTGCGCGCGGGCTACAAAACCCCCGTAGTCACTGGTCGACAGGTCGAAGTAGACGTAGCCGGTCATCTCTCCATCCTCGTCGCGGATCATCGTGGGTCCTGGACTGAGATCGATCTTCGCGACTTCGCCGAGCGGGATCTGCGCACCTGACGGCGTCATCAGCAGGACGCGGCGCAGCGCTTCGAGATTGCCACGATAGTCGGCCAGGTAGCGGACGTTTATCGGATATCGCTCGCGTCCCTCGATAGCGGTGGCGATGTTCTCACCGCCGATCCCCGATGAGATCGCGGTCTGGACATCGCCGACGGTCAGCCCATAGCGCGCCGTCGCCGCGCGGTCGGCCGCGATATTGACGTAGAATCCCTGCGACACGCGCTCCGCGAAGACGCCGCGCGTGCCCTCGACGCCGCTGAGCAACTCCTCGATCTCCGAGCCGATCCGCTGGATCCCATCGAGGTCGGGTCCCTGCACCTTGATCCCGACCGGCGTCTTGATTCCGGTCAACTCCATGTCGAGCCGGTTCTCCACCGGCATCGTCCACGTGTTGGACAGTCCGGGGAAGCGGAGCTTCGAGTCCATCTCCTGCAGCAGACGGTCGTAGCTCATGCCTGCCGGCCACTTCTCCCGCGGTTTCAGCATGATGGTCGTGTCATACATGTCCATCGGCGCGTTGTCGGTTGCGCTGTCGGACCTGCCGACCGTGCCGAACACGCTCTGCGACCTCGGGGAAAGCACGGATGATCTGGTCCTGCTTCTGCATCAGCTCGCTGGCCGACGTGATCGAAATTCCCGGCAGCGCGGTCGGCATGAAGAGCATCGAGCCCTCGAACAACGGCGGCATGAACTGGCTGCCGATTCGGGCCGCGAGTGGCAGCGTGAGTATCAGGAACGCGAGGTTGGCGGCGATCGTGGCTCCGCGATGGCGCAGGCACCATCGGATGACCGGCCGGTAGAGCCGCTGAAAGATCCGCGACAACGGATTAGCGCTCTCCGCACGCAACCGCTTGCCGCGGATGAGCACGATCATCAGGATCGGCACGACCGTGATCGCGAGTATCGACGAGAACGCGATCGCCAGGGTCTTGGTCCAGGCGAGTGGCCGGAACATCCTGCCCTCCTGCGCTTCCAGCAAGAACACCGGCAGGAACGAGATCGCGATTATGAGCAGTGAGTAGAACAGCGGGCGGCCTACTTGCCTGGCCGCTTCCAGCAGCGTGCGCCGGCGTTCGGCCTCGCCGAGACCGCGGCCCGATTGTCGCGCCGCGCTCTCGCGTTCGGTGAGCCGCCGATGGCCGTTCTCGACCATCACGATCGACGCATCGACCAGCACGCCGATCGCGAGCGCCAGCCCTCCCAACGACATGATGTTGGAACTGACGCCGAGGTAATACATCGGGATGAAGGTGGCCAGCAACGCGAGCGGGATGCTGATAATCGGGATTAGTGCGGAACGAAAATGCAGCAGGAATGCGACGATCACGAGGCTTACGATCAGCGCCTCTTCGATCAGGTCGCGGCGCAGCGTATCGATCGACTCGCCGATCAGACCGGACCGGTCGTAGCCGGCGACGATTTCCACGCCCGGCGGGAGGCTGCGCTGGAGCTCGGCGATCTTTCGCTTGACACGATCGATCACGTTGAGCGCGTTTTCGCCGTAGCGCATCACCACGATCCCGCCTACCGCCTCACCGTTTCCGTCAAACTCGGCGGCGCCCTCGCGAAGATCCGGTCCAAGGCTGACCACGCCCAGATCGCGAATCAGGACCGGTGTCCCATTGTTGGAGGCAACCGCAATCTGTTCCAGGTCGCCGACCGAGCGAACATAACCGAGCCCGCGAATCAGGTAGTCCGCACCTGACATCTCCAGCAGTCTGCCGCCCACTTCGTTGTTGCTCTGCCGCACTTTGTCAATCACGGTCGCGAGCGGGACGTGCAGCGCGAGCATCCGGTTGGGGTCGAGCCGGACCTGGTACTGCTTGACGAAGCCTCCGATGGTCGCGACTTCGGCCACTCCCGGCTCGGTCTCCAGTGCGTAGCGGATCTTCCAATCCTGGAGGCTGCGCAGATCGGCGAGGCTGAGTTGGTGGCTGCGGTCGAGCAGGACGTACTCGTAAACCCATCCGGCGCCGGTCGCGTCGGGTCCGATCATCGGACTGACTCCTTGCGGCAGCCGGCCCGCGATCTGCTGCAGATACTCGATCACGCGGCTTCGCGCCCAGTAAATGTCGGTACCATCCTCGAAGACCACGAAGACGTACGAGTCGTTCGGCATCGTCTGTGCGCGGACGGCTTTGACGTGCGGCGCGGAAAGCATTGTTGTGACGATCGGATAAGTAACCTGGTCTTCGAGGACGTCCGGCGGCTGCCCCATCCATTGAGTGTGAACGATCACCTGGACGTCGGAGATGTCGGGCAGCGCGTCGAGCGGGATGCGATTGAGCGACCAGGCTCCCGCTATCGCGAGTCCGGCGAGTGCGATCATCACCAGGATCCGGTTGCTACTGCACCAATCGATGGTTTTTTCGATCATGACTCGCCTCCGCAATCACATCATCGGGTCGCTGGCCGCAACCGAGAATTCCCGGCTCGCGATCTGCGCGCCTGCCTTGCTTGCGATTACCGTTACCTGCCACGTGCCGCCGCTCTGCAGATCGACGTTCGCTACGTACTGGCCGGGCGCGCGCTCGATCGCCTTGCCCTCGGCCTTCATGGCGGCCATCTGCATCGCCGGCATCGCGGGCATGAAGAAGATCACCGAGACTTCCGCCCCGCGGATTGGCTTGCCGGCAGGATCGCTGAGAGCGATCCGCACGAGGTTGCTTCCTCTCTGCGGCGGATTCGGTTCGGTCGTCAGATCGACGTTGGCCGTGGGCGCGGACGCTGCCGCTGCGCTCGCCCCCGGCGGAGGGGGCGCGAAACTTCCCAACGCCGCCTGGAGCTGGCTTTCCGAGTCGATCAGGAAATTAGCCGACGCGACGATCTCCTGGCCCGCGCGCAGTCCCTTGAGTACCCGGAACCGGTTGCCCAGATGCGCACCGAGTTCCACCTCGATCGGCTCAAGGTAGCCGTCGCCCCGGTTGACGAAGACGATGTTGTGGATGCCGGTGCGCAGCACGCCGGAGTCGGGAATCGTCGGGCCGCGGCCCAGATGCGGCTTCATCGCGACGTTCACGAACATTCCCGGCTTGAGCAGTCCGTTCTTGTTGTCGAAGTCGCAGCGAACGCGCGCGGTTCGCGTCGCAGGGTCGATTTCAGGCCAGATGAAATCCACGCGGCCATCGAAGCTCCGATCGGGGTAGGCGTCCGCGCTGATCGAGGCCGGGTCGCCGATCTTGATCCTGCCGATTTCGTCCTGGAAGACGGCTGCGTAGACCCACACGCGCGAAAGGTCCGCGATGGTGTAGAGGCGAGTCTCGGGCTGCGCATACATGTTGGGCAGGGCCGCGCGCTCGGTGACGTAACCGCCGGCCGGAGCGTCGATTTCGACCGTATCGTCCGCCGTGCCCTGACGCCGGAGACGCTCGATCTCGCGCGGCGACACGCCGAACCGTCTCAGCCGTTCGAGCGCCGCAGCCGCGATCGATGAGGCGCCGTCCTTCACGCCGGGAACATCGCTGTTCGCCACCTGCTGCTGCTCTTTGCGCGCAAGCAGGTACTCCTCCTCCGCGCTAGCCAAATCGGGGCTGTAGATCGTGAACAGCGGCTCGCCCCTTTTCACGCGGGCGTAGGTCTGATTGGCAAAGACCGTCTTAATCCATCCGGCGAAGCGGGTCTGAACGTAGCTCTGGAGTTGCTCATCCGGTTCGATGGTGCCGGTGGCATCCAGCCGGTCGGTCAATTCCTGATCCTCGACGGGGGCGAACGTGAGCCCGATAAGCTGCCGGCGTTCCGGCGTAAGCCGGATCGGCGCGAGCTTCGGCGCCGCCGCGCCGGGGGATTGCGTCTCTATAGCTTCGGCGACGGCGCATCGCGTGGCGAGCCACATCACCGCCATCAGGGCGATCGCGCAGACCGACGCGCGCCTCGACAGGCGTCGCGCGGGTAAGCGTTCGCCGCGATTCACTTTGATCATTGTCATGGTGTATCTCCGGCGATCTGCTGGAGCTTTGCGATCGCGATTTCATGGTCGGCGAGCGCGCGGTAGTAACCTTGCGTCACGTTGAGTGCATCGACCGCCGCCGAAAGGACCGCCTGGAAGTCTGCTTTCCCGACCCGATATCCGTTCAGCGCGGCGGTGCGGGTCGCCTGCGACTGCGGGATGAGGCCGTCGCGATAGATGATCATCACGCGGCTCGCGGCGCGCGCGGCGATCGTCTCGGCGCGGAGCGTCAACTTGATTTCGAGCTCGCGCGCGCGGGTCTCGTTGTGTGCGGCTTGCTTTTCGAGCGTGGCCTGCTCGACCGCGGGTGTCTGCTTGCGCCAGAAATAGAGCGGCACCTTCGCGCCCATCGTCAGCATGTAGTAGTCGCGCAGTCCGGGGCCGGTCTTTTGGTACATGTAGCCGAAGCTGAAGTCGGGGAAGTAGTTTTCGCGCACGAGATTGAGCGCCTCAACGCTGCGCGTTTCCATCGCTTCGGCCATCTTGAGTTCGGGGGAGCGCTCGCTCGGGAGCTGCTGGAGCCGCTCGTCGATGGTCGAATCACCTGGTTCGACCTCGCCGATTGCGATGTCGGGCGAATCAACGTCGCGGCCGAGGATCATCTTCAATTCGGCCTGGCGCCGGCCGGCTTCCTGCCCGCGCATTTCGAGTTGCTCCAGAATCGAGGTGATTTCGAGTTGCGCCTTGCTCAGGTCCTGTTCCTGGCCCTGGCCGAGCCGGTATCGCGCTTCCGTGATTTTCTCGAATCTGCTGAAGCTCCTTTTGACTCTCGCCGAGAATCTCAACCGCTTTTTGGAGGAAGAACAGCTCGAAGTATGATTCGCGTACTTTCTCGGCGGCCTCGCGCTGGGCGGCCTCGAAGCCCTGATGTGCATACTCGGATTCGGCCTTCGCCTGCGCGGCCTGTGACCGGAGCTTTGAGAGCCATGGCACGTCCTGCGAGACGCCGAGGCCGGTGTAGTAGAAATCGCTGGTCTCGTAGCCCTCTAACGGACGCGGCCCGCCGACCGTGAATTCCTGAATCGTTACCTGAGGGTCGGGAAGCGTGGAGACTTGTACCGGAACCCTTGTGCTCGCCTCCCATCGATAGCGGGCAGCGGCGACCAACGGGCTATGCCGCATCGCCTCGTCAACCAGTGAGCCAAGAGTGCCGTCATTTGACACCGGTGTCCCGGCTTCCAGGAGCCTCGCGCCCGGTTCGGCATCAGCGAACAGGCCGGTGGCGCCGCTCAGGACGGCGGTCAGAACAAGAAAGCCAATTCGCGCAATCCTCGCGGGATCGCGACGGAGAGAACCCGTAATCAAGACATTCACCTCGCTCGCCACTTCCCTCGGCCACGGGGAAGCGGCCGATATGCACGCAGTAGTGGATTGCGACCGGCAGTCGGGCGCGCGAGTTCAGCGCACCGCGGACGGATCGCTACACGGAACCCACTGAAGCGAGGGAATCAGATCTGAAGCGAACAGGTTTGGTCGAAAACGGCGGGGAAAGGAGCCGCCCTGCTGCACGGAACGGTGGGCAGCAGACTGCGCGATGCCGCGACGGTGTAGTTCGCTCCGGCCCGCACGCGGGCGTCGGAGGCCGGCGGACGAGGCACCGTCGAGGACGCGACCTCGGCAGTTTCACTCCGCGGCGAGACTTTGCAGCACTGGCGGCTGCACGGGGCCGGGCTGTTGGCGCATTTGGCCGCGCAGCAGGCATCCGCGACGTTCTGCGATGCGAACGCGCAGCCGATCGCGGCCTGAAAGACCATCGCGAGAGCCAACGTCGCCGAAAGGACCCGTTTCACAACCTCGAAAGTAGCCATGATCGCGCCATGAGGCAACTGCTGCATTCGCGATTCCCCTCCCGCCACGATCTGCGTCCGATGCGGTACGCCCGCGATGGAGCGAGCGCGGAAAAAAATCTGCGAGAGAGGTGACGCTACCTGACTACCCCCGGACGTCAACGGCGCCGGAGCCAATCAGCGAAAGCACGGGGGTCTCCCCTGAGCCTTCGTCCTGAAGCGCGGGGCAGATGGAGATGAGGCGCTTCGCTCGCTCAAGGATCTCGACCGTCCCAGCGCGATCGCCTTCGGTCAATGCTCTCTTCGCATTCTCCAGCAACGAATTGTAACGGTCTGAGCAGGGGCCCGCATTGAGCGGCTCGGCTCCAGGATTTGAGGACACTCGTGCGGGAACGGTCCGCGGCGCGAAACCTATGGCCAGTCCGCCTAGTGAAATGAATGCGAGAGCTACGAGAATTCGCTTCATGAAGTGCCCGAACTGCAATCCCGATGCCGCCCTCCGAATTCTGCGTCAGAACCGGAAAAAGCGAAGATATCTCGGTTACAGCGAAGCGGCTTTTGCGGTCGTTTCGAGCACCTGCCCAACGGATAGACAACTTTCGTTGCTGCATCTTGCAAGCGTCTGCACGATCGCCGAGCCCCAGCTTGGGGCCGGACATGTTTTGGACAACCTTGCAACGAGCGGCGCGAGGGGTTAGGTTTATTTTGTGAAGAAGGGGTTCATCGTTTTGCTTGCGCTGATGGTTGGGCTGCAGGCCGGTTTCGGCTGCGGCGCTGCGCAAGCAGCCCCGGTTATGGCGTGTTCTTGCTGCGGCCCGAATTGCCCGGTCTCTTCAGCGGCCTGCAATTCAACGTGCTGCCAGGCGCGGGGCGCTACTGTACAGGCGGTCTCTGCGAGGCCGATCCTTCCTTCCTTCCAAGCGCTCGCCAGTCTCGATCCATCCATTCGTGGCGATGCCAGCGCTCACTGGCATCGATCGGTCATCCGTAATCCACGATAGTCCCCCCGGAGCCATGAAATTGGCTCTCCTCTGTTCGCGACAGCTCTGATTTTCGCTCCTCCGTTCCGCGTTTTAGCTCGGGAGTTCTCGCGCCTGCCCGTGTGCAGGTATTCGAGGATTGAAGTAACAGCCCGGCCAGATTCAGGCCGGCGCTATCGGAGGTTTGTCATGAAAGCCAGAACTGTTGGCGCTCTTTCGTTGCTCGCTACTACGATCGTCTCTCACCTCAGCATGGGCAGGGCCGGTCGGCATCCAGCGAAGTCCGTCGCCCGATCAGGCAACTGCGACCGCTCAACTCAAGAGTGAAAGGGAGCAAACCTCGCGCGCGATGCTGGAGCCAAACGCGAAGGGACCGCTGCTGGTGCGCTACATGGACCGCTACTCGCAACTGAACGATCTCATTAACCGCGTGCAAAACGGTCAGCGGGTTGCGCCGGACGAGATCGACCAGGCGTTGCAGCCGGCGAGCCGTTGACGGCGGTGAGTTTGAGCCTGGCGCCGATCCTGTGGTCGAGCGGGATCGGCTCGGACGTGAAGAAGCCGATCGCGACGCCGATCGTCGGCGGGAGCGAAAAGATAGGAGGAAAAAAGATGAAACGCGTAGCGGTGTTGTTCATATCGGTTCTCTTGCTGCTTGCTGCGGCTGCGCTGCCCACAACACGGGCGGTCGCTCAACAGGAGACCGTTACGGCCGACAACCTTGACCAAATGATCGCGAACATGAAGACACCGGCCGACCACGAGGCGATCGCCGCCTATTTCGACCAGGTGGCCGCAGACGCCCGAAAAAAGGCCGAGCTTCATCACCACTCGGCCGAGACCTATCGGACGATGAAAATTGCGAAGCCCGTCGGTATGGCCAACATGTGCGATGCGATAGCCGCGGATTTCGACAAAACCGCGACTGAAGCAGAGAGGCTCGCAAAGGCCCACCGCGAGATGGCCAAAAAGGCCGGCGGCCAAACCGGACAGTGAGTTGAGGCCAAGCAGGGCGGCACAAGGCCGCCCTGCTGGGTAGCCGCCAGCGTAAGGACATCATCCCGCGCACTTCGGCAGTTCTTGTCATCCACCGGATTTCGTGAACCGGCCCACTAAACGCGCTTCAAAGGTGCTTCTATTTCGACACGAGCTGCGTTATGACTTTTGTATCAACCTCGATCGCTCGGTCCTTAGCAGACGACAGGAACATCGAGGCGAGGGCCTTTTCGTGGCACTAAGCGCACATTCCAGCCTTCGCGGAATTCGCGAAGCGGTGCGCGAGGCATATTCCGCGGCGTCGAAGGAACCGCAAGGCAAGCATCCTTTCCCCGTCGGGAGATCTTTCGCAGAGAGCCTGGGCTATCCGAGCGACCTTCTCGCGCGGCTGCCGGCGGTCTCCGTCGAAGCGTTCTCGGGAGTTTCCAACGTGTCTGTCTCAGCGCAGATTTCTGCCGATGCGCGCGTCCTGGACCTGGGATGTGGGGCCGGTCTCGATTCGCTGATTGCCGCCATGCGGACCGGGCCGCGCGGAACAGTCGTGGGCGTGGATTTCAGCGCGGCGATGCTGGAACGAGCGCGCAAAGCTGCGTCCGAGACGAGTCTGGAGAACGTGATCTTCTGTCGCGCGGATGCGGAAGCGCTACCGATCAAACCCGGCTCCACAGACGTCGCCCTGGTCAACGGCATCTTCAACCTGAATCCGTCGCGAGCGGCAATCTTCCGCGAACTCGCCCGCGTGCTTCGCAGCGGAGGTGTGGCTTACGTCGCAGAACTGATACTGCGCGAACCTCTTCCGCCGGAGGTTCACGCTAGCGAGGCAGACTGGTTCGCATGAATCGCCGGCGCCAAGGAAGGCGGTGCCTTCCTGGAGGAATTCCGCGCCGCCGGATTCGATGAGGCGACGATGCTCCGGACCAGCCGCAACGCGCGGACGAAGAGTCCGCACGTACTCGCGGCGGAAGTTCTGGCTCGAAGATAGGCTCCGGTTGAGCACTTCAGGCCCCGAAAACGCCGGTCAAAGGTGCTTCTATTTCGTCACGACCTGCGTTATGACTTTCGCATCAACCTGATCTTTACGAGGACCAAATGGATTTCACGCTTCCCCCCAAAGTCGAGGATTTGCGCACGCGAGTCCAAGCCTTCATGGACGCGAACGTCTATCCGGCGGAAAAGGCCCTGCACGAGCATCTGCTGAGCGACAGCCACGAGGAACCCCAAATCCTGAAGGACGTCAGGAAGAAGGCGAAGGCCGAGGGGCTGTGGAACCTGTTCCTGCCCGACGAGAAGTACGGCAAGGGACTCAAGAATTACGAATATGCCCCGCTATGCGAGATCATGGGCCGCAGCGCGATCGGCGCGCGCGCCTTCAACTGCATGGCGCCCGATACCGGCAACATGGAGATCCTGACCGAGTTCGGCACGCCCGAGCAGAAGAAGCGATGGCTGGAGCCGTGCCTCGAAGGCGCAGATCCGCACCTGCTTCTCGATGACCGAGCCTGAGACCGCCGGCTCGGACCCGACTACGCTTCGCACGCGCGCGGTGCGTGACGGCGACGACTACGTGATCAACGGCCACAAATGGTTCACCTCCGGCGCGATCGGATCGGCGTTCGCAATCGCGATGGTGGTGACCGACCCGGAAGCGGCGCCTCATCGCCGCGCCAGCCAGATAATCGTTCCGACCGACACTCCCGGCTTCAAGATCGTGCGTCCTGTTCCCGTGATGGGTCATACCGGCGGCGGAGGCCATTGCGAGGTCACCTACACCGATTGCCGCGTTCCCGCGACCAACATGCTGGGACGGGAGGGCGACGGCTTCGGAATCGCGCAGGCGCGCCTCGGGCCGGGCCGAATCCATCACTGCATGCGCACGATCGGCGTCGCGGAGCGCGCGCTCGAACTGATGTGCAAGCGCGCGAACACGCGCTACACGCACGGCAGCTTTCTGAAGGACAAGGCGAATATCCAGGAATGGATCGCCGATTCGCGAATCGAGATCGACTCGACGCGCCTGATGGTGATGCACGCGGCGTGGAAGATGGACACGATCGGCAAGCGCGAGGCGCGGCAGGAAATCGCGATGATCAAGGTGATGGCGGCGAACATGGTGATGCGCGTGCTCGATCGCGCGATCCAGCTTTTCGGCGCCGCCGGCATGAGCGACGACCTGCCGATCGCCGGGATGTGGCGCCAGAGCCGATCGCTCAGGATCGCCGATGGTCCCGACGAAGTTCATCGCATGACGATCGCGCGGCGCGAACTGCGCAAGTGGGCGGAATAGAGTGCCCGAACCAGTCGAAATAACCCCCGAATACGGAGAAATCCGGTCCGAGGAGCAGCTCGACTGGGGCAAGCTCGCGGCCTATCTGCGCGACAAGCTCCCCGGCGCCGAGGCGCCGCTCGAGGTCAAGCAGTTCCGCGGCGGCCATTCCAATCTCACCTACCTGCTGCGCTTCGACGGCCGCGAATGGGTGATGCGCCGCCGCCGTTCGGACCGCTGCCGGTCGGCGGTCACGACATGGGCCGCGAGTATCGCGTGCTGTCCAAGGTGTGGACCGCGTTCAAGCCGGCGCCGCGCGGGATGCTCTACTGCGAGGACACCTCGATAATCGGCGCGCCGTTTTTCATCATGGAGCGCCGCAACGGAATCCTGATCCGGATGCGCCAGCCGCTGCCGCCGGAACTCCCCAACGATCCGGCGACCTTCAGGCGGATCTCGGAGGGCTTCATCGATACGCTCGCCGATCTGCACGGCGTCGATTACGAGAGCGTCGGGCTGGGCGACCTTGGCAAGCCGGCGGGATTCGTCGAGCGGCAGATCAAGGGATGGATGGCGCGGTGGGAACGGGCGAAGACCCGCGAAGTCCCATTGATGGAAAAGCTCGGCGCGTGGTTCCTCGAGCATATGCCGGAGTCGCAGGCGCCGGCGCTAATCCATAACGATTTCTACCTGCACAACATCATGCTCGGCGCGGACGATCCGGGCCGGGTGGTCGGCGTGTTCGACTGGGAGATGTCCACGATTGGCGACCCGCTGATCGATCTCGGCGTTTCGATGGGCTACTGGCGCGATCGCACCGACCCGCCCGATCTTCTCGACCTGAGCCAGGGCTACGTGCATACGCTGGCGCCGGGGTTCCTGACTCGCGACGAGATGGCCGCGCGCTACGCGAAGCGAACCGGACGCGACTTGAGCCATATGGCTTTCTATCGGGCGTGGGCGCACTGGAAGAACGCGACGGTCGTCGAGCAGATCTACGCGCGCTACGCGCGCGGCCAGACCAGCGACCCGCGCTTCGCCAACATGGGCAACCAGGCCCCGGCGCTAGCCTACGCGGCCTCGATGGTGGCGTCGCAGTTGGGGTTCCGGGGGTAGGTGCGGGGAGGCTTCTTTTCTCGGTGGGACGTTCTGCAGGCTGGCAGGGCCAATGGCGCGCCCTCGACCATGAGGAAGCCAGAGAGGGTGGCTTCATCGACACAAACAACCTGAGGGATCGCGCGCATGGCAGATTTTGAGGCGAAGTCTGGGCCGGTTGAAGTGTTGGCGACCGGAATAGTTTTTTCCTTTGAAGGCAACCCTATTGAAGTTCGATTCGGTGCCGAACGGATGGGAATCATCTTCGTCTTTGTCGATGAACCACCGACGCCTCCAGGCCCTCCGCTTCGAGGGGGCGAAAGTCACGCCATACTTTCCAGCCCCGCGCCTCGCGTGACTGCGCGAGTTCCGGATCGCCTTACCCTCGAACTAACTCTGTTTAATTTTACAAGTGCATTGGGTCACGGACCCGATAAAGCAGCTCAAATTGGGAATCTCGGGCCCGATCCAATCTACCTTCATTATCGCGTGTTCGCGTTTGGTTCCAGCCTCGGCAAGGAACTTCATTTCACCGTCTTCGTTCGCAAGGAACCCCAACCTGTACCTACGCCTGCGCCGGCATCGGGAGGGCCAGAGCCCAATGCCAGATAGGCCTCCCACTAGCGGCTTTTCACTTGATCAGCTTGCGGAAGGATCGACTCTCCATCCGAATGTACGGCAGGAGGTAATCATCACGACGAGTGATCGGGTGGAACTCTGCCTGATCCGCCATCAGAAGACCCTAGAATCGAGCCAAGACTGGCTCGTTCCTCTAGGCATACTACTGACCATAGTTCTGACTATGACCACTGCCGGTTTTAAGCCCGCTTTCGGCGCAAGCGGCGATACTTGGCACGCCTTTTTCCTAATGGGCGGACTGATCTCGGCAATTTGGCTGATTATTACAGGACGTCGCGCCTGGACGACGTGGTGGAGTCCGCCGGAAATTGCAACGATCATCGAGGCCCTCAAAAGCAGTCCGCCGCCGCGATGATCTCACCGGCAATCAATGGATCCGGGCTTGATCGATCGTCCGGTGGGGTAGCTAACTCGATCAACACAGATTTAGCCCAGTACCCTCAGTTCCGATCAATTGCCGCAGGGCGCTAGGATACGCTATCTACAAATGCTGGGGTGCGCATGCGGCCCCGATCTGGAGGATTTTCGGTCTTGCACGAGATTCATTACGACGCTCCGCCGACCCTTGACCAGGCCCTGACGCTGCTCGGTAGTCTTGGTGAGAAGGCGCGGCCGCTGTGCGGCGGCACCGACATCCTGATCCAGATGCGCGCCGGCGTCCGCCGCCAGGAGCATCTGGTCGACGTCAAGCAAATTCCGGAATTGCGCCAGCTCAGCTTCGATCCGAAGACCGGGCTGCGGCTCGGCGCCGCCGTCCCTTGTATCGAAGTCTATGAGAATCCGCTGATGCACAAGCATTACCCCGGCCTGGCCGAGGCGGCCCATCTGATTGGTTCGTTGCAGATTCAGAATCGCGCGTCGATCGGCGGCAATCTGTGCAACGGCTCGCCGGCCGCCGACACTACGCCGGCTCTGATCGCGCTGGGTGCGATCGCGAGGATCGCCGGCGCGAAGGGCACGCGCGAGGTTCCCGTCGAGGCTATTGTCGTCTCGCCCGGACGCACCGTGCTGCGGCCCGACGAACTGCTGGTGGAGTTGCTGATTCCGGCGCCGCGTCCGCATTCCTCAGACGCCTACCTGCGGATGATCCCGCGCAACGAAATGGATATCGCGGTGGTAGGAGTGGGAGCGTCGGTCACGCTGGACGGCGACAAGTGCGTAGCGGCGCGGATCGCGCTGGGAGCGGTCGGACCGACGCCGATTCTCGCGGGCAAAGCCGCCGAGGCGCTGATCGGCAGAAAGCTCGACGAGGCCGCGATCGAAAAAGCCGCGCGGATGGCGATCGAGGCGAGTTCGCCTATCGACGACATGCGCGGCACCGCGGAATATCGGCGTCATATCGTGGGCGTGCTCACGCGCCGCGCGCTTTCGATCGCGGCGGAACGCGCGCGCAAAAACTGAATCGCAAAACGAATCGGCAGCAGACGAATGTCAAAAAAAGTCCTGGTAGAAGCGACCATCAACGGCGACCCGGCCGAGTTCCTGTGCGAGCCGCGTCAGAGCCTGCTCGAAACTCTGCGCGACGTGCTCGAGCTGACCGGCTCGAAGGAAGGATGCCTGACCGGCGATTGCGGAGCGTGCAGCGTGCTCGTCGATGGGCGCGTGGTCTGCTCGTGCCTGATGCTCGGGGTCGAGGCGCAGGGGCGCGATATCGTGACGGTCGAGGGTCTCGCCAACGGAGCGAAACTTCATCCGCTGCAACAGAAATTCCTCGAAGACGCGAGCCTCCAGTGCGGCGTGTGCACGCCCGGATTCCTGATGTCGGCGAAGTCGCTGCTCGACCGGAATCCGAATCCGAGCGAGCCGGAAGTGCGATACGCACTCGCGGGGAATCTCTGCCGCTGTACCGGTTATGACAAAATCGTGCGCGCCGTGCTCGACGCCGCCAAGGCGATGTCGCAGGGTCGATGAGCAATCGCTTCGCGTAGATTCTTCGGCTTGCGCTTCGCGCACCTCAGAATGACAAGCCTAATAAGAGGATCAAGCCTATGTCAGAATCAACCGAGACGCAGAATTTCAAGGTCATCGGGACGCGCCCGATCCGCCATGACGGCGCAGACAAAGTCACCGGCCGCGCCAAGTATGGCGCCGACTACGCCTTCCCCGGGATGCTCCACGGCAAGGTGCTCCGCAGCCCTCACGCGCACGCGCGAATCAAGTCAATCAACGTGGAGAAGGCGCGCAAACTGCCGGGCGTGAAGGCGGTTATAACCGGCGACGACCTGCCGCCATTGCCGGAGGACAAGACCGAGGCGGTGGGCGAGGCCGCGATGAATCCGCGCTACCTCGCGCTCAATGTCATGGCGCGCGACAAGGTGCTCTACGACGGTCACGCGATCGCAGCGGTCGCAGCGACCAGCCCTCATGTCGCCGAGGAGGCGCTCAGGCTGATCGAGGTGGAATACGAGCCGCTGCCGCCGGTGATGACCGTCGAGCGCGCGATGGAGCCCGGCGCGCCGATCCTGATTCCCGGACTGCGCAATCCGGAGCAGGGCGACCATCCGACCAACATCGCGATGCATCTGCCGATCAAGAAGGGCGATCCCGAGGCCGGCTTCAAGGCCGCGGACTTCGTCGTCGAGCGCGAGTTCAAAACCGCGATGGTCCATCAGGGGTATATCGAGCCGCACAACGCAGTCGGGATTTACAACTCCGATGGGCACGCGACAATCTATTGCTCGACTCAGGGGTCGTTCGATGTCCGATCGCTGAGCGCGAAAGTGCTCGGTATCGATGTCGGCAAGCTGAAGGTCGTGCCGGCCGAGATTGGCGGCGGATTCGGCGGCAAAACCACGATTTACCTCGAACCGCTGTCGGTGTTGCTGTCGCAGAAGACCGGCCATCCCGTGAAGCTGGTCATGTCGCGGTCTGAAGTCCTGCGCGCCTCGGGCCGACCTCGGGCTCGACGATCAGAATCAAGATGGGCGCCACCAGGGACGGCAAGATTACCGCCGCGAAAGTCTGGATGGCGTACGAGGCGGGCGCCTTTCCCGGCTCGCCGGTGACGGCGGGCGCGATGACGATCCTCGCGCCATATGTTATCGAGAACGTTCAGATCGACGCCTACGACGTGGTCGTGAACCGGCCCAAGACGGCCGCCTATCGCGCCCCCGGCGCTACCAATGCGGCGTTCGCTTCCGAAACCGTGATCGACGAGCTTGCGGAAAAATGCGGGATCGATCCGCTCGACATGCGGATCATGAACGGCGCGCATGAAGGCACGCCCCATCCGTTCGGACCGCCGTATCGGCGAATCGGATTCATTGAGACCTGCGAGGCGATCAAGAACAGCCCTCATTACAAGTCGAAGCTTAGCGGCCCGAATCGCGGGCGCGGCGTCGCCGCCGGATTCTGGTTCAATGCCGGCATGCAGTCGTCGGCCACCGTCAATATCCATACCGATGGCACCGCCAGCGTCGTGACCGGCTCTCCCGATATCGGCGGCAGCCGCGCTTCGATGGCGATGATCGCGGCGGAAGTGTTGGGCCTCAAGGTCGAGGACGTTCGACCGCTGGTGGCCGACACCGATTCGATCGGCCATACCGACGTGACGGGCGGAAGCCGCGTGACCTTCGCGACCGGCATGGCGGTATATCAGGCGGCGCAGGACGCGGTGCGCCAACTCAAGGAACGCGCCGCGAAACTGATGGACAAGAAAGTCGAGGACATCGATCTCCGCGACGGCGCGTTTATCGCCAAAGGCGACGGCGCGAATCCGATGACGATCAAACAGGTAGCAGGCAGGCTTGCCCGCGCAGGCGGTCCGGTCACCGGACGAGCGACCGTGAACGCCCGCGGCGCGGCCCCGGCGTTCGCCGCGACATGCGTTGAACGTCGAGGTCGATCCGGAGACCGGCAAAGTTCAAATACTGCGATGCACCGTCGCGCAGGACGCCGGCAAGGCGATCCATCCGAGCTACGTCGAGGGCCAGATGCAGGGCGGCACGGCACAGGGAATCGGATGGGCTCTGAACGAAGAATATTTCTACGATGACAAGGGCATCCTGCGTAACAGCGGCCTGCTCGATTATCGGATGCCGACCTGTCTCGACCTGCCCGCCATAGAGACCATCATCGTCGAGGTGCCGAGCCCGACGCATCCGTTGGGTGTGCGCGGCGTAGGCGAGGTGTCGATCGTTCCGCCGCCGGCGGCGGTCGCCAACGCGATCTATCGGGCAGTCGGCGTTCGGATGACGGAGCTGCCGATGTCGCTGTCCCGGTTGCTCAAGGCTATCCTGGCCGGGAATCACGAGACTCGAATCGCCGCCGCGGATTAGAATTGACAGGGTTGCGGTCCCGTCCCAGATGGCGACAGTTTTCATCCCGGCGCTGCTGCGCAAGTTGAGCTGGGGCGCGAGCAAACCATCGCGGGCGGCCGCAACGTGGGCGAACTGATCGATGACCTCGACCGTCAATTCCCGGGATTCCGCCACTACCTGGTCGAAAACGGCGATTTGAAGCCATCGATCGCCGTATCGATCGACGGTGAAGTCGCTACCGGTGGCCTACTCGAACCGATCAGCGAATCAAGCGAGGTCCATTTCGTTCCGGCGCTGGGTGGGGGCGCCTGTCTGAACAAAGTTCAAATGAACCGTTGCAACAGTTCGGGACTTGCGTAAGAATCAAAGTTGCCGGCCGGGGTTTGCCCCCCTTTTCCCGGCTAGCTAGGGGGTCGGTTGGAGCAATCCGCCCGACCCCGACTTTTTCCCAGCACTTCAGTCGATCTTCTGCGAAGCAAGCAGGCATTTTGGTCGGCCTCGACACTGTTCGCCTCGGTCGCGTGTTTCAAGATGAAGTGCATCGACCGGTGGTTACCCAACCACCGAATGGTGGTTGCCGGACCACCGAATGGTGGTTGATGGAACAGCCGAATGGATGAGGGCCGAGACGCCGGTCAGTTCTCGATACGGCGGGCTCTTTTTCGGCAGCGCTAGGCGGCTGGCGCAGCCACTCGAAGCACGAGGACCGAGCACGGCGCCTGGCGAACCAGCTTCTCGGTCACGCTCCCGATGATAATTCGTCCCATCCCGGTGCGCCCGTGAGTCGCGACCAGAATCAGATCGATCGCTTTTTCTTCTGCGTAATCGATAATCTTGACCACCGGAGGGCCGACTACGGCCCTGGTTACGACCTTGGCCGAGTTCCCGAGTTGGTCTCTTTTGATCCGCGCGAGTTCCTCCTCGGCCTCCTGCATCATCGAGGCTTCCCGAGCCATCTCGCGTGCGCTCTCTACGTCTCGTGTCAGCAGCAAGGGAATGAATATTCCGTGCGGGATGACTACGTGCAGCAGGTGTAATTCCGCGTCCACGTCCCTGGCGAGTTCCCACGCCCCGCGCATTGCCTGAAAGGAAAAATCCGAGAAATCTATCGGGGAGAGGATTTTCTTGACATTCTGGATCATGACCGCCTCCGTGGACACAAGCCAATTATCACCGGCCTTGCGAGCTATGCAAACCCGCCCTGATCTGTGTCATTGTTCGCATTCGCGCAGGGTCTGGACTAAAACTGACTCGATGCCGAGTGAAGCAGTTTCATGAAAGCCGCGGTTTTCCACGGACCTCGCGATGTGCGCGTCGAGCCGGTAGCGGACCCGCAGCTCAAGTCGCCCACCGATGCGCTGGTCAGGATAACTGCCGCGGCGATTTGCGGCTCCGATCTGCATGTGTATCACGGCCGCAACCCAACTGTTCCCGGCTTTGTCCTCGGCCACGAGGGCGTGGGCGTGGTCGAGGAGGTGGGCCGCGGCGTTTCCGCGCTCAAGCCCGGCCAACGCGTCGTGGTCGCGGCCACGGTCGCCTGCGGAGAGTGCTTCTATTCCCGCCAGGGCCAGGTCTCGCAATGCGAGGCCAGCGGCTCGGCGGTATTCGGCTATGGACCCAACTTCGCGGGCAAGCTCACCGATATCGGCGGCGCGCAGTCCGAGGCGCTGTGCGTGCCGATGGCCGATTACACCTGCTATCCGCTGCCGGATGGAATCGACGACGAAGCCGCAGTCTTCCTGGCGGATATTCTGCCAACAGGTTTCTTCGGCGCGCTGAACGGCGACATCAGGCCGGGACAGACCGTCGCGGTGTTCGGATGCGGTCCCGTTGGGCTGTGCGCGATCATGTCGGCCTCCCTATTCGGCCCCGCCGAGATAATCGCGGTGGATACCATCCCGTACCGTCTCGAGGTGGCCCGGCGGATCGGCGCCACGCCGGTCGCAGCGGCCGAAGCGGCGGACTTCATCCTCGCCCGCACCAGGGGCCGAGGCGCCGACGTCACGATCGAGGCGGTGGGCCACGAATCCGCGCTCCAGGCCGCTCTTTTGGCGGCGCGGCCGGGCGGAACGGTCTCGGTCATCGGCGTCTTCAGCGAGTCGGGCTTCAACTTTCCGATCGGGCTCGCATTCATGCGCGACCTTACCTTCCGGATCGGACTCGCGAATATCCGCAGCAATATCCCGCCGCTCGCCAGGCTTATCGAGTGCGGGCGGATCGATCCGCGCCCGATCATCAGCCATCGGCTGGCTCTCGGCGACGCCGCGCGCGGATATCAAATCTTCGAGGCGCGCAGCGACAACGTGCTCAAGGTGCTTTTCAAACCGTAGGATCAGGTGATCAAAATGGCGGAAGAACTGATCAAAGTCAGAGTCGAAGGCGAGCTCGCATATCTTGGGCTCAACCGCCCCGAAAAGCGCAACGCGATCAGCACGCCCATGCTGCGCGCGATTCCGGAGGCGCTCGCCAAGGCCGACCAGCCCGGAGTCCGGGCGATAATTCTTTACGGGGAAGGGCCGGTGTTTTCGGCCGGAATCGACTTCAGCTCGTTCGGCGGCGAGGGTAGCGTCCAGGGAGGTTCGAGCAACCGCGCCGACTTGAGCCGTTTTCGCGGCTTCATCGGGGAGTCGCAGGCCGCGCTCAACCGGCTCGAGAGCATCGAGAAGCCGGTCATCGGCGCATTGCACGGCTACGTCGGCGGCTTGGGGCTGGAACTCGCGCTGGCATGCGATGCGCGAATCGCGGCCGCCGGCACGCGGCTCGGGATGCCCGAAGTGCGGATCGGCTTGATCCCGGACGTCGGCGGCACCACCCGCCTGACGCGCACTGTCGGCTATGCGCATGCCAAGGAGCTGATCATGACCGCGCGGATGATCGATGCGGAGGAGGCCGCGGCGATCGGGCTCGTCAATCGGGTGGTCGAGAGCGGACGGCATCTCGGGGCCGCCGAGGATCTCGCGCGCGAGATCGCCCGTAACGCGCCGCTGGCGGTCGGACTCGCCAAGCGGATCATCGACAAGGGCCACGGGCTCGACAAGATGAGCTTCATGGAGTTAGAGGCGTTGGCTCAGAGCGCGTTGCTTTTGACCGAGGACTTCGCCGAGGGCGCGCAAGCGCTGGCTCAGCGCCGGGACCCGAAGTTCAAGGGGCGCTGACTCGAATCTCGACGGCGCCCTGCCAGCTCGCTCCCGGCTCGAGCTCGCGGACGCCGGCGTCGATCCCATGCGACGCCAGGTTGAACGCGCCGGAGGCGCACGTATATGGTTCGAGCGCCACTACCGGTCGATCCAGCGGCGCGTACACCACCCAGTCGCCGAAGCTCGAATCAGCCCTGACCTCCACGGCGATCTTCAACCCGGGATCGATGAGCCGCGCTCGGATGAAACCCTCCGCATCCGGCTCCGGCGCGCGATAGGCGTCGTCATAGGAGTCGGCGCCCAACTCCCGGCCCGATCGGAGATCGTATCTGCCGCTCACCGGCTGGTCCTCTCCGGTGGGAATCAGTCGCTCGTCCAGCACGCGCCGCTGCGAGGATCCCAGCTCAATCCGCAATGCCGCCCGGGTGGATTTCGTGCCGAGCGGAGCCCGGAAGTACGGATGTAGGCCGAAGCCGAATGGCATCGGCTGAGTGCCGGTGTTGGCAACGGTCGCGGTCAGCCGCAGCCCGTTGCCGATTTCGTAATCGAGCGTCAGCCTGAACGGGTAGGGCCATAGCGCCGAGAGCGACGCATCCGACGTTGATTCGAGTTCGGCCGTGAAGTAGTAGGGGCCGCGACGGACCACACGGAAGGAACGATCGCAGACCAGTCCGTGAATCGCGTTATCGTGCGTGGGTTCATTGATTGGTAGCGTGTGCGCGCGTCCTTTCCACGAGAATGTCCCGTGGTCGATCCGCCCGGGCCATGGGAAGAGGACGGGGATGCCGCTGGAGTGGGGCGCCTTGGCAAGCGCTGCGGGATTGGCGGCGCCCCAGATCAGTTCGAGCGCGCCGACCTGGTAGCGGAGGCACCCACATCCCAGGTCGGGAACGAAGCTCGCCGCTTCGTTCTGCGCCTCGATCTCTATCGTTTCCACGCCATACCCTTCGGAACGCAGTGGATATTCGCAGACACTGCGGCGCGGGCCAGGATGCACGCACCCATGCGATCGCCGCTCGCGCGCGACCGAGTCAGTCTGCCGGCAGCAAGGCCGGAACCGTTGGAGGAGTCGCTTTCGGGCCCGATCAGCGGTCGCGGCCGCCCGCGCTGCGGCGTTCGCCACCGCCGCCGCCGCTGCGGGCTTGTGCCTCGTTGACGCGAATCGCCCGTCCCTTCAGGTCTCTGCCATTGAGCTTCTTGACGGCGGCATCCGCGGCCTCATCGGTTGCCATCTCGACGAAGCCGAACCCCCGCGACCGATTGGTAGCGCGGTCGATGATGACTTGCGCACTCTCGACTTTGCCCGCCTCGGCGAAGACTTCCTGCAAATCCTGATCGGTCACGCCCCAAGCCAGATTCCCTACGTACAGTCTGCGACCCATTCAAGCTCTCCTCGCGGTCCTCTGCGCCGTCTCGCGGTTCATTTCTCCCCCCGTCAGGACTGCCCGCTGCGAGCATCTAAACAGGTAGGCAGGGCTGACGGCGCTTCCCGAATCCAAGTTCCGCCTTTTATACCATCGCGTGCCCTGTAAACATAGATGTTCTGCCTAGCACGAGAGGCACCCAAAATGCCAAGGGTAAGCTCAGGTTGTTTTTCGACAGGTCTCTGCCAACCCTCCACTCGATAGTCTCTGAGTTGTGAACGGATACCCGATAGTGTGCCTATTCCGATGATATGGGCGGGATCGATAGCCTTCGGCTTCGCACCTCAGGAAATGGGCCTTCGCGAGGAATTGCGTGTCTGGCTTCGCGAAAACGTCAGTCGATGCCCTGTTGACGGGCCCCGATATTCCGATACCGAAGAACGCTGAGAGAGCGCGGTGCGCTGGAACACGGTGCACGGCGGCGCGACGGTTGGAATCTACCGGCCGCGCGAAATGGGCGGTCGCGCCAATCCGCCAGCCGACCCGGCTCTGCGGGCAAATGCCGCGCCTGCTTCCACAAAGGCCCCTGTTCTGGGTAGTGGGGAAGATAACCCACTACCCTAATCTCGCACTATTCCCGGCCAGCGACTTATCTTCCTACATTACCGGCGAAGTGATCAGCATCAGTGGCGGTTCAGTTGTCGCTCTGCGGAATCGGATATCGTGCGTCGTGGATACTACGCTATCTACTCGGCTGACTAGGTTAGTAACTCGCGTATCTGCTTGTGCAGAGGTTGCCGATTGTGTAGGTTACCACCATGTCAACTGGGGTATGAAGCGCGGGAAAAGGAGAATTCTTCCGATGCCACGACGGCGACAGAATGGGGGTGGAGCGGCTTCGGCTTTCGCCACTATCCAGCGTCAGGCGCGATCACTGCTGTCTAACTTGCGCAAGCAGATTCGCCGCAAGGAAGTAGAGTTGAGACGCCTGAAAGAGGAAGAAGCCAGGCTCGGCGGGCTTACCGGTCGGGCCACGGCAGCCAGTTCCAGCGCCATCGGTCGAGGCCGAATCAACTGGCGGACCGTGCTCGGCCAGGTACCCAGACAGTTCAAGGCCTCGGATATTCGCAAGGTGCGGGGACTGAAGGGCAAGCGCCCGTCAGAGATCTTCGCCGCCATCACGCGCTGGATAGAGGCCGGTCTCGTAAAGCGCAGGGCGCGCGGACAGTACGAACGCGCCTGACCGCCAGGTTCAGTTCAACTCCGCCCGGCCACGAACGAAACGAGTTGCAGTAGTCCTTGAATGCGCGCGGCCTGCTCCGACGCGCTGCCGGTGAGTTCTGGCCCGTGTCCGTAAAGACAATCGAATGGCGCCACGACACGGTCCGCATGATCGATCAGCGGCTGTTGCCCGGGCGCGAGATGATTCGTACCTATCGCGATTACCGCGGCGTGGCCGAGGCGATTCGCACGATGGTGATCCGCGGCGCGCCCGCGATCGGCGTCGCGGCCGCGATGGGGGTTGCGCTCGGACTGCACGGCTACAGCGGCGCGCGCGCCGAACCCGCTTCGCTCGCGTGAGTGCGACCCTCAGGGCGACGCGTCCCACCGCGGTGAATCTGGCCTGGGCTCTGGAGCGGATGGCGCGGGTGATGCGGGAGAACCTGGCGCTCGACGCGTCCACACTCTTCCGCCGCATGCGCGACGAGGCGCTCGCGATCGCCGAGGAGGATCTCGCCGCCAACCGGGCGCTTGGCCGATTCGGCGCGAGCTCTGCTCGGCGACCCCGCAACCGTACTGACGCATTGCAACGCCGGTGCATTCGCCACCGCCGGTTATGGCACCGCGCTCGGCGTGGTGCGCGCGGCGCGCGAGGCCGGCAAGAGAGTATCGGTCATCGCCGATGAGACGCGCCCATTTCTGCAGGGCTCGCGGCTGACCGCGTGGGAACTGCACAAGGACAAGATTCCGGTCACCGTCATCGCGGACAGCATGGCCGGCGCCGTGATCGCGCGCGGCGACGTCGACTGCGTGATCGTCGGCACCGATCGCATCGCGGCCAACGGCGACGTCGCGAACAAGATCGGCACTTACCCGCTGGCGGTGCTGGCGCGCCGCCACGGCGTGCCGTTCTACGTCGCCGCGCCGCTGTCGTCGATCGATATCGATTGCCCCAGCGGCGCTCTGATTCCGATCGAGCAGCGCTCGGAGAAGGAGCTGACGGAATTCACCGGGCGCCGGATCGCGCCCAGGGGAGTCGCGCTTTCAATCCCGCCTTCGACGTCACGCCCGCCGAACTGGTGACCGCGATCATTACCGAGCGCGGGATCGCCTATCCGCCGTTCATCGAAAGCCTCGCGCGCTAAAACCACGGCAACTGAGTTTAGCCTTCGCCACGGGTGTGTAATGCGAGTGACTATTCGACGAGGTGATCCAGGTATTCGGAAAGCCCATAGCCGACCTTGTTGTCCCATCGCCATTCGGTCATCCCCTCGGCGATGCGCGTCACCATCCCGGCGCGCCGGTTGCGCAGCGGAATCATCGACAGCACCTTGCCCGTGATTTCGATCGGCGATCGCCGCCCCTTCAGTCTCGCAGGTCACCTTGATTCGATCGTGCAGCTGCTGTTCGCCGACGAACTCGGTCTCGATTTCGACCTTGCGGATGTTACATGGCGGACGACCTTTGCGCGCGATGAAGCCGCCGGGACGCTCGCTGCCGTCGCGCTGAACGGTGATAGTCGCCATCGCGCCGAGCGTTTCGTCGAAGTTCATCGTCAGCCATCGATAGTACTTCGGCGCCTGCCAGTAGCGCGGACCCCAGCTATGGTCGCGCAGGCCGAGGCCGTCGATCTTGAACTCCTGCTCGCCGATGACCAGCTTGCCGACTGCGTGTCCGAGTTGTTCCAGATGTCCGCGCGCGAACTCGGTGCTCGAATCGCCGCCGTGCGTGATACTTTCCCAACCCGCGGCAGTCTTCTCGCGAATCTCGCCGCCCCATCCGGGCGCGGTCGCGTAGTAGTCCAGCTCCAGGCGGATCGCGACGTGAGGATTGTTCTTGAACGCCTGGCGCGGCTCGGCCATCTGGAGCGGATCCTTCAGGATGCAGGTATTGCCCCGGTAGGTCACCCGATGGTGTTCGAAGGGCTTGATGACCTCGAACTTGAGTCCGCCTGCATCGTGAGCGTGGTTGTCCTTTATCTCAGGGCGCCTGAACATGAAGCCGACCGTCCCGTCGGGCAGGTACAGGCAGGCCGTCATCTCCGCATAGCCCTCGTTGGGGCGATTGCCCAGCCGCGCGAAGCCGCCGATCTTCCGCCCGCGATCGTAGAAGTTGTAATACGCACTCTCGTTGAAGTTCGATTCACCCGTGTTCGGATGCATCAGGTCGTCCTGTTCCAGCAGGATCACTTTGTGCTCTGCCATATTCGGGTCTCCTTTCGGTTTACGTCTTTGAACGCGTGGCAAGGTCGGCTTCGAGATAGCGCGGATTTGCGACCTTGAGTTTCTGCTCGACCAGCTCGCGCACCACCGTGAACACTCGATCGCGCCACGGCCCGCGATCGGCCTCGCCCGCGCGGATGCGTCCGACCAGCTCCTGATTCAGCGCGCGCGCTGCTTCGCGCAGTTCGGCGATCCCGCCGGCCTCGGACGACTGGCGTCCCAGCAGATCGGCAAGCGCGCGCACCTCGCCGCGAAGCTGCGGCTCTTCCATCGCGATTTCCCGCGCGACGATTTTCAGCACATTGGCCACCACCCGCGATTGGAACTGGCGGCGGCCTTCGGTCGAGGGAATGATCTCCCGCTCGACGAATTCCGCGGCTGCTTCCAGTAACTCGATCGCGGTGGGACGGTCCTGCATGGCGGCCTCACATTCGACGGTGCCGATTACGCTTCGTACTGTTCAAGGCGCCTGCTCGATAAGGTTTAGCAATTCCAGTTCGGTCTCGACTGTGCGCCGGCCGAGGCTCGCAAGCTCGACGCTCCGCACGAATCCGTCGAGATGGGTGCGCGCCTGGCCGATCGTGATTATCCCCCAGCGCAGGTTGCCGAACACCTCCCAGAAGCGCACCGCTTCCGGATCGACGCGCGCTCCGCTCGCCTTTTCGTACGCTTCGAAAAATTCCTCGCGCGAGCCGAGGCCGCCCATCGGTTTGTCGTCCGCGCCGAAGCGCCACGCGCGCACGCAGATCCATCCGAGGTCCTCCATCGGATCGCCGAGATGGGCCAGCTCCCAATCGAGTATCGATCGAACGCCCTCGGGACCGAAGATCACGTTGCCGATCCGATAGTCGCCGTGCACGAGGGTCTTTCGCGGCGTCGAAGGCACCCGCTCGAGCAGATAGCGGAAAGCGAGCTCGAAGGCCGGATGCGGTTCCAGCGCGAGAAGTGCGAACGTCTCCTGGAAGCGCAAGACCTCGGTCCGCGCCGCATTGTCGCCGGGTTCGGCCAGGAAATCGAGCTTGTGCCTGGCGGGGTCGATGCGATGGATCTGCGCAAGGATCGACGCCAACTGCGAGGGCATCACTTCGCGCGCCCGCGCGTAGGCGTCGTCGCGCAGCAGCCGCCGCGCGAGGGTCTCGCCCTCGACACGTTCCATGATGAAGAAGGCGGCGCCGAGCACAGAGGGATCATCGGAGACCCACAGGACTTCCGGCACGGGCACGCGCTCCTCCCAGGCGGCGCGCAGCACGGCGAACTCGTGGCGCCGACTGGTATCGATCTTGTGGGCGCCCGGATCGCGTCTCAGCACCAGCGCGCGACGGGTTTCGCTACGATTGTTCCTGATTGCCGCGTCGAACGACCAGATCTCGCGCGACGCCCCGCCTGGCATCCGCCTGAGGTCCTCGATCTTGACGTCGTCGAAGCCGCCCTGATCGCGGATAAAAGCGGCAAGCCGCTCGGCCATTTCCCTGGGTTCCATTTTCGCGCAGCACACGAACGCTTCCAACGTGTATCACGAAAAATCGCCGCCGCGCACGCGCTACTCGCGGCCGCCGCCGGAGGCCGTTCGGCCGCGAGCCGCTCGGGAAGAGGAAGGGCGGACTGGCGGGACTTAGCGGGGCCTCAGCCGCCCGCGATGGAGGACTCCCGAGTGATGATCCAGTCCCCGGGGCCCGACTCGGTAATTCGCGCGCGGTGGTTCCTGCCCACGGCCGCGAATTTTTCCGAGAGTTTTGTCGGTGCATTCACGAATTTCACGTGCAGGGCGGAGTGAAAGGCCTGCCTCGCTACGTCGTCGATGATCGCCAAAACTTCGTCTATGAAGGAAGGCGTGATCGCCTCGACGCCTGAGAAATCTAACACGATTTCACCGTCTTCATGCGTCGCCCCCGAGATCAGCGCTCCGCGGATGGTATGGGCGGACTCTCTAGTCACCAGAACTCGCCTCTGCATCAGGTCATATACGCGGACTGTACTCACGCTATCGCTCCTCTCTTATCCTACGTTGGTATCGAGGCGAATGCCAAGGTGCCAGGAAATAGCACGGTCCGGCTTGCGGGGACGCTCGGAGAGCCGCCTACTGCCTGGAGCATTCCTATACCAGAATGAATTATGAGCTGGCGTCCGGGTTTGCTCATGTCGTCCGCGACTCCAAACAACCCGATTCCGCGCGTCGCTGAACCGGTGCCGCTGACGCCCTCGTTGAGCGCGAGTTCTATGGCCGTCCAATCGTACGCAACCCGGTCCGCAAGTTCGGGATTTCGCTCCAATGATTTGCGTATACCAATTCCTGCATCCGCGACAGCGCAGACAAATCTTCGCTGATCCGCATACTCATAGAACTGGATTAGTCCAAAGGCTCCGATTTCCGACTGCGAATGTTGGGCGGCGTTCATCGCAAGCTCGGCAAAAACCTCGCTAACGATGGGATACAGGTTGGCGGTCCCCACGGCCGTGTCTCGAAGGCTGTCGTGGGCCAAGTTCGCAATCCGGTCCACATCGCTCTCGGTGTCGAATCTCGTCAACTCCAGGACGAGCTGCGGGGCCGAACTCCCGTAGACGCCCCGATCGTCTACCTCGACCCCGTTCTCCTGGAGCAGCTTGAATAAGCCCAGAGACTTTAGGTACACGCACACCCCAAGATTCTCGGGAACCAGGAACCGGCAGGCGGCGCCACGAGCTTTTGCGAGAAGGGGGTACACAGCGCACCAGAGGACGGCAGCAGGTCGAATGAAGATGCAGTCTCGCGCGTCGATATCAACCGATCGTTCTGTGAAGCTGGGCTTTCGCGGATCCGCCGAAGCCAATTGCCGATCCAGCTCGCCCGCGTGGCTGAAGGTTTCTGGAACCTTGATTTTCATTGTCACCCGCGAGTTCTCCACGAGCCAGAATCGTACCGAATTGTCATAGTGCGCGGAAAGCGAAACGAGGCCGCTATTCGCGGCGGCCGACCAGTTGGGCCAGTCCGTCACCGAGCAGGTTGAAGCCCAGCACCGAAACTCCGATCGCGACGCCCGGCGCGGTGACTACATGCGGCGCGACCAGCATAAACGCGCGTCCTGCGTCGAGCATGTTGCCCCAACTCGGAAGCGGCGGGCGGACGCCGACGCCAAGAAACGACAGCGCTGCCTCGGCCACGATGATCCCGCCCACGCCTAAGGTGGCCCGCACCGCGATCGGGCCGGCAAGTCCGGGCAGCAGGTGAAGAAAAAGCAGCCGCGACGACGAGGCACCAAGCGCGCGCGCCGCGGCGACGTATTCGCGCTCGCGCAACGAGAGTATCTCGCCGCGCACCAGGCGCGCGTATCCCGTCCATCCCATCGCGACCAGCGCGATTATCAGGTCACGCAGATCGGGGCCAAGTATCGCCGCCAACGCGATCGCCAGCAGGATGCCCGGGAAGGCCAACACCACATCGACGGCGCGCATGAGGCCGCTATCAACCCATCCGCCCGCCAGCGCGGCGCCGCCCCCGATTGTCGCGCCGATCGTCAGCGTCAACGCGACTACCGCGGTTGAGACGCCGAGCGAGATGCGCGCGCCCGAGAGCAGGCGTGCCAGGATGTCGCGCCCGAGCGCGTCGCATCCCAGCGGATGACCGGGGCCGGGCGGCATCAGCACCTTGGCGAGGTCGATAGCCAGCGGATCGGTCGCGCAGAGCATTGGCCCGGCGGCGGCAGCGATCAGGAGCAACCCAACGATCGCGCCGCCGACCATTAGAGACGGATTCGTGCGCAGCCTCATGAAATTCGGATACGCGGGTCGATCACGCTGTAGACCGCGTCCGTCACCGCGTTGACCAGGACGTAGGTCAATGCGAACACCAGCACGCATCCCTGGACCAGCGGATAGTCGCGCGCGCCGATTGCACCAATCATCAGCCGGCCGATCCCGGGCCATGAAAAGATCATCTCCGCAATCACGGACCCGGTGAGCAGCGCGCCCGCCTCGAGTCCGAGCACCGTGACGACCGGAGTAAGCGCGTTGCGCAGCCCGTGACGCATCAGCGCCCCGAACTCCGAGAACCCCTTGGCGCGAGCGGTCCGCAGGTAGTCGGTCTCGCGGACCTGCACCAGGCTCTGGCGCAGCATGCGGGCGAGAATCGCCGCCATCGCGGTGCCGAGCGTGATCGCGGGCAGCACCAGGTGAGCGAGCCCGCCCCGGCCCGTGAGCGGCAACCATCGTAAGTCCAGCGACAGCGCGATCATCAGCAGCGGGCCGAGACAGAGATGGGGAACCGAGATGCCCAGGATCGCAAAGCCCATCGCGCCGAGATCGGCGCCGCTGCCGGGATTCGATCCGGCTACGATCCCGAGCGGCAACGCGATCAGGATTGCGGCCAGAAGGGCAGCGCCGGCAAGCTCGAGCGTGGCGGGAAAATGCTCGCGAATCAGGGTCGAGACCGGCACGTGAGTCGAGATCGATTCGCCGAGGTCGCCCCGCGCGAGATCGCCCAGGAAGGAGAGGTATTGCACCCCGAGTGGACGATCGAGCCCCAACTGATGCCGCAGCCCGACGATGTCGGCCGGCGCGGCATTCTCGCCGAGCATCGCAACCACCGGGTCGCCCGGCACGAGATGAATCAGGGCGAAGGTCAGCGTCGCCACGCCGATCGCGACCGGAATGAGGGCGAGAGCGCGGCGGACGAGATAGCTCCTCACTGCGCCGGTTCCGGTTGCGGGCCGGGCTCAGTCAGCAACGCGGGGCCGGCCAGTTTCAGATCGGAGAAAGAGCGCAAGCTGCCGTTGGGAAATGGGATGAAGCCCGCCAGCGCACGGCTCATCACGGCCACTGTGTCCTGCCACCACAGCGAAACGTAGGGAAGATCCTCGGCGGCCAGCTCCTGCACGCTCGCGTAGATCGCGCGGCGTTGATCGACATCGATTGTCGCGTCACCCTCCTCGACCAGCCGATCCATCTGCAGGTTCGAGTAGTTCCCGCGATTGTGCCCCTTGGGCGGAGTCATCTTCGAGTCGAAGACCATACAGTAATGATGGGGATCGTTTATTCCGACCCATTGCATCGAGGTGACGTCGAAGTTGCCGCGCTGGATATCGCTGTAGAAAGTCGCCCACTCGTTGCTCCGCACGATGAGCTGAATGCCAACCCGCTTGAGCATCGCCTGGAGAGCTTCGGCAAGCCGCCGTCCCTCCGGGGTGGTCTTGTATACCAACTTGAGCGGTCTCGTCCCGTCCGATGCCGCCGTATAGCCGGCCTGGTCGAGCAGCCGTCGCGCCGCGTCGGGATCGTATGAGTAGCGAGTGACGTTTCCATCGTATGCCCAATTCTCCGGAGTGAGCATTCCGGATGCGATCCGCGCCGTACCCTGCATCATCGAGGAGACAATGCTCTCGCGGTCGATTGAGTATGCGATCGCGCGGCGCACGCGGATATCGCGCAGGCGCGCGTCTCGAAAGTTGAAGGCCAGGTACTGATACGCGCTGCCGGGCGACTCGACCACCGACAGCGCGGGCCGCGTCTTCAGGTAGGCGAGCAGATAAGGCTCGATGTTATTCTCCGCGAAGTCTGAGACTCCTTCCGCCAGTTCGAGCGCACGCACCGTGGGATCGGGCACAATCTTGAAATTCAGGCCGGGCGGCATGGAATCGGGATGAGGTCCGAAGCGATTGCGTTGCAGCACCACGCGCTCATCGCGGACGAACTGCGCCATCTGGAACGAAGCGCTGCCGGGCGGCGCACCGAATCGTCCGGCGTTGCCGGGGGTTCCCGACGGGACCACGCCGAGCATCGCGGACTCCAGCGCCGGTGCGTACGGATGCGGCGTAGTCATTTGTACTGTGTAATCGTCGAGCGCGCGAATCGATTCAATCTGATCCATCACGGCACGTTTGGGCGACAGGTTGGCGGGGTCGGCGATAAAGTCGTAGGTATATTTCACGTCCTGCGCCGTGAGCGGGCGGCCGTCGCTGAAGCGGACGTCGTGGCGCAGATGAAAGACCAACGTGGTCTCAGTCGGCCGCTCGATACTTTCCGCCAGATTGCCAACCAACCGTCCGTGAGCGTCGATTTTCACCATCGCGTCGAAGACCAGCTCGCTGAGGCGGGACGATATCGCGTCGGTCGCGAAGCGTGGATCGATCGAGAGCGGCGAGGTCTCGATGTCAATTTGGAGATAGCCGGGCGGGTTCGCCGGACTCCCGTCCTGGCATCCGAGCAGCCCCCAAACGAGAACGATCGGCGCCAGCCGCAATCGTTGCGAAGGCTTCAGCCGCGGCGTTTGTGAGACTCGCATGCGGCGCGTGCTCGGCCTTGGGCTCATCGCGGTTGCGGCGAATAATAACAGATAGGGACCGGCCATAGCAGGGTGTTGAAGAGCGGCGAACGACTGGAATCCAATTCCATCCTCATACCCTGCGTGAAAACCGGCTGCTTTCATTGATGGAGGGGCGATGAAAACGGGATGGAAATCGAGGGTGTTGCTACGGCAGGGTGATCTGACCCAGGCGCCGGTTGACGCGATCGTGAACGCAGCCAACAACGACTTGCAGCTCGGAGGCGGCGTCGCCGGAGCGATTCGCAGGAAGGGCGGCCCGCAGATTCAGGAGGAATGCGACCGGATCGGTTCGGTTCCCATCGGCGAAGCCGCGATAACCGGCGGCGGCAAGCTCAAGGCGCGGTATGTAATTCATGCCGCGAGTATGCGGCTGGGAGGAGCGACCACAGAGAAGAACCTGCGTGAATCGACCCGCAACTCGCTCAAGCGCGCGGCGGAGAAAGGAATCGAATCGGTCGCGTTTCCCGCGATCGGAACTGGAATCGCGGGATTCGCGATAGACCGGTGCGCGCAGGTGATGCTCGCGGAAGTCCGCGACCATCTGCGCGGAGCCACGCCGATCAAGCGCGTCGAGTTCGTATTGTTCGATCAGCCCGCGCTGGAGGTATTCGAGCAGGCCTTCGCGAAGATGAAGGAATGACGACTCCATATCCGCCTGCGGTACCGTCTCGCGGCTTTGACAATCTCGCATCGTGCGTGGTACGCCCTCATTCGGCAGGGGGGCGATCTCTTCGAGACGCCCGCATCGATCATGCGCCTTGGGGGAAGGTCATTTGAAAACATCGCGGCGGCTTTTTCAGTGCTGGGCCTGGCGTGTCTGGCCGCGGCACTTTTGATCCGTCCATCGAATGTAGCGCGGTCGCTCTCGCCAAACTCGGCGAAGCTGACCACCGCCCAGCGGCGCAGCCCGACGTTGGGCTCAGGCGCGGCTCCGATTCTCGCGAACTACGGCAGGCTGCCATTGAGTTTTGAGTCCAATCAGGGGCAAGCCGACCCACAAGTCAAATTTCTCTCTCGCGGCCTAGGCTACGAACTGTTCCTGACCGGGGACGAGGCCGTGCTTGCCCTCAGCGGGCCGCAGACAGAGTCCCATCGGGACGCGACCGTTCACGCGGCAATTGCCTCGTCGCACTTCAGCAAGAGGAGGCTCCCGCAGCGCGCAGTCTCGGTACTGCGGGTGAAGCTTGCGGGTTCCAATCCGAACCCCCGGATCGAGGGAGCCGATCCGTTGCCCGGCAAGGCCAACTATTTCATCGGAAAGGACCCGAACAAATGGGTCACGGGCATATCGACCTTCTCGCGCGTCAGATACCACGAGGTCTATCCGGGCATCGACCTGGTCTATCACGGCAGCGGGCAGGGCCGGCTTGAATATGACTTCGTGGTCGCGCCGGGAGCCGATCCCGAGCGGATTCGGCTCGGCTTCACGGGCGCCGATCGCGTCTCGGTGGGCCATGGCGGCGACCTGCGGGTGCGGGTCGGAGGCGCTGAGCTCGTCGAGAACACTCCGCTGGTTTACCAGCAAGTCGGGGGTTCGCAACATCAACTACGCGGCAGCTGGGTCATGCGGGGAAGGAGCAGAGTCGGTTTTGCGGTAGCGAGGTACGATCGCACCGTGCCCCTTGTGATCGATCCGGTGCTTTCGTACTCGACCTACCTGGGCGGCAACAGCGCCGACGGCGGCACCGGCATCGCGGTCGACGTGAGCGGCAATGCATACGTGACGGGAGCTACAAGCTCCGCCAACTTCCCGACCAGGGCGGGCGCTTTCCAGCCGGCCCCGGCAGGGGGCGCGATTTACAATGCCTTCGTGACCAAGCTGAATCCTACAGGTTCGGCATCGATTTATTCGGCTTACCTGGGTGGCGACAGCGGCGGCAGCAGCATCGCGGTGGACGCGAGTGTTAATGCATACGTGACGGGAGTTACCTCCGACACCAACTTCCCGACCACCGCGGGTGCCTTCCAGACGGCCCTGACGGGTTTTGAGGACGCCTTTATCACAAAGCTGAACCCTTCCGGATCGGCACTGGTTTATTCGACGTACCTCGGCGGCGGCGGCGAGTATGGTGGCGGCATCGCGATCGACGCGGGCGGCAACGCATACGTGACGGGATCTACAGACTCCACCAACTTCCCGATCACAGCGGGCGCTTTCCAGGCGACCAACGGCGGCCTCTTTAACGCCTTTATTGCCAAGCTGAATTCCCCTGGTTCGGCATTGGTTTATTCGACATACCTAGGCGGCAGCACCGGCACCTTCGCCGGCGTCATCCCGGGCGGCGGGAGCACCATCGCGGTTGACGCGGGCGGCAATGCCTATGTGACAGGAGCTACCTTCGACACCAACTTCCCGACCACGGTGGGCGCTTTCCAGACGACTCCGGCTGGTGCCTTCGTAACAAAGCTCAATCCCTCCGGCTCGGCACTGGCTTATTCGACCTACCTGGGCGGTGGCGGCGACCAGGGTTACAGCATCGCGGTTGACGCGAGCGGCGATGCTTACGTGACGGGATTTACAGGATCCGCCGACTTCCCGACCACGGCAGGCGCTTTCCAGGCCAGCCTGGCCGGCCCGCAAAACGCCTTTGTTACAAAGCTGAATCCCTCTGGTTCGGCGCTGATTTATTCGACTTACTTGGGCGGCAGCGGCATATTTTGTCCGGGAAGTGAAGGTTTAGAAGCGGGCGGCGACCTCGGCGTAGGCATCGCGGTCGATGCGAGCGGTAACGCCTATGTGACGGGCGGAACTCCCTCCACGAATTTCCCGACCACGCCGGACGCTTTCCAGACGGCCTTGGCGGGCGGCGGGTGCGGCTTCGGAGATGCCTTTGTAACCAAGCTGAACCCCTCAGGTTCGGCGCTGGTTTATTCGACTTACTTGGGTAGCGACGGCGGCGGCAGCGGCATCGCGGTTGACGCGAGCGGCAACGCATACGTGACGGGCGATACATCCTCCACTGACTTCCCAGCCACGGTGGGCGCTTTCCAGACAGCTTTCGGCGGCGGCACCTTGGATGCCTTCGTAGCGAAAATAGACTTTAGCGCGACGACTGGTCCCCCGCTTGTTCCGACGCCGACCCCGACCCCGATACCCGTGCCGATAGGGCCGCCTCCGATCCCGGCACCGCCCGTCCTGCCGACGCCCGTCGCGGCGGTCGCGCCGCGGTCGCTGTCCTTCAGTGCGCATGCGATCGGCGGCGTCAGCGCGGCCCAGAAGGTAACCGTGACCAACACCTCGAAAACCGCGGTGCAGGTCTACGGCGTCACCAGCAGCAGCGAGGCGTTTGGCGAGACCGACAACTGCGTCGGCACGATCGCGGCGCACAAGAGCTGCACCATCAACGTGGTGTTCTCTCCGACCGGCGTGGGCAAGCAGACCGCGATGCTCACCGTCGCCGACGATGTCGGCAATCCGATACAGCATCCGCAGACGGTCGCGCTGGCCGGAGTCGGTACCGCGGAGGAGCAGGAAGTGCTCGCCCTGCCGGGCGCGCTCTCGTTCGCCTCGGAGAAGATGGGAACGACTAGCGGCGCACAGGCGGTGACGCTCGCCAATCGGCAGGGCGTCCCGCTCAAGATAGCCGGGATCACCACCGGCGGCCCGTTCAAGGCGACCAGCAGTTGCGGCAGCAGGCTTGCGGCGCACTGGAGCTGCACGATCGCGGTGGCGTTCGCGCCTGCCAAGTCGGGCGAGCAAAGCGGGGTGCTCACGATCACCAACGACGCGACCGCGAAGCCGCTCAAGGTGGCGCTGAGCGGGTCAGCGCCGGCGCCGACTCCGACGCTCACGCCGAAGGCGACACCCACCCCGCGCGGAAAGTAGCCCCCGATCCAATTTACTCTGTCGGACCCTCACCCTCACCCTCTCCCATACATGGGAGAGGGAACAGAGTAGAGCTCCCCACTACTGAAAGAGTAGTTGTTACTATCCGTTGCTGATGCGTGGACAGGATAGGCAGACACAGCAAGCAACTATTGGCGAAGCGTTTTAAGCCCTCTCCCATGAATGGGAGAGGGTGAGGGTGAGGGTCCGACAGAGAGATTCTGAATCCGCGCCGGGACATGGTATCATCGATCCGCGACCGCTGCTGTTGCGACCGCGACCGGAGGGCGGCCGCGGCCGGTTTCCGGCAGCAGGTACATGCAGACGATCGGCAGCGCCTGGAAGACCAGGAATCCGAGTAACACCATCTTCAGCCCCACCAACGCGGCGAGCGCTCCGCCCAGAAACGGCGACGCGAAAGCGCCCGCGTAGCCGCACGCCCACATCAGCGCCAGACCCGTACCCATCTTGGCCGGGTTCATGCCGGGCAATTCCATCAGCAGAGTAATCGTCGGCGCCAGACCACCGGCCGCGCCGATACCGACCAGGATGAGGGAAAGACGGATTACGGCCGGACTCGGCAAAGCGACCGCGCCGATACATCCGATCGTCGCGACCACGATGAGCGGCCAGGTGAACGGTTTGCGCAGGCCGATTAACCCCGTCCCGACGCCGCCTCCGGCGGCTGCAAAGATGCCGGTCAGCGGCAGTATCGCGGTGAGTTGCGCCGCTTCGTTCATCGCGAAACCGCGATAGGTGTGAAAGAACTCCGGCAGGAACGCGGCATATAGTTGGAATACCCACATGCCGCCGAACAAGCCTATCGACAGCAGGATCACGCTGCGCATCTTCATCACTTCGAGCAGCACCGATTCCTGCACGTGCCCGGAAGCGGCCTGCCGCGGGTTTTGCTCGCGCCCCAGCACCGTCCAGGCCAGCGCGATCGCAGCCACTCCGAAGCCGTAGCAGCGCAGCACTGCCTGCCACGAGGAGCCGAGCGCAACGTATATCGGCACCGTCATCGTGAACACCGCAGTCAGTCCGACATATGAGCAAAGCGCATTTACCATGTTGATATAGGGCCATTCGGATTCGCCGAACCACTGCATAACCAGTGTGCCGGGCGGGGAGATCATCACGCCGAAACCAACGCCTTCGATCACGCGGCAGGCAAGCAGCGCAGCGAAGCTCGACGAATAGCCGCTCAGCACTCCGCCCAACCCCAATAGCCAGACCCCCAGCAACATCGCGCGCAACGCGCCGAGCCGCTCCGCGATCAGAGCGCCGAGAAAAGAGAAAATCGCGATACACAGCGCGATGATCGAAATAATCAGTCCGGCGCTCGCGAGACTGATCCTGAGGTCGGTGAGGATTGGCTGGAGAATCGGCGCGGGCGCCAGCCAGGTCAGGGACTGAGCGAACAACGCTGCGAAGATCAGCGCCTCGATAACCCATCGATAAGCCGGGCGATTGCTCACGTTAACCCCTCGGACTCGCAATTCGCTGGTTCATCTTGCGACGGCGGTCTCCTTGGACCAGGGCCGTTCCCTCTCAGTGAACGGCGGCCGCGTCGGGTGGGCCCTGGACGCGTTTCAGGAAGTAGAAGCTCGGCACCAGCAGAATCGCCACGAACGCCAGCACCCGATAGAGGTCGTTGAACGAGAGCATCGCGGCCTGCGCCTGGATCATTCCGTAGATCCTGCCCAGACCCTGATTCTGCCCGGCCATCATTTGCGGCAGCGAGCTGAGCGGAGTCGGGCCGGGCATCACCGGAGCAGCCTGCATGAGCTTCCACGCATCGAAGATCGTGTAATGCTCGACCAGCCTCGACTGATGGATCTGCTCGTGATTGAGGAGCGTGGTCATCAGGTATGAGATGCCGACTGCGGCGCCGGTGTTTCGCATCATGTTGTACAGGCTCGCCGCGTAGCCCATCCGCTCGCGCGGCACGCAGGAGAGCGTCGCGGCGGAGAGCGTGGGGAAGATCAGCCCGAGGCCCACTCCGAGCACAACGCTCGGCCACACCACGCCCCAGGTGTCGACTTGCAGGTCCCAGCCGGACATCGCCCACAATCCCGACGCCATCAGGCAAAAGCCGGCGCCGATCAGCGGGCGCGTGTCCCATCCGGCGCGCGCGAGTTGGCCGAGCGCGAACATCGCGACCATCGTGCCGAGTCCGCGCGGCGCCATCACCAGGCCGGCCTGCCACGCCGTGTAGCCCATCAACTCCTGGAGAAAGATCGGATTGAGCAGGCCGGTGCCGAACAGCACGAAGCTCATCACGACCACCAGCGCCACCGCCAGCGTAAACTGGCTGTTCTTGAGGATCCGCAAATCGAGGATCGGCTCGGAAAAACGAAGCTCGTGAATCACCAGCGCGATGAGGAGCGCGGCCGCAAAGAGCGTCGCCCATACCACCCACGGCGATTCGAACCAGTCCGCGCGCTGGCCGCGGTCGAGCACGATCTGCGAAAGTCCAAGGCCCCCAGCAAGGAAAACGATTCCGAGGTAGTCGACTCGCCCGCCTGCCGCCCGGCGCTGCCGCAAGTAGGCCGGGTCGTGGACGAAGGTATAGACCATCAGGGCGGCCAGGATGCCGAGCGGAACGTTGATGTAGAAGTTCCAGCGCCACGACCAGTTGTCGGTGATCCATCCGCCCAGGGTCGGACCCATGATCGGCGCGACCATCAGGCCGACTCCCCAAGTCGCCATCGCCATCGCCTGTTCGTTCGGCGGGAAGGTCTCCATCAGAATCGCCTGCGAGGAGGGGATCATGGCTGCGCCGGCGGCGCCCTGGATAAGCCGAAACGCTACCATCTGATCGAGCGATCGCGCGGCGCCGCAGCATGCCGAAGCGAGGACGAAAGTCGTCACGGAAAACAGGAAGTAGCGCTTGCGTCCGAAGCGCGACGAGATCCATCCGGTCATCGGGATCATGATCCCGTTGGCGACCAGATAGCTGGTCGCTACCCACGCGATCTCATCGACGCTCGCGGAAAAGCTGCCCTGCATGTGGGGCAGTGACACGTTCACGATGGTGTTGTCGAGCACCTCGAGCGCCGCACCCAGCATCACGGCGATCGCGACGAGCCACTTGTGCGGACTCGCGCGAGTCGTTTCCGGAATCGGAGTTGCGGTCGCTACTGCCACGTTTCGCTTCGGTAACACTTAGCACAGCGCCGGACGCGAAGTGACAGTTGGCGCCGGCGCTCGGAGACCCGCCTTGGTCGGGCTTGCGAGGGCGGGGCCAAGTCGGGCAGAGTCAGGGCCCGCGCCGCAACGATCGCGCTCGACGAATGGCACTGAAACTGGAAACGCCGCAGGGCATCGACGCTCTCACCGAGTTCGCGCTCTTCCAGGATCGGGTCTACGAACACCGCAGCGCGCGATGGTCGGCGCTCGTGCCGCTTCTGCTGCCGGTGTTGAGCGGCGATAGTCCGTTCGCCGATGGCCGCACGATACGTCCGCTTGTCGTGCGCGATCGCGGCGAAATAGTGGCGCGGGCCCTGGCGGTGGTGGACGATCACTACAACCGCCATTGGCGGCGCGAGCGCCTGGGCCATATCACGATGTTCGAGGCGATGCCGGATTCGCGCGAGGCGGTCCGGATGCTCGCGGACGGGGCCTGCGAATGGCTCCGCGGCCGCGGCGTCGAAGCCGCGCGCGCCGGGTTCGGGCTGCTGGACTTTCCCTTCGTGATCGACGATTACGAGTCGCTGCCGGCGAGCCTGGTGCGCTACAATCCCGCTTATTACCATTCGCTCCTCAAGGACGCCGGCTTCGAGTCCGAGCAGGGCTGGGTTGACTACAAGATTCGCGTCACGCCCGAACTGATCGCGCGCTACAAGAGCGCGCTCGAAGCCGCGATGCGGGCAGGATTCGAGATCGTGCCGCTCAAGGACATTCCCGAGAAGCGGCGGGTCGCGGAAGTCACCGATACCTTCAACGACACCTTCAAGACGCACTGGGGATTTACGCCGATGAGCGAGGCGGAACTCTCCCTGATGCTGGCCTTCTACCTGATGACCGGCGGGCTCGAGACTTCGGTGCTCGCCTACCGCAACGGTGCGCCGGTAGGAGTCATTCTGGTAACGCCTGAAGGCTCCGAGACTGCCGTGCTCAAGCCGGGGCGGGTGCTGCACGACTCCGAGAAGCTGAACTTCCTCGGCATCGGCGTGCGCGAATCGGCGCGCGGACGGGGCGTGAACCTCGCGATGGCGGCGTACTCGTATCTCGAACTCATCCGGCGCGGCGCGAAGTATCTGAGCTATACGCTGGTGCTCGACGACAACTGGCCGTCGCGCCGCACCGGCGAGAAGCTGGGAGCGTACGTATGCGCCAACTACATGGTGTATCGGCGCAACTTCCGGCGCTGATGCGTCACTAAAAGGAGACATTCGATGGCTCAACATCCGATCCGCTTCGGAATCCAGAGCGGGCAGCAGATGACGGACTGGAACGAGCTCTCCAATCTCTGGCGGAAAGCCGACGATTGGGGTTACGACTCGCTCTGGGTCTATGACCATTTTTACCCGATCTTCGTCCCCGATCCGACCGGTCCGTGTCTAGAGGGATGGACGACGCTTTCGGCGCTGAGCCAGCAGACCAAACGGGCGCGAATCGGAGCGCTAGTCAACGGGAACAGCTACCGCAATCCCTGCATCACGGCGAAGATGGCCGCGACCGTGGACCATCTGAGCGGCGGCAGGTTCAACCTGGGAATCGGCGCCGGCTGGTTCGAGTTCGAGCATCGAAGCTTCGGAATCGACTTCAAGCCGACGCCGCAACGGCTCCAGGCTTTGGACGAGGCCTGCACGATCATTCGGGGAATGTTCACGCAGGAGAAAACGAGTCTGCGCGGCAAGCAGTACAACGTGATCGACGCGGTATGCAATCCAAAGCCGATCCAGAAGCCGTATCCGCCGATCATGATCGGCGGCAGCGGGGAAAAGGTGTTGCTGAAGATAGTCGCGCGGCATGCGGACATCTGGAATGCGCCCAACCTCAGCATCGAACGCACGCGGGAACTAATCGACATTATCCGCCGGCATGGCGACACAGTGGGCCGCGACAGCGACCAGATCGAGAAGAGCGCGGGGATGATGCTCTGCTACCGCGCGCCGAAGGAACGCGAATCGATGATGACGATGATCGTTGGCTCGATGGCACAGATCACGCCCGAGAAAGCGCGAGAACAGATGATGGTCGGCGATCGCCAGGAGTGCCTGGACAGGATCGAGCGGTACCTGAAGGCGGGCGTCACCCATTTCATCTTCATGCTGGTGGCCCCGTTCCCGATGGACGATATCCAGCGCTTTGCCGAGGACGTGATTCCGCAATTCCGATCGCGCTGAGGCAGCCTTCCCTGCCCGGCGGTGACTCGGATGAAGGCAATGGCCTACAATTAATGCAGAGTTGCCCACCATGTCGGCGCAAATCGAAAAACGCCCCGATGAGTCAGGCGTGACGATTCCGTCGCTGGATCAAGGTACCGCAGCGCAGGATGGCAAGGCCGCGGTCCGCGACGGCCGCGCCGACGGCGCTGCGAAGGCGAACGCCGGGGGCGTATCGGCACCCGTCGCGATTGTCGCCAATCTTAATTCGCCCGACCTGTACCTCAACCGCGAGCTGACCTGGCTTTCGTTCAATCGGCGAGTGCTTCGCGAAGCCGAGGACGAGAGCAATCCGCCGCTCGAGCGCCTGAAGTTCCTCGCCATTACCGGATCCAACCTGGACGAATTCTTCATGAAGCGGATCGGCGGGCTCAAGCAGCAGGCGGTCGCCGGCGTGCAGCAACTCACGGTGGACGGGCGCTCCCCGCAGCGGCAGATCGCGGAATGCTACGCGCGCGTGCGAGAGACTGAGCAGAGGCAGCGCGAGCTGCTGCCGCAGATACTCGAAATCCTCGAGGGGCACGGCATCGATCTGAGCGGCTGCGACGAGCTGGCCGCCGACGAACAGCAGGCGCTGCGCGAATACTACCTCAAGAACATCTTTCCGCTGGTGACTCCCCAGGCGATGGACCCGGCGCATCCGTTCCCGTTCGTGTCGAACCTCTCGCTGAATCTGCTGGTGACGCTCCGCCGCGGCGCCGATCTCGATCCGTTGCTGGCGAGGGTAAAGGCGCCGCTGGGGTACGGAATCCCGCGCTTTCTGCGGGTGGGCAGGAGCAACCGGTTCGTTCCGCTCGAGGACGTAATTGCGCGCAACCTCGATCTGCTTTTTCCGGGCATGAGCGTGATCGCCTGCGAGTTCTTCCGCGTGACGCGCAACGCCAACACCGAGCGCGACGAGGAGGAAGCCGACGACTTGCTCGAAATGATCGAGTCCGAGCTGCGCGATCGCCGCTTCGCGCCGATCGTGCGGCTGGAAGTGATGAAGACGATGGACCCGGCTCATCGGGGGATGCTTGCTGCGGAGCTGGGATTGGACGAGCGCGACGACGTTTTCGAGACCGACGGCATGATGGCGATGCGCGACCTGATGGAGCTGGCCGCGATCGACGATCCCGTCCTGCACTATCCGCCACACCATCCGATCGACCATCCGCGCCTGCTGCGCTCGCGGAGCATCTTCCACATAATTCGCGACGCCGGCTCGATCCTGCTGCTGCATCCCTACGAGTCATTTTCCACCTCGGTCGGGCGTTTCCTGCGCGAGGCCAGCCAGGACCCCAAGGTCCGCGCGATCAAGATGACAATCTACCGGACTTCGGCCGACTCCGAGCTTATCGGCTATCTCTGCGACGCGGCACGCGACGGCAAGCACGTTACGGTGGTGGTGGAACTGAAGGCGCGGTTCGACGAGGCGGCGAATATCCAGTTCGCCTCGCGCCTCGAGGAGTTCGGAATCCACGTCACCTACGGAGTGGTCGGGCTCAAGACGCACTGCAAGGCGATCCTGGTGGTGCGCCAGGACTACAACGGACTGCGCCGCTACGCGCACATCGGCACCGGCAATTACCATCCGGGCACGGCGAGGATCTACGCCGACTTCGGCCTGTTGACCTGCGACGAGGCGATCGGACAGGACCTCACACAGCTGTTCAACTATCTCACCACCGGCTACACGCCCGATCGCACTTATCGCAGGATTCTTCCCGCGCCGGCGCTGCTCAAGAAGGCGCTGCTCGGCAAAATCGAACGGGAGATCTCTGCACACTCGGCTGCTTCTCCCGGCCTCATCCAGATCAAGGTCAATGCGCTGGAAGACGCCGATATCACCAGGGCGCTCTATCGCGCATCGCAGGCCGGAGTGAAGGTCGATCTGATCGTTCGCGATACCTGCGAGTTGCGGCCCGGCCTGCCCGGAATTTCCGAGACCATCCGGGTCGTCAGCGTGGTCGGGCGGTTTCTCGAACACGGGCGGGTCTTTTATTTCCGCAACGGCGGCGCCGAGGAGTATTTCATCGGCTCGGCGGATTGCATGAAGCGCAACCTCGAGAGCCGGGTCGAGGTGGTCGTGCCGGTCGAGGATCCACTCCTGCGCCAGGAACTCCGCGCGGTGCTCGATTGCCAGCTGAAGCCGGAGTCGGGCGCCTGGGAGATGCGGCCCGACGGGAGTTACATCCGATCGGCTACATCCGGCAAGGGCAGGAATTGCCAGCAGTTCCTGATCGAACTGGTCGAGCGGCGCAAGAAGGAAGCCGGCAAGCTCAGGAAGCGGCGTCCCAAAGGCTTCGCGCGGCGCGCCACCAAGGCCGACCGGCTGTAGGCTGCCGTTCTGCTTCAGGGCTGGCGAAGCTAGCCGAGTGCGGCGCCGGCGTTACATGCTGAGGCAAGCTTCCGCGGCCAGCGTGAACAGGTGCTCGCGGATCTGATGGCGACTCCAGTTGCGTCGGTCCCACTCACCGCTCAGATCGTCGCCGCCGTAGAGAATCTGACCGAATTGCACGCGACGGAACTGGGCGACCGCGAAGAACGCCGCCGCTTCCATCTCGACCGTAAGGCAACCTTCGCGCTTGCGCGCATTCATCCTGGCGCGGGTCTCGCGATAGATCGCATCGGTGGTCCAGGTTTTGGCGACGATGTAGTCGTGGCCGTTTCGGCGGAGGGTTTTTTCGATCGCGGCCAAAGCGCGTGGATGCGGCGCGACCTCGCGCGACGGCGGCAGGTAATGATACGAAGTGCCCTCGTCGCGAATGGCAGCGTTGGGCACTACGATATGCCCAACCGCAATCTTTGAATCGAGTACACCCGCGCCGCCGCACGCGATGAATTTGCGCGCGCCAAGCGCGATCATCAGCTCGAGCATCGCAGCCGAAATCGCGGCGCCGACGCGCGGATGGACCACGGCGAGCCGCCGCCCATTGAATTCGAGCTCATAAATCGGATGCTTGCCGGTCTCCCACGTTTCGCTGTGAATCTCGCGGGCGCCATTGCGGATCAGCTCGTCGATTACGTCCTGGAAGAAGCAGAGGACGCAGTGTTGGGGAGCACCAATCGACTTGTGCACCCGGCGCGGCTCGATAATCGCGACTGGCGCGGGATCGAACTCGAGGATGGGGAAGAGACGTGCGGCCAGGCGCTTTGGACGGGGTAAGCGGGTGCGTGCCGATGACTTGAGTCGCAGCGGTTTCATCAGGCTGAGCTTCCAGGCTTGCTGTGATGTAGCACCTTGTACTGTGCCATAAGCGTAAGGACGCGCACGGACAGACTAATTCGTCCTAACAGGCTCGTCCATGCCGCCGAGAATGCCTTCCATGCAGCCGTGGGACCGACATAGCCCGCAATGGCAATGACTGGAAAACGCTCGTTTGTGTGCATGCCGCTCTCATCTGCGAAGGAAGCGTACACGACAGTTCAGGCCCGTCAGTCTGCTCTCACGGATTATCGAGCCATGTTTTGAAGGAACTTCCGCGGCCGGACGCCAGCGCAGAGCCAGTCCTCAACTAACGCCGCTGTGTTGGTGGACGCACCTGGACTCGAACCAGGGACCTCTTGCATGTGAGTTGTGCAACCTTGCGCAAACGTCAGAGTAGTCTGGTATCGCTCGGTAGCGCTACAAGGTAGCGAAAGCGCTGTGGCAGAAGGGTTTTCTGTGCACGACTGGAATGCGACGCTCGGTTACCCAGTGCTATCGATTGATCTCCGATTAGGGCACAAATTCGGGCACAGAGGGCACAAAATTGGGCACAGTAAATTGGACGCCGCGCGTCACATCCATGAAGCCTTCCGCGGATCCCAATGGCCGGTCGCGCGGCCAGCCAGCACAGGATCGAGCAGCGCCGCAGCTTGCGCATAGCCCTGACGCAGGTCCGTATCGAGACCAACTTCCTTGGCCAGCTTCCGGTACGGGACCGCCCATTCGGGCGGCGGTGGCGGGAACCGATCCGGAAGACCATGCTGACGCCTTCCCTCGAAGACTCCAACGAGCGCAGTGCGAAGGCGAGAGGCATCCAGCACCATGAATTGCTTCACGAGGACAAGATCGACGAGATCTTTTGAGCGACTGCTCCGGCGACCTTGGCTGTAGGTTTTTGTGTATGCGTGGACCTTCTCTGCGATGTGTTGCTCAAGCGGCAGGACCGGAACCTCGATCGGATCGACTCCGGCAAATTCCAAAAGATCTGTGCCGCGATTTTCTCCGGTTCCCATTTCAGCGGATCAGAGAAAGCGATATCGACGATTACATCCTCAAAGCGCCTGCCGCCCAGTTCCGCTCTTGTGCGGTATCTCATCGCCGCGCCTTCGAGGTCTTCGCCAGGCGGACCTACCTTCTCGATGTCGAAATTGAAAAAGTCATCGAGCCGAACCGCTTGGGCGGAAATCAGATCGGAAGTAGCCGCCTCTTCGCTGTCGTTGCGAATCAGGTCCATGTCTTTTGTGGTGCGCGTGCGTTCGCCGAGGCGGAAGTCGAGGGCTAACGCGCCCTTGAGCACCCAACGTTGCGGGGCCGCGACCAAGAGCCGCGCGAGAAGACGATCAAAAACAACCGCCTTGCGCAGGCGAATGAGAGAAGTGCCGGTCTCTCGCGAACGGGCCAGCAGACGCTGTTCCAGCGCCTGACGAAACGCAGCACCACTTTCGTACTTCACGCTCGCCGCTCCTCGAGAGCCTGTCGAACAAGGCGCTCGACTCTGCCGCCGCGCGCCCGCGCCGCACCGAGGAGTTTTGACCGAGTGGTAATGCCCCGATCCAGTGCTTGACCTACAGCAGCCGTTATCTGTTCTGGAGCGGTCCCGGCCTCGGCGGAATCCACAATGGAGCGCGCTGGCCCTGTTACTCGGATTCCTTCGCGGACAACCACGTCTGACTTGCCTATCCGCCGAGTCGTAGTGTGGACCGTTACACCAATAGACGGAGTGCGGTATCGCCTTGATCTTGGGACGGTAAGATGGACAACCTCTGGCACCACGTCGGAGAGTCCGAGAATGTCAAGCGCGCTCTCATGTGAGACCACGGCTGTCTCTCTGCCGTTTGCAAGCCACGCGGCGATCACGTCTTCGCGGGGTGAACTCGGGTACTCTCGAAATCGATAGAGTCCCTGATGAACTCGAATGAAGCGGCCCGACTTGGCATGATGAGCAAGCAGCGCCCTACTGTAGCCGCATGTCTGCGCCTGAGCCGCGGTGAAGTATCCCCCCTGTTCGGAGGCAAGTTCAAAAAGCCGAGCTCGACGTGCTTTGCTGCGATCTGAGTCGTTGTCATGCATTAGTCAAATAATACTTGACTTACGCGTGACATCCAAGTGGCAGCAAGCTGGCCGACCGCCTGCTCGAACGAAGCATAGAGGAGCCGGACGAAGACCTGTCCACAAACATCCATGCGCAGTGGCAAATCTGAGGCACCTACTCTCGCCTCGGACCCTCCAGTCGGGTAATGGTGAAGGCGCGATGGCGGCGGGTGTGGCTCTCCAAGTGCAGGTAGTTCCAGTTCGACCCCCTTTAAAGTGGGCAGGCGGCAAGCGGTGGCTCGTTCCGCATCTTGCCGAACTGTGGACGGTGCACCAACACAGACGCCTGGTAGAGCCGTTCTGCGGCGGCCTCGCCGTCTCCTTGAGCTTGCGACCAGCGCGCGCCCTCCTGAACGACATCAATCCGCACGCGGTACATTTCTATTCGTGGCTGAAGCGTGGCTTGAAGGTGAATGATGGCGTCGAGTTCGACAACCGGAAGACCCTCTACTACGAGCACCGGACGCGATTCAACCAGCTTACTTCCAACGGTGGAGCCGGCTCGGCCGAAGCGGCGGCGCTTTTCTATTATCTTAACCGCACCTGTTACAACGGTCTTTGTCGCTTCAATTCGAGCGGTCATTTCAACGTACCATTCGGTCGATACAAGCGCATCAATTACAACCGCGATTTCAGCAGCTATCGCTGCGTTTTCAGCGACTGGAAATTCTCGACGGGAGACTTCGAACAGGTCTTGGTCGAAGCCGATGACTTCCTTTATGCCGATCCGCCGTACGATGTGGAATTCAGGTCTTACTCGAAAGAGGGTTTCAGCTGGGACGACCAGGTCCGGTTAGGAGAATGGTTGTCAAGACATCAAGGGCCGACCGTCCTGTCGAATCAGGCCACCGACCGGATTCTCCGGCTGTACAAGAAGCTCGGATTTAGGCTGCGTCTGATCGACGCGCCGCGCATGATCAACTGCACCGGAGACCGATCGCCCGCCAAGGAAGTCCTCGCGACCCGCGGTCTCGACTAAAAGGGTGGGACGGAACACAAATACCGGAGCCGTCCTGGAGAGCATGGTACTGCCCGCTCTGAAACGCGGCGGGTACTCGTACCGTAAGCAGGTGCTGGTCGGCTCGCGTCCGGGCGGCGGACGGCACAAGGTGGATCTGGCCGCCGAAAAGGCGGGCCACGAGTTCCTAATCTCGATGAAATGGCAGCAGAGCTCGGGCACCGCTGAACAGAAGGTTCCGTTCGAGATCATTTGCCTTGCCGAGGCGATCAGAGAAACTCCCAGCTATAGACGCGGCTACGTGGTTTTGGGCGGACCCGGCTGGACCCTCAGGGAATATTACGTCGAGAAGATCCAGAAGCACCTCGTCGGCACCGAAGCGGTGACGGTGCTTTCGCTGGAGGCCTTTGTTGCTCTGGCGAATGAAGGCAAGCTCTGACTTCTGACCATAAATTAGGACGGACGGTCGATGTTGCGTGTAACCATAGAAATCGTCCCGAACGGAGATGAAGCATGGAAGTATCCGATATCCATTGCTGAGATAGCCAACGTCACCGGTCTGAGCCCGATTTCCGATTATGCTTGTCGGCTGGTTCGGGACGGTGAGACAGTCGCTCTCGCCTACGTTATCAAGCACAACCGCCGCGACGGAGCGGAGACGCTCGTTGCCAGAGCGCTTAAGGAGCTGGAAGCCGCCAGAGCGGGGGCTTGGGTTGACACTGATCCTGCCAGGAACAGGAACGGGAGATAAACCATGAAAGGACTCTCGTCCGAATCTGGGAGTAGCATTGGGCGTCAGCTGCACGTCGGCTTCAATGTGGCCGCGCTCACTTGAGCGCGGAAACTCAAGGTGCCGATGTAGCGCGCGACTTGGTTTGATCTGCTTCAATGTGGCCGCGCTCACATGAGCGCGGAAACGCTACGGCGAAGTTGAAAGTCCAATTATGAGGCAAGCTGCTTCAATGTGGCCGCGCTCACGTGAGCGCGGAAACGCAAGGTCAAGGGTGCGAAGCAACCGCTCGGAGCATTCGCTTCAATGTGGCCGCGCTCACGTGAGCGCGGAAACTTCATCTTCCCGCCCATCATTTGTCTCCTTGTCTTCGCTTCAATGTGGCCGCGCTCACGTGAGCGCGGAAACGGATCACAGCATCAAACGCATCACGCTTGAAGGGCGGGCTTCAATGTGGCCGCGCTCACGTGAGCGCGGAAACCCCAAGCTCCGCACCCCGGCCTCAGCCATTGCGATGCTTCAATGTGGCCGCGCTCACGTGAGCGCGGAAACTTCCATCATTGGGGAACATACCGAGAAGTGGAAGCGAAGGCTTCAATGTGGCCGCGCTCACGTGAGCGCGGAAACGCGAAGGCGGGCGAGGTCACGTGCGGATTGAGGCGCTGCTTCAATGTGGCCGCGCTCACGTGAGCGCGGAAACCATCCGATTTACGACTACTGGGGACTCTCGCCGCTGGCTTCAATGTGGCCGCGCTCACGTGAGCGCGGAAACTTAAGATAAGCGAAGGTTAGGAATGATTAGACCTTGTGCTTCAATGTGGCCGCGCTCACGTGAGCGCGGAAACTTCAGTGTCACGACGAGTTGATGGGAGACGAAGCTGAGCTTCAATGTGGCCGCGCTCACGTGAGCGCGGAAACCGTACCGTAAGAGTAGCCTTAGAAGAGTTCTCCTGAATAGCTTCAATGTGGCCGCGCTCACGTGAGCGCGGAAACGCCCATACTGCGCCGCGCTGAACGGCAAGGTGATCGGCTTCAATGTGGCCGCGCTCACGTGAGCGCGGAAACTTTTTCGCACCCTTCAGACCAGGGTGAACTTCACCTGGCTTCAATGTGGCCGCGCTCACGTGAGCGCGGAAACTCAAGCGTCCCGCACTGGAGTGACCGCGATGGCCCTGCTTCAATGTGGCCGCGCTCACGTGAGCGCGGAAACATCGCGGTGCATTCGGCGTCGGTCAGCCCGGCGCAATCGTCGCTTCAATGTGGCCGCGCTCACGTGAGCGCGGAAACGTGAACGGATTGCGCGGGCAGATCGCCGCGCTGGACAAGCTTCAATGTGGCCGCGCTCACGTGAGCGCGGAAACAAAATGTCGCCATCGGTCAACAGCCGCGAGCTGACGCTTCAATGTGGCCGCGCTCACGTGAGCGCGGAAACCGGAGTTCCATCCGCCGGGCGCCGAGCGCGCGATGGCGGTGCTTCAATGTGGCCGCGCTCACGTGAGCGCGGAAACCAGCGCCAGGACCGCGGCCACGATCAGGACCGCCGCGGCCGCGCTTCAATGTGGCCGCGCTCACGTGAGCGCGGAAACTCGCGGCATAGAACGCCGCCTGACGAACGACAATTTTTTTGCTTCAATGTGGCCGCGCTCACGTGAGCGCGGAAACTCGCTGAGTGGGGTTAAGTTCGATGGTTGAGGAAAAGCTTCAATGTGGCCGCGCTCACGTGAGCGCGGAAACAAAATGTCGCCATCGGTCAACAGCCGCGAGCTGACGCTTCAATGTGGCCGCGCTCACGTGAGCGCGGAAACGGAAAGCCTCTCTTTTTTCCAATCTTGTTTGTAAAGCTTCAATGTGGCCGCGCTCACGTGAGCGCGGAAACGGTCGCCGTTGGTCGGCGTGCCGCACACTGAGAGCACGCTTCAATGTGGCCGCGCTCACGTGAGCGCGGAAACGCGCCGCAGTTGATTCCGATCCTGCCGCCGATGTACGCGCTTCAATGTGGCCGCGCTCACGTGAGCGCGGAAACGTGGATGGATATCCACGAGTATGCGCAGACGGGCCTTGCTTCAATGTGGCCGCGCTCACGTGAGCGCGGAAACATGCGCATTTTCACATCGGCGTGCGTTCGGTAAATCTGGCTTCAATGTGGCCGCGCTCACGTGAGCGCGGAAACGCAACCCCCAGGTTGTCCACCCGGAGCTGCTCCGGGCCGCTTCAATGTGGCCGCGCTCACGTGAGCGCGGAAACTACTGAGCGATGGAACAGCCGCAACCGAAGGCATTGCCGCTTCAATGTGGCCGCGCTCACGTGAGCGCGGAAACCGCGCGAGGCCGACGCGGTGAGCTATCTCAAGTGTTTCTGGCTTCAATGTGGCCGCGCTCACGTGAGCGCGGAAACTCGTCCTTCTCAAACCCTCAATTTTCAAAGAGCTTTGGGCCGTTTTGCGAGTACCTGTCGGTCCCAACGCCGTTCTCATCTGTCTTTCTAGTCCGATAGTCCTAAATCGTCGCATTGGCAAGGTTTTTTGGCTCTCGAGCGGACCCCGGGTTTTCATCGTCACCTCACCGCTCGCATCAGTCAGCGCGTTTCGAAACCGACGTATCGAGGTGCCTCGCCGGTGACCACCCGGGCCAATAACCTGGTCTGAATCTCGAGCACCCGCCGGTAGTTCACCCGATAGCCAAAGAGCGGATGGGTGACGAGGGTATCCATTCTCTGCTCGTACGCGCGCAAGAATCCCTTCCTGCCCTTCGGCGTCAGGGCGACCGCTGGGCCAACCTGAATGAAATCATCGCGAGTCACCATGCCGGTATTGATCGCGCCGATCACGACTGAGTCGGCGACCAATGGTCTGAATCCCTCCATCAAATCGAGCGCCAACGCTGGACGCCCGAAACGCGGTTGATGGTAAAAGCCGATCAAGGGGTCAAACCCCACGCTATGGCAGATGATCGTCAGATCCTTCGCGAGCAAGCTGTACGAGAAGGAGAGCAGTGCGTTAACCGGATCGGTCGGAGGACGTCGATTGCGGCGCGTGAATTCAAAGTTTAAAGGCGCTTCCCGTTCGCCGTCGCTCTCAACTTTGAGCAGGCCAGTGAAGTTTGCGAAATAGATCCGCGCGGCGTTGCCTTCGATACCGAGCAGTTCTCCTAGATCCTCCGCGTTGAGAGCAGCCTCCGCGTATCGCTTGAGCTGAGCGAGAGCGATTGACGGAGGTTCGAGATGGTTTCTGCGGAGTAGTGTCCTTTGATTGCGGATTTTCGCCGCGACCAACTCGCGAGCCACGTTGAGGCAGAAGAACGGCTCTTCGGCCAGGGTGAACTGCTGCTTTCGCAAGAAGACATTCTTAAGACCCAAGCCCTGAGTCAGTCCATAGAACCAGCCCCCATAGGAGAAGTGCGCGATCGCCTTTTCTGCCCAGCAGAGTCCCTGTACTGCCGCGGCGGTGAACTGCACATTGCCGAAAACGTTCACCTGTGAAATCTCGCCCACGCGTACCTCCTGGACGGGCTTCTTACGTTCTTTGATTTGCAGAACCTCGCCGGTCTTGCCGACAACGAGGCCGTGGCCTGTAACGTATAGCGGACGAAGATCGTCGCGGGCCGGAACGAGCCGTCGAAGAGGTTCGTCGCCATTGCGCGAAGGCGACGGCGCCGCTCCGTTGGCGCCAGCGGCGAACAACGCCAGTTGGGGATCATTGAGTGCTTCAGGAATCGATTCGTAGAGTACTGTCTCATCCGGCAAGCAGATGCCCACCAGCGAGCACCGCGGACACTTCGGGCTATCAATCAGCGGCGCTGGAATTTCTCCTCTGAGTGCCAGTTCTCTAGCTTCCTGAACCGCTCGAAGCGTTTCCGCGACCAAAGTGTCATCGATTACTATGCGAACGCGCTGACGCGTCGCATGATAGTACGCGACCGCTTCGTCGCACTTGTAACCGTTGTCGCGAAGAATCAGCGCTTGCGCGCAGAGCTGCCCCCGATCCGCAGCCCATGCCCCGGGGCCGTCGTCAGTATCTCGCGGGCTGCCCTTCTTGTAATCGACCGGAACGACCATACCGCCCTCGCCCTCGATGAGATCCATCTTTGCAATCAGCCGATGTGTCTCGCTGCTGAGCGTGACTGAGCGCGAGTGGATTTATCATTTGCGAACAGGCATCGTGGGCGAGGTTGGCCCGCTTTAGCATGGCGCTGCTTGGGCATCCCCGCAAGATCGTCCAGGGGGTGCAGTTGAAGAGACAATTTGCGGGCGCGAGATTTTGCGCGAACAGCTGGCCGGTCGCTGCCAACGGCAAATCGACAATTGAGGCGGTAACCATTTCACCGAAGCGGCAAAATGGAAACTGTCCCATGCGATTATCTTGCCTGTGGCTTTCATCTTGTTCCCAACATCGAATTGCCTCTGCTGCTGGGTTGTCAGATCCAAAACAGCAGCGTACACATCGACGATTTTCAAAGAACCACAGTCGCGGATGTTTTTTGCGCGGGCGAACCGACGGGCATTGGAGGCGTTGAGTTGTCTCTGGTCGAGGGGGAGATCGCAGGACTGACCGCCGCCGGCCGCATTGCGGAGGCGAGCAGCTTGTTCGGGAAGCGAGAAAAACTGCGACGCTTCGCGCGAAGTCTGGGCCGAGCCTTTCCGCTGCGTCCGGAACTCCATCGCCTTCCCGCGCCCGAGACGATTGTTTGCCGCTGCGAAGACGTTCGCTATTCCAATCTCCGCGAGCATACCGGCTGGCGTGATGCAAAATTGCAAACCCGCTGCGGGATGGGCCCGTGCCAAGGGCGAATCTGCGGACCCGCCACCCAATTTCTTTTTAAATGGAATCCGGATTCGGTGCGGCCGCCGAGCAATTACGCGCGACATCACGACCCAGAAGCGGGCTGAGGGCGCGGTTCATCAATCCCAGAAGATGGAAGCGATCGGCCGGCTCGCGGGAGGGGTCGCGCACGACTTTAACAATATCCTGGGAATCATCAGTGCCTGTGCCGAATTCCTCCGCGACCGCATTGACCCCGCCGCCGAACCTTCGCAGTACGTTGAGAACATCAAGAAGGCGACAGAACGCGGCTCATCTTTGACTCGCCAACTCCTGACCTTCAGCCGGTCTTCCGCTATCCACCCCTGTGTCCTCGATCTGAACGAGCGACTGAAGGACATCAGCAAGCTCCTGCGTCCGCTGATGGGAGACGATGTGGAGATTCTCATTGTGTCCACATCACCCGCGGCAGTGATCGAGGCGGACCCTGGCCAGCTCGACCAGATCGTGGTAAACCTCGCGGTGAACGCGCGCGACGCTATGCCTCATGGCGGCAAGTTTATTCTGGAAACTCGCGCCGCCAGATTCGATGAGGCCTTTGCCGAGCAGCATCAGGCCATGGCAGCAGGAAGATACGTCGTGCTCGCGGTCAGCGATACCGGCAACGGCATGGATGAAGCTACCGTGTCGCGCGTCTTCGAGCCCTTCTTTACCACCAAAGAAATTGGCAAGGGAACGGGTTTGGGTCTGGCCACTGTATATGGCATTGTCAAGCAGAGCGCAGGACACATCTTGGTCTACAGTGAACTGGGACACGGAACGACGTTTAAGATCTATCTCCCCTCCGCGGATCACAAAATCGGGCTCGAATCCCAGCCTGAAGTGGAGACGGTCGCTCCGAAACGGCAAGGGGCGACGATCCTGCTCGTAGAAGATGATGAAACCATGCGCAGCTTAACGCGACAGCTCCTCCAGGAACACGGCTATACCGTAGTCGACGCGGATGACGGGAAGTCGGCGCTCGAATGGGTGGAGTCTCATCCGGGTCCAATTGATTTGTT